>NZ_JBCEBO010000004.1:0-405534 GCF_049472555.1 Herbiconiux sp. 11R-BC | reverse complement strand
AGGCGTCGCGGATGGCGGCGAGGGCGGTGTTGGCGCCGGCGACGTAGGTGGCGTGGTGCTTGTCGTGGTGCAGCTGCATGATCTTGCCCGAGATGTGGGGCTCGAGAGCGGCGTAGTCGTACGGGAGGTCGGGCAGCGTGTATTCGGTCATGCCTTCCACGTTAGAACCTCGACTATGGTCGAGGTCAAGGAGGTTTCAGCCCATGCCCAGCGTCGACCCAGCCCGCAACCTGCTCGCCATCGGTCAGCTCTCGGAGCGCAGCGGGGTCTCGGTCTCCGCCCTGCGTTTCTACGAGCAGCACGGCCTCATCGTCGCCGAGCGCACCGCGGGCAACCAGCGCCGCTACCGCCGTGACGTGCTGCGGCGGGTGGCGTTCATCCGCACCTCGCAGCGGGTGGGCATCACGCTGGCCGCCATCCGCGAGGCCCTGGATGCGCTGCCCGACAGCCGCACGCCCACGCGCGCCGACTGGGTGCGCATCTCGGCCGGCTGGCGCAGCGAGCTGGATGCGCGCATCGCCGCGCTCGAACACCTGCGCAGCGAGCTCGACGGCTGCATCGGCTGCGGCTGCCTGAGTCTCACCAACTGCGAGCTGCAGAACGCGGGCGACCGGCTCGGGGCCGGCGGCGACGGGGCGGTGCTGTGGGGCGCGGAGGCGGACGGTGCCCGCGAGGCGGCGGCCGCGGGCTAGCTCGAAGCGGCGGCCCAACGCATCCCGGATGCGGCGGGAGCCCGCGCTCGGTAGTGTTCAGCGCATGGCTGTGACGCTGCGACCGATGCCCGACGAGGCCCTCGCCGCGTGGCGGGCGAACGCCGACGCCGAGTACGTGCGCGAACGCATCGAGGCGGGCGACAGCCCCGACTACGCGCGGAAGCGCGCCGACGAATCCAGCGCCGAGTACTTTCCTGACGGCCGCCCGGCTGCGGGCCAGCTCGTGTTCGAGGTGATGGACGGCGACGCGGTCGTCGGCGCCCTCTGGCTCGGCCCGGTCTCACCCGAGCGGCCCGCCGAGTGGTGGGTGTTCGACGTCGAGATCGCCGCGGCGCATCGCGGCCAGGGCTACGGCCGCGCCGCAATGACCCTCGGCGAGCACGAGGCTCGTCGCCGCGGCGCCACGAGGCTCGGCCTCAACGTCTTCGCCCACAACGCCGTGGCGCACGGCCTCTACTCCTCGCTCGGCTACGAGCCCACGGCCATCAACATGTCCAAGCCCCTGTGATGCGCCCCACCGCCGCGCAGGCGCCCCACATCCTCACCCCGCTCTGCGGCGGGGCCGACGACACGGCCGAATGAACAGGGAGAGCTCATGAGCAAGCACGTGGCAGGCAGTGGTGAGTGGAGCCGGCGCCTCCGGGCGGCGACCCCGCTCGACCTGGCCTCGCTCGACACCGGGGCCACCCCGGGTGCCCTCGACAAGGATGCCGCCCAGGCGGACTTCGACGGCACCGCCCGCACGCTCGCGAAGCTGCAGGAGAAGCTCTTCGCCGACAGCCTCGCGGGCTCGGGCCGCTCCGTGCTGCTGGTGCTGCAGGGCATGGATACCGCGGGCAAGGGCGGCGTGGTCAAGCGGGTAGCGGGTCCGATGGACCCGCAGGGGCTCACGCACCACGCCTTCAAGAAGCCGACCGCCGAGGAGCTCGCGCATCCGTTCCTCTGGCGGGTGGAGAAGCAGCTGCCTGCGCCCGGCCAGATCGGCGTGTTCGACCGCTCGCACTACGAGGACGTGCTCGTGCCCCGGGTGCACGAGTCGATCTCGTCCGAGGAGCTCGTGAGCCGCTACGCCGCGATCAACGACTTCGAGCAGCGGCTCGTCGACGGCGGCACCACTATCGTCAAGGTGATGCTCCACCTCGGCCGGGACGAGCAGAAGAACCGCCTGCTGCGACGCCTCGACCGAAGTGACAAGCACTGGAAGTTCTCGCCCGCCGACGTCGACGACCGCGCGCTCTGGCCGCTGTTCCAGGATGCCTACGAGGTCGCCATCGGCGCCACGAACACCGACGCGGCGCCGTGGCACGTGGTGCCGGCCGACCACAAGTGGTACTCGGCCTTCGCGGTGCAGCAGCTGCTCGCCGAGGTGCTCGGAGCGCTCGACCTCACCTGGCCCCCCGCCTCCTACGACGTCGACGCCGAGCGCGCGCGCCTGCTCGCGAGCTGAGCGGGGCCGAGATGACGGGGCCTTCGCGGTGGTTGTCGGATAAAGCGGTTTGGCACGGGCGCGACCGCGGCGGGTATGATCGGCAGCAGCGACGTCGACGACGGGGGATCGGACGCGGGGCCGCGGACATCGCAGGGAGGCGCGAGTGGGCACGAAGCCGGTGAGGCTGATCGACCTCGCGCGTGCCGCGAACGTGTCGATCGCGACGGCGTCCCAGGTGATGAACGGCTCCGGCCGTGTCGCCCCGGCCACGCGGCAGCGCGTGTTCGAGACCGCCGAGCGGCTCGACTACCGCCCGAACGCCCTCGCGCGCTCGGTGGCCTCGGGCCGCAGCAACACCGTGGGCGTGCTCGCCGAGAACGCCTCGGGCGCCTTCTGCATGCCCGTGCTGGTGGGTGCCAACCGCGCGCTCAGCGACGTCGATCTGGCCAGCACGCTCTACGACGCGGCCCACGACCGCCGGCTCCGCCGCGAGCATGTCAGGCGGCTGCAGTCGCGGCACGTCGACGGTGTGGTGGTTCTCGGCGAGGGCACCGATTTCCAGAGCATCTCCGTGTCGCACGAGTTCACCGGTCCCGTGGTCTACGCGCTCTCGCGCTCCGACGACCCGGCCGACACCAGCGTGCTGCCCGACGACGCCCACGCCGGCGTGCTCGCGGCGCAGCATTTCGTGGAGATCGGGCGTTCGCGCATCCTGCACGTCACCGCCGAGTCGGGGCTGAACTCGGTGCGCGACCGCGAACGCGGACTGCGCGAGACCCTGAAGGCGAACGGTCTCGAGCTCGCGGCGCCCGTGCTCTACGGCGAGTTCCGGCGCGAGTGGGGCTTCGAAGCAACCCGCCGGATCGTGGCCGAGGGGCTGGAGTACGACGCGATCTTCGCCGGCAACGACGAGATCGCGATCGGGCTCTACGCCCAGCTGCTCGCCTCGGGTGTGCGGGTTCCCGACGACGTGGCCATCATCGGGGTCGACAACGCGGCCGGCATGGCCGCGAGCAACGAGGGCTTCCTCACCTCGGTCGATCTGCGCTTCGACGCGGTCGGCTCGGCTGCCGTCGACCTGGTGGTGTCGCGGCTCGAGGCGGCCGAAACCGCCGGCGCGGCCACCTCCCCCGAGGGCTCGGATGCGGCGGCCGATGCGGTCAACCGCACCGTTCCCGGCATGCTCGTCACCGGGCGTTCGACGCTCGGAGGGCCGCCGAGCACGCGCTCGCTGGTGCTCGAGGCCCTGATCGGCTGACATCCCCGGCCCCGGCCGCCGGCCAGCCGACCCGGCCATCGGCCTGTGGTCAGTCCTTGAGCCCCGAGGTCATGCCGACCCCGGCGAGGATCTGCTTCTGGAACAGCATGAACAGCGCCACCGGGATGATCGTCGCCACGAACAGCGCCGCCAGGAACACCGAGAGGTCGGTGATCTTGCCGACGATCGGCAGGGCGACCGAGATGGGCTGCACGGCCGAGTTCGACAGCACGAGCGAGGGCCAGAGGTAGTCCTTCCAGGCCGCGATGATGGCCAGCAGCGCGGTCACGCCCAGGATCGGGCGGGACAGCGGCAGCACGATCGACCAGAGCAGCCGCAGGTTGCCCGCGCCGTCGATGCGCGCGGCCTCGATCAGCTCGCGCGGCATCGCCCGGAAGAAGCCCACCATGATCAGCACGCTGAATGCGTTGGCGCCCGCGGGCAGCCAGACCGCCCAGAAGGTGTTCTGCAGGTTCCAGCCGAAGGGCGGGAAGTCGAGCACCGTGAGGTAGAGCGGGACGAGCGAGACGATGCCGGGCAGGAACAGCGTGGCCAGGATGGCCCCGCTCAGGATGCCGCCCCACTTCGGCCGCAGGATGGCGATGACGTAGGCGCCCGTGCAGGCCACGACGAGGTTCACCAGGCACGCTCCCGCGGCGACGAACACCGTGTTGAGCAGGTAGTGCCCGATGTCGACCAGTCCGAAGGCGTCGGCGTAGTTGCCCCACTCGTCGGCGTGCAGCCACACGGCGAAGGGATTGCGCAGCACTTCCTGGGTGGTGTTGAGCGACGCGAAGGCGAGCCAGATCAGGGGGCCTGCGCCGGCGACGACGATGCCGGCGATCACGGCGACGTGCACGATGCGCACCATCACGCGGTTGGCGGGGTTCTTGAGGTCGTGGGGCGAGACGAGGGTGCGCGACTGGTCTTCGGGCTCGCGGCTCCGGCGGCGCTGCATCAGGGTCGAGGTCATCAGTCGTTCCACTTCTTCGTCACGAGCAGGTAGAGGGCCGAGAGGCCCGCGAGCACCAGCGCCAGCAGCACGCCGAGCGCGGTCGCTGCGCCGTAGTCACCCTCGTTGAAGGCGTAGCGGTAAAGCAGCACGAGCACCGTCAGCGTGGCGTTCTGCGGTCCGCCTCCGGTGAAGAGGAAGGGCTCGGCGAACACCTGGGCCGCCCCGATGATCTGCAGCAGCAGCATGATGAGGATGACGGTGCGCAGCTGCGGCAGCGTGACGTGCCAGATGCGGGAGAGGATGCCCGCGCCGTCGAGCTCGGCCGCCTCGTAGAGCTCGGGCCGCACGCTCGTGATCGCGGCGAGGTAGATGAGCGTGGCCGTTCCGGCGCCGGCCCAGGTGGCCTCGAGCACGATCGACGGCATCGCGGTGGCGGCGTCGTTGAGCCACGGCTGAGGCGGGATGCCGACGAAGCCGAGCAGCCGATTGAACAGCCCGCTCTCGCTCGAGTCGTAGAACACCTTCCAGAGCAGGATGGCGACCACCGGCGGCACGATCACCGGCAGGTAGGCGAGGAAGGAGGCGAGGCGGCGGGTGCGTCCCCGCAGGGTCGAGACGGCGACCGCCAGCAGGATCGGCAACGGGAAGCCGAAGAGGATGGCGAGCACCGTGAAGTAGAGGGTGTTGAGCACGGCCTGGCCGAGCAGCGGGTCGCTCAGCACGTACTCGAAGTTCGACAGTCCCACCCAGCTGGGGTCGGCCACGAAGTTCCACTTCTGGAAGCTCATCGTGATGCCCTGCACGAGCGGCTTCCAGGAGAAGTAGCCGAAGACGAGCAGGGTGGGCAGGGCGAGCCCGACGGCGCTCAGGCCACCGCGGCGCCACCAGCGCACGACGCTCGAGGAGCGCCGCGGCGCTGCTGCCGGCCTCGCCGTGGAGGGTGGCGCCTGGTCGTCTCGGACCGGCGGCGCGTCGATGGTGGGGACAGTGTTCATCGGTCTCTCCTGGATCGGTGGCCGGAGCGGGGGCTGCGCCCTCCGCTCCGGCCACCGGGGTTTGCTGGGGTGGCTCCCGCCGCCGGTCAGCGGTCGATCTTGGCCTGCACGGCCGAGGCCGCCTGGGTGACCAGTGCGTCGATGTCGGCGTTCTGATCGGTGAGTACGGCCTGCACCACGGGGTCGAGCGCCGCGTAGAGGTCTTGCGAATCGGTCGCCGGCTCGGGCAGCACCGTCTGCTTGGCGGCGTTGTCGAGGTAGGGCTGGAAGTTGGCCGTCGGCACGTTGTTGAGGTCGGCGATCCAGCCCAGGTAGGTCTGGTACTGCTCCTCGGTCACCGGCGACGGGCCGGGGATGGCCACGGCCGTGCCCTGCGCCACCTTGAGCTTGGCGTCGGCGATCGCCGCGTCCTTGTCGCGGTACTTCTGCAGCTGGTAGAAATCGACCCACTCCAGGGCGGCCACCTTTTGGGCCTCGGTCGCCGTGGAATTGACGATCTCGACGTTGCCGCCCGAGAGGGTCACCGGGTCGCCGCCGTCGACGGTCGGCAGCGTGGTGAAGCCGAAGTCGCTCGACGGCATGCCGAACACCTCGACGACGGGCTGGTACGAGGCGGACTGGATGACGAACATCCCGACCGTGCCGGCGGCGAACTGCTGAGCGAGGTCGGCCGCGCCGAGCAGGAAGTTGGAGCCCATGGAGTTATCCTTCCAGCGCACGTCGTGCAGCCACTGGAGCGCATCGCGGGTCTGCTGCGAGTCGAAGGTCACGGTCGTGCCGTCCTCGTTCTCCATGGTGCCCCCGCGGCTGTAGACCTGACCGGTGAGAACCCAGCCGCCCTGGTTGTCCTTGGTGAGCTGGGCGAAACCGGTCTGGCCGGTGGCGGCAGCGATCGCGGCCGCATCCGTGCGCACCTCGTCCCAGGTGGTGGGCGGCTTGTCGGGATCGAGGCCGGCTTTCGTGAACAGCTCTCGGTTGTAGGCGAGTCCGAGGGCGTAGGCGTCGGTGGGCACGCCGTAGCTCTGGCCCTTCGCGTCCTGCGCCACGGTGAGGGTGGAGGGGTTCAGCACGTCCGAGAGGCCAGTGGTCTTCAGGGCCTGGCTGATGTCGGCGACCTGTCCGCGGGCGATCAGGCCGTTCATCTCGGTGAACGGCACGCCGATGACGGTCGGCAGGTTGCCGCCGGCCAGCTGGGCGGGGAAGGTCTCGGCGTCCCAGACCGATTCGGAGGTCTCGATCGTCCAGTTGGGGTGCTGCTCCTTGAACGCGGCGAGCTTCTCGTTGAAGTAGGCGAGCTCGGCCTCCTGGGTGGCGGGAGGCTGGTTGCCGATGGTGATGGTGACCTGCTCGCCGTTGATGTCGGATGCGCTCGGGGTGCTCGCGCAGGCGGAGAGGCCACCGAGGGTCAGGGCTGCGACAGCCGCGACGGCCAGGGTGCGGGTACTGCTGCGTTTCATCCTTGAAACCTTTCTCTTTATCGCTTCGTTGCTGTTGGTGCTGAGAGGGTGATACGTTTTGACCCGCGCTGCCAAAGCGCTTTATCAAATCGACTGAGATGAGCATCGCCGGTGTGACCCGACAAGTCAAGCCAGACGCACGAAATGCCCAGACTCCGCCGCGAAAGGACAACGCTGTGCTCTCACGAACCGTGCTCGCCGATGGCTGGACGGGCCGCCTCGACGCTTCCGTTCCCGCCGGTGCCGACCCCCGGCTGGCGGAGGCCTTCCCGGCCGCGGTGCCGGGCTCGGTGCACGCCGACCTGCTCTCGGCCGGGCTCATCCCCGACCCTTTCGACGGCACCAACGAAGAGGCGCTGCGCTGGATCGGCGACTCCGACTGGGTGTACGCGACGAGCTTCGCGCGCCCGGCCGACGCGGCGGACCGCACCGAGCTCGTGTTCGAGGGCCTCGACACGGTCGCGGTGGTGCTCGTGAACGGCCGCGAGGTGGCGGCGACCGAGAACATGCACCGCACCTACCGCATCCCGCTCGCCGGCCTGGCCGAGGTGAACGAGCTCGAGGTGCGCTTCAGCGCCCCGCGCCCCGCCGCCGCCGCGCGCCGGGAGCAGTTCGGTGAACGGCCCACGGCGTTCAGCGTGCTTCCCCCGTTCCTGCGCAAGATGGCCTGCGACTTCGGCTGGGACTGGGGCCCCGACCTCGCCACTTCGGGAATCTGGCGCACGGCCGCGCTCGAGACCTGGAGCACCGCGCGCCTCGCGGGCGTGCGCCCTGTGGTGGGTGTCGACGGCGAGGCCGGCTGGGTGCGGTTCGAGGTGGCCCTCGAGCGCGCCGGCGACCTCGCCGCCGCCCTGACCGTCGAGGCGACCCTCGCCGGCCGCACGGTCGCTGCGCGGGTCGAACCCGGGCAGAGCCAGGCGAGCAT
Source organism: Herbiconiux sp. 11R-BC (assembly GCF_049472555.1). Classification (NCBI taxonomy): domain Bacteria; kingdom Bacillati; phylum Actinomycetota; class Actinomycetes; order Micrococcales; family Microbacteriaceae; genus Herbiconiux; species Herbiconiux sp. 11R-BC. The sequence goes on along the minus strand of NZ_JBCEBO010000004.1, from coordinate 397,802 downwards.
TCTGGTCGAACTGGAGTCGGTGCGCCGGTGGTGGCCGAGGGGCCGCGGCGAGCAGGAGCTGTACCCGGTGTCGGTGACGCTCGCCGGCGGGGCCGGGCAGCTCGACGCCTGGCACTCCCGCGTGGGCTTCCGCGAGATCGTGGTGGAGCAGACGGAGGATGCCGACGGCGAGGGCAGCGGCTTCCGCTTCGCCGTGAACGGCGAGCCGCTGTTCGTGCGCGGGGTCAACTGGATTCCCGACGACTCCTTCATCTCCCGCGTCACGCGCGAGGACTACTCGGAGCGCATCCGTCAGGCCACCGAGCTCGGCGCCAACCTCATCCGGGTGTGGGGCGGCGGGGTGTTCGAGAGCGAGGACTTCTACGAGCTCTGCGACGAGCTCGGCGTGCTGGTCTGGCAGGACTTCCTGTTCGCCTGTGCGGCCTACCCCGAAGACGAGCCCTACTCGGGCGAGGTGGAGGCCGAGGCCCGCGACAACATCACGCGCCTCATGAAGCACCCGAGCCTCGCGCTCTGGAACGGCAACAACGAATGCGTCTGGTTCTGGTTCCTGCGCGACTGGGAGAACGTGCTCGACGGCAAGACCTGGGGGGAGAAGTTCTACTTCGAGCTGCTCCCCTCGCTCGTGGCCGAGCTCGACCCGCAGCGCTTCTACCTCGCCGGCAGCCCGTACTCCGGGGCGCGCGACCGCGAGCCGAACGACCCGAGCCGGGGCGTGGTGCACTCGTGGATCCCCGGCGACTTCCGGGAGTACACCGACATCCGCCCGCGCTTCGTCTCGGAGTTCGGCTTCCAGGGCCCGCCGAGCCGCGAACTCTTCGACTCCGTGGTGCACGACGAGGCGCCGGCGCCCTTCAGCCGCGATGTCGTGCAGCGGCAGAAGGCCGTGGGAGGCACCGAGCGCATCGAAGACGTGATGGGCGTGAACTTCGGCGTGCCCGACGACTTCGACGAGTGGTACTGGCTGGCGCAGCTCACGCAGGCCCGCGCCGTGGGGTTCGGCATCGAGTACTTCCGCTCGTTGTCGCCGTGGTGCTCGGGCACCGTGGTGTGGCAGCTCAACGACTGCTGGCCCGCCATCTCGTGGTCGGTCATCGACAAGGCGGCGCGCTGGAAGCCGGCGGCCTATGCGATGCGCCGTGCGTTCGCCGACCGGGTGGCCACCTTGCAGCGGCGTGAGGCCCGTTCCGAGGCCGGTTCCGGCGAGGTGATGATCGTGCTCGGCAACGAGGCGCGCGCGGCCTGGCGGCCGGTCGTCACCGTCGAGCGGTGGTCGACGTCGGAGAGGCTCGCGGCCGCCGAGCTGCGACCGGAGGCCGGTGCCCTCGCGACCATCGCGGTTCCGGTGCCGAGCTCGGTGCTCGAGGGGCCGCTCGCGGTCGACGAGGCGTTGGTACTCACGGCCGACGGCATCCGCTCGGTGCTCCTCGGGGGCTACGACAAGGAGTTCCCGGATGCGCCGGCGGAGTTCTCCGTTCAGCTCGCCACCGAGCCGGGCGGAGTCGCCGTGACGCTCACGGCCGGTTCGCTGCTGCGCGACACCTGCCTGCTCCCCGGGTCGATCGACGAGAATGCTCACAGCGATCGCAACCTCGTGACGCTCCTGCCCGGCGAGACGGAGACCTGGCATGTCAGCACCCGGCACCCCGAGCGCTTCGACGCGGATGCGGTGGCAGGGGTCGTGCACACGGCCCGCGCCGCGCACGTGGCCGTCGCGGGCTGAGGGCACGGAATGGCTTCGGAGGGCGACGCGGGTGACGATGCGAGGTGCGCGGTGAGCGCGCTGCGGGTCGTGCCGGGCGCGGGACCGGATGCAGCGCCGGCGGCCGCGCGGTCGGGGCTGTTCGGCGACGAGCCTCTGCGCTACGAGCTGCCGGGCGGCGGGGCTGTATCGGCCCGCGCGGTGCTCGCCGAGCAGGCTCCGACGCCGGTTGCCGGCCTCGAGCTGCGCTACGCGGTGCTGCCGGTGTTCGACGCCGATGCGGAGGAGATCGCCGACGGGTTCCGCGCGAGCGCCGTCGCGGTCGACGTTCTGTTCGACGACGGTTCACGCCTGCTCGACGGCGCGACATCGGCGGGCACCGTGCTCGACCAGTACGGGCTGCCGGCCGACGCGGCCGGGTCGTTCGCCGGGCACGCGATCGCGCCCGATCAATGGAACCTGCGGCGCATCACGTTCGGCGCCGACGACCCGCGGGTCGCCGTCGCCCTCGAGCTCGTGGCCCGCACACCGGAGCCGAGCGGCTCCGTCGGCGCGCTGCTCGAGGGGTGGCTCGACGGTGTCGGGCTGGTTCCCCGGGTCGGGCTCGACCGCTCGCGCCCGCTCGCCGAGCTCGTCGACACGCGCCGCGGAACCCATTCCTCGCCCTGGCTCTCGCGCGGCAACACCGCGCCCTTCGTGGCGGTGCCCCACGGCGGGGTGTTCGCCACGCCGATGACCGACGTGTCGAACCCGCACTGGAACTACACCTGGAACAAGCACGGCGAGACCCACCGGCCCGCGCTGCAGGCCCTCGCCGTCTCGCACTCGGCCAGCATCTGGGTGGGCGACTGGGGTGTGGTGCAGTTCATGCCGGGCGCGGGCGCCCCGGTGGGCGATCCGGCCGCGCGCGCCGCCGGGTTCGACCACGCGCGCGAGACGGCGCATCCGCATCGCTATCGGGTGGAGCTCGACGGTGGTCTCACGGCCGAGGCGACGGCGGGCGACCACTCGGTGGTGCTGCGATTCGGCTTCCCGGCCGGGGGCGGCTGGGTGGTGGTCGACTGCCTCGCCGGCGGCGAATTCCACTACGACCACGCCGCCGGGGTGCTCACCGGCTGGGTCGACGGCAGCTCGGTGCACGGCCACGAGATTCCGCGCGTCTTCGTGCACGTGACGGTGGAAGGCGACGCGGGGCCGGATGCGGAGCACGACGGTGGCCCGGTGGGCGACCCGGTGCTCGCGTGCGAGCAGCCGGCGGACTCGCCGGACGACTCGCCGAGGCGCGTGCTGCGATTCGCCGCGGGCGTGCGCGAGGTCACGCTCCGGGTGGGCACTTCGCTCATCTCGACCGAGGTGGCCCGGCTCGCCGCAGAGCGGGAGACCGCTGGTGGTCTCGAGGCGGTGGCGCGGGCCGCCCGCGAGCGCTGGGACGCCCTGCTCGGCCGGGTGCGCGTGGAGGGCGCCACCGACGACCAGCTCGTCACTCTCGCCTCGAACCTGTACCGCATGTTCCTCTACCCCAATCGGCTCGGCGAGCTGCTGCCCGACGGCACCGAGGCCCACGCGAGCACCGCGGTGACCGCCGCACCGGTGCACACGGCCGCGCACACCGGGCTCCCCGTGCTGCCCGGCCCCCTCTCTGCCAACAACGGATTCTGGGACACCTACCGCACCATCTGGCCCGCCCTCCTGCTGCTCGAGCCCGACGGCGCCGGCGAACTGCTCGACGGCTTCGTGCAGCACTACCGCGAGGGTGGCTGGGTGCCCCGCTGGTCGGCTCCGGGCTACCTCGACGCGATGGTGGGAACGAGCTTCGACATCGTGGCGGCGGATGCGGCCATGAAGCGGACCCCCGGTCTCGAGCTGCGCGAGGCCTACCTCGCGGCGCTGCGCGACGCGACCGCGCTGCCGGAATCCGCCGCCGTCGGGCGCAAGGGCCAGGCCGAGTCGCTCTTCCGCGGGCGGATGGGCCGCGGCGTTCCCGAGGGGCTCTCCTGGACCCTCGAGAGCGCCCTCAACGACTACGGCCTCTTCGTTCTGGCCGGGCTCGTGGATGCGCCGGCCGAGCGCCGCTACTTCGCCTCACGGGCCCTCGCCCACGAGGAGCTCTTCGATCGCGGAACCGGCTTCTTCCGCGGCGCCAGCGCGGAGCATCCCGACGCCGAGCCCTTCGACCCGCGCGTCTGGGGCGGCGACTACACCGAGACCAACGCCTACGGCATGGCCTTCAGCGCCCCGCACGACGGCGCCGGCCTCGCCGCCCTGCACGGCGGGCGCGACGCGCTCCGGGCGCACCTCGACGGCTTCTTCGCCACGCCGGAGACCGCCCGCGAGGCGTTCCGCGGCGAATACCCGACGGTCATCCACGAGATGACCGAGGCGCGCGACCTGCGCCTGGGCATGTGGGGGCTGTCGAACCAGCCCGCCCACCACATCCCGTTCATGTACGCGTTCGCGGGCGCGCCCTGGCGCCTGCAGGCGATCGTGCGCGAGGCGCTCGCCCGGCTGTTCACAGGCTCCGAGATCGGGCAGGGCTACCCCGGCGACGAGGACAACGGCGAGATGTCGGCCTGGTGGTTCTTCGCCGCGCTCGGGCTCTACCCGCTGGTTCCCGGCTCGGGGGAGTACGTCCTCGGCTCGCCGTTGTTCCCGCGCATGTCGGTCGACGCCCCGCGCGGAGGCGTGATCGAGGTGATCGCCCACGGCCAGGCGCCCGGCAGCCCTTACGTGCAGTCGGTGCTCGTCGACGGCGAGCCGTGGCCGAGCCTCGCCCTGCCGCACGAGCGCATCGCGGCCGGGGCCGTGATCGAGTTCACGCTCGGTCCCGAGCCCTCGCTCTGGGGCTCCGGGCCCGATGCGGAGCCCGCCTCGCTCGGCGGGGTGATGCGGCAGGAGGGCTTCGCCCGGCTGCAGGATGCGGTGGTCGGCAGTGACCGGCCGGCCCTGGCCGACGACCTGGCGGCCGCCTCGGTGGAGCTCGCCCCCGGCGAGGCCGCGGTGTTCGAGCTCGCCCCCGGCTCGCCTGCCGTGCTGTACACGCTCACGGGCGACGCGCCCGGCATCGGGGCGTGGGCGCTGGAGTCGAGCGACGACGGGGTGCACTGGGCCGTGCTCGATGAGCGGGCCGGCGAGATCTGGCTCTGGCCCGGTCAGCTGCGCCCGTTCGAGATCGCGAGCCCGCGCAGCGCGCGGCTCGTGCGGCTGCGGGCTCTCGCCCCGCTGGTGCTGCGGCAGTTCGAGGCGCTGCGCCCCCGAGCCTGAGCCCTGCTCGAGGCCGCTCCCGAACCGGGCGGCGGCGCGCGACCGTGGGGTGTCGCGTGCCGTCGCCCTCGCGGCGTGATCAGAGGACTGCGCGCACCGCGTCGAGAAGGCGAACCGTGCGCGGGTCGAGCGCCGGCGGCTCGGGGTAGAGCATGCGCTGGCTCACGTAGCCGAACGACACCCCCGAGCCGAGGTGGGCGAAGCCGAGGCGGCCGCCCATGCCGGAGTGCCCGAACGAGCCCTCGCCGAGCATCGGGATCTCGTAGTTCGAGATCTCGAACCCGAGCCCCCACAGCTGCTGCACTCCGGCATCCCACGGGTCGGCTGCGGTGCAGTCGGGCTTGCGGATGCCGCCTGCCTGATCGATCGCGGCCTCGGCCACGATCGCGGGGCCGAGCAGCCGCACGCCGTCGACGTCGCCCAGGCACGCGGCGTAGAGCCGGGCGAGCGCGCGACCGTTCGTCACCGCGTTGCCCGCGGGCAGCACGGCGGCGCGGAATTCCGGGCGGTTGAAGGCCTCGGTGCCTGGCCGCCCGTCGATCTGCCGGAACATCGGCAGCAGTTGCGAGCCGGCGCGCGCCGCCGCGCGGCAGACGCCGTCGTCGGGCAGCACGGGCGCCTCCGCCGAGGCGTCGCCCGTGATCGAGGGCAGGTAACGGCCCTCGATCGAGGCAGGCTGACCGATCCAGAGGTCGATGCCGAGCGGACCCGTGATGTTCTCGTGCAGATACTGCCCGAAGGGCAGACCGCTCACACGCTGAACGATCTCGCCCACCAGGAACCCGAAGCTCAGCGCGTGGTAGACGAAATACCTCGAGGTGTCGTACTGCCGGGGCTGCGACGCGAGGGTCGCGGTCGTGAGCTCCCAGTCGAGCACCTGCTCGATGGGGTCGAGTTCGAAGGCGGGCAGGCCCGCACGGTGGGTGAGGATCTCGCGGACGGTCGCCGTCTCCTTGCCGGCGGCCGCATACTCGGGCCAGTAGCGCGCCACCGGCGCATCCAGGTCCACGAGCCCGCGCTCCACGAGCTGGAGCAGGGCGATCGACGACACGCCCTTGCTCACCGAGAACCCGATGGTCACCGAGTCTTCGCGCCACGGTGCCCCGGAGAGCGGATCGGCGCCGCCCCACAGGTCGATCACCGGCCGCCCGTGCACCGAGATCGCGAGGCTCGCGCCGTCGTCGAGCCCGGATTCGATGTTCTCGCGGAACGCATCCGCGACGCCTGACCATGCCGTATCAACCACTCCGTCAATCATGGCTATAGTCTAGAACGAAATTGCCAAAGCGCTTTATCACTTGCTCGGCGACAGTGGGACCCCGGATGCGGGGGCCGCGTCGCGGAGAGGCCCTGTGCGCGACTGCCGAAGGAGACAGCCCATGACCCAGCGACCGCGCGTCGACCGCGTGCGGATCGGCCGCGATCCGCTCTCCGCGTGGTCGCCCGACGCCGCCCCCGCGCTCGGCTGGATGACCGGCGGCGACGTCGAGGACTGGCGGCAGGAGTCGGCCGAGCTCAGGCTGGTCTCGACCGACTCGGGTCTGGAGCGAGGCGTCCGGCTCGCCGGGCGGGCGTCGGTCGACGTCGCCTGGCCGTTCCCGCCGCTCCGGCCGCGCGAACGGGTCGAGCTCTCGGTGCGGGTGCGCGGGGAGGACGGGTCGGTCTCCGACTGGAGCGACCCGCAGCCCGTGACCGCGGCCTTCCTGGCCGAGGGCGAATGGCGGGCCTCCTTCCTCTCGGCGGGGGCGCACACCGGCCCCGCCCGGTTCCGGGCGCGCGTCGCCTTCGAGCGTCCGGTCGAGCGGGCGACGCTGTACAGCACGGCGCTGGGGGCGATCACCGTCGACATCGACGGAACCCGGGTGGGGGACGGCGTGCTCGCTCCGGGCTGGACCTCCTACCCCTTCCGCCTGGTGCACGACACCGCGGACGTGACGGCCCTGCTCTCCGCCGAGGGCGCGGGACCCGTCTCCGCCACCATCGAGATCGGCCTCGCGGGCGCCTGGTTCACCGAGTCGTACGGCTTCGGCGAGCAGCACGCCCCGGTCTACGGCACCGTCCCGGCCGCGGCCCTGCAGCTGGTCGTCGAGCACGACGACGGGAGCGTCAGCACGGTCACGACGGGCCCGGGCTGGGAGTGCTCGGTCGACGGCCCGATCACCGCGAGCGGCATCTACGCGGGGGAGAGCCACGACGCCCGCCGGGCCGGCGGCGGCAGCTGGGCGCCGGCACGAGTCGTCGACGGGCTCGTGCCCGAGGCGCGCACGAGCCCGGTGGTGCGGCGCATCGAGACGGTTCCCGTTCGCGAGGTCATCACGACCCCGGGCGGCGCCACCGTGCTCGACTTCGGCCAGAACCTCGTGGGCCGGGTGCGGCTCGTGTCGCGCGGTGAGCCGGGGGACACCATCACGCTCCGCCACGCCGAGGTGCTCGAGAACGGCGAGCTCGGCCTCCGCCCCCTGCGGCGGGCCGCCGCCCTCGACCGCTACACCCACGGGGGCGAGGGGCCAGAGCTCTGGGAACCCGAGTTCACCTTCCACGGCTTCCGCTACGTGCAGGTCGACGGCGCACCCGGACTCGATCCGCTCGACTACCGGGCCGTCGTGATCCACAGCGAGCTCGAGCGCACCGGCCGCTTCAGCTCGTCCGAACCGCTGCTCGAACGACTGCACGAGAACGTGGTGTGGAGCCTGCGCGGCAACGCGCTGGCACTGCCGACCGACTGCCCGCAGCGCGACGAGCGGCTGGGCTGGACGGGTGACGTGCAGGTGTTCGCGCCCTCGGCATCCTTCCTCTACGACTGCGACGCCTTCTTGGCGTCGTGGCTGCGCGATCTCGACCTCGAGCAGCAGGCCAACGGCGGCGTCGTGCCCGTGGTGGTGCCGTGGGTGCTCGACTGGGCGGTGGAGCCCGTCGCCGCCTGGGGCGACGCGGCCACGGTGGTGCCCACCGTGCTGCACGAGCGCTTCGGCGACCGGAGCCTGCTCGAGAGGCAGTTCCCGAGCATGACCCGCTGGGCCGATCACCTGCTCGACCGGGCGGGCGTCCCGATGCTGATCGAGGGCGGGTTCCAGTTCGGCGACTGGCTCGACCCCGCGGCTCCGCCCGACCACCCCGAGCAGGCGGCGACCAGTGCCGACTTCGTCTCGGGTGCCTACTTCATCCGCTCGCTCGACCTGGTGGCGTCGGCGGCCCGCACGCTCGGCCGCTCGGCCGAGGCGGTGCACTATGCCGATGCGGCCCGGAGTGCCCGCCGGGCGTTCGGCGAGCGGCACGTGCTCGCCGACGGCCGGCTGAGTTCGGACGCCCCGACGGCCTATGCGCTCGCCCTCGCCTTCGAGCTGGGGCCGGCCGAGGCGCGCTCGGGCCTGGGTGATCGCCTCGCCGAACTCGTGGCTGTGGCCGGGCACCGCATCGCGACGGGCTTCGTGGGCACGCCGATCATCCTCGACGCCCTCACCGCCACCGGGCACCTCGACACCGCCGTGGAACTGCTGCTGCAGACCGAGTGCCCTTCCTGGCTCTACCCGGTGACCCGCGGGGCCACCTCCGTGTGGGAGCGCTGGGACAGCATGCTGCCCGACGGCTCGATCAACCCCGGCGAGATGACCTCGTTCAACCACTACGCGCTCGGCGCCGTCGTCGACTGGCTGCATCGCTGCCTCGCCGGGCTCGCCCCGCTCGAGCCGGGCTACGCCGCGCTGCGGATCGCCCCGCGGCCCACCGCGCGCTTGCGCCGGGCCGCCGCCGAACTGCGCACACCGTACGGCACCGCCGTGTCGGGTTGGGAACGCGGCCCCGACGGGCGCACGACCGTCTTCTGCCGTGTGCCGATGAACACCCGGGCCGAGGTGCGGCTGCCTGACGGCCGCGAGCTCGCCGTGGGCGCCGGGAGCCACTCGTGGGTGATCGCATGATCGCCGAGCGCTTCCCTTCGCCCGCGGTGGAGGTGGTGGGCGCGCTCGAGCTCGAGCCGAGGGCGGGCGGCGGAGTGCGGCCCCGCCGTCTTCCGGCCTGGACCCGTCGCCAGATCCCCAGCCCCGCCTTCGACTTCGTGCTGCGGATGACCTCCGGCGTGCGGCTGGCGTTCTCCACCAGCGCGAACGCCCTCGAACTCGAGGTGTCGCTCCTGATGATCGACCCGGGAGTCGTGCCGCCCGACCCGGCGAGGTTCGATCTCGTCGTGGACGGCGTGCTCGTGGCCCAGCGCGTGGTGGGAGTCGAGAGCGCGGCCCTCGTGAGGCCGGAGGACTACGAGCCGCTGCGGCCCGCGCCGCCGGTGACGGTGGCGTTCTCGGGGCTCGGCGATGCGCCGAAGGCGGTCGAGCTCTGGCTGCCGCACGGCTGTGCCACCGAGCTGCTCGAGCTGCGATCCGACGCCCCGCTCGTCCCGGCTGTCGACGCCCGGCCCCGCTGGGTGCACCACGGCTCCTCGATCAGTCAGGGCGGTGAGGCGTTCTCGCCCACGCAGACCTGGCCGGTGCTCGCGGCCTCGCTCGCGGGCAGGGCGCGCGGGGCATCCGGCCACCCGGGCCACCCCGGTGAGCTGGCCGGCCTCCGCGTGCAGAACCTCGGCTTCAGCGGCAACGCCACCGGCGACCCGTTCGTCGCGCGCACCATGCGCGACCTCCCGGCCGATCTGCTCAGCGCCGAGATCGGCATCAACCTCGTGAACGCCGATCTCATGCGCCGGCGCAGCTTCGAACCGCTGCTGCACGGCTTCATCGACACCGTGCGCGAGGGGCATCCCGAGACGCCCCTGCTCCTCATCGGCCCGATCCCCTGCCCCGCGGTCGAGGAGCTGCCCGGGCCCACCATCACCGACCCGGTGGCCGGCACCACCCGCTCGGGCGGCGACCCGGCGGCGCTCGCCGAGGGTGCGCTCAGCCTGGGGGTCGTGCGCGACGTGCTCGCCGCGGTGCTCGCGGCCCGCTCCGACGACCCGAACCTGCACTACCTCGATGGCTGGCTGCTGCTCCCACCCGAGGAGACGGGGTCGCTCGGCGACGGACTGCATCCGGATGCCGCGGCGCTCCGCCGGATGGGCGAGCGCTTCGCCGTCCACGCCTTCGGAGCGGGCGGCCCGCTCGACCCGTGGCAGAGCTGAGGCGGTTCGGGATGCGGACGGCTCGCGCGCGTCCGCACCCCGGCCGCTGCTAGGTGGTGATGGTGATGGCACCGATCTCGATCGCCCAGGAAGTGGGTGCCGAGATGGTGGCCCGCACGTAGTTCGTGCCCGCCGGCAGGTTCGCCGACGGCGTGGCCGTGGTCTGCGCCCAGCCGTTGGTGGTCGCCACCGGGGTGGTGAACGAGGTGGTCACCGTGGTCCAGGTCACTCCGTCGGGCGAGGAGGCGAACACCAGTTGCGTGGTGTTCGCGCTGAACTCGTAGACGGTCGCGCTGAAGGTGCGGGCGCCGGCGAGGTTCCAGGTCACCGAGCCCGCCGAACCGTTGCTGCGCGAGAACCGCGAGGTGTCGCCGCCCATGTTGCTGAACGGCCCGGTGGTGTCGATCGTCATGTTCGAGGTGTGGGCCGAGCTCGACGCCCAGTCGTTGGCGTTGTCGGTGAGCGAGGTCGCCGCGGCGAACGTGTTGACCTCATGGAAGCCCCGGCTCGGCGCCGCCGTCGCCGAACGCGGGTTGCCCCAGTAGTCCTTGCCCCCGTTGCCCGAGATCACGACTCCCGAGCCCTTGGCGGGCGAGGTCGAGGCGATCTTGTAGCCGGTGACGGCGGTCAGGCCGGTGGGGGCCGAGCCGGGCGACACGAGCTGCGGGTCGGTCGTCAGCTTGTGGGCGTCGGCCGGCTCGCTCGCGGGGTGGTTGCCGTAGAACAGGTTGTAGTCGATCACGGCGTTCGCGGCGGGGTAGGTGTAGGCGCCGGAGCCGTGGTTCTCCACGATGTTGTTGCGGAAGCTCCAGGCGCCCGTGGTCGACGCGTCGCAGCCGTCGCAGAACAGCGGCTTCGAGGTCAGGCCCGAACCGATGTAGATCGTGTTGTCGTAGATGTCGGTGTTCGTCGGCACGCCGTACGAGAAGGTGAAGACGCCCTTCACGCCGCCGAAGGCGTCGTTCACGCTGAGGTTCTCGCGCACCACGAGGCCTGAGGAGTAGCCGCCCATCATGAGCAGGAAGCCGCCCTCGTTGTCGTGGCTGTAGTTGTACTGCACCACGGTGTTGACGCTCAGCAGGTCGACGTCGAAGCCCTGGCCGTCGGTGTCGTGCGTCTGCGTGCCGTAGACCTCGTTGTACTGCACGGTCGTGTTCATCGCGCGGGTCGGCCAGAGGCCCGCGGAGGCCGCGGTGGTGGAGCCGGTGATGGTGCGCTGCCCGGCGTCGCCCACGAGATTGCGCTGCAGCATCGCTCCATCGGTGCCGAACACCAGGATGCCGTCGCTGTCGATGTCGGTGACGGTGTTGCGCTCCACGGCGACGCCCGTGCTCAGCTTCGACTGGGTGAGCACGGTCTGGTCGGTGGAGTAGTACGAGTTGTCCCAGAACACGATGCCGCCCCGACCCACGTTCGACACGGTGTTGTCGACGATGCTCACGCCGGCGTAGCTGTCGTTGGTGTTCTGCGCGATCACCGCGATGCCGCCGTTGAGGTGGCCGTCGTAGCCCTGGCAGTTGAAGCATCCGTTCACGTCGTGCACGGTGTTGCCCGAGATGGTGATGCCCTGCAGGGTGTTGCCGCCGGCGTTGTTCACGAGGATGCCGTCGCGGTGCAGTCCCCAGGTGGAGGAGTCGAGCTGGCCGAAGTTGTCGGTGCCCGAGTCGTTCTTCACATCCAGGCCCGAGATGGTCCACCAGCTCTGGTTGTTCAGGTACACCGCCGCACCGGTGCCGAATCCGCCGGTGAGCGCGCCGCCGTCGATGACGGGCTTGGCGCCGGTGCCGTAGGAACCGATGGTGATGGGGTTGCCCGAACTGCCCGAGCCGAGGGGGTGCAGCTGGCCGCTCCAGGACTGACCGCTCTTGAACAGGATTCTGTCGCCGGCTCCGAAGGTCGTGGCGCTCACCTTGGCGAGGGTCTTCCAGGCCGTGGTGGTGCTGGTTCCGGCGCCGGAGTCGCTGCCGGCGCTCGCGTCGACGTAGTAGGTGGTGGAGGCCGCCGAGGCGGGCGCCGACACCAGGGCGACGGGGGCGGCGGCCAGAAGTGCCGCCGTGCCGAGCATCGCGAGCCATCGTCTCCGACGGTTCTGAGGACTGTGCTTCATTGCATCTCCTTTCCGCGGGGCGCATCGTCGCGGCCCGGCGGCTCGTGGGATCAGCGCATGCCAAAGCGCTTAATCATTCGAGCACTACCGTGGTGCAGATTGGGCCTCACGTCAAGGGATCTAGTGATAGAGGCGCCAAGCAGAGAATGCTGAAGCGCATTTGCTGAAGCCTCGGATGCGCGACTCGGCGGTCTCGATCAGCCGAGAGCTCGACGATCCCGCTGGGCCGAACGGGTGCGCGCGCGGGGGAGGCAGGCCGCGAGGAGCACGGTCCCGACCACGCCGACACCGAGGTAGATCAAGCCCAGAGGGGTCTGCGTGTCGTCGGGAAGGCCGGCGGCGGCGCCCATGGTGACGGCGACCACGAGGTAGCAGGCGGCGCTCGTCAGGCCCCCGATGAGGCCCAGGTTGCGCTCGAACAGCCCGAGCGCGAGCCCGTACGCCAGTGGGCAGAGGGCGCCGCACCCCAGCATCACGAGCATCCCGCCCACGGTGATCAGCACGAGATCGGGGCCGATGAACAGCCCGCTCGCAGCGATCACGACCGCGCCCGCGGAGAACGAGGCGAGCGCCGAGAATCCGAGCGCTCGCGAGGAGATCCGGGTGGCGAGCGACCCCGTGGCGAGCTCCCCGCCGAGGTTCGCCGCACCCACGAGCAGGGCGATCACGCCGTAGGCCGCGGGAGGCAGGCCCAGGGTCGTCTCGTAGAGCAGAGGCGCGACGACGCCGAACAGCAGCTGTGCGCTCGCGAACGCGGCGAACACGAGCGTGAGGCCCACGAAGAGCGGGCGCCGGAGGGCGGCGCGCAGAACGCGTGCGACGGCGAGCAGGCGCACCGGCGACGCCTTCTCCGGCGCCAGGGTCTCGGGCAGCAGCCGCCATACGGCGAGGGCCGCCAGGGCCGCGAGCGCGGCGACGAGCACGAAGATCCCCCGCCACGACACGAACTGCACGAGTACGCCGCCGATCGCCGGGGCGATCACCGGCGCGAGACCCCAGGATGCGCCGAGCCAGCCCGAGAGAGCCGTCAGTTCGCGCCCGCGCACCGTGTCGGCGGCGATGGCGTACACGATCACCATGCACGCGCATCCGCCCAGCCCCTGCACGAAGCGCAGCACGAGCAGGAGGGTGATGTCGGTCGTGAGCGCGATGCCGATGCTCGCGGCGGCCAGCAGGGCGAGGCACACGAGCAGGGTCGGCTTGCGGCCCCGCGCGTCGGCGACGACGCCGACCGGGATGAGCCCGATGCTCATGCCGAGCACGTACGCCGACACCGAGTTCTGCACGAGCGTCGCCGTGGTGCCGAACTCGCGCACCATCGCGGGGATGGCCGGGGTGTAGACGTCGATCGGGAACTGGCTGAGCGGGATGACGCCGAGCAGCACCGCGAACAGGATGCGGCGGTCGGGCAGGCGCGATCCCGTCGTCGACGACGTCATTCTCCACCCCCTCGGCCCCGGCCCGATTCGACGCCAGTCTAGAGGCGCCGGGCCGGTGGCGAGAGTAGCGTCTGACGAGGATCGCACGGAGCGACCCGCATCCGAATCGAAGGACTCCTCATGGCAAAGGTCTGGTTCATCACCGGTACTTCCCGCGGCTTCGGCCGCGAATGGGCGCTCGCCGCCCTCGAGCGCGGCGACAGCGTCGCGGCAACCGCGCGCGACACGGCCTCGCTCGCCGACCTCGTCGACCGCTTCGGCGACCGCATCCTCCCCCTCCAGCTCGACGTCACCGACCGCGAAGCCGACTTCGCCGCGGTGACCGAGGCCTACAACTACTTCGGCCGGCTCGACGTCGTGGTGAACAACGCCGGCTACGGCCACTTCGGCTTCATCGAGGAGATCACCGAGGCCGAGGCGCGCGCTCAGCTCGAGACCAATGTGTTCGGTGCGCTGTGGATCACGCAGGCGGCGCTGCCGTTCCTGCGCGAGCAGGGCTCGGGGCACATCATCCAGGTGTCGTCGATCGGCGGCATCTCGGCGTTCCCGCTCGTGGGCATCTACCACGCCTCGAAGTGGGCGCTCGAGGGCTTCTCGCAGGCGCTCGCCCAGGAGGTGGCGGGCTTCGGCGTGAAGGTGACGCTCGTGGAGCCGGGCGGCTTCAGCACCGACTGGAGCGGCTCGTCGTCGTCGACCTCCGAGCCGCTCGAGGACTACGCCGAGGTGCACGCGCAGGTCGCGGCGATGCGGGCCTCGCGCACGGCGAACCCGGGCGACCCGGCGGCCTCGGCGGCGGCCATCCTGCAGATCGTCGACGCCGAGGAGCCGCCGCTGCGCGTGTTCTTCGGCACCGCGCCGCTCGGCATCGCGAAGGCCGACTACGCGAGCCGCATCGCCACCTGGGAGAAGTGGAACGACGTGTCGGTGCTCGCGCAGGGCTGAGTGCGCCGGCTGCTGGGTGTCGTGCGACGACGAATGACGGGAATTCGAGCACCGAGGCCGTAGAGGGCGTCGGTGCTCGAGATTCACGCATCCGCTAGACGGTCGCGACGGTCGCGACGGTCGCGACGGCCGCGAGTGCCAGGCGCGTGTCGTCGGCCACGAGGTCGGCGTTGATGGCGGTGGCCGCGGTGGCTCCGGATGCCGCGGCCACGATCACGAGGGCGCCCGCGTTGGCGGAGTTTCCGGCCACCCACACGCCGGGAACGCTCGTGAGGCCGGTGGGGTCGGCGGCCGTCCAGGCGCCGGCCGGCCCGCCGGTCTCTGCGGTGGCCGCGCCGAGCTGTCGCAGCAGCTCGTCGTTCGCCACCATGCGGCCGCTCACGAAGAGCCGGTCGAACTCGAGGGTCGTGCCGTCGTCGAGGGCGACGCCGAGGAGTCCGCCCGCCTCGTCCGAGAGCACGGCCGTCACCTCCTGGGGCCGGATGCGCGTGCCGCGCGCCTCGAACCCGGCCCGCACCTCCGGGTCGAGCGCGCCGGTCTGGCGGCCGATGAGGGTCACGTCGTTGGACCACTGGCGCACGAGGCCGGCTTGGTGCACGCTCATCGGGCCCACCGCGAGCACGCCGATGCGCTGGTCGCGCGCCTCCCAGCCGTCGCAGTACGGGCAGGCGACCGCGCCGCGGCCCCACTGTTCCGCCAGCCCCGGGATGGCGGGCAGTTCGTCGCGCAGTCCCGTCGCGACGAGCAGGCGGCGGCCGCGGTATTCGCGCCCGTCTTCGAGGGTGACGGTGAAGCCGCCCGCCGTGCCCCGCGCATCCGTGGCCCGGCCTTCGACGATCTCGGCGCCGTAGCCGCGCACCTCGGCGCGGCCGAGCTCGAGGAGCTCGAGCGGCGAGAGGCCGTCGCGGGTGAGGTAGCCGTGCATGTGGGCGGCGAAGCGGTTGCGGGGGAGGCCGACGTCGATCACCACGACGCGGCGGCGGGCGCGGGCGAGCACGAGGGCGGCGTTGAGGCCGGCGGAGCCGCCGCCGACCACGATGACATCGAGCAGTTCTGGGTTCGCGTTCATGTCTCCAGCCTCGGTTCGTGGCTTCACAACCGCAAAGCGATGTGCTGAAATGGCACGATGAACGAGACGGCGGCCGAGCGCATCGGCGCACGCCTCCGCGCGGCGCGAACTGCTCGGGGCGCCACCCTCGTGGAGCTCGCGGCGGCCACGGGCATCTCGGCGAGCACGCTCTCGCGGCTCGAGAGCGGCAAGCGGCAGCCGAACCTGGAACTGCTGATCCCGGTGACGGCGACGCTGGAGATCACGATCGACGAGCTGGTGTCCGACGCGGTGCCCGACCCGCGGGTGCGGCGGGCGTCGTCGCGCCCGTCACCGGGGCGCCCGGGTGTGGTGGTGCAGCACCTGTCGAAGGACACCTCCCCGATGCAGACCGTGCGCATGACGCTGCCGGGCCGGGAGCCGTCGGGGGCGGGCTCCGGCGCGGGTTCGGATTCGGCTTCGGGGTCGGCCGAGGAGCCCGTGCTGCGCACCCACGACGGCTTCGAGTGGGTCTACGTGCTGGAGGGCCGGCTGCGGCTGATGCTCGGCGAGCACGACATCGTGATGAAGCCCGGCGAGGCGGCCGAGTTCGCCACCCGCGTGCCGCACTGGCTCGGCAGCGCCGACGGCGACCCGGTCGAGCTCATGTGCATCTTCAGTCGCGACGGCGAGCGCATCCACGTGCGCGCCCAGACCGAGCCCGACCGCCGCGCGGGCCGCTGACTCCTGAGCCGACGGAGTTCCGGGCGCGCTGCCCAGAACGACGGATGCTGCGTCCGTCTCTCGCGCCGCACTCCGTCGTCCCCGGACCGCTTCGCGGGGCCGGTGGCGCCTGGGTCGACGGAGTTCCGGGCGCGTTGCCCCGAACGACGGATGCTGCGTCCGTCGTTCGCGCCGCACTCCGTCGTTTCGGGGGCGGGGTGGAGGTGCGGGTGGAGGTGTGGGGCGGTGGGGGTGGTGAGGCGTAGGTTCGGGGGATGACGGTGAGTGAGGGTGGCGGAGCGCGTCGGGCCGGTAGCGCCGGCGAGGGCGGCGGGGCGTCGGATGCGCGGCGGTGGCGGTTCCGCGGTCGTATCGCGGGGTTCGGCAGCACCTCCGGGGTTCGCGTGGTGGTCGGGATGTGGGAGGAGTCGCCACTCGGCGCCTTCGCCGACGTGATGGTGGAGGATGCGCGCGGCCACCGCATCCTGCTCGCCCCGAGCGAGGAGGTGGCCGCGTTCGTGTCGGCCACCTACGCCTTCGACGAGGTGCGCGTCGGCACCGTCGGTCACCGCCGGGTGGCCGGCGGCCTCGCGGTCTGGGCCGGACCGGCACGCCCTCCCGCTCTCGCGGGAAGCGGCTCGACCGCCGATGCGGCAATCGAGGGCCCGGAGACCGTCGTCGCTGCGGCGGGTTCGGGGTTCGCGTCGGGTGCGGGGGTGGCCGCGGTGGGTTCGGGGGTCGGGTCGGGCCGGGGTGTGGCTGCGGTGGGTTCGGGGTTCGGGTCGGGCCGGGTTGTGGCTGCGGTGGGTTCGGGGGTCGCGTCGGGTGCGAGTGCGAGTGCGGGTGCGCGTGCGACTGCGGCGACTGCGACTGCGAGTGCGGGTGCGCGTGCGACTGCGGCGACTGCGACTGCGAGTGCGGCTGCGGGTGCAGGTGCGGGTGCGACTGCGGCCGATTCGGGGTTCGCCTTGAGCATGGCCGCGAGCGATGCCGCCCCGCAGGGCGAGACGGCGGACTGGCTGCGGGTGCGCATCCGGGTCGGGCGGCTCTCGGGGCTCGGGCGGATGCTCCGGGCGGTGCCGCGCGGGCTGGCCACGAGCCCGGCGTGGGCGACGGCGATCGACCCGATCGCGCGAGTCGTCGGGCCGGGGCTGCGCACGGCCGGCAGCGCTGGCGCGGGTCGGCGGGAGTACTACGGAGCCACCGCCGCGCGGCGAATCGTCTGGGCCGCGGGGTGCTTCGACGGCGGCGAGCTGGGAGGGTTCGCGCCGCTCGACCCGCCCGTGCGCTTCGGCTTCGGCTCGGCGCCGGCCGATCCGCAGCTGGTCGACGTCGTCACCACCATCGTCGAGCGCCGCCCCCGCTGACGCCAGCCCGCCCCCCCCGGGGGGGGCTCGTGCAGCCCCCGGAACGACGGAGTTCCGGGCCGGTTTCCGGAAACGACGGATGCTGGCGCCGCGATCCGCGCCGCGCTCCGTCGGTTCGGGGTAGTGCGGGATGCGGGGTGGGAAGGCCGCGGGGGTCAGGTTCCGGCGAACACGTAGACCCAGGCCTCCTCGCCGGTGTCGAGGGGGACGAGCACCCGCGTGTAGTCGTCGACCTCGTAGTCGTCGGCGGCCAGCAGCTCGGCGGGAGTGACCCGGAACACGGTGCCGCTCACGCGCGCCTCCAGCGAGCCCGGCCCGGCGGGCACGAGCAGCGGATGCCGGTCGCTCCCGCTCGTGGCGATCACCGCCGGGTCGGTGATGGTGAGCCACTCGAGCCGGTAGCCGACCACGGCGGTCTCGCGTCCCTCGAGCAACCGCCCGAACGTGGCCAGCTGCACCTCGGGCTGGCGGAGCGTTCCGTACGAGAACAGGAGCACCGCATCCGTCGTCATGGAGCGATTCTAGAATCCGGATGCGTTCTGCCGGATGCGCGCTGCCGGGCGCGTGCTGCCGGGCGCGCGGTGCCGGACGCCGACCCGCATGCGGGCTCCCGGTTGTGCGGACGTGGATGCGTGCTGCCGGATGTGCGGTGCCGGACACACGCTGCCGGGCGCGTGCTGCCGGATACATGCTGCCGGGCGCGTGCTGCCGGACGTGCGCTGCCGGATACATGCTGCCCGGCGCGCAGTGCCGGACGCCGACCCGCATGCGCGCTGCCGGTCGTGCGGACGTGGATGCGCGCCGTCGCTCGCGCGTGCGCCGGATACCGGGGCGGACGCCGAGGCCGCTACGACCCCGAGGTTGGCGTGGGTGCGGACGTCACGGTGGGTGCCACCGCGGGAGCGGGCCCCGCGGGGTCGGGGGTGAACGGCTCCGGCGCATCCGTGGGCCGTTCGAGCTTCACGAACACCACGCCCGCGATGATGAACGCCCCGCCCACCGCCTGCAGCCAGGTGGGCACCTCGCCGAGCATCAGCCACGACAGCAGAACCGCGAACAGCACCTCGATGAGCCCCACGAACGAGGCCACGCGCGAGCCGAGCCGGCCGGCGCCGAGCAGCCCCGCGAGGTAGGCGAAGGCGGTGGCCACGAGCACCACCACGCCCATCGGCACGAACCACGGCACGGCGTCGGAGCCGAGGAGGGGCACCGGGGCGAACGACACCGTGAAGGGCACGAGGCCGATCGCGCCGATGATGCCGAGGCCGATGCTGCCGACGAGCAGCCCCGAACTCACGAGGGCCACGGGGGGTAGATCGCCCATCGGGGCGGCCGCGAGCAGGTAGTAGCCGGCCAGACAGAGCGCCGCGAGCAGCGCGAACACGATGCCGAGCGCGTCGAGCCCCTCGACGCCGGAGGGGTTGATGACGAAGGCGAGCCCGATGATGCTGAGCACCGCGCCCACGATCGTGAGCACCGGCGGGGAGACGCGGGTGCGCGCCCAGGCGAGCAGCACGAGCAGGATGGGCGCGGTGTACTCGATCAGCAGCGCGACGCCCACCGGCAGCCGGCCGATGGCGGCGAAATAGAAGACCTGGGCTCCGATGACGGCGACGAGGCCGTAGGCCAGGATGAGCCGCCACGAGCGCAGCAGGCTGCCGAAGCGGCCCCGGAGCGCGAAGAGGGTCGGAACCAGCAGCACGATCGCCGCCGCGCCCGCGCGCACGGCGACGGCGGCGGCCGGCGACCAGCCGGCGTCGAGCAGCGGTTTCACGAACGGCCCGCTCGTGCCGAAGGCCACCGCCGAGGCGACGGCCAGAACGAGCCCGGATGCCGACGAGCCGCCGGGGCGCGCGGCGGCGACGGCGGCGGCCGGGCGGCGGGCGGTGACGGACATGGCGGCTTCTCTCGGCGTGCGGAGTGCGGAGTGCGGAGGGCGTGGGGCGTGCTGCCGTGTTCGACTCTGTCAGGAGTCAACACGATTACACTGGTGACACTACCGACCGGCGATGTCAGGAGTCAACATGGTCTTTGCCTATGACACCGAGGCGACCCTCGCGTTCGCCACCACGCTCATCAACACGAGCGAGGGCGCGTCGAACTCCCGTGACGACGAGCTCACCGACATCGACGTGCTCCAGCGCCTGCTCGACGACAGCGGCTACTCCGGCCGTCGCGACCACGACGAGGCCGAGCTCGAGGCCGTGCGGGCGCTCCGCCCCGAGTTCCGCCGTTTCTGGGAGGTCGACCGTGACACGGCCGTCGCGCTGGTGAACAGCATCCTGCGCGAGGCGAACGCCCTGCCGCAGCTCGAGCGGCACGGCGACTGGGACTGGCACCTGCACGCCACCGCGGCGGATGCCCCCCTCGCCACCCGCATGCGCGTGGAGTTGGCGATGGCGTTCGTCGACGTCATCCGCACCGACGAGTTCGACCGCCTGCGCGAGTGCGCGGCCGACGACTGCGCCGCCGTGCTCGTCGACCTCTCGCGCAACCGCTCCAAGCGCTACTGCGACGTGGGCAACTGCGGCAACCGCATGAACGTGATCGCCTACCGCGCGCGCCAGGGCGCCGCCGGCTAGAGCAGCTTGCGCAGCGTGCGCAGGTTGCGGGTGGTCGTGGTGGCCTTGAAGCGCGCCTTGGCCAGGTATTTCGCGAGCGCGGTGTGGGTGCTCGAGCCCTTCGGCAGCTCCCAGTAGACGACGCCGGCGCCGGGGAGCGCGCGTTCGCCGTGGCTCGTGGCGTCGGGCTCGGCGGCGTGGGCGACGATCTCCTCGGCCACGGCGGCCTCCGAGGTGAACACCACGTAGGGCTGCAGCTCCTCGGTCTCGTCGAAGGGGTAGCCGGCGGCGATCGCGGCGAGATCGGCGTGCTCGACGAGCACGATCCAGGCGTCGTAGCCGAAGCGCTCGCGGAGGGCCTGCTCGATGGTGCGCTTCAGAACGGCGTGGCCTGGAGCATCCGGCGCGCCCGCATCCGGGCCCGTCGCATCCGGCCCCGTCTCGAAGAGCACGTTGCCCGAGGCCAGCACCGTCTTCACGCCGGTGAAGCCGAGCTCGGTGAAGAGCGCCTTGAGTTCGGCGCTCGTGATGGTGATGCCGTTGACGTTCACTCCCCGCAGGAGTGCTGCATAGCGAGTCATGCGCCCACGCTATTGCCCGCGTGCTTCAATGGGGAACGACACAAGGGGGACTCGTGCGCAAGATCGCCGACCGCTGCTTCCAGCTCGACCATTCGAAGGGCGCGAACGGCTACGTCGTCGTGGGCGACGGCCACGCGGCCGTCATCGACCCCGGCCTCGCCGGCGGCGCCCGCGCCGTCGCGCTCGAGCTGCACGGCGGCGAGACGATGACCGGACCCGTCACCGACATCGTGCTCACCCACTACGACCCCGACCACGCCGGGGCCGCCGCCGCCCTCGCCCGCGAGCTCGGGGTGCCGGTGTGGGTGAGTGCGGCGGATGCCCGCATCCTGCGTGGCGACGACGCCCCGCCCACCGGGCTCCGCCGGTTCCTGGGCATGCTGATGAAGCCGAAGCTGCCCGGCGAGCTGCGCGAGCTCGAGGGCGCCGCCGAGATCTTCCCGGGCCTTGCCGTCGTGCCCGCGCCCGGCCACACGCCGGGGCATCTCGCCTTCCAATGGGGGCCCGTGCTGTTCGTGGGCGACGCCGTGCGGGTGTCGGATGACGGCACCCTGCGCGAATTCTTCGGCCCCCTGATCAGCGACAGAGCGGTGGCCGCTTCGACCCAGGTCGCTCTCGACGAGCGCATCTCCGCCGAGGGCATCGAGTGGATCTGCGCCGGCCACGACGCCCCGGTGCGCGTCACGCGGGCCGCCGTCGCCTGACGGCGCGGGTCGGTCCGGAACTGGCCCGGGTCCGGCCCCGGAACCGGAACCGGACCCGGCCCCGGAACCGGCTCGCAACCGATGCGCGGACCGGCGGGTGCGCCCCTATCTCTGCTGGTGCAGCGCCCGACGCAGGGCGCTCACGGGGTCGTGTCGCTCCGCCTCCTCCCGCGAGAGGGAGAGGGACAGCGACATCGACGGTGACCAGGACAGCGAAAGCGACGGCGACGTCGACGGCGCGAACTCCTCCGCGAGGCCGGCCGGCCGCACCGGCGTGAACCCGAGTCGTTCGGCGAGGGCGAGGGAGCGGATGTTCCGCGCATCCGTCACGGCCGTCACCCGCCGCGCGCCCACCACCTCGAAGGCGAAGCCGAGCAGCGCCCGGGCGGCCTCGGTGGCGTAGCCGCGGCCGGAGTGGCCGGGGTGCAGCACCCAGCCGATCTCCACCGAGCGGCGCTCGGCCGGCACTTCGCGCAGGTGCAGCGAGACGTCGCCGATCACGCGGCCGTGCCGCTCGACGGCGAGGGCGAGGAAGTCGTTCTGCTGCCACAGCCGCGTGTGCCGGGTGCGGTCGCGCAGGTGCCGGTCGGACTGCCGGCGGTCGCGCTCGGGCCAGGGCAGGAATTCGGTGACGGCGGGGGAGGATTCGAGGGCGAACCAGTCGTCGGCGTCGCGCAGGGAGTGCCGCCGCAGCAGCAGGCGTTCGGTCGCGAGCGTCGGGGCGTCGACCGGGAGCTCCATGCGCTCGCCGCGCAGCATCCGCGGGCGCCGGATCCCCGCCGAGGCCAGCGCATCGCGCACCCGGCGCGGTGCCAGCGCATCGCGCACCCGGCGCGGTGCCGGATGCGGCTGCGCGGCGCCGGGGCGCTGGGCCTGAAGTCGCCGGGTCGGCTGCCATGACGTGCCGGATGAGACCGCCCTGATCTGAGTCATGGCCTGACGGTAGGCCGAGGCCGCTTGCGCACGGTGTGGAAACATTTGAGCCGTCTATGAATACCGGATTCGAGGCGTCCGAACGGCAGCCCGCGCCCGAGAATGAGAGCGTGGCCGATGCACCGATCTCCGAGGAACTCCTCAGCTCCGGTCGGCGTCGCGCCGTGCTGGCGAAGCTGCCGCGCATGTACCGGGCCGACGGCTCGGCCATCCGCGTGCTCCTCGTCGACGACGAAGTGGTGCTTACGAGCCTGGTGAGTCTCGCGCTCTCCTACGAGGGCTGGGCGGTCGACGTCGCCCACGACGGCGCCACCGCCCTGCAGCTCTACCGGGAGCAGCGGCCCGACGTCGTGGTGCTCGACATCATGCTGCCCGACACCGACGGCATCCGCCTGCTCCGGATGCTGCGCGAGGAGGACCAGAGCTCGCCCACGCTCTTCCTCACCGCGCGCGACTCGGTCGACGACCGCATCGTGGGGCTCACCGCCGGCGGCGACGACTACATGACGAAGCCGTTCAGCCTCGAGGAGCTCGTCGCCCGGCTGCGCGGGCTGCTCCGGCGCTCGATGATGACGAGCTCCGACGAGGAGTCGCGCATCGTGGTGGGCGAGCTGGTGCTCGACGAGTCGAGCTACGAGGTCTCCCGGGCGGGCGAGAGCATCGCGCTCACCACCACCGAGTTCGAGCTGCTGCGCTACTTCATGCGCAACCCGCGGCGGGTGCTGACGCGCGCGCAGATCCTCGACCGGGTGTGGAACTACGACTTCGCGGGCAAGGCCTCCATCGTCGATCTCTACGTCTCCTACTTGCGCAAGAAGATCGACACCGGGCGCGCGTCGATGATCCACACCGTGCGCGGCGTGGGCTACGTGCTGCGGCCGGCCGAAGGTCCCGGATGAGCACTCCCCGTGTGCGGCGGCGGATGACCCTGCGGCGCCGGCTGGTGCTCGGCATCGCCTTCGTGGTGGCCGCCGTTCTCGTGACCGTGGGGATCGTCAGCGTCGTGACGCTGAACGCCTCCGTCACGACGGTGGTCGACACGCAGCTCTCAGGGTCGATGTCGGCGCTGCGGCACTCGGTCGAGAAGCTGCGCAACGGCACCTCCGGCTACGGGGGCGCGAGCACCGGACCGGGCGCCGGCAAGCCCTTCGTCGACTACACCGGCCACGGGCCCGGCACCATCATCGCGATCGAGCAGAACGGCGTGGTCACCGACTCCGCGCGCTTCTCCGAGTCGGATGCGGTGGCGCTGAGCTCCGAGGTCGTCGCCCGGCTCGAGGCCGCCTCGCTCACCGACGAGACCCACCAGAGCCTCGACCTGCCCAGCCTCGGCAACTACCGCCTGGCGTCGGAGACCGACAGCCAGGGCAACGTCCTGATCGCCGGGGTGTCGATGGCGACCGCGGAGGCGGCCGTCAGGCAGGAGACGCTCGTGATCTCGGTGCTCGCCATCCTGGGCCTGCTCATCATCGTGATCGGCGCGATCGTGGTGGTGCGGCTCGCCCTGCGGCCGCTCGCGCGCGTGGCCGAGACGGCCGTGGCCGTGACCTCGATGCCGCTGGACCGCGGCGAGGTCGCCATCACCCCGCGCGTGGCCGAGGCCGACACCGACCCGCGCACCGAGGTGGGCCAGGTGGGAGAGGCCCTCAACCGGCTGCTCGCCCACGTCGACGACGCGCTCGCCGTGCGCGCGGCGACGGACACGCGGATGCGCCGCTTCGTCACCGACGCCAGTCACGAGCTGCGCACCCCGCTCGCCGCCATCCAGGGCTACGCCGAGCTGACGAGACAGGATGCGGCCTCCCTGCCCGAGGTGACCGAGTACTCGCTGGCGCGCATCGAGTCGGAGGCGAAGCGCATGAACTCCCTCGTGAGCGATCTGCTGCTGCTCGCACGGCTCGACGAAGGACAGGACCTGCATCTCGACGAGATGGATCTGGCCGATATCGCCCTCAACGCCGTGAGCGACGCGAACGCCTCCTGGCCCGATCACCGGTGGATGGCGGACGTACCCGATGCGCCCGCCCTCGTCACCGGTGGTCGGGAGCGGATGCACCAGCTCGTGCTGAACCTGCTCTCGAACGCGGCCGTGCACACGCCCGCCGGCACGAGCGTGACGGCGGGGGTGCGCTTCGCGGGAGCGGGAGCGGGCGCGGTCGGCGCCGGTGCCGCTGCCGACGGTCCACGGACTGCAGCCGGGACTCCTGGGC
This sequence comes from Herbiconiux sp. 11R-BC, assembly GCF_049472555.1. NCBI lineage: Bacteria > Bacillati > Actinomycetota > Actinomycetes > Micrococcales > Microbacteriaceae > Herbiconiux > Herbiconiux sp. 11R-BC. The sequence goes on along the minus strand of NZ_JBCEBO010000004.1, from coordinate 373,138 downwards.
CCGGAGCCCCCGGGGGAGTCGTCGAGCTCTTCGTGACCGACGACGGACCGGGCATCGCCGCCGAACTCGTGCCGGAGCTCTTCGAGCGTTTCGCCCGCGGCGACTCCTCGCGCTCCCGGCGCGCGGGCAGCTCGGGCCTCGGGCTCGCCATCGTCTCCTCCATCGTCGACAACCACGGCGGAACGATCTCCGTCGACTCCTCGCCCGCCGGCACCACCTTCACGGTGCGCCTGGCCCGAGTGATCTCCGCCCCGGCGGACACAACCTCTCCGACCGGCGACTCCCCGCCCGCCGCCGCCATCCTCCACTGATCCCCCCGCCATCTCCCTCCCCCCCCCCCCCGGCCGATCCGTTCTCCTCTCTCCCCCCCGGCCGATCCGTTCTCCTCTCCCCGCCCCCGTCCCAAAAACAAGGAGTCTCGAAACGACCCGCCGTACCTTGGACGACGTCAGTCGGCGTGTCGGCCAGGGACTTCTTGTTTTTGGGAGTCGCGCGAGCGGGGGCGCCCCGCAGTGCCGCCGCCGAGCGAGAGGGTGGCCAGGAAGCCCACGGCGAGGAAGCCCGCCGCCGCGAACGCGGAGTAGCGGGTGCCGTCGGAGAAGGCGGCCTTCGCATCCGTCACCACCGCGGTCATCGAGGGGTCGTTCGCGAGCCCCGCGATGGCGGCGCCCGAGCTGTCGACGACCTGGGTCACGATCTGCTCGCGCTGCGCATCCGGAACCCCCTGGTCGCCGAGCCGGGAGTCGAGCTGGGCCGAGGCGGTGGTGAAGAGCACCGTGCCCAGGATGGCGATGCCGAGCGCCGAGCCGATCTGCCGGGCCGTGCTCTGCGTGCCAGAGCCCTGCCCGCTCTGCTCGAGGGGCACGTCCTTGAGCACCACGCCGGTGAGCTGCGCGGTGGCGAGCCCCACGCCGAAGCCGTAGACGAACAGGAACGGGATGAGCAGGCCCCACGCGGTGTCTGGGGCGATCACGAAGCCGAGCCCCGCCACCCCCACGATCTCGGCGGCGAGACCCACCCGCACGATGAACACGGCCGAGATGCGGTTGCCGAAGGCGCCCGCGAAGCCCGAGGCCACGAAGGAGCCCAGGGCCAGCGCCACCAGGATGAACCCCGTCTGCAGGGCGTCGAAGCCGAGCACGTTCTGCAGCCAGAGCGGCAGCGAGAGGATGATGCCGAACTCGCCGAGCGACACGATCATGGCGGCGAGGTTGCCGTTGCGGAAGCTCGGGATGCGGAACAGGTCGAACGCGAGCATGGTGCTCTTGCCGGCGCGCATCCGGGCCCGGCCCCAGAGCACGAAGGCCGTGCCGGCCAGGATCGTGACCGCGAAGGAGAGCGGGATGGGGGAGAGGTCGAACGGCCAGGTCCAGTCGCCGATCACGGGCGCGTGGTTGGTGAGCCACCACCCGTAGGTGCGGCCCTCGATCAGGCCGAAGACGAGGGTGGCGCTCGTGATCACGGAGAGCACGGCGCCCACCACGTCGACCCGGCGGGCGCCCGCGGCGGCGCCCTGCTCGCGCGACTCCCGCACGAACAGCAGCACGCCGACGATGACGATCACGCCGAGCGGGATGTTGATGCCGAACGCCCAGCGCCAGGAGAAGTAGGTGGTGAGCCAGCCGCCGAGCAGCGGGCCGACCGCGGTCATGCCGCCGATCGTCGAGCCCCACACGGCGAAGGCGATGGCGCGCTCGCGGCCGCGGAAGGTCGCGTTGATGATCGAGAGGGTGGTGGGGAGCACCATCGCGCCGCCGACGCCCTGGATGACCCGGGCCCCGATCAGCAGCTCCCCCGACGGGGCGAGGGCGGCCAGGATGCTCGCGAAGGCGAACACGGCCACGCCGAGCACCAGCATGCGCCGCCGCCCGTAGCGATCGGCGAGCGTTCCGAACACGAGCAGCAGGGCGGCGAAGACCAGGGTGTACGACTCCTGCACCCATTGCACCTGGGTGGAGGTTATCCCCAGATCGTCGATGATCGACGGGATCGCCACGTTCACGATGGTGGAATCGACGATGATGAGCGCGACCGCGATGCTGATGAAGACGAGGCCGAACCAGCGGGTGCGGGGGTTCGCGCCGCCGCTGCCGGTGCCGTCGCCGCGCCCGCTGCCGTGCGGCGTGTCTGCGGCGGTCATGCGCGCGCCTCCCGAACGGCGAAGGCGCGGGTGCTCTCGCGCCGATCGTGCGCCACCCGGATGACGACGGTCGCCACCACCACGGCGCTCGCCGTCGCGAGGGCGGCGGATGCGACGGCCGGCGACTCGAGCGACCCGGTGATGCGCGAGACGGCGAGCCACACGAGGCCCCAGCCGAGCGAGGCGGCCGGGCCGAGCCGCCCACTGCCGAACGCGGCCAGGGCCAGCCCCGCCAGCCCGGCGACGATCACGATCGCGACCCCCCAGGCGTCCGGAGACCAGCCGAAGCCATCGAAACCGGCGGCGACGAGGGCGGCGGTGACGTTGGCCGCCGTGGCCACGCAGACCCAGCCGAGGTAGAGGCCGACGGTGCCGTCGAGCACCACGGACTCGACGATGCGCTGCGGATGCCGGCGGGTGCGCACCACGAGAACGAAGGCGACGAGGAGGGAGACCAGAAGGAGGACGATCACCACCACGCTGAGGGCGAGCAGGCCGGCCTGCACGCTGAGGATCCAGGCCGCGTTGAGGAGCAGGGTGACCGCGACCGGGTAGCCCAGCGTGCGCTGGCGCGGAGCGGCCGCCTGCGCGGGCAGCAGCTGCCAGACGGCGTAGGCCAGCAGCCCCGCGTAGATGACGCTCCAGATGGCGAATGCCGGACCGGCCGGTGCGATCAGGGTGGCGTCGGCGCCGAGGGCGCCGCCCGCGGCATCCTGGATCGGCGTGCCGCCGGCTGCACCCGAACCCACGAAGGAGCCGACGACGGCGAGGACGGCGCAGACCGCGACGACGATCTGCCGCACGCGGTCGGCGGGGAGCGGGGGAGGCGAGCTGTGGGCCACGGGTTCTCCTCGGAGCAATCGACGGATGAGTTCGCTAACCAGCTTAGTTACTTTGCAGACTAGTCGCATCGCATCGCATCGCATCTGATCTGATCTGATCTGATCGCATCGGTTCCGTTCGGATCGGATCGCGAGGAAGTCGAGATGCCGCGGCCCCGGGGGCTAGCGTGAAACCATGTCGACTCCCGAGTCCGCTCCGGCCGCACCCGACGCCGCACCCGACGCCGCACCCGACGCCGCACCCGACGCCACCCCGTCGGGTGTGCAGCGCGGCCTCTCGGCCGCCAAGCGGGCCGTGAATGGCCCGAACCGGCCCGCGCTCGTGATCTCGCTGCTGATGTCGCTCTTCGCCGCGCTGTTCGTGACCTCCTACAGCCTCGCGATGGGCAACCCGCAGCCGCACGACATCCCGGTCGGCGTCATCTCGCAGACGGTCACGCCCGAGCAGCTCGAGAAGGACCTCCAGTCCCTCACCGGCACCACCTTCCTGGTGTCCGAGTACCCTTCCGTCGCTGCGGCGACCCAGGCCCTGAACGAGCAGCAGATCTATGGCGCCTTCGTGTCGGGCGGTGCCGGCAGCACGAGCGGCGAGCTCATCATCTCGAGTGCCTCGGGAGCCTCGGTCGCCAAGCTCATCGCGGCGGACGCCACCGAGCTCGGGGCGAAGTTCGGCGTCACCGTCACCGTCACCGACGTGAACCCGCTCAACCCGAGCGACCCGAACGGGCTCGTGCTGTTCTACATCGCGCTCGCCTGCACGATCATCGGCTTCGTCGGCGCCATCCAGACCCGCGTCAACGCGGCCCGTCTGACGCTCGGAGGCGAACTGGCCTGGGATGTCGTGCGCGCAGCCCTCGTCGCCCTGATCGTGTCGCTGACGGCCGGGCCCATCCTCGGTTTCGAGAGCTTCCCCGTGCTGCCCGTGTGGGCGCTGCTCACGGTCGCCGTGTTCGTGGCCGGATCCGTCTACAGCTTCTTCCGCGTGGTGATCGGAGGGAAGTGGGCGCTCATGCCCACCTGGATCCTCTTCATCCTCATCAGCAACCCCTCATCGGGCGGTGCCGTCGCACCGCAGCTGCTGCCGCCGTTCTACGAGTTCATGGGGCGCTGGCTGCCGACCGGCTCCACCGTCAGCGCACTGCGCGACCTCACCTATTTCCCGGGCTACCCGCATCCCGAGCCCTACCTCGTGCTCGGCACGTGGCTCGTGCTGTCGACGGTGGCCTTCGTCGTCGCGCGCCGCCTCAAATACGGCACGGGCCGCATCCCGGCCTGAGCCGTTCGCGGCGACGGCTACGAGGGCAGGGCTCCCGCCACCACCTCGCCGCGCGAGACGACCGCGACGATGTTCGCGGTGTCGAGGGCGGCGATGTCGAGCCAGGGCCGGCCGCGCAGCACCACGAAGTCGGCCGCGAAGCCGGGGAGCAGGCGGCCCAGCTGCGTCTCGCGCCCGATGGCCCGGGCCGCCCGGGTGGTGGCCGACTCGAGCGCGCGCGACGGCGACCAGCCGAAGGTCGAGGCCATCAGCCGCACCTCCTCCATCTGGTCGCCGAATTGCACGTGATGGCCGTTCGCATCCGTGCCGAGCACGAAGTCGACCCCGGCGTCGGCGGCGGCCCGGAAGAGGGCGTCGCGACGGTGCACCAGGTCGAGGGCCTTCTCGGCCTGCTCGCCCGACACACCGGCTCGCCCGGCCGCGATGCGGTCGTTGATCAGCAGCGTCGGCGCGACGGTCATGCCGGCCGCCGCCACGCGCACGGCCTGGGCGGGCGAGATGAGCGTGCCGTGCTCGATGGAGTCGACGCCGTGCTCGAGCGCCGCATCGATGCCGGCCTCGGTGTGCGCATGAGCGGCGACGGGCATCCCGAGCGCGTGCGCCTCGTCGACGATCGCGTCGATCTCGGCCGCGGTGTAGTTGCGCCAGGCGCTCTTGTCGCCCACCGAGAGCACTCCGCCGCTCGTGGCGATCTTGATGCCGTCGGCGCCGGCGCGCGCCCAGTGCCGCACGAGGCGACGGCACTCGTCGGGCCCGTCGGCGACCGGCTTGCGCTGCGTGACCGCCGCCGGTGTGAAGAGGTCGCCGTGGCCGGCCGTCATGCTCACCATGCCGTGGGCGAGAACGCGAGGCCCGGCGACCACGCCCTCGTCGATGGCGCGGCGCAGGGAGAACTGGATGTCGTCGGCCGAGAGATCGCGCAGCGTGGTGACGCCGGCGCGCAGGGCGGCCGTCGCGTGCGCCAGCCCGTGCAGGGTCTGCTCCTCGGGCCGGGTGGTGAGCGGCCAGCTGAGGAAGTCGGCGTGCCCGGTGCCGGCGTGGCCGATGAGGTGCACGTGGGTGTCGATGAGACCCGGGATGACGGAGTACTCCGGCTCCCCGGACGCCGCCGACTGCACGGCGGTGATGACGCCGCCGGCGGGGCCGGTGGCCCACTCGAGGGTGCTCGGGCCGCGGTCGGTGTCGCCGTCCCAGAGCGCGACGGTATTGATTCGGTTCATGGTGGTGCTCTCGTTCACGACGTCGGAAGACGGATAGGGGAGGTGCGCGGTGCTCAGCTGCGCGAGTTCTTGCGCGGGAAGAGCGCGCCGAGTGCGGCCGGTGGCCGCATGGTGGTTCCGGCCACCACGAGCACGGCGAGTGTCACGAGGTAGGGTGCGGCGGTGGCGAGCTCGGTGGGCAGCGGCACGAACAGGAACACGAGCACGAGCACGCCGCCCAGCGCCAGCGGGGCGATGCCGGATCTGCGACGCCCCCGCCAGATCCGCAGCGCGCCCACGATCACGAAGACCACGGCGAGGATGAACAGCAGCGCCCGGAACGTCTCCGGCCGGCCGAGCCCGACGGCGTCGCTGAAGCCGAACAGCGACGACCCCAGGAAGACGCCCGAGGGCATCCAGTTGCCGAAGATGAGGGTCGCGAGACCGATGAAGCCGCGCCCGGCGGTCTGGTTCTCGACGTAGGCCTGCGACATCAGGGCGAGGTAGCCGCCCGCGAAGCCGGCCAGGCCCGAGCCCACGAGCACCGCGATGTAGCGGGTGCGGTGCACGCGGCCGCCGAGCGCCTGCAGCGCGGCGGGCTGCTCGCCCGCTGCCCGCCAGCGCAGGCCGAACTTGGTGCGCCAGAGCACATATGCCGTCGCGGGAATGAGCAGCAGGCCGATCACGGCGGCGAGCGAGACGTCGTGCGTGAGTCCGCCCACGATGCCGCCGATCTGCGAGATCACCGGAAGGCCGGAGCCCTCCATGGTGCGGGTGAGATCGGGGGTGCCGAGCCCGCCCGAGAGGAACGGCACGCTGATGACGGGCAACGACCCGTCGATGCGCGGCGAGCGCGCGATGGTGCCGCCGTCGACGCCGTTGAACACGATGTCCGACATGAAGCGGGCGAGCGCCGCAGCGATGACGTTGATGGCCACGCCGACCACGAGCTGGTTCAGGCCCATCTCGATGCACAGCACGGCCATCACGATGCCGAACACGAGCCCGCCGACGACGCCGCCGGCGAGCGCGGCCCAGGGCCCCCACATCCACCCGAAGACGCCGGCCACCCAGGTGCCGCCGATCATCATGCCCTCGAGGCCGACGTTGATGATGCCCGCGCGCTCGGAGTAGAGCCCGCCGATGGCGACGACGGCGATGGGCACGGTGAGCCGCAGCGCGGACCCCCAGGTGGACGAGGCCGAGATGCCCGGCGCATCCGCCACGTACTGGGCGACGATGACGAGGCCGAGGCCGAGCAGTGCCCAGCGCAGACCGGCGCGGAGGCGCCGCGGGCTCGGGGCGAGGGTGCGCGGCGCGGCGGCGGGTGCCGAGGGCGCGGCGGATTCGACGGTGTCGGTCATCGGGCCGCCTCCATTCCGGTGGTCGCTGACGGGGGAGCGGGCGGTGCCGGCGGAGTGCCTCCGGCCGCCCCGGCGGAGCGGCGGCGCTTGCGCAGGGCGCTCATCAGCGCGATCCGCTGGTCGGCGCGCTCGGTGAGCCAGTAGCCCACCGCCGAGCTGAGCAGGATGACGGCCATGAACACCGAGCCGACCTCGGTGGGCAGGTGCACGAGCCCGAGCACCTGCGAGCTGCGCTCGACGAAGGCGAGGATGAGCGCGCCGAACGCCATGCCGATCGGATGCGAACGGCCGAGCAGGGCTGCGGCGAGACCGGTGAACATGAGGTCGGTGGGCAGCGTGCCGTCGAAGCGGAAGGCCACCCCGAGCACGTGCGGCATGCCGATGAGGCCGGCGATGGCGCCGGAGCCGAGCATGGCCCAGATGATGCGGCGGTTCACCTTGATGCCGGCCGACTCGGCGGCCTCGGGAGAGCGGGCGGCCACCTGCAGGGTGAAGCCGAACACCGTGCGGTACTGGAGCAGGTAGAACAGGATGCCCACCACGATCGCCACCACGAGGAAGCCCGAGACGGAGGTGCGGTTGCCGATGCCGAGATCGATGAGCACGGGCATCGCGCCGCTCTCGTCGATGATCGCGGTGCCGGTATTCTGGCCGCCGCCGTCGCGGAAGACGTGGGCGAGCAGGATGGCCACCACGGTCGTCGCGATGGCGTTCATGAGGATCGAGGTGATGACCTCGCTCACGCCGCGGTAGACCTTCAGCAGGGCCGGAACCAGGGCCCAGAGCGCGCCGACGAGGCAGCACACGAGGAGCGTGATCGGCAGCCGGAGGTACAGCGGCAGCGGCAGCTGGGCGGCCACGACCGCGCCGGCCAGCGCGGCCACGCGGTACTGGCCGTCGACGCCGATGTTGAACAGGCCCATGCGGAGGGCGAAGGCGGCGGCCACGCCGGCCAGGTAGAGCGGCACGGCGTTGTTCACGGTGGAGACGAGCGAGGCCGGCTCGATGCCGTAGTTCCACATCGTCTCGTAGGCCGACGACGCGGAGTAGCCGCCGAAGGTGAGGAAGAGGGTGGTCACGAGCAGTGCGAGCAGCACGGAGACCACGGGCCCCGCGAGGGTCACGGCGACACGGCGGATCATGCCGCACCTCCTTCGGGGTCGTCTGTCGGGAGCGGCGCATCCGCATCCACGACCGCGTGCCGGACGCCGGTCATGTACTCGCCGAGCACCGGGGCGTCCACCGTGCGCGGGTCGAGCTCGCCCACGATGCGGCCGCGGTAGAACACGAGCAGACGGTCGCTCAGGGCGAGCAGCTCGTCGAGGTCGGCCGAGATGAGCAGGGTACCGAGGCCGCGGTCGCGGGCGGCGGTGAGCTCCGACCAGACGGCGGACTGCGCGCCGATGTCGACACCGCGGGTGGGATGCGCGGCGATGAGCACCCGGGGCTCGGAGCCGAGTTCGCGGCCCACGATGAACTTCTGCTGGTTGCCGCCGGAGAGCGCGGAGGCGAGGGTGGCGCTGTCGCCGCCGCGCACGTCGAAGCGCGAGATGATGCCCTTGGCGAGGCCGGCGGCGCCGGAGCGGCTGAACCAGGGCCCGCGCTTGACGGGCGGGCGGGCGTGGTAGCCGAGCGCGGCGTTCTCGCGCAGCGCCATCGACAGCACGAGGCCGTCGCGGTGCCGGTCCTCGGGGATGTAGGCCATGCCCCGGGCCCGGCGGTCTTCGGTGGAGAGCGCGGTGATGTCCGCCCCGCCGAGCTCCACGGTGCCCGTGCTCCTGGCCCGACCGAGCAGGGCCATCAGGAGTTCCGACTGGCCGTTGCCCTCGACCCCGGCGATGCCCACGATCTCGCCCGAGTGCACCTCGAGGGAGACGTCGTCGAGCGCGGGCACCTCGCCCGCCTCGCCGACGGTGATGTGCGAGGCGCCGAGCACCACATCCGTTCCCGGGGGCGTCGCCCGCGGCTCGACCGCGGGCATGGCCACCTTCACCATGAGGGCGGCGAGTTCCGACGCCGAGGTCTCGGCCGGCGTGGTGAAGCCGACGACCGCACCGGCACGGATGACGGTGATCTCGTCGGCGAAGTCGAGCACCTCGTCGAGCTTGTGCGAGATGAAGATCACAGCCGCGCCCGCCTCGGTGAAGCGGCGCATCGCGGCGAACAGCGATTGCGCCTCGCTCGGCACGAGCACGGCGGTCGGCTCGTCGAGGATGATGATGCGCGCGTCGCGGTAGAGCACCTTCAGGATCTCGACACGCTGCCGGCCGCCCACGCCGAGCTCGCGCACCACGGCATCCACGTCGACCGGGAAGCCGTTGGCCTCCGCGAGTTCTGCGACCTGGCGCCGGGCTGCGCCGCTGTCGAGCCGGAAGGCGCTGCCGGGCTCGTCGGCCAGCACCACGTTCTCCCAGACCCGCAGCGCATCCGCGAGCAGGAAGTGCTGGTGCACGATGCCGATTCCGGCATGCTGGGCGTCCCGCGGCGACCGGAACGCGTGCGTCGTGCCCGCGATCTCGATGGTCCCCTCGTCGGGATGCTCTTCCCCTGCCAGGATCTTCATGAGGGTCGACTTGCCCGCACCGTTCTCTCCCACGACCGCGTGCACGGTTCCCGCCTTCACGGCGAGATCGATGCGGTCGTTGGCGGTGAAGGCGCCGAACCTCTTGACGATGCCCGTCAGGCGCACCAGGACTTCCTGCTCCACGAGTACTCCTCTGCTCCCGGCCTCTTCCGGCCTAGAGGGCGGTCGGCACGGTGATCGCGCCGGAGATGATGTCGGCCTTCGCCTTCTCCAGCTGCGCGGAGTAGGCGTCGAGGAAACCGCCCGTGGTGGAGTAGCCCACGCCGTCGTTCGCGAGGGTGAAGTCCTGCTCGCCGGTCGCGAGCGATCCGTCGAGGAAGGACTTGATCGAGTCCTCGACGGCCACGTTCACGTTCTTGATGGCCGAGGTGAGGATGTAGGGCTTGATCGTGGCGTCGACCTGGTTGTAGACGTCGCCGTCGACCCCGATGGCCCAGTTCTTCTGGCTCGAGGTGCTCGAGGCGGCGGCCTGCTCGTAGACGCCCTGTCCCGAGCCGCCGGCGGCCGCGTAGATCACGTCGGCGCCACCGGCGTACATCGAGGCGGCGGCCTCCTTGCCCTTCGTGGGGTCGGAGAAGCCGGTGAAGTCGCCGAGCGGCGAGAGGTAGGTCTTGTCGACGACGATCGCCGGGTTGACCGACTTCGCACCGGCCTCGTAGCCCACGAAGAAGTTCTGGATGGAGGGCTGGTCGACGCCGCCGACGAAGCCGATGTGACCCGACTTCGAGGTGAGGGCCGCCGCGACGCCGACGAGGTACGACGACTGCTCGGCGGCGAAGGAGATGGTGGTGACGTTCGGGATGACGGTGCCCTTGTCGATGTCGACGGCCACGAACTGGTTGTTCGGGTGGTCGGTGGTCTGCTCCATCGGGGTGGCGTACTGGAAGCCGATGCCGATGGCGAGGCCCGCGCCCTGCGCGATGGCGAGGTCGAGGCGGTCCTGGTAGTCGTCGGTGTTGGGGCTCGAGAAGTCGAGCGGGGTGAAGGCCATGGTGGCCTGGGCATCGGTGAAGCCCTTGTAGGCGCTGTCCATGAACGAGAAGTCGCCCGTGGTGCCGTAGAGCATGGCGACCTTCGGGGTGTCGGGGTCGGCGCTCGGCTGGGTGGTGGCCGTCTTGCCCGCGCAGCCCGTGAGGGCGAGCGTCGAGGCGAGCGCGAGGCCGCCGATGGCGAGCAGGTTTCGCTTGAGGGACATCTGGTCTCCTGATGTAATCGATTGCAGGGATGGTGGCAAGAATACGCGATGCGATTTGTCCCCAGTGTTCGCTCGGGCCGTTTCTATTGGGTTGCCGGAGTGTTTCGATTGTGTTTAAGCCGATGAAACCCCGTGTAATCCATTACATCCTTTGCCCGAAATCACTACTCTCGGAGCATGGATGACGAACAGCCGACGCTGGCCGACGTGGCCAGGGCCGCCGGGGTCTCGGTGGCCACCGCATCCCGCGCGCTGACCGGCTCGCGGCCGGTCTCGGGTGACCGCGTGCGGCGGGTGCAGGAGGCCAGCCGTGCGCTCGGGTACCACCCGAACGCCGTGGCGAGCGCCCTGCGCCTGCAGCGCACCGAGACCGTCGGGCTGGTGCTCCCGCGCTACACCACAGGCTTCCTCTCCGCGTTGATCGAGTCGGTCAGCGAGGGTCTCGAGCAGCACCGCATCTCGCTCGTGCTGCGCTACTCCGAGGCGGATGCGCAGCACGACGTCGACAACGTCGGCTCGCTCATCGGCCGCCGGGTCGACGGCATCATCATCTGCCCGCCCTCGCTCGAGGCGAGCCGCGAGTCGATCGCGGCGGCCGGCGCGGTACCCGTGGTGCAGGTCGGGCGGTTCGTGGAGACCGACCGCACCGACTCGGTCGGCCTCGACGAGGACCGCGCCACCGACCTGCTCGTGGCGCACCTCGCCGAACGGCGGGTGCGGAGCATCCTGGTCGTCGGGCTCGATCAGGAGGTGGCGGCCGATTCGCGGCGCATCCGCGCGCTGGCCCTCGCCGCTTCGGCGGCCGGACTCGAGATCGCCGTGGCGCCGTTCACGGCGGCGGTGCTCGAGGGCGGCATCCGCGCCGGCGAGTGGCTGGTGGCGGAGGGGGGCGCGGGCGATGCGCCCGGTGGCCTGCCGGTCGACGCGATCGTCTGCGCCAACGACGACGTCGCATCCGGAGTCCTCGCGGTGCTGCGGATGCACGGGGTCGCGGTTCCGGCTCGCGTGCAGATCGCGAGCCTGCTCGATCTGGCGCCCGGAGCAGAAGACCACTCGGTCACCACGCTCCGGCATCCGTGGCCCGCGATGGGCCGCGAGGCGGTGCGCCTGCTCCTCGACGCGCGGGAGCCGGGGCACGATCGCATCGCGCGCCGGGTCACTCTGGCGCCCCAGCTCGTGCCGGGTGCCTCGACGCTTCCCTGAGAGCGGCGAGCACCTGGTCGGCCGAGCCGCGCAAAACCATTTGCGGCCCGGAACGGCGCGGAACGTTAACGTTGTGTTTCCTCCTGCTCCTGCGCGTGCAAAACGATTGCGCACTCGCTAACCTGCTGGCATGGGCGAGAGACGGTCGACGATCAAGGACGTCGCCCGCATGGCCGGGGTGAGCATGACCACGGTGTCGCACGCCCTCTCGGCGAAACGGCCGGTGAGCCCCGAGACGGCCTCGCGCATCCAGGCCGCCATCGAGGAGCTCGGCTACGTTCCCAGCTCGGCCGCGCGGATGCTGCAGGCCGGCCGCACGCTCATGATCGGGCTCGTGGTCCCCGACGTCTCCGACCCGTTCTTCGGCAGTCTCGCCGTCGGTGTCGAGCAGGCGGCCGACGAGAGCGGCTACGGCGTGGTGCTCAGCAGCTCGAGCCGCGCCTCCGAGCGTCACGCGCGCTACTTCGACCTGCTGCGCTCCCGCTCGATCGACGGGCTCATCTATGTGGCGGGCGACGCCGGCCGCGATCCGCAGCTGGCCGAGCTCGCGCAGTCCTTCCCCGTGGTGCTGGCCGACGAGTGGGTGGCGGGTTTCGACCGCATCCCCTTGATCGCCGCCGACCACCGCATGGGCGGCCGGCTCGTGGGCGAGCACCTGCGCGCGCTCGGGCACCGCGACGTCAGCATCATCAGCGGGCCTCCCGGCCTGCGCTCGGTCGAGGACCGGATGGCGGGCTTCCGCAAGGTCTTCCCCCACGCGGCGGTGGTTGCCGGCGACTTCACCGAGGAGACCGCCGCGCGCGCCACGGCGGAGCACCTCGCGAGCCGAGCGGCGCCGCCCACCGCGATCTTCGCGGTCAACGACCTCTCGGCCCTCGGCGCCATCGACGCGCTGCTCGCCGCCGGGCTCCCGGTTCCCGGCCGGGTGTCGGTGGCCGGATTCGACGACGTCGCCTTCGCCCGGCGGGTGCAGCCGCCGTTGACCACCGTGCACCAGCCGATCGACGAGATCGGCAGCCTGGCCACCCGCACCCTGATCGAGCTGATCGGGGGCGCCGCCCCGCTGTCGCCGCCGCCGCGACCGGTCGAGCTCATCGTGCGGGAGAGCACGGCGCCGCCCCGCGCCTGAGCGCCGGCGCCGCCCGCATCCCCGCTTCCCCACCACCAGCATCTCCACTTCCCCACCACCCGCTCCGATCTGAAAGGACCGCCCGTGACTCGCGTGCTACTCCTCGGCGAATCCTGGTTCGTCCACTCCATCCATCAGAAGGGCTTCGACTCCTTCACCACCTCCGAGTACACGGCGGGCGGCACGGAGTTCGTCGCGGCCCTCCGCGCGGCCGGCCACGAGGTCACCCACGTGCCGTGCCACGAGATCACGAGCGCGCTGCCGGCGACCGCCGAGGGCCTGCGCGAGATCGCCGACGTCATCGTGATCTCCGACGTGGGCGCCAACACCTTCCAGCTCGCACCGGCCACCTTCACCCGCTCCGAGGCCGGCCCCGACCGCATCGAAGCCCTGCGCGCCTTCGCCGAACAGGGCGGCGGCCTCGCGATGGTGGGCGGCTACATGACCTTCTCCGGCATCGACGCGAAGGCCCGCTGGGCGCGCACGGTGCTGGCCGACGCGCTGCCGGTGGGCATCCTCGACCGCGACGACCGGGTCGAGCTCGGTTCGGGCGCCGCGCCCGCCGTCGTGGCCGCGCATCCGATCACCGCCGGCCTCGACGCCGAGTGGCCCGCGCTGCTGGGGCTCAACGAGGTGACCGTGCGCGCGGGTGCCACCGAGCTCGCGCGCTGCGCCGGGCATCCGCTGCTCGTCGTCGACTCCTACGGTGCGGGCCGCACTGCTGCGTTCACCTCCGACATCGCCCCGCACTGGGCGCCCCCCGGCTTCCTGGAGTGGGAGGGCTACGCCCCGCTCTTCGATCGAACCGTGCGCTGGCTCGCCGGGGAGGAGCTCGCATGAGCGGCCCGGATGCGCTCAGCCCCGACGCCGTGACCGTGGCCGACGGCCCCGAGCTCGTCGACACCGTCATCACCGGTGCCACCGTGCTCACCAGCACCACCCGCCCGGCGCCCGGCTACCCGCAGCTGCCGCGCGAAGACACCGCGGCGCGCGGCACCGCGACCTTCCTCGCCGACCATGCCATCGGCATCCGCGACGGTGTGATCGCCTGGGTTCGGCCGAGCGCCGAGGTGGAGCCGGCGGTGCTCGCGCAGGCCGCGGTGGTCCAGGCGCGCGGCCAGGTGGCCATCCCGGGGTTGATGAACGGGCACACGCATTCGCCGATGACGATGTTCCGCGGCTCGGCCGAGGACGTGCCGACGAGCGAGTGGTTCAACAAGCACATCTGGCCGATGGAGGTGAACCTCACCGACCGCGACGTCATGCTCGGTGCGCAGCTCGCCGTCGGCGAGATGCTGCTGGCCGGCGTCACGAACTTCGCCGACCACTACTTCGCCACCGACCGCATCGCCGAGGTGGTGGAGGCGGCCGGCAGCCGGGCGATGCTCGCCTCGACCTTCTTCTCGTCGCAGGGCGCCGAGGGGATCGAGCGTTCGGCCGCCTTCGCCGAGCGCTGGAACGGTGCGGCCGGCGGGCGCATCACCACGGCCATGGGCCCGCACGCCACCTACACGGTGAACGACGCCGATCTGGCCACGACCGCCGAGCACGCCCGGCGTCTGGGGGTGCGCACGCACATCCACGCCGCGGAGAGCCTGGGCCAGACCGAGTCGAGCCTGGAGAAGCACGGCAAGACCCCGGTGCAGGTGCTGCACGACACCGGCATCCTCGAGACGGGCGCCATCATCGCGCACGGCGCCGGCATCGTCGAGAGCGATCTCGAGTGGCTCGTGCCCTTCGCCGACCGGGTCGCCGTGGCCTCGTGCCCCATGGTGTACATGAAGCACGCGCACACCACGACGCCGGTGCGCCTGCTGCACGACGCCGGCATCACCGTGGGCCTCGGCACCGACGGACCGGCCTCGCACAACACCCTCGACGTGCTCGAGAGCCTGCGCATGATGTCGCTCAAGCAGAAGGACGCCCTGCTCGACGCCACCTGGCTCACCTCCGCCCACGCCCTCGATCTGGCCACCCGGCAGAGCGCGGCGACCTTCGGCCTCGGCGACTCGCTCGGCGCGCTGCGGCCGGGCTACCAGGCCGACATCGTGCTGATCGACACGCAGAAGCCGCACCTGCAGCCCATGCACGACCTCGCCACGGCTCTCGTGCTGAGCGTCAAGTCGAGCGACGTCACCACGGTCTTCGTCGCCGGCCGGATGCTCGTGGAGCACGGCCGCCTGCTCACGATCGACACGCAGTCGGCCGCCGAGGAGCTGACCCGCCGCATCCCCGAGCTCACCGACCGCTCCCGAGGCTCCATCCAGGAGTACGCCCCCTAGGACGCGCCCAGGCGGCGCATCGCCAGGTGGGGGGCCAGCCAGTAGGGCGGCAGCCAGCCGGCGATGTTCGACATCGGCAGCACCGACTCGTCGAGGGTGATGCCGAGCGAGGCCAGGAAGGCGCGGCGGGCCAGGATGCGCTCCCACGCCTCGGGGTAGGCCTCGGCCAGCGAGGCCCGCAGCTCCGCGTCCGCGAGCACGATGCCGTCCTCGACGTTCGACGAGCCGTAGACGGTGCCCGTGGCGGGGATGATGTCCAGCTGCAGCGCCATGCCCGACACGAACTCCACCGGCGAGCCGGGAGCGACTGGCGACGAGGGCCACTCGTCCAGGTGGATGTGGTGCCCGGGGTTGAGGTAGACCCCGTAGAACGGGTCGTCGAGCACCGCGTGCACGGCCGCGTAGAGCTCGCCGGCGGTCACGCCCACGCGGATGGTCTCGTACCAGGCCACCGCCGCCGCGAAGTACGGCGCCACGAGCGCCGCCACGTAGTCCTCCGCCCCGGCGGGCAGCTGCGAGGCCGACTCCACGAGGAACCCGCCGCGCGCCGAGTTGCTGCCCCAGTGGCCGAAGCCGGCGCTCATCGGGTCGCCGACGGCCAGCATCCGGCCGCTCGGGCTCGCGACGCCGTAGCCGGCGCGCTCCCCGCTCAGCAGGGTGGGGTGGTAGGAGAAGGGCAGCAGTGTGGCCTCGTAGAGCCGGGATGCCTCGAGCTCGGTCTGCCCGGGCGTCACGGCCGTGATCATGCGCCGCAGCGACTCCGAGCTGTGGCAGGCGGCGAACTCGAAGGCCGCGATCTGGTCGACCTCGTTCACGAGGCGCAGGCCCGGCCCGGCTGCGGTGTACCCGGTGAACAGTGCGTTGGCGTTGCTGAGCGTGAAACCGGCGGCGCGCAGCTCGTCGACGATGAACGCGGGCAGCTCGATCCACTGCTCGTAGCCCGGAGTCTCCCAGAACTTCCAGCCGACGGTGCCGAGCCGCGGTGTCGCCCCGGCCGAGAACCCGGCGATGCCGAAGGCGTCGGCGAGGCTCAGCTGCTCGGGGTCGGGCTGCCCCACGAGGCTGAACTTCGCGAACCGCACCACCTCCACCTCGATCTGCACGGCATCCGCGTAGGCCATGCTCTCGTTGCCGGCGAGCAGCACCGGGGTGCGGCCGGGCACCAGGATGAGCAGCATCTCCTCCCAGCGCGGGTCGAAGCCCGTGAGGTAGGCGATGTTCGCGAAGTGCTCGCGGTCGCCGTACACGAGCAGGGCGTCGAGCCCGGCGGCGGATGCGCGCTCCAGCGCGGCGGCGACGCGCGCCTCGTAGACGGCGGGGGGCACGCGGGGCTCCTCCACCGGCACGGTGTAGGAGGGCAGCGTCACGGGCGCGAGCCCGAATTCGCGCGCGGCGGCGTTCAGGGGAGGGATGCTCATGGGACGTTTCCTGTTCTAGCGGTACCGACCCGTCGCAATCGTCCCCCTATCGGAGGCGGATACGGGCCATGTGTGACCGGTCGATGAGAGGGGGGAGGGGGCGGGTAGGTCAGCGCTCGAAGTCGTCGAGGAGGTCGATGACGGTGTCGCGCAGGGCGTCGCGCTCCTGGCGCGACTGGAAGCTCGCCTCGACGGCCGCGAGCTCGGCCTCGGCGAACTCCTGCGGGCCCCAGCCGAACTCGGCCTCGATCTTGCGCATCTCCGCGCTGATCGAGGTCTTCGACATCACCCGGTTGTCGGGGTTCACGGTCACCGTGAAGCCGAGTTCGCGCAGCAGGTCGATCGGGTGGTTCTCGATGCCGTCGACCACGCCGCCCGCGTTCGAGGTGACGCAGACCTCGAGCGGGATGCGCCGGTCCACCACCCATTGCGCCGTGCGCCCGAGCTCGAGCACGGCCGGCCCGGCGGCTCGCGCGGTCTCGACCGCCCGCACCGCGGTCTTCACGCCGAGCGGCCGGCCGTCGAGGAAGACGTCTTCGATGATGCGCACGCCGTGCCCCAGGCGCAGCGCGTGCGCGAGGTGCACGGTCTCCCAGACCGAGTGCTCGCCGTCGCCCTCGCCCGTGTGGATCGTGTAGGGGATGCCCTCGTTCTGCAGCAGGGTGGTGGCTTCGAGGTGGTGGCGCATCGGGAACCCGTCTTCGCCGCCGGCCAGGTCGAACCCGGCCACGCTCCCGCCCCACTCCCCGTAGGTGTCGACGGTGAGGCGCGCGATCTCGTAGCTCAGCGTGGAGGTGCGCATGCCGCAGATCAGCTGGCGGGCGCGGATGCTCCCTCCCGCAGCGGCGACCGCCGCCTCGCCCTCGGCGAGCCCCGCGGCCACGGCCTCGACGGCCACGCGCAGGGGCAGGCCGCCCAGCGTGTGCTTCTCGGGCGCCCAGCGGGTCTCGCCGTAGAGCACGCCGTCGGCGGCGGCCTCGAGCACCCACTCGCGAGCCACCCGCACGATCGACTCCTCGTCCTGCATCACGCGCGTGGTGAGGCCGAACTTCTCGTCCCAGTGCTGGATGGTGGGCACGGCGACCTCGCCGGTGAACCAGCTCGCCATCGTCTCGGGGTCGCTGTAGGGCAGGGTCACGCCGTGCGCATCCGCGAGCTCGACGAGGGTCTCGGGGCGGAGCGATCCGTCGAGGTGGTCGTGCAGCGTGACCTTGGGGAAGCGCGCATACGGCTCGGCGGGCTGCGACCAGCGCGGCGAACCCTCGAACGACGGAAGCGGAACCCCGCCGCTCACTGGAACGCCGCCAGGCCGAACGACACCATGGTCTCGAAAGTGGCCTCCCGCTCGGCGGCGGTCATCTCGGCGCCCGGCAGGTCGCTCACCGTGCCCACCATGAGGGCGTCGAAGCCCTCCTTGCGGGCCGTGGCGTAGAGCGCGGCGGCCTCCATGTCGATGCCGATCGTGCCGTACTTCAGCAGTCCGGGCACCAGCTCGGTGTCGGGGTTGTAGAAGCTGTCGGTGGTGAACAGCGGCCCGACGTGGATGGTCTTGCCAGTGCTCTCGCCGTATTCCACGGCCTTGCGCAGCAGCGTGAAGTCGGGCGCGTGGCTCAGCGTGACGCCGGGTACCCACTGGCTCGTCATGGCCGAGTTGGTGTGGGCGGCCGAGGCCGCGATGACGTCGCCCAGCTGCAGGAAGGGCGCGATGCCGCCGATGGTGCCCACGCGCACGATGCGCTTCACGCCGAAGAAGCGCGCGAGCTCGGTGGCGTAGATGGCCATCGAGGGCGTTCCCATGCCGGAGGCCAGCACCGAGACGGGCTTGCCGTTGAAGGTGCCGGTGTACCCGAGGATGCCGCGCACCTCGGTGACGAGTGTGGGCGATTCGAAGAAGGTCTCGGCGATGAGCTTCGCGCGGCGCGGATCGCCGGGCATCAGAACGTCTTCGGCGAAGTCTCCGGGCTCGGCGCCGATGTGAGGTGTTGCCATGATGAGGGCCTTTCGATGGGAGGAACGAGAGGAGAAGCGAAACGGATGCGCGGGGTCAGCCGAGCTGCGAGGGCGCGTAGCGCGCGAGCACCGCCCGCTCCGCCCAGCTGACGAGACTGTAGAAGATGAGCGACACGGCGGTGAGCACGGCGGCGCCCGCCCACAGCCCCGTGTAGTCCGAGTGGGCGCGCGAGCCCACGATCACCTGCCCGAGCCCGTCGCCGGTGGCGAGCCACTCGGCCAGCGTCGCGGCGAGGAACGCCGTGGGGGCGGCGATGCGCGCCGAGGCGAAGATGGCGGGCAGCGTGTAGGGCAGTTGCAGGCGCCAGAGCGTCGACCAGGTCGAGGAGTCGTAGCTGCGCATGAGCGTGAAGGCGTCCAGCGGCACCCGCTTCAGGCCGCCCTGCGTGTTCGCGAGGGTGGGGAAGAAGGTCACGATGGCCGTGATGGCGACCACGCCGCCGAGTCCGCGCCCGAGGGCGAGGATCAGCACGGGGATGAGCACGATGATCGGCACGGAGCGCAGCGCCACGGCGAGAGGGGTGAGCACGCGCTCGGCCACCGGGAAGGTCACGAAGGCCACGGCGGCCGCGATGCCGATCAGGAGTCCCGCGATGTACCCCACGCCGGCGTGCACCAGCGTCACCCCGAGCGCCTCGACCATCACCGCGCGATTCGCCTCGGCGGCGGGCGCGGTGAAGAGGTAGGTGAACACGTCGACCGGGTTCTTGCCGACGTACGACGACATGTGGAACACGATCAGGAAGCCCCACCAGGCCAGCAGGATGATGGCGATCGAGCCGACCGTCCAGGCCACGGCGCTCGCCGCGCGGCTCGCGACCGAGCCGCGCTTGGGCGCGTTGGCCTGCTGCGCGTTCGAGATCGACGCCGACCACGGGGTCAGCCAGCGTCTCAGCAGGCCGAAGATGCCGTAGGGCACCGCGGCCATGACGGTGGTCAGGAGTGCGACTGACCAGACCCGGGCGAGGTCGAGCGACATCAGCCCGTTGATCAGGAGCACGCCGAGGCCGGCCTTCGCCCCGAGGAACTCGCCGAAGATCGCGCCGAGCACGGCCGCCGCGGCGCCGATCTGCAGGCCGGTGAGCATCGAGGGCAGGCCCGAGGGCAGGCGCACGAAGCGCAGCGAGCTGAGCGAGCGTCCGCCCCAGGCGGTGACCATGGTGAGCGGGCCGCCGTCGGCGGAGCGGAGACCGAGCATGGTGCCGATCAGGGTGGTGAAGAACACCGAGAGGGCGGCGAGCACGACCTTGGCGGTGTCGGGGTCGAAGGTGAGCTGCAGGATCGGGTTCAGGGCCACCAGCGGCAGGCAGAACAGGGCGAGCGCGAGGCGCAGGAAGAGGGACTCGAAGATCGGCACCTGCACGAAGAGGATGGCGACCGCGATGGCGGCGAGGTTGCCCCAGAACCAGCCGCGGATGGCGACCCAGGCTGTCGTGGTGAGCGCACCCCAGTAGAGATCGGGCTGCGAGACCAGGCTCTGGATGATCGACGAAGGCGAGGCCAGCACGCCCAGCTTCGTGAGCCAGAGGTCTGCCGCGATCTCCCAGAGCACGATGAGCGCGAGGCTGACGACGAGGGTCGTCACCCAGCCGTTGACGGCGCCCCGGCGGTTCTCCCGGCGTGAGCGCGCACGCTCGGTGGCGATGGCGGCGGCGCGGATGTCGTCGCGCCCGCCCGCCGGAGGGCCGGAGGGGCCGCGGGTCGACCCGGACGCGGTGGTCGCCGACATCCTCAGGCCTCCGGGTTCGCCGAGGCCGGAGCGCCCGCCGCGGCGAGCTCACCGTCGGACACGAGGTCGTCGGGGTCGTCGTGCCCGCCGTGCAGCATGGCGCTCAGCTGGTCGCAGACGGCGTGGAACTCGGGAGTGGAGAGCAGCTCGCGCCGGCGGGGGCGCGGGAAGTTGAGGGTGATCTCGCCCACGATGCGGCCGGGGCGCGGCGACATCACGACCACGCGGTCGGCGAGGAAGGCGGCCTCCGAGATGGAATGGGTCACCAGCAGGGCGGTGGCCGAGGTGGCCGACCAGAGCTTCTGCAGCTCCTCGTTCATGCGCTGCCGGGTGATCTCGTCGAGAGCGCCGAAGGGCTCGTCGAGCAGCAGGATCTCGGGCTGCGTCACGATGGCGCGGGCGATCGCGACCCGCTGGCGCATGCCGCCGGAGAGCTGCGCGGGGCGCGCATCCGCGAAGCCGTCCAGGCCCACCAGGGTGATGAGGTCGTCGATGCGCTTCTTGTCGATGGGGGTGCGCATGACTTGGCCGGGGAGGCGGATGTTGTCGCGCACGCTGCGCCAGGGCAGCAGCGAGGGGTCTTGCAGGGCGAGGCCGAGACGGTGCGCCTTGCGGATGTCGGCGGGGCTCTCGCCGTGGATGGTGACCTCGCCGGCCGAGTACGACTCGAGGTCGGCGAGGATGCGCAGGATGGTGGACTTGCCGCAGCCGGAGGGGCCGAGCAGTGCCGTGAACGATCCCTCGGGCACCGCCAGCGAGACGTCGTCGAGGGCGAGCACGTCGCGTTTCTTGGTCGAGTAGACCTTCGTCAGGTTGGTGAGGGTGAAACCTGAGCCGTTCACGGGGGCCTCCGGTGGTTCTGGATCGTAGTTCGGGGGGCTGATCGCGGCCTGCTGGTTCGGATTCTCCCTGCGGCTTCGGTTGAGCGGAGCTCAAAGGCGCCTCAGGGAGAATCCGAACCAGCAGACCGCGATCAGCGGTGCCGGGGAGGGCGGGTGGGGTTATTTGATGGTGTTGCCGCCGGCGTAGATGTCGGTCAGCAGGGAGGTGTCGAACAGGGACTCGTCGGCGCCCGTGATGCCGAGGGCGGCGATGGTCTTGATGTTCTTCGCGATACCGTCCTGCGACATCGTGAGGAGGCCGTTGGCCTTGGTCTCGTCGGTCACCAGGAGGTCCATCTGGAGCTTGGCCTGCTTGGTCTGCTCCTCGATGGTGAGGCCGCCGTCCTTCGCGTACTCGTTGACCGTGAGGTCGACCGCCTCGGTCGGGTCGGCCACGTAGTTCTGCCAGCCCATGATCTCGCCCTTGAGGAAGCCCTCGATGGCGGTCTTCTTGGCGGCGTCCTCCAGGGTCGAGCGCTTCACGACGTAGACCTGCGCGTAGACGTCGAGTCCGTAGTCGGCGGTGAGCATCGTGACGCCGGCCTTGCCGGTGGCCTCCTCGTAGGCGATGGGCTGCTCGGAGTAGAACACCCAGAGGCCGTCGACCTCGCCGGAGACGAGCGGAGCCACGTCGAAGCCGACGGGAACGCTGGTGACCTGGGAGGCGTCGACGTTGTTGGCCTTGAGCACGGCATCCTGAGCCGCCTGGTCGCCGGTCGGCACGCCGATCTTCTTGCCCACCATGTCGGCGGGCGTCTTGATCGGCTTGTCGGCGGTGGAGAGGATGGCGAGCGGGTTCTTCTGGAAGCCCGCGGCCACGATCACGAGGTCGGCGCCGTTCTGGTTGGCCTGGGCCACGGTGTCGGCGTTCGCCGTTCCGATGTCGGCCTGGCCGGAGGCGACGGCGGCCATCGAGTCGACGTTCGGGCCGCCGGGGAGGATGTCGACGCTCACGCCGTTCTGGGCGTAGTAGCCCTCCTTCTCCGCCACGTAGGAACCGCCGAACTGCACGAGCGGGATCCACGAGGTCTGGTAGGTGAGCGGTGTCGGTGCCGCACTGGTCGACGCGGAGGTGTCGCTCGACGTGGTCGAGCAGCCCGCGAGCAGTGCGAGGGCTGCGGCGGCGGCCGTCGCGGTGGCGGCGGCGCGCAGGGCGCCGCGTCGGGAGAGGCGGAAGGTCATCGGTGTATCTCCTTGGCGTCAGGGGAATTGCAGGAGGGATCTGTGGTGCTTCTCGGGGTGCATCGGGCATGCAGGATCGGGTCGGGATTGCAAACCGTTTTGCACGTGTGTGCGGTCGACACTACGGGCCGACTGTTTCGTGCCGATTTCGCCTTGTTACCTCCGTGTAAACGAGAGACGAGCGAAACCTGATCGTTGCAATGGCGGCGTGCAACACGATTTGCACAATTTCGTCTCATTGGCTCGGCGCCCGGTTCGGCTCGGTTACTCTGAGGCGGTGACCGACGCCATCCCCAAGCCGTGGACGATGCAGCAGATCGCTGCGGCCGCCGGCGTGAGCGTGACCACGGTGTCGCACACCCTCTCGGGGAAGCGGCCCGTCAACCCCGAGACGGCCCTGCGCATCCGGCGCATCATCGAGGAGTTCGGCTACGTTCCGGATGCGGGGGCCCGGCGCCTCAAATCCGGCCGCAGCCGCATGATCGGCCTGGCCGTTCCCGACATCTCGCACTGGTACTTCGGGCGCATCGCGCGGGGTGTGGAGGAGATGGCGAACGAGGCCGACTACGGCCTCATCATCTGCAGCACGTCGAACTCGGATCCGCGCCGAGAGAAGCGTTACTTCAACCTGCTGCGCACCCGCTCGATCGAGGGGCTCGTCTACACGGCGAGCCGCGAGATCTCGCCCACCGACGAGCTGATGAAGATCTCGGCCTCGGCCTCGCCGATCGTGCTCGCCGACGAGGACATCGCCGAGCTGCCGGGCGTGCCCTCGGTGACCTCCACCAACCTCAGCGGTGCGCAGGAGCTCGGCCGGCATCTGCGCGAGCTCGGGCACACCCGCGCGGTGATCATCGCGGGGTTCGCGGGGCTGCACTCCACCGTGCAGCGGGTGGCGGGCATCCGGGAGTCCTTTCCGAACGCGCTCGCCCTGCACGGCGACTTCGAGATGCAGTCGGGCTACGACCTCGTCTCTGACCTGCTCGCGCACGAGACGAAGTTCACGGCGCTGTTCGCGTGCAACGACATCATGGCGATCGGCGCCATGCGGCGCTTGCGCGAGGAGGGCCTGCGGGTGCCCGAAGACGTGTCGGTGGTGGGCTTCGACGACGTCGACATGGCCTCGGTCGTCACCCCCGGGCTCACCACCGTGCGGCAGGACATGCTCGAGATCGGCCGCCGCTCGGCGCAGCTGCTGATCGCAGGGCTCGAGGCGGGCAGCATGGCGGGGCTCGAGTCGGTGTCGCTGCCGGTGGAGCTCATCGTGCGCGGCACCACCGGGCCCGCCCCGCGGTTTGCGACAGTGGTCTGATCGGTCCGCCGCCCCTGCGGGGTAGGGTGGCCGCATGACGGGCCCCTTCATCGACACCTCTGTTCCCCCGAGCGGCACCGGATGCGTCGAGTGCGACGACGAGGGCAGCTGGTGGGTGCATCTGCGGCGCTGTGCGCTCTGCGGGCACGTGGGCTGCTGCGACGACTCGCTCAACAAGCACGCCACCCGCCACTTCGAGGAGACGGGGCACCGCGTGATGCAGAGCTTCGAGCCCGGCGAGGACTGGTTCTGGGACTACGGCACGCAGCAGGCGCTCGACGGCCCGGTGCTGGCCGCGCCGACGAGCCACCCGGCAGCCCAGGGTGCGCCCGGCCCCGCCGACCGCCTGCCGGCGGACTGGCAGCGCCTCCTCGGCGCGGAGTAGGGCCGAGCGGTAGCGCCGCTCCCTCAGCTCGCGCAGCTCCCTCAGCTCGCGAGCGGCTCGATCAGGGTCGGGTCGTCTTTGGCCACCGAGGTGTCGCGCACGTTGTTGACCCGCTTCGACACCGGGTAGGTGGTGATGGTGCGTGCGACGGCGAGCGAGGAGCGGTCGAGCATGGCCACGAGTTCGTCCTTGGCTCCGGGGGCCTCGATCTTCCCGGGCTCCATCCAGCTCTCCCAGGTGTCGGGGGTGAGGAAGACGGGCATGCGGTCGTGCACCTCGCCCGAGGCGTCGGCGGCCTCGCGCGTGATGATGGTGAAGTTCAGCGTCCACTCCTCGCCGGCCTTCTTGAGCTCGTAGAGCCCCGCGGCCGCCAGGATGCTCTCGGGGGCGTGGATGTAGTGCGGCTGCTTTCCGTTCGCCGTGGCCTCCCACTCGAAGTAGCCGTTCATCGGCACAAGGCACCGGCGCTGGGCGAAGGCGTTGCGGAACATCCCGTTCGAGGCCACGCTCTCGAGCCGCGCGTTGATGGGCGCGGGGCCGCCCGGCTTCGCCCAGGCGGGCTTGAGCCCCCAGCTCGCGGCGTCGATCTCGCGCACGAGCTCGCCGTCGATCACGCGCTCGCGCACGATCGGTGAGAGCTCGGTGGGCGCCACGTTGTACGACGGCCGCCAGTCTTCGAGCTTGCCGCCGCGCGCGATGAACTCGGTGATGAGCTCGTCGGTCTCCGCACTCATCGTGAACCGTCCGCACATGGGGTCGTCCTCTCGCTCGGCTGTCCTGTCTCGCCCTGCATCGAATCTACTCAGCCGAGTCGGGCGAGAACCGAGCCCTCGGCCGACGACAGCACGAGCCCCGGATGCGGCCCCGCCGCGCGCAGGGACGGCGCCCACTCGAGAACCCGCGGCGTGCACGACGCGACGATCACGGCGTTGCCGGCTTCGGCATCCTGCAGCACGGTGCTGGGGCCGGTGACGAGCACGTGGTCGAACACGGGTGCGAGCTGTGCCAGCTGGGCCCGCAGTGCTGGGGTTCCCGGGTCGTCGGCCACGTTGATCACGAGCACTCCCTCGGGCGCGAGCAGCCGGGCTGCGGCGCGGAAGAACGCGGTGGTCGTGAGGTGCGGGGGCGTGGTGATGCCGCGGTAGAGGTCGCTCACCACGAGGTCGGCCTGCCCGCCGAGGAATGGCGCGAGGGCCTCCACGCGCTCGGCGGCGTCGCCCGGATGCACGGCCAGCGAGGTGCCCGCCGGTAGCGGAAGGCGGTCGGTCACGAAGGCCACGAGGTTCTCCTCGAGCTCGACGACGTGCTGCTCGGAGTCGGGGCGCGTCGCCTGCACGTAGCGGGGGAGGGTGAGCGCTCCGGCACCGAGGTGCACGGCGGTGACGGGCTGGCCGGGCAGGCGGAGGCAGTCGATGGCGGTGCCGATGCGGCGCACGTAGTCGTAGAAGAGCGAGGCGGGATCGTTCAGCCACACGTGCGACTGCGCGACGTCGCCGATCGAGAGCACGAACGACCCGGGCAGGGCGCTGAGCGCGGTGATCTCGGCGACGTCGCCGCTCGGATGCAGCACGGTCGTCGCGATGCGGGCCATCAGGCTGCCTCGCGGGGTGCCTCGCGGGGTGCCCGCAAGGGGTGGATGCGCAGGGCGGCGCTCACGGAGCCTCCCCCGTGGCGGTCGTTGGCGTCGCCTTCACCGGCAGGCCGAGGAACTGGCCGTAGCGGGCGAAGGCTCGCTCGACTCCGCGCAGCTCGGCAGCGGTGGGCGCCTCGAAGAACTCGGGGGTCAGCGTCACGGCCTTCGTGCTCACCGAGCGCCGCCAGGTGCCCACGATGCGACCCTTCGAGACGAGCATCGGCAAGAAGATCCCGTTGCCGCCGGGAACGATGCGATCGGCGTGCTCGGCGGGCAGGGCGTGCGAGCGCTCGCGGTAGCCGAGAAGGTACTCGTCGAACCCGGGTAGGGCGTGCACGCCGCCGCGGATCGGGCTCGCTCCCGCGCCGCGCCCACGGTGCGTGCCCGTGCTGCCGACTTCGCTCGTGGTCCCTGCCTCGCTCGCGATGCCGGCCGTGCCCGTGGCGTCGGCGGTCTCCTCGGTCCACCCGTCGTCGGCGCGCATCCAGTAGCTCGTGCCGTCGATCACGAGTTCGTCGAGGCGGTCGCGCACCCGCTCGAATCCGCGCTTGGCATCGGCCACGGTCGACTTCGACCACCAGCAGAAGTCGTCGAGCGTGGCCGGTCCGTGCCCGCCGAAGTAGCGCAGGACGAACTCGCCGAGCGCCTCGTCGCGACTCGGCTCGCGCCTGGCCGGCGCCCACTCGTCGAGCAGCACGAGGGCCTGCTGCGTGCCGCTGGTCGGCCCCCAGCAGAGCAGGCCGTCGTGCGCGAGCCGCCAGATGATGTGCATGCCGCGCTGTCCGGCCGGGTCGACCCCGCCGGCCGTGAGGGCCGCCAGGAACTCCTCGCGCGAGAGGGCCCCGCCCCCTCGTAGCTCGCCGGCAGCGATGTCGGCGGCGCGCGCGAAGGTGTCGTCGTCGAGGTGCAGATCGCGGTGCCGGGCCGCCGCACTCCTGACGGTTCGCTCGGCGGTGAGGGCGAGCATCCAGCGCAGGTCATCGGGGGTGCAGAAGTGCAGGGTGCCTCGCATGGGCCACGACCGCACCACCTGGGCCGAGTCGAGTGCGGCGGTCACGTCGTCGCGCGTCGCCCCGGGCGAACGCACGCCGAGTGCCCACACCCCCTGTGCGAAGTCCTGCGCCTGGGTGGCCAGCAGGTGCGCGGCGACGGCCGTGATGCCGGCCGCGCCGGGGCGGGCTGCGGCGGCACTCGACGGGACGCGCGCGATCCACTGCGACTCCAGCCGGAGCCGGAGCACTTCGCGAGCCGTGCCTGCCATGCGCTCAGTATGCCCGCCCCCCACGACCTCGGCTCAGGCGAGCGCGCGCAGCCGCGGTGCGAGGTCGCGCTCGAACAGCTCGAGGAAGCGGCGCTGGTCGGCGCCCGGTGCGTGGAACACCAGGTGGTTGAGCCCGGTGTCGGTGTACTTCTTCACCTCGGCCACCACAGCGTCGGGGTCGGAGCCCACGATCCAGCGCGAGGCGATCTGCTCGATCGGCAGCGCATCCGCCGCCTTCTCCATCTCGACGGGGTCGGTGATGTCGTGCTTCTGCTCCTTCGAGAGCGCGAGCGGGGCCCAGAAGCGGGTGTTCTCGAGGGCGGTGTCGTAGTCGGTGTCGTAGGAGAGCTTGATCTCGATCATCCGGTCGATGTCGTCGAAGGAGCGCTCGGCCTTCTCGGCGCCCTCCTTCACGGCCGGGATGAGGCTCTCGGTGTAGAGCTCCATGCCCTTGCCCGACGTGCAGATGAAGCCGTCGCCCGCGCGACCCGCGTAGCGGGCCACCACGGGACCGCCGGCGGCGATGTAGACGGGCACCGGGTTGGCCGGGCGGTCGTAGATCGAGGCGTCGTGCGTGGAGTAGTACTCGCCCTCGAAGTTGACGCGGTCTTCGGTCCAGAGCCGGCGCATCAGCGCGATGGCCTCGCGCAGCCGGGCGAAACGCTCCTTGAACTCGGGCCAGGTCTGCTCGCCGGCGCCGCGGAACCCGGTGGCGATCTCGTTGAGCGCCTCGCCGGTGCCCGCGCCGAGGAAGATCCGGTCGGGGTACATCACGGCCATCGAGGCGAAGGCCTGCGCCAGCACGGCCGGGTTGTAGCGGAAGGTGGGCGTCATGACGCTCGTGCCGATGCGGATGGTCGAGGTGCGCTCGCCGACCGCCGCCATCCAGGTCAGGGAGAAGGGCGCGTGGCCGCCCTCGTGCCGCCACGGCTGGAAGTGGTCGCTCACCGCGACGCTCTCCATGCCGTGCGCCTCGGCCGCGACCGCGATCTCCACGAGCTCACGCGGGTCGAACTGCTCGGCGCTGGCTTTGTATCCGAGTCGTAGTGGCATTGCTGGCGTCCTTCGCGGGGTCGGAATGGGGATGATCCGATGGTATCCCTGTGGGCCGACGCTGCCGTGGTGCGGTGGGTGCGGTGGGTGCGGTGACGCGGTGGGTGCGGTGATGCCGATGCGGTTGGGACGTGGGCGGGTTCGGCGGCGGTGCGGAATCGGTGGCTGCCCGGATCCCGGGGCCTCGGTTCGGTGCCGACCCCTGCGCCGCCCCCGCATCACCCGATGTCGGTGGTGCGGTGTTGACTTATCCTCATGACAAGCACGGCAGCGTTCTTCCCCTCGGCCCCCGCCGAGTCGCTGCCCCCTGCCCGAAGGCGAGCCGAGCCGCGCGCCCTCCCGTCCCTCTCGGCGCGGTATGACGAGGTCGTCCGCGAGGTCGCGGTGGCCGAGCAGCGGATCGCGGCCGCCGAGGCTGCCCGCACGCGAGCCCTGGCCGAGGCGGCCTCGCTGGCCGATCTCCTGGCCCGGGCCGACGGCACGGCGGCCACCGCGCCGGGCCGGGCGTGGGCGCGTCGTCGTCTCGCCGCGGAGATCGGATGCGCGACCCGGCGCTCCGAGTCCACCGTCACCCGCCTGGTCACCGAGGCCGAGCATCTCCTAGAGAGTCTCCCCGCCACCCTCGACGCGCTGACGGCCGGCGACATCTCCTACCAGCACGCCCGCATCATGGTCGCCCACGCCGTCACGCTCCCGGTCGCTCAGCGTTCCGGATTCGAACAGGCCGCGCTCCCTCTTGCCCGCGAGCTCCCGTCCGCCCGCTTCGACGACCGGGCACGCCGCCTGCGCGAGCAGGTGCATCCGGAATCGCTGACCGTGCGCGCGGCCACGGCCCGGCGCGAACGCGCGGTCTGGTTCGAAGCGGGCCTGGACGGCATGGCCACCCTCCACCACCTGCTCCCCGCAACCGACGCCCTCGCCATCGACGACCTCATCGACCGCGTCGCCCGGTCCCTCCGCACCGCCACTGACGACACCGGCACCACCATCGGCGGCACCGGCACCGGCACCGGCACCGGCACTGGCACCGGCACCGGCACCGCGGGCTCCGGCACCGACGACGGCGCCGACACCCGCACGCACGCGCAACGGCGTTGCGACGTGCTGACCGACATCATTCTCGGTCGTGGCGAGCGCCCTCGCGTCGTTCCCACAGTGATCGTCACGGTCCCCGCCACCACCATCGCCGGCTGCGCCGACGACCCCGCCGAACTCCACGGCTACGGCCTCATCGACCCTCAGGCCGCCCGCGCCATCGCCGCGACCGCCCCCACCTTCCTCCGAGCGCTCATCGCTCCAGCCCCAGCAGCCCCCGCCGAACCCGCCCTGAGCTCGCCGGAGCCCAGCGTTCGCACGCCCGTGCCCGCCGCCCTCGCCGCCCCACCTCCGGTGGGCACGATCGTGTCCGTCACCCGCCGCCGCTACCGCCCCAGCCCAGAGCTCCGCACGATGCTCATGATCGACGACGAGACCTGCCGCTTCCCCGGCTGCGGTCGTCGCGCCTCCCGGTGCGAGCTCGACCACACCCGGGCCTGGGCCGAAGGCGGCGAAACCACGCCCGGCAACCTGGCACACCTCTGCCCGCGACACCACCACCTCAAACACGAAGGCGGCTGGCGAGCCGAAGCGCCCACCGCCGACACCCGCGACCTCCTCTGGACCAGCCCCCGCGGAACCCGCTACCTCACCCGCCCCACCGGAGCCACGGCACGCGTGCGCCCACCCGACCTCGACGCCCCACCGCCCCCGCGCCTCCCGCCTCGAACCCCCCTCCCACCCGACGCACCCCCACCCTTCTGACACCACGACGAAAGCCGCGCCCTCCCTCCCGGCGCTGCCGCCTCGCGCCGCGCCCTGCGCTCGCTCGCGCCTCACGCCCCCTGTGGGCCGCGCACTCCCTCCCCCCTCGCGGTGCGGCCCAGCTCGCCCTTTCGATGCTGCTGAGCCTGCCTCCCGGTGCCGCTGTGCCCAGCCCAGCGGGTTGCCGCACCGCGCCCTGCCCTCGCTCCCGGATCCACACCCCCGGTGGGTGGCGCGCGTCGCACGATGCTGCCGAGCCCGCCTCCCCGCGTTGCCGTGGTTGCCGCGCCCCGCCCCGCCCTCGCTCCCGCATCGACACCCCCGGTGGGTGGCGCGCGCCGCACGGTGGTGCCGAGCCCGCCATCTTTGTCTTGCCGACAGTGCCCCTTGCCGAGCCAGCGTTCTCGGAGTCGCCGAGCCTGTCTCCCGGTGTCACCGGGCCTGCCCTTTCTGCATTGCCGCGCCCGGCCTCGCGGAGTTGCCACCTCGCGCCGCGCTCACGGTGAGCCATGGCCGCCCTTCAGGCTTCCGCCTCCTGGTGCCCGCCCTCCCGGTGCCTCCGCCGCTCTGCCGCAGCCGGCCGCCCCGCCCACGCCACCGGAGTGTGCGCCCGCGTGACGAACGTCACAGCCCCGACATGCCGCCGCGAGCCGAACTGGCATGATTGTCAGGATGACCGACGCAGAAGACCCTAAGAGGAGCGCCAAGGCCACGCGCTCGCGAACGATCCTCGTGGGCTTTCTGGGGTCGATCGTGCGCAAGATGGGCAATTGGATGCCCATTGCCGGCGTCGTCGAACTGATGGGCCAGTGCGGCCTGGACGAGTCCAGCGTGCGCACCGCCATCTTCCGGCTGAAGCAGCGCGGCTGGCTCGTTCCCGAAGCCCGCGCTCGGGTCAAGGGCTACCTGCTGAGCCCCGTCGCGCTCGAGGCGCTCGCCGCCGGCGACGAGATCGTGTGGCACGCGCGCCAGCCCGCCAATCTCGACGACGGCTGGTGCGTGGTGAACTTCTCCGTGCCCGAGTCCGCCCGCTCGCAACGCCACAAGCTCCGCTCGCACCTCGCCGGACTCGGCTTCGGCAACATCGGCTCCGGCGTGTGGATCGCCCCGGCCCGGATGCTCCAGGCCGCCACGCAGGCCATCGCCGAACTCGACCTCACGGAGCAGTCCGCGATCTTCGTGGGCGCCCACGCCGGCGGCCAGGAGATGTCGACCCTGCTCCGCACCGGCTGGGATCTCGACGAGATCGACCGCCGCTACCGCGACTTCCTCACTCTGCACAGCGCCCAGGCCGATGCCCTCGAGGCGTCCGGCGTGGTCGACGGCGAGCAGGCCTTCGTGCAGTACGTCACCGCCATCGACCACTGGCGCAAGCTCCCCTTCCGCGACCCGGGGCTCCCGCGGGCGGTGCTGCCGCCCGACTGGCCCGCCCCGGCCGCCGGCGCACTCTTCGAGCGGCTCGTGGCCATGCTCGAAGGGCGCGCCCTCGCCCACGCTGCCGCCTTCTGGCCGCAACAGGATGCCGCAGCATCCGCCGCGCCCGCTGCATCCGCACTCGCAGCCCCCGCCGCGCTCGCCGGCTGATCAGACCCGCACGAAGCCCTCGAGCGTCGAGTCGTCGACGTCGTCGAGGTTCACCACGATGTTCTCCGGCGTGCGCGCAGTGAGCCACACGAGCTCCTCGGTGGTCGACATGTTCGCCTCCACGTGCGGCATGAACGGCGGCACGAACACCCAGTCGCCCGCGGTCATGTCGAGGAACTGCCGGTAGCCCTCGCCGAAGTAGATCCGGCCGTGCCCGCGCAGCACGTAGCCCCCGGTCTCGGCCTCGCCGTGATGGTGCGGAAAAGAGCGGTACCCCGGCCGGTTCGTCACCTGACCGAACCAGAGCTTCGTCGCGGGCGTGTGCTGGATGCTCACCCCCGAGATGCGCACCGCCCCGCCCGACTGCCCGGTCTGCCGGTCTTCCTCTCCCGCGCGGGTGACGACGGGAACATCTTCTGCGGCCATGGCTGCTCTGCTTTCTGGTCGGTGTTCTTGTTCAGGATGGAATGACGGTCGTTCAGGAAACGAGACGATTGCGCAGCGTCCCGATGCCGTCGATCTCGGTCTCGAGCAGGTCGCCCGGCCCGAGGAAGACCGGCGGGGTGCGGCCGGCGCCGACGCCGCCCGGGGTGCCGGTGAGCACGAGGTCCCCGGGTTGCAGCCGGGTGAAGGTCGAGATGTAGGCCAGCAGCGCCGGCACGGTGAACACGAGATCGGCAAGGGTGTCGTCCTGCATGGTTCTGCCGTTCACCCGCGTGCGGATGCGCGCCCCGTCGGCCGGATCGAACGCATCCGCCGTCACCATCACCGGCCCGAGCGGCGTCGTACGGTCGAAGGCCTTGCCCTGCTGCCACTGGCTGGTGCGGTTCTGCCAGTCGCGCATCGACACGTCGTTCGCCACCGTGTAGCCGGCCACGGCATCCGCGGCCTCGGACTCGTCGGCCCGCACGAGCTCGCTGCCCACGATCACGGCGAGCTCGGCCTCCCAGTCGACGCGATCGGACACGGCCGGCAGCGGGATGTCGTCGTGCGCGCCCGTGAGGGTGTCGGCGAACTTGGTGAACAGCGTCGGAAAATCGGGCAGCGGCCGCCCCATCTCGAGGATGTGGTCGCGGTAGTTCAGCCCCGCGCAGAGGATCTTGCGCGGCTCGGTCACCACGGGGGCGAGTGTGACCTCGGCCGGAGCGAGCGGGGTTCCGTCGGCCTCCGCCGCGAATTCACGCCAGTCGGGCCGGCGAAGCAGAGCGCCCACGTCGGGTGCGTCGAGCAGGAGGAAACCGGATGCGTCCTCCCGGGCCGCCGCGGAGCGTCCGTCGGCCGTGACGACGGTGGCGAGCCGCATCTACGCGACGCTCCCCTCGCCGGCCGGCGCCCCGGCCGCAGCGGCGGCGCCCGCCGCATCCGTGCCGATCACGGCGACCCCCTGGATCTCGATCAGCGCTTCCGCCTGCCACAGCCGCGTCACGCCGATGCCCGCCATCGCCGGGTAGTGGGTTCCCGCCATCTCGCGCCAGATGCGCCCGATCTCCCGGCCGTGGCGCTGGTAGTCCTCGACGTCGGTGAGGTAGATGGTGACCGACACGAGGTCGCCCGGCGTGCCGCCCGCTTCGGCGAGGGTCACGAGCACGTTCGAGAAGGCCTGCGTGAACTGCTCGACGATGCCGCCCGCGACGATGGCGCCGGTGCCGTCCATCGCGGTCTGGCCGCCGAGGTAGACGGTGCCGCCGGCCACGGTGCCGTGTGCGAAACCCGAGGGCGCGGCGAGGGAGGAGGGGTTCACGTTGTAGTGGGACATGCGCTCACGATAGCGAGCGATCGGCCCGATTTACCAAGCTGTAACATTTCTGAAATTTTACGATCGTCACACTGTGGTTAGCTCGGACCACGAACCCATGACACGGAGGACGAACCCGATGGCCACCTCGGACTTTTGGAACCCCAAGACCGAATTGCTCGACCGCGAGCAGCTCCGTGCCCTGCAGTTGACGAAGCTCCAGCGCCTCGTGGCCTGGGCCGACGCCCGCAGCCCGTTCTACAAGGCCTCCTTCGCCCGCGCCGGCTTCGCCCCTGAGCAGCTGAAGAGCTGGGCCGACATCGACCGCATCCCGTTCCTCACCCGCGACGAGTGGATGGCCTCGCAGGAGGCCGTACCGCCGTTCGGCGAGCTGCCGGTGGCCGGCGCCGAGTCCGCCATCCGCCTGCACACCACGAGCGGCACCTCGGGCAAGACCCCGCTGCGCGCGCTCGACACCCGCCGCGACTGGAAGTGGTCGAGCGAGATGTGGTCGTACGCCCTCTGGGGCATGGGCGTGCGCCCGGCCGACATCGCCTACGTGGCCTTCGGCTACGGCTCGTTCATCGGCTTCTGGGGGCTGCACAACGGCCTCGAGAAGATCGGCGCCCTCACCATCCCGGGCGGTGCCCAGACCACCGCGGCGCGCGTGAAGCAGATCATGGACTTCGGATGCACCGTGGTCGCCTCCACCCCCACCTACGCGCTGCGCCTGGCGCAGGAGGCCGAAGCTCTCGGCTTCGACCTCAAGAACAGCCCTGTGCACACCGTGGTGCTCTCGGGCGAACCGGCGGGCTCCATCCCCGAGACGAAAGCCCTGATCGAGTCGCTCTGGGGAGCCAAGACCTACGACACCGCGGGCATGACCGAGGTCTCCACCATCTTCATGTTCGAGCCCGCCGACCAGCCGGGCGGCTGCCACATCATCGAGGACCACTTCATCGAGCAGGTCGTCTACCCCGAGACGGGCGCCGAGCTGCCCTACGGCGAGGCCGGAGAGCGCGTGTGCACCTCGTTCGGCCGCAGCATCGTGCCGCTCATCCGCTACCGCACGGCCGACCTCGTGGTGAAGGTGCCGTCGACCTTCGCGTCGAACGGCCGCACCTGGGACCTCTACGAGGGTGGCATCATCGGCCGCGTCGACGACATGAAACTCGTGCGCGGCACCAACGTCTACCCGCGGGCCGTGGAGGGCATCGTGCGCAACTTCCCGGTGATCGAGGAGTTCCAGCTGCGCATCAGCCGGGAAGGCATCCGCGACGAGATCACCCTGATCGTCGAGCCCGCCGCCACGGTGACGGATGCCGACTGGGCGAGCCTCGAGGCGGCGCTCGGCAAGGAGCTCGCCGACGGTCACGAGGGTCTGCGCTTCCTCATCGAGCGCGCCCCCGCCGACTCCCTTCCGCGCTTCGAGCTCAAGGCGAAGCGACTCACCGACCTCCGCACCGCCTGATCGCCCGACGAGCAAGGAGCCCGCCATGACCGCATCCAGCGCAGCCGCCGCATCCAGCGCACCTGCTTTCCCCACCGACCTCCTGCACAACGAGTTCACCGCCGACGAGCGGAAGATCCTCGCCGTCTACGAGCAGCTGAAGGAGCTCGTGGCCGAGGACTTGCCGCCCTCCGCCGCCGCCAACCTGCGCGACGCCCTCGCGAGCGTCTCCATCGTCGTCACCGGATTGGCGCTCGACTTCGAGCACCTCCTCGATCAAGGAATCTGAGCCCCGTTCCAGCCATGAGAATCGCATGCATCGGCGGCGGCCCCGGAGGCCTCTACTCCGCCATCCTCCTCGCACTCGCCGATCCGGGCCACGAGGTCACCGTCTTCGAGCGCAACGCCGCCGACGACACCTTCGGTTTCGGAGTGGTGTTCTCGCAGGAGACCCTCGACAACCTGGCCACGGCCGATCCCGTCTCCTATGAGCGCATCGAGGCGCTCTGGCGCAAGTGGTCGGCGATGGATGTCGACTTCCTGGGCTTCCAGGAGCGCAGCGACGGGCACTCCTTCGCCGCGCTCGCGCGCAAGCAGCTGCTGCTCATCCTGAGCGACCGGGCCCGCGAACTGGGCGTCGATCTGCGGCACCAGACCCTGGCGCCGCCGCTCGAGGAGCTGAAGGCCGCCTACGACGTCGTGATCGCCGGCGACGGCGTCAACAGCGCCGTGCGCGGCGCCCTCGCCGACACGCTCGGCACCACCGTGGAGGTGCGGCCGTTCAAGTACGCCTGGTTCGGCACCGACCGCCCGGTCGACTGCTTCACCTTCGTCTTCGTCGACACGCCTTACGGCATGTTCTGGGCGCACATCTACCCCTACGACGACACCCACTCGACCTTCCTGGTGGAGACCGACCCCGAGACCTGGGAGCGCGCGGGCCTCGCGGAGTTCGCCGCCGACCCGCGCCGGCCCGGGCAGAGCGACGAGCGCTCGATGGCGTTCTGCGAACGGATCTTCGCCGACTACCTCGGCGGCCACCGGCTCGAGGGCAACAACTCCGGCTGGCTCAACTTCCGCGACGTGGCGAACGCCCGCTGGTTCGACGAGAACGTCGTCATCATCGGCGACGCCGCCCACACGGCGCACTTCTCGATCGGCTCCGGAACCAAACAGGCCCTGGAGGACGCCATCGCCCTCGTGGCCTCGCTCACCGCCGCCGACGACGTGCCGAGCGCGCTCGAGCGCTACGAGGCGGAGCGCCGGCCGGTGGCCGCATCCCTCCGCCGCTCGGCGATGACGAGCCTGCGCTGGTTCGAGAGCATCCAGCGCTACCGGAGCCTGCCGCCGGCGCAGTTCGTCTTCCAGCTGCTCACCCGCAGCCAGCGCATCACCTACGACAACCTGCGCCTGCGCGATCCGCTCTACGTGGCCCGCGTCGACGAGTGGTTCCACGCCGACCAGATCGCGCGCGGCAACGACGCTCCGGCCGGCACCCCGCCGATGTTCTACCCGCTGACCCTGCGCGGGCTCGAGCTGAAGAACCGCGTGGCCGTCTCGCCGATGGCGCAGTACTCGGCCGCCGAGGGCATGCCGACCACGTGGCACCTGGTGCACCTCGGCTCGCGGGCGATCGGCGGCGCCGGGCTGGTGTTCACCGAGATGACCTGCGTGTCGCCCGAAGGCCGCATCACCCCCGGCTGCCCCGGCATCTGGAGCGACGAGCAAGCGGATGCGTGGGCCGGCATCGTCGACTTCGTGCACCAGGAGACGAGCGCGAAGATCGCGCTGCAGCTCGGCCACTCCGGCCGCAAGGGCGCCACGAAGCTCGGCTGGGAGGGCACCGACGTGCCGCTCGAGGAGGGCGAGTGGCAGATCGTCGCCCCGTCGCCCGTGCCCTACCGGGCCGACAGCCAGGTGCCGCACGAGCTCAGCGAGGCCGGGATCGCCGAGATCGTCGAGCAGCACGTGTCGGCGGCACGCCGGGCCGAGTCGGCGGGCTTCGACCTTCTCGAACTGCACTTCGGCCACGGCTACCTCGTGTCGAGCTTCCTCAGCCCGCTCGCCAACCGGCGCACCGACGCCTACGGGGGCCCGCTCGAGAACCGGGCCCGGCTCGCGGTCGAGATCTTCGCCGCGGTGCGGGCGGTGTGGCCGGCCCAGAAGCCGATCAGCGTGCGGCTGAGCGCCACCGAGTGGGTGGCGGGCGGCTTCGACGGGAACGACGCCGTGCAGGTCTCGGCCTGGCTGAAGGAGCTCGGCGCCGACATCATCGACGTCTCGACGGGCCAGACGAGCACCGCGGCCCGGCCCGAGTACGGCCGGCTCTACCAGACCCCCTTCAGCGACCAGATCCGGCACGACGCCGGTGTGCCCACCATGACGGTGGGCGCGGTGTCGAGCATCGACGACATCAACACCATCCTCGTGGCCGGCCGGGCCGACCTCTGCCTGCTCGCGCGGCCGCACCTAATCGATCCGTACTGGACGATGAACGCGGCCATCGACCAGCGCTACGACGACCCGAGCACCCCCGCGCAGTACCTCACGGGGTTGCGCGCTCGCCGCCGGGTGCAGGTTCCGTGAGCAGCCTGAGCGGGCGGGGCGGCCCGGATGCGCCGAGCGGCCCGGGTGGCCCGACCGGCACGGATGCCCCGGCCGGCCTGGTCGCGCCCGGCACGGCCCAGCCCTTCCTGCGCTCGATCGCCGTGACGCCCCTGGGGCGCGACGAGTCGTCCGCCCGCTTCTGGGCGCAGCCGCAGTACGTGCCCTGGCCCAAGGCCTACGGCGGCGACACCGTGGCCCAGGCGCTCGCCGCGGCGACGGCGACCGTCGACCCCGGGCGGAGCATCCACTCGTTCCACTCCTACTTCCTCCGGCCGGTCGACATCGGCAAGCCGGTGACCTACACGGTGCAGCTCACCCGAGACGGCCGGGGATTCTCCACCCGCACGGTCGTCGGCGCCCAGTCGGGCAAGGAGGTGTTCAGCGGCATCGTGTCGTTCGCCGTTCCCGCCGGCATCGACGTCTTCGCCGAGCCGGTCGGGCGCGCGGTGCGCCCGGCGGCGGAGCTGCCGAGCACTGAGGAGTTCCTGGCCCGCGAGGGTCGGCTGTCGGGCGCCGCGGCCGAATACTGGGCCTGGGGGCGGAGCTTCGACATCCGTCACGACCCAGGTCCGGTGTACTTCGACGCCGAATCCGGTCGTGAGCCCCGCCAGGCCCTCTGGATCAGGGCGTTCTCGCCCATCCCCACCGACCCGGTCACCCAGCAGCTGGCGCTGGCCTACGTCTGCGACTACACGATCCTCGAACCGCTGCTCCGGGCGCACGGCCTGGGCTGGCAGAGCGAGGGGGTCACCACGGCGAGCCTCGACCACTCGATGTGGTTCCATCGTCCCGTCGACCCCAACCAGTGGGTGCTCTACGTGCAGGACGCCGTGTCGGCGCAGGGCGGGCGGGGCCTGGCCCGCGGCCGTTTCTACACCGAGGGCGGTGTGCTCGTGGCCAGTGTGGCGCAGGAGGGCGTCATCCGCGCCCCCGGCTTCACGAGCGCGGCGCCCTGAGTCGAGTCCGACGCAACAGTCGGCGTCACAGTATTCACAAAATTGTGAAATGCGCGTAGCGTGCCGGTCATGACCACAGCGTCGGTGACCCCCGTGATCCAGGCCCAGGGCCTCGAGAAGCGATTCGGCCGCGTGCACGCGCTCGCGGGCCTCGACCTCTCCGTCTCCGCGGGCGAGGTGCACGGCTTCCTCGGCCCGAACGGGGCCGGCAAGTCGACGGCCATCCGCATCCTGCTCGGACTCGCCCGGGCCACCGGCGGCAGCGCGCGCGTCTTCGGCCGCGACCCGTGGACCGACGCCGTCGCCCTGCACCGCCGCCTCGGCTACGTTCCCGGCGACGTCACGCTCTGGCCGAACCTCACCGGCGGCGAGGCCATCGACCTGCTCAGCCGGCTGCGCGGAGGCACCGCCGACAAGGCGGCCTACGCGGCTCGAAAGAAGCGGCTCGTCGAGGCCTTCGACTTCGACCCCACCAAGAAGGGCCGGGCCTACTCCAAGGGCAACCGGCAGAAGGTGGCGCTGATCGCCGCCTTCGTCACGCCGGCCGAGCTGCTCATCCTCGACGAGCCCACGAGCGGCCTCGATCCGCTGATGGAGGCCGTGTTCGAGGGGGAGGTGCACCGCGCCGCCGGCGAGGGCAGCACGGTGCTGCTGTCGAGCCACATCCTCTCCGAGGTCGAGCAGCTCTGCGATCGAGTCACCATCATCCGCTCCGGCCGCACGGCCGAAACCGGCACGCTGGAGCAGCTGCGGCACCTCACCCGAACCGAGATCGCCTTCGCCTCGGAGGGGCTGAGCCCGGCGCGGCTCGCGGCGATCCCGGACGCCCACGACCTCACCGTGGCCGGCGGCCGCGTGCGGTTCACGGCTGACAGCGACGACCTTCCCGCGGTGCTCACCGCCCTCGCCGCCCTCGAAGTGCGCTCGCTCACGGTGGCACCGCCCTCGCTCGAGGAGCTGTTCCTGCGCCACTACGGCGACCGGCCCGCGGAGGGCGCGAGCCTCGGTGCCGGCACCGGAGCAGGAACAGG
This sequence comes from Herbiconiux sp. 11R-BC, assembly GCF_049472555.1. NCBI lineage: Bacteria > Bacillati > Actinomycetota > Actinomycetes > Micrococcales > Microbacteriaceae > Herbiconiux > Herbiconiux sp. 11R-BC. The sequence goes on along the minus strand of NZ_JBCEBO010000004.1, from coordinate 333,897 downwards.
CGCCGGCCCCCGCCACGGCGATGCGGCATCCTGATGCCGGCCCTGCGCATCCTGCTCGGCCAGCGTCTCCGGCGCGACCGCCTGCAGCTGCTGTTCTGGATCGGCGGCACCGCCCTCCTCGCCCTCTTCGCCGCCGTCGCCGTGGCGCAGAGCTACGGCGACCCGGTGGCGCGCGACCAGATCCTCGCGCTCGCGATCTCGAGCCCGGCCATCCTCGTGCTGCGCGGCCTGCCCCAGGGCGGAGGCCTGGCCGCCTTCGTGTTCTTCGAGATCTTCACCTACCTCGCTCTGCTCGCCGGCCTGATGAGCACCTTCCTCGCCGTGCGCCACACCCGCGGCGACGAGGAGTCGGGCCGCGCGGAGCTCGTGGAGGCCACGCCCGCCGCCCGCACGCTGCCGACCGTCGTCACGCTCGTGCACGGCGTCGGGGCGAACCTCGTGCTGGGCCTCGCGACCGCCGCGGCGCTGGTGCTCGGCGGTCTCGAGCTCCGCGGCTCCTTCGTCACCGGTGCCGCCGTGGCCGCCACCGGCATCGCCTTCCTCGGGGTCGGGATGCTCTCCGCCCAGTTCCTGCGCACCTCCCGCGGTGCGAACGGGCTCTCGGTGGCCCTCGTCGGCCTCGCCTTCGTACTCCGCGGCCTCGGTGACGCCCTCGGCACCCCCACGGGCCCGCTCGAGATGACGAGCGCCTGGCCGAGCTGGCTCTCGCCGATCGGGTGGGGGCAGCAGACGGGCGCCTACACGAGCGACACCCTGCTCCCGCTGCTGCTCAGCCTCGGCCTCGCCGCGGTCTGCCTGGCCGCCGTGTTCGCCCTGCAGTCCCGCCGGGACAGCGGCGCGAGTCTCGTGGCCGAGCGGCACGGGCGAGCGGATGCGCGGCCCGCCCTCTCGAGCGCCTTCGGCCTGGCCTGGCGGCTGCAGTGGGGCACCATCCTCGCCTGGGCCGCCGGAGGGGCGGCCTTCGGCTACCTCGCCGGTACCCTCGCGAGCCTCGTGCAGCAGGCGGCCGGCTCCGATCCGGCCATCGTCGGCACGCTCGAGAGCGTCGCCGGCGCGGGCGGATCGCTCACGCAGACGCTCATCGGCGCGCTCTTCGCTTTCGTGGGCGCACTGGCAGCGGCCTGTGCCACGCAGACCGTCATCCGGATGCGCCAGGAGGAGGCCGCCGGAACCGCCGAGCTACTGCTCAGCACCCCGGTCTCGCGTGGGCGCTGGCTGGCCGGCTACCTCGTGCTCGGCGCGCTCGCCGTGCTGATCGTGCTCGCCGCGTCGGCGCTCGTGGCCGCGCTCGGCCTCCTGTCGGCGGGGGAGGACGCGGCCCGCGTCGGCGACGCCTTCGCCGCCGCGGCGGCGCAGCTGCCGGCCGCGCTCGTGTATCTCGGCGTGACCGCGCTGCTGTTCGTGCTGGTGCCGCGCGCGGCGATCGCCGCCGGCTGGTCGCTTGTGGCGCTCGGCATCGTGCTCGGGAACTTCGGTGGCCTGCTCGGTCTGCCGCAGTGGCTGCGCGACCTCTCGCCGTTCACGCACACGCCCGTGGTGGGCGGCAGCGCCGATGCGGGCGGGGTGTTCTGGCTGTCGGCGATCGCGGTGGCGGCGATCGGCGCATCCGTGGTGCTGCTGCGCCGTCGCGAGCTGGCCACGGCGTGAGCCGGCGACGCGACCCGGCGCGCGACCCGGCGTGCGACCCGGCGCGCGATGCGCCACGGGGGCGACGCCGGGTGAGAGGCTGAGGGGATGGCACGGGACGAGGGATCGCTGCGAGCGGCGGTCGAGCAGTCGGCGGCGGTGCTGACCGCCGCCGGGTTCCCGAAGATGCCCGCGCGCGTGCTCATGACCCTGCTCGTGACCGACGACGGCGGCCTCACCGCCGCCGCGCTCGCCGACACGCTCGGGGTGAGCGCGGCCGCCATCTCGGGGGCGGTGCGCTACCTGCAGACCTTCGGCGCCATCCGGCGCATCGCGCAGTCGGGCAGTCGCCGCGACCGCTACGAGCTGGTGGAGGACACCTGGTACACGGCCTCGCTCAAGACCAGCCCGATGTACGGCACGCTCGCGAGCCTCGCCGAGAACGCCGCCGCGGCCCTCGACGCCCCCGGCTCGCCCGCCGCCCTGCGCGTCGACGAGATGGCGCGGTTCTACGGGTTCCTCGACGCCCGCCTGCCGCAGCTCATGGCGGAGTGGGAGGCCGAGCGGTGAGCGCTCCGCGCGGCACTCCGGTTCCCGACGGCGCGGTGCGGCCGTGAGCGCGCTGGGCCGGATGCTGGGGCGCGTGCTCGGGCGGCCCGGCGCCGTCTCCTTCCGCCGCTTCGCCGCCCTGGCCGCTGCCTCCCGCGCGCTCGCCGAGTCGCAGCGCGCCCTCGGCGACGACGCTCTGCGTGCCGCGGCCCAGGCGCTCGGCGAGTCCCATTCGCGGGCCGGCACCCCACCGGTCACGGCCGAGTACCTCGCTCTGGCCCGCGAGGCGGCGGCCCGCACCGTGCACCTCACCGCCTTCGACGAGCAGCTCGTCGCGGCGGCGGCACTCATGGCCGGTCACGCGGTGGAGATGGACACGGGGGAGGGCAAGACCCTCTCGGGGGCGCTGGCCGCCGCGGGCCTCGCGCTCGCGGGCCGGCAGGTGCACGTGCTCTCGGTCAACGACTACCTCGCCGCGCGCGACGCCGAATGGATGCGCCCGCTCTTCGAGGGCCTCGGCCTCTCGGTGGCGACGGTCGGTCAGGCCTCCACCACCGGGCAGCGTCGCGAGGCCTACCGGGCCGACGTGGTGTACCTGCCGGTCACCGAGCTCGGGTTCGACCTCCTGCGCGACCGCTTCGTGGAGCGGCCGGCCGACGCGGTGCATCCGGTGCTCGACGCGGTGATCGTCGACGAGGCCGATGCCGTCATGATCGACGAGGCCACCGTGCCCCTCGTGCTCGCCGGCGACTCGCCGCAGGCCGCCCGGAACATGGAGCGCGCCACCGCGCTCGTGGCCGGGCTGCGCGAAGGAGAGCACTTCGAGGTCGACGAGGAGCGCGCGAACGTCACGCTCACCGACCGCGGGCTCGACACCCTCGAGGCGCGGCTCGGCGGCCTCAACCTCTACGGCGCCGAGGGCGTGCCGCTGCTCACCGAGCTCAACCTCGCCCTGCACGCCCGCGTGCTCGTGCAGCGCGACGTCGACTACCTCGTCGACGAGCGCGGTGCCATCCGGCTCATCGACGCCGGGCGCGGGCGCGTGGCGCGCCTGCAGCGTTGGCCCGACGGGCTGCACGCCGCGGTCGAGGCCAAGGAGGGGCTGCCCGTCACGAGCGCGGGGGTGGTGCTCGACACGGTCACCGTCCACGATCTGCTGGGGGGCTACCAGACTCTGGCCGGCATGAGCGGCACGGTCGTGGCCGTGGCCGAGGACCTGCTCGAGTTCTACCAGCTGCCGGCGGGGCGCGTGGAGCGGCGTGTGCCGAACCGGCGGGTCGACGCGCCCGAGCGCATCCTGCTCTCGGCGGCCGAGAAGCAGCGCGAGGTCGTGGCCGAGGTGCGCCGGCTGCACGCCGAGGGGCGGCCCGTGCTCGTGGGCACGCAGAGCGTGGCGGAATCGGATGCGCTCGCCGGCGCCCTGCAGGCCACGGGCCTCGCCCCGGTGGTGCTGAACGCGCGGAACGACGCCGACGAGGCGGCGATCATCGGCGCGGCCGGTGCCTTCGGCGCGCTCACCATCTCGACGCAGATGTCGGGCCGGGGCACCGACATCCGGCTCGGCGGACCGGACGCCGCCGATCACGACCGGGTCGCGGCGCTCGGCGGTCTCGCCGTGGTGTCGACCGGGCGCTACCCCTCGGGCCGTCTCGACGCGCAGCTCCGCGGCCGGGCGGGCCGGCAGGGCGACCCGGGCAGCAGCGCATCGTTCGTGAGCCTCGACGACGAGCTCGTGCGCACGACGGCGCCCGCACACCTGCTCGCCCGGATCGAGCGCGCGGGCTCCGCGTTGCCGGCCGCCGAGCGCAGCGAGATCATCGCCGACTGCCAGGCGGTGGCCGAGGGGATGCGGCTCGACCGGCATCGCTCGACCTGGGCCTACAACCGTGCGGTCGTGAAGCAGCGGCAGGCGGTGCTCGCCGTGCGCGAGCAAGTGCTCGCCCGGGAGCCGGCCGGCCGCCGGGAGCAGCTCGAGCGGGCGATCGAGCTGTTCGAGCTCGACGACGAGTGGCAGGCCCACCTGGCGCTGCTCGGCGAGGTGCGCGACGGCATCCACCTGCGCGCGCTCGCCGGGCTGGTGCCGGTGGATGAGTTCCACCGCATCGCGCTCGAGGAGTTCGACGGCTTCTTCGAGCGGGTCGCCGAGCGCACGGAGTCGCTCGTCGCGGGGCTCACCGACGACGACCTCGACGGTGGTCTCGCGGGGCTCGGCCTCATCCGGCCCTCCGCAACCTGGACCTACATGATGAGCGACAACCCGCTCGGCTCGCCCGGCGACCGGGCCGTGCGGGCGCTCGGCCAGCGCTGGCGGCGGGCGCTCAACCTCGAATAGGCGGCCTCAAACAGAGGATGCGGGGCCGGCCGAAGCCGGTCTCCCGCATCCATCCCCCCGCCCCAGTCAGACGAGTAGTTGCAACCGGTCCCGATTCCGTTTGCAACTTGAGACTTCAATATCGCATACCCAACGCAAAAAATCCAGCGGACTTTGCTTAGCGGCTTAGCGACGTGACTCGAGACCTCGGGAACGAAAAAAGCCCCCTCCCATGTAGAAGCTAGGGAGAGGGCTTCGTGGCTCCGACGGGCGTCGATCCCGTGACCTCACGATTTTCAGTCGTGCGCTCTACCAACTGAGCTACAGAGCCGAACCGGCGATGTCGCACCATCACTGGCACTATGCCGCTTCCAGCGAAAAGCCCTCCGAATGGAGGGCTTCACGCCTGGCGACCCTGACGGGACTTGAACCCGCGACCTCCGCCGTGACAGGGCGGCACGCTAACCAACTGCGCTACAGGGCCTTACGTTTTGTTGCTGTGTTCCTATTGTATGTGTTGCCCGCCTGGTGCTTTCGCCACAGTTCCGTGGCCCCAGCCTTCGTGACCCCAACGGGATTCGAACCCGTGCTACCGCCGTGAAAGGGCGGCGTCCTAGGCCACTAAACGATGGGGCCGGCGGCGACAACTCATCGAGTATGCCACATCCCCTCCCCGGCCGCCAATCGGCGCTCGCGAGCCCTCGAGTTGGGCACCCGCGGGGGAATGTCCGTGCATTCGCATCGGCCTCGGGTTAGATTCGCCGGAGACATGACCAGCTCGAACTCCCCCGCCCCGCGCCCGCGAGGACGGCGCATCCGCGACGCCGTGGCCACCACGATCGCCGTCGCGACGCTCGTGGTGTCGATCGGCGTCGCCTCCGCGCCCGCCGCGGCGGAGGACTACCCCACCTGGGACGACGTGAAGAACGCCCAGGCCGACGAGGCGGCGAAGAACGACGAGGTCGCGCGCATCAAGGGGCTCATCGACTCGATGAACTCCACCCTGGCGGCCGCGCAGCAGCTCGCCCTGCAGCGTGGCGACGAGTTCAACGCGGCGCAGGAGAAGTACGACACCGCGAACTTCGTGCAGGCCGAGCTCGACGCGCAGGCGAGCGCGGCGGCGGCGACGGCCGAGGCGTCGAACCGGCAGGCCGGCCAGCTCGCCGCTCAGCTCGCCCGCGCCGGAGGCGGCGGCGGCAACCTCAGCATGAACTTGTTCGTGGGCGGCGAGAAGCTCTCGGCCGACCTGCTCTACCAGCTCAGCGCGATGAGCAAGCTCGCCGAGAAGACCTCGCGCATCTACGCTCTGGCGGAGCAGCACCGCAACACCGCCACGGCCCTCACCGCCCAGGCGACGGTCGCGCGCGATGCCCTGAAGGGGCTGGCCGACGAAGCCCAGCGACTCCGCGACGAGGCCGTCTCGGCTCAGGATGCCGCCGCAGCGGCCCTCGCCGAGCAGCAGGACCACGAGGTCGAGCTCACCGCTCAGCTCCAGGTGCTGCAGCAGAACCGGGCGGCCACCGAGGCCGACTACCAGAAGGGCTTCGAGGCACGGGCGGCGGCAGCGCGCGCAGCAGCCGCGGCCGGCCTCCCCAGTCTGCCTCTCGTCGCGGCGAGCGGATGGACGAGTCCCTTCCCCGGCGCCTACTCCTCCGACGAATACGGGATGCGGGTGAACCCGGTCGACGGTGGCTACCGTCTGCACTCCGGCATCGACCTCGTCTACAACGGCGGCACCTGCGGGGCCTACGTCTATGCGGCGGCCGAGGGCATCGTGAACTTCGCCGGCTGGAACGGCGGCTACGGCAACTTCATCCAGATCGACCACGGCGGCGGCATCGCCACCGCCTACGGTCACAACACGCAGCTGCTCGTGGGCAACGGCGACTACGTGCAGGTGGGTCAGCCCATCTCGCTCGCGGGCACCACCGGGAACTCGACGGGCTGCCACCTGCACTTCGAGGTGCGGCAGAACGGCACCGCCATCAATCCACGGCCGTTCATGGCCGCCCAGGGAATCGACTTCGGCTAGGAACCATGCAGACACGAACGACGACCGAACGCCCGCATCCTCTCTCCCGCTTCTTCGCGGGCCTGGCGCTGGCCGCCGGCATCGTGGCGGTCGACGTGCTGCGGGGCGTCGAGCCGGCGTCCGCCGCCGACTACCCGAGCTGGGAGGACGTGATCGCCGCCCGGGCGAGCGAGTCCACCAAGCAGGCCGAGGTGCAGCGCATCCAGGGGCTCATCGCCCAGCTGGAGTCGGAGGCGCAGGCGGCCCAGGAGCTGGCGATGCAGAAGGCCGACGAGTACTCGCTCGCGCAGGAGGCCTACGACACCGCGGTCTACCGCGCCGACGAGCTCGCGCGGCAGACCGACGAGGCCCGGATGCGCGCCGAGGAGTCCAACAAGCAGGCCGGGATGCTGATCACCCAGTTCACGCGGGCCGGCGGAGCAGACCTCACCCTCAACCTCATCGTGGCCGGCGAGGCGACCGACGACCTGCTCTACCAGCTCGGCGCGATGAGCCAGCTCACGCAGAAGACCGGCGCGCTCTACGAGCAGGCCACGCAGGACCGCAACACCGCCGACGCCCTCGGAGCGCAGGCGCTCGTGGCCGAGGCCGAGCTCGAGGGGCTCAAGCTCGCCGCGGCGGCGGCGCTCGAGCAGGCGAACCAGGCGCAGGAGCAGGCCGAGGCGGCCCTCGCGGAGCAGTCGGCGCAGGGGATCGTGCTCGAACAGCAGCTGGCCGCACTCACCTCGGCCACCGCGAAGACGGTGGCCGAGTACGAGGTGGGTGTCGAGGAGCGACGCAAGGCGGAGGAGGCCCGGCTCGCCGCCGAGGCCGCCGCGCGGGCCGCCGCCGCGGCGGAGGCTGCGGCATCCGGTCGCCCCGGCCCCTCGGCGAGCGGCTGGTCGAGCCCGCTCGCGAACCACGTCGTCAGCGACGAGTTCGGCCAGCGCTTCCACCCCATCGCCCTCGTCTGGCGCCTGCACGCCGGCATCGATCTCGTGGCCGGCGGCGGAACGTGCGGCAAGCCGGTGTACTCGGCGGCGGCCGGCACCGTCACGCAGGCCGGTTACAACGGCGGCCTCGGCTACTCGGTGACCATCAGCCACGGCGGAGGGCTCACCACCGTGTACGGCCACAACTCCTCGCTCAACGTGGGCCGGGGGCAGGCGGTCGGCGGTGGCGAGGTCATCGCCTTCGCCGGCACCACGGGCACGTCGACGGGCTGCCATGTGCACTTCGAGACCCGCGTCGACGGCTCGCCCGAGAACCCCCGCAACTACGTGGCCTTCTAGGCCGCCCCCGCCTCCCGAACCCGCCCGCCCTCCTCGCGAGTCGCCAAAAAGCGCCCCAAAGCCGAGGTCTTGGGGCGCTTTTTGGCGACTCGCGAAGAGGTGGCGGGGTGGGGTTAGTGGGAGCCCTCTTCGGCGAGCTTCTTGAAGCCGGCCTCGACGATGGCCTCGGCCTCGGCCGCGTTGCCCCAGCCCTCGATGTTCACGAACTTGCCCGGCTCGAGGTCCTTGTAGCGGGCGAAGAAGTGCTCGATCTCCTTGCGGGTCTGCTCCGGCACATCCTCGATGTCCTGGATGTGCGCCCAGCGCGGGTCCTTGAAGGGCACCACGACGACCTTGGCGTCGGAGCCGGCCTCGTCGCTCATGTTGAGCACGCCGACCGGGCGCACCTTGACGCCCACGCCCGGGAAGGTGGGGTACTCGAGCAGCACGAGCGCGTCGACGGGGTCGCCGTCCAGGCCCAGGGTGTTCTCGAAGAAGCCGTAGTCGGTGGGGTAGACGAAGGTGGTGAACAGCACACGGTCGAGGTAGACCCGGCCGGTCTCGTGGTCGACTTCGTACTTGTTGCGGCTTCCCTTGGGGATTTCGACGACGACATCGTAGGCGGCCATGTGCTCCTGCTCCTCTGGTGTGTGCTGGCGCGCGGAATCCGCGCCGGAAACTGCAATAACGTTACTGGATGAGCATGAACGAGCGCCGACCTCGGCTCACGCCCGCGATGGCCGACGTGCGCCGGGCCGTGCGCGAGTGCCTGGAGGCCGCGGGTCTCGCCAACGGGGCCGCGGTGCTGCCGGCGGGAGCCGGGGCATCCGCCGCGACTCGCGAGGACGGCGACGGGATCCTGCGCGAGCAACCGGGGGCCGACGTCCTGGTCGCCCTGAGCGGTGGCCCGGATTCGCTCGCCCTCGCCGCGGCGACCGCCTTCGAGGCGCCGCGGGCGGGCATCCGCGCCGGTGCGATCATCGTCGACCACGGACTCCAGGACGGCTCGGATGCGGTGGCCGCCGAGGCGGCTCGGCAGGCGGGCGCTCTCGGCCTGGCTCCCGTGCTCGTCACGCGCGTGCGGCCGGCCGAGGGATCCTCCTCCGTCACCGGCGGCGTCGAGGCGGCCGCCCGCGACGCCCGCTACGCGGCGATCGACGATGCGCTCCGCACGACCGGCGCCCACGCCGTGCTGCTCGGGCACACCCTCGACGACCAGGCCGAGACCGTGCTGCTCGGCCTCGCCCGCGGCGCCGGAGCCGCGTCGCTCGCGGGCATGGCGACGGTCACCGGGCCACCCGACGCCGACGGGGATGCCCACGCGTCCCCCGCTTCCGCCGCGCCCCCCGCCTCCGGAGGTCTCCGCGCTCCCGCTGTCCCGCGTGGCGCGCGGCTGCGTCCCCTGCTCGGCATCCGCCGCTCCGAGACCGAGGCGTTCTGCGCCGATTCGGGGCTCGAGCCGTGGCACGACCCGCACAACGCCGACGAGCGGTTCACCCGCGTGCGGGTGCGGCGTACCGTGCTGCCCGTGCTCGAGGCCGAGCTCGGGCCCGGCATCGCGGAGGCGCTCGCCCGCACGGCGGAGCAGCTCCGCGAGGACGACGACGCCCTGCACGCGATGGCGATCGAGACCATCGAGGAGATCGTGGAGCCCGCCGAGGCCGGCATCGCGATCTCGGTGGCGGCGCTCGAGGCGAACCCGCCCGCGCTCCGCAACCGCATCATCCGCTACGTCGTCGACGCCGAGTTCGGGGTCTCGCTCTCGCGGGTGCAGACGCTCGCGGCGGTCGCGCTCGTGACCGGGTGGCACGGGCAGAAGGGCGTCGATCTGCCAGGGATTAGAGTGGTGCGGCAGGCGGGCCGGCTCGTCTTCAGCGCGGCGGCGAACGAAAGCCAGAACGAAGGGAACGACTCGCATGGACATCACTGACGTGGCCGACGACATCACCGAGGTGCTGCTCACCGAGGAGCAGATCGCGGGAAAGATCGCCGAGCTCGCGCGGGCCATCGAGGCCGACTACGCCGACGACGACCTGCTCATCGTGGGGGTGCTGAAGGGCGCCGTGATGGTGATGGCCGACCTCGCCCGGGAGCTGCGCATCCAGGTCAACATGGACTGGATGGCGGTGAGCTCCTACGGTTCCGGCACCCAGTCGAGCGGCGTCGTGCGCATCCTGAAAGACCTCGACACCGACCTCACCGGCCGCACGGTGCTGATCGTGGAGGACATCATCGACTCGGGGCTCACCCTGTCGTGGCTGCTCGCCAACCTGCGCTCGCGCGGGGCGAAGTCGGTGGAGATCTGCGCGCTGCTGCGCAAGCCCGAGGCCGTGAAGGTGGAGATCGACGTGAAGTACGTGGGCTTCGACATCCCGAACGCGTTCGTGGTGGGTTACGGCCTCGACTACGCCGAGCGCTACCGCAACCTGAAGTCGATCGGGGTGCTCGCCCCGCACGTGTACGCCTAGGGCGCCTTCGGGAGGGTGCCGATCTTCGCGCCCGTCGCGTCGGAGACCACGAGCTGGCCGCCCGTGACCTTCGCGGTACTCGCGCCGCCGAGCCACTGCGTCGTGCCCGGGCAGGCCATGAGGGTCGAGGCCAGGGCGCCGAAGGTGGCCACGTCGTTCGACGCGGTCCAGGTGCCGGTGAGCGAGTTGCAGCCGTCGGTGCCCGAGACCGTTCCGTCGGAGCTCAGGACGAGCGAGGGCTGGCCTGCCGCGCCGGCGTTGCCCCACGTGCCCACGAAGGGGCTGGTGGGGGCGCTGCACCCGGAGAGCGCCGCGAGGAGCGCGATCGCGATCACGGCGGGGACGACTCTGAACCGGCTCTGCTTCATGACGCGAGTCTAGGCGGGCGGTGAGGCGACCGGCCGTGGCGGGTCGAAGACGGCGGGGGAGAAGGCGGCGTTGCGGGCGCGGAAGCTGTGGGCGAAGTCGGGCCAGAGCAGCGTGAGACGGCCGTTGCGCGCATCGACGTACCAGCTGTTGCACCCGCCCGTGAGCCAGACCGTGGAGGCGCTGAGCTCGTCGACGGCGCGGGTGTACTCCTGCTCGGCCTCGGCGGTGACACTCAGCACGAGTCCGTCGTTCGCCGCGCTGTGGTGCAGGGCACCGAGGATGTAGTCGATCTGCGCCTCGATCATGTAGACCGCCGAGTTGTGCCCGAGACCGCCGTTCGGCCCGTTGATGACGAAGAGGTTCGGGAAGCCGGCCATCACGGTCGACGCGAACGCCGTCATCCCGCCCGCCCAGTGATCGGCGAGCAGCTGCCCGTCGCGGCCGCGCGTGAGTCGGGCGTAGGGCTGCTCGGCCGAGTGGAAGCCGGTCGCGAACACGAGCGCGTCGACCTCGTGCTCGCCGCCGTTGCGCGCCACGAGCGTGTTGCCGCGGATGCCCGCGAGCGCCGAGGGCTCCACCGTGACGTGGGGCTCGGCCACCGCCGGGTAGTAGTCGCTCGAGATGAGCACGCGCTTGCAGCCGATCTCGTAGTCGGGCGTGAGCTTGGCGCGCAGGCCGGGGTCGGAGACCTGCGACTCGAGGTGCGCGAGCGCGCGGGATCGGGCCGCGGCCGTCGCATCCGCATCCCCGGCCCTCTGCGCGAAGGCCTCCTCGGCCTTCCAGAACAGGCGCGAGCGCACCCGTTCGAGCTCCTCCGGGTCGCGCGCGAACAGGGAGCGCTCGGCCGCCGAGTAGGCGCGGGTGTCGCGCGGGATGATGTAGGGCGCGCTCCGCTGCATCACCACGAGCTCCGAGGCCACGGCGGCGAGCTGCGGCACGATCTGGATGGCGGAGGCGCCCGAGCCCACCACCGCGATCCGCTTGCCGGCGAGCTCGGCCGTGTGGTCCCAGCGCGCGGAGTGGAACATGGGGCCGTCGAACCCCTCGATGCCGGGAACATCGGGGATGCGCGGTTCGGTGAGGCGCCCCGCCGCGAGCACCACGGCGTCGGCCGTGAAGGCGCCGCGCGTGCTGTCGAGGCGCCAGAGGGCGGCGTTCTCGTCCCAGTCGAGACCGAACACCTCGGTGTCGGTGAGCAGGTGGGGCAGCACGCCCTCCTCCCGCGCGGCCGTCTCGATGTAGCGGCGGATCTCGGCCCCCGGGGCGAAGACGCCCGACCAGTCGGGGTTGGGCCGGAACGAGTAGCAGTAGAGGTGCGAGGGCACGTCGCAGGCCACCCCGGGGTAGCTGTTGTCGCGCCAGGTTCCGCCGACGCCCGAGCCGCGCTCGAACACGAGGTACGACGACTCTCCCTGGCGTTGCAGCCGGATGCCGAGGCCCACCCCGGCGAATCCGGCGCCGATGACGGCGACGCGCACGTGGGCGACGGGGTGCGCCGGTGCCGTCCCGGGGGCGGAACGGGGAGCGGTGGCCGGGTCGGGAGCGGCACCGGAGTCGGTGGGGTCGATCATGGCCGGCTCCGCTCGACGATCGCGCCGGCCGGGTGCCGCCGGGGCTCGGCGAGGAACGCGTCGACGAGGCCGAGCACCTCGGCGGGGCGCTCGCGCAGCACGCCGTGGCCGCTCTCGACCTCGGTGTAGCGCGCATCCGGGATCGCGGCGAAGAGCAGCCGGGTCTCACGGGCGGTGGCGATCTCGTCGTGCGCGCAGCCGATCACGAGGGTCGGCGCCGTGATGCGGGAGGCGAGGGTGGCGAGATCGAGCGGGATGGACGGCGCGGCGCGGCGGTCGTGTGGCGATCCCGGTGCGCGCGCGGACGCGGAGGTGAGGTCGGCACCCGGTGCGCCGGCCCGGGCGTGCGAGGGTGCAGGTGCAGGTGCAGGTGCAGGTGCAGGTGCAGGTGCAGGTGCAGGTGCGGAGGCGGTGACGAGGGCGGGGGTGGCGGCGAGGCGCACGAGGGCGGCCGAGCGCTCGTCGACGCGGGGCAGGGCCGCGGAGTCCCAGCCCTCGGCGCTGTACAGGGCGCTGCGCTGCACCTCTGCGAGGGCATCCGGGTCGGTGCGCGCGAGCCGCTGCCAGAGCGAGGCGAGGGCGACGAGCTTGGGCGAGGGGCTGAGCCAGCCGGCGATCAGCACGAGCGCCGAGACGCGCTCCGGATGCTCCGCCGCGAACACCGCAGCGGCGACGGCCCCGACGGAGTAGCCGATCAGCGCGGGCGGGGTGCTGGTGGCGTTCGCCGCGGCGCCGACCCGCGTCGTCAGCTCGGCCACGGTGGGCGTCGCGGGGAGATCGTCGAAGGACGCGGTGGTCACGGTGCGGCGGCGGCCGAGCATCGGCCCGAGGAAGGAGAAGTCCGCGGCGTCGCCGGAGAGCCCGGGCACGAGCACGACGCGCGGGTCGCCGCCGGACTCGGCGCGCGCATCCGTCGTCACGGTCGGGCCGCCGGTGCTGAGTGGCCCGACCCTGACGCGATGGCGCCGGCCGCGCGGGAAGCCGTGGGCGGACCACCGGGGGCGGGGTCGGCTTGCGCGGCGTGCCGACCCGCGCCCGCACTCTCGGCGGTGCGGGCCGCCTCGAGGCGTTCGGCGGAGGGCTCGCCGTAGACCGTGGTGCGCTGCCGGGCGGGGCGGCCGAGGGCGGCCGCGGTGCGCTCGATGTCGGCGATGCTCAGCGAGCGGCCGTACTCCACGCCGGCGGTGGGCAGCACCCGCCCGTCGTAGAGCGTGCCGCCGAGGTCGTCGGCACCGCTCGCGAGCATCACCGCCGAGGGGCCGAGGCCGAGCTTGGTCCACGGCACCTGCAGATGGTCGATGCGCCCGAGCAGGGCGAGCCGCGCCACGGCCGTGACCGCCCGGTGCTCGTCGAGCTCGGAGCGTGCGGTCACGAGCGGCTCGAGCTCGGGGAACGGCATCGGCACGAACTCGGTGAAGCCTCCCGTCTCCTCCTGCAGCCGCGCGAGCGTGCGCAGGTGGGCGACGCGGTCGGCCGGGCTCTCGCCGCGCCCGTAGAACATGATCGACGTCGAGCGGAAGCCGAGCCCGTGCGCCGTGCGCACCACCTCGAGCCAGCGGTCGACGGGCAGGTCGCCGGGGGCGAGGCTCCGCCGCTGGGCCTCGTCGAGCAGCTTGACGCCCGTGCCCGGAACCGAGTCGACCCCGGCCTCGCGCAGCGAGGCGAGGAACTCGGGCATCCCGAGCCCCGAACGGCGTGCGCCGTCGACGAGGTCGGCGGGCCGGAAGGCGTGCAGGTGCAGTCCGGGCCGGCGGCCCTTCACCGCCCGGGCGATGTCGGCGTAGACGAACGGATGCGCCGGGGTCGTGCCCGCGTGCGCCCCGTCTTCTCCGACGGCCGGCACGGTTCCCTGGATGCACACCTCGGTGCCGCCGAGCTGCCAGGCGTCGTCGGCGATGTCGCCGATCGCGGCGAGGTCGAGCACGCGGGGCGCGCCGGCGTGCGGCCCGCTCGGCGGGGGCACGGATGCGCCGAAGAGATCGGAGGAGACGTTGCGGTTCACGACGAAGCGCACGGCCTCTCCGACGGCCTCGCGGCGGAGCGCATCCGCGAGCCCGGTGAGGGCGTCGAGCTCCTCGCCCTCGGCGAGGAGGAGAGCCGCGAGCTCGGCGTCGGTGAGCGAATCGGGCGTGACGGACGCCCGCGCGAGCGCGGTGCGCACAGCCGGAATCGAAGACGACATCGAACCGAGCTTAACTCCGGCGAGACCACGCCGAGGGCGGCCCCGCGCTCACGTTACGCCCACGGGGAACATGGAGGCGGCGTCCAGTCCTCGACGGGTACCCTTGCACCACGACCTAAGCACTGTGCCGACCCCATCGGCACCATAGCGGTGAAGAGACATGAATCCGAAACGCATCCTCCGATCTCCCATTCCGTACATCCTCCTGGGTGCGATCGCGCTGTGGATCGGCTTCAGCCTGATCACGAGCGTGGGCTACCAGCAGGTGACCACGCAGGAGGGGCTCGGATTCCTCTCCAGCGGCAAGGTGTCGGAGGCCACCATCATCGACGGCGAGCAGCGCGTCGACATGACTCTGGCCAACCCCGACAGCAAGTACGGCTCGAAGGTGCAGTTCTACTACGTGGCTCCGCGCGGCACCGAGGTGGTGCAGGCGGTCACCAGCGCGAACCCCTCGAACGGCTTCAACGACCAGGTGCCCCAGCCCAACTGGTTCCTCTCGGCCCTCGGCCTGCTGCTCCCCATCATCCTGATCGGCGCCTTCTTCTGGTTCATGCTCTCGGGCATGCAGGGCGGCGGCAACCGCGTGATGCAGTTCGGCAAGTCCAAGGCGAAGCTCGTCACCAAGGAGTCGCCGAAGGTCACCTTCGACGACGTCGCGGGCGCCGAGGAGGCGCTCGAGGAGCTCGAGGAGATCAAGGACTTCCTGAAGGAGCCGGCCAAGTTCCTCGCCGTCGGCGCGCGCATCCCCAAGGGCGTGCTGCTCTACGGCCCTCCCGGCACCGGCAAGACCCTGCTGGCCCGCGCGGTCGCGGGTGAGGCGGGCGTGCCCTTCTACTCCATCTCGGGTTCCGACTTCGTGGAGATGTTCGTGGGCGTCGGTGCGAGCCGCGTGCGCGACCTGTTCCAGCAGGCGAAGGAGAACTCGCCGGCCATCATCTTCATCGACGAGATCGACGCCGTCGGCCGCCATCGCGGCGCCGGCATGGGCGGCGGTCACGACGAGCGCGAACAGACGCTGAACCAGCTCCTGGTGGAGATGGACGGCTTCGACGTGAAGACGAACGTCATCCTGATCGCGGCCACGAACCGCCCCGACATCCTCGACCCGGCGCTCCTGCGCCCGGGCCGCTTCGACCGCCAGATCGGCGTCGACGCGCCCGACCTGAACGGCCGCAAGAAGATCCTCGAGGTGCACGGCCGTGGCAAGCCCCTCGCCGCCGGCGTCGACCTCGAGGTCGTCGCCCGCAAGACGCCGGGCTTCACCGGCGCCGACCTGGCGAACGTGCTCAACGAGGCCGCGCTGCTGACCGCGCGTTCGAACGCCCAGCTGATCGACAACCGCGCGCTCGACGAGGCCATCGACCGCGTGATCGCCGGCCCGCAGCGCCGCACCCGCATCATGCGCGACCAGGAGAAGCTGGTCACCGCCTACCACGAGGGCGGCCACGCCCTGGTGGCCACGGCGATGAACTACACCGACCCGGTGACGAAGATCACGATCCTGCCCCGCGGCCGTGCCCTCGGATACACGATGGTGCTGCCGCTCGAAGACCGCTACTCGGTGAGCCGCAACGAACTGCTCGACCAGCTCGCCTACGCCATGGGCGGTCGTGTGGCCGAGGAGATCGTGTTCCACGACCCCACCACCGGCGCCTCGAACGACATCGAGAAGGCCACCGGCACCGCCAAGAAGATGGTGACCGAATACGGCATGACGGCCACGCTCGGCGCGGTCAAGCTCGGTAGCGCCTCCGGCGAGATGTTCCTCGGCCGCAACATGGGCCACGAGCGCGACTACTCCGAGAGCCTCGCGCAGCAGGTCGACGCGGAGGTGCGCGCACTCATCGAGGCGGCGCACGACGAGGCGTGGGCGGTTCTGAACGACAACCGCGACATCCTCGACCGGCTGGCCGCCGAACTCCTCGAGAAGGAGACGCTCGACCACGAGCAGCTCGCCACGATCTTCGAGGGCGTCAAGAAGCTGCCGCTCCGGCCGCAGTGGCTCTCGAGCGAGCGCCGCCCGGTGTCGAGCCTCCCGCCCGTGCAGTTCCCCACGGCGAAGGCTCCGATCGACGGCTCGGCCGTCGACGGCGGCGTCGACTCCGACCCGGAGCCCGAGGCCAAGCCGAAGCGCGCGCCGCGCATCAACCCCCGCCCCGCCACCGCCTAGGCCCGCCCCGTGGCATCCGTCGACAAGGAGCGGATCGAGGCAGCGGTCGCCGAGATCCTCGCCGCCATCGGCGAGGATCCGGCGCGCGAGGGGCTCGCGGAGACGCCTCGCCGGGTCGCCGCGCTCTACGCCGAGCTGTTCGGCTCGGTGGGTGCAGACCCGGCGGCCGCGTTGGGCTCGACCTTCGGTGCCCCCGACGGTGGCGGCCACGCCTCCGCGCAGCCCGTGCTGATGCGTGACATCACCTTCCGCTCGGTATGCGAGCACCACCTGCTGCCCTTCGAAGGCGTGGTGCATGTGGCCTACGTGCCGGGCGCCGTCGTGGCCGGGCTCGGCTCGGTCGTCGCCGTGGTCGAATCCGCCTCCTCGCGCCCGCAACTGCAGGAGCGCCTGACCGACGACATCGCCGACGCGCTCGAACGCGGACTCGGAGCGAGTGGTGTGCTCGTGGTGGTCGACGCGAAGCACGGCTGCGTGAGCGCCCGCGGGCCGCGCCAGACCCGCAGCACCACGCTCACGCTCGCAGCCCGCGGCTCGCTGGCCGAGCCGGCGGCGCGCGCCGAGACGATCGCCCTGATCGGCACGGATGCTCCGCGCCACGTGACGGGGGAGACCGCGTGACGCAGATCCTCGGCATCCTGAACGTGACGCCGGACTCCTTCAGCGACGGCGGTCTGTGGCTCGACCGCGAGGCCGCCGTGCGGCACGCGCTCGGCATGGTGGCCCGCGGTGCCGACATCATCGACGTGGGCGGCGAGTCCACCCGGCCGGGCGCCCAGCGCGTGGCGGTCTCGGAGGAGAAGCGACGTGTGCTCCCCGTGGTGCGCGAGCTCGTCGACAAGGGCGTGACGGTGAGCGTCGACACGATGAACGCCGCGACCGCCGCCGCCGCGCTCGACGCCGGGGCCGCCATCGTGAACGACGTCTCGGGCGGCCTGGCCGATCCGGAGATGGACGACGTGGTGATCGAGTCCGGCGCCCGCTTCGTGGTGATGCACTGGCGCGCCCATCTCGACAAGACGCACCCCCCGGCGCGCTACGACGACGTGGTGGCCGAGGTGGTGGGCGAGATCGAGTACCGGGTGGCCGAGCTCATCGTGAAGGGCGCGCATCCCGATCGCCTGATCGTCGACCCCGGGCTCGGCTTCTCGAAGAACGCCGACCACAACTGGACGGTGCTGGCGCACCTGGACCGGCTCGCCGCCCTCGGCCTGCCGGTGCTCATCGGCGCGTCGCGCAAGCGCTTCCTCGGCGAACTCGTGCCCGGTGGGGCACAGTTGGGGGAGCGCGATCTCGCCTCGGCCGTGGTCGCGGCCCTCGCGGCCCACGAGGGCGTGTGGGGCGTGCGCGTGCACGACGTCTCGACCACCCGCACGGCGCTCGAGGTGGCGGCGGCGTGGAACCGTGGAAAGGATGGGCGACGATGACCGACCCGATCGACCGACTCGACCTGCTCACCCTCACCGGGCTCGAGGTGTTCGCCCACCACGGCGTCTTCGACTTCGAACGACGGCAGGGGCAGCGCTTCGTCATCGACGTGGCCCTGCGTCTCGACACCCAGGGCGCGGCCGCCGGCGACGACCTCGCCCAGACGGTGCACTACGGCGAGCTGGCCGAGGAGATCGTGGCGGCGGTGGCGAGCGACCCCGTCGACCTGATCGAGACCCTCGCCGAGCGGGTGGCGGGGGTCGTGCTCACGCATCCGCCGGTCGCCGTGGTGACCGTGGTCGTGCACAAGCCGGATGCGCCCATCACCGTGCCCTTCGCCGACGTCAGCATCACGATCACCAGAACGGCCTCCGTATGAACGCCCAGCCCGTCGACAGCGTCGACCGTCGCACCATCCACCTGCCCGCGGTGCTCGCCTTCGGCAGCAACCTCGGCGACCGCGAGGCCACCATCCGGGCCGCCTTCGCCGATCTCGAGGCCACCCCGGGCATCGAAGTCACGGCCACCTCGCAGCTCTACGAGACGATCGCGGTGAAGCCCGAGGGCATCGACCCGGATGCCCCGGAATACCTCAACGCCGTCGCCACCATCCGCACCAGCCTGCTGCCCGAACAGCTGCTCGACGCGGTGAACCGCATCGAGCACGAGCACGGGCGGGTGCGGGCCGAACGCTGGGGAGACCGCACGCTCGACATCGACATCGTGACCTTCGCCGACGTGACCCGCGACACGGAGCGGCTCGCGCTGCCGCATCCGCGCGCGGCCGAGCGCGACTTCGTGCTCGTTCCATGGCTCGAGATCGACCCGGATGCCATGCTCCCCGGTCGCGGCCGGGTCGATGCCCTGCTGAGCGCCATACCGGGCAGCACCCTGCGCCCGTACGCGGGGGAGCGCCGATGAGGCACACGCATCCGCTCACCGTGGTGATCTACGGCGTGGTCGGCATCGCCGCCGGCTTCGTGCTCGAGGTCGCCCTCGCCGCCGCCGGGATGCCCGTGCTCATCCCGCCCTACACGCTCACGATCACCCTCGTGGCGGCCGCCGTGATCGTGGTGGTGCTCGCCGTCCCGATCCGCCGCTCGATCCGGGGAACCTCGAAGGCGCGCATCAACCCTTTCCGCGCCATGCGCATCGTGCTGCTCGCGAAGGCCTCGGCCCTCGTCGGCAGCCTCATCGCGGGCTTCGGCCTCGGCGTGGTCGGCTTCCTCCTCACCCGGCCGGTGGTGGCCGACGTGAGCTCGGTCTGGCCGGGGATCGCCACCGCGCTCGCGGGCGTCGTGCTCCTGACGGCCGGCCTCGTGGCCGAACGGCTGTGCACCTTGCCGCCGGATGAACCCGAGACGAAATGAGAGTCGCGTGTCCGCACCCGACGACGGCGCTCCGCCGCCGCAGAGCCGCCTGAGCATCGGCGGCGACTGGCATCGCGTCAGCCCGAAGCTGCTCGGGGTGGAGATCGCGTCGGGCGTCGTCGGAACCCTGGTGCTCTGCGCCATCACGGTGCCGTTCATCCTGCTCGGCACCTGGTTCGGCTGGCCGGCGCTCGGCCTGGCCGTGCTGATCGGTGTCGTCACGCTCGCCCTCGCCCCCCGGCGGGTGCGCGCGATCGGCTACCAGCTGCGCGCCGACGACCTCGTGTTCCGGCGGGGCATCATGTTCCACCGGGTGGTGTCGGTGCCCTACGGGCGCATGCAGCTCATCGACATCAACCGCGGGCCGGTGGCCCGGGCCCTCGGGCTCGCCGAGCTCAAGTTCGTGACCGCGGCCGCCTCGACGGGGGTCTCGATCCCGGGGCTCGTCGAGGCGGAGGCGAACGCCCTGCGTGACGAGCTCGTGGCGCTCGCCGAGTCGCGCCGGGTGGGGTTGTGACCGCGCTCACCGACGGTGAATGGCACCGGCTGCATCCGGCGACCCCGCTGCTGCGGGGCGGCATCATCCTCGTGGCCATCCTCGGCTTCGTGCTCGCGAACTTCCGGGAGCGGCTCGTGGACTGGGTGTTCGGAGCGCCCGACCTGCCCGGAGACCCGCTGCAGACGGCCTACGAGCGCGGGCAGATCGGCATCCTCTCGCTCATCGTGGTGGGCGGGCTCGTGCTCGGCATCGTGATCTTCTATGCCTCGTGGCGCACGCACAGCTTCCGGGTGGGCGACGACGTCGTCGAGGTGCGCAGCGGCATCCTGTTCCGCACCCACCGGCGGGCGCGGCTCGACCGCATCCAGGGCATCGCCATCAGCCGCCCGCTGTTCGCCCGCCTGTTCGGGGCGGCGAAGCTCGACATCAGCGTGGCGGGGCAGGACGCGAAGGTGCAGCTGGCCTACCTCCGCGGCGGCGACGCCGACCGGTTGAGGCAGGACGTGCTGATGCTCGCCTCGGGGGTGCGGGCCACGGATGCCGGCGGGCCCGCCACGGCAGGCGTCGTGCCGGTGGCACCCTCCGAGTCGCCCGCCTCGGCCGGTATCGTCGGCCAGCGCGTGCGCGAGCTCCTCGCCCCCGAGCGCGATCCGGGACTCGCGCCGCCGGAGTCGGTGGTGAGCATCCATCCGCTGCGGCTCATCGCCTCGCTCGTGCTGAGCAGCTTCACGGTGGGGCTGCTGGTCGTGGGCGCGTTCATCATCGTCACCTCGCTGCTCGGCCGGCGCGAGTTCTTCCTGATCCTGATCCTGCCCGGCGTGCTGGGCGCCCTCGGCTACTACGCCAACCGCTTCACGAAGTCGCTGCGCTACAGCATCGCCGCCACCCCGGACGGCGTGCGCATCGGCTACGGGCTGCTCTCGACGAGCAACGACACCCTCCCGCCGGGCCGCATCCACGCCATCGAGGTGAGTCAGCCGCTGCTCTGGCGACCGGCGAACTGGTGGATGATCCGCATCAACCGGGCGGGCGCCGCCGGCGAGGGCAGCGCGCAGGCGAGCACGACGATGCTGCCCGTCGGCACGGTCGAACAGGTGCGCAAGGTGCTCGGGCTGCTGCTGCCGGGCTTCGCGAACGAGGAGGCCCGAGCCCTCGTGCTGGCCGGGATGACGGCGCGATCGGGGTCGGGCTTCACCGACGCCCCCGCGCGCGCCTGGCCGCTGCGGCCGTTCTCCTGGTGGCGCACCGGCTTCGCCGAGGCGCCCGGCGCCGTGCTGCTGCGCTCCGGGTTCGTCCGGCGGCACCTCTCGGTGATTCCGCTCGCGCGCGTGCAGAGCCTGCGCATCTCGCAGGGGCCGGTGCGGCGGGTGCTCGGCCTCGTCGAGCTGGGTGTGCACACGGTGGCGGGGCCGGTGCGGGCGAGCATCGACGTGGCCGACGGCGCGGTGGGCGCTGCGGCGTTCGAGCGGTGGACCCACGAGGTCGTGCTCGCGGAGGCCGCCGACCGCAGCCATCGCTGGGCGTCGGGCGGCGCGGCTCCCGGAAGCGGAGCGCATCCCGGGGGCGGAGCGGATCCCGGGGGCGCGCATCCCGGGGGCGGCGCGCAGGTCGACGGCGGGGCGCATCCCGGCGGCGGCCCGCAGACGCACGGCGGAGCGCATCCGGAGCCCGGCGTGGCAGGATCGAACGCGTGAAGCCCTCCGAACGCTCCGGCCGCCTCGGCGTCGGCATCATCGGCGCCGGCCGGGTCGGCCCGGTGCTCGGCGCGGCCCTCGCGGGCGCCGGCCACGCCATCGTGGGCGTCGCCGCGATCTCGGAGGAGAGCCGCGAACGGGCGGACGCGATGCTGCCGGGCGTACCGATCCTCACCATCCCCGAGCTCGTCGAACGCAGCGAGCTCGTGGTGCTGGCCGTGCCCGCCTCGGAGCTGCCCTCGCTCATCGCGGGGCTCGCCGAGACCTCGACCTGGCAGATGGGCCAGCTCGTGCTCCACACGGCTCCCGGGTTCGGCGTCGACGTGTTCGGCCCGGCGCGCCCCTCCGGCATCATCCCGCTCGCCGTGCATCCGGCGATGTCGTTCACGGGAACCAGCGTCGACGTGGCGCGCCTGGCCGGAACCTACTTCGCCGTGACCGCTCCCACCGCCGTGCTGCCGATCGCCCAGGCGCTCGTGGTGGAGATGGGCGGCGAGCCTGTGGTGGTCGCCGAGGCCGACCGAGCCGCCTATGCGGAGGCCATCGAGACGGCCACCACGTTCTCCAGCGCCATCGTGGAGCAGGCCGCGGGGCTGCTCGCCGAGATCGGCGTCGAGGGGCCGGGGCGCGTGCTGGCGCCGCTCGTGCGCTCCTCGGTGGAGAACGCGCTTGCGCGCGCGGGTGGTTCTGTTCCCGGGTAGCATCGAGTGGCCGGGCGCGCAGAGCGCACCCGCAGCCTGTTCGTAAGGAGTACCACCGGTGACCGATCCCGTTCCGGATGCTCTCGACTCGCCGGTCCCGCTCGTCGCCACCACGGTGACGGATGTTCGGCGCGAGATCGAGATCGCCGCCCGCCTCCGCCGAGACGGCCTCGCCGCCGAGGGCCGTCGTGCCCGGGTGGCGCTCGTTCCCACCATGGGAGCCCTGCACGACGGGCATCTGGCGCTCGTGGAGCGCGCCGCGGAGCTCGCCGACGTCGTGGTGGTGTCGATCTTCGTGAATCCGCTGCAGTTCAACGACCCCGCCGACCTCGAACGCTATCCGCGCGACCTCGAGGGCGACCTGCGCATCCTCACCGGCCGCGGCGCCGACATCGTGTTCGCCCCCGAGGTCGACGAGCTCTACCCGCGCGGCGAGACGTCGACCCGGGTCACCGCCGGCCGCGTCGGCTCGCTGTTCGAGGGGCGCAGCCGGCCCGGGCACTTCGACGGGGTGCTCACCGTGGTGGCGAAGCTCATCAACTCCGTGGGGCCCGACAGCATCCTGTTCGGCGAGAAGGATGCGCAGCAGGTGTTCCTCGTGAGCCGCATGGTCGAAGACCTGAACATGCCGGTCGCGGTGGAGGTGGTCGACACCGTGCGCGACCCCGACGGCCTGGCGCTGTCCAGCCGCAACCGCTTCCTCGACGCCAAGGAGCGGCGCGCGGCGCTCACCCTCTCGCACCTGCTCGAGGCGGCCGAGTCGGCCTCCGACCGGGGCATCGACGCCGTGCTCGCGGCGGCCCAGTCCGCGGCGATGGGGGAGCCGCTCGTGGCCGTCGACTACCTCGCCGTCGTGCACCCCGACACCTTCCTGCCGGTCGACGACGACTACACCGGCAAGGCGCGCGTGATCGTGGCGGCCCGCGTCGGCGACACCCGCCTCATCGACAACGCCGCCATCTACCTCGGCCGCTGAACGCAGCCACGGCTGTGAGCCGCGGGCAGGGCTCTCGCGATCAACGGGCCGCGGGGTCGAGGATGAGGCGCTCGCCGGTGTAGACGAGGGGGTCGTCGACGATGCCCTGGGGGCTGATGCGGCCGGCACTCAGGTACAGGATGACGGCGGGGTCCACGCCGAACCTCTCCGCGACGTCCGTGAGGGTGTCGCCGGCGACGACGTCGTAGAAGAGCGGGGTTCCGGCATCCGTCACGGTGACGGATCCGGATGCGCCCCGCCGCGCTCCGCCGTCGGTCAGCCGGGGAACCACCTGTTCGTGAGTCCAGCTGAGTGCGGCTATGCCGATCACGTCGCCGTAGCAGCCGTCGAAGCCGTCCGGCGGCACGGTCGTCACGGGTGCGTAGATCACCGCCTGGTCGAGGAAGCTCGGATCACCGGAGGGGAGGTCGTCGACGCGGCCCAAGGGGAACTCCTGCGCGACGTCCGGGGTGAACGACGGCAGCCCGAAGCCGTATCCCTCGGAGTTGAAGCAGCCGTACTGCGCCCCCGGCGTCGAGCGGAGGAGGCCTTGGAGAGGCCGGGGGTCGCTGGTGTCCAGCCGCGAGAACCGTGCGAACGCGTTGCGGGCGGCATCTGTGACGATGTCGACCGTAGCGATCGTGGCACCGTCGGCGTCGAGCACGGGGCCGGATGCGAGCACAGCGTCGGCCGGCACCGGTTGCGGCTGCCAGGCGGGTGCGGCGTCTGGTGCGGAGCTCGAGGCAGACGGGGACGGCGAGCCGGACGCGGCGGACACGGGCGAAGGAGCGGCGACCGAGCACCCGGCCAACGCCGCCCCACCGAGCACCATGATCGCGGCCGCGGTCCACGCCGACCGCCCTCGTCGGGTGCGTTTCGTCGCCGTCTCCGTCATCAGCGGGCGAGGGTTCCGGTCAGGGTCCAGGTGGTGCCGGGGTCGGTGCGCACGTCGATGACGTACACCTCCTGCGACCTCGACAACTGAAGGGTGGTGCCGGCGGTGGCCCCGCTGCAGTGGTCGCTTCCGCTGTACGAGCCGCTCGACTCGGGGAGCAGCTGCACCCAGAAGCCGCCGGCGCCCTCG
The DNA here is from genome assembly GCF_049472555.1 of Herbiconiux sp. 11R-BC. NCBI lineage: Bacteria > Bacillati > Actinomycetota > Actinomycetes > Micrococcales > Microbacteriaceae > Herbiconiux > Herbiconiux sp. 11R-BC. Next base: position 309,614 of record NZ_JBCEBO010000004.1, on the reverse strand, counting down.
CAGCGGAACGACATCGTGAAGGTGAGCCGGTCGCGGCCCTCGGCGAGCGGGTAGTACGGGTTCGGGATCTCGACCGTTCCCGGCCCGTCGCCCGTCGCCGAGATCTTCTGCGGCGTCGGGGCGGGCGAGTGGACATCGTCGGCCAGGCTGTCGGCCGTCGGGGTGGAGGCCGCTGCCGTCGCATCCGCAGCGCTTCCGCTCGCTGCCGGCGCGACGCATCCGCTCAGGAGCATGGCGATCAGCGCGCCCCCGCCGAACAACGCGCCTGGCGCCCCGCGCCGCAGCCTCGGCCGCGCACCTCTGTCGTACACCCCGGCCATGCCGACCTCCCCCGTTCATGCCCCTGTGCGCCGACGATAGCCGAATGGGTTGGGACTCACATCCCCAAACCGGGCGAGGGCGTGCGCCCGGTAAACTGGGCGGGACTTCAAGGAGACCCTCCCCGCATGACCGACGCAGCCGCGCCCGCAAGCCACGCCCCCGAGCCCGCCGAGCAGACTCCCGAGGAGGCCGAAGCGGCCGCCCGCGAGGTCTCCGAGCAGAAGGCCGTGCGCCTGGCCAAGCGCGACAAGCTCAACGCCTCGGGCGCGGAGGCCTACCCGGTGTCGGTGCCCGTCACCACCACCATCCCCGCCGTGCGGGCGAAGTGGGGCCACCTCGCCGCCGACGAGGCGAGCGGCGAGACCGTGGGCATCGCCGGGCGCGTGGTGCATCTGCGCAACACGGGCAAGCTCTGCTTCGTGTCGCTGCAGTCGGGCGACGGCACGCGCATCCAGGCCATGGTGTCGCTGGGCGCCGTGGGCGAGGAGTCGCTCGCCGAGTTCAAGGAGTTCGTCGACCTCGGTGACCACCTCTTCGTCACGGGCGAGGTCATCTCGAGCCGCCGCGGCGAGCTCAGCGTGATGGTGACGGGCTGGAAGATCGCGTCGAAGGCCATCCTGCCCCTGCCGAACCTGCACTCCGAGCTCTCCGAGGAGACCCGGATGCGCAGCCGCTACCTCGACCTCATCGTGCGCGAGCAGGCCCGCCAGGTGGTGCGCACCCGCGCCCAGGCCATGGCGGCGCTCCGCAGCACCTTCGCCGAGCGCCACTACCTCGAGGTCGAGACGCCGATGCTGCAGACCATGCACGGCGGCGCCGCGGCCCGCCCGTTCTCGACCCACTCGAACGCCTTCGACACCGAGCTCTTCCTGCGCATCGCGCCCGAGCTCTTCCTCAAGCGCGCCGTCGTCGGCGGCATCGACCGGGTGTTCGAGATCAACCGCAACTTCCGCAACGAGGGCGCCGACTCCACGCACAGCCCCGAGTTCGCGATGCTCGAGGCCTACGAGGCCTACGGCGATTACACCTCGATCGCCGAGCTCACGCAGACCCTGATCCAGAACGCGGCGCTCGCCGTGTCGGGTTCGCACGTCGTGACGTGGGCCGACGGCACCGAGTACGACCTCGGCGGCGAGTGGGACCGCATCAGCATGTACGGCTCGCTCTCCGGGGCCGCCGGCATCGAGATCACGCCCGCCACCAGCGTGGCGGAGCTGCAAGCGCTCGCCGACCGCGAGGGCGTCGAGGTGCACCTGCCCAATCACGGCAAGCTCGTCGAAGAGCTCTGGGAGCACTTCGTGAAGGGCGGTCTCGTTCGCCCCACCTTCGTGCTCGACTTCCCCCTCGAGACGAGCCCGCTCACCCGCGCGCACCGCAGCATCCCGGGCGTCGTGGAGAAGTGGGATCTCTACATCCGCGGCTTCGAGCTCGCCACCGGCTACTCCGAGCTCGTCGACCCCGTCATCCAGCGCGAGCGCTTCGTGGAGCAGGCCAAGCAGGCTGCGGCGGGGGACGACGAGGCCATGCGCCTCGACGAGGACTTCCTGCGCGCCCTCGAGTTCGGCATGCCCCCTTCGGGCGGCATGGGCATGGGCATCGACCGCTTGCTGATGGCCCTCACGGGCCTCGGCATCCGCGAGACCATCCTGTTCCCGCTGGTGAAGTGAGGGCGCGACGATGAGCGACGAGAACAAGCCCGAGCGCGACCCCCGCAAACCCACGCCCACCCAGATCGTCATCTGGGTCGTCGTGGGCGGCGTCGGGCTCTACTTCCTCGGCAGCGGTTTGCTGGGAATCCTCAGCCACTGAGGCGCCCTCGGGCGAGGGAACCGGCCCACGGATGACGTATCGTTGAAGCGATGAACGATTTCTGGCTCGCGATCGCAGCACTGGCCCCCACGGTTCTCGTCGGGCTCGTGTTCTGGTTCATCATGCGCGCCCTCATCCGGTCCGACAAGTCGGAGCGCAAGGCGCTCGCGAAGATCGAGGCCGAAGAGCGCGAGAAGCTCGGCCTCCCGACGCGGTAGCCGACTTCCGCTACGGTATGCGTGGGGGATCGAACCCCAGACGCCTGCCGGGAGGAGACCACCGTGTCGAGTGCCGACATCGCGGCCATGGTCGCGCTGCTTCTGCTCCTGGTCGACCTCGGCATCCGTGTGTTCTCGGTCATCGTGGTGCCGCGCAACCGCCGCCCCTCCACCGGCATCGCCTGGCTGATGGCGATCTTCGTGCTCCCGTACGTCGGGTTCCTGCTCTTCCTGCTCATCGGCAGTTACAAGCTCCCGAAGTCGCGGCGCGACAAGCAGCACGCCATCAACGAGTTCATCATCGAGACCACCGAGGGCATCGAGCGCGTCAGTGACGCGAACCCGTGGCCGCCGTGGTTCAAGAACGTGGTGGAGCTCAACCGCACCCTCGGCGCCATGCCGCTCGTCGGCGGCAACCAGGCGAGCCTCGTGGGAGACTACGACGAGGCCATCCGCCAGATGACGGCCGCCATCGGCGAGGCGCAGCGCTACGTGCACGCCGAGTTCTACATCCTCTCGCTCGACAAGACCACCGCCGGCTTCTTCGACGCCCTCGAGGCGGCCGTGAAGCGCGGGGTCACGGTGCGGGTGCTGCTCGACCACATCGCCTCGGTGCGCGCGCCGGGCCACAAGAAGACGGTCAAGCGCCTCAACGCGATGGGCGTGAAGTGGCACTTCATGCTCCCGGTGCAGCCGCTGCAAGGCAAGTGGCAGCGCCCCGACCTGCGCAACCACCGCAAGATCCTCGTGGTCGACGGCGAGGTCGCCTACATGGGCTCGCAGAACGTGGTCGACCGCAGCTACAACAAGAAGGGCAACCTCAAGCGCGGCCTGAAATGGCAAGACCTGATGACGCGCCTCGAGGGTCCGATCGTGGCCGGCATCAACGCCATCTTCATCACCGACTGGTACAGCGAGTCCAACGAGCTGCTGCTGCGCGAGACCCGGGCCATCACCGACGACATCATCGACGACGACGCCGATGCGCTCGACATGCAGGTGGTCCCCTCCGGCCCCGGGTTCGAGGGCGAGAACAACCTGCGCCTGTTCCTCGCGCTGCTCTACAACGCGCAGGAGCAGATCATCATCACGAGCCCTTACTTCGTGCCCGACGACGCCATGCTCTACGCCATCACCACCGCCACCCAGCGGGGCGTGAGGGTGGAGCTCTTCGTCTCGGAGATCGGCGACCAGGCCTTGGTCTACCACGCCCAGCGCTCCTACTACGAGGTGCTGCTGAAGGCGGGCGTGCGCATCTACATGTACGAGTCGCCCTTCATCCTGCACTCGAAGCACTTCACCATCGACGACGAGGTGGCCGTGATCGGCTCGAGCAACATGGACATGCGCTCCTTCAGCCTCAACATGGAGATCTCGCTGATGGTGCGCGGGCGCTCGTTCGTGGCCGAGATGCGCGCCGTCGAAGACGGCTACCGCGCGGTCAGCCGGGAGCTCACCCTCGACGAATGGCACAAGCAGCCGTTGCGCTCCACCATCCTCGACAACCTCGCGCGGCTCACCTCGGCCATCCAGTAGGGACGGCCGCCGGGCTCAGGGGCGCGGCTTCAGCCGAACCGTGGGCAGTTCGGGCGCGGGCAGCGGGTCGCCGGCGTAGTGGTGGTCGGTCTCGCCGAAGCGGGGGCGCGCGTGGCGGGCGCGGCGCCCCGGCCGGGCCGCGGCATCCGGGGTCGTCGGGGTGGGAGCATCCGTCGCCGGCTCGGCGCCCGACTCCTGCTGCCACTGCGCACGGTACTCGGCCACCTCGTCGTGGCTGCGGCCGACGAAGTTCCACCACATCAGCACCTGCTCGCCGAACGGTGCGCCGCCGATCAGCAGCAGGCGCGCGGAGCTCTGGCCGGTGGAGAGCTTGACGCTCGTGCGGCCGGGGCCGAGGTAGGCGAGCTCGGTGCGGATGGCGGCGCTGCCGTCGATCGTGACGGCCCCGGTGTCGACGAGCACGCCGTACTCGAAGTCGGGCCGCAACGGGATCTCGGTGCGCCCACCGGAGGAGAGCCGGATCTCCGCGGCGACGAGGGGCGTGAAGGTGGTCGCCCCGACGGATGCTCCACCGAGCTCTCCCACGAAGACGCGGATGTCGGCGGCCCCGAGTCGCAGCGGCACGGCGGCGTGCGTCTCGAAGAAGGGCTCGGTGCGGCGCGAGTGCTCCGGCAGAGCCACCCAGAGCTGAACGCCGTGGAGCGTGGTGGTGGCCTCGGTCGAGATCTCGGAGTGCGAGATGCCGCGCCCCGCCGTCATCAGGTTGAGTTCGCCCGGCCGCACGAAGGAATGGCTGCCCACGCTGTCGCGGTGCTCGATCTCGCCCTCGAAGAGCCAGCTGACGGTCTGCAGCCCGGTGTGCGGATGCGGCGGCACGACCATCCCGCCCGTCACCGACACGTCGCTGGGCCCGTAGTGGTCGACGAAGCACCAGGCCCCGATGAGGGTGCGTTGCTTGCTCGGAAGGGTGCGGTGCACGGTCATCGCGCGCGGGCCGCCGAGAGGGACCTCACGCGCCGTGATGATCTCGGGATGCGGCGAGAGGGCGGCGGAAGCCGGTTCCGGCTCTGCCCACGTCTCTGCGGGCTGCTTCTCGAGGTTGCTCACACCGGCATCCTATTGTCCGCGACCCCGCTAGAATCCATCGGGGGCGATCATCGGCTCGCCATCGACACCGCACCATCCGGGGGGATTCCATGTTCACGTCCGTGCTCGCAGAGACGTCGTCGTACTCGTACAGCTACCAGTTCGACCCGGTGTCGTCGCTGTTCAGCTTCGTGATCTGGGTGCTCATCGTCGTGGGCATGTGGCTGACCTTCCTCAAGGCCGGACGTCGCGGCTGGGCGGCGATCATCCCCTTCTACAACATCTACACGCTGTGCAAGGTGGCCGGGAAGCCGGGCTGGTGGTGGATCCTCTACATCATCCCGATCGTCAACATCGTCATCGGCATCATCGTGGCGCTCGGCGTCGCGCGCAACTTCGGCAAGGGCGGGGCGTTCGGCTTCTTCCTGCTGTTCTGGCCGCTGCCCTTCATCGGCTACCCCATCCTCGGCTTCGGCTCCGACCAGTACGTGGGCGAGCGCCCCGCCGGCTCCGCGCCGGCCGTCACCATCTGATCCGTTCACGCCCACGGCGAACAGGGGCTGTTCCCGGCCCTTCGCCTGGTTAGTCTCTTCCTAACGGTCGCCATCCTCCGGCCCTGGCGACCAGGGAGACAGACATGTTTGAGAGATTCACCGACCGAGCCCGTCGTGTCGTCGTCTTGGCGCAAGAAGAAGCCAAGATGCTCAACCACAACTACATCGGCACCGAGCACATCCTGCTCGGCCTGATCCATGAGGGCGAAGGGGTCGCCGCGAAGGCGCTCGAGTCGCTGAACATCTCGCTCGACGCCGTGCGCGAGCAGGTTCAAGACATCATCGGTCAGGGTCAGCAGCAGCCCACCGGGCACATCCCCTTCACGCCCCGCGCGAAGAAGGTGCTCGAGCTCTCGCTCCGCGAGGCGCTGCAGCTCGGCCACAACTACATCGGCACCGAGCACATCCTGCTCGGGCTCATCCGCGAGGGCGAGGGCGTCGCCGCCCAGGTTCTCGTGAAGCTGGGCGCCGACCTCAACCGGGTTCGCCAGCAGGTCATCCAGCTGCTCTCGGGCTACCAGGGCAAGGAGCAGGTCGCCGTCGGCGGCAACGACCAGGCGCCCGACAAGGGATCGCAGATCCTCGACCAGTTCGGCCGCAACCTCACCCAGGCCGCGCGCGACAACAAGCTCGACCCGGTGATCGGCCGTGAGAAGGAGATCGAGCGGGTCATGCAGATCCTCTCGCGCCGCTCCAAGAACAACCCCGTGCTGATCGGCGAGCCCGGCGTCGGCAAGACCGCCGTCGTCGAGGGCCTCGCCCAGGCGATCGTGCGCGGAGACGTGCCCGAGACCCTGAAGGACAAGCAGCTCTACACGCTCGACCTCGGTTCGCTGATCGCCGGATCGCGCTACCGCGGCGACTTCGAGGAGCGCCTGAAGAAGGTCACGAAGGAGATCCGCACCCGCGGCGACATCATCACCTTCATCGATGAGATCCACACCCTGGTGGGCGCCGGTGCGGCCGAGGGCGCCATCGACGCGGCTTCGATCCTCAAGCCACTGCTCGCCCGCGGTGAGCTGCAGACCATCGGCGCCACCACGCTCGACGAGTACCGCAAGCACTTCGAGAAGGATGCCGCGCTCGAGCGCCGCTTCCAGCCCATCCAGGTGGCCGAGCCCTCGCTGCCCCACGCGATCAACATCCTCAAGGGCCTGCGCGACAAGTACGAGGCCTTCCACAAGGTGTCGATCACGGATGGCGCGATCGTCGCCGCCGCGAACCTCGCCGACCGCTACGTGCAAGACCGCTTCCTGCCCGACAAGGCCATCGACCTGATCGACGAGGCCGGCGCACGCCTGCGTCTGTCGATCCTCTCGGCCCCGCCGGAGCTGCGCGAGTTCGACGAGCGCATCGCCGCCGTGCGCGGCCAGAAGGAAGCCGCGATCGAAGACCAGGACTTCGAGAAGGCCGCTTCGCTCCGCGATGAGGAGAAGAACCTCCTCGGCGAGCGACTGCGCCTGGAGAAGCAGTGGAAGTCGGGCGAGGTTCAGACCTCCGGCATCGTCGACGAGGGGCTCATCGCCGAGGTGCTGGCTCAGGCCACGGGCATCCCGGTGTTCAAGCTCACCGAAGAGGAGTCGGCTCGGCTCGTGTTCATGGAGAAGGCCCTGCACCAGCGGGTCATCGGCCAGAACGAGGCCATCGCGGCCCTCTCGCGCACCATCCGCCGCACGCGTGCGGGTCTGAAAGACCCGAAGCGCCCCTCGGGCTCGTTCATCTTCGCCGGCCCCACGGGTGTCGGCAAGACCGAGCTCGCCAAGGCGCTCGCCGAGTTCCTGTTCGACGACGAGAACGCGCTGATCTCCCTCGACATGTCGGAGTACGGCGAGAAGCACACGGTCTCGCGGCTGTTCGGTGCCCCTCCCGGGTTCGTCGGCTTCGAAGAGGGCGGTCAGCTCACCGAGAAGGTGCGCCGCAAGCCGTTCTCCGTGGTGCTGTTCGACGAGATCGAGAAGGCCCACCCCGACATCTTCAACTCGCTCCTCCAGGTTCTGGAGGAGGGACGTCTGACGGATGGTCAGGGTCGCGTCGTCGACTTCAAGAACACGGTCATCATCATGACGACGAACCTCGGAACCAAGGACATCACGGGCAGCCCGATCGGCTTCCAGGTGTCGGGCAACGAGTCGACCTCGTACGACCGCATGAAGGCGAAGGTCTCGGAGGAGCTGAAGAAGAACTTCAAGCCGGAGTTCCTCAACCGCGTCGACGACACCATCGTGTTCCCGCAGCTGAACAAGGTCGAGCTGCTGCAGATCGTCGACCTGTTCATCAAGCGCCTGCGCGACCACCTGCTCGACCGCGACATGACGATCGAGCTGACGCTGCCCGCCAAGGAGCGCCTGATCGAGGTCGGCTTCGACCCCGCTCTGGGCGCCCGGCCGCTGCGCCGCGCGATGCAGCACGAGGTCGAGGACCAGCTGTCGGAGCGCATCCTGCAGGGTGAGCTCAACGCGGGCGACCACGTGCACGTCGACTTCGCCGACGGCGCCTTCGTCTTCACGCAGACCTCGCGTGAGCCCGTTGGCGTCGCCGCGATCGGCGCCGGCGACACGCAGCAGGCCTCGGCCGCCGCGGCCGCCGCAGCCCTGGGCGACCTGGACTAAGAGCACCCGACCCCCGGATCCGTCACTTTCGGCTCGAAAACCCCTCGGGGAAGAGCCGAAAGTGACGGATCTGCGTCGTTAAGGCGAATACGCTGGTGCGATGAGTTCGAGCAAGACGCAGCCCGTCGTCACCGTGCGGCGGGCGCGCACCAGCGATGTCCCGTGGATCCAGAGCCTCGTGGAACCCCTGGTGCAGCGACGAATCCTGCTCGGAAAAGACGCCGTCGTGTTCTACGAGGCGGTGCAGGAGTTCCGCATCGCCGAAGACGAGAACGGCACCCCTCTCGGCTGCGGCGCCCTGCACGTGTTCTGGGAAGACCTCGGCGAGGTTCGCACTCTCGCCGTGCACGAGGACTGGCTCGGCCAGGGGGTCGGCCGCGCCCTGCTGACGCAGATCGAGCAGGATGCGCTCGAGCTCGGTCTCTCCCGCCTGTTCTGCCTGACCTTCGAGGTGCCCTTCTTCGAGCGCAACGGCTACATCGCCTCCCCGCTCTCGCTCGTCGACCCCGAGGTCTACGCCGAGCTCGTGCGCTCGCCCGACGAAGGCGTGGCCGAGTTCCTCGATCTCGCGCGGGTGAAGCCGAATACGCTCGGGAACACGCGCATGCTCAAGCACCTGCGCTGAGCGGGCGAGCCCGCACCACGATCCCTGAGACGGAGACCGCCATGAGCCACGACGAACCGGAGAAGCGCAGCTTCAACGAGCGCCTGCGCGCCCGCTACTTCGGCCGGCGGTCGCCGGAGGAGACTCCCGAGCAGGAGGAGGCGGCCGAATCGTCGCTGCCCAAGTCGAACCAGATGGGTTTCTTCGGCCGCGTGCAGCGGCCCGGTGGCTTCGACACCCCGCCCGAGGAGCCCATCGAGTTCGAAGGACCGCTGCCCTGGGAGCTCGGCGGCGACGACGCCGACTCGGCAGCATCCTCGCCCCGGCGCTGAGCACTCCGCTGGCCGCGTCCTCGCCGCCCGCCCGCGAGTGGGCGCTGGTGGCGCCGGCGGTGCGACTCGACCGACGACAGGCTCAGGATGCGCGAGCCGCGCACTCCACGCACAGAGCGGCGGCGGGCCGCACCTCCAGGCGCCCCGGCGCGATCGGGCGGCCGCACGAGAGGCACACCCCGTAGCGGCCCTGCTCGAGGCGCTCGAAGGCGGCATCCGCGTCGGCCAAGCGCGCGACCGCGGCGATCTCGAGCCCGCGCAACTGCGACCACTCGCTCGAGAGAGTGGGGCCTTCGGGGTCGTGCTCGTCGTCGTCGGGGGAGGCTTCGCGCACCGTGCGGAGCGCCTCCATCGCCCGCGCGAGCGCGGCGAGCTGCTCGGCCGCCTCGTCGCGCTCGCGCTGGAGGCGGACCCGCACCGCGGAGTCGCCGTCGCCGCTCGCTGCGACGGCCGAGGCGCCGGGCAGGGGCAGTCGGGGGTCGCTCGGAGTCGAGCCGGTCACCGCGTCAGCGGTCATGGGTCATCGGTGTGCGCGGGGCGCCGGGAGGAGGAGGCGTCGTTCAGCCGGCGGGCGCGGGCCCGTCGGTGGGGGAGGCCTCGCCGATGAACTCCTTGAACTCGTCTTCGACCTGCTTGTCGAACGAGTCCTGCTCCTCGTCTTCGTCGACCTCCGGGTGCTGGTTGTTGTGCTCGAACGACTCGGGCTCGAGGGGATCCGTGAATGTGCTCATGGCCCGCAGAATACTCCCCGCGGCCGACATCCACGATGCCGCGGAGCGCCCCGCACCCGAGCGCTGAGCCGAAACATGCCGAACACATGGGCGAGTTATCATCCTCAGGTGTCTCCCGTCTCGCCCTATCAGGTCTGTGTGGCCTTCCTCACGCGCCTCGGCGCCGACGGCCGCACCGAGGTGCTGCTCGGACGCAAGAAGACCGGCCTCGGCTCGGGAAACATCGTGGGCCTCGGCGGCAAGATCGAGCCGGGCGAGACCGCGCTCGAGGCGATCGTGCGGGAGATCGAGGAGGAGTCGAGCCTCGTCGTCGCCCCCGCAGATCTCACCGAGATGGGCCTCGTGAAGTTCGCGTTCCCGTATCGCGAGAACTGGAGCCAGGACTCGACGGTGTTCGTGGCCTCCCGCTGGAGCGGCGAACCGCAGGAGTCCGACGAGGTGTCGCCCGCCTGGTACCCGCTCGACGAACTGCCGCTCGATGCGATGTGGGACGACGCGAAGCACTGGCTCCCGGCCGTGCTCGCGGGTGAACCCGTGCTCGGCGACTTCGTCTTCGGCGAGGACTGCGCCACCGTCAGCGACTTCGAGCTGCACGACCCGGCCGCCCACCGCTGAGACGCCGGCAGCCGTCCGGCTCCCGCTCACGCTCCCGGCGAGCTCCGGGTGGACGCCACCGCCCCGCGGGGCGATACTGAGGGCAGCGCGCGCCCCGCGCATCCCACGATCGACGACGATTGGCGGTGACCCATGTCGAGTCCCTGGCTGGCGCGCCCGTTCGAGCTCCTCACCGGTCGTCCGCGCCGCGTGGTCGACGAGTCGTGGGCCCGGGCCCGCGACCACGCCATCGATCCTGAGCGGCTCCCCGGCCTCGAGGTGTCCGAGGACGAACTGCGCGACTGGCGGCTCGGACATCCGCTCGCCCCGGTGCTGCCGGTGATCCGCAAGTTGCTCGTGCGCGACGCCGAGGGCTCTGGGCTGCTCGTGGCGGTGGGCGACGAGATGGGCCGCCTGCTCTGGGTCGAGGGCGACAGCGCCTCGAAACGGCGGGCCGAGCAGATGCGTTTCGTCGAGGGCGCCGGATGGTCGGAGCAGCGGGTGGGCACCTCGGCCCCGGGCACGGCGCTCGAGCTCGACCACGGCATCCAGATCCACGACGCCGAGCACTTCAACCGGCTCGTGCACGGCTGGAGCTGCACGGCGGTCCCCGTGCACGACCCCGAGACCCGGCGCATCCTGGGCGTCATCGACATCACCGGCGACGCGCGCGCGGTCGACCCGCACACGCTGCCGCTGATCGAGGCCACGGCCGCCGCCGCGGAGGCCGAGCTGATGGTGCTGCGGCTGCAGGCGCAACGGGATGCGGGTACGCGCCCGGCGACGCGCACGCCCGGGATGCGCATCACCGGTTTCGCCCACGCCCGGCCTCGCGTGTCGATGCACGTGCTCGGGCGGGAGACGGGCGAGCTCACCGGCCCGGCCGGCCACGTGGAGCTGAGCGCGCGGCACTCCGACATCGTGACGCTGCTCGCCTGGCACCGCGAGGGGCTCTCGGCCGCACGGCTCGCCGAGGAGGTCTACGGGGAGGACTCCGCGTCGGTCACGCTCCGCGCGGAGATCGTGCGGTTGCGGCGGCTGCTGCGGGCGAGCGGGGTGGGATTCGACATCGAGTCGCGGCCCTACCGTCTGTCGGCCCCGGTCGAGCTCGACGCCCACCACGTGGTGTCGCTGCTCGACCGCGGCGCGCACCGGGTGGCGCTCGCCGCCTACCGGGGGCGGTTGCTTCCGGCTTCCGACGCCCCCGGCATCGCCGAGCTGCGCGCCGTGCTGCAGGTTCGGCTGCGCGAGGCGATCCTGAGCGACGCCGCCGTCGACGTGCTGCTCGACTACGCCGCCACCGAGGACGGCTCGGACGACGCCGAGGTGTGGACGGCGGCGCTTCGGCTGCTGCCCGCGCGCTCGCCGCGGCGGGCCGGCGTGGTGCTGCAGCTCGAGCGTCTCGCCCGGGAGGCCTGAGCCCGATCCGCCGCCGCGTCGTCGGCACGGTCGAGCGCGGCGGACGATCGGCACCGTTCCGGCGACGATCGGTCGGATCACTCCGGCACGGGATGCGTTGCACCCTTCATGACAGACACACAGACTTTCCCCGGCACCGGGGCGATCTCCGCGGTGGGCGACTCGGCTCGCGGTGCCGAACCCGCCGAGCGGCGCGCATCCTGGGCGGGTGTCGTCTCGCTCGGGCTCGGCGTGTTCGCCATCGTGATGGCCGAGTTCCTGCCGGCGAGCCTGCTCTCTCGCATCGCGGGGGAGTTGGGGGTGAGCGAGGGGCTCGCCGGTCAGTCGGTGAGCGTCACCGCGGTGGTGGCCGCGATCGCCGGCATCACCTTGCCCGTCCTCCTGCCGCGCCTGGACCGCCGGCACGTGATGCTCGGCCTCACTGCGCTGGCCGTTCTTTCCGACCTGCTCGTCGCGTTCGCGCCGAACTACCCCGTGCTGCTGGCCGCCCGCGTGCTCCTCGGCGTCGCCCTCGGCGGGTTCTGGGCGCTCGCCATCGCGATGACGGCCCGGCTCGTGCCCGCCCGTCGTCTCGGCCTCGCGATGACCGTGGTCAACATGGGCGTCTCCTTCGCCACGGTGGCGGCGATCCCGCTCGGAACCTGGTTGGGCGAGGTGTGGGGCTGGCGCGTCGTGTTCGCGCTCGCGGCCGGCGTCGGCGTGGCCGCTTTCGCGGTGCAGGCCGCGGTGCTGCCGTCGGTGGCGCCCAACGGTGCGCCGGGCTTCGGCCCGCTGCTGGCCACACTCCGCTCGCGCCTCATCATCCTGGGCCTGATCGCCACCGCTCTGGTCGCGGCGGGCCACTTCACCGGCTTCACCTACATCCGGCCCGCGGCCGAGGTGATCGGCGGCGTCGAACCCTCCGGGCTCGCCCTGCTGCTGCTCGTCTACGGGGTCGCCGCCTTCGCCGGCAACCTCGCAGCCGGCCCGGTGGCCGACCGGCGGATGCGCGTGGCCATCCTGCTGTTCCCGCTCGTGCTCGGGGCCGCCATGCTGCTCTTCGCCGTCGCGGGCGGATCGACCGTGGGGCTGCTCGCCGCCGTCGCGCTCTGGGGCTTCGGCTTCGGCGGGATGCCCACCACGCTGATGACCTGGATGGCGCGGGCCGAGCCCGACCGCCTCGAGAGCGTGGGCGGACTGCAGGCGGCGACCTTCCAGGTGGCCATCGCCATGGGTGCGATCGTCGGAGGCCTGCTCGTCGACGGTGTGGGCGTGCAGACCGCCGTGCTCGCGGGCGGTGTCTCGGTGCTCGCCGGCGCCGTGCTCCTGAGCACCCTCAAGCAGCGCCGCACCCGGGCGTGACGAGCTCCTAGCGGGCGGCGCGGCGCCAGGCGCTGGGGGTCGCGCCGGCGTGGCGGCGGAAGGCTCGGCTGAAGGCCTCGTCGGAGCGGTAGCCCAGCAGGGTCGCGGTCTCGCCCACGCTGAAGCCGCCGCTCGCGCCGTCGCCACCGCCGGCGAGGAGCACTTTCGCCCGCTCCATCCGCACCCGCGCGAGGTAGCCGAGCGGCGGTTCTCCGACCGTGCGCCGGAACTGCTCGGAGAAGGCCGACCGGGAGGACCGGGCCAGCCGCGCGAGGTCGGCGACCGTCCACGGCGCCCCCGGCTCGGCGTGGATGGCCTCCACGGCACGAGCGATGTGCGGGTCGCGGAGGGTGAGGCTCCACTCGGGGTCGGCGGGGTTGCAGCTCGTCTCGACCCAGCGGCGGATGACGGCCGCGGCGAGCACCGCCGCGAGCCCCTGCTGCACGGTGGCCGAGCCCGGGCGCGCGCCGAGCTGCTCCGCCTGGAGCGCCGTCACCACGCCGGCCACCACCGGATCGGCGTCGGCGGCCGCGCACGACATCAGGAGGGCGGGAAGCGCTCCGGCCAGGAGCGTGCCGAACGGGCCGCCGTCGATCCGCAGGCGTGCCGTGGTGAGCTGGGCGTCGCCGATCGCCGTGATCGTGTGCTCGCCGCCGTGCGGCAGCACCACCAGATCGCCCGGCCGCACGATCGAGCACTCGCCCGAGGCCGCGATGCAGGCGTCGCCCGCGACCAGCAGGTGGAGGGCGATCTCATCGCCGTCGAAGGCCTGCTGCCGGCCGGCCGGGAGAGCGGTGCTGCCGACCGTCGTGGCGGTCAGCCGCAGGCTCGCCAGGAACGCGGAGAGCGGATGCGCATCCGCGGTTCCCGAGACGGTCGTCATGCAACTCCTCAAGCGGCGGCGGGGCGCCGGCATTCCCCGCGCCGGTGCCGGGCGCCGTGCGAACCGGCCGCAACCGGATGCAACCTCGCCCGGCGTAGCGTCGTGCGCAACCGACACCGTCGTCGACAAGGAGCAGCAATGACCATCATCGATCGCGACACCGAACAGCAGCAGGCGGCCCCCGCCGCCGCGCCGAGCGTCTACGCCAACCCCGGAACCGCCGGCGCGGTCATGTCGTTCAAACCGCGCTACGACAACTACATCGGCGGCGAGTACGTGCCGCCGGCCAACGGACAGTACTTCCAGAACCCCACCCCCATCACCGGCCAGATCTTCACCGAGGTCGCCCGGGGCACCGCTGCCGACGTCGACCGTGCGGTCGAGGCCGGCTGGAAGGCCTTCGAGACCTGGGGCAAGACGAGCGTCGCCGAGCGCGCCGTCATCCTGAACAAGATCGCCGACCGCATGGAGGCGAACCTCGAGCTCCTCGCCGTGGCCGAGACCTGGGAGAACGGCAAGCCGGTGCGCGAGACGCTCGCCGCCGACATCCCGCTCGCCATCGATCACTTCCGCTATTTCGCCGGCTGCATCCGCGCGCAGGAGGGCGGCATCAGCGAGCTCGACAACGACACCGTGGCCTACCACTTCCACGAGCCGCTGGGTGTGGTCGGGCAGATCATCCCCTGGAACTTCCCCATCCTGATGGCCGTCTGGAAGCTCGCCCCGGCGCTCGCCGCCGGCAACTGCATCGTGCTGAAGCCGGCCGAGCAGACCCCGGCCTCGATCCACGTCTGGCTCCAGCTGATCGAAGACCTGCTGCCCGCCGGCGTGCTCAACATCGTGAACGGCTTCGGCATCGAGGCGGGGGCGCCGCTCGCGTCGCATCCGAAGATCCGCAAGATCGCGTTCACCGGCGAGACCACGACCGGCCGCCTGATCATGCAGTACGCGAGCGAGAACCTCATCCCGGTGACCCTCGAACTCGGCGGCAAGAGCCCGAACGTGTTCTTCGCCGACGTGGCCGACGAGAAGGACTCGTTCTACGACAAGGCGCTCGAGGGCTTCACCTTCTTCGCGCTCAACCAGGGCGAAGTCTGCACCTGCCCGTCGCGCGCGCTCGTGCAGCGCTCGATCTACGACGGCTTCGTGGCCGACGGACTCGAGCGCGTGAAGAAGGTCAAGCAGGGAAACCCGCTCGACGTGTCGACGATGATCGGGGCACAGGCCTCGAACGATCAGCTCGAGAAGATCCTCAGCTACATGGACATCGGCAAGCAGGAGGGCGCGAAGCTGCTCATCGGCGGCGAACGGGCCGACCTGGGCGGCGAGCTCTCCGGCGGCTTCTACGTTCAGCCGACGGTGTTCGAGGGGCAGAACTCGATGCGCATCTTCCAGGAGGAGATCTTCGGGCCGGTGCTCGCACTCACGAGCTTCGACGACTACGACGACGCCATCTCCATCGCCAACGACACCCTGTACGGTCTGGGCGCCGGCGTGTGGTCGCGCAGCGGTTCGCAGCTCTACCGGGCGGGCCGCGCCATCCAGGCCGGACGCGTGTGGTCGAACACCTACCACCAGTACCCGGCGCACGCGGCCTTCGGCGGCTACAAGCAGTCCGGCATCGGGCGCGAGAACCACCGGATGATGCTCGACCACTACCAGCAGACGAAGAACCTGCTGGTGTCCTACGCCGACGGGCCCATGGGATTCTTCTGATGAGCGAGTCCCCGGCCGAGGGCGCCCCCGCGCTCTCCCGGGTGGATGTGACGGGTGCCGCAGCGGACATGCTGCGGCACCTGGCCGCCACCTACGGCCAGCTGATGTTCCACCAGTCGGGCGGCTGCTGCGACGGCTCGTCGCCGATGTGCTACCCCGTCGGGATGTTCCGGGTGGGCGCCTCCGACATCCTGATCGGCACCCTGCACGTCGACGGCATGTACCCCGTGGAGGTCTATATGTCCAGGTCGCAGTTCGAGTACTGGAAGTACACCTTCCTCACCATCGACCTCGTCGACGGCCGCGGGAGCGGATTCTCGATCGAGGCGCCGGAGGGCAAGCGGTTCATGATCCGCTCGCGCCTGCTCGATGACAGCGAACTCGAAGCATTCGGACTCGCGACTCACGGCGGTGTGACCGCGTAGTCGGGCATCAGGTCGTTACCCTGAGGGCATGTCGACGATCAGGCATCCGGTCGGGCCCCAGCCCAAGAAGGTCTACTGGCGCCGTCGGCTGGTCGTTCTTCTCGTGCTCGTGGCGATCATCGCCATCGTCGTGCTGATCGTGGTGCGGCCGGGTTCCGGCGCGGCCGACCCCAACGCGGCCACCGCTCCGGCGCCGAGCGACTCGGCGGCGGCGACGGATGCGGCCGCGCCTCCCGCAGACCCGGCCGCCACCTCGACGCCCGGCACCGTCGACACCTCCTCGACCACCCCTCCGGGCACGGTGGCCGACTGTGCCGGCGGCAACATCTCGGTGGTTCCCGTCACCGATGCCACCACCTACGCCGCCGGTGTGATGCCGCAGCTCTCGTTCAGCATCACGAACACGGGCTCGCAGCCCTGCAAGATCAACGCGGGCACCTCGCAGCAGATCTACACCATCACGAGCGGCACCGAGACCTACTGGGTCTCCACCGACTGCCAGACGAACCCCTCCGACACCGAGGCCGTGCTCGAACCGGGCGTGGCGGTCACGTCGACGCCGTTCACCTGGAACCGCACGCGCTCCTCCACGTCCACCTGCGCCTCCACCGACCTGCCGCAGGTGCCGGCCGGCGGCGCCTCCTACCATCTCAACGTGCGCGTGGCCGGCATCGACTCCACGAACTCGCAGCAGTTCATCCTGAGTTGATGGACCTCGTCGGCCGACGTTCACCTCGCCGCGCTAGCATTCGGGCGTGACCGCCCCCACGCGCGACCCGCGCGAGACCCGCGCGACGACCCGGCGCCCGCGCTCCAGCGATTCCTCGCTCGACGTGGAGGTGACCGGGGGCGCCGTGCGGGGCCGGATGCGCCGCCGCCTCGAGACCTGGCGCGGCATCCCCTACGCCGCCCCGCCCATCGGCGCGCTGCGGTTCCGGGCCCCGCAGCCCGTGCTGCCCTGGGAGGGCGTGCGCGACGCCGCCGAGTTCGGGCCCATCTCGATGCAGTCCCGCGACGGCAACTTCATCGGCGCCTCCCGCTCCACGCCGATGTCGGAGGACTGCCTCACCATCAACGTCATCCGGCCCGCGAGCCCCGCGGTGCGCCTGCCCGTCATGGTGTTCGTGCACGGGGGCGCCTACAGCGTGGGCTCCTCGGCCGAGTATCCGCGCAACGGCGAGACCCTCGTGCGCGAGGGCGATGTGGTCTACGTGAGCTTCAACTACCGGCTGGGGCCGCTCGGCTACCTCGACTTCACCCGCTACTCCACGCCCGAGCGACCGCTGGAGTCGAACCTGGGCCTGCGTGACCAAGTGGCCGCCCTCGAGTGGGTGGGCGACAACATCGCGGCCTTCGGCGGCGACCCGGGCAACGTCACCCTGTTCGGCGAGTCGGCCGGCGCCAACGCCGTCACGACGCTCATGACCACGCCTGCCGCCTCCGGCCTCTTCGCGCGCGCCATCGCCCAGAGCTCACCGCCGAACGCCATCTACCTGCCCGAGATGGCGGCGCTCTGGGCCGAGGAGTTCGTGGAACTCCTCACCGAGTCCATCGACACCGACGGCGTGGAATCCACCTCCGACGACATCGCCGGCCGCGTGCTCGCCGACGCTGCCGCGAGCGAGCTGGTCGAGGCGTGCGTGGCGCTCACCCTGCGCACTCCGGATGCCCACCCCGGCACGATCGTGCTCTCCCCGGTGATCGACGGCGACTTCCTGCCCGAACGCCCGCTCGACGCCTTCAAGGAGGGGCGCGCGCATCCGGTTCCCCTCCTCATCGGCACGAACGACCGCGAGGGTTCTCTCTTCACGGGCCGCCTCGACATCCTCGCCACCACGCCGAAGCGCATCCGCGCCATCTTCGCCCGCACCAAGAAGGGCGCGCGCAAGGCCATCAAGGCCGAGTACCCGGGGCTGCCCGCCAAACGCCCCGCGGCCGACTTCGGCGGTGACTACGCGTTCTGGTACCCCACGGTCAAAGTGGCCGAGCGGCACTCCCGCTACCAACCCGTGCACTTCTACCGCTTCGACATCGCGCCGCGGCTCGTGCGCCTCGCCGGCTTCGACGCGACGCACGGGCTCGAGCTCTACGCCGTCTTCGACCGGATGCACAGCTGGTTCGGCCGCACCATGACCTCCCTCGGCGGCCGTCGCGCGTTCCTCGCCACGAGCCGGCGGATGCGCGCCCACTGGCTCTCCTTCGCGCGCGACGGCCGCGTCGACGACGAGGCCTGGCCGCCCTACGACGAGACCGACCGCGCCACCCTGATCTTCGACACCATCGACCGGGTCGAGAACGACCCGCGGGCCTCTCGCCGACTCGCCTGGCAGGCTTTCGTTCCCCACGTCTGAGCCGCGGCGCGTGTAGCGTGAAGACCACCCCGCCAGTCCCGCAGACGAGATGGAGACGGTGACGACCGTGCCCGACGACGCCCCGGCGACCGCCGCCGAGTCCGATCCTGCTCACTGGGTGGCCGGGCACTCCGCTTCACTCGAGCGGGCGGCACTCGCCGGCGCGGTCGAGGGGGAGCGCGCGGCGGCCGAGGCCCTGCGCGACGACGACGGCCGGCTGCTCGAGGCGGCCACCTACTGGGCGTCGATTCAGGATGCTCACCCCGCGTCGGCCCCGGACGGCACGCAGGCCGCGTTGCGCCGGTACGCCCGACGGGTGCTCGAGCTCGTGCCGGAGCGCGAGTGGCAGCGCCGCACCGAGGAGGAGCGCCTGCTGCTGCTCGACCTGGCTGACATCGCCTCAGGGCCGCGCGTCGGCGTTCTCGGTCCCTCGCTGGCCCGCCACCACGCCGAGCGTGCCGCTGCGGGCGGTGCCGCCGTTGCGGCGCCCGACGCCGACGCCGACGCCACGCCCGGCAGCGCCGCCACGCCGGGAGGCGAGACCGCTGTCGATCCGGGTGCGCTCGCGCACGAAAGTCTCCCGCATCGCGTGCTGGCTGCGCTGCGGCACCCGTTCGGTGGTCGGCCTGACGTGCTTCCGCGCACGGTGATCGCGTTTCCGTACTACCCGAACAATCCGTTCCAGTCGATCGTCTACGGCGACCTCGGGCCCGACTTCGCACTCGTGGCCCCCGGCACCGTGGCAGAACTGTTCGCCGAGCTGGCCGCCACGGACACCGCCGGGGGCACCGCCGCGCACACAACCCAGGTGCACCGCGCGAGCACCGACGCGGCCGACAGCGCCGCCGCCGGCAGAGCCGTCACCGCCGAGCCTGCGGCGAGCGACGGAACGGCCGCCACCGGCGGGAACGGCGCGACCGAGCGCATCCTGCACCTCAACTGGACCGCCCCGATCGTGCAGTATGCCGCCGAGACTGCGGAGGAGGCCGAGGCCGCCGTTGACGCCTTCCTCGCCGCCCTCGACGACTTCATCACGCGCGGAGGCACCCTCGTCTGGACAGTGCACAACACGCTGCCGCACGAGCTGCGCTTCCGCGAGGCCGAGCTGCGCCTCTCGCGCGGCATCGTGCAGCGCGCCGCCCTCGTGATCACTCTCAACCCGCAGACGAGCGCCCTCGTGGCCGGCGACTACCCGCTGCCGGAGGCGAAGACGGTGGTGCAGCCGCACCCGAGCTACCGTGGACTCTTCGCCGACACGGTCGATCGCGACGAGGCCCGCCGGATGCTCGGCATCGCCCCCGGTGCCGAGGTGCTGTTGCTCTTCGGCACGATCCGCCCCTACAAGGGTGTCGAGCGTGTGCTCGACGACGTGATGCGGGCCCGCGCCCGCCGGCCGGACCTGGTGCTGCTCGTGGCGGGCGAGATCGGCCCCGGTTTCACCGATGACGAGCTGCGCGCGCTGTTCGACTTCGAGGGCGTGAAACCGTTCCTGCGCTACGTGCCCTCCGACGACACGCAGTACTGGTTCCGCTCCGCCGACGCCGTGCTGCTGCCCTACCGGGCCGCGTTGAACCCGAGCCTGGTGTATCTCGCGGCGACCTTCGGGGTGCCGGTGCTGCTGTCGGCTCTGCCCTCGCTCGGCTATCTGTTCGAGGAGCCGTGGGTGCATCCCGTCGACTTCGAGGAGCCCGTCGACCTCGTGACCGCCCTCGACGGCATCGCGGCGGAGGGCCCGGAGGCAAGGGCCGCCGCGCGCGACTTCGCCGCCCGTACCGCCCCTGCCCTCGCGGCTGCCCGCTTCGTTGACGCCCTTCGCGCCCTTCCCTGAACCCGTGAGGGTGCGACCTAGCCGAAGGCCCGGCCGAGTGCCCGCACGAGCTGCTGCACCTCGTCGTCGATGATGCGCGTGAAGCCCAGCCGGCGCGCTTCGGATGCCCGCACCCGGCTCGACGAGACCGGCCGCACTTCGCCCGCGAGGCTGATCTCGCCGAACGCCGCCAGGTCGTGGGGCAGCGGACGGTCGTTCGCGGCGGAGGCGAGCGCCAGCGCGATGGCCAGGTCGGCCCCAGGCTCGGTGAGCTTCACGCCGCCGACGGTGGACACGTAGACGTCTTGCTCGCTGAGCTTGATGCGGGCCCGTCGTTCGAGCACGGCGAGGATCATCGCCACCCGCGAGGAGTCGACCCCGTTGGTGACCCGGCGCGGGTTGGGGGAGGGTGTCGACACCACGAGCGCCTGCACCTCCACGGGGAGCGCGCGACGGCCCTCGAGCGCCACGGTCACGCAGGTGCCCGACACCGCATCCGACCCCCGGGAGAGGAACAGCCCGCTCGGGTCGGGCACCTCGGCGATGCCGTCGGCCGTCATCTCGAAGCAGCCCACCTCGTCGGTCGGCCCGAAGCGGTTCTTGAGCGCACGCACGAAGCGCAGGGAGGTCTGCCGGTCGCCCTCGAACTGGCACACCACGTCGACGAGGTGTTCCAGCACCCGGGGCCCGGCGATCGAGCCGTCTTTCGTGACATGCCCCACGAGCAGCACGGGCAGCGAGCGCTCCTTGGCCACGCGGATGAGCGAGGAGGCCACCTCGCGCACCTGCGTGGGGGAACCGGCGGCACTGTCGAGAGACGATGAGGAGACCGTCTGCACGGAGTCGACGATGACGAGATGCGGCTGCACCGCGTCGATCTGCCCGAGCACGGTCGCGAGATCGGTCTCGGCCGCGAGCATGAGGGTGGGGGAGAGGGAGTGCGTGCGCTCGGCGCGGAGCTTGACCTGCGACACCGACTCCTCGGCCGAGACGTAGAGCACGCGCAGGTGCTCCTCGGCGGCCTTCGCGGCCACTTCGAGCAGCAGGGTCGACTTGCCGACGCCGGGCTCACCCGAGAGCAGGATCGCGGCGCCCGGCACGAGCCCGCCGCCGAGCACGCGGTCGAACTCGCCGATGCCCGTGGCCCAGTGCGAGGCCACGTCGGAGGAGATCTCGGTGATCGGCCGGGCGATGCGCGCCGCGTCGAGGACCGTCGCCTTCACTGCGCGGCTGATGCCCTCGTTCTCGGCTGCCGAGACCACGGTGCCCCACGATTGGCACTCCCCGCAGCGGCCCACCCACTTCGCCGTCTGCCAGCCGCACTCGGTGCAGCGGTACGCGGTGGAGGATCTGGTGGCCATGGGATTCAGCGTAGAGCCGGCCGCCGACATCCGGGCTTCTTTACACAGGCCGCCGGCCGCACGAGACTGAACGCATGGCCGACAACATCTTCGTGAACCTGCCCGTGAAAGACCTCGACGCCTCCAAGGCCTTCTTCGAGGCGCTGGGCTACACCATCAACCCGCAGTTCACCGACGAGAACGCGTCGTGCGTCGTGCTCAGCGACACCATCTACGTCATGCTGCTGACGCATCCGTTCTACGCGACCTTCACCTCGAAGCAGATCGCGGATGCGACCACGGTGAGCGAGGTGCGGAACGCCATCGGCCTCGGCAGCCGCGAGGCGGTCGACGAGATCCTCGAGAAGGCGCTCGCCGCGGGGGCGACGGAGCCGAAGGCCGCCCAGGACTACGGCTTCATGTACAGCCGTGGCTTCGAAGACCTCGACGGTCACCACTGGGACTTCCTCTGGATGGACCCGACGCACGTCCAGTAGCCCCGAAGGGCCGGCCGGACGCGCACTCCCCGCACGCCCGGCCGGGGTCTAGTGCGCCGCCTCGGCGGCGGTGATGTGCGCCCGGGTGACGCGCTTGCGGAACACCCAGTACGTCCAGCCCTGGTACACCAGCACGAGCGGGATCGCGCAGAGGGCCACCCAGCTCATCACGGTGAGCGTGTAGGGCGTGCTCGAGGCGTTGGCGATGGTGAGCGAGTTGGCGGGGTCGTTCGACGCCGGCATCACGTTCGGGAAGAGCGCCATGAACAGGCTCAGCACGGCGAGGCCGATGGTGGCGGCGGTGAGCCCGAAGGCGAGCCGGTCGGCTCCGCGCACCGTCGAGAGCACCGAAGCGATCAGCACCACCGCGGCCAGCGCGGCGAGGATCCAGGATGCGACGCCGCCGAAGGCGAGGTTCGTCCAGACCAGGAACACCGCGGCCACCACGATGGTGAGCACGCCCGCCCGCACGGCCAGCTTGCGTGCCCTCTCGCGCAGCTCGCCCTCGGTCTTCAAGGCCACGAAGACGACTCCGTGGGTGAAGAAGAGCAGCAGCGTGGTGAGGCCGCCGAGCAGGCCGTAGGGGTTCAGCAGGTCGAAGAGGGTGCCCGTGTAGTTGTGGCCCGCATCCAGCGGCACGCCCTGCACGATGTTCGCGAAAGCCACGCCCCAGAGCAGGGCGGGCACGGCCGAGCCGACCACGATCATCCCGTCGAACCAGGCCTTCCAGCGCGAGCTCGAGCCCTGGTGGCGGTACTCGAACGAGACGCCGCGCACGATGAGGGCGAGCAGGATGAGCAACAGCGCCAGGTAGAAGCCGCTGAACAGGGTGGCGTACCACTCGGGGAAGGCGGCGAAGAGGGCGGCGCCGGCCACGATCACCCAGGTCTCGTTGAGATCCCAGACCGGGCCGATGGTGTTGATGAGCACGCGGCGGTCGGTGTCGTCCTTGCCGAGGAAGGGCAAGGACATGCCGACGCCGAAGTCGAAGCCGTCGAGCACGAAGTAGCCGACGAAGAAGAAGCCGACGATGAAGAACCAGAGAGTGGGAAGATCCATCGGAGTCTCCTAGTAGACCGTGGTGGTGACGACGGGGCGGCTTGCGGTGTCATCCGGAGTGTCCGGCTCGATCGGCTCGGGCCCCTTCTGCGCGGTGCGCTTGATGAGGCCGAACTCCACCACGGCGAGGGCGCCGTAGATGGCGGTGAAGGCGATGAGCGAGATGAGCACCTCGGTGCCCGTGACGCCGGGGGAGACCGCATCCTGGGTCTTCAGCAGGCTGAAGACGATCCAGGGCTGCCGGCCCATCTCGGTGAAGATCCAGCCCACGATCATCGCGGCCAGCGGCAGCGGGAAGGTCCAGATCGCCACGCGGTAGAGCCAGCGGCGCTTGGGCTCGCGGCCCTTGCGGGTGATCCAGAGGCCGGCGACCGACATGAGGATCGACACCAGGCCGAGGCCGATCATCCAGCGGAACGACCAGTAGGTGATCCAGATGGTGGGCGTGTAGTCGCCGGGGCCGTAGAGCTGCACGTACTGCGCCTGCAGCTCGTTGATGCCCTCCACGGTGCCGGTGAAGGTGTGCGTCGAGAGGAACGAGAGCAGGTAGGGGATGCGGATGCTGAACAGCTCGTTCACCCCGTCGGGTGTGCCGAGCGTGAAGATCGAGAACGAGGCATCCGCCCCGGTCGAGGTGTGGTACAGCGCCTCGGCCGCCGCCATCTTCATGGGCTGCGTCTGCACCATGGCGAGCCCGAGCTGGTCGCCGGTGAGGATGGTCAGGATGCCGGCGCCCACCATCGTCCACATGCTGAACTTCAGCAGCGGGCGCATGGTCTCGAGGTGCTGGTTGCGGTAGAGGTGGTAGCAGGCCACCGCGATGAGGAGCCCGGCGCTCACCATGAAGCAGGCGGCGATGGTGTGCGGGAAGGCGGCGAGGGCCACCTTGTTGGTGACGACCGCCCAGATGTCGGTGAGCTCGGCGCGGCCGCGGGCCGCGTTCAGCTCGTAGCCCACGGGGTTCTGCATGAAGGCGTTCGCGGCGATGATGAAGAACGCCGAGAGCACGGTGGCGACGGCGGTGATCCAGATGGTGGCGAGGTGCAGCTTCTTCGGCAGCTTGTCCCAGCCGAAGATCCACAGCCCGATGAAGGTGGCCTCGAGGAAGAAGGCGAGCAACCCCTCCATCGCGAGCGGGGCACCGAAGACGTCGCCGACGAAGCGCGAGTAGTCCGACCAGTTCATGCCGAACTGGAACTCCTGAACGATGCCGGTCACGACGCCCATGGCGAAGTTGATCAGGAAGAGCTTGCCCACGAAACGCGTGATCTGCAGGTACTTCGCCTTGCCCGTGCGCACCCAGGCGGTCTGGAAGACGGCCGTGACGGTGACCATGCCGATCGTCAGCGGGATGAACAGGAAGTGGTAGATGGTCGTGAGACCGAACTGCCACCGCGAGAGCAGGAGTGGATCGAGGAAATCGTTCACGAGCACGATGCTCCCGTGGGGCGGGAGCGCTCGACAGGGCCGAAGGTCCCGTGGGCCGCGGCGCATCCCGCCGCCGACGCGGAGCTAGTTCGGGCGGCGGTGCTCGAGCTCGAACACGGCGGCCTGCGTGCGGCGCTCGAGGCCGAGCTTCGACAGCAGTGAGGAGACGTAGTTCTTCACCGTCTTCTCGGCGAGCGAGAGCTGCTCGCCGATCTGCCGGTTCGTCATCCCGTCGGCGATGAGCGCGAGGATCTGGCGTTCGCGGAGGCCGAGCGACGCGAACCGGGGGTCGGTCTCGCCGGAGCGGGCGCGCATCCGCTCGGCCACCCGGCGGGTGAGCGCCGGGTCCATCAGCGAACGGCCGGAGGCGACCGCGCGCACGGAGTCCGCCAGCCGCGTGCCGCGCACGTCTTTCAGCACGTACCCGGATGCGCCGGCCACGACCGCGGCGAGCAGGGCGTCGTCGTCGTCGTAGGCCGTGAGCATCAGGCACCGCAGCCCGTTCGGTGTGCCGGGGCCGGCTCCGCCGGGGCGCGAGAGCAGCTGCCGGCAGAGGTCGATGCCGCTGCCGTCGGGCAGCCGCACGTCGAGCAGGGCGACGTCGGGGGCGGTGGCCTGGATGCGGCCGAGCGCCTCGCCCGCGGAGCCCGCCTCGCCCACCACCTCGATGTCGGGTTCGGCGCCGAGCAGCTCGGCGACGCCGCGGCGCACGATCTCGTGGTCGTCCACCAGGAACAGCCGGATCATCGTGACTCCTCGTCGTCGAATTCGGGGAAGGGAACGCTCCAGCGCACCGAGGTGCGGCCGGGCGCCGAGTCGACGGTGAGCGAGCCCTCCCGGCGCACCGCCCGCTGCTCGAGGTTGCGCAGGCCGCTGCGCCGGCCGCCGTTCTCGCCGGCCGGCAGCAGGCCGATGCCGTCGTCGGCCACCGTCACCACCACCCGCCCGTCGGCGGCCGTCACGTCGAGCGACACCCGGGTGGCCGAGGCGTGCTTCACCACGTTCGTGACGCACTCGCGCACCACCGCGGCGACGTCGTCGGCGAGCCCGCCCGTCACCACGAGGTCGACCGGCCCGGTGAAGCTCACGGCCGGCCGGCGCACGAGGGCGGCCGAGGCCTGATCGGTGAGGTCGAGCAGGCGCCGGCGCGTGGTCGGCTGCTCCTCGCTGCCGGAGGACTCGAGGGCGAAGATGACGGTGCGGATCTGCGCGATGCTGTCGTCGATCTGGGTCACCGCGGTGGAGATGGTGTCGGCGGCGGCCTCGGTGTCCGGTTCCTCGCCGGCGCCGAGCCGGCGCACGAGGGCCTGCAGCTGCATCCCGGTTCCGAACAGCTGCTGCACGACGTGGTCGTGCAGGTCACGCGAGATGCGGCTGCGGTCCTCGACCAGCAGCATCCGCTGGTGGTCCTCGCGGGCCTGCGCCACCTCGAAGGCGAGGCCGGCGCGGCCGGCGAGGTCGTCGGCGATCTCCTGCTCGGCGGCGGTGAACTGCCGCGCTCCGGGCGCGCGGGCGATCACGATCACGCCCCAGGTGGTTCCGGATGCGCTGAGCGGCACCGCGAGCAGCGGCCCGCTCCGGCGGTCGTCGTGGAGCGCCATCGGCTCGGGGGCCTCGGCGGCGAAGGCCATCTGCTCGTCGTCCGGCGCGGAGACGGCTTCGCCGGGCAGCGCGTGGCGGTGCGCGGCGCCGGGCTGAGGGGAGGTGGCCGGGTGCGGGGAGGCGTCGGCAGGCTGGTCCGTGTCGGGCTGCTGGTGCGTGCGGCGGGGCGGGGTCGACTGGCCGTGGCCGTGCTCGTCTCCGATCGCCGCGGCATGCCGTCCGAACAGCACCGGCCCGGCCGCGCGCGACACACCGTGCGCGAGCACCTCGGCGGCGGCCGTTCCGGATGCGCGCAGCTCGCCGTCCCCGTCTGCGCTGCTTCCCGTGGCGCCGGCCCCGGACGCGCCCTCCCGGCCGGCCTGCTCGGCGCTCGCCGCCACCTGCAGCAGCTCCGGGTCGGGCGTCGGCAGCACCACCGCGACCCGGCCGGCGCCGGCCAGCCGGAGCACCTGCGCGGTGAGCGCCTCGAGGCCCGCGTCACGCCCGGCGGACAGGATCACCGAGGAGATCTCGGCGGAGGCCGTCATCCAGCTCTCGCGCATGCGCGCCTCCGCGAACAGGCGGGCGTTCTCGACGGCCGAGCCGGCGGTGGCGGCGAGGGCGGAGACGAGCTGCTCGTCCTCGGCCGAGAAGGCGCCGCCACGCTGGTTGGTGAGGTAGAGGTTGCCGAACACGGTGTCGCGCACGCGGATCGGCACGCCGAGGAAGCTGTCCATCTCGGGATGCCCGGCCGGGAAGCCCGAGGAGCGTCCGTCGGCCGAGAGGTGCGTGAGACGGATCGGATGGGGGTCGGCGATGAGTGCGCCGAGCAGACCGTGCCCCTCGGGGAGCTCGCCGATGGTGTCCTTCTGCTGTGGCGTCATCCCGACGTAGATGAACTCCTCGAGCCCGCCGCCCTGCGGTGCGATCACGCCGATGGCGCCGTACTCGGCGTCGACCAGCTCCACGGCCGCGTCGACGATGCGCTGCAGCACCACGGGCAGGTCGAGCTCCTCGGCCACCACCTGGGTGGCGCGCAGCAGGGCGCGCAGGCGGCCCTGCGTGGTCATGACGTCACCGGCCCGCTCGACGAGTTCGCGCAGCGCCCGGTCGAGTTCGGAGCGCGGGCCGTCGGGGAACGAGAGAGGATCGCTGTCGGCCAACGGATCCTCCTCGGGCGGCGCGGGCACGTCGGGTGCGCGTCACCTCAACTCTAGCCACGCCGTGCCGGGGCGGGGCTGAGGACGCCGAGCTGCACCAGCACCAGCGCGAGCTGCAGGAGGCCGGTGGCGAAATACAGCGTCTGCAAGAAGGAGTAGCCCGGGAGGAGCGCCACTTCGACGTGGATCCAGATGACGATGCCGAAGCCGGCCACGACCGAGGCCACGAGCGCGAAGCGCTGATGACGCCACTGCAGCACGAGGGCGAGGAGCTGGGTGCCGCCCACCACGACGAGCAGCACGAGGCCCGGAACGAGGTAGGAGTCGAAGGCCGTGCCGTCGAGCCACGACACGGGCGCGCCCATCCCGTTCGTGGCGATCAATCCGATGCCGCCTCCGATCGCGGAGAGCGCGTTGAAGGCGGCGACGACGAGGAGCGCGACACTGCTGGACCGGCGGGTGCTCATGCTCCGACGGTAGGCGTGCCGGAGGCCCGGCCTCAGGGCCGAAAGTCCCGCGGAACGAGCGCCGGGATCAGGCTTCCGGGTCGACCGGCCCGTGGTCGGCCTTGCCCTTGGCGGCCAGGATGGCGGCGCGCTCGGCGAGGCGGCGGCGCACCTGGGCTTGCGCCTCCTCCACGAAGGCGGGGTCCAGCGGCAGGCTCGCGGAGTGCGGGTTGCCGTGGTACTTCTCGATGTAGGCGTCGAGGGCGGGCCCCGATTCCCACGAGGTGATGAGGCAGTAGCGGGGCTCCGGACCCTTCTGCCACACGGCGTGCCAGAAGCGCTGGGTGTCGACGATGAGCTGCGCGCCGGCCGGCAGCGCGATGCGCACCTCGGTCTCGGGGTCGAAGCGGTCTTCCCGCAGGATGATGCAGGAGTCCTTGTCGTCGGAGAGGTTGAAGAAGCCGCGCACGATCCAGCCGGTGCCGTCGGGGTTCAGACGGTTGTTGTCGTCCTGGTGCAGGTTGTAGAGCGCCTCGGCGTAGTCGTTGGGCTGCAGCTCGATCACGCGGCAGCGGCCGATGTTGGCGCCGGGCTCCTCGGCCCGCGCCTTGAGGTGCGGCGCCTTGGCGACGTTCGCCTCCACCCACACGCCGTCCTTGTCGGTGCGCGGCGGGGTGTGGTTCCAGAACCCGTTGCACTCCATCTCGCCGAATGCGCTCGCGAGCGGGGCGAATCGCGTGTCGCCCGACGACTTCCAGTCGACGTACTCGAGGTCGAGCCACTCCTTCGGGTCGGCCTCCTGGTCGTACCGGTCGAGAACGACGTAGCCGGTCTCCTCGAAGGCCTGGGAACGGATGTAGCTCATCGCGAAATGAACCCTTTCGGTCAGAAGGCAAGCGCGTTTTCCATGCCCTACTTAGGCAAGGCTAACACGCGGGCATTCGCGGATCGCTAGGGTCTTTGGTCCTCAGGGAGGACAATGCGGCTATGACCACCGGAACCCCCGCCGAGCCCTGGGAGCTGAAGACGCCCCCCGGCTCCTCCGCCTACACGATGCACCGCGACGACACCGTCGACCCGCCCATCCTGGTCTGCCAGGTCGGCTCCACGAAACTCACCTACCAGGCGCGCGCCATCGACGATCTGCATGCCTGGCTGAAGACGCAGACCGAGAACGACGGATGGGTGCCGCTTGGCGCCGCCGACGAGCAGAAGCCCGCCCCGGCCGGTTCGGTGGAGGCCTGGGGGCGCTCCGAGGACAACCCGGTCGGCGGCTGGTACGGCCTGCGCAAGGGCTACCGCGGCCGTTTCGGCATGTACCTGCCGCCGCTGCTCGAAGAGCTCGGCCTCGCCGAACTCACCCACGACCCCCGGAACAACCGGATGCGCGCCCTCTGAGGAGTGCGGCATCCGGTGGTCACCCGTCCGGGTGACATCGGCGTAAAATAGGGGTACTGGACCCTCGACTGGCGACGACGGCAGGAGCACGAGCACCACCAGCACCCCACCCACGCAGCACCCCACGAGGAGGCGACTTTGAGCGATGACGTGTCAGGAGCCCCACACCTCGAATCGGTGCTGCGCGTCGCCACGGCGCATCCCATCGCCCTCGATCGCGACGACCTCGTGCTGCGCAAGGGGCAGCTGACCCTTCTCAACGGCCACGCCACGCCGCGCGAGTCGATGATCGAAGACCTCTTCTTCATCGCGGATGCCCTCGACGGCGCCCACGTGCGCTTCCTGCTCGTGCGCGGCAACGACGAGCGGCCCGTCATCGCGGTGCGCTGGGCCGACCGCAAGCGCGCCAAGGCGGCGCTGTTCGAGGCCATGGCGAGCGAGCCGTTCTACGCCAAGGCGCCCGGCGCGCCCGCTCTTCTCGTGGCCGACGGCAAGCTGACGCGCGACCCGAAGGCGCGCGTGGTGCGGCTCTACCGCCCCCGCATCGAGCCCATCGGCCGCCTGCGTTACGGAGCCGAATCGGCCGTGCAGCTGGAGTTCTGGCG
This sequence comes from Herbiconiux sp. 11R-BC, assembly GCF_049472555.1. Lineage (NCBI taxonomy): Bacteria > Bacillati > Actinomycetota > Actinomycetes > Micrococcales > Microbacteriaceae > Herbiconiux > Herbiconiux sp. 11R-BC. The sequence goes on along the minus strand of NZ_JBCEBO010000004.1, from coordinate 279,803 downwards.
CGAGGACGGCGACGTCGTCGAAGCGCCTCTCGAGAACTCGCTCACCCGCCGCACCATCCCGCGCGAGGAGATGGTGGAGACCACCGTCGACCTCTATGGCCGCACCTGGACCACGCTCGAGGGCATGTTCCACGAGCTGGCCAGCGACATCGGCTTCGAGATCGACATGGTGTTCTCCTGGGTCGACGGCACCGCGATCGAGTTCCAGCGGGCACGGGCCAAGCGCATGGCGAGCTACGTGGTGGGGGAGGGCGACGACTCCGAGGCGCGCTACCGCCAGATCGACGAGCTGAAGTACGCCCTGCGGAGCGTCTACCTGTTCGCTCCGTGGGTTCGTCGCATCTTCATCGCCACCGACTCCCCGCGGCCCGCCTGGCTGGCCGACGACCCGCGGGTCACCATCATGCCGAGCGAGGCGTTCTTCAAGAACCTCGGAGACCTCCCCACGCACAACTCGCACGCCGTCGAGGCGCAGCTGCACCGCATCCCCGACCTCTCGGAGCACTTCCTGTACTCCAACGACGACATGTTCTTCGGCCGGCCGGTGCGACCCGACCTGTTCTTCTCGCCGGGTGGCATCAGCAAGTTCGTCGAGGCCTCCACGCGCATCGGGCTCGGCCCGAACGCGCTGCATCGCAGCGGTTTCGAGAACGCCGCCCGGGTGAACCGCGAGCTGCTGCAGCAGCGCTTCGGCCGGGTCACCACCCGCCACCTGGAGCACTGCGCGGCACCGTTGCGCAAGAGCGTGCTGTTCGAGATGGAGCAGCAGTTCCCGGCCGAGTTCGCGCGCACCGCGGCGAGCCCGTTCCGCTCGGCCACCGACATCTCGGTGACGAACTCGTTCTACCACTACTACGCGCTGATGACCGGCCGGGCCGTGGTGCAGACGGATGCGAAGGTCAAGTACATCGAGACCACGCTGAAGTCCGCGCTCAAAGAGATGGACGTGCTGCTCAAGAAGCGCTCGATGGACATGTTCTGCCTCAACGACGGCTCGAAGCCCGAGATCGGCGTGGAGGAGCGCACGACCGCGGTCATCGCGTTCCTCGAGCGTTACTTCCCGTTCCCGGCGCCGTGGGAGAAGCCGGTGGCCGAGAGCGGCGTCACACGCCCGTCGGCAGCAGGATCGGCATCGTCATCGGCGGCTCAGGAGAGACCCGCGGGCTGACGGCGTCGGCGATCACGATCCCGTCGGCCGCGAGGCGGCGACGGGTCTCCTCGGCCGTGATGTAGTCGAGGGTGGGGTAGGTGCCGACCGGCACCACCGAATGCAGCACCGTGTTCTCGTACACGTGCACGAGGTTGAACGCCTGGGCGCCGGCGCGGCCCTTGGTGCCGCCCGTCTCCACGTTGAGGTCCTGCGTGTAGCAGGTGGCGCTCGCGACCGAGACCGGGATGCCGGCGAAGGTCGCGTTGGTGGAGTAGTGCAGGTGCCCGGCGATGATGGAGCGCACGTCGGAGCCCTCGAGCACCTCGGCGAGGTTCTTCTGATCGCGCAGCTCGACGGCCACGGCGAGGTCGAGCACGCTCGGCACCGGCGGGTGGTGGAGCGCGAGGATGGTGCCGTGCGGAGCGGGGAAGGCCAGCTCCTCGGCGAGCCAGTCGAGCTGATCGCCCGTGATCTCGCCATAGTGGTGGCCGGGAACGGTGGAGTCGAGCGTGATCACGCGCAGGCCGTTGACGTCGTAGACGCGGTCGACGGCGCGGTCGGTCGGCACCTCGCCGAACAGGCCCTCGCGGAACGAGGCGCGATCGTCGTGGTTGCCCATCACCCAGATCACCTGGGCGCCGAGCCGCGCGGCGGCCGGCTCGACGATGGCGCGGAGCCGGGCGTAGGCATCCGGTTCGCCCTTGTCGGCCAGGTCGCCGGTGAAGATGATGGCCTCTGGACGGCCCCCGGATGCCTCCAGCTCGGCGAACACCTCGCGCAGGTGGCTCTCGCTGTCGACGGTGTCGTAGAGCTTTCCGCCTCCCGCCAGCAGGTGCGTGTCGCTGAGGTGCAGGAGGAAGTGGTTCGGCCTCGGGTACTCGGCCGTTCGGTTACTCACAGGAGTTCCATTCGGGTGAGGTGCGGGCCTCAGGGGTTGCGACCCGTCCGTGGTGCTGGTTCGACCCAATCACGCGAATCTGAACGGGAGGCGAACTTCCGCCCGCGAGTCGGGCTGAAGATCGAGTCTGAACCCACCTGGGGGCGATCGACACCCCCACTTCGAGGGTCAGGACGGGATCAGTGCTCGGCCCGGTCGTGTCGCGGGCGCCCGATCTTCTCGTTGAGGAAGGACACGATCGTGGCCGTGGCCACGCCCAGGATGGCGACCCCGCCGAACATCAGCACCACCGCGATCACCCGGCCGAGGATGGTGACGGGCGTGTAGTCGCCGTAGCCCACGGTGGTCATGGTCACGCAGGCCCACCACACGGCGTCGCCGAAGCTCACGATCGTGGCGCCCGGCGCATCCCGTTCGGCGGCGTACTCGGCGAGCGAGAGGGAGTAGATGAAGAGCACCACGAAGAGGGCCGCGTAGATGATGATCGTGAAGCGCACCGCGTTGCCGCTGCTGCGACGGAAGTAGGGGATGTCCCGTAGCCGCGTGAGCAGGAGGAACGGGCGGAACACGGGTACGAGCACCGAGAGCAGCACGATCGGCGTCGAGCGCACGAACGCCCACTTGTGGGCGGCGAGGCTCAGCCGCACGACGTAGTCGGCGGCGAAGCTCAGCCAGACCACGAAGATCACCACGTTGAGCGCGGCCGTTCCGGCGGGGTCCATCTGCGGCGTGAGGATCTGCACCGAGTACGCGACGATGAACACCACTGAGAGCACGACCAGCGGGATCGACGTCGCGGTCTCCCATGCGATGCGTCGTGCGTCGTCCTGCGCCATGCGGCCTCCCTGGGGGTCAGGATGCCACGGTTCGCGGGCGCGGCGGGGTAAGTTGGGGGCGTGTTGGACCCGGCTACGGAGGCGAAGCGACTGGCCGTCAGCCGCGACGAGAACCTTCCTGACATCGACTGGGTGACTCCGCCCGAGGGGGCCGTCACCTCGCTCTTCCGCGCGCCGAGCGGCGAGCTCGCGACGGTGTCGCTCGGCGACCCGGCGCATCCGCGGGTCGTGCTCGTCGCCGGGGCGACCGGGTCGAAAGAGGACTTCCACTTCATCATGCCGGTGCTCGCCGAGGCGGGCTACTACGTGCAGAGCTACGACCTCGCCGGGCAGTTCGAGTCGCACGCGGCAGGGCCGTGGAACCTGTCGCCGCCGCAGCCGCACTACACGCTCGAGCTCTTCGTCGACGACATGGTGGCGTTCCTGTCGGCGGGGTCGACGCCCGTGCATCTGCTCGGCTATTCGTTCGCGGGGGTGGTGGCCGAGGCCGCGGTGGTGGCGCATCCGGAGCTCGTGTCGAGCCTCACTCTGCTCGGAACGCCGCCCGACCCGGGGCAGAGCTTCGCCGGAGTGAGCCGCATCGGCGCCATCTCGAGGTTCGCCTCACCAGGAGTCGCCGCGACGCTCATGCGCTGGGGCGTGGTGAGCAACGTGCTGCACGTGAAGCCGGGCAGGCTGGCGTTCGTGCGTGATCGCTTCCAGCTCACCCGGCGCGACTCGCACCGCGACATCATGGACATCATGATGCACGCGCCCGACTTCGAACAGGCGCTGGCGGCGGCGACCTTGCCCAAGGCCGTGGCGGTGGGCGAGCACGACCTGTGGCCGCTGGGCCGGCACCGGCGTTTCGCCCAGGCGATCGGGGCGTCGATCAGCGTCTACCGCACGGGTCACAGTCCGTGTGAGGATGCGCCCTACGAGCTCTCGGGCGACCTGCTGGCGCTCTTCGCCAAGGCCGAGGGCCGGTAAGCCCGCACCCTCACCGGGCGGCGCGACGAGCGGTCGCCCGCCGGCGAGACCAGCGCTGCCATGGCCACTGGCCGGGCAGGTTCACGCCGATCGTGCGGAACGCCCAGCCGAGGCGGCGCAGGAAGCCGCGCGGGGAGTGGAACGGCCGCCCCGAGATGGGCATCACCAGCGTCGGGTCGTACTCCACGCTCATGTCGGGCAGCAGGTGGTAGCTGATGTCGAGGTCGTCGTGCACACGGCGGTCGGTGCGGTGCACGGTGTCGCGGATGCGCAGCCAGGCGTCACGGCGCATCGCGAAGTTGGAGCCGAACAGGGGCGCATGGCCGAGGAAGAGCGTCATCCAGGTCACGTAGCCGCCGAGGTAGAAGGTGCGGCCGGCCCACGCGCCCGCGCTCGAGATGCCGTAGAAGGCGCCGGGGCCGGTGTAGGCGGTGGGCGCGTCCGGTTTCAGGAAGGCGCGCTCGACCCGCTCGAGCCAGTCTGCGGGCGGCGCCGAGTCGGCGTCGATGCGGGCGAGGATGACCCCGGTCGCCGCGTCGAAGCCGGCCGCGGTCGCGCGCAGGATGCCCTGCACCGGTTCGCTCAGCACGCGGGCGCCGTGCGCCCTGGCCACCGCTGCCGTGTCGTCGGTGCTGCCGTTGTCGACCACGATCACCTCGTCGGGGCGGCGGGTCTGCGCATCCAGGCACTCGAGGGCGCGCTCCAGGAACCGGGCGTCGTCACGCGCCGGGATCACCACGGAGAGGGAGATGGACACAGGGCAAGCCTAGGTACTCCGAGCGTGGCGGGTGGCTGCACCGGCTCGATTGGCGAGGCGGGCCGTGCTCGCGTACACTCATCTGCGGTACCGTGTCCGAGCGGCCGAAGGTGCAACTCTCGAAAAGTTGTGTGGGGGAGACTCCACCGTGGGTTCAAATCCCACCGGTACCGCCACTGTCTTGTCTCAAGACATAGGAAACCTCCGAACCTATTGGTTCGGGGGTTTTTCTGTTTTCTGGGGCTGGTAGTCGTGTGTCGGGTCGATGGTGAGTTGTCGTAGGAGTTCGCCGGTGGTGGCGTTGATGACGGTGACGTCGTGGTCGTCGACGAGCATGAGGACGTGGGTTCCGGCGTGGGTTCGGCCGATGCCGATGTGGTGGAGTCTGCTGGCCAGCCGGAGGGTGACGGAGCCGGTCTTGTCGATTCGGTCGTGGCGGATCCGGGAGTGGCTGTCGGGGCTGGGGGCGGCTTTGGGGAGTGCCTGGTAGCGGGCTGCGGGTGTGGCATGGTGTGGCAGCGAGCGGTGCGGCCGGCGGTTGTTGTATTCGTCGGCGAAGAGGTCGAGGAGGTGCTGTAGCTGCTCGATGTTGTCGGGCTGGTCGGGGCGGGCGCGGAGCCAGTTCTTCATGGTCTGCTGGAACCTCTCGACCTTGCCCTGGGTCTGGGGGTGGTTCGGGCTGCCGTTGCGCTGGTCGATGCCGAGCTCGCGCAGTTCGTTCTCGAACGCGTTGCGGCCGCCGCGGCGGCCGTGTCCGGCGAGGCGGACGGTGAAGACCATGCCGTTGTCGGTGAGGGTGGAGGCGGGGATCCCGTGGACTCGGGCGGCGGCGCGGAAGGCGGTGAGGATCGCGGAGGTGGTGACGCTGGGGTGGGCAGTGATGCCGACTGCGTATCGGGTGCAGTCGTCGAGGAAGGTGAGGATCTCGGTGTCGGTGCCGTCGGCGAGGCGGTAGTGGGTGAAGTCGGATTGCCAGGTCTCGTTGGGCAGGGCTGCCTCGAATCGGATCCAGGAGGAGCGGGGGCGCTTCTGCGGCTGCGGGGTGATGGCCCCGGCGCGGCGGAGGGTGCGCCAGATCGTGGCCGGCGACACGGCTGTGTCGTGGTGGTGTTGGAGGTGCCAGGCGATGGTGTGGGCGCCGGAGTCCAGGCCCTCTGCGGTGAGCTGGTCGCGGAGGGCGAGGATGCGGGTGCGGGTCTCGTCGCTGATTGCCGTGGGGCTGGTGCGGGGCTTGCGTGAGTGAGGTTCGAAGGCCGCCGCTCCTTCGAGTCGGTAGCGGGCGACGAGCTTGGAGACCCAGCTCTTGGAGACCGCGTACTCGCGGGCGACCTCGGACTGCGGGCGGCCCTGGATGAGGACGGCGGTGATTATCAGACGCGCTTTCGACACCCACCGAGACTGGCCCGGAGTTTCCTATGTCGTGAGACACCCGTTTCCTATGTCCTGAAACCAGACACCACCGGTACCGCCACAGATGAACCCCCTACTTCTCTTTGTCTAAGCGGAAGTCAGGGGGTTTCGTCGCTCTCGGGTCGGTCGCGTGAGCGATGCACGGGTTCCGCCCGACCCGCTCACTCCGCGGACCGGATGCGGTCGGCCAGTCCTTCGATCGCGGCGACGTACCCTTTCCATCCGAGACCGCAGACATACACTGCGGAGTTGTCGCGGAAGACGTCGGGCATGTCGGCTCCGCGGTGGCTGTACGGCTGCGAGATGTGCACGACGCCATAGGGAACTCCGCACTCGGCCAGCGCATCGGCGAGACTCTTGCCGTAGGTGGTGAGGCCGGCCGGGTTCACGACGACGGCATCGGCAGTATCGAGCAGATCGTAGAGTCTGTCGATGAGGTCGCCTTCGTGATTCGACTGGTATTGCGTGACGCGGACGCTCAGCTCCGAGGCCCGAGTCTTAATCCGCGCCTCGATTTCGGGAAGAGTGTCCGTGCCGTACTGGCTGACCGGTCGCTTGCCCAGGCGATTGAGGTTGGGCCCGTTGAGCACCACGATGTGCATTTCAGCTCCCTGGCTAAATAATTCCGTTAACTGAACGTATGGTGATTCGATCACCGTGTCAACGCTTCGAATCGAAACGCTCGATCGGGTCTGTGGGGGGTCGATCTCGGGGGCGTCCCTGAGATATTCAGTACACGTTGCACCCTCACTTAGACTTCCTCCATGGATTCTCAGCAGGGCGATATCGACGAGCAAGGACAGCTGGATCGCTCCCCGTTGCCTGACATGTACGGCCAGGCGGGACATTGGGTGCGCCGGGCGCATCAAGTGCACAATTCCTTGTGGACCACGCTCGTGTCGGCTGCGGTCACCCCGTCGCAGTTCTCGACACTCTCTGCGCTTGCCGATCATCCGAACATCGACCAGAACGCCATTTCGCGGGCCACGTCGCTCGATACCTCGACGATCGGCGCAATCGTGAACAGGCTCATCCAACGCGGATGGATAGAGGTCAGCAAGGATCCGTCGGACCTCCGACGCAATCTCTTGACGCTGAGCCCGGCCGGCGAAGACGAGTTCCGGCTCATTGCCCAGAAGGCTGCACGGATGACCGATGTGTTCGTTCAACCCTTGGCCGGCCCGGAGCAACGGGAACTGGTGCGGATTCTGAAGCTGCTGGTCGAGGCGGGGGAGCAGCGATAGGGGCAATCCAGGAGGCCCTCGCGAGCGCAACTGTTCCGTTGACGGAGAAATTCCACGAAAACTATTGTGTCGACGGAATGGTTTGCGTATTCTCGCTTCTGCACAGAGAAATGCGCCGTGATCGGCGGACGCGGGACAGGACCAAGCTCTCCTCCCGGGTTCGTAGAAGGCGGCACCTCACGCAAGTCGGAGGGGCCGAGCGTTAGCCGCGCTCGGCCCCTCTCGTGCAGGTACCTCAAGCGAGATGCCAACACGCTCAGATTCAACCGATCAGACGGGGAGACCCGATCTTTCACTTGACAATGGAGTCAGCACATGAGTACTTCTTCCCCCTCCAGTGCCGTGCGAGCGAATAGGCAACTCCGCCTCGCCGTGTTCTCGGGCTTCTTCGGAAGTGTCCTTGAGTTCTACGATTTCTTCCTGTACGCCACCGCATCCGCGCTCGTTTTCAATGTGGTGTTCTTCCCTGACCTGAACCCGGTCGTCGGCACGATAGCTTCCTTCGGAACCCTCGCGGCGGGCTACTTCGCACGGCCGCTGGGCGGAATCATCTTCGGTCACTTCGGCGACAAGCTCGGTCGCAAGCGCATTCTTGTCTGGACGATGAGCCTGATGGCCGGGTCCAGCATCCTGATCGGGCTACTCCCAGGAGCAGCTCAAATCGGCGTCCTCGCACCGCTGGTCTTGACGTCTCTCCGAGTCGTGCAAGGTATCGCGATCGGGGGTGAATGGGCCGGTTCGGCCCTCGTCTCTGCAGAGCATGCGACGTCGCGCCGCGGGCTCTGGGCCAGCTTCACGCAGGCCGGCGCCCCGACAGGTTCGGTCTTCTCCACCGCGGTGCTCGCGCTGGTGTCGGCGCTCACCACCCAGGAGCAATTCTTGTCCTGGGGCTGGAGAATTCCGTTCCTGTTCAGTGTCGTGCTGCTGATCGGCGGCTTGGTCATCCGTCTGAAGGTTCAGGAGACCCCGGTCTTCCTCGCCGCGATGAAGGATGCGCCGAAGCGTCGTTTCCCCCTTGTCGACGTGCTGCGATACGAGTGGCGACCTCTGCTGCTCGTCCTGGGAGTGTCGATCGCCGGGTCGGTCTGTTCGGTCGTACTGACGACATTCGTGCTCTCGTACGCCACTACGCGAGGGTTCGAACGTCAAGAAGTATTGAACGTGCTCTTGCTGTCGTCGTTCATCACTGCGATCTTCATGGTGTTCTACGGGTCACTCTCCGATCGCCTGGGCCGACGGCCGGTGATGATTGCGGGAGCGATCGGTCTGATCGTGATGTCGTTCGTGCTGTTCCCTGTCATCGATACCGGATCTGTTGTTGCGTTGGCCCTCATCCTCCCGGTGAACCAGGCGCTCGTGCACGCGGCTCTCGCAGGACCTCAGCCTGCGTTCGTCACCGAGCAGTTCAGTACTGCGGCGCGCTTCACCGGTGCATCGGTCAGTTACCAGACGGCCGGCATCTTCGGAGGGCTGACGCCGCTCGTCTTCGCCTCGGTTCTTCAGGGCAATGGAGGCACGAGTACGCTCCCGTTGTCACTGATCATGTCTGCAACCTGTGTGGTCGCGCTGGTCTGCCTCCTGATCCTGAAGGAGTCCAGCCGAAAGAGTCTTGGGCGACGTGATGATCTCGACCAATCAGAGCCCGCAGAGCCGGCGATGGGCGAGGCCTCCGTATAGTTCGACAGCCAAGGATTTCTGATGAAAGCACTGACGCTTGCTTGTGGGAGCTACGACCGGACCGCCGCGCTCGCGAACGGAGGAGTGAGGCCGGAAGGCATTGATCTGACCGTATTGACGCTCCCGGTGGAGGAGATCTTCTACCGGACCGCGAAATACGCGGAATTCGACATCTCTGAAATGAGCTTGTCTTCTTACCTGCTCACGCTCGACCGTCAGGCGGAGTTCGTTGCGATACCGGTCTTTCCGTCTCGTTCGTTTCGTCATAACGGCGTCTATGTGCGAACTGACGGTGGAATCGACAGCGTCGAGCAACTCGTCGGTGCGACAGTGGGAGTGCCCGAATATCAAGTCACCGCGGCCGTCTGGATTCGCGGAATCCTGCAGGAGCACCACGGCGTGCCGGTGCGATCCGTCAAGTATCGGATCGGTGGGCTCTACGATGCCGGGAGGACTGAAAAGCTGGCGATCAATCCTCCCGGCATCGACCTGGCCCCGGTGGGCCGAAAGGCAACGCTCGGCCAGCTTCTGATCGACGGAGAGCTGGATGCGATCTACTCTCCCCGCATTCCGCCCGAATACGCGGCGGGAGACCGGCGCATCCGTCGACTCTGGGCCGACTCGAAAGCGGTAGAGGCTTCCTATTTCCGTGAGACAGGCATCTTTCCGATAATGCACACCGTGGTCATCCGTCGAGATGTGTACGAGCGTGATCGCTGGATCGCCCGCTCGATCATGAAGGCGTTCCAAGCCTCGAAAGCCTCAGCCGAGCGGCATCTGCGGGAGACTGCTGCGTTGAGTTCGATGTTGCCGTGGAGCTATCAGGAAGCGGAGTCGACCTTCGCGCTCATGGGTTCTGATTTCTGGCAGTACGGTCTCGAAGAGAATCAGAGCACCCTCGAGACCCTGATCCAGTACTCGGTCGACCAGGGGCTCGCATCGCGGGCGCGAGCCCCCGAGGAGCTCTTCGCGCCCGAGACCTCGTCGGCTTTCGTCATTTGAGCGCTATTCCGACGGAGCCAATCTCTCATCCAGAAACGCCGTGAACTGACCCCAGCTGCGCTGATCCGCGATCGGGCGGAACCGGTCGCTTCCCGGGACCGTGAACGCGTGCGGTGCGCCCCCGTGCAGGGCCACTTGCCAGTCGACCTCGGGGTGCGCCCGAAGCGTATCGAGAAAACGCATGAGGGCGTCGTCCGGAACCAGATCGTCCGAGCCCCCGGCAACGATCAGCAGAGGAACGGCGATTGTTCCGAAGCACCCGGGGTCGGGGGAGATGAGATTGCCGTGAAAGGAGACCACCCCGGCCACGGGGGTGCCTGTCCTCGCGAACTCCAACGCTGCTGTGCCTCCGAAGCAGTAACCGGCGACGACGATCTTGCTGAGGTCGACGCCGAGGTCATGAACAAGCACATCCAACCCTGCGAGGACTCGCCGGCGAAGCCGGGGGAGGTCTGAGTAGTGCTTTGCCGCTTCGGCGGCCGCGTCTGCCGGAGCCGTCGGACGAATTCCCGCCCCGTAAAGGTCGGCGGCGAACGCCACGTAGCCGAGTCGTGCCAGCATCCGGGCGCGCATCTGAACATTGGGGCCGACCCCCGTCCACGCATGCAGAAGCAGAATGCCCTTCCGAGGACCGGTCACAGCGACATCTGTCGCGACGAAGCCTTCGAATTGCGTACCGTCGCGTTCGTAAGGAACGCGTGCGGTTCGAATGGCGGCGCCGTCGGGCAGAGGCTGCCGGCAGATCAGTTCCTCGAAGGTTTGGGGTAACGCGCCTTCACTCGACAGTTCGATCATCCGTGCTCTCCCGATGAAGTCCGTTGACATTCCGTTGACGGAATAATATCGTCTTCTCCAGATAATCCGTTAACGGACTAATTGTGCCGCTGATCAAAGATGAGAAGAGGAACTGCAATGACCGAAACAGACAGGGCAACTCGAGCAGCCGCGTACTTCGGGAAGCTACGGGACGCGCACGTTGCTGCGCTGTGGACCATTCCCGGGACGCTGGCGACCGAACCCACCCTCGACGAGGTCCCCTATGTCTGGCATGCGGACGAGATCTTTCCGCTGCTGTTCGAAGCGGTCGAAATCGCGGACCTCGGCGAGGAGACCGACCGCAGGGCGCTGAACGCTTCCAACCCGAACCGGGTATTCGGCACCAGCCACAATCTCGTAGCCGGCTATCAGCTCGTCCTTCCCGGCGAGACGGCACCCGCGCATCGGCACACGCCCAGCGCGATCCGACTCCTTCTTCAAGGTTCCGGGCACACCACCGTCGATGGCGAGCCTGTGCTGATGAAGCGTGGCGACCTGGTGCTCACTCCGCCCAACACCTGGCACGATCATCGCCACAACGGAGACGTACCGATGATCTGGCTCGATGGACTCGACGTGCCATTCGTCCGAGGCCAGCACGCCCAGTTCGCGGAGGAATACGAGAACGGTGAGCTCCAGAAGCTCACGAAGACCGAAGACGCCAGCGTCCACCGCTATTTCGCGGGCCTCAACCCCGTCGACGAAGCCTGGACCGCCCAACACTCGCCGCTCAACAAGTATCCATACGATGTCGCCCGCGTCGCGCTCGACACATTCCACGATGCCGAAGGAGCTCCGGTCACGGGGTCCACGCTCGAGTACGTCAATCCACTGACCGGTGGTCACGTCATTCCCACCCTGGCCTCCTACCTCACCTTGATCCCCGAGGGCGGTCGAAGTGTGCGGGAGAGGCACACGCCCAGCAAGGTCTACTGCGTGCTGGAAGGAAGCGGGTACAGCCTCATCGAGGGCAAGCGGTACGACTGGGCCGAGAACGACTTCTTCGTCGTGCCGTCATGGCATTGGTATGAGCATGTCGCTGGTTCGGGGGATGCGGTCCTGTTCTCTTTGAGCGATCTGCCGATCTACGAACCGTTCGGCCTTCTTCGTCGACAGATCGTCGAACCGGCTCAGGACAACGCATGAAACCGGGTGAGGTGCGATCCCCCGAATCGGGTCCGGCGCGGGTGATCGTGATCGGATGCGGAATCGGCGGCATCACAACCGCGTTGGCGTTGGCCCAGAAGGGTGTCAAGGCCACCGTCTATGAGCGCGCACAGGAGATCCGAGAAGTCGGGGCCGGTCTCCAGGTGGGCCCGAACGCCGTGAGGATCTTGGAACGTCTGGGCGTGACGCGCTACCTGACGCAGGCGATCGTCCTCCCGGATCGCGCTGTCATGAGGGACATCCGCACGGGGGAAGAGGTCTTCGCGATCCAGTTCGGCGACCAGTTCACAAAGCGATACGGTGCGCCCTATCAGGTGATGCATCGTGGCGATCTGCTCGCCGCCCTGGTTCGCACGGCTCAGGAAACTGGGCTCGTCTCGATCGTGCCAGCCAAAGAACTGATAGGCGTGGAGCAGGATGCGGACACGGTCACAGCAACATTCGCGGACGGTTCGAGCGCCCTCGCTGAGGTTCTGGTCGGCGCCGACGGCATCCGGTCGCACGTGCGCAGAATACTCGGCGACAATGAACCGCCGCTCGCATCGACGTACGCGATCTACCGGGGAACCTTCGATCGCACTGACGACATCGAGAACGCGGTCACGCTTCAGGTCGGGCATGAACACCACGTGATGTACTACCCGATCAAGGCCGGAACGATGGTGAATCTCGTGTGTTCGTTCAGGAGCGTGACAGACGCTCCGGGCGGAGACGCCTGGGGTGCGATAACCGAGCTCGACGACAGATTCGCGGGTGCCAATCCGGTGGTCAGGCGCGCGGTCCGCCAACTGGACCGTTCCAAGCGATGGACACAATTCGATCGAGCGCCCCAGCCGGGATGGGTTCAAGGGAGGATCGTCCTGACTGGCGACGCTGCGCATCCCACTCACCAATATTTCGCGCAAGGAGCATGCCAGGCGATGGAGGACGGAATCGAGCTCGCGGAACTGATCGCGAACTCGGACGATCTGTCCGATCGACTTCAAGAATTCGAAGAGCGCCGATATCCTCGCACGAGTGCCGTTCAGCGCGGGTCCAGATTCTGGGGTGAATGGAGCCACGTCGGGGGCGCAGAGGCCGTTCGCAGAGATGAAGTGCTCCGCTCGGTCGCGCCCGATATCTATCGGCATCTCGACTGGCTCTACGGAAATGATCCCACGGCGCCGATTCCGCGGATCCCGGAAAGCCGGGACGACTACGAGGTGATCGCCTCGGAACGTGCCGCCTACGACAAGCGTGTGACCGCGTCATGATCATCGCAAGATTCAACGGTGGCCGGATCGGTATCGTCAAGGGGGATCGAATCCACGACATCTCGGCCTCCTTCGGGTCGGCTGAAGTGCCGCGTGGATCGATCGTCGACCTCTTCTCAGCGGGCAGCCGCTTCTGCGCCGATGACGTCGGAGAGGAACGCGGCGAACTGGTATCGGGCGTGGTGCTCGAGGCCCCGATCGAGAGACCGGGCAAGATCATCGGAGCGCCGGCGAACTACTACGAGCACATCGACGAGATGCCCGATTCTGCGACGATTCGGGATTGGGGCACCTTCCTGAAGGCGCCGACGTCGATCACCGGTCCGGAGGGGCGAGTAAGGCTTCCCTATAACGATGTCCGCACCGACTACGAGGGTGAACTCGCGGTGGTGATCGGTACGGGCGGCAGGGACATCACTGCAGATCGTGCACTAGAGCACGTCTTCGGCTACACCTGCGTTCTCGATATCACCATTCGCTCGAGCGAAGATCGATCGACCCGAAAATCGTTCGACACCTTCACGCCGCTCGGCCCGTGGATCGTGACCGCCGACGAGATCCCGGATCCCGGCGATTTGATACTGAAGCTCGACGTGAACGGCGATGTTCGCCAGCATTCGTCGACATCGAAGATGATCTTCGGCGTGCCGGAGCTGATTGCCTACGCCAGTTCGGTGATGACTCTCGAGCCAGGCGACATCATCGCCACGGGCACTCCAGCCGGGGTCGGGCCGATCGTCGACGGGGATGTGGTGACGATGGAGATAGAGAAGATCGGGCAGCTCAGGGTCTACGTTGACGGCCGCGAGTCGCTCGGATACGCGGAGCGGCCCGGTCCGCGACCAGGCCTGTACGCCTAGCGCGGGGTCTACCTGGTTTCACCTGGCGTGACTCCCACCAGCTTCGCCGAGCTCTCCGCCATCGCACTCGGCTTGTTGAGGGGATCCTTCACAGAGTCGGAGAGGCGGCATCCCGCCGTTCGAATGCCGGAGAGAGCTCGCTCTGCCCCAATGGGCGGGCTGCGGGCAGTCGGGAGAGATCGCTCTCCGAGACACCAAGCTGTTCGTAGACGGACTGGAGACACGCGACCACGGCGCCCATCGCGCCAGAGAAGTCTCCGAGTTGTGAGTTGACGACGGGTGTGAAGACGTTGAGGTTGCTCGCGATGGCTTCTTCATAGCGGCCCAGCCTTGACGTGAGGGATTTCGCGATTCCGCCCCCGAGGACCACCACTGCTGGGTCGGAGCTGACGATCAGTGCGGTGAGAGCCACCATCAGGGCTTGATCGAATTGCGAGACCACGGCGTCGAGGACAGCTGGTCTGTCGCTTCGGAACAGATCTGCGGGGGAGTCCAGTTCGTGTCCGAGTTCTTGTGCGCGGCGTCTGAGCATGGGCCCGGTGACCATGTTCTCCAGCCGGGATCCGAGCGGACCTACGAGAAGGTGTCCGAATTCGCCGACGATGCCGCGTCGGCCCCTGATGATGCGTCCGTCTATCGACATGGCGCAGCCGAGTCCGGCGCCGATCGTCATCATCGCGGCGGTCGGGGCGTCTCGTGCGGCCCCGAACTTCTGCTCGCCGAGCAGCGCGAAGTTCGCGTCGTTGTCGATCTCGGCGGTCACGCCGAGATGGGACTGAAATGCTCCGAGAAAGGCCGGGTCCTCGACTTCTCGACGGTTCGGTGCGTTGCTGACGCTCCTGTCGTCTGTCTTCACGGCCCCAGGAAGCCCGACGGCAACGGCGGTCGGGGGTCGGTAGTCCTGGTGCGCGTCTTTCACGATGCCGGCGAGCCACTGGCCCAGAGCTGCCGAGCCCTTGTCGGTCGGGGTGGGCACCTGGACGGATCTGACGGGTTCGCCGAGGAAGTTCGCGATGACGACACGCGTCGTGGTGGCACCGAGGTCGACGCCGGCGACGTGTTGCAGATCCGGAACCACCTCGAGGAGTACGGCACGGCGCCCCCTCATTCCGGTGTGTATGTCTCGTGTCTCCCGGACGATTCCCTCACTCACGAGTGCGTCCACCGCGCGCGAAACGGTAGCCGGCGAAAGCCCCGTCGTTGAAGCGACGTCCACGCGAGTGGTGCGGTGTGCGCTAAGAAGCTCGGTCAAGACTTCTCGCCGACCGTTGAACCTGTTGTCGTTCATCGATACCTATTTCTGTTCTCGGCGAACCCAAATCTATTGGATCGCGCCCCAGAGTGACAGATTCAAGCCCAGTTTGGCTCCATGAACGCGTCACTGACAAAAAGGTCTTGCGATCTCGAACGCCGTGCTCTACTTTTAGTCTCACGATGAAAGTAAATGATCACCGTTGATCACATCTCGCGTTCCACGTCAGGAAATGATGCCGCTATGAGTCACGTGCAGACCGTCCTCGGGCCTGTCAGTGCCGAAGAGCTCGGTGGGGTTCTCCCCCATGAGCATCTGCTTTCTTTGGTTCCCGGCCCCTGGTTGAGCGGCGGCAGATCGGGTGGCCGGCCCGACGCGATCCGTATCGCGGTCGATGCTCTCGCGCCGCTGAAAGACGCGGGAGTCGACACGATCGTGGACCTGAGCCCCTACGGCGTCGTCGGGCGAAGTGCCACCGGATCGAACGTCCTCGCTCTTCGCGAGCTCAGTGAACGAACGGGGCTCCATGTGGTCGCCGGGTCCTCGGTCTACCTCGAGGCGATGAGTCCGGCCTGGGTGCGTGACCTGGATGCCGACGGTCTCGCGGAACGCTTCATCTCCGACGCGACAACCGGCTTCGGGGACACCGGTGTCCGAGCCGGGATCTTTGGTGAGCAGGCGACCGGGCTCGGCGTCGTCACCGATTTCGAAGAGAAGAATCTGCGGGCGGCGGCTCGCGCCGCGCGGGCTACCGGCCTCGCGATAGCGACTCACACCACGCACGGGACGATGGTTCGCGAACAGATCGCGATCCTCACCGACGAGAACACGGACCTTTCCCGCGTGGTGATCGGTCATCTCGACATCCCGGAAAGCCCAGATGACGTCCTGTACGCCCTGAACGCGGGTGCGAACGTAGCGATCGACACGATCGGCAAACAGCACTGGGACTTCTTCCTTGGTGCCGAACCGGTGCGAGCAGATGGCGAGTACACGAAACGGGCGTACTTCCGATCGGATGTCTCGCGGGCTGCACGAGTGGCTGACCTCGTCGCCGCGGGTTGGGCAGATCGCCTCTTCCTGGCCATGGACCTCACCGGTGCAGAGGCGTACCTGAATCCCCTGACCCATGGCCAATGGGGTTACTCGTACCTCTCCGCCGTCTTTCTGCCGCTGCTGCGCGACCACGGCGTCACCGAAACCGACATCGCGACGATGACGCACGTGAACCCCAGACGTCTCCTCACGGTCGGGGGAACTCGATGAACCCACCCATTTCAGGGCTCAAGAGCACCACGGCTGCCGTCGGGGTGGACGGGGCGCACTACTTCCTCGGTATCGATCTCGGTGGCACGAAGATCCATTTCGCGCTGTCCGACGCCCATGGGCAGGTCCTGCGTGACCGAATCACACCGAATGATGCGACCAGCCCCCGAGAGCTCGCTGATTCGGTCGGCCGCGCGAGTCTCACACTTCTCGCTCAGGCCAACGTGTATCCGGAAGACGTGCGGGGTGTGGGTGTGGGGATCGCCGGGGCGGTGAATGTGTCAAACGGACAGCTCGCGTTGGCCCCGAACTTGCAAGGGACGAGCACCAGCCACATCCTCGACGCGTTGACCGCCATCTTCGACGCCCCTGTCCGTCTGGACAACGACGTGAACCTCGCCGCCCTCGGCGAATGGCGGCGAGGCGTCGCGACCGGCGAAACGGACTTCGTTTTCATCGCCGTCGGAACCGGCATCGGGATGGGCATCGTCGCGGAGGGGACTCTGGTCCGGGGGGCGCGGAACGCGGCCGGAGAAATCGGTTATCTCCCGATCGGCGCCGACCCCCTCGACCCTCTGAACCACAGCAGGGGACCGCTCGAAGAGCTCGTCGCCGGCGAGGAAATTGCCATCCGGTACACCCGGCAGACCGGAAAGACGGTGACGACAAGGAACGTCTTCGACCTCGCAGGCGCCGGTGACACTGTCGCGATCGCTTCGATCGAGGTCGAAGCCCGCTACGTCGCTCAGGCCGTCGTCGCCGTGAGATCCGTCTTGGACCCCGCCATGGTCGTCCTCGGCGGCGGGGTCGGATCGCGCACAGAGATGTTGCCCCTGATCCAGGCCTGGCTCATCAAGTTCGGTGCCACAGGGGTCGACATCAGAACGAGCGCCCTCGGAGCGGATGCGTCCGTCCTCGGCGCCATAGAACTCGCCCGGGAACGAGGCCGACCCGAAATGGAACGGTACGAGCCCGAACGACAGCAACACCCGACCAGCGTCACATCAGTTCGAACACACAGAGATGGAAGACAATGAGAAAGCCCATGTTCCTCGCCGTCGCGGCGATAGCGGTGACCGTCACCGCGCTCACCGGCTGCAGCTCCTCCGGCACGACCGCATCGACGAGTGCTACCGCAGCCGCTGGTGACAAGACAGTCATCGACCTCGACATTTCGCAGACCGTCGGACCGAACGGGGAAACACCCACCCCGCTGTCCGCTCTCACCTTGACCGATGGCGACGTAGCCAAGCTGAAAGCCGGCGGATACTCCGCGGACTTCCTCTGGCACGCCTCATCGCAGTTCGTCACCGCCGTGCAAAAGGGCGCCACCGACGAATTCGGTCGTCTCGGTATCAGCGTCGGCCTCTCCGCCGTCGCGAACATGGACGCAGGCACTCAGGCGAACCAGGTTCAGACCGCGCTGGCGTCAAAGCCGAGCGCCATCCTGAGTCTGCCTGTCGACCCGACATCCGCCGCCGCTGCGTTCCAGCCCGCCGTTGATGCCGGAGTAAAACTGGTGTTCCTCTCCAACACCCCCGCCGGATACAAGCAGGGCGTCGATTACACGTCGATCGTGACCGATGACCTGTACCAAATGGGCAAGAAGGCTGCAGAGCAGCTCGGAAACTCGATGGGAGGAACGGGAACCGTCGGTGTCATCTACTACAACGCCAACTACTACGTGACCAATCAGCGAGACGCCGCATTCCTGAATACGATGAAGACAGAATTCCCGAACATCACCATCGTGTCCAAGCAGGGCTTCTCCGACGCGACCAAGGTCGACACGATCGCCAGCGCAATGCTCACGCAGAACCCCGACCTCGGTGGCATGTATGTCAGCTATGCGCAGCCCGCGGCGGAGGGCGCACTCTCCGCTCTTCGCAGCGCCGGGAACACCACCACCAAACTCGTCACCCTCGACATCGATGACCCGGTGATCGTGGATCTGGCGCAGGGTGGGAACACCGTCGCGGTGGTCGCCGACCAGGCCTACGCGCTCGGCAAGGGCATGGCCGACGCCGCGGCCTACGGCATCCTCGGCAAGTCGGCCCCCGCCTTCGCTGTCGCCGACACCGTCGTCGTCACCAAGGACACCATCGCCGCGGGATACAAAGACTCCCTCGACGCCGACGTACCCGACACCGTTCAAGCGGCGTTGAAGTAGCTTCTTCATCGTTTGGGCCGGGTACTTCACCGCACCCGGCCCAAACCTCTAACCGAGGATCACCATGAACACCACCAGCCCGACAACACCCGCACCACCCTCGTTGCGCGTCCGAGCGCAACGACTGGCCACCGCCAGCAACAGCGCTTTCCCGTACGTCGCGCTCGCCCTGATCTTCGTCGTGATGTCGATCCTGCTGCACGACAAAGGCTTCCTCAACCCGACGAACCTGCTCAACATCGTCCTCCAGACCACCCCGATCACCGTCATGGCTGTCGGCGCGGTCTTCGTGCTCAGCACGGCACAGATCGACCTCTCCATCGGAGCCGTCGTCGCGCTCTCCGCACTGGTCTCCGCATCGGTCCTGAACAGTTACGGCCTCATCGCCGGCATCGCCGCCGGACTCGCGACCGGAGCGATCGTCGGAGCCGTGAACGGCATCCTGGTCACCCGATTCCGGCTCCCGTCCTTCCTCGTCACGCTGGGAATGACGGGCCTCGTGGCCGGTATCGCCCAGCAGATCACCGGCCTTCAGGCGGTTCCGACCTTGGACACGACGTTCAACACCATCTTCGGCGCAGGAACCGTGTTCGGTGTCCCTTCCCTCGTGATCTGGACCATCGTCGTCCTGATCGTGGGTCAGTACGTCTACAGGCACACCCGCATCGGCGCTCATGTCCTCGCCGTCGGGGACAACATCAAATCGGCGCGAGTGTCCGGTATCAGAGCGGACCGCATCCTGCTTGGCGTGATGATCCTCAGCGGAATGTGCGCCGCCCTCGCCGGGCTCCTGTACACCGGCCGACTCCACGGTGCGTCGTACACCCTCGGCAGTTCAGACCAACTCACCGTCATCGCCGCTGCTGTTATCGGCGGTACCGCGCTGTTCGGCGGCAAGGGAAGCATTATCGGAGCCTTCGCCGGGTCTTTGATCTTCGGAATGCTCAACAACGGACTGATCCTCGCCGGGTTCAGTGACGCGCAACAGCAAATCGCCCGCGGTGCGATCATCCTGATCGCCGTGGTCCTCACCCTCCGCGAAAAGAAATCTTGAAAGGCCGGACATGTTCCTCGACGCCCTGAGATCACGGAATCCCGGACTGATCAACGCCACCATCACGCTGCACCAAGCCGGAAAACTCCCTGCCAACACATTCGTCCTCGATCTGGATGCGATCACCCGCAATGCTCAGATCATCAGCGCCGAGGCCACCAGGCTCGGGCTGACGGTCTTCGCCATGACCAAGCAGATCGGCCGGAACCCAGATGTCTCGAAAGCGCTGATCGAGGCGGGAATCCCCGCGAGCGTCGCGGTGGACATGGCCTGCGCACGAGCCACCGTCGCCGCCGGGATGCAACTCGGTCACCTCGGACACCTCGTCCAAGTGCCTCGCGCCGAGGCCGCAGCCGCAGCTGCGATGGCCCCGCACAACTGGACGGTGTTCAGTGACGACAAAGCAGAGGAGGCCGCTGCGGCCGCTCACGATCTAGGCAGAAGTCAGCGACTCCTGGCGCGGGTGCAGGATGTGGGCGACGAGTTCTACTCCGGCCACGAGGGGGGATTCGACGCAGCCCGGATCGTCGACGTCGCCGACCGACTGGATGCCCTGAACGGCGGCCACTTCGGCGGAATCACCACCTTCCCCGCCCTCGTCTTCGACACCGAGACCCGCGCCATCAGGCAAACGAAGAACCTCAGAACCTTGGAGCGGACAGCCGAGGCACTCCGAAACTCCGGGCGCAGGGACTTCCAGGTGAACGCCCCGGGAACGACTTCCACCATCATGCTCGAAGCCCTCGCCGGCGCCGGCGCCACCCAGGTCGAACCCGGCCATGCGCTCACCGGAACGACCCCGTTGCACGCCTACCGTGACGACGTCCCCGAAACCCCCGCCGTCTGCTACCTCTCGGAAGTCAGCCACTTCGCACGCGGCCGGGCGTACTGCTTCGGCGGAGGCATGTACGTCGACCCCGTCTTCCCGCCCTACCAAATGCGCGCCCTCGTCGGTGCAGACGCCGACACGGTCCATCAGGTCGACGTGGAACTTCCGCCCGCGACCGCGATCGACTACTACGGCCAACTCGACCCCGACGAGACCACAATCCGCACCGGCGACAGCGTCGTCTTCGGATTCCGGATCCAAGCGTTCGTCACCCGCGGCTACACCGCAGCTGTCTCCGGAATATCCAGCAACACCCCCCGGGTGCAGAACATCTGGTTTGCCGACGGCTCGCCGACGACCTGGCCCATCTAGCTCCGATAGCTCAACGACTGAGGACATCATGACCGACATCAGCAACGAGAACAGGTCCGCGCCGACGACCAAGAATTTGCCCCTCCGAATCGAAGGGATCTCCAAACATTTCGACGGGGTCGTCGCGATCAAGCACTTCGACCTTCAAGTCCGGCCCGGTGAAATCGTCGCACTCGTCGGCGACAACGGTGCCGGAAAGTCCACTCTCGTCAAGATCATCTCCGGCCTGTTCCCGCCAAGCGCCGGCCAGATCTATCTCAACGGCGAACAGGTCACCTTCAAAGACGCGTCGGACGCGCGCGGCAAGGGTGTCGAAGTCGTCTATCAAGACCTCGCGCTCGTCGACAACCAGCCCGTGTACATGAACATGTTCCTCGGCCGTGAACTTGTCCGAGGACCCCTACGGATCCTCGACCGCAAGACCATGGCGCAGCGAACCCAGACCATGATCGACGAACTCGACGTGCGGATCCCGTCCCCGAGATCGAACATCAAAGCCCTTTCCGGCGGCCAGCGGCAGGGGATCGCTATCGCCCGCGCGACGCACTACGCCAAGGGCCTCGTCCTCATGGACGAACCCACCGCCGCGCTGGGTGTTGCGGAGACCGCCAAAGTGGAAGAAACGATCCTGAAGCTGAAAGCCCGCGGAGCCGCCGTTCTCATCGTCAGCCACAATCTCGACCAGGTCTTTCGCATCGCTGACACCGTCACCGTCCTCCGGCGTGGAACCCAGGTCGCCACGCGTGCGCTGGCCGACACCAGCCGCAACGAAATAGTCTCCTACATCACCGGACTCGCCTCATGAAGATCGCCATCTACGACAGTGCAGACGATGCCGCGACTGCTGCCGCGAAAGCCATCGCCGTCACCGCCGCTCAAAGACCGGATCTGGTTCTCGGCGTGGCCACCGGAAGTTCACCACAGCCGCTGTACCGTGCGTTGGGGCACCTCGTCCAGGCAGGCCAGCTAGATCTCCGTTCAGCATCAGCGTTCGCCCTCGACGAATACGTCGGCCTCGATTATCAGCACCCGGAGAGTTATCACTCCATCGTTCAGCGTGACGTCACCGCTCCCCTCAACATGGATGCCGCGAGAGTACGGGTACCCGAAGGGCTCGCACTGGACCTTTGCCGAGCCGCCACCGCCTACGAGGCCGAAATCGCCTTGCAGGGCGGCATAGACCTCCAGATCCTCGGTATCGGAGGCAACGGTCACATCGGCTTCAACGAGCCAGGATCGCCAGTGGATTCACGAACCCGTGTCGTCGACCTGACTGGCGAGACCCGCTCCGCCAACAGTCGCTTCTTTCCCAGCATCGACCATGTCCCTACCCAGGCGATGACGCAGGGGCTCGCGACGATCATGGCGGCCAGGTCAATCGTTCTCGTAGCCAACGGCATCGACAAAGCAGACGCGGTCCGTCGAGCCATCGAAGAACCCGCGGATCTCTCACACCCAGCATCGCTGTTGCAGCGCCACCCCAGGGTGACGTTCTACCTCGACGCCGCCGCCGCATCCGAGCTCAGCACGACACTGGCGGCCATGACAGCCCCGTGACCACGGCCAGCGCATACACCGACCCGGCCACAGAGCTCGAGGCGCCGGAGCGATGAGCGCCCACTCGGATGGTGCCGCCGATGCTCAATCGGCGAAGGTGGCTACCGAGCGGGCGCATCTGCCTGGTGTGGGCCGACCGCCGGTTTCAGGCTTGGCGCTTCTTCTTGCCGACGCTTCGACGGACGAGGCCGAACACGAGCGTGCCGACGAGGAGGATGATGCCGATGATCCCCAGCCAGAGAAGGCCCTGGATTGCGAACCCGACGACCGTGAGCACGGCCCAGAGGACGAGGAGGATGACGATGACGGTCACGGGACTGTCCTTTCGTGGTGTGCGATGCTCGGAGGGTGTTGCAAGAGAGCCTAGCTGCGTGGGGCGGCCGGATCGGCAGGCCGCCGTGGTGCACGGAAAATTTCGCTCCATTTACGATCCCGTGCTGACATCCTTCCAGGGCTGCTAGTTTCGCGACATGCAGACACCGGCCGAATGGTTCCGCGCCCAACGCGAGGAGCGCCGCATCGAACGTGCCGAGAGGCACGAGCGTGCGGCGAGCTCGAGGCGCCGACGCGACCGGGAGAACGACCAGGAATTCCTCCAGAACCGGCGAGGCCGGCTGCGCAAACGCGACGTTCCGGGCGGCATCCTCGACTTCTTCGATTTCCTCAGCCTGTTCCGCTAGGCGTCGCGCGCCGGCTCGCTGGCCGGCCCCAGTAGCTCCCGTCGACGTCGGAAGATCAGGTGGTCGAGATGCCCACGCCCACGGCGTACCCGATGGTGGTGTCGTCGGCCGGAGCGGAGGTGGCGACGGGAATCCAGCCGTTGACGCGTCCCACATCGATCGCGGTGTGGATGTCGCCCGGATGGGACGCCAGCACCACGATGACGCTCTTCCATTCACCGACCGCCGGGATCGTGTCGGAAGCGATCATGTCGAGATGGCGCGTGACGATCACGCCGTGGTCGTCGCTGAAGCACACCCCGAGCCCTGAGCTCCCCGACTGGTCATCGGCTCGAGCTAGCGGCCAGACGAGAGCGCGCCCAGGTGAGGGCTCTCCCCGACCCGACCCCGGATGGGGTACGAGGTCACCGCCCAGCATGCGCACTCCCTCAGTATGCGCCCCGGAGCCCGCCTCCCGGGGGCTGTCCCGCGGGCTGACGGGCTGGCGCGCGGGCGGTCGAACTGCCGGCCGGGCTCAGCGGTCGACGGCCTGGATCATCGAGGGCCCGGCCCACACGATGAGCGCCAGCACCAGCACCACGAACCCGAGGAAGGCGGGCACCAGTGGCAGCACGAGCAGGGCAGCTCCCACGAGCAGCGGCGGAACGGTCATGCCGGCGAAGGCGAGCAGAAAGACGCCCGCGGTGATCTCGCTGCATTTCCGGGCTACTCGTCTTTCTGTGAGCGGGCAGTGATGAAACTGCTGGTGAGCGTGCTCGGACGAGGTGTCAGGGGCTCTGCGCTCGGGGTGTGCCTACCCAGTCGCGCGCCGATGTGGAAGGCGGGGATGACCTGTACCTCCGGCCATCCGCAGTCGGCGAAGAGCTCGCGTGGCTGGTCTGTGCAGAACGGGGGCTCGGCGCCGGCCGCACGCCTCGCGTCGATGAGCGGTCGCATCGAAGGAAGGTGCAGCAACCCCTTTCCGAAGACATCGGCAACGAAATCGGAGCCCGGCGCGCTGCCTTCCGCGGCCTGACGCAGCAGCGTTCGAACCGCGGGCGTCGGGAGGTGGAACAGGAGCCCCTCAGCAATCCAGAGTGTGGGAGCGGTGCTGCGAAAGCCCGCCCGGGTGAGCTCCGTGAACCACTCCCCGCGAAGATCGGCCGGCACCACGCGACGCTCGCCGGGTGCGACAGTGCCGGCGAGGGCATGTTCCTTGTAGTCGAACACTTCTGCGCGGTCGATTTCAAAGATCGTCGTGCGGGGCGGGAGCGTCAGGCGAAAAGCACGCGTGTCCATCCCGGCGCCGAGGAGAACGACCTGGTGAGCGGGTCCGACCGAGGCGCGGATGACGTCATCGAAGAAGCGAGTGCGAACGGGCAGGTAGGGATTCTCGATGCCGTCTGCTTCACGAGCCGCGAGCTGCAGCCATCCCTGTTCTCCTGCCAGGTCACCTGCGAGGTCGTCTTCGAACAGCGCATCGGTGCGGGAGGACTCCCTGGCGCGCGCCGCCGCGGTCCACAGCCCGCTCAAGGAACTCGCAGACTCCCACTTCCGGCCACCCTGCTCCACCGTGAATCTCCCTTGCTCGGGACGTCGTCCGGATTGAATCTTAGGCTTCGCGCTACGAGGACGGTCGCATCGAGGTCGCGCTGTTCGCGCCGAGCGGGCTCAGCGGGCGACGGCCCGGATCATCGAGGGCCCGGCCCACACGATGAGCGCCAGCACCAGCACCACGAACCCGAGGAAGGCGGGCACCAGCGGCAGCACCAGCAGGGCAGCTCCCACGAGCAGCGGCGGCACGGTCATGCCGGCGAAGGCGAGCAGGAAGATGCCCGCGGTGATCTCGCTGCGGTTCGCCGCGGTGCCGAGCGAGCCGGCCGTGGCGAGTGCTCCGCGGAAGACGAGACCGACGCCCGCGCCGGCCACCACTCCGCCGCCCACGAAGAGCGCGGCCGAGACGGTGAGGTCGGCGACGCCGAGAGCGAGGAGGCCCGCCACCATCGCCAGCACGCCGATCCACAGCTGCGTGCGCGTCGACAGCCGCGCGAACACCACCTGCGCGAGCGCCGCGGCGCCGAAGACCGAGAACGACACGATCCCGGCCACGAGGTGGTCGCTCTGGTGCAGCAGCTGCGCGAGGAAGGTGGGCGCCACCGAGCCGAACAGCCCCGTGACGGCGAAGGCCGCGAAGGCGCCGATGCCCGCCGCCCAGTAGGCGCGGCGGCTCTCGGCCGGCACCCGCACGCGCTGCGGCCGGTACGGGCCGTGCACCCGGCCGCGCTCCACGGTCTCGGGAACGAAGGCGTAGGCGAATCCGATCGCCACCAGCGCGGCGAGGAAGGCGAGGTAGGGCGCCACGAGCGGCTGCGGCGCCCACTCGGCGAAGAGCCCGCCGATCAGCGGCCCGAGCGCGAGACCGCCCATGTTCGCCACGCCCGCGATGGTCGCGGCGAAGCCGATGGTGGCGGCGGGGTGGCTGATGCGCCGCAGGTCGGCCAGGTGCGCGGTCGCGGTGGCGGTGAGCATCCCGATGCCGAGCCCGGCCACGAAGCGCGCCACCACCAGTCCCACGGCCGAGGGCCAGAGAAGGAAGAGCACGGCGGCCACCACCTCGATCAGCACCGAGCTCAGGATGATGCGGCGCCGGCCCAGGCGATCGCTCAGGTGCCCGGCGAGGTAGAGCGCGACCATCACACCGATCGAGTAGGCCGCGAACACCACCGTGATCATCACGGTGGGGAACCCGTCGCGCTGCTGGTAGAGCGCGTAGAGCGGGGTGGGCACCGTGTTGAACGCCATCATCACGAGGAAGGCGACGGCCGTCACCCAGAAGCCTGCGCGATGGGGGAGCCGGAGGCCCCGGCGTGAGGCGGGCCGATCGATGGCGGGCTCCGGAGTGGTCTGCAGGGGGATGGACGTGATGGTCATGACTCGATGATGCGCGCTCTTAGTCATCGAGTCCAACGAGTTTCAATGCACACAGTCATCGGCTTCATCTATGATCAGCACGTGGAGACGCGCCTGCTGGAGTACTTCGTCGCCGTCGCCGACGAACTCAACGTCACCCGCGCCGCCGCCCGCCTCTACGCGGCGCAGTCCACCGTCTCGGCAGGGCTGCGCAGCCTGGAGTCCGAACTCGGCGTCACCCTGTTCGAGCGGAGCACCAAGGCCGTTCGCCTGCTGCCCGCCGGAGAAGAGCTGCTGCCCCTGGCGCGGCGCGTGCTCGACGAGGTGACCGTGCTGCGCGAGGCGGCTCCGGAGTCGGTCGCGGGGTTCCGCGGCCGGGTGCGCATCGGCACCTTCGCCGCGCTGCAACTGCTCGACCTGCCCGGGTTGCTCGGCCGCTTCCGGCGGCGCCACCCGCGAGTCGATCTCCAGCTGACCGTGTCTCCGACCGGGTCGACCGGACTCGCCGACGACCTCGTGCACGGCCGCCTCGACCTCGCGCTCACGGCTCTGCCCCCGTCGCCCGCGTTCGACAGCTGGCCGCTGGTGAGCTACCCGTTCGTCGCCTTGCTGCCGCCCGCGCATCCCCTGGCCGGAGCCTCCTCGGTCTCGCTCGCCCAGCTGGCCGACGACGACTGGGTCGACATGCAGCCCGGGTTCGGCAACCGGGTCACGGTCGAGCGCGCGTTCGCCGAGCGCGGCATCGTGCGCCACATCGCGGCGGAACTCGCCGAACTGCCGGCCGTCGGGCCCTGCGTGGCAGCCGGCCTCGGAGTGGCCGTCGTGCCCGATCTGGTGGTGAGCGACGGATGCGTGCGGGTGCCGCTGACCGAGCCGATCGGACCCTGGGTGGTGTCGCTCGCGACCCGCCGCGGCCAGAGCCGGCGACCCGTGGTGGCCGCGCTGGTCGACGAGGTGCGCGCCAGCGTGTCCGCGGGGAACGGCTGACGGTGACGTCGAGGCTGCGGGCTGCCATCATCGGGGTATAGAGGTCGGCCGCGCGCTCGAGCACGCCGGTGCGACGCCCCGTTTCGAAGGAGCCCACGCATGCTGTTCGGCAGAACCTCCCGGTTGATCGGCGCGAGTGTCGCCGCGGTCGCGCTCCTGGGGCTCACGGCGTGCACCGCCGACGCGAGCGCCCCTGCCGGCTCCAGCTCCGGAGCCGGCGGCACCCTCACGAGTGTGGCCGGCCTCGATCAGGCGGCCCTCGACGTGATGAACCAGCCGGCCTACGCCAACGGTCGGTGGGCGGTCTCGGTGCAGGACCTCGACACCGGCGAGCAGATCGTCTCGCTCAACGCCGACACCTTCTCCGAGCCCGGTTCGATCGTGAAGACCTACAGCATCGGCGCCGCCTGGCAGCAGTTCGGGCCCGACTCCACCATCACGACGCCCGTGAAGGCCACCGGCCAGGTGGTGAACGGAACCCTGAACGGCGACCTCGTGCTCGTCGGAAAGGGCGACCTCACCATGGGCGGCCGCACCAAGGCCGACGGCACGGTCGACTTCACGAACCTCGACCACAACGACGCCAACGGCATCCCCGGGGCGACCCTGACCCCCGAAGACCCGCTCACGGGACTGAACGAGCTCGCGCAGCAGGTGAAGGCATCCGGAATCGACGCCGTGTCGGGCGACGTCATCGTCGACGACCGGCTGTGGGACCCGGCACAGCTCGTCGGCCAGCCGGTGACGCCGATCATCATCAACCAGAACGTCATCGACATCACGATCACCCCGGGCGCCGAAGGCCGGCCCTCCACCGCGGCGATGAGCCCGGTGGTCGCGCCCTGGACCATCGACGACCGGGTCACGACCGTCGCGGCGGGCGGCGACACCGACGTCACGGTGACGTCGCCCGACGAGAAGACGATCGTGCTCACCGGCACGATCGCGGCCGATGCCGGCCCGATCCTCAAGGTCTACGAGTTCGACGACCCCGCCACCTTCGCCCGCACCGCCTACATCGAGGCGCTGGGCCGGGCCGGCGTGACGGTGACCGCCGACCCGACGTCGAAGAACCCGGATGCCGCCCTGCCCGACAAGGCGAGCGTCGACGCCCTGCCCTCCGTCGCCGAACTCACCAGCCTGCCTCTGTTGCAGGAGGCCACCTACACGATGAAGATCAGCTACAACCGCGGCGCGCAGACCTTGATCTGCCGCCTGGCCGTGGAGGCGGGCAGCACGAAGTGCGCCGACGGTCTCAAGCAGGCCTCCGCCATCTGGTCGAAGGCCGGCCTCGACACCAGCCAGGCCGTTCTCGTCGACGGATCCGGCCTGCCGGGCAACCGCATCACCGCGAACAACCAGGTGCAGCTGCAGAGCATCATGGCCAAGCGCTCCGACGCCGACCAGTGGCGGTCGACCATGCCCGGCCTCGGCGTCGACGGTTCGCTCAGCACCGTGCAGGCCGGCAGCCCCGCTGCGGGCAAGGTCGTCGGCAAGACCGGCACGCTCGCGAGCGTCGATCCCTTCAACGCGAACCGCTACTTCCTGTCCACCAAGGCCCTCGGTGGCTACATCGAGACCAAGGGCGGCCGGCACTTCGCCTTCACGATCATGGCGAACAGCAGTGTCTTCGCCGACGTCGAGGGCGTGTTCGCCGCGAACGACGACGTGGGCAAGGTGGCCGCGTCGATCCAGCAGGCGTACTGACGCGCATCCGGCGATCTGATTCCCGCGCGGGCGGACATCGGCCGCCAATAAGCTCGTCGCATGAGCACGCCGAGCGCCGCCGACCGCAGCATCCTGCGCATGCACCGGGTGCTGCGCCCTGGCTTCGGAACCGAGGCCGCCGTGTACGGCACCATCCTGGTGAGCGGACTCGTGGCGGTGTCCTCGGCGCACGGTGAGACCTCCGGTGTCGTGCTGCTCACCGTGGCGATCACCGTGCTGGTGTTCTGGGGTGCGCACGTGTACTCCGGCACCGTGGCGCGGCTCGCCGAGGTCGGCGAAGTGCACGATGAGGCGCATCCCGGGCTCCGGCGGGCTTTCGGCCAGTCGGTGCGGCACTCGTTCGGCATGCTGAGCGCGGCCGCCATCCCGTGCCTGGTGCTCGCGGCGGGCATCCTCAAGGTGGTGCCCGACGTGGTGGCCATCGACATCGCGCTGTGGTCGGGCGTCGTCATCCTGGCCCTCCTCGGCTATGTCGCCTTCCTCCGGCGGGGGAGCGCGTTCTGGGTGCGCATCCTCGGAGCCCTCGTGACGGCGTCGTTCGGCGTGGTGTTCGTGCTGCTCAAAGCGTTCGTGCACTGAGCCGGGGTGACCCGGTGGCTCGTCGGAGTCACCGGGCGCGGCGCATCGGGGCTTGACGCGGCGGTGGGGCGTCCGCTATTCATGTTTACGTGAACATAGATGTTTGCGTTAACACTCGAGAGGACAACGATGTCGATCTCCCCCATCCGATCGCGCACTTCCTTCGCTTCGGCGGTGACCGCGGCCGTCCTACTGGCCGGAGCGGTCGTCCCGCTCGCGATCTCAGCCGAGCCGGCGCGCGCGGCTGACGTCGCGGCGGCGAACCCGGCGGCCGAGACCTATTCCAGCATCCGACCGGGCCAGCCCTGGGTCGACGACAACGGCGCGGCGATCCAGGCGCACGGCGGTCAGGTCGTGCCGTCCACCGATTCCGACGGCCGCACGATCTACTACCTCTACGGCGAGGATCGCACCAACGGCTATCACTCCTCGCCCGGCGTGCACGTGTACAGCTCGTACGACCTCTACAACTGGACCGACCAGGGCGTCGCCCTCCGCGCGATGTCGTCCGCCGACCAGTTCGTGAGCGACCCCTATTTCGCCGCTCTCTACGGGAACGATACCGACGAGCAGCGCACCGCGGTGTACCGCGACCTCGGAACCGTCCAGACCGACCCGGATGTGAACCCCGCCATCCTCGAGCGCCCGAAGGTCATCCACAACGAGGCCACCGGCAAATGGGTGATGTGGGTGCACGCCGACGGGCCGTCCGCCTGGTCGAACGCGCAGTACGCCAAAGCCAACGCCGGCGTCGCCATCTCCGACTCCCCGTACGGACCGTTCAAATACCTCGGGAGTTCACGACTCGACTACGCCTCGCCGGACGACCCGACGAACAAGGCCCCGGGGAACCCGGGCATGGCCCGCGACATGAACCTCTTCGTCGACGACGACGGCACCGCATACATCATCTATTCCAGCGAGGAGAACGCGACCATGTTCATCTCCAAACTGGATGCCGACTACACGGCGCTGGCCACCGATCCGGCTCAGGCGGTGGAGGGACGCGACTACCGGCGCCTGTTCATCGGCTGGTCGCGGGAGGCTCCGGCCATGTTCAAGTACCGCGACACCTACTTCCTGATGACCTCGAGGGCCACCGGGTGGTCGCCCAACCCGGCCGAATACGCCTCGTCGACGTCGATTCTCGGGGGCGGTTGGGCGGTGCAAGGCAATCCGTTCCCGTGGTGGGCGCAGAGCACGTCGTGGAACACGCAGCCGACCTCCGTCATCCCGCTCGACCCCGCCAACGGCAAGTACATCTACATGGGCGACCGCTGGAACAATGCCGACGATCTCGCGAACGCCCCGATGGTGTGGTTGCCGATCAATATGTCCGAAGGCGGCACCACGTTCGGGGTCGAGGTCTGGGACGAGTGGACCCTCGACCAGCTGGGGCAGTGGGCTGCCTGGGACGTGACCGGGGCTCCGGCCTCGCTCACGATCGGACAGGCGCCGACCACCCACCGTGACGGTGCGCCAGAACGGTGCCGACACCGTACAGCCGGTCACCTGGGCCGTCGATGGGGCGCTCGACCGGCCGGGCATGGTGACGATCACCGGAACGCTCCCTGACTTCGGCGGCCGCACCTTCTCGAGGTCCGTCCCGGTCCTCCCTCCCGGCCTCCGCTACGTGGTGGACGCCGGAGGGCAGCAGACCGCCGACTGGACGGCGATCATCGCCGCCGCGCGCGCGGCCGGCCCGGTGTACAACACCGCGGGCGATCAGTCCTTCGGCGCAGATCCGCAGAGCGGCAAGAACTGGGGCTACCTCGGCGACGCCAACGGGGTGTCGGGCGACGCCGCGGGGGACATCTACTCGACGCTGCGTTACGCGACCGGGGGGAGTGACCTCAGCTACGAGCTCGACGGGCTTCGGCCTGGGTCGTACACCGTCTACGCCGGGTATGCCGACCCCTGGCCCTGGGACGACCGGGGGGCCGATGTCTCGATCAACGGCACCCTCGTCGAGCACGACCACGACTACGACTCCGCCGACCAGGCCGCAACGTATCCGGATGCCGTGGTCGGCGCAGACGGGAAGCTGACGTTCTCCCTCGCCCCGACGCGCGGGCATGACGTCCAGTTGAGCTGGCTGATGGTGAGCGACCCGACGGCGCCCGACGAGGTCGGCCCCGAGCTCGCGGTCACCACGTCCCCCGCCGTCGCCGACGGTGCCGCTGGCTGGTATGTCGGCGAGACCCGGGTCGGGGCGACGGCGAGCGACCCGTCCGGGGTCGCCGGCGTCGAGTACCGGATCGGGGACACCGGCACGTGGAGCCCCTACGCCGCTCCGATCGCCGCGGGCGAGGGTGAGACGCGGTACGAGTTCCGCGCCACCGACACGCTGGGCAATGTCTCGGCGCCGCAGGACATCACGGTGAAACGCGACGCCACGCCGCCGACCAGCACGGTGATCTCGACGCCGGGTTCCGGGTCTGCGACCGTGTCGATCGCCGCATCCGATGCGGTGTCGGGAGTGGCCGACACCCGCTACCGGATCGACACCGGCGACTGGCAGCAGTACACCGCGCCATTCACGATCTCCGACGTCGGGCAGCACGACGTCGCGGTCGTCTCCACCGACGTCGCAGGAAATGTGGAGTCGTCGCACACGACCCCGGTCGATGTCGCTCCCGTCGGCGGGGGCACGCCCACCCTCGCGCTCTCCGTCGCCGACGTCGCGGCGGGCGGCTCGGTGGTGCTCTCCGGCGCGGGATTCGCGCCGGGTTCGACCGTCGGGATCGAGCTGCATTCCACCCCGGTCCAGCTGGGTTCTGTGGTGGTCCCCGCCGACGGCCGATTGAGCTTCGAAGCCGTGATCCCCGCCGGAACGCCGGCGGGGCTGCACCATGTCGTCGTCGTGCTCGCCGACGGCAGCCAGGTCTCGGCTGCGCTGACGGTCGGCGAGGAGGGCCCGAACGTTCCTGCGACTCCGGTCGCCGAGGCCGGGGCCGGGACATCGGTGGCGGCCGCGGCCTCCGCGGGCGGGCCTGCCGGCCGGGATCCTGCTGCTCGCCGCCCTCGGGGCGATCGCCGTCGGTGGTGCATCCCTCGCGCGGCGGCGTCGAACCGGGTCGCTCTGATTCCGTCTCCCGGGCACTCGGTCGGGTGCCCGGGAGCGCGTGCGGGTCGGGCTACCGCGCCGCCGGCCGGAGCGGCGGCTGGGGGAAGACCTCGATGCCCGCCGCGACCGCCGCCCGCCGGTAGGCGGTCGCGAGCGTGTCGACCGTCTCGTGGGCATTGAGTCCGCTCGGGTTCGGCACCACCCAGAGCTCGAAGCCGGCGAGATCGTCGGACTGCCGGCCCGGAGTGGCGCGCGGCCGGCCGAAGGCGGTGCGGAACGCGGTGATGCCGAGCACGGCGACGACGGCCGGATGCAGCGACGGCAGCCTCGCGAGGAGTGCGGCACCCCCGGCGACCAGTTCGGCGTCGCTCAACTCGTCTGCCCGGGCGGTCGCCCCGGCCACCAAGGTCGTGATGCCGAGACCGCGTTCGACCAGGTGCTCCCGGTCGCCGGGCCGGAAGCCCTCGGAAGCGTCGATCAGATGGTCGGTGATGCCCGCCCGGTAGAGAGCCGGGTAGAAGCGGTTGCCGCGTCGGCTGAACGGGGCTTGCACCGCCGCCGTGTGGAGGCCGGGGTTGATGCCGACGAGGAGCATCCGGAGGCCCGGCCCGATCACGTCGGGGATGCTCGCCCCGCGGAAGGAGTCGAGTTCGGCCCGCGTGAATCCCATGCGTGCAGGGTACCGCGATGCCCGGCGCCGACCGTAGCTGGCAGTTCGCTGAGTGCGGGACCAACCGCGGGGGAACGGGCGTTCTACTGAGTGACCGTCGCAGCCAGCGACGCGAATCCGAGGAGGATTCCGTGACACAGGAGTACCGCAAGACCCCCGAGGCGCTCGCCCGTCTCACGCCGCAGCAGTATCGCGTCACCCAGGACGACGTGACCGAGCCGGCGTTCCGCAATCAGTACTGGAACAACCACGACGCCGGGATCTACGTCGACGTCGTCTCCGGCGAACCCCTGTTCGCCTCGGTCGACAAGTTCGACTCGGGGTCGGGCTGGCCGAGCTTCACCGTTCCGATCGACGCCGCCAACGTGGTGCAGAAGAAGGACCGCAGCTGGGGCATGACGCGCACCGAGGTGCGGTCCGCCCATGGTGACAGCCATCTCGGGCACGTGTTCGACGACGGGCCGGCCGAGGCCGGTGGGCTCCGCTACTGCATCAACTCCGCCGCACTCCGCTTCGTGCCGCTCGCCGAGCTCGAGGCCGAGGGATACGGCGACTATCTCGCCCTGTTCGAGGGCACCACCGCATCCACCAAGGAGAACGCACGATGACCGACACCAGCACCTCGACCACCACCGCCTCGACCACCACCGAGAAGGCCGTCCTCGCCGGAGGCTGCTTCTGGGGCATGGAAGACCTCATCCGCCGCCGCCCGGGCGTGCTCGACACGCGTGTCGGCTACACCGGAGGAGACGTGCCGAACGCCACCTACCGCAACCACGGCACCCACGCCGAGGCGATCGAGATCACCTACGACCCGGCGGCCACGAGCTACCGCGAGCTGCTGGAGTTCTTCTTCCAGATCCACGACCCGTCGACGAAGAACCGTCAGGGCAACGACATCGGCACGAGTTACCGCTCAGGCATCTACTACGAGAACGCCTCCCAGAAGGAGGTCGCGCTCGACACCATCGCCGATGTGGACGCCTCCGGTCTGTGGCCGGGCAAGGTCGTGACCGAGGTGGTTCCCGCCGGGGCGTTCTGGGAGGCCGAGCCCGAGCACCAGGACTACCTGGAGCGCTACCCGAACGGCTACACCTGCCACTACGTGCGCCCAGGCTGGAAGCTCCCGCGCCGTCAGCAGGCCGCGGTCTGAGCCTCGTGCGGCGCATCGTGCGCTCCTGCCTGGGGTAGGAGGGCGATGCGCCGCCGAGCGTCCACGTCGTATCGTTGGATCGTGAACTCGCGTCTCGGCCGCCTCGTGGTCCTGCTCCGCGTCGCCTATCTGGTGGGCGCCGGGCTGTTCCTTCTCGACGTGGTGCTCTCGATCACAGCATCGACGATGAGTTCACCCGGCCCGGGCGACGTCGTCCTGACCCTGCCGCCCGACGACGTTCTGGGGGGCATCATGGACTGGATCGCGGTCGCCGCGTTCGGGTTCGCGGTGATCGGCGCCGTCATCACGATCGTCGTGGTCACGCTCGCCGGCGAGCCGGCCGAGCAGGAGACCGACCACTAGCGCCGAGCGCCGTGTCGCCGACTGCCGTGGCGCCGATCTCCTCCGGATCGGCTCGACGATCAGCGCGCTTGTCGAATGAGCGTGCGGAATCGGTAGCGCAGCCCCGTGCGTGACTCGAACCATCCTGACTCCGGCTG
The DNA here is from genome assembly GCF_049472555.1 of Herbiconiux sp. 11R-BC. NCBI lineage: Bacteria > Bacillati > Actinomycetota > Actinomycetes > Micrococcales > Microbacteriaceae > Herbiconiux > Herbiconiux sp. 11R-BC. The sequence continues at coordinate 245,011 of NZ_JBCEBO010000004.1, read as the reverse complement.
CATCGTCTGCTGCCAGGAGCTCTCATCCGGCATCGCCGCGTCATCGATGACCGCCAGAGGCGCCAGAGTGTCACCCGGCACGTCGAGATCCACCTCGGTGATCTCGAGGCGGCTGGCCAGCGGCAGCGCTTCGCGGTAGATCTCTCCGCCGCCGATCACCCACACGGATGCCTCGGCTCCGGCCAGCGCGAGCGCCCCCTCGAGCGAGTGGGCGGTCCGTGCCCCCACCGCCTGCCACCCCGGCTGACGCGTGACCACGATGTTCTCCCGCCCCGGCAACGGCCGGAACCGCTCGGGCAACGAGTCCCAGGTTCGCCGGCCCATCACGACCGTGGCTCCCGTCGTGAGCTCGCGGAATCGAGCCAGATCTTCGGGCAGGTGCCACGGAATCGTCCCGCCGCTGCCGATCACGCCACCCCGGGCCTCCGCCCAGACGAGGGCCAGGCTCATACGGCGACGGCCGCGCGGATGGCGGGGTGGTGCTCGTAGCCCACGACCTCGAAGTCCTCGTACTCGTAGTCGAAGACGCTCTCGCGGCCCGGCGCGATCCGCAAGGTGGGCGCGGCGAAGGGTTCGCGGCTCAGCTGCAGTTCCACCTGCTCGACGTGGTTGTCGTAGATGTGGCAGTCGCCGCCCGTCCACACGAAGTCGCCCACGCCGAGTCCGGTCTGGGCGGCGATCAGGTGGGTGAGCAGCGCGTAGCTCGCGATGTTGAAGGGAACCCCGAGAAAGAGGTCGGCGCTGCGCTGGTAGAGCTGGCAGGAGAGCTTGCCGTCGGCCACGTAGAACTGGAACAGGGCGTGACAGGGCGCCAGCGCCATCTGCGGGATCTCGGCCACGTTCCAGGCCGAGACGATCATGCGGCGCGAGTCGGGGTCGGTGCGGATGGTCTCGATCACCTGGGAGATCTGGTCGATGTGCTCGCCGTTCGGCGTGGGCCACGACCGCCACTGCACGCCATAGACCGGCCCGAGCTCGCCCTGCTCGTCGGCCCACTCGTCCCAGATCGTCACGCCGTGCTCCTGCAGCCAGCGGGCGTTGCCCTCGCCGCGGAGAAACCAGAGCAACTCGTAGGCCACCGACTTGAAGTGCACGCGCTTGGTCGTCACGAGCGGAAAGCCCTCGCTCAGGTCGAAGCGGAGCTGCCGGCCGAACACGCTGCGGGTTCCGGTGCCCGTTCGGTCGGACTTCGGCGTGCCGAGCGCGAGCGTCTCGCGCAGGAGGTCTTCGTAGGGCGTCGGAATGCTGGAGGTCGTCATCACCACGAGCGTAGAGCCAATCCGTGCAGGGCGGGAGATGCGCAGCCGGATCGCCGCGGAATCCCCGCCATCCCGGTAGCCTGGGTCTCGGCGGAAGGCAGGGCTCCATGAAGCGCATCAACATCCTGTACGGCGGAAAGCAGTACTCGGTCTCGGGTCGCGATGTCGACGAGGTCAAGGAGGAGATCCGCGCCGCTGTGGAGAAGGCCGTTCCGGTCTGGCTCGAAGTCAACGTGGGCGAGGGCCGGTACAAGCGTGCCGACATCCTGCTCTCCCCGGGCATCGACATCTCCGTGATCGGCATCGACGCCGTCGACTGATGGCGGTCAGCCCCGGCCCGGATGCTCCCGAGCCGATCTCGCGTCTCGCCCCCGCTCTGCGCGGGGGCGTGCTCCACGAGCAGGACTGGCAGTCGCTCACCTTCCTGCACTGGCGGGTCGACCCGGCGATCGTGGCGCCCCTTCTGCCCGCGGGCACGCGGCCGGACGTCTTCGACGGCTCCACCTGGGTCGGCCTCATCCCGTTCCGGCTCGCGAACGCGACGGCGCCAGGGTTCCGCGCGCTCGGACCGATCCCGTACGCGGGCACCTTCCCCGAGATCAACGTGCGGCTCTACTCGGTTGACGGGTCGGGCCGTCGGGGAGTCGTCTTCCGTTCCCTCGAGTCGTCGCGCTTCGCGGCGGTCGCGGCCGCCCACGCCCTGTTCGGGCTGCCCTACCGCTGGGCGCGCATGAGCATCAGCACGGCAGCCGACCGCACCATCTCGTATCGCTCCGAGCGGTTCGGCGACGACGGCTTCGGAGGCGCCCCCGGCCCGCACTGCGTCGTCGAGGCCCGTCCGGGAACCGCCGATCGCTCTGACGACGAGCTCGCCGTGTTCCTCACGGCTCGCTGGGGCCTGCATGTGGCGCGGGCCGGCCGCACCCGCTTCATTCCGAACGAGCATCCGCCCTGGGCCGTCGTCGACGCCGAACTGCGGTTCCTCGACGACGAACTGCTCGCCGCCGCCGGTTTTCCCGGGCTGGCCGACCGGGCGCCCGACTCGGTGTTGTTCTCCCCCGGACTGCACACCACGTTCGGCCGCACCGCGGCCGGCTGACCCACCCGGCGGCGATAATGGAGCGGTGACCTCTGATCTGCCTGCCCTCGGCCTGCTCCTCGACGTCGACGGGCCGATCGCCAGCCCCGTCACGCGCAGCATCGCCATCCCGTCCATTGCCGCCGACCTCGTGGCCCTCGCCAACGCCGGCGTGCCGGTGGTGTTCAACACGGGCCGCTCCGACGAGTTCCTGCGCGGCGAAGTCGTCGGGCCTCTGGTCGAGGGCGGCCTCACCGAGAACGCCCGGGTGTTCGGCGTGTGCGAGAAGGGCGCGGTGTGGTTCCGCATCACCCCGGCCGGCGTGGGCGATCTGTCCATCGATGAGACCCTCATTCCTCCTGTGGAGCTGTCGCGCGCCGTCGACGAACTCGTTGCCACGCGCTTCGCGGAGTCGATGTTCTTCGACTACACGAAACGCACCATGATCTCGGTCGAGCAGCGCACCGAGATCGATTCCGACGACTATCTCGCGTTGCAGCCCGAGTTCGACCGGGCGGTGCTCGATCTGTGCAGAACTCTCGACCTCGGCGCGGTGTGGAGAACGGAGGAGCACCCCGCGAGCGACGGGCGCATCCTCTATCGTCTCGACCCCACGATCATCTCGACCGACATCGAGTCGGTCCAGGTCGGCAAGGACCTCGGTGCCGAGCGGGCCCTCGCCCTGATCGCCGCGACGGGCGCGGTGCCGGCCGTCTGGCGCACGGTGGGCGACTCGCGCAGCGACTACGCCATGGCCGACTGGCTGCACGCGCAACGCTACGAGGTGGCGCACGTCGACGTGCGCCCGTCCGAGGGCGTTCCCGACAAGCCCTACGAGGTGCTGACCGCCGACGAGGAGATCGTCAACGATGCGGCCGGCGCGGTGTTCCTGCGGCGCTGGGCGGCGTCGGTCGTCGACGGCGTCGAGGCCGACGGCCCCGCCTGATCCCGTCCGGCCTGCCCGCTCAGCCCCGCCGGATGACGGCGGTCCGCCCCGCCACCGCCTCGAGCAGCGCCGTCGGGGCGATCTCGATGTCGAAGCCGCGTCGCCCTCCCGAGACGAACACCGTCGCGAACTCCAGCGCCGCCGAATCGACCACGGTCGGCAGTCGCGTCTTCTGCCCGACCGGGCTGATGCCTCCCACGACGTAGCCGCTCTTGCGTTCGGCCAGCGCCTTGTCGGCCATCGCCGCCTTTTTCGCGCCGAGCTCCGTGGCGAGGGCCTTGAGATCGAGCTGGTCCTGCACCGACACGATGCCGATGCCGAGCCCGCCGTCGGTCTCCACCATGAGTGTCTTGAACACACGGGCCGGCTCGACGCCCAGCTCCCGCGCCGCCTCTGCACCGAAATCGGTCGCCGCTGCGTCGTGCGTGTAGACGTGCGGGGTGAACGGGATGCCCGCCCGCGTGAGCGCCTGGGTCGCGGCCGTCGTGGGGCCGCCCGCAGCCGTCCCGCTTGCCTTCTTCGCCATCCGGGTGCCGTCCGCTACAGACCCGCGGGAACCTGTGACGCCGGGTCGACCGGCAGCACCGAGCGCAGGAACTGCGAGACGTCGGCCAGCTCCGGGAGCGAGATCGAGTGCGCGATGCCCGGGTAGAGCCGCGCGGTCACCGTGAAGTGGCCGGGCACGAAGGCTTCGGTGCGGGTGATCCCGGATGCGGCGATCACCGGGTCGGCGACATCGCGCCCCCAGAACAGCGGCGGCCGGAGTTCGGCGAGCACCTCGTCGCCGGGCAGAGAGCCCGAGGCGGCGAAGCCCGAGAGGTTCACGGCGGCGGCGAAGCGGTGAGGGGCGGAACGCAGCAGGTGGATCGACATCGCGCCGCCTTGCGAGAACCCGAGCGCGGCGATCGCGGGCGGGGCGCCGAACTCCGCCTCCACCCGGTCGAGCCAGGCCAGCACGGCTCCGGCGGCGGCCGCCATCACCTCGGGAGCGGGATCGGCGGGCACTCCGGGCGGGAACCAGGTGAAGCCGCCGATGCCGTATGGCGCGCCGTTCAGCGGGGCGCGGAGCGAGGCATAGACCACGCCTTCGGGCAGGGAGGGGAACAGACCCGGCAGGTCGCCCTCGTGCGAGCCGCGACCGTGCATCACCACGACGAGCGGTTCACTCGCGAGACGCTCCGAGAGCTCCTCCCGCGCCACTGACCAGACCACCACCGAGTCGTCGAGTTCGAGGGCAGCAGGGGCATCCAGGTCGCTCATCGTCCGAATCTAACATCGACTCTCGCCCTCGGTGGCGCTTGTGGGTAGCCTGGCCGGCATGGAGCATCCGACGCTCTTCGAGCCGGGAGAGCCCGTTCTCGAGCGGGTTCGCGAGATCTGCGCGCGCTTCCCCGAGGCCGTGGAGGTCGAGTCGTGGGGGCGGCCCACCTTCCGGGCGGGCAAGAAGATCTTCGTGGTCGCCGGCGCCATGATGGACCGCCCGTTGAGCATCGTCTTCAAGCCCGACCCCGAGGAGCGTCCAGCCCTGCTCGAACTGCCGGGCGTGTTCGTGCCGCCCTACTTCGGGCCCTCGGGCTGGCTCGCCATCGATGTGGGCGACGACGCCGACACCGACTGGGCCTTCGTGGCCGAGCTCGTCGACACCTCCTACCGCCAGGTGGCGCTGAAGCGTCAGCGCGTGGCGCTCGACGCGCAGGCGGGGGATGCGCGGGATGCGGGGGATGCGCGGGATGCGAAAGCCGAGCAGCACGAACGCGGCGAGCGGTCCGCCCGGCCGGCCGTCAGCTCTGGCACCGGGGGCACCAGTAGGTCACGCGCTCGGTGAGCTCGCTCGCCCCGAGCGAGCCGCGGCGGATGCGCGTGCCGCAGCGCCGGCACGGCCGCCCCTCGCGCCCGTAGACCCAGGTCTGCTGTCCGCGGCGGGTGTCGCCGGTGGTGGTGCGCTCGACGCGGTCGCGGTTGGCCGTGATCAGCCGGTGGGCGAGCGCCACGACGGCCGGGAGGTCGGACACCGCCGACACCGGCCGCTCGGGCAGGACCCCGCGCAGGAAGCACAGCTCGTTCACGTACTCGTTGCCGAGCCCGGCGAGGTTGCGCTGGTCGAGCAGAGCCACGTCGATCTCGCGCTCACCCGCCGCGGCGAGGCGACGCACGGCCTCCTCGGGATTCCAGTCAGGCCCGAGGAGGTCTGGCCCGAGGTGCCCCACCACCTCGTCTTCGCGGTCCCGGTCGACCACCTCCACCACGCCGAGATCGAAGCCCACGGTCACCCATTCGGTGTTCTCGAGCACGATCCGCGCCTGGTAGGCGGGTCGGCGCCAGGCCGTTCCGTGGCGGTAGATGTGCCACGAACCCTCCATCTTGAGGTGGGTGTGGATGCTCTGCGCACCGACACGCGTGAGCAGATGCTTGCCACGCGAGACCACCTCCTCGACCACCTCGCCGCGCAGGTCGACCGCGGCGAACTGCGGCACCCGCACATCGCTCACGGTGAGGGGACGGCCGCGGAGCGCCTCGTCGAGGTGCACGGCCGTGCGGTAGACGGTGTCGCCCTCAGGCACGGAGCCGCAGTCCTCTCGGGGTGCCCGTGAACCCGGCGGTCTCGAGCGCCCCGCCCACGGGAGTGCCGAGCACGAAGTCGCCGTTCACGCGTTCGACGGCCAGCCGGTCGACCCGTCCCGAGGTCACGGCGTGCGCCACCGAGCGCGCGGCGACCGCGAGCTCCTCCTCGTCGGTGCTGAAGGAGAGCGCCGACTTGCCGCCGCGTTCGAGGTAGAGCACCAGCTCGCCGTCGACGAGGGCCACCAGGGCGCCCGCCTTGCGGCCGGGCTTGTGCCCTTCCACGGTCGGCCACGGCAAGGATGCGCCGTAGGGGTTCGCGGGGTCGGTGGCGGCCAGCGTCACCGCCTCGGGCGGCCGGTTGCGGCCGGAGTCGCGGCCGATCGCATCCGGAGCGAACCCGCGCAGCCGGTCGACCGTGCCACCCGTCGCGAACTGCGCGGCGCCCAGCGTCTCGACGAAGTAGCCCCGGCGGCAGCGCCCGCTCTCCTCGAACTGGCTGAGTACGCGATAGACGAGCGCGAAGCCGCCGGGAACCCGCTCGCTCACCACCGAACCGCGCGTGACGATGCCGTACCGGTCGAGCAGCATCTCGGCCGTGGCGTGCGCGCGCAGCGTGGGATCGGCCACCGGCGCGGGCAGCAGCGACCAGCGGCCGCCCGCGGTCGGCGGCCCTACCCGCGTCTGCATCGAGGCGCGCGCGAGCCCGCGTCCGCGGTACATGCGGGAGCGCGGCGCGGCGCGCTTGGTGCTGTGTGCGGCCTTGCCCGAGCCGGTGAGGGTGCGGAGAGGGGCGACGGTGTCGTTCGTCACGAGTCCGGCCCAGACGAGATCCCAGATGGCGCCGACGAGGGCCGCGTCGTCGGGGATGCGCTCGGGCGCCTCGGCCTGCAGGGTCGCGACCACGCCGTCGGCCAGGGAGCGGAAGAAGTAGGCGCCGCCGTGCCCGAGCGCGTCGAGCACCGCGCGGTGCACGGGCGTCTCGTCGAACTCCTCCGGCGGCGCGGAGGAGAGCGGCAGCGTGTCGAGTGTGTGGAACGCCACCCACCCGTCGCTGCCCGGCAGGCTCCCGCGGCCCGACCACACCACCTCTCCCGCCGCCGTGAGCTCGTCGAGCATCGCGGGGGAGTAGTCGCGCACCCGGGCCGGCAGCACGAGGTTCTCCCAGGCCGAGGCGGGCACGGGAACGCCGGCGAGCTGCTCGATCACGGTCAGCACACCGTCGACCCCGCGGAGCGAGCCGCCCACGTGCTGCCAGGCGGGCAGGAAGCGGGCGAGCGTCTGCGTGGCGACGGGCTCCACCTCGTGCCGCAGTGCGGCGAGCGAGCGACTGCGCAGCCGCCGCAGCACCTCGGCGTCGCACCACTCCGTCGAACCGGCCTGCCCGACGCGTTCGGCGTCCACCACGAGCCCGCTCGGGCGGAACTCGCCCTCCATGACGCGGCGGTCGGCGGCGAGCCGGCGCAGCGCATCCGTCACCACCGAGACGCCGAGGCCGAAGCGCGCCGCCGCCTCCTGGGCGAGGAAGGGCGCATGCGTCCGCGCGTAGCGGCTCACGAGATCGAGCACCGGATGCTCGACCGGTGCGATGAACGCGTCGGGCACCCCGAACGGGATGGGCACGCCGAGCGCATCGCGCAGGCGCGCCGCGTCTTCGATGGCCGCCCACCACGGAGTGCCGGCGAAGCTCACCCGCAGTGCGCGCTTCGAGGCCACGAGTTCGCCGAGGGCGGCCTCGACATCGAAGTCGAGCGAGCGCTCCCGCACCTCGGCCGTGGTGAGCGGGCCGAGCAGGCGCAGCAGGTCGGCCACCCCCTCCTCGTCGCGCGCCCGGCGCTCGGGTGTGAGGCGCTGGAGCTCGCGCTGGGTCTCCTCGATCACGCCGGGGTCGAGGAGCTCGCGCAGCTCCGCGCGCCCGAGCAGCTCGGAGAGCAGACTCGGGTCGAGAGCGAGCGCGGCCGCCCGGCGCTCGGCGAGCGGGCTGTCGCCCTCGTAGACGAACGAGGCCACGTAACCGAAGAGCAGCGAGCGGGCGAACGGCGAGGCCTCGGTCGACTCGGTCTCCACCACCCGGATGCGCCGCGCCTCGATGTCGCGTGCGATGCCGAGCAGGGCGGGCAGGTCGTAGACGTCCTGCAGGCATTCGCGCACGGTCTCGAGGATGATCGGGAACGACGGATACTTGCGCGCCACCTCGAGCAGCTGCGCCGAGCGCTGGCGCTGCTGCCAGAGCGGCGAGCGCTTGCCCGGGTTCTGCCGCGGCAGCAGCAGCGCCCGCGCCGCGTTCTCGCGGAAGCGGGAGGCGAAGAGCGCCGAACCGCCCACCTCCTCGGTCACGATCTGCTCGAGCTCGGCGGCGTCGAAGAGGAAGAGCTCGGCCGAGGGCGGTTCGCTCTCGGTGTCGGGCAGTCGCACGACGATGCCGTCGTCGCTCGCCACGGCGTTGGCGTCGACGCCGAAGCGTTCGCGGATCCGCGCGTTCACGGCCAGCGCCCACGGCGAGTGCACCTGCATCCCGAACGGGGAATGCAGAATCACCCGCCAGTCGCCGAGCTCGTCGTGGAAGCGCTCCACCACGAGGGTGCGGTCGCTCGGCACCTGGCCGGTGGCCGCCTGCTGCTCGGCCACGAAGGCCACGAGGTTCGACGCCGCCCAGGCGTCCAGCCCCGCCTTCTCGGCCAGCGCCGCGGACTCGGCGGGCGAAGCGGATGCGACGGTGCGGGTGAACGCGCCGATCGCGGCCCCCAGCTCGGCCGGCCTGCCCAGGCCCTCTCCCCGCCAGAACGGCAGGCGCCCGGGCTGCCCGAAGGCGGGTGTCACGAGCACGCGGTCGTGCGTGATCTCGTGGATGCGCCAGCTCGTCGCCCCGAGCGCGAACACGTCGCCCACGCGCGACTCGTAGACCATCTCCTCGTCGAGCTCGCCCACCCGTCGGCCCGGCGCGGAACGGGTCGTGGCGACCGACCCCGGCGCGGGGTCGGCATCCGTGGGCTCGCCGCCGACCATGAAGACGCCGAAGAGCCCGCGGTCGGGGATCGTGCCGCCGCTCGTGACCGCGAGGCGCTGGGCGCCGGGACGGCCGGTGAGGGTGCCGGCGTCGCGGTCCCAGACCAGTCGCGGGCGCAGCTCGGCGAACTCGTCGGAGGGATAGAGCCCCGCGAGAAGGTCGAGGGTGGCGTCGTATGCCGATCGGGGAATGTTGGTGAACGAGGCGCTGCGCCGCACCACGTCGAACCACTCCTCGACATCGATCGGCTCGAGTGCGCAGGCCGCCACGGTCTGCTGCGCGAGGATGTCGAGCGGGTTCGCGGGAACGGCCAGGGTCTCGATCAGGCCCTCGCTCATGCGGATCGACACCACCGCGGAGTGGATGAGGTCGGCCCGGTGCTTCGGGTAGAGCAGCCCCTTCGAGACCTCGCCGACCTGGTGCCCGGCGCGGCCCACCCGCTGGAGCCCGCTCGCCACCGACGGTGGCGCCTCCACCTGGATCACGAGGTCGACGGCCCCCATGTCGATGCCGAGCTCGAGGCTCGACGTCGCCACCACGCAGCGCAACCTCCCGGTCTTGAGGTCGTCCTCGATGATGGCCCGCTGCTCCTTGCTCACCGAGCCGTGGTGGGCGCGGGCGAGCAGGGGTTCGGCACCGATGGTCTGGCCGGCCTGCCCCATCGTCTGCGCGGGAGGTCGCACGAGCGGCATGCGGGCGACGGATGCGGTACCCGCGCGAGGCTGCCCGACCGCCTCTCGGGGCGCCCTCCGCGCATCCCGCTCGCCGGCGTCGCTGTCGTCGTCGTCGGCGTCGCCGCCCTCCGTGACCGCCGCCATCCGCTCGGCGAAGATCTCGTTGAGCCGGGCGGTGAGCCGCTCGGCCAGCCGCCGGGAGTTCGCGAACACGATCGACGAGCGATGCTCCAGGATGCGGTCGACGATGTCCTCTTCGACGTGCGGCCAGATCGATCCCTGCTCGGGCGCGGAGGCTGCGGCAGCCGAGCCTTCGAGCGAGGCGGACTCGGCGGGCGGGATCTGCGTCATGTCCTCGACCGGCACCACCACCCGCAGGTCGAACTTCTTTGTCGACGGCGGCGCGACGATCGTCACGGGCCGCCCGCCGGCGAGGAAGCGCGCGACCTCCTCGCGGGGCCGCACGGTGGCGGAGAGCCCGATGCGCTGAGCGGGGGAGGCGAGGAGCAGGTCGAGCCGGTCGAGGCTCATCGCGAGGTGGGCCCCGCGCTTGGTGGCGGCGACGGCGTGCACCTCGTCGACGATCACCGTGGTCACCTCGCTGAGCGACTCGCGCGCGGCGGAGGTGAGCATGAGGAAGAGCGACTCGGGCGTCGTGATGAGGATGTCGGGCGGGTTCTTCGCGAGGGTGCGCCGCTCGCCGCTGGGCGTGTCTCCCGAGCGCACGCCCACGGTGATGACCGGCGGGGCGGCCCCCATCCGCTTCGCCGTCTGCGTGATGCCCACGAGCGGCGCGCGCAGGTTGCGCTCGACGTCGACGGCGAGGGCCTTCAGCGGTGAGACGTAGAGCACCGAGGTCTTGCGCGGCGCGCCCTCGGTGATGGTCGAGGCGAGCCGGTCGATCGCCCAGAGGAAGGCGGCGAGCGTCTTTCCCGAGCCGGTGGGCGCCACGACGAGCGCGTGCTGCCCGCCCGACACCGCATCCCACGCCCCGGCCTGCGCCGCCGTGGGCGCCGAGAAGGCGCCACGGAACCACTCCCGGGTCGCGGGGGAGAAGCTGTCGAGCACGTCGCCCATCCCCCCATCCTCGCCCACGCCCCCGACAACGGCTCGCCCGATCGCCGCAAGCGCAATCGTGCGCGCGGGTAGGTAAGAATGAACTATGAGCGTGCGCACCCCTGACCCCAACTCCGGCTGGTTGAGCGACTCCGAGCTCGCCGAGGTCAGGCAGCGTCTTCCGCTGCTGTACGTCGAGGCCGTGCCGGTGCGGGTCGACGGGCTCGGCCAGGTGGTCGAGGTGGGTGTGCTGCTCCGCGTGGGGCCGAGCGGCACCATCGCCCGCACTCTCGTCTCGGGCCGCGTGATGTACGGCGAGACCCTCCGCGACGCGCTCTTCCGCCACCTCGAGAAAGACCTCGGACCGATGGCGTTCCCGCAGCTGCCGGCCAGCCCGGTGCCCTTCCAGGTCGCGGAGTACTTCCCGCTGCCCGGCGTCTCGGCTTACTACGACCAGCGCCAGCACGCCGTCTCGCTCGCCTACGTGGTGCCGGTCACCGGCACCTGCGAGCCGCGGCAGGACGCCCTGGAACTCACCTGGATGACGCCCGAGGAGGCGGCATCCCCGAGCATCACCGACGAGATGGAGGGCGGCCGCGGGGGTCTCCTCCGCGCGGCCCTCGCCTCGGTCGGCCGCCTGCTCTAGGGTCGGGCGCATGGCCGCCGAGCTCCCGCAGTTGCAGTTCGACGACGCCGCTGCGTGGGAGGCCTGGCTCTCCGCCCACCACGAATCGAGCGCGGGAGCACAGCTGCGCATCGCCAAGAAGGGCAGCGCCCACCGCACCGTGAGCCACCCCGAGGCGCTCGACGTCGCCCTCTGCTACGGCTGGATCGACGCCCGCCGCAACGCGCTCGACGCCGACTTCTTCCTGCAGAACTTCACGCCCCGGCGCTCGAAGAGCATCTGGTCGAAGGTCAATCAGGACAAGGTCGCCGCCCTCATCGACGCGGGCCGGATGCGCGAGGCCGGTCACGCCGAGATCGCACGCGCGAAGGCCGACGGCCGCTGGGAGGCCGCCTACGCCGGTTCCAAGACCATCGAGGTGCCCGACGACCTCGCGGCGGCGCTCGCCGCGAACCCGGAGGCTCTCGCGTTCTTCGGCACTCTTTCGAGCCAGAACCGCTACGCGATCCTCTTCCGCCTCCACCACGCCAAGCGCCCCGAAACCCGCGCCCGCAACATCACGACCTTCGTCGCCCAGCTCGCCCGCCACGAAACCGTCTACCCTCAGCCCCCGCGCCCCGCCCCCGCCGCACCTCCCGCCCCCTGACGCCCTCCGCCCCGCGCCCGCATCCGCGCCCACCCTTCGCTCGCGCCCCCGTCTTGCCCCCGAACGACGGAATAACCCGCTCGAGTCGGACCCAGCATCCGTCGTCCTCGCGTTCGCCCCCCGAACTCCGTCGTCCCCACCTCACCCGCCAGGCGCGCGGGCACTCAGGCGCACGCCTCCTCGCGCTCAGGCCCSAGCCTGACGCCCCCGCCGCGCCCCGCCTGTGGCCCCCAACCGACGGAATAGTCCGCTCGACTCGGACCCAGCATCCGTCGTTCTCGACATCGCCCCCCTGAACTCCGTCGACTCGCGCGGCCCGACCACCCGGGGCCCGGCGCGCCACGGCCGGGCGAGCTCCCGAGACGCCGAACGGCCCGCCTCACGAGGAGGCGGGCCGTTCAGACGAGAGTGCTGCGACGAGCAGCGGATGCGCGACTAGCGCGAGCTGCGACGCCCGCCACCCGAGCCGGCCGAGAAGGCGGCCGCCGACTGACGCGGGCGACCCGCGCCGTTCCCGGCGGCAGCGCCCGAGCCCTGGCCGCGGCGCGAGCCGCCATCGCCCGAACCCGAACCGCCGTTGCCGCGCCCGGCGCCCGAGGAGGCGCCGTCGCTCGAGGTGCTGTAGAAGGAGCGGCTGCCGCCTGCGGCCCCGCCGTTGCCACCGCGCGACGATCCGCCGGCGCCGCGGCCCGAGCCGCCGCCCTGGCGCGAACCGCGACCCTCGCCGGCACCGGCACCGGCACCCTGGCCCGCACCGGCGCCTTCGCCCCGGCGTGAGCGCTTGCGCTGCGCGTTGGCGCCCTGCGAGCCGCCGCGCGAAACACCGTCGTTCCCGGTGCGGCGCTGACCGGATGCAGGCAGCTGGCTCGTCGTGCGCGGAGCCGGCTTCACATACGCGGCCACCTGCCCCACGAGCGCGTTCACCGAAGCGGCGTCGGCGGAAGCCGGGACCACCTCGGGCGTGACGGTGATCGCGGCCTTGCGCAGCAGGTCCTTCACGTCCTTGCGCTGCGCGGGCAGCATGATCGTCACGACGTCTCCGGCCGAGCCGGCACGCGCGGTGCGTCCCGAGCGGTGCAGGTACGCCTTGTGCTCCGCCGGCGGGTCGACGTGGATCACGAGCTCGATGTCGTCGACGTGCACGCCGCGGGCGGCCACGTCCGTCGCCACGAGCACGCGCACGTCGCCGGCCGAGAAGGCGGCGAGGTTGCGGTCGCGGGCCACCTGCGAGAGGTTCCCGTGCAGGTCGACGGCCGGGATGCCGGCATCCGTCAGCTGCTTCGCGAGCTTCTTGGCCTGGTGCTTGGTGCGCATGAACAGGATGCGGCGGCCGGTGCCCGAGGCCAGCTTCTCCACGAGAACCCGCTTCGACTCCACGTCGGCGGTCTCGAACACGTGGTGCGTCATGGCGGCCACGGGCGAGTTCGCCTCGTCGACCGAGTGCAGCACCTCGTTGTGGAGGAACTTGCGCACGAGCTTGTCCACACCGTTGTCGAGCGTGGCCGAGAACAGCAGGCGCTGGCCCGACTGCGGGGTCTTGTCCAGGATGCGCGTGACCACGGGCAGGAACCCCAGGTCGGCCATGTGGTCGGCCTCGTCGAGCACGGTGATCTCCACCGCGTCGAGGGTCACGAAGCCCTGCTTCATGAGGTCTTCGAGGCGGCCGGGGCAGGCCACGACGATGTCGACGCCGGCCTTGAGCGCGGTGACCTGGCGGCCCTGCGAGACGCCGCCGAAGATCGTCGTGGTCGTCATGTTGTAGGTCTTGGCGAGCGGCGCGATGACGGCGTCGATCTGGGTGGCGAGCTCACGGGTCGGCGCGAGGATGAGGCCGACCGGGCGTCCCGGGCGGCGCTTGCCACCGGCGAGAGCGCCGGCGAGGCGGGAGACCATCGGAATGGAGAACGCGAGCGTCTTGCCCGACCCGGTCTTGCCGCGGCCGAGCACGTCGCGGCCGTTGAGGGTGTCAGGAAGCGTGTCGACCTGGATGGGGAAGGGCTCGATCTTGCCCTCGGCGGCGAGAACCGCCACGAGAGGAGCAGGCACGCCGAGCGCGCTGAAAGTGGTGGGTGTTGTGGACACAGTGGTGCCTTTCCGGCATCAGTCCGGCAGGCGCACTACGAAGAAGGCCCACTCGGAAGCTTGGCGAACGCACCGACGGTGCATCCGTTCGCCGCAAGAAGTATCTGCAAATGAAACCGGCCCCGGTTGCTACCGCGATGCCGTGCTTCAGAGTGAAGAGGGAGCGTTCTTTCGACGCACGGGGCTCATGACCGAGCCCTCGATTGCTTACAGCCTAGTGCACGGATCCTGGATAGCTCTCGCCGACCGGGATTTCCCCAGCCACGCGGTTGCCCGGCTGCGCCAGTGGACAGGCCCAGGCCGGGTCGTAGGCGCACGAGGGGTTGTAGGCGAAATTGAAGTCGAGCACGAGCGTGGCGGAGCCTTCGCCCATGCCGAGCACGCCGTTCGCGTCGAGGCTCGCTCCCTTGATGGTGTCGACGAGATAGCGGCCGCCGCCGTAGGTGCCGCCGGGCGTGCCGGCGCGCGCATCCTTCACCGGCACGAAGAGCCCGCCGCCGTAGGAGGCGAGGCGCCAGACGTCGAGGGTGCCCACGCCCTCGAGGCGCGCGATGCCGAGCAGCTCGAACGGCACCACGCCGTCGGTCCCGGTCTCGAAGTCGAAGCGGCGGGGCCGGGGGTCGTCGTCGGCCACCTCCTCGATCTCCACCTCGAAGCTCCACGCCGGGTCGTAGGGCGCGATCGGGAGCCCGGCGAAATCCGGCAGATCCTCGGCGAGAAGAGGGGATGCCGGGTGCAGCCGGAACAGGTCGTCGCGCGTCTCGCGCCAGAACTCGTGCGCCTCGGCGGCGTCGACGCTCCGCAGTCGCCGCACCTCCTCGTAGATGCTGAACACCCGTCGGCGCCAGTCGGCGGTCTCGAGCGCGGTCGTGGCACGTGCGTTCATGGCTTCTCCTCCGAGGGCGCCGACTCCGCGTCGTCGACGGCGACGGCGTCGGGATCGGGTGCAGGGAAATCGTAGGCCCAACTCGGGGCGAGCTGCTGCAGCTTCCGCCCGCGCCACTGCCAGAACGCCCAGAGGCTGTACCAGGCGAACGGGGTCAGGAGTCCGGCACCCACGATCAGCTGGTCGCGGTAGAGCGTCTTCCCGGTGCCCGCCGGGTCGGGTGCCACGGCCATCCGGTGGTCCCAGAGCCGGATGGCGCTCACCGCGCCGGTCACGCCCCGCCCCGAGTCGTGCAGGATGCGTGTGCTCCCGCGCTCGGCCGTCTCGAAGCTCAGCCGGATGATTTGCTTTCCCATCGGCACCACCCCGCCGCCGCGCATGAGCACCGGATGCTGCCCCGGCTCCCACACAGTCGGGAACCCGTCGGCCGCCAGGGACTCGATCTCCACCAGCGGCGACGACACCTCCCGGAACACGGCGGGGCTGCGGACGGCGCGCCACGCGGCATCCGGGTCGCAATCGAGCACCAGCTTCAACAGAACGCGCATGCTCCCAGTCTCGCGCGTGCGAGGTCGCGGCGGCATAAAATCGACGGATGCCCAGCTCTGCCGAATCCGCCGCCGTCGTTCCGCAGTCCCGCTACCAGGTGCGTCTCCTCGTCGGCGCGGGCGTCACCGAGGTGCGGGCCGCGGTCTCGAGCTCCGACGTCGTGGTCGTGGTCGACGTGCTCGACGACGGCGACCTGGCGCGCTTCGGCGAGCAGGAGGCGTTCGGCGCGATCGCGCCGGTCGGCGCCGGTGCCGAGGTGGTGGTGGCCGACTTCCGCACGCGCACCGCAGCGGCCCAGGTCGTTCTGGATGCGCAGGCTCGATTCGGCACCAGGGCACACGTCACCGTCGTCACGCTAAGCCGCGCCGACGGTCGGTTCGCGGTCGAGGACTTCCTCGCGGCGGGCGCCGTGGTCGACGCGCTCGCCGAGCTCGGGCTGGACTTCTCCTCGCCCGAGGCCGCCGCCGCCTGCGCGGCCTTCACCGGCCTGCGCCGCGCGATCGGGCATCTGGTCTCCGCCTCGGTCGCGGGCCAGGAGTGGGTGAGCCTCGGCCGGGCCGACGCGCTCGCCGAGGCTGCCCGGCTCGACGCCGTCGACACGGTGCTGAGCGTCTCCTGACTTCTCGCGCATCCGTGGCCCGAGGGGGCGTGCGAGGCGTAGCGTTGCATCGACTGGGAGGTCAGCACATGAAGGCAGTTCTGGGCGGCACCGTGATCGCCGAAGCACCCAAAGAAGACCTGATCGCCATCGAGGGCAACTGGTATTTCCCGCCGGAGAGCGTGAAATCCGAGTTCCTCGTGAAGAGCGACACCCCCTACACCTGCCCGTGGAAGGGCGAGTGCCAGTACTTCTCCGTGAAAGACGGCGACGCGGTCCTCCCCGACCGTGCCTGGAGCTATCCCACGCCGTACCCCACCGCGTTCGATCGCGTGGGCAAGGACTTCAGCAACTACGTGGCCTTCTGGAAAGAAGTCCAGGTCACCGACTGACCCGGGATGGACTGAGTACGAACTACTCGTCCCACCCCTGAATCCCCCTCGCCTACGGTGATGGCGGGCGGCGCGTGTCCCCCCTACGCGCCGCCCACTCACCATCCCCGCGAGGAGCCCCCCGTGTTATCTCTCTCCCGCCGCACCCTCGCGGCCGCCGTCGCACTCGGAACGGTGGCGGGCGGGATGCTCGTGGCCGCTCCGGCCATCGCTCTCGACCCTCGCCCGGGCGACTTCGCCACCTGGCACGAATACCCCACCGCCACGCCCGGTGGCACGCTCGCGACGATCGCCACCGACGCCGCCGACAACATCTGGTACTCCGACCCGCTCGACAATCAGATCGTGCGGGTGCCGTCCGCGTCGCCCTCCACCCCACGCAGCTACGATCTCGGTGCCGGTTGGCCCGGCGTCTCGAGCCTCGCGGTCGGTGCCGACGGCTCGATCTGGTTCGACGACTTCGTCAACGGGGCCATCGGCCATCTCGACCCGGTCACTGGCGTGGTGGAGTCGTTCCCGCTCTTCGCCGCCACCGACTGGGCGTCGTCACTGGTTGCCGGTCCTGAGGGGTCCGTGTGGTTCGGCGACCCTGTGAACGGGCGCATCGACGCGATCTCGCCGAGCGGCAGCATCACCGGCATCCCCGAACCGTCCGGAGCCGCCATCGTTGACCTCGTCGCCGCCGCCGACGGCCGCCTCTGGTACACGAAGAACACCGGCCCCGAGCTCGGCTCCTACGACCCGCGCACCGGCACTTTCGAGTCCTACCCGGTGCCCGTCGGCGAGTTCACCGGCCTGGCCCTCTCGAACACCGGCGACCTCTGGGTCGCCGGCATCGACACGCTCCTCCGCGTGCGCCTCGACGGTTCCATCGCGGCCTCGGTCGCGCTTCCCCCTTCGCCGGCCGGCTACACCGCCCCGCGCCACCTCATCGCCGGCGTCGACACCGAACTCCACTTCACCGACTACGCAATGGGCATCGGCACGGTCGACTCCGCCGGCCACGTCAGGTACACGCGCCCACCCTTCACCGACAGCGCCCCCGACCGCCTCGCTGTCACCTCCTACGGCTCCCTCTGGTACACCGACGCCGTGCGCAACACCCTCGGCAACGTCTGACCCGCCTCAAGCCGCCCACCGCCGCCGCGGTCAGCGGGCGCGCCCCACCGCGCACGCCAGCGCGCCAGACCGCATCTCCGTCCGCGCGCAGACCGCGACCCAGGCTGAGCGCGCAGGCCGTGACTCGGGCGCAGGGTGCCTCAGGCCGAACGCGCCTTGCGCGGCTCGGAGCCGCGAGCCGCCGCATCGGGAGGCGACGCCGACACCGGCCGCACGGCCGCGTCCCGCCGCACCGAGCGCCGAGCAGCCGACACGTCGCGCCGCGCCCACACGATGAGGTGCGCCGAGCTGAACCCCCGCGCGCACAGGCTGCACGACAGCCGCCCCGCCGGCTTCCGGTGGCGGTAGAACTCGTGCCCCGCGGGGCACCGCCCCACCCACGGCGCGAGCTCGTCAGCGCGGTCGCCGTCGTGCAGGCGCTTCCCCTCGTAGCCCAGCTCGCGGGCGATCGCCGCCCACCGCGGCCCGTGGCCCGCACCGGCGCCGGCGAGTGCGTGCGCCACCTCGTGCAGCAGCACCTGATGGATCTCGTCGTCCTCGTAGCGCGCCGCGAGATACCGTGACACCGTGATGCGGTGCGTCGTGTAGTTGCACTGCCCCGCGCGCGTCTTCGCGTTGTCGAAGCCGAACGACCACACGCGCGCGTCGAGGTGCATAGCGATGAGCGCATCCGCCCAGGTCGTCACGCGCGCGAGCTCAGCCATCCGGTCGAACCTAGGCCGACAGGAGCGATTCCGTGACGGCCACGGCCACCAGCGAACTCTCGAGCTGATCGATGGATGCGCCCTGCCGCTCCAGCAGGAAGACGGTCGCCTTGAAATCGGTGAGCGCCTCCGCATACTCCTGGGTCTCGAAGTGCACCTTGCCGCGGCTGAGCGTCGCCGTCGCCTCGAGGGCGCCCCATTCGTGGGTCTGTGCCTCTTCGACGCAGAGGCTCAATTCCTGCAGTGCGGCGGCGTACTTGCCCTGGTACTGCTGAACCTGGGCCCGGCGGATGCGCGCCCCGAGCGCCTGCTCGCGGTCACCCGAGAAGCGCGCCTGGCGAACGGCTTCGTTCGCCACGGTGAAGGCCTCGTCGAGCTGGCCGCCCAGGCGCAGCAGCACCACCTTCTCGTTGAGTGCCGAGAGGCTGCGGAGCTTGCCGAGTTCCTCGAGGCGCTCACCGATCGCGCGAAGGTCGACCTTCTCGCGGAGGGTGGTCATGTCGTAGCCGGTGATGATGCTCAGTTGGTGCTCCTGGTGTTACGTCTGGGCCCCGCGCCTGGATCTGGCGTTCGTTCCCACCGGTGATTCGGATCCCGTTCGATCCAGGGTACCCAGAGCATCCGTCATCGCGCCCCGTCGCCCCCGGCAGGTCGCGAACCCACGCTCGAAGACCGGCGCGGGAACCCGACCGCCGAGCCCGCGTGTGAACCCGCCCGCCACCCGTCCCACCGCGCCCGCCCGCCGAGCCCTCAGCCCGCCGGCACCAGATTCACCCGGTACAGCACGTCGTCGCCCGCGCGAGGCGTCCCGCGCCCGTCGGTGTTGTTGGTCAGCAGATACAGCGTGGACCCGGGCCCACGCACCACGTCCCGCACCCGCCCGAGCTGGCCGCCCCCGTACCACTCGGCCGCCTGCCCGTCGAAGCCGATCGTCCAGAGGCGCTCGCCGCCGAGTCCCGCCATGAAGATCGTCGACCCCACGATCGCGATCCCGCTCGGGCTCGCGACATCGGTCGCCCACTCCTGCACCGGGTCGACGAACCCCGGGTCGCCCCCGATGCCCTCCACCGCGGGCCACCCGTAGTTCGCGCCGGGGGTGATGCGGTTGATCTCGTCCCAGGTGTTCTGCCCGAACTCCGCGGCCCACATCGTGCCGTCGGCCGCCCAGGCGATGCCCTGCGGGTTGCGGTGCCCGAGCGACCACACCGGCGACCCCGGGAACGGGTTGTCGGCGGGAACGGTGCCGATCGGCGTGATCCGAAGGATCTTCCC
This sequence comes from Herbiconiux sp. 11R-BC, assembly GCF_049472555.1. NCBI lineage: Bacteria > Bacillati > Actinomycetota > Actinomycetes > Micrococcales > Microbacteriaceae > Herbiconiux > Herbiconiux sp. 11R-BC. The sequence continues at coordinate 225,559 of NZ_JBCEBO010000004.1, read as the reverse complement.
GCCGAGCGAATCGAGCGTCTGCGCGTTCGACGACACGCTCGCGTCGCCCGCCGTCACGTACAGCATCCCGTCGGGGCCGAACTTGATGCGCCCGCCATTGTGGTTCGAGGCCTTCGGCAGCCCGGTGAGCACGCCCTCGGGTGTGCCCAGGGTGTGTGCGCCCGCCGAGCCGCCCAGGGGCATCCGCACCACCCGGTTGTCGTCGGCGGCAGTGTAGTAGGCGTAGAGATAGCTCCCGGATGCGCCCTCCAGCGGCGTGATGCCGAGCAGTCCGCCTTCTCCCGCGGCCACCACGCCCGGCACAGCGGACACCGGCACGGCCTGCCCGTCCACGATCTCCACGATCTCGCCGGAGTCACGCTCGCTCACGAGAACCGAGCCGTCGGCGAGCACCGCGATCGACCACGGCGCGGGAAGCCCCGATGCGATCGGCACCGGGTCGCCCGAGGGCACGAGCGGTCCGAGCACTTCAGCGGGCGCCGCCGTCGGCGTGGGCGCCGTCGTCGCAGTGGCCGGCGGTGTCACGCCGATCGAGGGCGTCGCGGATGCGCTGGCCGCCCCGCTCGCGCTCTCCCCGCCCGCCAGGTCGCCACTCGTGCATCCGGCCAGCATCGCCCCCACGACCAGCGCCACGACCGCCCCGCCCGCGCGGCCTGCCGCACGTCGTCGCACTGTTTCGCGTCCGTCCAAGCCCATGCCGCTCACCCGCCTGTCGTCCTGCGCCGTCAGTCGTTCTGTGACTTCCGGTCTACCTGGAAAATGCTCCGAGCGGGAGCCGGGGACTTCGTCGCGGTCTGATCCGTCGACACAGGGGCTCCGGCGATGAAGTTCCGCAGTTCCCGCCCGTCCACCACCTTCGCGGGCACCGGATCGCTCGCGACGAGCCGCGGCATCCGCTCGAACGGCAGGGGAGCGGCCGAGGCGAATGCCACCACGTTCCCGAACCGCCGCGCCTTGAGCATCTGCGGGTCCACCACGAGGGCCACGTGCTCGAACACGTGCGAGAGCGTCGCCGCCTGCCCGCGCGCGAACGCCAGCCCGGCCCCGTCCGCGATGTTCACCGCCACCAGACCGCGCGGCGCGAGCAGCCCGGCCACCGACTGGTAGAACTCCACGCTCGTCACGTGCGCGGGCGTGCGCGCCCCCGCGAACACGTCCACCACCACCACGTCGGCCGCCCCGCGCAGGCCGGGCGGGAAGGCCTCGACGACCGTGCGGGCGTCGCCGTGCCGCACCCGGATGCTCGCCCCGCGCGGCAGCGGAAGGTGCGTCCGCACGAAGTCCACGAGCGCGCTGTCGATCTCCACCACCTGCTGCCGCGATCCCGGCCGCGTGGCCTCCACGTAGCGGGGGAGTGTGAACGCCCCGCCGCCGAGGTGCACCGCGGTGATCGCCTCGCCCTCGGGCGCCACGAGGTCGATCCCGTGCCCGATCCGCCGCACGTACTCGAACGACAGGTAGGAGGGGTCGTCGGAGTCGACGTGCGACTGCGGTGTGCCGTCCACCACGAGCACGAACGATCCCGGCCGGAACCGGTCCTCCTCGAGCACCGCGAGCAGCCCGTCCTGCAGCCGGGCCGACGGATGCGCGGCCGCCTCGCCGCGCCGGTCGCGCCCTCTGTCCCGTGCCATGCTTCGACCCTACCCGCGGGCCTGTGCCGCTCCTGCGCCGTCCCCCGGCCTTCCCGCGGCATCCGGAGCCCGCGGCCGGTACACCCAGGTCACGAGCACCACCGAGATGATCATCAGCAGCAGCCACGAGCCGAGCTTCGCGATCGACACCGGCTCCCACCCGTTCTCCTGGCCCGGATACGCCCATGCCTGCGACCAGGTGGCGATGTTCTCGGCCAGCCAGATGAACACCGCGACGAGCAGGAACGCCACGAGCACCGGCATCCGCAGCACCCGCCGGAACACCCGGAAGTACATCGTCGTGCGCGCGAACACCGCCGCGACGGCCACGAGCAGCACCCATCGCAGGTCCCAGATGACGTGGTGGGTGAAGAAGTTGAGGTAGATCGCCCCGGCGAGCACCGCCGTCACCCACACCCGCGGGTACCGCGTGAACCGCAGGTCGAACAATCGGTACACCCGCACCAGATACGACCCGACGGCCGCGTACATGAACCCGCTGAACAGCGGAACCCCGGCGATGCGCAGGATGCCGTCGGCCCCGTACGTCCACGACCCCACGTCGGTCTTGAACACCTCCATCACCGTCCCGACGATGTGGAAGAGCACGACGACCCGAAGCTCCCGCCAGGTCTCCAGCCGTGTCGCCACCATCACGATCTGGATGGCGACGGCCGCGAGGGTGATGGCGTCGTTCCGCGCGAGCGCGGCGTCGTCGGGGTACCAGAGCCGGGCGGCGAAGATGACGGCGAGCATCGCGGCCCCGAACACGCAAGCCCAGGCCTGCTTCAGCACGAAGGCGGCGAACTCCACGGCCCAGGATGCCGGTCCTCGCGACGGAGTGGCGGCCAGAATCCGCCGCCACCGCGACTCGAGGCCCTTCTCGACATCGCTCATCGGGCGGTTATACCGGACAAATCGAAACTGGTCAAGAATCTGACTGGACAGGCGTGTCGAATGCGCCTATAGTTGTTCTTTGCGCTCCCAGAACAACCATGCCTTCATATTGTGGTCGGCAGCTTCGTCTCATCACGTAGCAAACACTCTAGAACCATATTGCGGGTTCAGACCATATCTCGGGAGTTCTCGACACAACATCGACCGTAAGTAACGCATGACCCGACGGGGTCCACGGAGGTTATTTCCTTGGCTGCTGCGCGCAACGCAACCACCACTTCACCCAAGAACGGTCGGGCCGCATCGCGGCTCTCGTTCGCCAAGATCACCGACACGCTGACGGTTCCGGATCTGCTCGCTCTGCAGACCGAGAGCTTCGACTGGCTGGTCGGAAACGACGTGTGGAAGGCACGCGTCGCGGAAGCGAAGAAGGCCGGTCGTCAAGACCTGCCGTCGAACTCCGGTCTCGATGAGATCTTCGAGGAGATCTCTCCCATCGAAGACCTCGGCGAGACCATGCAGCTCAGCTTCACGAGCCCGTTCCTCGAGCCCGAGAAGTACACCATCGACGAGTGCAAGGAGCGCGGCAAGACCTACGCGGCTCCCCTCTACGTCGAGGCCGAGTTCATGAACCACCAGACCGGTGAGATCAAGACCCAGACGGTCTTCATGGGCGACTTCCCGCTGATGACCGAGAAGGGCACGTTCATCATCAACGGCACCGAGCGTGTCGTCGTGTCCCAGCTCGTGCGTTCGCCCGGTGTCTACTTCGAGCGCACCCCCGAGAAGACCTCCGACAAGGACATCTATTCCGCTCGCATCATCCCGAGCCGCGGTGCCTGGCTCGAGTTCGAGATCGACAAGCGCGACCAGGTCGGCGTCCGCATCGACCGCAAGCGCAAGCAGTCGGTCACGGTGTTCCTCAAGGCCCTCGGCCTCACCTCCGAGGAGATCCTCGAGGAGTTCAAGGGCTACGCCTCGATCGAGGCCACCCTGGAGAAGGACTCGATCCTCACCAAGGAAGAGGCCCTGAAGGACATCTACCGCAAGCTCCGCCCGGGCGAGCAGGTCGCTGCCGAGGCCGCGCGTGCGCTGCTGGACAACTTCTACTTCAACCCCAAGCGCTACGACCTCGCCAAGGTGGGTCGTTACAAGATCAACCGCAAGCTCGGCATCGACGCGCCGCTGTCCGACTCGGTCCTCACCAACCAGGACATCATCGCGACGATCAAGTACCTGGTCGCCCTCCACGACAACCAGACCGTGCTCCCCGGTGTGCGCGACGGCAAGAAGGTCGAGATCCGTCTCGACGTCGACGACATCGACCACTTCGGCAACCGCCGCATCCGTGCGGTCGGCGAGCTCATCCAGAACCAGGTCCGCACGGGTCTGTCCCGCATGGAGCGCGTCGTCCGCGAGCGCATGACCACGCAGGACATCGAGGCCATCACCCCGCAGACCCTGATCAACGTGCGCCCCGTGGTCGCCGCGATCAAGGAGTTCTTCGGAACCAGCCAGCTGTCGCAGTTCATGGACCAGAACAACCCCCTCGCCGGTCTGACGCACAAGCGTCGTCTCTCCGCGCTGGGCCCGGGTGGTCTGTCCCGTGAGCGCGCCGGCGTCGAGGTGCGAGACGTTCACCCCTCGCACTACGGCCGCATGTGCCCGATCGAGACCCCGGAAGGCCCGAACATCGGCCTGATCGGTTCGCTCGCGTCCTTCGCGCGCATCAACTCCTTCGGTTTCATCGAGACCCCCTACCGTCGCGTCGTCGACGGCGTGGTCACGGCGAACATCGACTACCTCACCGCGTCGGAGGAAGACGAGTACATCGTCGCCCAGGCCAACGCTCCGCTCACGGCCGACGCGAAGTTCGCCGAGGCGCGCGTGCTCGCCCGTAAGAAGGGTGGAGAGGTCGACCTCTTCCCGAAGGAGGACATCGGCTACATGGATGTCTCGCCGCGCCAGATGGTGTCGGTCGCGACCTCCCTCATCCCCTTCCTCGAGCACGACGACGCGAACCGCGCCCTCATGGGTGCGAACATGCAGCGTCAGGCCGTGCCGCTTCTGCGTTCGGAGTCGCCGCTGGTCGGAACCGGTATGGAGGGCTTCGCGGCCATCGACGCCGGCGACGTGGTCGTGGCCAACGCCGCGGGTGTGGTCCAGGAGGTGTCGGCCGATGCCGTCACCGTGCAGCTCGACGAGGGCGGCACCGAGACCTACTACCTCCGCAAGTTCGACCGCTCCAACCAGGGCACGTCCTACAACAACCGCGTCATCGTCTCCGAGGGTGAGCGCATCGAGGTCGGTCAGGTCATCGCGGATGGCCCGGCCACCGAGAACGGCGAGCTCGCGCTCGGCAAGAACCTCCTCGTGGCGTTCATGCCGTGGGAGGGTCACAACTTCGAGGACGCGATCATCCTGAGCCAGAACCTGGTGAAGGACGACGTGCTGTCGTCGATCCACATCGAGGAATACGAAGTGGATGCCCGCGACACCAAGCTCGGAAAAGAGGAGATCACCCGTGACCTCCCCAACGTGAGCCCGGAGCTGCTGGCCGACCTCGACGAGCGCGGCATCATCCGCATCGGCGCCGAGGTCCGCCCCGGCGACATCCTCGTCGGCAAGGTCACGCCGAAGGGCGAGACCGAGCTCAGCGCCGAGGAGCGCCTGCTGCGCGCCATCTTCAACGAGAAGTCCCGCGAGGTCCGTGACACGAGCCTCAAGGTTCCTCACGGTGAAGAGGGAACGATCATCGCCGTCAAGGAGTTCTCGGCCGAGAACGACGACGAGCTCGGCTCGGGCGTCAACCAGCGCGTCGTGGTCTACATCGCCCAGAAGCGCAAGATCACCGCGGGTGACAAGCTCGCCGGCCGTCACGGCAACAAGGGTGTCATCTCGAAGATCCTCCCGGTCGAGGACATGCCCTTCCTCGCCGACGGAACCCCGGTCGACATCGTCCTCAACCCGATGGGCATCCCCGGTCGAATGAACTTCGGCCAGGTGCTCGAGACCCACCTCGGGTGGATCGCGAAGCAGGGCTGGGAGGTCGACGGCAAGCCGAAGTGGGCCGCGAACCTGCCCGAGCAGGCGCGTTCCGCCGCCCCGGGCACGAAGGTCGCCACCCCGGTGTTCGACGGTGCCTCCGAGGAGGAGATCGCGGGTCTGCTCGACTCCACCACGCTCACGCGTGATGGCGAGCGCCTGATCGGCTCCTCCGGTAAGACGCAGCTCTTCGACGGCCGCTCCGGCGAGCCGTACCCGGAGCCCGTCTCGGTCGGCTACATGTACATCCTGAAGCTGCACCACCTGGTCGACGACAAGATCCACGCCCGTTCGACCGGTCCGTACTCCATGATCACGCAGCAGCCGCTGGGTGGTAAGGCGCAGTTCGGTGGACAGCGATTCGGTGAGATGGAGGTGTGGGCGCTCGAGGCGTATGGAGCCGCTTACGCCCTGCAGGAGCTCCTGACCATCAAGTCCGACGACATCCTGGGCCGCGTCAAGGTCTACGAGGCCATCGTCAAGGGTGAGAACATCCAGGAGCCCGGCATCCCCGAGTCCTTCAAGGTGCTCATCAAGGAGATGCAGTCGCTCTGCCTGAACGTCGAGGTGCTCTCGGCCGACGGCACGGCGGTCAGCCTGCGCGACACGGACGACGAGGTCTTCCGTGCCGCCGAAGAGCTCGGCATCAACATCTCCAGCCGCTTCGAGTCGTCGTCCATCGACGACATCTGAGCCGGCAACCACTAGAAGACTTTTTCCAGGAGAGAAGGAAAATTGCTCGACGTAACAACTTTTGATGAGCTGCGGATCGGCCTCGCTACGGCCGACGACATCCGCAAGTGGTCGCACGGTGAGGTCAAGAAGCCCGAGACCATCAACTACCGCACGCTGAAGCCCGAGAAGGACGGCCTCTTCGGAGAGCAGATCTTCGGGCCGAGCCGTGACTGGGAGTGTTCCTGCGGCAAGTACAAGCGGGTGCGCTTCAAGGGCATCGTCTGCGAGCGCTGCGGTGTCGAGGTCACGAAGTCGTCGGTGCGCCGTGAGCGCATGGGCCACATCGAGCTCGCCGCTCCGGTCACGCACATCTGGTACTTCAAGGGCGTCCCCTCGCGCTTGGGCTACCTGCTCGACATGGCGCCGAAGGACCTCGAGAAGGTCATCTACTTCGCCGCGTACATGATCATCTCGGTCGACGAAGACGGCCGTCACCAGGACATGCCTGGTCTCGAGAACGAGCTCCGGCTCGAGATCAAGACCCTGTCCGACCAGCGTGACGCCCGCATCGCCGACCGCCTGTCGCGCCTCGAGGCCGACCTGGCCGAGCTCGAGGCCGAAGGGGCCAAGGCCGACCAGAAGCGCCGCACGAAGGATGGCGCCGAGAAGGAGATGTCGCAGAGCCGTAAGGCCTTCGACGACCAGATCGCTCAGCTCGAGCGCGTCTGGGAGGACTTCCGCAACCTCAAGGTGGGCGAGCTCAAGCCGGAAGACGCGATCTTCCACGAGCTCCAGGACCGCTACGGGATGTACTTCGAGGCCTACATGGGCGCCGAGGCCATCAAGAAGCGCCTCGAGGCCTTCGACCTGGCCACCGAGTCCGACACGCTGCACCTGCAGATCGCCGAGGGCAAGGGTCAGAAGAAGATCCGTGCCATCAAGCGCCTGCGCGTGGTCAACTCGTTCCTGCAGACCGGCAACTCGCCGGCGGCGATGGTTCTCGACGTGGTCCCCGTGATCCCGCCGGAGCTGCGCCCGATGGTGCAGCTCGACGGTGGCCGCTTCGCGACCAGTGACCTCAACGACCTCTACCGTCGTGTGATCAACCGCAACAACCGTCTCCGTCGACTGCTCGACCTCGGTGCCCCCGAGATCATCGTCAACAACGAGAAGCGGATGCTGCAGGAGGCCGTCGACGCGCTGTTCGACAACGGCCGCCGTGGTCGCCCCGTCACCGGTACCGGCAACCGTGCGCTGAAGTCCCTGAGCGACATGCTCAAGGGTAAGCAGGGTCGTTTCCGCCAGAACCTGCTGGGCAAGCGCGTCGACTACTCGGGACGTTCGGTCATCATCGTCGGCCCGCAGCTGAAGCTGCACCAGTGCGGTCTGCCCAAGCAGATGGCCCTGGAGCTCTTCAAGCCTTTCGTGATCAAGCGCCTGATCGACCTGAGCCACGCTCAGAACATCAAGGCAGCGAAGCGCATGGTGGAGCGCAGCCGTCCGCAGGTGTGGGACGTGCTCGAGGAGATCATCCGCGAGCGCCCGGTTCTGCTGAACCGCGCACCCACCCTGCACCGTCTGGGCATCCAGGCCTTCGAGCCTCAGCTCGTGGAGGGCAAGGCGATCCAGCTGCACCCGCTCGTCTGCGCCGCGTTCAACGCGGACTTCGACGGCGACCAGATGGCCGTCCACCTTCCGCTGTCGGTCGAGGCCCAGGCCGAGGCGCGCATCCTGATGCTCGCCTCGAACAACATCCTGAAGCCGTCGGATGGCCGCCCGGTCACCCTGCCGACCCAGGACATGATCATCGGTCTGCACCACCTCACCACGATCAAGGAGGGGGCGATCGGCGAAGGCCGTTCGTTCTCGACCGTGGCCGAGGCGCTCATGGCCAAGGATCAGGGTTCGCTCGACCTGAACGCGGTCGTCAAGATCCGTATGTCCGACCTGCACTTCGCCGAGGGCGACGGGCCCGAGGGTTACGACGGCGGCCCCGTGCTGCTGGAGACCACCCTCGGTCGCGCGCTCTTCAACGAGGCGCTGCCGGCCGACTACCCCTACATGCAGCAGGTGGCCGACAAGGGCGCCATCTCCGCGATCGTCAACGACCTCGCGGAGCGGTACCCGAAGGTGGAGGTCGCTGCATCGCTCGACCGCATCAAGGACGCCGGCTTCTACTGGGCCACGCGATCCGGTGTGACCGTCGCGCTCTCGGACATCCTGACGCCGCCGAACAAGCGGGAGATCGTCCAGGGTTACGAGAAGCAGGCCGCCAAGGTGCAGGGCCAGTTCGAGAAGGGTCTGACGACCGACCTCGAGCGTCGCCAGGAGCTGATCCAGATCTGGACGAAGGCCACGGATGAGGTCGCCGCAGCCATGCGCGCCAACTTCCCGGTCGACAACACGATCAACCGCATGGTCACCTCGGGTGCTCGTGGTAACTGGCTGCAGGTGCGCAACATCGCCGGCATGCGAGGCCTCGTGAACAACCCGAAGGGTGAGATCATCCCTCGCCCGATCATCTCCTCGTACCGCGAGGGGCTGTCGGTGGCGGAGTACTTCATCGCGACGCACGGTGCCCGTAAGGGTCTGGCCGACACGGCCCTCCGTACGGCCGACTCGGGGTACCTCACCCGTCGTCTGGTCGACGTCTCGCAGGATGTCATCATCCGCGAGCCCGACTGCGGCACCACGCGTGGTCTCGACCTGCCGATCGCCATCGAGGGGCCTGACGGCGTCTGGGTGCGCGACGACAACGTCGAGAACTCGGTCTACGCCCGCTCGCTCGCCGCTGACGCGGTGAACGAGAAGGGCGAGGTCGTGGCCGAGGCCGGAGACGACGTCGGAGACGTGCTGATCGAGAAGCTGGTCGCCGCGGGCGTGCGCAACATCAAGGTGCGCTCCGTGCTGACCTGCGAGTCGGCCGTCGGTGTGTGTGCGACCTGCTACGGCCGTTCGCTCGCGACCGGAAACCTCGTCGACATCGGAGAGGCCGTCGGCATCATCGCGGCCCAGTCGATCGGCGAGCCCGGCACCCAGCTCACGATGCGCACCTTCCACACCGGTGGATCGGCTTCGGCCGACGACATCACGCAGGGTCTGCCCCGCGTGCAGGAGCTCTTCGAGGCCCGCACCCCCAAGGGTGCGTCGCCCATCGTCGAGGCCGCCGGTCGCGTCAACATCGAAGACACCGACCGCAGCCGCAAGGTGATCCTCACGCCCGACAACGGCGACGAGCCGATCGCCTACCCGGTGCTGAAGCGTGCCACCCTCCTGATCGAGGACGGGCAGCACGTCGAACTCGGGCAGCAGCTCATCATCGGCGCCGTCGACCCGAAGGAAGTCCTTCGTGTCAAGGGCGTCCGTGAGGTGCAGAAGCACCTCGTGGGCGGCGTGCAGGGTGTCTACCGTTCGCAGGGTGTGCCGATCCACGACAAGCACATCGAGGTCATCGTGCGCCAGATGCTGCGCAAGGTCACCGTCGTCGAGCACGGCGACACCGACCTGCTCCCCGGTGAGCTCGTCGACCGGGCGCGCTACACCGAGGTGAACCGCGCCACGCTCGCCGAGGGCAAGAAGCCCGCATCGGCTCGCCAGGAGGTCATGGGTATCACCAAGGCCTCCCTCGCGACCGAGTCGTGGCTGTCGGCCGCGTCGTTCCAGGAGACCACGCGTGTTCTCACGCAGGCCGCCATGGAGGGCAAGTCCGACCCGCTGGTGGGCCTGAAGGAGAACGTGATCATCGGAAAGCTGATCCCGGCCGGAACCGGTCTCCAGAAGTACCGCAACGTCATCGTCGAGGCGACCGAGGAAGCCAAGGCAGAGCGCTACCCGAACCGCATCTTCACCGATGACGCGGTGTTCTCGGAGGCCGACCTGTCGTTCGTCGACTTCGACAGCTTCAGCTCGGATGACTACACCCCCGGCACCTACAACTAAGCCGTAGGCGCTGCACGCGAGGGGCCTCTCACCACACGGTGAGGGGCCCTTCGTCGTCGGCTTCGGCGCGCATCCCTGCCGATCGTGCGCAGCAGAGGTACAGTTTCGCCATGAGCACCGACGATCGTCACGACGACAAGCCGGAATTCCCGCTGGGGGATGAGGCGGCTGCGTCATCCGAAGACGCCGCGACGCCCGCGTCCCCGGACGCGCCCCCGCTGCCTGCCATCCCGGCCTGGGAGGCCCCGGCGACCAGCCACACGGAGCCGGTGCGCGCGGAGACCGTGCCTGCGGAGACCGTGCACGCCGACGAGCTCCCACCCGTCGAGAGCCCGGTGCCCGCGGCGGCAGACCTCCCGTCGATGGCACAGACGCCCGCCCTGGCCGACGACGCGGCGCCCCTTCCGGCCGAACCGGTCACGCGCGCCCCCCTCGGCGGTCCGTATGTCGTGAACGAGACCGGTGCCCCGGTGGCCACGCAGGCCGCCGCTGCCTACGAGCGCGAGCCGCAGGGCGGCCCCTACGTCACCGCATCCGAGCCCGTGCCCTACCCGGCAGCGGCCTTCGCCCCTGCCGCGGCGGCCGTCGTGGCCGGTCCCGGCCCCGCAGGCGCTCCCGGAGGGTACCCGGGCGCTCCCGGTGCTCCGACGCCCTATCCGGGCGCCCAGGCCGTCCCCGTGCTCGTCGCGCCCCCGCAGCCGCCCGCCCCCAAGGGCAACCGCGGTGGCGGAGCCCTCATCGCGCTCATCGGCACGGTCGTCTTCGCCGTGGTCTACGCGGCGGTCAGCTTCGTCGTGATCGCGGCGAACGCGACGGTCCAGAACGCCTTCAGCACCACGCTCTCCTACCTCGCCACGGCCGCATTCATCGTGCCGGCGGTCGTCTTCGCGATCGCCCTCATCCTGATCGTGCTGATCGTCAACCGCGCCGGCTGGTGGGCCTACGTGCTCGGAGGCTTCTTCGTGGCCGTGCTGGTGTACTTCGGCGGCATCGCCGGCGCGCTCATCCATGTGCAGGCGTGGAACTGGCAGCCCCAGGAGCAGTACGACTTCGTGCGCTCGCTCACCATGGATCCGCTCACGCTCGCCGGCGCCATCGTGGCCCGCGAGGTCTCGATCTGGACCGGAGCCTGGATCGCGCGGCGCGGCCGTGCCGTCAAGGCCCGCAACGTCGCGGCCCGTGAGGAGTTCGATCGCACGCAGTCCGAAGCGGCTGCCGCAGCGAGTGCTCCCTACGGCGAGGCCGCAGCTCCCGGCACAACCTGGTAACATCGCCACGTCCGCGTTGCCGGTCGCACAGCATATGCCGTGCGGCATTTGACCCGCAGAGGTCAAGAGGCTATTATTTTCCGGGTGTGTGCATACTTGCATGCCCAGATTTTCGAGCGAAGCAGATCTTCCCGGTTCCCATCGGGAAGAGACTCCACCGCTCTACCAACCAGCGATACCAGAGCCATTTTGTACCGCCGGTGGGTCCAAACGAACTCGACACGCCATACACGGCCGTGTGAGAGGCGTGAACGATCGGGACGGATGACCGTGCCCGAACACAAAGACACCGAGCAGTACGAATACCAAGGAGTAAGTAGAGTGCCAACCATTCAGCAGTTGGTCCGAAAGGGTCGCACCCCCAAGGTCACGAAGACCAAGGCGCCCGCCCTCAAGGCCAACCCCCAGCAGCGCGGCGTGTGCACCCGTGTGTACACCACCACCCCGAAGAAGCCGAACTCCGCGCTTCGCAAGGTCGCCCGCGTCAAGCTGTCGAACGGCACCGAGGTCACCGCTTACATCCCCGGTGAGGGCCACAACCTGCAGGAGCACTCGATGGTGCTCGTGCGCGGCGGTCGTGTGAAGGACCTCCCGGGTGTGCGTTACAAGATCGTCCGCGGCGCGCTCGACACGCAGGCCGTGAAGAACCGCAAGCAGGCTCGCAGCCGTTACGGCGCGAAGATGGAGAAGAAGTAATGCCTCGCAAGGGTCCCGCCCCGAAGCGTCCCGTTGTCGCCGACCCGGTCTACGGAGCTCCGGTCGTCAGCCAGCTCGTCAACAAGATCCTCCTCGATGGCAAGAAGGCCATCGCCGAGCGCATCGTCTACGAAGCGCTCGAGGGTGTCTCCTCGAAGAACGGCCAGGATGCGGTCGTCACGCTGAAGAAGGCGCTCGACAACGTGCGCCCCACCCTCGAGGTCCGCAGCCGCCGTGTCGGTGGCTCGACCTACCAGGTGCCGGTCGAGGTCAAGCCTCACCGCGCCAACACCCTCGCACTGCGCTGGCTCACCACCTACGCCAAGGCCCGTCGCGAGAAGACGATGACCGAGCGTCTCACCAACGAGATCCTCGATGCGTCGAACGGTCTCGGCGCCGCTGTCAAGCGTCGCGAAGACACCCACAAGATGGCCGAGTCGAACAAGGCCTTCGCGCACTACCGCTGGTAGCCGCCTGGCCGCCTTCGGGCGGCCGGCTCCCCGCGGTGCGTGAACCCTCGGTTCGACACCATTCACCCTTACCTTTCGGAGGAAATCCGTGGCACAGGACGTGCTCACCGACCTGAACAAGGTCCGCAACATCGGCATCATGGCTCACATCGATGCCGGCAAGACCACCACGACCGAGCGCATCCTGTTCTACACGGGCATCACGCACAAGATCGGTGAGGTTCACGACGGCGCCGCCACGATGGACTGGATGGCACAGGAGCAGGAGCGCGGCATCACGATCACGTCGGCCGCGACGACCTGTTTCTGGAACAAGAACCAGATCAACATCATCGACACCCCGGGTCACGTCGACTTCACCGTCGAGGTGGAGCGCTCGCTCCGTGTGCTCGACGGCGCGGTCGCCGTCTTCGACGGCAAGGAGGGCGTCGAGCCCCAGTCCGAGACGGTGTGGCGTCAGGCCGACAAGTACAACGTGCCCCGCATCTGCTTCGTCAACAAGATGGACAAGCTGGGCGCCGACTTCTACTTCACGGTCGACACCATCATCAACCGCCTCGGCGCCAAGCCGCTGGTGATCCAGCTCCCGATCGGTGCGGAGTCCTCCTTCGAGGGCGTCGTCGACCTGGTCGAGATGCGTGCCCTCACCTGGCGCGGAGACGCCAAGGGTGACGTGCAGATGGGTGCCAAGTACGAGATCGAGGAGATCCCGGCCGACCTCAAGGAGAAGGCCGACGAGTACCGTCAGCTGCTTCTCGAGACCGTCGCCGAGACCGACGACGCTCTGCTCGAGAAGTTCTTCGGTGGCGAGGAGCTGACCGTCGCCGAGATCAAGGGCGCGATCCGCAAGCTCACCGTCAACAGCGAGATCTACCCGGTGCTCTGCGGTTCGGCGTTCAAGAACCGCGGTGTGCAGCCGATGCTCGACGCGGTCGTCGACTACCTCCCCTCCCCGCTCGATGTCCCCGCGACCGAAGGTCACGACATCCGCGACGAGGAGAAGGTCGTCGAGCGTCACCCCGACCCGAAGGACCCCTTCGCCGCGCTGGCGTTCAAGGTCGCGGTTCACCCCTTCTTCGGCCGCCTCACCTACATCCGCGTGTACTCGGGTCACCTCGACTCCGGCGGACAGGTCATGAACTCGACCAAGGGCAAGAAGGAGCGCATCGGTAAGATCTTCCAGATGCACTCCAACAAGGAGAACCCGGTCGACTCGGTTACCGCCGGCCACATCTACGCGGTCATCGGCCTCAAGGACACCACCACCGGTGACACCCTCTCCGACCCGTCGAACCAGATCGTCCTCGAGTCGATGACGTTCCCGGAGCCGGTCATCGAGGTCGCCATCGAGCCCAAGACCAAGGCCGACCAGGAGAAGCTGGGTGTCGCCATCCAGAAGCTCGCTGAAGAGGACCCGACCTTCCGTACGGAGCAGAACCAGGAGACCGGTCAGACGGTCATCAAGGGAATGGGCGAGCTCCACCTCGACATCCTGGTCGACCGCATGAAGCGCGAGTTCAACGTCGAGGCCAACGTCGGCAAGCCCCAGGTGGCCTACCGCGAGACGATCCGCAAGACCGTCGAGCGCCACGACTACACGCACAAGAAGCAGACCGGTGGTTCGGGTCAGTTCGCGAAGGTCCAGATCGCCATCGAGCCTCTCGAGGTCACGGCCGACAAGACCTACGAGTTCGAGAACAAGGTCACCGGTGGTCGCGTTCCGCGCGAGTACATCCCTTCGGTCGACGCCGGAATCCAGGATGCGCTGCAGGTAGGCATCCTCGCCGGATACCCCATGGTGGGTGTCAAGGCGAGCCTGCTCGACGGCCAGTCGCACGACGTCGACTCCTCGGAGATGGCGTTCAAGATCGCCGGTTCGATGGCCTTCAAGGAAGCCGCCCGCAAGGCGAGCCCCGTTCTGCTCGAGCCGCTGATGGCCGTCGAGGTCCGCACGCCTGAGGAGTACATGGGCGACGTCATCGGCGACCTCAACTCGCGTCGTGGCCAGATCCAGTCGATGGAGGACGCCCAGGGCGTCAAGGTCGTGCGTGCAAACGTTCCGCTGTCGGAGATGTTCGGCTACATCGGCGACCTGAGGTCCAAGACCTCCGGCCGCGCGGTGTACTCGATGACCTTCGAGAGCTACGCCGAGGTCCCGAAGGCTGTGGCCGACGAGATCATCCAGAAGAACAAGGGCGAGTAACACCCGAGTTCTGCGGACCTCGTAGGTTCGCGTAAAATATCAACAAACCCCCGCCTTAATCCGGATGCAATCCAGCACCCGGATGACTGGCATGAGAGTCCTGAGGAGGACCTAGTGGCTAAGGCCAAGTTCGAGCGGACCAAGCCGCACGTCAACATCGGAACGATCGGTCACGTTGACCACGGTAAGACCACTCTTACCGCGGCCATCTCGAAGGTCCTGGCGGACAAGTTCCCGTCGGCGACCAACGTTCAGCGCGACTTCGCGTCGATCGACTCCGCTCCTGAGGAGCGCCAGCGCGGTATCACGATCAACATCTCGCACGTCGAGTACGAGACGCCCAAGCGTCACTACGCTCACGTCGACGCCCCCGGCCACGCCGACTACATCAAGAACATGATCACCGGTGCTGCTCAGATGGACGGCGCGATCCTCGTGGTCGCCGCCACCGACGGCCCGATGGCTCAGACCCGTGAGCACGTTCTGCTCGCCAAGCAGGTCGGCGTGCCGTACCTGCTCGTCGCGCTGAACAAGGCCGACATGGTCGACGACGAGGAGATCCTGGAGCTCGTCGAGCTCGAGGTTCGCGAGCTGCTCTCCAGCCAGAACTTCGACGGCGACGACGCCCCCGTCGTGCGTGTCTCGGGTCTGAAGGCCCTCGAGGGTGACGAGAAGTGGACCCAGTCCATCCTCGACCTCATGGACGCCGTCGACGAGTCGATCCCCGACCCGATCCGCGACAAGGACAAGCCGTTCCTGATGCCGATCGAGGACGTCTTCACGATCACCGGTCGTGGAACGGTCGTCACCGGTCGCGCCGAGCGTGGCACCCTCGCCATCAACTCCGAGGTCGAGATCGTCGGCATCCGCCCGACGCAGAAGACCACGGTCACGGGTATCGAGATGTTCCACAAGCAGCTCGACGAGGCCTGGGCCGGCGAGAACTGTGGTCTGCTGCTCCGCGGTACCAAGCGTGAAGACGTCGAGCGCGGCCAGGTCGTCGTGAAGCCGGGTTCGGTCACGCCGCACACCGACTTCGAAGGCACCGCCTACATCCTGTCGAAGGATGAGGGTGGCCGTCACAACCCCTTCTACACGAACTACCGCCCGCAGTTCTACTTCCGCACCACCGACGTCACCGGCGTCATCACGCTGCCCGAGGGCACCGAGATGGTCATGCCCGGCGACACCACCGACATCACGGTCGCGCTGATCCAGCCGATCGCGATGGAGGAGGGCCTCGGCTTCGCGATCCGTGAGGGTGGCCGCACCGTCGGTGCCGGTACCGTCACCAAGATCAACAAGTAGTAGACCCCGCTTCACACGCTAAGGGCCGTGCCTTCGGGCACGGCCCTTTTGTGCGCCGGGAGTACGATCGTGCCTCATGGTGACGATTCATCAGCTTCAGGGCGCCCTCGCTGTCGCGCGCACGCTTCACTACGACGGCTTGCCTGAGCAGTACGCGGCGATCGCAGAGGTGATCCGCGCCGCGACTTCATCTGCGCCTTCCTCCGAAGACGAGGAGCAGTGGCGGCGCGTCCTCGGAGAAGCGAGGTGCCTGCTCGGCGAGGCTGAGGCCGACGCCGGAGATCCTCGAGGCCTCGACCGAATGGAGCGCGAATGTCGAAGAGCGGTCGAGGCGGGCGATCATGCGTTCGCTGGGCGGTCGTATCGTTCGATGCTCGGTGTCCTGCTGCGCTGCGGTCGGCCGGGGCGCGCCATCGACGTGGCCAGGGAGGCGGCTGACTGCTTCTCTCTCGCCGGTGACGAGGTCTGGGCGAACCACATGCGGGAGTTCGCGCGACTCTGGTCTGGGCGAATCGCAGAGTGGCCCGATGTCGACTGGGGGGAGTGGGTGCGGTCGGGCTAGTAAACTGCTGTCCCGTGTCAGAGACTCCGATCGCCGCAATCCGTCCCCAACAGAACGACCCTTCGTTCGCCGACGTGTGGGACGAACTGAACTATCGCGGGCTCGTGCACGTCTCCACCGACGCGGGGGAGTTGAAGGCCCTTCTGAGCGGCCCTCCGATCACGTTCTACTGCGGCTTCGACCCCACCGCGCCGAGCCTGCACCTGGGCAACCTGGTGCAGATCCTGGTGATGCGCCGGCTTCAGCTGGCCGGCCACAAGCCGCTCGGTCTGGTGGGAGGTTCGACCGGTCTCATCGGTGATCCGCGCCCCACGGCGGAGCGCACGCTCAACACCAAGGAGACCGTCGCCGAGTGGGTCGGTTACCTTCAGGGCCAGGTCGCGCGCTTCCTGAGCTTCGAGGGGGACAACGCGGCGCGCATGGTCAACAATCTCGACTGGACCGCGCCGCTCTCGGCGATCGACTTCCTGCGCGACATCGGAAAGTACTTCCGCGTGGGCACCATGCTGAAGAAGGATGCGGTCTCCGCGCGACTGAATTCCGACGCCGGCATCAGCTACACCGAGTTCAGCTACCAGATCCTGCAGGGCATGGACTTCCTCGAGCTCTACCGGAGCTACGGATGCGTGCTGCAGACGGGAGGCAGCGACCAGTGGGGCAATCTCACGAGCGGCACCGACCTCATCCATCGCGCCGAGCAGACGAGTGTGCACGCCATCGGTACTCCACTCATCACTAACTCCGACGGCACCAAGTTCGGCAAGAGCGAGGGTAACGCCATCTGGCTGGATCCGGCCCTCACGAGCCCCTATGCGTTCTACCAGTTCTGGCTCAACACCGATGACGCCGATGTCATCGCCCGGCTGAAGATCTTCACCTTCCTCGATCGCGTCGAGCTCGAGCGGCTCGAGAGCGCGGTGGCGGAGGAGCCCTTCCGGCGGGAGGCGCAGCGCACTCTCGCCTTCGAGGTGACGGCACTCGTGCACGGGGTGCCGGCGACCGAGTCCGCCATCGCGGCGGCGGCCGCACTCTTCGGGCAGGGCGAGCTGGAGGCCCTGGATATCGAGACCCTCGCGGCCGCGGTCGCGGAGCTGCCGAACCTCGACGTCACTCCCGAGACGACGGTGGTGGATGCGCTGGTCGGTACGGGTCTCGTCGGAAGCCTCAGCGAAGCCCGGCGCGCGATCTCTCAGGGGGGTGTCTACCTCAACAACGTGAAGCTCGAGGACGATTCCGCGACGGTGGGAGAGGCCCTTCTCTTCGGGGGATACGCCGTTCTGCGGCGGGGCAAGAAGACCCTCGCTGGCCTGGTCGCATCCGCGTGATGCGGGGCGACACGCCCGGGGCGCAGCACGACTTGCACGCCCCTGAAACATCCGCGTAATGTAATCCCTCGTCACCCCACAGGTGCGGGAAAGCCGAAGAGCTTCCCGGCCTCACGTCGGTGGCAGAACCCCTTCTGATTCACTTGAGAGAATCGCTCGTCGATTTGACTCTCCGGTGAGTAATGGTAGGGTTGAGAAGTTGCCCGGAGGGCTGCCCAGTTGATGGGTGGGGCTGGTGCATCCGATCCTTGAGAACTCAACAGCGTGCACAATGTCATATGCCAAAAACCCGTCTCCAGGCTTAGGTCTGGTTGGCGGATTCCTTTGGAATAACATTTAAACAAACAAAAGCAAGTCAGTAATGATTTGTTCTTGCTGGTTTCAAACTTGCAGGGCAGCGGACCTATTCCGGTTGCTGGTTCTGTGCGTAATCATTTACGGAGAGTTTGATCCTGGCTCAGGACGAACGCTGGCGGCGTGCTTAACACATGCAAGTCGAACGGTGAAGCAGAGCTTGCTCTGTGGATCAGTGGCGAACGGGTGAGTAACACGTGAGTAACCTGCCCTTGACTCTGGGATAAGCGTTGGAAACGACGTCTAATACCGGATACGACCCTCAACCGCATGGTTAGGGGGTGGAAAGATTTTTTGGTCAAGGATGGACTCGCGGCCTATCAGCTTGTTGGTGAGGTAATGGCTCACCAAGGCGACGACGGGTAGCCGGCCTGAGAGGGTGACCGGCCACACTGGGACTGAGACACGGCCCAGACTCCTACGGGAGGCAGCAGTGGGGAATATTGCACAATGGGCGCAAGCCTGATGCAGCAACGCCGCGTGAGGGATGACGGCCTTCGGGTTGTAAACCTCTTTTAGTAGGGAAGAAGCGAAAGTGACGGTACCTGCAGAAAAAGCACCGGCTAACTACGTGCCAGCAGCCGCGGTAATACGTAGGGTGCAAGCGTTGTCCGGAATTATTGGGCGTAAAGAGCTCGTAGGCGGTTTGTCGCGTCTGCTGTGAAAACTGGAGGCTCAACCTCCAGCCTGCAGTGGGTACGGGCAGACTAGAGTGCGGTAGGGGAGATTGGAATTCCTGGTGTAGCGGTGGAATGCGCAGATATCAGGAGGAACACCGATGGCGAAGGCAGATCTCTGGGCCGTAACTGACGCTGAGGAGCGAAAGCGTGGGGAGCGAACAGGATTAGATACCCTGGTAGTCCACGCCGTAAACGTTGGGAACTAGATGTGGGGACCATTCCACGGTCTCCGTGTCGCAGCTAACGCATTAAGTTCCCCGCCTGGGGAGTACGGCCGCAAGGCTAAAACTCAAAGGAATTGACGGGGGCCCGCACAAGCGGCGGAGCATGCGGATTAATTCGATGCAACGCGAAGAACCTTACCAAGGCTTGACATATACGAGAACGGGCCAGAAATGGTCAACTCTTTGGACACTCGTAAACAGGTGGTGCATGGTTGTCGTCAGCTCGTGTCGTGAGATGTTGGGTTAAGTCCCGCAACGAGCGCAACCCTCGTTCTATGTTGCCAGCACGTTATGGTGGGAACTCATAGGAGACTGCCGGGGTCAACTCGGAGGAAGGTGGGGATGACGTCAAATCATCATGCCCCTTATGTCTTGGGCTTCACGCATGCTACAATGGCCGGTACAAAGGGCTGCAATACCGTAAGGTGGAGCGAATCCCAAAAAGCCGGTCTCAGTTCGGATTGAGGTCTGCAACTCGACCTCATGAAGTCGGAGTCGCTAGTAATCGTGGATCAGCAACGCCACGGTGAATACGTTCCCGGGCCTTGTACACACCGCCCGTCAAGTCATGAAAGTCGGTAACACCCGAAGCCGGTGGCCCAACCTTTTGGAGGGAGCCGTCGAAGGTGGGATCGGTGATTAGGACTAAGTCGTAACAAGGTAGCCGTACCGGAAGGTGCGGCTGGATCACCTCCTTTCTAAGGAGCAACTGCCAAGCTTTGCTTGGACAGAGGCCAGATCAAGACGAATGTTCTTGCTGGTAGCTCATGGGTGGAACATAGACATTGATGCAGGCTCAGCCGGCGTAGCGCTAGTACGACCCTTACTTGTAGGGGTTTGGAACGTGTTTCGTGGGGGAGGTTTGTATATGCACGCTGTTGGGTCCTGAGGGACCGGATCCCCTGATCTTCGGGTCGGGGTGGACGAACCTCATGGACCCTTTCGTTGTTTCCCTTTATATTGAGGGTTTCGCGGAGGGTATCGCCCGTACTTTGAGAACTACACAGTGGACGCGAGCATCTTAGATTCAGGATTTTGATCCTGGATCACAAAGATCTAAACAACAACCCTTCGGGGTTGTGTAGATCATTGGTCAATTTTTCTAACGAAGAATCGATTCAAACTCATGTGATTTCAAGTTTCTAAGAGCAAACGGTGGATGCCTTGGCATCTGGAGCCGAAGAAGGACGTATAAATCTGCGATAAGCCTCGGGGAGCTGATAATAGAGCTTTGATCCGAGGATTTCCGAATGGGGAAACCCCGCCAGGCCCTTTGGGTGACCTGGTGACTCCCGCCTGAATATATAGGGCGGGTAGAGGGAACGTGGGGAAGTGAAACATCTCAGTACCCACAGGAAGAGAAAACAACAGTGATTCCGTTAGTAGTGGCGAGCGAACCCGGAAGAGGCTAAACCGATCATGTGTGATAGCCGGCAGGCGTTGCATGGTCGGGGTTGTGGGACTTTTCAGCAGTTACTGCCGTACTGCGAGCGTTACAACGCAATATAGACGAATGGTTTTGAAAGGCCAGTCATAGAGGGTGCCAACCCCGTAGTCGAAATGTTGCAATGGCGCGAAGAGTATCCCAAGTAGCACGGGGCCCGAGAAATCCCGTGTGAATCTGTCAGGACCACCTGATAAGCCTAAATACTCCCAGATGACCGATAGCGGACAAGTACCGTGAGGGAAAGGTGAAAAGTACCCCGGGAGGGGAGTGAAATAGTACCTGAAACCGTTTGCTTACAAACCGTTGGAGCACCCTTGTTGGTGTGACAGCGTGCCTTTTGAAGAATGAGCCTGCGAGTTAGTGATATGTGGCGAGGTTAACCCGTGTGGGGCAGCCGTAGCGAAAGCGAGTCTTAATAGGGCGTTTTAGTCGCATGTTCTAGACCCGAAGCGAAGTGATCTATCCATGGCCAGGTTGAAGCGACGGTAAGACGTCGTGGAGGACCGAACCCACTTCAGTTGAAAATGGAGGGGATGAGCTGTGGATAGGGGTGAAAGGCCAATCAAACTTCGTGATAGCTGGTTCTCTCCGAAATGCATTTAGGTGCAGCGTTGCGTGTTTCTTGCCGGAGGTAGAGCTACTGGATAGCCGATGGGCCCCAAAAGGTTACTGACGTTAGCCAAACTCCGAATGCCGGTAAGTGAGAGCGCAGCAGTGAGACGGTGGGGGATAAGCTTCATCGTCGAGAGGGAAACAACCCAGACCACCGAATAAGGTCCCTAAGCGCGTGCTAAGTGGGAAAGGATGTGGAGTTGCACAGACAACCAGGAGGTTGGCTTAGAAGCAGCCACCCTTGAAAGAGTGCGTAATAGCTCACTGGTCAAGTGATTCCGCGCCGACAATGTAACGGGGCTCAAGCACGCCACCGAATTTGTGGCATTCATATTAGTGGCAGGCCTTCGTGGTCCAGCCGTGTGGATGGGTAGGAGAGCGTCGTGTGGCGAGTGAAGCGGCGGTGTAAACCAGCTGTGGACGCTACACGAGTGAGAATGCAGGCATGAGTAGCGAAAGACGGGTGAGAAACCCGTCCTCCGAAAGACCAAGGGTTCCAGGGCCAGGTTAATCCGCCCTGGGTAAGTCGGGACCTAAGGCGAGGCCGACAGGCGTAGTCGATGGACAACGGGTTGATATTCCCGTACTGACGAAAAACCGCCCAAGCTAATCCAGTAGTGCTAAGAGTCCTAACCCGGCTGATCGATCCCTTCGGGGGGAGACGGCCGGTCTAACGCTCGACCCCGTTCTGGTGCGGTTAGCGTATTAACAGGTGTGACGCAGGAAGGTAGCTGAGCCGGGCGATGGTTGTCCCGGTCTAAGGATGTAGGGCAGAAGATAGGCAAATCCGTCTTCTATATAGCCTGAGACCCGATGGGTAGTCCTCACGGACGAAATCAGTGATCCTATGCTGCCAAGAAAAGCATCGACGCGAGGTTTTAGTCACCCGTACCCCAAACCGACTCAGGTGGTCAGGTAGAGAATACTAAGGAGATCGAGAGAATCGTGGTTAAGGAACTCGGCAAAATGCCCCCGTAACTTCGGGAGAAGGGGGGCCTGAGGCGTGAAGGGATTTACTCCTGGAGCGTTTGATGGCCGCAGAGACCAGTGGGAAGCGACTGTTTACTAAAAACACAGGTCCGTGCCAAGTCGCAAGACGATGTATACGGACTGACGCCTGCCCGGTGCTGGAAGGTTAAGAGGAACGGTTAGCCGTAAGGCGAAGCTGAGAATTTAAGCCCCAGTAAACGGCGGTGGTAACTATAACCATCCTAAGGTAGCGAAATTCCTTGTCGGGTAAGTTCCGACCTGCACGAATGGCGTAACGACTTCCCAGCTGTCTCAACCGCGAACTCGGCGAAATTGCACTACGAGTAAAGATGCTCGTTACGCGCAGCAGGACGGAAAGACCCCGTGACCTTTACTACAGCTTGGTATTGGTGTTCGGTGTGGCTTGTGTAGGATAGGTGGGAGACGGTGAAGCTTGGACGCTAGTTCAGGTGGAGTCATTGTTGAAATACCACTCTGGTCACTCTGGATATCTAACTTCGAACCGTAATCCGGTTCAGGGACAGTGCCTGGTGGGTAGTTTAACTGGGGCGGTTGCCTCCTAAAAAGTAACGGAGGCGCCCAAAGGTTCCCTCAATCTGGTTGGCAATCAGATGGCGAGTGTAAGTGCACAAGGGAGCTTGACTGTGAGACTGACAAGTCGAGCAGGGACGAAAGTCGGGACTAGTGATCCGGCAGTGGCTTGTGGAAGCGCTGTCGCTCAACGGATAAAAGGTACCTCGGGGATAACAGGCTGATCTTGCCCAAGAGTCCATATCGACGGCATGGTTTGGCACCTCGATGTCGGCTCGTCGCATCCTGGGGCTGGAGTAGGTCCCAAGGGTTGGGCTGTTCGCCCATTAAAGCGGTACGCGAGCTGGGTTTAGAACGTCGTGAGACAGTTCGGTCCCTATCCGCTGCGCGCGTAGGAAATTTGAAAGGATCTGACCCTAGTACGAGAGGACCGGGTTGGACGAACCTCTGGTGTGTCAGTTGTTCCGCCAGGAGCACCGCTGATTAGCTACGTTCGGGATGGATAACCGCTGAAAGCATCTAAGCGGGAAGCCGGCCTTGAGATGAGATTTCCATCCCTTCGGGGGAGAGGCTCCCAGCTAGACTACTGGGTTGATAGGCAGGATGTGGAAGCGAGGACTAACGACTCGTGGAGCTGACCTGTACTAATAAGCCGATAACTTGATAATCACTACACCCAAACATGTTGTAAGGCTGGTTTGGGTGGCCTAGATTGCTTGCGTCCACTCTGTGGTTCTCGATGTACGGTCGAGAACCAAACACACACCACGCGTGTGTTGTTTGAAACTTCTAGATAGAACATCTCTAGTGTTTCGGCGGCCATAGCGAGAGGGAAACGCCCGGTCACATTCCGAACCCGGAAGCTAAGACTCTCTGCGCCGATGGTACTGCAAGGGGGACCTTGTGGGAGAGTAGGACACCGCCGGACTTACTTTGAAAGAGGCCAGCCTTCGGGCTGGCCTCTTTTCATTTAAGGGGTTGGATTGACGTATGCCTCGCCTGCGTCGATCGGATTTGTCTGGGCGTGGTATCCGTCGCCTCCGATCGGGCAGAGGCTTCACCTACCGCGACGACGCCGGAGTCACCGTCACCGATCAGGAGTTGCGGGAGCGCATCGAACGTCTCGCCATCCCGCCTGCCTGGACGGACGTCTGGATCGCGCCCTTCGAGAACGGCCACATCCAGGCCACCGGTGTGGATGGAGCCGGCCGGCGGCAGTACATCTACCACCCGAGCTGGCGTGAGCAGAAGGACCGGTTGAAGTTCGACCGTGCGCTCGCGCTGGCCGAATCGTTGCCGGCGGCCCGGCGCCTGGTCACTCTCGACCTGCGCCGGGACGGCTTCGCTCGGGAGCGCATCCTGGCCGCGGGCTTCCGGATGCTCGACACGGGTTCCCTCCGGGTGGGGAGCGAACACTACGCCCAGGCGCATGGCAGTCACGGCCTGACGACACTACTGTGTGCTCACGCCACCACGAGCGAGGATGTCGTGCACCTCACGTTCCCCGCGAAGAGCGGGCAGGAGTGGGACTCCGAGATCGTCGACGGCGATCTCGCTGCGCTCGTGCGCGTGCTCAAGCGTCGCGGTCCTTCTGCTCGGCTTCTGGCCTGGAAGGACGGCCGGCGTTGGCATCCGGTCGGGGCGCAGGAGATCAATGCTTACGTGCGGGAGCGGACCGGTGGCGAGTTCACGGCCAAGGACTTCCGCACGCTGCACGGCACCGTCGCCGCCGCGGTGAGCCTCGCGCACAGCGGAGTGCAGTCGACGAAGAGCGGCCGCTCGAGGGCGATCGCGCAGGCGATGAGGGATGCGGCCGGCGTGCTCGGAAACACTCCCACGATCGCGAAGACGAGCTACGTCGATCCCCGCCTGGTGGACCACTACTCCGCAGGCGAAATCATCGACCCGGCTCGGCCGGAATCGGAACTGCGCGCCCTGCTCTTTCGGTAGAAGTCAAGCCTTGTGTTCTGTGGGAGGAAGCGCAGAATGGGGGCAATCGTTCTTACGGGAGGTCCGCCGCCAGACGCTGCGAACAGAGCTAGGCCGTGAGCGACCAGCGGATTTGACGACTGGGCTCCGGACTCTCCCGTAAGAACGTTCCCTCGTCGTCATGCCGACGAAACGTGTCGGGCATAGCGTGGAGACGTGTTCACCAAGTTCGATCCTTCGGCACCGGAGGGCTTCTTCGAGGCCGAAGACGCCGGCCTTCGTTGGCTCGCTGCAGCGCACGGCGTGCCGACCGTGCGCGTGCTCGAGGTGCGGCGCGACGGAATAGACCTCGAGGAACTGCGGGAGCTGCGCCCGAGCCGCGAGGCGGCGCGGCGATTCGGCGAGCTCCTCGCGGCGACGCACTCGGCGGGCGCTGCCGCCTTCGGGGCGGCGCCGGAGGGCTGGAGCGGACCGTGCTTCATCGGCAGGCGAGGGATGTCGACCAGGAGCTACGACGACTGGAGCGACTTCTACCCCTCGGAACGCGTGCGGCCGTATGCCGAACAAGCGGTCGCGCGAGGGAACCTCTCCGCCGAGGGGTACCGCACCGTGCTGCTCGCCTGCGACCTCATCCAGACAGGGATCTTCGCCGATGCCGAACCGCCGGCCCGGCTGCACGGGGACCTCTGGTCGGGCAACGTGATGTGGACCTCGATCGGTGTCGTGCTGATCGATCCCGCAGCCCATGGCGGACATCGGGAGACCGACCTCGCGATGCTCGCGCTGTTCGGCGTGCCCTTCCACGACGAGATCCTGAACGGCTATCAGGAGGTGCGCCCCCTGCTGGAAGGGTGGCGCGAGCGGGTGGCGATGCACCAGCTCTTCCCGCTCGCCGTGCACGCCGTCGGGCACGGGCCGTCCTACGGTGTCGAGCTCGTCAGAGCCGCGGAATCGGTGCTCAGACTCGGCAACGGCCAAGCCTGAGCGAGCGCGACACGCCCGGGTTGCAAGTAGCCCCGGAATGTGGCAAACTCGTCTAGTTCAACATTTCAGGCCGCTTCGCGCGTGCCTTGATCACTGTCTTGGCAGTGCATAGCTCCAGAAGCTAGGCCGCAGGCAGCAGAACACAGCTTAATCGCAACCCATCCTTCGCTTCGGTGAAGTCTGTGCTGGTTCAGTGCAGGGCTGATTTCAGTGCAGGGGCGCGTGCTTAACAGCAGAACAGTGGTGCGTCCAATGCCGTCGAGGCGGTATGACGCGAGACAGAGAGAGAGTCACACATGGCGGGACAGAAGATCCGCATTCGACTTAAGTCGTATGACCACGAGGTCATCGACTCCTCGGCGCGCAAGATCGTCGACACGGTCACCCGTGCAGGAGCAACCGTCGTCGGCCCCGTGCCGCTGCCGACGGAGAAGAACGTGATCGCCGTCATCCGTTCTCCCCACAAGTACAAGGACAGCCGGGAGCACTTCGAGATGCGCACTCACAAGCGCCTCATCGACATCATCGACCCGACGCCGAAGGCCGTCGACTCGCTCATGCGTCTCGACCTGCCCGCCGACGTCAACATCGAGATCAAGCTCTGAGCGGGAAGGGACCAGGACTAGAAAATGGCTACCACCGCTAAGACTTCCAAGGGACTGCTCGGCAAGAAGCTCGGCATGACCCAGGTGTGGGACGAGAACAACCGTCTCATCCCCGTGACCGTCGTCGAGGTCTCCCCGAACGTCGTCACCCAGATCCGCACCCCGGAGAAGGACGGCTACTCGGCCGTTCAGATCGCCGCCGGCCAGATCGACCCCCGCAAGGTGAACAAGCCGGCCACGGGCCACTTCGACGCCGCCGGGGTCACCCCGCGCCGCCACATCACCGAGGTCCGCACCGCGGACGCCGCCGACTACACCGTCGGCCAGGAGCTCACCGCCGAGAGCGTGTTCGAGGCCGGCCAGAAGGTCGACGTCGTGGGCACCTCCAAGGGCAAGGGCTTCGCCGGTGTCATGAAGCGCCACAACTTCAAGGGCGTCTCCGCTTCGCACGGTTCACACCGCAACCACCGCAAGCCCGGCTCGATCGGTGCGTCGTCGACGCCCAGCCGAGTCTTCAAGGGCATGCGCATGGCCGGCCGCATGGGTGGCGAGCGCGTCACCGTGCTCAACCTGGTCATCCACTCGGTCGACGCCGAGAAGGGTCTGCTGCTCGTCAAGGGCGCCGTCCCCGGTGCCAAGGGCCGTCTCGTTTTCGTTCGCAACGCAGTGAAGGGGGCGTAGTTCATGGCTACCGCATCTAACACGCTCGATGTCCTCGACGTCTCCGGCAAGAAGTCCGGCACCGTCGAGCTGCCCGCCGAGATCTTCGACGTGCAGACCAACATCCCGCTCATCCACCAGGTCGTCGTCGCCCAGCTCGCCGCGGCCCGTCAGGGAACCCACAAGACCAAGCGTCGTGGTGAGGTCTCCGGTGCCGGCCGCAAGCCGTTCAAGCAGAAGGGAACCGGTCGCGCCCGTCAGGGTTCGATCCGCGCTCCTCAGATGACCGGCGGTGGCATCGTCCACGGACCGGTGCCCCGCAGCTACGCGCAGCGCACCCCCAAGAAGATGATCGCGGCGGCTCTGCTCGGCGCTCTCTCCGACCGCGCCCGCGGCAGCCGCGTGCACGTCGTCGAGTCCCTCTCGCAGGGTGAGACGCCGTCGACCAAGGCCGTCAACGAGTTCCTCGCGACCGTCGCGTCGTCCAAGCACGTGCTGATCGTGCTGGAGCGCAACGACGAGCTGAGCCTCAAGAGCGTCCGCAACATCCCGACCGTTCACGTGCTGCCCGCAGACCAGCTGAACGCCTACGACGTCCTCGTCTCCGACGACATCGTCTTCACCAAGGGTTCCTTCGACGCCTTCGTCGCCTCGAAGACCAAGAAGGAAGAGGTTTCCGCATGAGCAACGCCGCGTTCAACAAGGACCCGCGCGACATCATCCTCGCTCCGGTCGTCTCCGAGAAGAGCTACGGCCTGATCGACGAGGGCAAGTACACCTTCGTCGTCGACCCCCGCTCGAACAAGACCGAGATCAAGCTCGCCATCGAGAAGATCTTCCAGGTCGAGGTCGCGTCGATCAACACCCTGAACCGTCAGGGCAAGACCCGTCGCACCAAGTTCGGCCAGGGCAAGCGCAAGGACACCAAGCGTGCCATCGTCACGCTCAAGTCCGGATCCATCGACATCTTCACGGCCGTCGGCTAGGCGCGGAAGCTAGAGGAAAAGACACATGGCTATTCGTAAGTACAAGCCCACGACTCCGGGCCGCCGCGGTTCGTCCGTCGCGGACTTCGCAGAGATCACCCGTTCGACTCCTGAGAAGTCGCTGCTCCGCCCGCTCTCCAAGACCGGTGGACGCAACAACCAGGGTCGCATCACGACCCGTCACATCGGTGGTGGCCACAAGCGCCAGTACCGCGTCATCGACTTCCGTCGCAATGACAAGGACGGCGTGAACGCCAAGGTCGCTCACATCGAGTACGACCCCAACCGCACCGCGCGCATCGCGCTGCTCCACTTCGTGGACGGCACCAAGCGCTACATCCTGGCCCCGAACAAGCTCGCCCAGGGCGACATCGTGGAGTCGGGCGCCGGCGCGGACATCAAGCCCGGCAACAACCTGCCGCTGCGCAACATCCCCACCGGTACCGTCATCCACGCGATCGAACTGAAGCCGGGCGGCGGCGCCAAGATGGCCCGCTCCGCCGGCGCCTCGGTTCGCCTCGTGGCGAAGGACGGCCCCTACGCGCAGCTTCGTCTGCCGTCGGGCGAGATCCGCAACGTGGATGCGCGCTGCCGCGCCACGATCGGCGAGGTCGGCAACGCCGAGCAGTCGAACATCAACTGGGGCAAGGCCGGTCGCAACCGCTGGAAGGGCATCCGCCCGACCGTGCGTGGTGTCGCCATGAACCCGGTCGACCACCCGCACGGTGGTGGTGAGGGCAAGACCTCCGGTGGACGTCACCCGGTCAGCCCCTGGGGTCAGGCCGAAGGCCGCACCCGTCACCCCAATAAGGAAAGCGACAAGCTCATCGTGCGTCGCCGGACCGTCGGCAAGAAGCGTAAGTAGGAGTCTTAGAAAATGCCACGCAGTCTCAAAAAGGGCCCCTTCGTCGACGACCACCTGTACCGCAAGGTCGTCACCGCGAACGAAGCCGGTTCCAAGAACGTCATCAAGACCTGGTCGCGCCGATCGATGATCATCCCCGCGTTCCTGGGTCACACGATCGCCGTGCACGACGGTCGCAAGCACATCCCGGTGTTCATCACCGAGACCATGGTGGGTCACAAGCTCGGAGAGTTCGCCCCCACCCGCACCTTCCGTGGACACGTGAAGGACGACAAGAAGGGCCGTCGCCGCTAAGCGCGGCGACGTGAAGGAGGAAGAGAAATGGTGGAGTCGATCGCACGCGTGCGTCACATCCGCGTCACCCCCATGAAGGCCCGTCGTGTCGTCAACCTGATCCGCGGCCGTCAGGCCGTCGAGGCGCTGGCCATCCTGAAGTTCGCGCCTCAGGGCGCGTCGGAGCCCGTGTACAAGCTGGTCGCCTCGGCGATCGCCAACGCGCGGGTCAAGGCAGACGCCACGAACAGCTACCTGGACGAGCAGGACCTCTTCATCACGAAGGCGTTCGTCGACCAGGGAGCCACGCTCAAGCGTTTCCAGCCCCGTGCTCAGGGACGGGCGTTCCAGATTCTCAAGCGCACCAGCCACATCACCATCGTCCTGGCCACGCCGGACGAGGCCGGTGTCGCAGACGCGAGCACGAAGGCGAGCAAGTAATGGGCCAGAAAGTCAATCCGTACGGCTTCCGTCTCGGAATCACCACCGACCACGTGTCGCGTTGGTTTTCGGACAGCACGAAGAAGGGTCAGCGTTACAGCGACTACGTCGCTGAGGACGTGAAGATCCGCAACCTGCTGAAGACCTCGCTCGACCGCGCCGGTGTGGCGAAGATCGAGATCGAGCGCACCCGTGACCGCGTGCGTGTGGACATCCACACCGCGCGTCCGGGTATCGTGATCGGCCGCCGTGGAGCCGAGGCCGAGCGCATCCGCTCCGACCTCGAGAAGCTCACCGGCAAGCAGATCCAGCTCAACATCCTCGAGGTGAAGAACCCCGAGGCCGAGGCCCAGCTGGTCGCCCAGGGCATCGCCGAGCAGCTCACTGCTCGCGTGGCGTTCCGTCGCGCAATGCGCAAGGGTCTGCAGGGTGCTCAGCGCGCCGGCGCCAAGGGTGTCCGCATCCAGGTGTCGGGCCGTCTCGGCGGCGCCGAGATGAGCCGCTCGGAGTTCTACCGTGAAGGTCGCGTTCCGCTGCACACCCTCCGCGCCAACATCGACTACGGCTTCTACGAGGCCAAGACGACGTTCGGCCGCATCGGTGTGAAGGTCTGGATCTACAAGGGCGACATCACCAACAAGGAGCTTGCCCGCGAGCAGGCCAACCAGAAGTCGTCGCGCCCCGAGCGTGGCGACCGTGACCGTCCGCGCCGTAACTCCGCCCCCAAGGCGGAGGCTCCGGTCGCAGCAGGAGTTGAGGCGTAACCATGCTTATCCCCCGTCGAGTCAAGCACCGCAAGCAGCACCACCCGGGTCGCAGTGGCCAGGCCACCGGTGGCACCAAGGTGAGCTTCGGTGAGTACGGCATCCAGGCCCTCACGCCCGCTTACGTGACGAACCGTCAGATCGAGTCCGCTCGTATCGCGATGACCCGTCACATCAAGCGTGGTGGAAAGGTGTGGATCAACATCTACCCCGACCGTCCGCTCACGAAGAAGCCGGCCGAGACCCGCATGGGTTCCGGTAAGGGTTCGCCCGAGTGGTGGGTCGCGAACGTCAAGCCGGGCCGAGTGCTCTTCGAGCTGAGCGGGGTCAACGAGACCATCGCTCGCGAGGCACTCACCCGTGCAATCCACAAGCTGCCTCTCAAGGCACGCATCATCAAGCGCGAGGAGGGCGACGCGTAATGGCGATCGGTTCTAAGGAGCTCGCCCCGGCGGAGCTCGACACGTTCGAAGATTCTCGACTCATCGAGGAGCTTCGCAAGGCCAAGGAAGAGCTGTTCAACCTGCGCTTCCAGTCCGCCACCGGCCAGCTGGAAAGCCACGGCCGACTTCGCGCCGTGAAGCGCGACATCTCGCGGATCTACACGATCATCCGTGAGCGCGAGCTGGGCATCCGTGCCACGCCCGCCCCCGTCGAGGCTCCGGCCAAGGCGGCCAAGAAGACCAAGAAGGCGACCGAGGCACCCGCTGCTGAGACCGCTACCGAGACCGAGGAGGCCAAGTAATGGCTAAGACCGAAGAGAAGGTCGTCGAGTCCGGTCACGAGTCGGCCTCGCACGACGTGAAGGACGTGGAGGCCCGCGGTTACCGCAAGGCCCGCCGCGGCTACGTGACCAGCGACAAGATGGACAAGACCATCGTCGTCGAGGTCGAGGACCGCGTGAAGCACCCGCTGTACGGCAAGGTCATCCGCCGCACCTCCAAGGTGAAGGCGCACGACGAGACCAACAGCGCCGGCATCGGCGACCTCGTGCTCATCAACGAGACCCGTCCGCTCAGCGCCTCCAAGCGCTGGCGTCTGGTCGAGATCCTCGAGAAGGCCAAGTAGGCCCTCGGCTTACTTAGTTCAGGAAGAGTAGAAGAATGCTTCAGCAAGAATCACGAGTGAAGGTCGCCGACAACACCGGCGCCAAGGAGCTCCTGACGATTCGTGTTCTCGGTGGATCCGGCCGTCGCTACGCGGGACTCGGCGATGTCATCGTCGCGACCGTGAAGGACGCCATCCCCGGCGGAAACGTCAAGAAGGGCGATGTGGTCAAGGCCGTCATCGTCCGCACCGTCAAGTCGACCCGTCGCCCCGACGGCTCGTACATCAAGTTCGACGAGAACGCCGCTGTGATCCTGAAGAACGACGGTGACCCCCGTGGTACCCGTATCTTCGGACCGGTCGGCCGTGAGCTCCGTGACAAGAAGTTCATGAAGATCATCTCGTTGGCACCGGAGGTTATCTAGTCATGGCGAACATCAAGAAGGGTGACCTGGTTCAGGTCATCTCCGGCCCCAGCCAGGCCCGCGGCGGAGACCGCGGCAAGCAGGGTCGTGTCATCGAGGTGCAGGTCGAGAAGGACCGCGTCGTCGTCGAGGGCGTGAACTTCATCACGAAGCACGTGCGCGTCGGACAGACCCAGCGCGGCACCAAGACCGGCGGCATCGAGACCATGGAGGCTCCGATCCACGTGTCGAAGGTCGCCCTGGTCGACCCCGAGACCAAGAAGCCGACCCGCGTCGGCCACCGCAACGAAGAAGTCACGAAGGACGGCGTCACCAAGACGGTCCGCGTTCGTTACGCGAAGAAGTCAGGTAAGGACCTCTGATGAGCACCGCCACTGCCGCGCCCGCTGGCAAAATCCAGCCGCGCCTGAAGCAGAAGTACAAGAACGAGATCGTCGACTCCCTCACCAAGGAGTTCGGCTTCACGAACGTGCACCAGGTGCCCGGTCTCGTGAAGATCGTCGTGAACACCGGTGTCGGCGAGGCCGCCCGCGATGGCAAGGTCATCGACGGTGCGGTCAAGGACCTCACCGCGATCACCGGTCAGAAGCCGCAGGTCACGAAGGCTCGCAAGTCGATCGCGCAGTTCAAGCTGCGCGAGGGACAGCCCATCGGCGCACACGTCACGCTCCGTGGCGACCGCGCCTGGGAGTTCCTGGACCGTCTGCTCTCTCTTGCGCTTCCCCGCATCCGCGACTTCCGCGGCCTTTCGGACCAGCAGTTCGACGGCCGGGGCAACTACACCTTCGGTCTGACCGAGCAGTCGATGTTCCACGAGATCGACCAGGACAAGATCGACCGTGTGCGTGGCTTCGACATCACCGTCGTCACGACCGCGAAGACCGACGACGAGGGTCGCGCGCTGCTCAAGGCGCTCGGGTTCCCCTTCAAGACGGCCGAAAACTCCTAAGCACCACCCACCCACGACGACCCAGGTCGACATCCTCGAAAAGGGTGCCGAAACCAGGCGCGAAAGGCAACATCATGACAATGACAGATCCGGTCGCAGACATGCTGACCAGACTGCGCAACGCGAACTCGGCGCACCACGACACCGTGTCGATGCCGCATTCGAAGCTCAAGGGGCACATCGCCGACATCCTCAAGTCCGAGGGTTACATCGCCAGCTGGGACGTCGTCGACGCCAAGGTCGGACAGACGCTCACGCTGAACCTCAAGTTCGGCCCGAACCGCGAGCGTTCGATCGCGGGCATCAAGCGCGTCTCGAAGCCCGGTCTCCGTGTCTACGCGAAGTCGACCGAGATCCCGACGGTCCTCGGTGGCCTCGGCGTCGCGATCCTGTCCACGTCCTCGGGGCTCCTCACGGACCGCCAGGCGAGCAAGAAGGGCGTGGGTGGGGAAGTCCTCGCCTACGTGTGGTAACCGACAATGTCACGAATCGGACGTCTTCCCATCGACATCCCTGCCGGCGTCACCGTCACCATCGACGGCCAGCAGGTCTCGGTCAAGGGACCGAAGGGCGAGCTCGCGCTCGTCGTCGCCTCCCCGATCACGGCCACGATCGAAGAGAACCAGGTTCTCGTCACCCGCCCGGATGACGAGCGCAACTCTCGTTCGCTCCACGGCCTCACGCGTACCCTGATCGCGAACCAGATCATCGGCGTCACCGACGGCTACTCCAAGAGCCTCGAGGTCGTCGGTACCGGTTACCGCGTCGCTGCCAAGGGCAGCGGCGTCGAGTTCGCCCTCGGATACTCTCACCCGATCTCCGTCGAGCCGCCCGCGGGCATCACGTTCACGGTCGAGGGTGTCAACAAGCTCACGGTCAACGGCATCGACAAGCAAGCCGTCGGTGAAGTGGCCGCAAACATTCGCAAGCTGCGCAAGCCCGAGCCCTACAAGGGCAAGGGTGTGCGGTACGCCGGCGAGGTCGTTCGCCGCAAGGCCGGAAAGAGTGGTAAGTAGACCATGGCTACTGGAATCAGAGGAAAGTCGAAGTCCGCAGCCCGCGACCGCCGGCACCTGCGACTTCGCAAGAAGGTGGAAGGCACCGAGGCGCGTCCGCGCCTGGTCGTCACCCGTTCGGCTCGTCACGTCTTCGTGCAGGTCGTGGACGACAGCAAGGGCCACACCCTCGCTTCGGCCTCGACGCTCGAAGCGGACCTGCGCACCTTCGATGGTGACAAGACCGCCAAGGCCAAGAAGGTCGGTGAGCTGGTCGCCGAGCGCGCGAAGGCTGCCGGCGTCGAGGCGGTCGTCTTCGACCGCGGCGGCAACCGCTACGCGGGTCGCGTCGCGGCCATCGCCGATGGAGCTCGAGAGGGTGGACTGAACCTGTGAGCACCGAAACCAATAAGGAGCAGGACGTGGCAGCAGTTGCTGAAGCCCCCGTCGAGACGGCTGCGTCGACCGAGTCGACCCAGAACGAGCCTCGTGAGGCCCGCCGTGGCGGTCGCGAGCGCAACCCCAACCGTGGTGACCGTGGAGGACGCGACTCTGACAAGAGCAACTTCCTCGAGCGCGTCGTCACCATCAACCGCGTCTCCAAGGTCGTGAAGGGTGGTCGTCGCTTCAGCTTCACCGCTCTCGTGGTCGTCGGCGACGGCAACGGTCTGGTGGGCGTCGGCTACGGCAAGGCCCGCGAGGTGCCGACCGCGATCTCCAAGGGCGTCGAGGAGGCGAAGAAGAACTTCTTCCGCGTCCCCCGCGTCGGGAACACCATCCCTCACCCGGTTCAGGGTGAAGCGGCCGCCGGTGTGGTGCTGCTGCGCCCCGCCGCTGCCGGTACCGGTGTTATCGCCGGTGGTCCGGTGCGCGCCGTTCTCGAGTGCGCCGGTATCCACGACATCCTCTCGAAGTCGCTCGGTTCGTCGAACACGATCAACATCGTGCACGCGACCGTCGAGGCCCTGCAGCAGCTCGAAGAGCCCCGCGCCGTGGCCGCCCGCCGTGGCCTCGACTTCGAGGACGTCGCCCCCGCCCGCCTGGTGCGTGCTGAGGCCGACGCTCTAGCTGCGAAGGCAGGTGCATGATGGCCTCGCGCCTGAAGATCACCCAGATCAAGTCCAAAATCAGCGAGAAGCAGAATCAGCGGGACACGCTGCGCAGCCTCGGACTGAAGCGCATTCACGACATCGTGGTGCGCGAAGACAACGCCCAGAACCGCGGATACGTGCGCACCGTCGCACACCTGGTGAAGGTCGAGGAGATTGACTAATGGCTGAAGAAGAAGCCAAGGGGACCGCCGCCAAGGCGGCTCCGAAGAAGGCTGCCGCCCCCAAGGCCGCGCCGAAGGAGAAGGCGGAGCCCAAGGCTGCTGCTGCCACCGCGGAGAAGGCCGAGAAGGCTCCCGCCAAGGCTGCGGCACCCAAGAAGGCTCCGGCTGCGAAGGCTGGCGAGACCAAGGCTCCGGCCGCTGCCAAGGCGCCTGCCGCCAAGGCTGCGCCGAAGGCTGAGGAGACCGGTCCTCGCGAGCACGTTCTCAAGGTGCATCACCTCCGCCCGGCTGCCGGTGCCAAGAAGGCCCGCACCCGCGTCGGTCGTGGTGAGGGCTCCAAGGGAAAGACCGCCGGCCGCGGCACCAAGGGCACCAAGGCCCGCTACCAGGTGCGCGTCGGCTTCGAGGGTGGGCAGATGCCGCTGCACATGCGCACCCCGAAGCTCCGCGGGTTCAAGAACCCGTTCCGCGTCGAGTACCAGGTCGTGAACCTGGCCGCCCTCGAAGCCCTCTACCCGGCGGGCGGCGACGTCACCATCGCCGACCTCGTGGCCAAGGGTGCGGTTCGCAAGAACGAGAAGGTCAAGGTTCTCGGCGATGGCGACATCACCGTGAAGCTGACCGTCGCGGTCGACAAGGTCTCCGGCTCCGCCGAGCAGAAGATCGTCGCCGCGGGTGGTTCCGTCAAGTAGGTACCGCAAAACCGGTGACCCGATTCGTAGGCAGTAAACAGATGCGTCATGAGAATGAGGTAGCCTGTCGAGGCCACGAATCGGGTCACCGGCTTTCTTGGCATTGAGCCACACGAACGCAGGAGGCCCTTTTTGTTCAAAGCCGTCGCGAGGATCTTCCGGACTCCGGACCTCCGCCGAAAGATCGGCTTCACGCTCGGTATCGTCGCGCTGTTCCGATTGGGATCGTTCATTCCCGCACCCTTCGTGAACTTCGGGAACGTGCAGGCGTGTCTTGCCGCGAACCAGAACACCTCGGGCCTGTACGAGCTCGTCAACCTCTTCAGCGGTGGCGCTCTCCTGCAACTCTCCATCTTCGCGCTGGGGATCATGCCGTACATCACGGCCTCGATCATCGTGCAGCTTCTCCGAGTGGTCATCCCTCACTTCGAGACCCTCTACAAGGAGGGCCAGGCCGGCCAGAGCCGCCTGACGCAGTACACCCGCTACCTCACGATCGCCCTCGCCGTGCTGCAGTCGACGACGCTGATCACGGTGGCCCGCTCGGGTGCCCTCTTCGGCACCTCGACCGTGGCCGAGTGCGGGCAGCTGATCACGAACGACGCGTGGTACGCGATCCTGCTCATGGTCATCACCATGACGGCCGGTACCGGCGTCATCATGTGGATGGGTGAGCTCATCACGGAGCGCGGCATCGGCAACGGGATGTCGCTGCTGATCTTCACCTCGATCGCCGCCCGCTTCCCCGAGTCGCTCTGGCTCATCGCGCAGACCAAGAGCTTCGAGATCTTCTTGTTCGTGATCGTGGTCGGAATCGTCGTGATGGGGGCCGTGGTCTTCGTCGAACTCTCGCAGAGGCGCATCCCGGTGCAATATGCCAAGCGAGTGGTGGGACGGCGCACCTACGGGGGCAACAACACCTACATTCCGATCAAGGTCAACATGGCCGGTGTTGTGCCCGTGATCTTCGCCTCGTCGCTGTTGTATCTGCCAGCATTGATCGCGCAGTTCAACCAACCGCAACCGGGTCAGCAGCCGGCCGGCTGGGTCACCTGGATCAACAACTATCTGGTGCGCGGCGACCACCCGCTCTACATGCTGCTGTACTTCCTGCTCATCGTGGGCTTCACCTACTTCTACGTCGCGATCACCTTCAACCCCGAAGAGGTCGCCGACAACATGAAGAAGTTCGGCGGCTTCATCCCGGGAATCCGGGCAGGACGGCCGACGGCCGAGTACCTCGACTACGTGCTCACCCGCATCACCCTGCCGGGTTCGTTCTATCTGGGCCTGATCGCCCTGATTCCGTTGATCGCGTTGGCGGCCGTGGGCGCGAACCAGAACTTCCCGTTCGGTGGCGCGTCGATCCTCATCATCGTGGGTGTCGGACTCGAGACGGTGAAGCAGATCGACTCCCAGTTGCAGCAACGCCACTACGAGGGACTCCTGCGATGACCGAGACGGGGGGAGCAGTCGTGAACGGCTCGCTCCGCCTTCTCCTGATCGGCCCTCCTGGAGCCGGCAAGGGAACCCAGGCGGCGCGGCTCTCGGAGGCGTACAGCATCCCGGCCATCTCGACCGGCGACATCTTCCGTGAGAACGTGAAGAACGGCACCGCCCTCGGGGTGAAGGCCAAGGCCTTCATGGATGCCGGCCAGTACGTTCCCGATGAGCTCACCAACGACCTCGTGCGGGATCGACTCAGCCAGCCCGACGTGGCCGACGGCTTCCTGCTCGACGGCTACCCGCGCACGCTGCAGCAGGTCGAGGAGCTCGACGACATCCTCGGCGTCGACGGCGCCGCGCTCGACGCCGTCGTCGTGCTGACCGCCGACACCGACGAGGTGGTGCGCCGGCTCCTCAAGCGCTCCGCCGAGCAGGGTCGCAGCGACGACACCGAGGACGTGATCCGCAAGCGGCTCGAGGTGTACACCGAGCAGACCGCTCCGCTGGTGGACGTGTATTCCGGGCGTGGCCTCGTGGTCGACGTCGACGGTCTCGGCGAGATCGACGAGGTCACCGGTCGGATCATCGCCGCCCTCGCGAGTCGATGATCGGTCGCAACAAGGGCATCTACAAGACCCCGGCGGAGCTGCGGCTGATGGTTCAGCCCGGGCTCGTGACGGCCGCTTCGCTCGCGGCGGTGCGGGCCGCCATCCGCCCCGGCATCACGACGCTCGAGCTCGACCGGATCGCCGACGACACGATCCGGTCGCTCGGCGGGGTCTCCAACTTCCAGATGGTGCCGGGATACGTCCACACCGTCTGCGCCTCCGTGAACGAGGACATCGTGCACGGCATCCCCGGCGAACGGATGCTCGCGGCGGGCGACATCGTCTCGATCGACAGCGGCGCCGATGTGGGCGGCTGGAACGGCGACTCGGCCATCACGATCGTGCTCGACGATCCGACGCGCCCCGAGGAGGTCGCCGCCCGCCGCCTACTGTCCGACGTGACCGAGCAGGCTCTCTGGCACGGCATCGCTCGTCTCGCGGCCGCTCGCCACCTGAACGAGGTGGGCGAGGCGATCGAGGACTTCGTGGAGAGCCACCCGTCGACGCTCTCCGGAGCGCAGTACGGCATCCTCACCGACTACATCGGCCACGGCATCGGGCGCAGCATGCACGAGGCGCCGCCCGTGTTCAACTACCGCGTGCGCCAGCGCGGTCCGGAGGTGAAGCCGGGCCTGGTCGTGGCGATCGAGCCCATGATCACGGCCGGCACTACGGAGACCTTCACGCGCGAGGACGACTGGACCGTCGCCTCCGCCGACGGCAGCATGTCGTCGCACTGGGAGCACTCGGTCGCCGTGCACGCGGACGGCATCTGGGTGCTCACCGCCGAAGACGGCGGCGCGGCCGGGCTTGCCCCGCTGGGTGTGACACCGGTTCCGATTCCCTGAGCGGGCATCCGCCGGATCAGGTGTCCATGACGTGCACGAGCTCGTCGATGAACGACGGGAAGTCGACGGCCCGCTTGACGATGCGCTGAACGTCGTCGCGGTCGGAGAACACCTCCACCAGCTGATCGAACACGTGCTGGAAGGCCTTGCGCCCGCTCTCGCTGAAGGCGATGAGCGCGATCACGTTCACCCGGTTGTCGCCCCAGGCCATCGGCGTCTCGTTGATGACGATCGAGATGGCAGTGCGGGAGGCGCTCATCGCCATCGCGTGCGGAACGGCGATGGTGTCGGTGAAGGCCGTCGACGACATCCGCTCGCGTTCGATGGCACCCTCGACGTAGCTCTCGTCGATGACTCCGATGCCGACCATCGCGTCGCCGAGTGTGCGGATCATCTCCGCTTCGCTGGGCGCGGCCAGATTGCGCGCGAAGAGCCGCTCGTCGAAGTACTGCAGCAGCTCGTCCTTGATCTGCATGCGACGCCGGTGCCGGCGCACCGTGGCGATGGCCCGGCGAATGGCCTCGAAGTCGACGGCCGTGAGGAAGGGCTGGATGACCACCACGTTGTCACGCGCGGTCGGTGCCTGGATGGTGGTGACCACGATGTCGGAGGAGAGCGCCGACCAGTCGACGTCGGCGCGGGTGATGACCACGTCGACCTGGAGCTCGGCACCGAGCTCGGCCACGAGCTTGTCGCGCAGGATGACGTGCATGTCGTAGTAGCCCGGGCAGACGATGGCACAGCTCACGCGCTCGTCGCGAAGACTCGTGCGTTCGAGGTAGGAGCCGACGTGCAGCGCGATGTAGGCGATCTCGTCGTCGTTGATGACGATGCCCTCGCGCCGCTGCACCTGGCTGGCGATGAACACCGCCAGCTCGTAGATCATCGGGAACGAGCCCTTGATGGAACGGGTCATCGGGTTCCGCGAGTAGGAGTTCTCATGGGCGCGCGCCACCAGGTTGCGCACGTGCAGGCTCAGCCGCACGATGAAATCCTCGTCGTCGAGATCGACCAGGTATTCGTCGCTCGCCAGCCGGGCGATGCGGCGCATCGCCTCCAGATCGTCGCCGGCCAGGTAGTTGTGGGCGATGCTCTCGGTGGGCTCGTCGTGGCCCGGCGTGAGCACACGGGTGGTGAGCAGGACCGAGAGGTAGGCGAGCTCGCGGGGGCTGAGCGCGGCCTGGAAGTGTGAACGGATGAGGCCGTCGAGCTGCGCGGCGATCGCCCGGATGGCGTCGGAGACGGGCACGCCGTCATCCGGATCGATCGACTGCTTCTTCGACACCCGATCGACGGCGATCGCGATGTGCAGCAGCACGTTGTTGATGGAGTACTCGTTGACGAAGAAGCCGTTGCCGTCGAGCATGGCGATGAGGTCGGACTTGAACGCACCGAGGTTCTTCGACGAGAACTCACGCTGGATGTTCTCCAGATCAAGGAAGCCCTGGGCGCTCTCGTCGCGGAAGATGCGGCTGAGGAGCCGCCGCCGGTTGAGCTCGGTTCCGGCCAGGGAGACCATGCTGCCCCGCCGGACCAGAGCGAGGCCGGCCTCCTCGACGAGGAGCTTGACCTTGCGCAGATCGGCCTCGACGGTGGACTCGCTCACGAACATCGACGCGGCGAGATCGTAGACGTCGAGGCCGTCGAGCGCGTCACCGAGTCCTCGGATGATGAAGTGCACGCGCTCCCGGGGGCTGCCCGGCTCCGTCTCGCGCGTGCGCAGCTCCGCGCGGAAGGTGGCGTAGGCTTCGCGATTCAGCCGGTAGCCGCTCGTGGAGGAGGCGATGACCTCGAGCGGCTTCGCCGCGGTCTTGACACTCGTCACGTAGCTGCGCACGCTGCGCGTCGAGACGCCGAGGCGGTCGGCGAGCTCACCCGCCGTCATCCACTCGTCGGACTCGGCCAGGTACTCCAGCAGCCGCTCGTACTTCTCGCTCATGTCCCGTCATCTCCGGGCACCGCCGTGCCGGCGGGCTCTTGCCGAACCAGCGTACCCGGCGAGCATCCGAGGCCCACCGTTCC
Organism: Herbiconiux sp. 11R-BC; assembly: GCF_049472555.1. NCBI lineage: Bacteria > Bacillati > Actinomycetota > Actinomycetes > Micrococcales > Microbacteriaceae > Herbiconiux > Herbiconiux sp. 11R-BC. Next base: position 184,890 of record NZ_JBCEBO010000004.1, on the reverse strand, counting down.
TGGGAAATCAAGGTGGCGCCCCGGATGCCCGGCCCGCTCACAGAATGGCTTCCGGGGGTGAGGAAGGAAGGCTGCTTGAACGCGGAAGCCTGCTGACCGAGGATTCTTGGAGATCGAAGCAGGACGCGAGGAGGCGTGCGTGGAAAAAGTTCTGATCGTCTGCGGCGCAGGAGCATCGAGCACTTTCCTCGCTCTCCGGCTGCGCGGGGTCGCTCGCGCTCGCGGCCTCGACCTGACCATCGAGGCCGCCACCCGGGCCGACCTCGACGAGCGGCTCGCCGCGACGGATGTCCTGCTCGTCGGCCCGCACCTCGCGGAGCAGTTCGACGATCTGCTCGACCTCGCCTCGGCGAAGGGCGTGCAGGCCGCCTTGCTGCCGGGTACGGTGTTCGGGCCGGAGGGCGCCGAAGAGGCGGCCGACCTGATCGAAGAGCTTCTCGAGAACGCGCGGAGTTCGGTGACAGGCTCAAGGCAGAGCCGAAATAAGGAGATCGAAAATGGCTGAACGAACCGTCGAGATGGCATCGAAGCACGGGCTGCACGCACGCCCGGCCACCATCTTCACCCAGACCGTCGCCAAGTCGGGCCTGCCCGTGCAGATCTCGAAGTCGGGCGGCAAGTCCGTCAACGCCGCGAGCATCCTGGGCGTCATCTCGCTCGGCATCGAGCAAGGCGACACCCTCACCCTCGTCTCCGACGCGGAGGCGGCCGACGCACTGCTCGACGAGCTCGTGACCCTGCTCAGCACCGACCTGGACGCCGAGTGATGGCCGGGACGACGATCCTCCACGGCACCGGAATCGGCCGCGGCATCGCCGTGGGCCCCGTGCTCCGCATGCCCGACCCGCTTCCCGAGCCCGAAGACACCGCCAGCACTCTCACCGCGGACGCCGAGAAGGAGCGCGCCCGCGCCTCCCTCGCCGCCACGGCCGCGATCATCCGCCATCGCGGCGAGCGGGCCGGCGGCTCGGCAAAGGACGTGCTCGAGGCTCAGGCCTTCATGGCCGAGGACCCGACCCTGATCGACGACGTCGGAGAACGCATCGACTCGGGCAAGACCGCCGAGCGCGCGGTCTTCGAGGCCTTCGCCGCCTTCCGGGAGCTGCTCGTGAGCATGGGCGGCTACATGGGCGAGCGTGCCACCGACCTCGACGACGTCTCCCAGCGCGTGGTCGCGCACCTCCGGGGCGTGGCCGCTCCTGGTGTGCCGGACCCCGACTATCCGTTCGTGCTCGTCGCCCGCGACCTCGCCCCCGCCGACACCGCCCTGCTCGACCTCGGCAAGGTGCTGGCGCTCGTGACGAGCGACGGCGGACCGACCTCGCACACCGCCATCCTGGCCCGTGAGAAGTCGATCGTCGCCATCGTGGGCGTCACGGATGCTCTGAAGCTCGCCGACGGCACCGAGATCGTGGTGGACGCCGCGACCGGTTCGGTCACGGTCTCGCCGAGTGACGAGGAGCGCGCCGCCGCCGTGGCGCACGCGGCCGAGATCGCCGCCTCGCGGAACTCCGCGACCGGCCCCGGCCGGCTCGCCGACGGTACCGCCGTGCCCCTGCTGGCCAACCTCGGCTCCGCCGACGGCGCCGCGGATGCGATCGCGAAGGGGGCGGAGGGCGTGGGCCTGTTCCGCACCGAGTTCCTCTTCCTCGACTCCACGAGCGCCCCGACCGTCGAGGAGCAGAAGGCGCAGTACGTTCGCCTGCTCGAGGCCTTCGCGGGCAAGAAGGTGGTCGTGCGTGCGCTGGACGCCGGAGCCGACAAGCCGCTGAGCTTCCTTAACGACGCCCCCGAGGAGAACCCCGCGCTCGGCCTCCGCGGTCTGCGCGCGCTCCGTGCCAACGAGCCGATCCTGCGCGACCAGCTCCGCGCGCTCGCCGCCGCCGACGCCGAGACCGACGCGGATGTCTGGGTGATGGCCCCGATGGTCTCCACCGTCGAGGAGACCCGCTACTTCACCACCCTCGCCCGCGAGTGCGGCCTGAAGACCGCCGGCGTCATGGTGGAGGTGCCCTCGTCGGCGCTGCTCGCCGACCGCATCCTTGCCGACGCCGACTTCGCGTCGATCGGCACCAACGACCTCACCCAGTACACCCTGGCGGCCGACCGCCTGCTGGGTTCGGTGGCGTCGTTCCAGGACCCCTGGCATCCGGCCGTGCTGAAGCTCGTGGGGGAGGTCGGCAAGGCCGGTGCCGCCACCGGCAAGCCCGTCGGCATCTGCGGCGAGGCCGCGGCCGACCCGCTGCTCGCCGTGGTGCTCGTGGGCCTCGGCGCGACCACACTCTCGATGTCGCCGTCGGCCCTCGCCGACGTGCGCGCCGAACTCGCGCGCTTCACCCTCGGCGACGCGCAGCGCTTCGCCGCCCTCGCCCTCTCGGCGAACAGCGCCGTCGAGGCCCGCGCGGCGGTGACAGCGGCCGCGGCCGCGACCACCTGACGTTCCACCGCACCACACCGCACCACCACCGAGTCATTTCCGCAGCAACACCCGACAACCACAGAAACGGAGAAGCCGTCATGACAACGACGTCACCCACCAAGGCGGGAGGTGCCCGTATCCGCGTCCAGCGATTCGGAACCTTCCTCTCCGGCATGGTCATGCCGAACATCCCCGCGTTCATCGCGTGGGGCCTGATCACCAGCCTCTTCATCGCCACCGGATGGCTGCCCAACGGAATCCTCGGCGGCTTCGGCAACGCGGATGCCATCGGCTGGTCGGGCGCGGCGACCGCGCTCGCCGCAGCTCCCGACGGCACGACCTTCCCGCAGTATGTCGGGCTCGTGGGGCCGATGATCACCTACCTGCTGCCGCTGCTCATCGCGAACACCGGTGGCCGCATGGTCTACGGCGCCCGAGGCGGCGTCGTCGGCACCATCGCGACCATGGGCGTCATCGTCGGCGCGAACATCCCGATGTTCATCGGCGCGATGATCATGGGTCCGCTCGGTGCCTGGTTGATCAAGAAGGTCGACAGCATCTGGGCCGGCAAGATCCGCGCAGGGTTCGAGATGCTGGTCGACAACTTCTCGGCCGGCATCCTCGGCGGCCTTCTCGCGATCGCCGGCTTCTTCGGAATCGCCCCGGTCATCCAGGGCCTGTCGAAGGCGCTCGAGACCGGCGTGGACTGGCTGATCTCGGCCCACCTGCTGCCGCTGGCCTCGATCCTCGTCGAGCCCGGCAAGGTGCTGTTCCTCAACAACGCCATCAATCACGGTGTCTTCACGCCGCTGGGCGTGCAGCAGGTCGCCGACCAGGGCAAGTCCATCCTGTTCCTGATCGAGGCGAACCCCGGCCCCGGTCTGGGCATCCTGCTCGCGTTCTCGATCTTCGGCATCGGCCTCGCGAAGGCGAGCGCCCCCGGCGCCGTGATCATCCAGTTCTTCGGCGGCATCCACGAGATCTACTTCCCCTACGTGCTGTCGAAGCCGATGACCATCCTGGCGGCGATCGCCGGTGGTGCGACGGGCGTCGCGGTCAACGTGCTCTTCAACTCCGGCCTGCGCGCACCGGCCTCCCCGGGCAGCATCATCGCGGTGCTCGCCCAGACCGCGCCGGACAGCTACATCGGCGTCATCCTCTCGGTGATCGCGGCCGCCGCGGTGTCGTTCATCGTGACCGCCATCATCCTGCGGGCCAGCCGCAAGCGCGACCTCGAGCGCGGGGAAACGGGCGACCTCAGCTCCGCCATCGCCCAGACCGAGGCCAACAAGGGCAAGGAGAGCTCGGTGCTCGGCAACCTGCGCGCCGAGGGCATCCCCGCCGTCGACGCCGAAGCCGTGGCCGAGCGGACCTCGCTGCTCACCGACACCCGGCCGATCTCGAACATCGTGTTCGCCTGCGACGCGGGCATGGGGTCGAGCGCGATGGGGGCATCGGTTCTCCGCAACAAGATCAAGAAGGCCGGCATCGACGGAGTCACCGTGGTGAACAAGGCGATCGCTAGTCTCGAAGACGACGTCGACCTCGTGATCACCCAGCGCGAGCTCACGCCCCGGGCGCAGGAACGCACCCCGAGCGCCGAGCACGTGTCGGTCGACAACTTCATGAACAGCCCGCGCTACGACGAAGTCGTGGAGAAGCTGAAAGAGCAGCACGCCGCCCGCTAGGCGACGCGCAGGAGGAAGGACGATCCCCATGGCCGTTTTGGAACCGACGCAGATCCGGCTCTCCGGCACCGCCCGCACCAAGGAGGACGCGATCGCCGAGGCGGCCGCCATCCTGGTCGCGGCCGGCGCCGTCGAACCCGGGTACCTCGACTACATGCTCGAGCGCGAGCGCACGGTCTCGACGTACATGGGGAACTTCCTCGCCATCCCGCACGGCACGAACGAGGGCAAGGACACGATCCTCGACTCCGCGCTCTCGTTCGTGCGCTACGACGAGCCCCTCGACTGGGGCGGCGAAGAGGTGCGTTTCGTGGTCGGCATCGCGGGCAAGGACAACGGGCACATGGAGATCCTCACCAAGATCGCCATCGTGTTCAGCGAAGACGACGACGTCGCGAAGCTGCTCGAGGCCCAGACGCCCGAGCAGATCCTCGACATCCTCGGCGACATCAACGACTGACCCCGGGAGGGCATCATGAAGGCAGTTCACTTCGGCGCAGGCAACATCGGCCGCGGATTCGTGGGGCTCATCCTGCACGAGGCCGGATACGAGGTGGTCTTCGCCGACGTGAACGCCGAGCTCATCGACGCCCTCGCGGCCTCGTCGAGCTACGAGGTGCACGCGGTGGGGGAGAACGCCTCCACCACCACGGTCACCGGCTACCGCGCCCTGAACAGCGCGAGCGACGAGGATGCGGTGGTGGCGGAGATCGCGACCGCCGAGATCGTGACGACCGCGGTGGGCCCGAACATCCTGAAGTTCGTGGCCCCCGTAATCGCCCGCGCGCTCGAGGCCCGCGACGAGGCTCTCCCCGGCCTCGTGGTGATGGCGTGCGAGAACGCAATCAATGCCACGGACGCGCTCCACGGGCACATCGAGGAGCGGCTCGGCGCCGAATCCCCGGCCCTCGCGAAAGCCGTGTTCGCGAACACCGCCGTCGACCGCATCGTTCCGAACCAGGCGCCCGGCGCCGGCCTCGACGTGACCGTGGAGGACTTCTTCGAGTGGGCCATCGAGTCCGGCCCCTTCGGCGACTCCGTGCCGTCGATCCCGGATGCGCACTTCGTGCCGGACCTCGCCCCCTACATCGAGCGCAAGCTCTTCACCGTGAACACCGGCCACGCGACCACGGCCTACCACGGCTGGCTCGAGGGAGCGACGACGCTCGCCGACGCCCTCGCCGTTCCGCAGGTCTTCGCGGAGGTCAAGGCGGTGCTCGCCGAGACCAAAGCGCTGCTCGTGGCCAAGCACGAGTTCGACCCCGCGGTACAGGAGGCCTACCTCGAGAAGAACCTCGTGCGCTTCGCGAACCCCTACCTCACCGACACCCCGGAGCGTGTCGGACGTCAGCCGCTGCGCAAGATCAGCCGGCACGAGCGGTTCATCGGCCCAGCAGCGGAGCTCGCCGAGCGCGGACTGCCCACGGATGCGCTGCTGCGGGCCGTCGCTGCCGCGCTGCGCTTCGATGCGCCGGCCGACCCGCAGAGCGCGGAGCTCGCCGGCCTGCTCGACACCCTGAGTGCGGAGGAGTTCGCCGATCAGGTCTGCGGCATCGAGCCCTCGCATCCGCTCTTCGGCGACCTGGTGGGCGCTATACGATCCGTGGACGGATCCTCATCATGAGTGCAGATTCGCCAGGGTCGCGGTCGATCGCCGAGCGGCTCTCACAATCAAGTAGATCAGCGACGCGGTGAGCACGGCGATCAGGCCGGCCGTGACCGCCGTAGCCGCGTCGGGGCTGACTACCGATTGGCCCCGCGCGGCCTGCCAGACCAGCAGGACGAAAATGCCTGCGTAGCCGAGTGCTATAGCTCCCACCAACCGGGTGCGCACGCCCTCATGCTGCAGCATGCCGATGCGCCTGGAGAGCAGATTGAGTGCGAAGGCAACGATGAGGAGAACCTGCAGGCCGTGCAGACCGACGAAGTGCGGAACTCGAAGATCGCCTCCGGTCGCGCTCCAGTCCGTCACGAACATGCCATTGCCATCCGGATCGCCGATGCCGTGACCGCCCACCAGCGGAACCAGCCGGTCGTTCGAATCGCTCACGAGTCGAGGAGTACTTCCTGCGGTCGTGCTGAGCGCCAGTGCGCTGACCATGCTGGCAACGGCCAAGGTGAGCCCCGCGCGGATCGCCAGAGCAATTGTCCGGTCGTCCCTTCGCTGGACGATCACTATGACTGCGATCACGAAGCTAGCGATCAGCAGTGGCATGATTCCGATGGAAAACGCGGCCTGGACGATCTGGGCGACAGGATCGGTGCCGTTGTTGAAATGGCTGAACGTGCCTAGGGAAGCGGCATACACGACGGCGGCCACATCCACCGCCCCGGCGATTGCGAAGGCGGTCCCCGTCCACCACGCGAATCGGTGGCCACGGCGAAGGAACCCGAGCATCCAGGCGAGTGTCGTGCTGTAAATGGCGAGCCCGATACCGAATTTGAGTGGTTTGACCCAGACCGACTCGCCGAGCAGCGTACGGTCGTCCGCGAGCAGTCCGACAGTAGACACGATGACGAGCACGGCCATGAGCGCTGCATGTGCCAAGAGGGGTCCGTGCCACTTGGAGGCGGACCGAAGCGATTGCCGGGAGGGGGACATGTGGGCTCTTCAATTCTCTTCTAGGAAAGAAATGAATATAGCTCAATTCAGCACGTCGGCACTATACGATCGGTCGACGCATTTCGCTGATTGCGCCCGGGCGTTTCTTAGCGTAAGCTCGATCTTTGGTGTTTTCGGCCGATTTTCGCGTGCCGATTCTCCGCAAGACCAGCACAGACTACTTGAGTGACAGTGAGGCTATGGCCAAAAAAGACGGTGTTATCGAGATCGAGGGCGCAGTCGTCGAAGCTCTCCCGAACGCAATGTTCCGGGTGGAATTGACGAACGGCCACAAGGTCCTTGCCCACATCTCGGGCAAGATGCGTCAGCACTACATCCGCATCCTCCCCGAGGACCGTGTGATCGTGGAGCTGAGCCCCTACGACCTCACCCGTGGCCGGATCGTCTACCGCTACAAGTAGTTCCTATTCCTATAGGGCGCGCTGGAAAGTAACGGCCCGGTCGTCATCGGGTACGAGGACAGCGAAGAGAGAAAATAATATGAAGGTCAACCCCAGCGTCAAGCCCATGTGCGAGCACTGCCGCGTCATCCGTCGTAACGGACGCGTCATGGTGATCTGCAAGAGCAACCCCCGCCACAAGCAGCGTCAGGGCTAGTAGTACCGAACACCCAGAAAAGGCAGTGCCAGATGCCGCCCGGTGAGAACCGGGCGGCGGACACCCCCGGTCGGAGGCCGGAGCACAGGCACTGTCCCATACCTCCACTCATCAACAGGAGATAGCCACAATGGCACGTCTAGCAGGAGTTGACATTCCCCGCGACAAGCGCGTGGAAGTAGCCCTCACATACATCTACGGCGTCGGCCGTACGCGCGCCCTCAAGGTGCTCGCCGACACCGAGATCTCGGGAGACATCCGGGTCAAGGACCTGAGCGACGACCAGCTGGTCGCCCTCCGCGACTACATCGAGGGCAACTACAAGGTGGAGGGTGACCTCCGCCGTGAGGTGGCCGCCGACATCCGCCGCAAGGTCGAGATCGGCTCGTACGAAGGTGTCCGCCACCGCAAGGGCCTCCCCGTGCGCGGACAGCGCACCAAGACCAACGCTCGTACCCGCAAGGGCCCGAAGCGCACCGTCGCCGGCAAGAAGAAGGCCGGCCGCTAAGCGCGCCGACTGACCAGGATTCCAGGAGATATATATGGCAACCCCCAAGTCGGCCGTTCGCAAGCCGCGCAAGAAAGAGAAGAAGAACGTCGCCGTGGGCCAGGCCCACATCAAGTCGACCTTCAACAACACCATCGTGTCGATCACCGACACCACCGGTGCCGTCATCAGCTGGGCCTCCTCGGGTGGCGTCGGCTTCAAGGGCTCGCGCAAGTCGACCCCGTTCGCCGCGCAGCTCGCTGCCGAGTCGGCCGCGCGCCAGGCTCAGGAGCACGGCATGAAGAAGGTCGACGTGTTCGTCAAGGGACCGGGCTCCGGCCGCGAGACCGCGATCCGCTCGCTCCAGGCCGCCGGCCTCGAGGTGGGCTCGATCAACGACGTCACCCCGCAGGCGCACAACGGATGCCGCCCGCCCAAGCGTCGCCGCGTTTGACCTTTCCGATGTAGCCCGCCGGCGGAGTGCTCCAGGCACTCCGCCGGTGAGGTCGTTCTCCACAACTCAATACCTCTGCACATGAGTGTCATATAGCGGACACTCAGCCGAAAGGAAAAACAGTGCTCATTGCACAGCGCCCCACTCTCACCGAGGAGAACATCTCGGAGTTCCGCTCGCGGTTCGTCATCGAGCCGCTGGAGCCCGGCTTCGGGTACACCCTCGGCAACTCGCTCCGCCGCACGCTGCTCTCATCGATTCCGGGTGCTGCTGTCACGAGCATCCGCATCGACGGCGTGCTGCACGAGTTCAGCACCATCCCCGGTGTGAAGGAAGACGTCACCGAGATCATCCTCAACGTGAAGGGCCTCGTCGTCTCCTCCGAGCACGACGAGCCGATCACCGCCTACCTGCGCAAGCACGCTTCGGGTGAGGTCACCGCGGCGGACATCTCGGCTCCGGCGGGTGTGGAGATCCACAACCCCGAGCTCGTCATCGCGACCCTCAACGACAAGGCCAAGTTCGAGCTCGAGCTCATCATCGAGCGCGGCCGCGGCTACGTGTCGGCCACCCAGAACCGCAGCGAGTTCTCCGAGGCCGGGCAGATCCCGATCGACTCGATCTACTCGCCCGTGCTCAAGGTCACCTACCGCGTCGAGGCCACCCGTGCCGGGGAGCGCACCGACTTCGACCGCCTCGTGGTCGACGTGGAGACGAAGCAGGCCATCACGCCGCGCGACGCCATCGCCTCCGCCGGTCGCACCCTCACCGAGCTGTTCGGTCTCGCCCGCGAGCTGAACACCGCCGCCGAGGGCATCGAGATCGGCCCCGCGCCGGTCGACGCCGTGCTCTCCTCGGAGCTCTCGGTTCCGATCGAGGACCTCGACCTGTCGGTGCGCTCCTACAACTGCCTCAAGCGCGAGGGCATCAACACGGTGTCCGAGCTCGTGGCGCTGTCGGAGACGCAGCTCATGAACATCCGCAACTTCGGTCAGAAGTCGGTCGACGAGGTGAAGGACAAGCTCGTCGAGCTCGGCCTGTCGCTCAAGGACACCGTTCCTGGATTCGACGGAGCCCACTTCTACGGCGGATACGACGACGAGAACGTCTGAGACGTTCGTCGCCCGCTGATCAACCCGACCAACTGACCCACATCTGGAGATAAGAAATGCCCAAGCCAACCAAGGGACCCCGTCTCGGTGGCGGACCGGCGCACGAGCGCCTGCTCCTCGCGAACCTGGCTGCCGCCCTGTTCACCCACAAGAGCATCAAGACGACCGAGACCAAGGCCAAGCGGATGCGTCCGCTGACCGAGCGTCTCATCACCTTTGCCAAGCGCGGAGACCTGCACGCCCGTCGTCGCGTGCTCGCCGTGATCGGTGACAAGGCCGTCGTGCACGAGCTCTTCACCGAGATCGCCCCGCTCATGGCGGAGCGTGAGGGTGGCTACACGCGCATCACCAAGCTCGGCTTCCGCAAGGGCGACAACGCCCCCATGGTGCAGATCGAGCTCGTTCTCGAGCCCGTCGCCCCGAAGAAGAAGGCGGCTCCGAAGTCGTCGGCCAAGGCTGAGGCTCCTGCCGCTGCTGCGCCCGCCGAGGACGAGGTCGTCGAGACCCCGGCCGAGGACGCTGCGGAGACCGAAGAGGCCCCCGTGGAGGAGACCGAGACGGTCGAGACCAGCGAGCCCATCGCCGAGGAGGAGCCCGCCGAGGCTCCTGCCGAGGACGACAAGAAGTAACACCGAGCGCACCGCGCTCCGTTGCACGAAGGCCCCGCACCCGCAAGGGTGGCGGGGCCTTCGTCGTAGAATCGACTCCGTGCAATCCGAGACGAGAACCTGGCGGCTCCGCCTCGGGATCGCGTACGACGGCACCGACTTCTCGGGCTGGGCCCGGCAGCCGGGCCTCCGCACCGTGCAAGGCGCGCTCGAGGAGGTGCTCGCGACGCTCTTCCGGCGCTACCCGCCGGCGCCTCTCCTGGCCGTGGCGGGGCGAACGGATGCCGGCGTGCACGCATCCGGCCAGGTCGCCCATCTCGATCTGAGCGACGCGCAGCTGCGGAGCCTCCGGCGCCGGGGCGACGACGCCTCGACGATGGCACCCGTGGCCCTGGCCGCGCTGCTCGGCAAGAGGATGAACGGCATCCTCGGTGCGGAGTCCGATGTGGCGGTGACGAGCTCCACGATCGCCCCAGCTGGATTCGACGCCCGCTTCTCCGCCGTGTGGCGCCGCTACGAATACCGGGTGGCGGATGCGGCGGCCCCGCTCGACCCACTGCTGCGGCGCACGACGGTGCGGCATCCGGCCGTCCTCGACGTCGACGCGATGGACTCGGCCGCCCGTGCGCTGCTTGGGCTCCACGACTACGCGACGTTCTGCAAGCCACGCGAGGGTTCGACCACCATCCGTACGCTGCAGTCGTTCGTGTGGACGCGTGAGCCGGGGGGCGTGCTCACCGCCCGTCTGCAGGCCGACGCGTTCTGCCACAGCATGGTCCGGGCGCTCGTGGGCGCCACCGTGGCCGTGGGCGACGGCTCGCTCTCCGGACCCGATCTCGTGCGGCTCCGCGACGAACGGAGACGCACCGGCGCCTTTCTCGTGATGCCGGCGAAGGGCCTCGTGCTCACCGAGGTGGGCTATCCGCCCGACGCGGAGGTGGCCGAACGGGCCGAGCGCACGAGGGCGCGTCGCGACCTCATTTGACCGGGGGAGTGGTATCGCGTAACCTAGACCCTTGGTGTCCGTGCCTCGTGCCGTCCACCCGTAGTTGAGCCCTCCATCGGATGCGTTCGCCCTGAGTCTCAGGGAAAACGCCCACCGGAGTGGGATTCACGAACTCCTCACTCGAACAAGAAAGCAGCACTACTGTGACGCGTACTTACACCCCGAAGGCCAGTGAAGTCCAGCGCGGCTGGGTCATCATCGACGCCACCGACGTGGTCCTCGGCCGTCTGGCCAGCCACGCCGCCGCCATCCTGCGCGGCAAGAACAAGGCCACCTTCACCCCGCACATGGACATGGGCGACTTCGTCATCATCGTGAACGCCGACAAGGTCGCGCTCACCGGTTCGAAGCTCGCGCAGAAGAAGGCCTTCCGCCACTCCGGCTACCCGGGCGGCCTCACCGCCGTCTCGTACTCCGAGCTGCTCGAGAAGAACCCCGAGCGCGCCGTCGAGAAGGCGATCCGCGGCATGCTGCCGAAGACCTCGCTCGGCCGTGACCAGTTCCGCAAGCTGAAGGTCTACGCAGGCCCTGAGCACCCGCACGCTGCTCAGCAGCCCACCCCGTACATCCTCGACCAGGTCGCCCAGTAGCGTCCCGCGTTCGTTCAGCAGACTCAGACAAAGGACTTATCACTACCGTGGCGAAGATCGCAGACCAGATTGACGTGGCTCCCGAGAGCTACTCCACCGAAACCCCGGCCGATGAGGCGCCCCGTGCGCCCCGTGCCGTTCTCAACGTCTCCGGCGCAGCCGTGGGCCGTCGCAAGCAGGCCATCGCCCGCGTGCGCCTCGTTCCCGGTTCGGGCACCCTCTCGGTGAACGGCCGCGAGTTCGCGGACTACTTCCCGAACAAGCTGCACCAGCAGCTGATCACCGACCCCTTCAAGGTGCTCGACCTGATCGGCTCCTACGACGTGGTCGCGAAGATCACGGGCGGTGGCCCCTCCGGCCAGGCCGGTGCGCTCCGTCTCGCCATCGCTCGCGCGCTGAACGAGATCGACCGTGAGAACAACCGACCGAACCTGAAGAAGGCGGGCTTCCTCACTCGTGACGCCCGCGTCATCGAGCGCAAGAAGGCCGGTCTCAAGAAGGCCCGTAAGGCGTCGCAGTTCTCGAAGCGCTAATCGCGCTTCGGCTCTACGCTTAGCGTATGGCTCGCCTGTTTGGCACCGATGGGGTGCGTGGGCTCGCGAACCAGGACGTCACCGCCGACCTCGCTCTTCGGATCGCTCAGGCCGGTGCACGCGTTCTGGGGGCCGAAGCCCGAGATGCCGGTCGTCGACCGGTCGCGGTGGTCGCGCGCGACCCCCGGCAGTCCGGCGACTTCATCGCGGCTGCCGTCTCCGCCGGTTTCGCGAGCTCCGGCGTCGATGTCCTCGACGCCGGAGTTCTGCCGACCCCGGCCGCCGCGTTCCTGATCGCCGACATCGGAGCGGATTTCGGCGTGGTGATCTCCGCATCCCACAATCCGGCGCCCGACAACGGCATCAAGTTCTTCGCGCGCGCCGGCAAGAAGCTGCCCGACGACGTGGAGATCGCGATCGAGGCGGCCCTCGAGCATCCGCAGCTCACGCCGCTCGGCGGTGACATCGGGCGCATCAAGCGGTTCGCGGATGCGGAAGACCGCTACGTGGTGCATCTGCTCACGACGCTCCCGCACCGGCTCGACGGCATCCACGTGGTGCTCGACTGCGCCCACGGCGCGGCGGCCGGCGTCTCGCCCGAGGCCTTCAGCCAGGCGGGCGCCCGCATCACCGTGATCGGCAACGACCCGACCGGCATGAACATCAACGACGGAGTGGGCTCGACGCACCTCGACAAGCTCGCCGCCGCGGTGATCGCCGCGGGTGCCGACGTGGGCATCGCGCACGACGGCGACGCAGACCGCTGTCTGGCCGTGGATGCGCAGGGCAACATCGTCGACGGCGACCAGATCATGGCGATCCTCGCCCTGGCTCAGCTCGAGCGCGGCAACCTGCGGGAGAACACCCTCGTGGCCACCGTGATGTCCAACCTCGGCCTCAAGGTCGCGATGGCCAAGCACGGCATCACGATGCTCGAGACCCGGGTGGGCGACCGCTACGTGCTCGAAGCCATCAACGACCGCGGGCTCTCGCTCGGCGGCGAGCAGTCTGGGCACATCATCTTCGCCGACCACGCCACCACCGGCGACGGCATCCTCACCGGCCTGCAGCTGCTCAGCCAGATGGCGGCCAGCAAGAAGAGCCTCGCCGAGCTCGCGAGCGTGATGAAGGTGTACCCGCAGACCCTGGTGAACGTTCGCGGCGTCGACCGCGAGGGCGTGTCGACGGATGCGGTGCTCGCGAACGCCGTCGCGGAGGCCGAAGCCGACCTCGGCGAGACCGGGCGCGTCCTGCTGCGCCCCTCCGGCACCGAGCCGCTCGTGCGCGTGATGGTGGAGGCCGGCGACCAGGCCACGGCCGACCGCATCGCGAACCAGCTCGCCGACGTGGTGCGCCAGCGCCTCTCGACCGGTGTGGAGCGCGCGCTCTAGCTGTACTTGGCCATGACGTTGGTGACAGGTTCGGGGTTGTGAATTAGCGAGGCCTCCTGGCTTAGTGGAGCTGTCTAGTTCTTCACTGCCAGGAGGCCTCGTGTCCCACGCTAATGCCCGTTTGACGACCCATGGAAGAGCACTGCTCGTCTCGCGAGTGACCAACGACGGTCGCCCGGTCGCTCACGTCGCCAAAGAACTCGGCGTCTCCCGCCAGACTGCCCACAGGTGGGTGCGACGATTCAGAGCCGAGGGTGAGGCGGGTCTGGTGGATCGCTCGAGCCGCCCGATCAGCTCGCCGACGAAAACGCCTCCGGAACGGGAAGCGGCTGTTCTGGAAGCCCGAGCACGGCTACGGACGGGACCTGCGAACCTGGCCCGAGAGACCGGGGTTCCGGCCCGGACCGTCACCCGCATCCTGACCCGCTACCAAATACCCACTGGTCGCCTGTGACCCGTTGACCGGGCAGGTCATCCGGGCGACCCGGACCACGGCGAACCGATATGAGCGAGAACGGCCAGGTGAGCTGGTCCACATCGATGTCAAGAAACTCGGCCGCATCCCTGACGGCGGCGGCTGGAAAGCCCACGGGCGAAGCGAAGCCGTCCGCGGTCGTGGCATCGGATTCGACTACGTCCACGCCCTCGTCGATGACCACACCCGGGTCGCTTACGCCGAAATCCATCCCGACGAGAAAGGAGCCACCGCGGCCGGGTTCCTGATCCGAGCCGCCGCGCACTTCGCAACCCACGGCATTACCCGCATCGAACGAGTCATCTCGGACAACGCCCTCGCCTACCGAAAATCAGCCGCATTCAAAGCAGCAGTCGCTGACCTCGGCGCCGAGCAGCGGTTCATCAAACCGCACTGCCCCTGGACTAACGGCAAAGTCGAGCGCTTCAACCGCACCCTGCAGAACGAGTGGGCATACCGGCAGATCTTCACCAGCAACCAAGCCCGCTACGACGCCCTTGCACCCTGGCTCAACCACTACAACACTGGACGCATCCACACCAGCCACGGCCTCACACCCACAGCCCGAGTGTCAACAACCTGATGGCCGAGTACATCTAGAGCTTGCGGAGGAGGACCTTGTTGACCTTGTGGTCGGAGTCCTTCTGGAGCACGAGGGTGGCCCGTGAGCGGGTGGGCCGGATGTTCGCCATCAGGTTGGGCAGGTTGATCGAGGCCCAGATGCCCTTCGCCGTCTCCCGGGCCTCCGCCTCGGAGAGTGCCGCGTAGCGGTGGAAGTAGGACTTCGGATTCGCGAACGCGCCGCGCTGCAGGTCGAGGAAGCGGCTCTCGTACCACGTCGCGATGTCGGTGGTGCGGGCATCCACGTAGAGCGAGAAGTCGAACAGGTCGCTGACGGCGAGCGTGTTGCTCGCCGCGGGGGGTTGCAGCACGTTGAGACCCTCGACGATGAGGATGTCGGGCTGCCGCACCACGATCTGCGCATCGGGCACGATGTCGTAGCTGAGGTGCGAGTAGTAGGGCGCGCGCACCTCGGGATTGCCGCTCTTCACCGCGCTCACGAAGCGCAGCAGGGCCCGCCGGTCGTAGGACTCGGGAAAGCCCTTGCGGTGCATGATGCCCCGGCGCTCGAGCTCGGCGTTAGGCAGCAGGAAGCCGTCGGTGGTGATCAGTTCGACCCGAGGGGTGTCGGCCCACCGGGCGAGCAGCTCGCGCAGGAGACGTGCGGTGGTGGACTTGCCGACGGCCACCGATCCGGCGACGCCGATGACGAAGGGCGTGCTCTTCGCGTGGTCGCCGAGGAAGTCGGTGGTGGCTCGGTGCAGCTGCTGCGCGCTCGTGGCGTAGAGGTTGAGGAGTCGCGCGAGCGGCAGATAGACCTCGGTGACCTCGCGCATGTCGAGCGGGTTGCCGAGGCCGCGCAGCTGCACGATCTCGGTCTCGGTGAGCGGCTGCGGGGTCATCGGCGCGAGGGCGGCCCAGTGAGCGCGATCGAACTCCACGAACGGGCTGAACTGCGCGAAGCCGTGTGTCGAGGCGGAATCGGGCATAGGACTCCCATTCTGCCCGAACTCGGCACACCGGAGCGGCACGGTGCCCTGAGGGCTCGCTGTCAGGCAGCCCAGCGGCCTCGGCTAAACTCGCTCGCATGTGTGGAATCGTGGGTTACGTCGGCAACAACAGCAGTCTCGAGGTGCTCCTCGGCGGATTGCGCCGACTCGAATACCGCGGCTACGACTCGGCCGGCGTGGCCGTGATCGGCGACGACGGCTCGCTCTCGACCCGCAAGCGCGCCGGCAAGCTGGCGGTTCTCGCCGACGACCTCGAGGCGCATCCGATGGCCGACGGGCACACCGGGATCGGCCACACCCGCTGGGCGACGCACGGCGGGCCGACCGACGGAAACGCGCATCCGCACCTCGACGCCTCCGGACGCATCGCGCTCATCCATAACGGCATCATCGAGAACTTCGCGAGCCTCAAGCAGGAGCTGCTCGACGATGGCTTCGTCTTCGACAGCGAGACCGACACCGAGGTGGCGGCCAAGCTGCTCGGGCGCGAGTTCGAGGCCGGCGACGGACTGCCGGCCGCGCTCGGCCGGGTGGTCTCACGCCTCGAAGGCGCGTTCACACTCCTCGCCCTGCACCAGGACGAGCCCGGCATCGTGGTGGGCGCCCGCCGCAATTCACCGCTCGTGATCGGGCTGGGCGATGGCGAGAACTTCCTCGGCAGCGACGTCGCGGCCTTCGTGGAGCACACGCGCCGTGCCGTGGCCATCGGGCAGGACCAGATCGTGGTGATCACCCCCGATTCCGTGCTCGTCACCGATTTCGACGGCACCCCGGTCGAGGCGCACGAGTTCGAGGTGTCGTGGGACGCCTCCGCCGCCGAGAAGGGCGGCTGGTCGAGCTTCATGGCCAAGGAGATCAGCGAGGAGCCCGAGGCGGTCGCCAACACGATCCTCGGCCGCGTGGTCGGCGACCAGGTCGTGCTTCCCGAACTCGCCGACCTCGACGAGGCCCTGATCGGCATCGACCGCGTCATCGTGATCGCGTGCGGCACGGCGAGCTACTCGGGGATGCTCGGGCAGTACGCCATCGAGAAGTGGGCCCGTGTGCCGGTCTCGGTGGAGCTCTCGCACGAGTTCCGCTACCGCGAGCCGGTGCTCACGCCCTCGACGCTCGTGGTGTCGATCAGCCAGTCCGGCGAGACCATGGACACGCTGATGGCCGTGAAGTACGCCATCGCGAACGGCGCCCGCACGCTGTCGATCTGCAACACCCAGGGCGCCACCATCGCCCGCGAGTCGGATGCGGTCATCTACACGCACGCCGGCCCGGAGGTCGCCGTCGCGTCGACGAAGGCCTTCGTCGCGCAGATCACCGCCCTCTACCTGTTCGGCCTGCACCTGGCGCGGGTGCGCGGCGCCCTGGAGCCGGCGGTGGCGGCCGCACAGCTCGCCGAGCTGCAGGCCGTGCCCGCGAAGATCGAGCGCGTGCTGAAGAACGCGCCCGAGATCACGCAGCTGGCCAAGTGGATGTCGGACTCGCGGGCCGTGCTCTTCCTCGGCCGTCACGTCGGCTACCCGATCGCCCTGGAGGGCGCCCTCAAGCTCAAGGAGCTCGCCTACATCCACGCCGAGGGCTTCGCCGCCGGCGAGCTCAAGCATGGGCCGATCGCCTTGATCGAGCCGGGCCAGCCCGTGTTCGTCGTGGTTCCGTCGCCGCGCGACCCCAACTCGCTGCACTCGAAGGTGGTGTCGAACATCCAGGAGATCCGGGCCCGCGGCGCGCGCATCCTCGCGATCGCCGAGGAGGGCGACGTTGCGGTGCTGCCCTTCGCCGACGAGGTGATCCGGATCCCGCTCGCGGCGCCCCTGTTCGAGCCGCTGCTGACCGTCATCCCGCTGCAGCTGTTCGCGATGGAACTCGCGACCGCCAAGGGCCTCGACGTCGACCAGCCGCGGAACCTGGCGAAGTCCGTCACGGTCGAGTAGGCCGTCGTGATCGTCGGTGTCGGGGTCGACCTGGTCGACGTCGCGCGATTCGAGCGCTCGCTGGAGCGCACGCCCCGGCTGCTCGAGCGCTTGTTCGCTCCCAGCGAACGGGCACTGCCGGTGCGGTCCTTGGCCGCTCGGTTCGCCGCGAAAGAGGCGCTGATCAAGGCCGTGGGGCACTCCACCGAGTTCCGCTGGCACGACATGGAGATCGTCTCCGACGAGCATCGCAACCCGGCCTTCGCGTTCTCGGGCGGAGTCGCCGCGGCGCTCGCCGAGATCGGCGCCGCGCGCGTGCACCTCAGCATGTCCCACGACGGAGGCAGCGCGATGGCCTTCGTGGTGGCGGAAGGAGACGAGCGATGACGGCGACGGCACGCGAGGTCGCGCCCGACGCGGCTCCTGCCCTGCGGCGCGCAGTGGTGGATGCGGCGGCGATCACCGCGAACGTCGCCCACGTCGCCGAGACGGTGGCACCGGCCGCAGTGATGGCCGTGGTGAAGGCGAACGGCTACGGCCACGGCGCCGAGCGTGCCGCTCGTGCGGCCCTCGACGGCGGGGCGAGCTGGCTCGGGGTGGCCGACGTCGACGAGGCCCTCGCCCTGCGCTCCGCGGGATTCACGACGCCCGTGCTGGCCTGGCTGCACGGCGCAGACCCCGTGTTCGAGGCCGCCGTGGCGAACGACATCACCCTCGGCATCAGCACCCGGCTGCAGCTCTCGCGCGCGCTCGAGGCGGGAACCTCGGCGACGCCCGCCCGGGTGCACCTCAAGGTGGACACCGGGCTCGGGCGCAACGGCATCGAGCGCAGCGACTGGGCAGCCGTGTTCGAGGCTGCGCAGGCGGCCGAGGCGAGCGGGCGCATCCGGGTCGACGGGATGTTCAGCCACCTCTCGAACGCGAGCGACGACGACGACCTCGCGCAGCTCGCCGCCTTCGAGGAGGCTACGGAGCTGGCCCGCGCCACCGGGCTCGATCCGGCTGTACGCCACCTCGCCGCCACGGCGGGGGCGCTGCGGCTGCCGGCGACGCGCCTCGACCTGGTGCGGCTCGGCGTGGGCATGTACGGCCTCTCGCCGTTCGACGACGCCACGCCGGCCGAGCTCGGTCTGCGCCCCGCGCTGCGTCTGGAGACCCGGCTCATCTCGGTGAAGCGCGTGCGGGCAGGCACCGGGGTCTCCTACGGCTACACCTACCGCCCCGAGCACGACTCCTGGCTCGGCCTGGTGCCGCTCGGCTACGCCGACGGGATACCCCGGCACGTCTCGAACACGGGGAGCGTCTGGGTCGGCGGTTCCGTGCATCCGATCGTCGGGCGGGTGGCGATGGACCAGTTCGTCGTCGACCTCGGCGACCACGAGGCCGCGGTGGGCGACCGGGTCGTGCTCTTCGGCGACGGTGCCGCGGGCCATCCGACGGCCGGCGACTGGGCCGAGGCCGCCGGAACCATCAACTACGAGATCGTGACGCGCCTCGGCCGCCGGGTGAAGCGGGTGCCGGAATGAACGCACGGACCCAGGCGGCACCGGAGCGGAGCGGAGCGGCACCGCGGCGTGAGGCCGTGATCGACCTCGACGCCTTCCGCCACAACGTGCGCACGCTCTCCGAGCTCGCCCGGCCCGCCGAGACCATGCTCGCCGTGAAAGCGGATGCGTACGGGCACGGCATGGTTCCGCTCGCCCGGGCCGCCCTCGAGGCCGGCGCGAGTTCGCTCGCCGTGCTCGACATCCCGGCCGCGCTCGCCCTGCGCGAAGCCGGCATCACCGCGCCCGTCTTCGCCTGGATGCACGACCCCGACGCTCTGTTCGGAGAGGCCGCCGAGGCCGACATCGACCTCGGCATCTCGGCGGTCTGGCAGCTCGACGCCATCGCGGCCGCCGGCGCTTCCCGGGCCCCGCGCGTGCATCTCAAGGTCGACACCGGGCTGAGCCGCAACGGCGCCACGGAGGAGGACTGGCCGGGGCTCGTGCAGGCTGCGCTCGACTCTGAGCGGCAGGGGGTGGTGCGCGTACACGCCGCCTGGTCGCATCTCGCCGACGCCTCGCCGGAGGACGACGCGGTCGCCCTCGCCCGGCTGCACCGCGCCGTGGCGGTGGCGGAGGACCTCGGCGCCCGCTTCGAGCTGCTGCACCTGGCGGCGAGTTCGGCGGGCATCCGGATGCCCGAGGCCCGCCTCGGCCTCGTGCGCTTCGGCATCGCGGCCTACGGCATCTCGCCCTTCGACGACCGCACCGGGCGCGACCTGGGACTCCGGCCCGTGATGACACTCCGGGCACCCGTGGTGTCGGTGAAGCGCGTGCCGGCCGGCCATGGGATCTCGTACGGGCTGACCTACCGCACGGCGGCGGAGTCGACCCTCGCGCTGGTTCCGCTCGGCTACGCCGACGGCATCCCGCGCATTGCCGGCGGCCGTTCCGAGGTCTGGATCAACGGCAAGCGCCATCCGATCGCCGGCCGCATCGCCATGGACCAGTTCGTGGTGGACGTCGGCGACGACGAGGTGGCCGTGGGCGACGAGGTGGTCGTGTTCGGTGAAGGGGACCGGGGAGAGCCGACCGCCGAGGAGTGGGCGGGCTTCGCGGACACCATCGGCGACGAGATCGTGGCCCGGGTGGGCGAACGCGTCTCCCGGGTCTATCTGGGGGAGAGCGAGCAGGAGCGATGAGCGCGGATGCACGCGCGGCGCTCGCCGCGATCGGGTCGCCGCGCGAGATCGCGGACCCCGAGGCGATGCACGAGTTCGGCGTGAGTCTGGCCGGGTTGCTCGGCGCCGGGGACGTGGTGCTGCTCACCGGAGAGCTCGGCGCGGGCAAGACCACCTTCACCCGCGGCCTCGGCGAGGGACTCGGGGTGCGGGGGCCGGTGACGAGCCCGACCTTCGTGCTCGCGCGCACGCATCCCTCGCTCACGGGCGGACCGGCCCTGGTGCACGTCGACGCCTACCGGCTCGGCAGCGCCCTCGAGCTCGACGACCTCGACATCGACTTCGCGCACTCGGTCGTGGTGGTGGAGTGGGGCGCCGGCATGATCGAGGCGCTCACCGACTCGTACCTCTCGATCGAGATCGATCGCCCGCTCGGCGCCGGGGCGGAGCGCGGCTCCGCCGCCGTCGAAGCACTCGACCCCTCCGAGGAGCCGATCGAGCCGCGGCAGGTGCGCCTCACGGGCGTCGGCCCGCGCTGGAGCTGAGCGTCCGTCGGGTCCTCGGGTCCTCGAGTCCTCAGGGCCCTCGTCGCGTCGCGCCGCGTTAGGCTCTTTCTGTGCTTCTCGCCATCGACACCTCCGCCGGAACCTCGGTCGCCGTCGTCGACGGCAGTACCGTTCTCGCCGAGGGCTCGACCGAGGACACCATGCGCCATGCCGAGGTGATCGGCGAGCTGATCGACCTCGTGCTGACCGAGGCCGGGGTCGAACCCGCCGCCCTCGACGAGGTCGTCGCGGGCATGGGGCCTGGCCCGTTCACCGGCCTCCGCGTGGGCATCGTCGCCGCACGTGCCTTCGCCTTCGGCATCGGCCGGCCCGTGGTGCCGGTCGTCAGCCACGATGCCATCGCCTTCGAGGAGTGGTCGGCCGGTACGCGCGGCCCGCTGCTGGTGGTGACGGATGCGCGCCGCCGCGAGGTCTACTGGTCGCGTTACGAGCTCGACGCCGACGCCCCTCTCCGCACGGGCGGCCCGGGCCTGTGCGTGCCCGCCGCGGTGCCGCATCCCGAGGCCGTGCGCGTCGATGCCACCCAGGTGAGCGCGGGCGCCCTCGGGCGGGTGGCGCTGCTGCACCGCTCGCTCGGGCGGGCCGACGACGTGGCCGAGCCGCTGTACCTGCGCTCGCCCGACGTCACGATGCCCGGCGCGCGCAAGCGGGTGTCGCAGTGAGCTGGCAGCTGCGCCGCGCATCCGTCGCGGACCTCGACGCCATCATGGCGCTGGAGGAGGCCTCCTTCGAGAGCGACGCGTGGTCGCGCGAGTCGATGGCGCGGGAGATCGAGCATCCGTTCTGCTACTACCTCGTGGGCGTCGACGAGGCGACCCCGGATGCGCTGGCCGGCTATGCGGGGCTGCTCTGCCCGCCCGGGTCCGTCGACGCCGACATCCAGACGATCGCCGTGACGTCGACGGCCCGCGGGCGGGGGCTCGGGCGGCAGCTGATGCAGCGCCTGCTGGGCGAGGCCGTCGCCCGCGGGGCGCGGTCGATGTTCCTCGAGGTGCGGGCCGACAACCCGGTGGCGCACGGGCTCTACCTCTCGCTCGGCTTCACCGACATCGCCGTGCGCCCGGCCTACTACCAGCCCGACGGGGTGGATGCGATCGTGATGAAGGCCGAGCTGAAGGCGCCGCGGCCGGCCGTCAGGGAAGGGAACGCACGATGACGACGCTGAACGCGGGAGAAGGCCGGGAGCCCGTCGTGCTCGGCATCGAGACCTCGTGCGACGAGACCGGCGTGGGAATCGTGCGCGGCTCGACGCTGCTCGCCAATGTGATCGCCTCGTCGATGGACGAGCATGCGCGCTACGGCGGAGTGGTGCCCGAGGTCGCGGCACGCGCCCACCTCGAGGCGATGAACCCGACGCTCGAGACCGCGCTGACCCAGGCCGGGCTCGGCATCGGCGACATCGACGCGATCGCCGTGACGAGCGGCCCCGGCCTCTCCGGTGCGCTCATGGTGGGCGTCGGTGCCGCGAAGGCGCTCGCCGTGGCGACGGGCAAGCCGCTCTACGCGGTGAACCACCTCGTGGGCCACGTGGGCGCCGACGTGCTCGACGACGACGCCCTCGAGTACCCCACCATCGCCCTGCTCGTCTCCGGCGGACACACGTCGCTCCTCCTCGTGCGGGACCTGGTGGGCGACGTCGAGCTGCTCGGCGAGACCATCGACGACGCCGCGGGCGAGGCCTTCGACAAAGTGGCGCGCGTGCTCGGTCTGCCCTACCCCGGCGGCCCGCAGATCGACCGCGTCGCGCTGGGCGGCGACCCGAAGGCGATCCACTTCCCGCGCGGCCTCATGCAGGCCAAGGACCTCGAGAAGCACCGCTACGACTTCTCGTTCTCCGGGCTCAAGACGGCCGTGGCCCGCTGGGTCGAGCGCGCCGCCGATGCCGGGGAGGAGATCCCGGTGGCCGACGTGGCCGCGAGTTTCCGCGAAGCTGTGGTGGATGTTCTGCTCACGAAGGCGTTCCGGGCCTGCGCGGACTTCGGCATCCCGCGACTGCTGCTCGGCGGCGGGGTCGTGGCGAACGCGCGGGTGCGCCAGGTGGCGGCCGAGCGGGCCGAGGCCCAGGGCGTCACCCTCCGCATCCCCCCTCTGTCACTGTGCACCGACAACGGGGCGATGATCGCCGCGCTGGGGGCGCAGCTGATCGCGGCCGGGCACCGTCCGTCGACCCTCGGCTTCGGCGCGGACTCGACGCTGCCGGTGACGCAGATCCAGGTGGACGAGCGTCCGGCGGCGTGAACTGTTGCGGCGGTCATTGACACTTTCTCAGCGACCCGCCACGATAGGTGCCGTCATCGTATTTTCTTAGGACAATTGGAGCCCTACCTTGACTGAACCCACCCCCGCCTACGCGCCCGCGCCGGTCCCCGCCCAGAAGACGAACGTGCTGTCGATCGTGGCGCTCGTGCTGTCGATCCTGAGCTTCAACATCATCGCGGTGATCATCGGCGCCATCGCGCTCAGCCAGATCAAGAAGACCGGCGAGTCGGGCCGCGGCCTCGCGATCGCCGGTATCATCATCGGCGCCATCGGCGTGATCTTCTGGATCATCATCATCATCGTGGTCGCCGTCGCTGCTGCGGCGGGGAACGTGACCGTCAGCACCTACTGAGAACCGGGGCGCAGGCGGTTCGCCGCCTGCGCCCGTCCCCCTCCGCCGGCACAGAAGGGCACTCCCCGTGAGCGACACGAACAACACCACCCCCGGCGCAGAGCCGCCGGTTCCCCCGGTGACGCCGCCGGTGCCCGGCTACCAGCAGCCGCCGGTTCCGCCGGCGCCGGGCTATCCGCCGCAGGCGCAGCCGTATCAGCAGCCCCCCGCGGCACCGGGCTACTACCAGCAGCCCCCCGTCGCGCCCGGCTACCAGCAGGCCCCTCCCGGCTACCAGCCACCGCCCGTTCAGCAGCCCTACTACGGCTATCAGGCTCCGGCGACGCCGCCGACGAACGTGCTGGCCATCATCACCATCATCCTGGCCTTCGTGTTCTCGATCGCCGGCATCGTGACCGGCCACATCGCGCTCAAGCAGATCGACCGCACGGGCGAACAGGGTCGTGGACTCGCGAAGGCGGGCCTCATCCTGTCGTACGTCTTCACCGGCCTCTGGGTGATCGGCATCATCATCTACGTGGTGTTCCTCGTCGTGATCTTCGCGGCCGCCGGCGCCGCGGGCACCTACTCCTACTGATCGTTCATCCGGAGACCCGGTCGACCAGGAGCGCCTCGTGCGCTCCGGCGACCCGGGTCAGGATGAGCGTCGCCGCCTCGGGCCCCTTGAGCGCGAGTCGTGTGCGCAGCGTCGCGGGATCGACATCGATGCCGCGCTTCTTGATCTCTAGCGTGCCGATTCGACGCTCCCGCAGCGCCTTCTTGAGCTGATTCTCCGAAGCGGGTAGGCGTTCGCGCACCCGGAACGCGCTCGCGAACGGCGACGCGACCAGCGTGTCTCCGGTGAGGTAGGCGATGCCGGGGGAGAGCATGCCGGCATCGAGCTGCCCGGCCAGCGCGCCGATGAGCCGCGCCCGGATGACGGCCGCGTCGGGCTCGTAGACGAACTCGCCCAGCTCGCGCACAGGCGCGTCGGCGCTGTCGGCCGCCGCCGTGAGCTCGGCCGCCCCGCTCGCCGAGAGCACGAGTGCGGAGCGGCGGATGCCCGGCCGAGCCAGAGCGCCGAACCAGAGCCCCATCTCCACGGCCTGGCCGTCGTCGGAGACCCATTGCGCCTCGGCGTCGCCGGGGATGAGTGAGCGGTCGAAGCCGGGGCCGAGCTTCACTCCCGTCGGCCGGCGCGCGGCGAGGGCGAAGGCGAAGTCGACCGAGGGGGAGTAGTCGTCGGGACGGGTGAGGCGGGCGGTGTTCTTGGTGCCGCTCGTGCGGCGGGCCGGGTCGAGGTACACCGCGTCCACCCCCGCCGCGTCGAGGTCGAACTCCTCGGCATCCGCGTGCACGACCTCGGCGTTCGGGAAGCTGGCGAGGTTGTAGGAGGCGATCGCCGCCGTGACCTCGTCGCGCTCGACCGCGACCACGGGCAGATCCAGGGCCGCGATGGCGAGGGCGTCGGCCCCGATTCCGCAGCCCAGGTCGGCGACGCGCGTGACGCCCGCAGCCCGGAACCGCCCGGCGTGCAGCGCGGCGACCTTGAGGCGGGTCGCCTGCTCGAGGCCGGCCTGGGTGTACAGCAGGCGGTCGGCGAAGGCGCCGAACTTGGCCGTGGCCTTCTCGCGGAGACGGGCCTGGGTGAGCACGGCCGCGACGAGCTCGGGAGAATGGCCGGCCCGGCGCAGCTCCGCCACCTGCTTGACGGCCCCGCCCGCCGTGTACCCGGGCAAGGAGTCGAGAAGCCGCAGCCCTTCGGCGGTGAAGAGGAACGAGAGCTCGGCGGAGTCCATCCGGCAACGGTACCAAGGCGGATGGCCGAGCCGGGCGCATCCGGCTGTGGAGCTTGGCACTCACATTGCGCGAGTGCCAAACGAGCCTCTAAACTCGACTTAGCACTCTCGGTGTGAGGGTGCTAACCCGTGGTTTTTGAAATACAGACATTCAGAAAGAAGAGGTCAACCGTGTCGGTCTCCATCAAGCCGCTCGAGGATCGCATCGTCATCAAGCAGGTCGAAGCTGAGCAGACCACTGCTTCCGGTCTCGTCATCCCTGACACCGCCAAGGAGAAGCCCCAGGAGGGTGAAGTCGTCGCCGTCGGCCCCGGCCGCATCGACGACAACGGCAACCGCGTTCCGCTCGACGTCGCCGTCGGCGACAAGGTCATCTACTCCAAGTACGGCGGAACCGAGGTCAAGTACGCCGGTGAGGACTTCCTCGTGCTCTCGGCTCGCGACGTGCTCGCCGTCGTCGTCCGCTAAGGCCGACACGACTCACGAGAACCCGGGTGGCTCAGGCCGCCCGGGTTCTTCGCGTCTGCAGTAGAGTGACGCGGTGCCCGAGACTCCGCCCCCGTCGACGTTGACGATCGCGGGCTCCGCGGCGCAGCAGTTCCGTTCCGGGCTCGTCTACGCGGCGGCCTCCTACGTGCTCTGGGGCGTCTTCCCGCTCTACTTTCTGCTCCTGCGTCCGGCCGGCGCCTTCGAGGTGGTGGGCTGGCGCATCCTGTTCTCCCTCGTGTTCTGCGCGGTGCTGCTCACTGCCACGCGGGCCTGGAGGCCGTTCCTCGCGATTGCCCGGCAGCCGAGACTGCTGCTGCTCATGGGCGCGGCGGGTGCTCTCATCTACGTGAACTGGCAGACCTACATCCTGGGCGTTCTGTCGGATCAGGTGGTGGAGACCTCGCTCGGCTACTTCATCAACCCCATCGTGACCGTGCTGCTCGGCGTGATCGTGCTGCGCGAGCGCCTGCGACGCCTCCAGTGGGCGGCGGTGGGCGTCAGCGCCCTCGCCGTGGTGGTTCTCTCGGTGGGCTACGGGAGCGTGCCGTGGGTGGCCCTCGTGCTGGCCGGCTCCTTCGGCGCCTACGGGCTCGTGAAGAAGTATGTCGGGCCCCGCGTCGACGCCGCCAGTGGCCTCACCCTGGAGACCGCCTGGCTCGCGCCGGTGGCGATCGTGCAGCTCGTGGTGGTGTCGCAGCTGACCGGGCTGACCTTCGGCACCGTGAGCGCCTGGCACACCGGCCTGCTCGTGATCTCGGGCGTGGCCACCGCGGTGCCGCTGCTGATGTTCGCCTCGGCGGCCCGGCGGCTGCCGCTCGTCTACGTGGGCTTCATCCAGTTCCTCGCGCCGATCATCCAGTTCTGCATCGGGGTGTTCGTTCTCGGCGAGCCGATGCCGCCCGAGCGCTGGGTGGGCTTCGCGATCGTGTGGGTCGCCACTCTGCTGCTCGTGGTCGACATGGTGCGGTCGGCGCGCAGGCCGCGCTCGGCATCCGTGGCGTCCGCCGTGCCCGAGGAACTGCTCTAGGGAGCGATAGGGTGGTGCGACGATGACCCAGCACACCGTCTTCGCCCCGAACGGCCGGGGCCCGCATCTGGCCGCGCTCACCGCTCTCGCCGCAGCCGTGGCCGTGTCGCTCACCGGATGCTTCGCCTCCGCCGCCCCGGGCGATACCAGCGCCCCCACGCCCGTCGCCAGCATGGCGCAGCCGATGCCGACGGGCGACGGCACCCTCACGATCGGTGTCGTCGTCGCCTTCGGCGGCGCGGATGCCGCGCTCGGAACCGCTTCTCTCGCCGGTGCCGAGCTCGCCGCCCGCGACATCGACGAGGCGGGAGGCGTGGGTGGCAAGCCGCTCGTGGTGGTGCCCGGCGACGGCACGGCCGGGAAGGCCGCCGCCTCGGTCTCCGCACTCGCCGCGAAAGCCGTCGACGCGCTCGTGGGGCCCAACAGCGAGGCCGCGCAGGGCGAAGTCGACAGCGCGGCGGTCGCCGCCGGCATCCCCGCCGTCACCGCGGTCGGTGAGGCCGAAGCCGTCGACGAAGGGTTCACTGCTCGCCTGAGATCGTCGGATCCCACGCTGGCCGGCACTGCTTTCGGTGCCGAGAGCTACGACGCGGTGGTCATGATCGCCCTCGCGGCGAAGCTGGCCGGTGACGACGGGCGTGCATCGATCGCGCAGTTCCTGCCGGCTGTCACGAGCGGCACGGCCCAGTGCTCGAGCTACGGGGCCTGCCTCGATGCCATCACCGCTCGCGTCCCCATCCGCTACACCGGTGTGACGGGCCAGCTGAGCACCGCTGCCGGCTCGACGAGCGCCGGCACGCTGGCCCTCGCGGGCCTCGCCCCCTGACCCGCTGAGGGGGCGCCCTCCCAGGCACGCTCAGCCCGTCGATGGGCGGCGATGGCAGGATGGGGCACCATGAGCGTTCCCCTCCGGTCACTGTTCGCCCCACACGGCGCTCGCCGCGGCGCCACGGTACTCGCCCTCGCCGCCACGGTCGCCCTCGTGTGCGCCGGCTGCAGCGCCGATGCGGGCAGCACCCCGGCACCCGGCTCGCCGTGCCGCACTAGCACTCCGACGAGCACGGATGCCACCCCGGCGGCCGAGGCGCCGCCCGCCGCCCTGGTGCGCGGCGACGCGCTGCTGCTCGGTTCGATCGGCAACGGATCGGCCGAGGCCGCCGCGGTCGCGGCGGGCGTCGCACTCGCTGCGCGGGAGATCGACGAGAGCCCGACGGGCGTGCTCGGCGGCAACCTGCGGGTCATCGGCTCCGCGACGGCGGATGCCGGCTCCGTCCTCACCCAAGGTGCGACGGCCGTGGTCGGCCCCTCCTCGCCGGACACCGCCGCGGCGGTCAACCAGGTGACGTCGGCCGGGGCGGTGTTCGCCTCGGCGACCGACACCGCGATCGACCGTTCGGTGTACACCGCTCCGGCGTCGGCGCCGTCGTTCGTGCCCTCGGCTGCGCTCCAGGCCTCCGCGCTCGCGCAGCAGCTCACGCACGGCGGCGCCAGCACGGTCGGCGTCATCGCCGTCGACGATGCGTACGGCGCCGCTGTCTCCGCCGCTTTCACCACCGCTCTGCAGGCGGCCGGCGGGACGGTCTCCGCCAACGCCCTGGTGAGCCCCTCGGGGTCGTTCGCGGCGGCGGCCGACGCCGTCGGCGCATCCGCTCCCGATGCCGTGGTGGTGATCTCGCACGCTCTGGACCAGGGCGGGCTCGACAGCCTGCTCGCCGCAGGCAGGATCGCTCCGGCCTCACTCCACCTGCTCGATCAGAGCGCGGCCGACTACTCCGGTGTCGCCGCGGGCGGCGCCCTCGACTGCGCAGCGGGCGTGCGGGCGGGCGTGACCGCCGACGCGCAGTTCCTCGGCCAGCTCGCCGGCATCGCGCCCGGGCTCAGCTCGACGCGCTTCGCCGCCGAGGCGCACGACGCGGTGATCGCGATCGCACTGGCCGCCAATGCGGCGGGCGACCCGGCGGGTGCGGCGATCGCCGCCCAGCTGCCGATCGTGACGAACGAGGGCACGCGCTGCACGGCCTACGACGAGTGCGCCCAGCTGCAGGCGGCCGGCGTCGACATCGATTTCGACGGTCTCACGGGGCCGCTCTCGCTCTCCGCCGACGGGGTCGAGCAAGCCGGTTCCGCAGCAGCCGTGCTCTACGGGGCCGACGGTGCACCCGCGACGATCGGCACGGTGTTCGGCAGTTTCACACCCGCGAAGTGAGCCGATCGCTCTTCCCGATCGGCTATCACGAATTGCTAACGATGTGCTTGGTGTAGTCCGAGAACACACGATTGAAACATTCACGGCCTAGCTTTGTGAAATCACCGCGCTGGCTCTCGCCTGGGGAGCTCACAGAGCGCGCGCATCATGAAAGGGTTCTCAGGATGATTCGATCCAAGAATGCCCTCCGGACAGCCGTATTGGCGGGAGCGGGCATCATCGCCATCACGCTCTCCGGCTGCGCATCCGGGGGCAGCACGACGTCGACCACGGCGTCGACCGACTCGGCCACCACCTACGCATCCGCGACCTGCGCGAGCGGAGCCAGCACGAAGGACGGCCTCGTCGTCGGCACGATCCTGCCGCAGACCGGTAACCTCGCGTTCCTCAACCCGCCGGAGCAGGCCGGTGTCGGCCTCGCCGTCGCCGACATCAACGCGGCCGGTGGCGTGAACGGGGCTGACGCGTGCATCCTGGAGTCCGACTCCGGTGACAGCACCGACCTCTCGGTCTCGACCGCGAGCGCCCAGAAGCTCATCGATGCGGGTGTCTCGGTCGCCATCGGCGCCGCTTCGTCCAGTGTCTCGCTGAACGTCGTCGACAAGTTCACCTCGGCCAAGATCGTCCAGATCTCCCCGGCGAACACCTCTGCGAAGCTCTCGGGCTACAGCCCGTTCTACTGGCGGACCGCTCCGCCGGACTCGGTGCAGGGTTCGGCCCTCGGCCAGCTGATCACGGGTGACGGCAACTCGAACATCGCCTTCCTCGTGTTCAACGACGCCTACGGCACCGGTCTCCGCGACTTCACCCAGGCCTCGATCGAGTCCGCCGGTGGAAAGGTCGTCTACGGCGCCAAGGGTGCCGGCCAGGAGTTCCCTCCCGGTCAGACCACCTTCTCCTCCGAGGTGACCGCGGCCATCGCGTCGAAGCCCGACGCGATCGTCATCCTCGCCTTCGACGAGACCAAGGCGATCATCCCCGAGCTCGTCGCGCAGGGCTTCGACATGTCGAAGACCTACTACTCCGACGGCAACACCTCGGACTACGGCACGGCCTTCGACAAGGGAACCCTCCTGAACGCCCAGGGCACCATCCCCGGCGCGAACCCGAACGACGCCTTCAAGGCTCAGCTCGTGTCGTGGTACAAGGACGTTCAGGGCGGAACCCTGAGCGACTTCTCCTACGGCCCCGAGTCGTACGACGCCACCATCCTCGCGGCCCTCGCCGCGCAGAAGGCGGGCTCGAACGTGTCGGCCGACGTGCAGAAGAACCTCGCCGCGGTCTCCGGATCGACGGGCGGCACCGAGTGCACGACCTTCGCGGACTGCTCGAAGCTGCTCACCGACGGCAAGGAGATCCACTACAAGGGTCAGTCGGGCGTCGGACCGTTCAATGAGAAGAACGAGCCGTCGTCGGCCTTCATCGGAATCTACAAGTTCGATGACGCCAACAAGCCGATCTGGCAGCAGGCCATCGAAGGTCAGACCTCCTACTAAGGAGTAGTCGCCTCGACCACAGAGCGGGTCCGATCCTCCGGGGTCGGGCCCGCTCTCGGCGTTTCCGGGGCCGGCGGCGTCGTGTTAACGGCTGCGGGCCCGACCGGTGGTGGTCGGGCCCGCAGCCGTTCGGTACAGCAGAGCGACGTGTCAGATCGCGCCGGGGGCGTCGGGGCCCTTGGCGTCGGCCTCGACGTCCTTCGCGAGGGTTCCGAGGTAGAGCTCGATCACCTTCGGGTCGTCGGCGAGCTCGCGGCCGGTGCCGGTGTAGGCGTTTCGGCCCTGGTCGAGCACGTAGCCGCGGTCGCAGATCTGCAGGCAGCGGCGCGCGTTCTGCTCCACCATGATGATCGAGACGCCGGTCTTGTTGATGCGGCGGGTGCGGATGAACGTCTCGTCCTGGCGCACCGGCGACAGCCCGGCGGAGGGCTCATCGAGCAGCAGCACCGAGGGGTCCATCATCAGCGCGCGCGCCATGGCGACCGACTGGCGTTCTCCGCCCGAGAGGGAGCCCGCACGCTGGGCGCGGCGGTCCGCGAGCACCGGGAAGAGGTCGAAGATCGACTCGAGCCGCTCCTTGAGCATCCTGGGTCGCAGGAACAACCCCATCTGGAGGTTCTCCTCGATGGTGAGGGAGGGGAAGACGTTGTTGGTCTGCGGGACGAAGCCCACCCCGGCCTGCACGAGCTTGTTCGCCTTCTGACCGGTGATGTCGCGCCCGTTCAGGGTGACGCTGCCGGAGCGCACGTTCACGAGGCCGAACAGGGCCTTCAGCAGCGTCGACTTGCCGGCGCCGTTCGGGCCGATGATGCCGATCAGCTCGCCCGGGTAGACATCGAGGTTGCACCCGTTCAGGATGTTGACGCCCGGCAGGTAGCCGGCGACCAGATCGGTCGCCCGCATCACGGGCTCGGGCGCCGAGGCGGCTGCAGCCAAGCTCATTTCTTCTCCCCTTCGGTGTTCGCGTCCTCTTCGGAGATCTCCTTCGCGAGCTCCTCGGCCACCTCGTCGGTGAGCAGGGAGTCGTCGCCCAGGTCGGTGTTGTGATGGGCGCCGAGGTAGGCGTCGATCACCGCCTGGTCTTCCATGACGTCGCCGGGAGGGCCTTCGGCCACCACGCGGCCCTCGGCCATCACGACCACCCAGTCGGAGATGTGCCGAACCATGTGCATGTCGTGCTCAACGAAGAGCACGGTCATGCCGTCGTCACGCAGGGCCTGGATGTGGCCGAGCAGCGACTGCGTCAGCGCGGGGTTCACGCCCGCCATCGGCTCGTCGAGCATGATCATGGTGGGGTCGCTCATGAGGGCCCGCGCCATCTCGAGGAGCTTCTTCTGGCCGCCCGACAGGCTCGCTGCCAGGTCGTCCTTCTTCTCGTAGAGCTTGAACCGCTGCAGCAGCTCCTCCGCCTTGGCGTGGACCTCTTTCTCCCGGGCCGCCCAGAGCGGCTTGATGAGGGAGACGAAGAGGTTCTCGCCGGGCTGGTCGCGGGCGCCGAGCAGCATGTTGTCCATGACCGTCATGCGGGCGAGCGCCTTGGTGAGCTGGAAGGTGCGCACCATGCCCTGCTTCGCCACCTTCGCGGCTCCGGTCATCCCGAGCGGGGTGCCGTTGAACTCCCACTTGGCGGCCTCGCCGGGCTTCGGGCCACCGATCAGCCGGGGCGCGGAGCTCGGCTTGTCGAAGCCCGTGATGAGGTTGAAGAAGGTGGTCTTGCCGGCGCCGTTCGGCCCGATCAGCGCGGTGATGACCCCGCGCTGCACCTCGAGGTGGTCGACGCTCACCGCGGTCATGCCGCCGAAGCGGCGCACCACGTTGTCGACGGTCAGGATCGAGTCGGGCTTCGAGACACCGGGCTTGCCGTCGAGGCCGACGAGAGCGGCCCGGGCCGCGGCGGAGCCTTCGTGGATGTCGATCACGGGATCACCTGGCATTGAAGCTCAGCTCCTTCTTGTTTCCGAGGATGCCCTGCGGACGGAAGATCACGATCAGCATCAGCGTGACACCGATCAGGATCCAGGAGAACTGCTCGGTCTGCTGCGAGGTCATGATGCTCGCCGGCACGAACTGGCCGGCCAGGCCCTGAACCAGGAGACGCAGCGCGAAGAACACGATCGCACCCAGGATGGGACCGAAGATGGTCGCCGCTCCGCCCAGCAGGAGCGCCGTCCAGATGAAGAAGGTCATCGACCGGCCCATGCTGTCGGCCTGCAGCGAAGCGGGGAGGATGTAGACCACGCCGGCGACCGCGCCGAGCACACCGCCGAGGATGAGCGCCTGCATCTTGTAGGAGTAGACGTTCTTGCCGAGCGCGCGCACGGCATCCTCGTCTTCGCGGATGCCGCGGAGCACGCGGCCCCAGGGGCTGCGCATGAGAAGGAACACCATCACGCTGAACAGCGCCACGAGCGCCCAGGCGACGAGGCGGATCCACCAGCCGTCGGAGCCGGTGTTGTCGTAGTTCCACGGGCCGAAGCCGGATTGGCCGTCACCCAGGAAGGAGAGGTCGGTGAACGGGCCGCGATAGCTGTTGCCGACGAGGCCGTTCGAACCGCCCGTGATGCTCGTGAGGAGTGACGAGCGCCCGACCATGCGGATGATCTCCGCTGCCGAGATGGTGACGATGGCGAGATAGTCGCCGCGCAGTTTCAGCGTCGGCACCCCGAGGACGAGCGCGAAGAGCACGGCTGCGGCGAGAGCGATGATCACCGCCAGGATGAGGGGCAGCCCGCCGATGATCGAGATGGCGAAGGCGTATGCCCCGATCAGCATGAAGCCGGCCTGGCCCATGTTGAGCAGACCCGTGTAGCCGAAGTGGATGTTGAGGCCGATCGCCGCGATCGCCAGTGCCGCGGTGCCCGGGGAGAGCGCCGACGCCAGGATCGCGTTGAGTGTTGTCATCAGTTCGTTCATGATGCGCCCTTCTAACCGATCCGCTCACGGCGGCCGAAGATCCCCTGCGGCCGGATCAGCAGCACGAGGATCAGGATGAGCAAGGCGGTCGCGTACTTGAAGTCGCCCGGGAGGACGAGGTTCGTGAGCTCGACGACCATGCCGATGATGAGGGCGCCGGCGAGGGCGCCGAAGGCGGTTCCGAGGCCGCCCAGGGTGGTGGCCGCGAACATCAGCAGCAGCAGCTGGAGACCCGTCTGCCAGCTGATGCCGTTCAGCACCAGGCCGAGCATGATGCCGGCCAGGCCGGCGAGGCCGGCCGCGAGGGTCCACACCAGCCGGATGATGCCGTCGACGTTGATGCCCGACGCGGCGGAGAGCGCGGGGTTGTCGGAGACGGCGCGCGTGGCCCGGCCGATCCGGGTGCGCAGCAGGAAGAAGCCCACGAGCACGATGGCGATCACCGCGATGAGCATCGCCCAGAGCGATTGCTCGGAGAGCGTGATGGCGCCGAGGTCGACCGTCTTCGGGTTCGACCGGTCGATGCGCACCGTGCCGGCTCCGATGAAGAACTGGAAGGTGTACTGCAGCGCCAGGGAGAGACCGATCGTGACGATCATCATCTGCATGTTCGACATGCCGCGCCTTCGGAGCGGCTTCCAGATCAACCAGTCCTGGATGTACCCCGTGGCCGCGCAGATCACCACGGTCACGATCGCGGCCAGGATGAGGTTCCAGCCCAGCAGGTTCGCGAACACGTAGGCGAGGATGCCGCCGAGGGTCACCTGCTCGCCGTGCGCGAAGTTGCTGAGGCCGGTGGTGCCGTAGATCAAGGAGAGACCGACCGAGGCGAGCGCGAGCAGGAGGCCCAGGCGGAGCCCGGAGGCCGCCTGCTGCAGGAAGCGCTCCCAGGTC
This sequence comes from Herbiconiux sp. 11R-BC, assembly GCF_049472555.1. Classification (NCBI taxonomy): domain Bacteria; kingdom Bacillati; phylum Actinomycetota; class Actinomycetes; order Micrococcales; family Microbacteriaceae; genus Herbiconiux; species Herbiconiux sp. 11R-BC. Next base: position 150,787 of record NZ_JBCEBO010000004.1, on the reverse strand, counting down.
ACGCCGCCCGACGAATCCGTGGGCGCGGTGGTTCCCGAGGAGCTGTCGCCCGAACTGCCGGTGAGCTTGAAGATGCGGCCGGTGTTCTTGTTGAGTGCGGCGTCGACCGTGGCGGGGTTGGTCGCGGAGGAGTCGAGCGACTGCCCGTCGGGGAGGCTGCTCTCGTCGACCTCGACCTGGTACTGGCCCGCCGTCGTGATGGCGACGACCCACTTGCCCTGGTCGTTGGTGGTGATGGTCTCGTCGAAGCCGCCGGCGCCGGTGACGTGCAGGGAGACCCCGACCGCCGGGTCACCGCTCGGCTGGTTGATGGTGCCCTGGATGCATCCGGTGGTCGCGTCGGCCGTGCAGGAGGCCGAGGCCGCGGCCGTGGGGGGCGTGGTGGCCGCGAAGGCCGGGCTCGAGCTGCCGAAGAGGAAGACGCCGAGGAGCGCGAAGACGATCATCAACGCCCCGGTCAGACGTCGTCTGTCGTGGAGCAATCGACCGATCTGTCTGGCCGGCACGGATTGTGTCGTCAAGTTCTGCCCTTCGGGACGGTGCGTGACTCCAGCGGCACGCTTGCCTGATAGTAATAGGCCGTTACGTTATCCCGACTATGTGTCCTCCGTGTTTCACAGCGGGAATTGTGCCGAATTCGTGTCCGAAGCGGAATAGCACGAGCGGCGGAGTCGTTACGCTTTAACCAGCACAGAAACGAGGAGTGTATGGACCAGGCGGATCCGTTCGGCTTTGTAGGACTGACGTACGACGACGTGATGCTCCTGCCCGGGCACACCGACGTCATCCCCAGTGAAGCGGACACCTCGTCGCGGCTCACGCGGCGCATCCAGGTGGCGACCCCGCTCCTCTCGGCCGCCATGGACACCGTGACCGAGTCGCGCATGGCCGTGGCCATGGCGCGCGAGGGCGGCCTGGGCGTCTTGCACCGCAACCTCTCCATCGCCGATCAGGCCGAGCAGGTCGACCGCGTGAAGCGCAGCGAGTCGGGCATGGTGACCGACCCCGTCACCACGACCCCGGATGCGACGGTCGCCGAAGTCGACGCGCTCTGCGGCATGTACCGCGTGAGCGGCCTTCCCGTGGTCGACGGCAGCGGGGTGCTGGTGGGGATCGTGACCAACCGCGACATGCGCTTCGTCTCACCCTTCGAGAAGTCCACGACGCTCGTGCGCGACGTGATGACGAAGATGCCCCTGATCACCGCCCGGGTCGGCGTCGACCCGGACGACGCGATCGCCATCTTCGCCCAGCACAAGATCGAGAAGCTCCCGATCGTCGACGACGCCGGGCGTCTGAGCGGCCTCATCACGGTCAAGGACTTCGACAAGAGCGAGAAGTACCCGAACGCCACGAAGGATGCGGCGGGCCGGCTGCGCGTCGGTGCCGCGATCGGCTTCTTCGGTGACGCCTGGCAGCGCGCCACGAACCTGCTCGACGCGGGCGTCGACGTGATCGTGGTCGACACGGCCAACGGCGACAGCGCCGGCGTGCTCGAGATCATCCGCCGCCTGAAGAGCGACTCCGCCTTCGCCGGCGTCGACGTGATCGGCGGCAACGTCGCCACGCGCTCCGGTGCGCAGGCTCTGGTCGACGCGGGCGCCGACGCCATCAAGGTGGGCGTCGGGCCGGGCTCGATCTGCACCACGCGTGTGGTGGCGGGCGTCGGCGTGCCCCAGGTGACCGCGGTCTACGAGGCGTCGCTCGCGGCGCGCGAGGCCGGGGTTCCGGTGATCGCCGACGGCGGCCTGCAGTACTCGGGAGACATCGCGAAGGCACTCGTCGCGGGCGCCGACACCGTGATGCTCGGCTCGCTGCTCGCCGGCTGCGACGAGAGCCCCGGCGATCTCGTGTTCGTCAACGGCAAGCAGTTCAAGAACTACCGCGGCATGGGCTCGCTCGGCGCGCTGCAGACCCGCGGTGAGAAGACGTCGTATTCCAAGGACCGCTATTTCCAGTCCGACGTGCCGTCGGACGACAAGCTCATCGCCGAAGGGATCGAGGGCCAGGTGCCCTACCGCGGTCCGCTGGCGAACGTGGCCTACCAGCTGGCGGGCGGACTCCGCCAGTCGATGTTCTACGTGGGCGCACGCACCATCCCCGAGCTCAAGCAGAAGGGGCGCTTCGTGCGCATCACCGCTGCCGGGCTCAAGGAGTCGCACCCGCACGACGTGCAGATGGTGGTGGAGGCGCCGAACTACCGGCGCTGAGTTCATTCGCGGGATGCGAGCCGGCCGAGGTTCTCGCTCCCGCCTTCGGTTGAGCGGAGCTCGAAGGCGGCGGGAGCGAGAACCTCGGCCGGCTCGCTTCGCGTCGTGGGGGAGTGCGCCGGATAGGATGAGGCGTGATGGAAATTGAAATCGGACGCTCCAAGCGGGGCCGCCGCGTCTACGCCTTCGACGACATCGCCGTCGTCCCCTCGCGCCGGACGCGCGACCCGCAGGACGTCTCGGTGAGCTGGTCGATCGACGCGTACCACTTCGACATCCCGGTGCTCGCCGCCCCGATGGACTCGGTGGTCTCGCCGCAGACCGCCATCATGATCGGGCAGCTCGGCGGCCTCGGCGTGCTCGACCTCGAGGGTCTGTGGACCCGCTACGAAGACCCCGAGCCCCTGCTCGCGGAGATCCGCGAACTGCCCGAGGGTCGCGCCACCGAGCGGATGCAGCAGATCTACGCCGAGCCCATCAAGCCCGAGCTGGTCGCCGCCCGCCTGGCCGAGATCCGCGCATCCGGAGTGACCGTCGCCGGCGCGCTCTCGCCGCAGCGCACCCAGGAGCTCTACGAGACGGTCGTCGCCGCCGGCGTCGACCTGTTCGTCATCCGGGGCACCACCGTCTCGGCCGAGCACGTGTCGAAGACCGTCGAACCGCTCAACCTCAAGAAGTTCATCTACGAACTCGACGTGCCCGTCATCGTCGGCGGCGCCGCCACTTACACGGCGGCCCTGCACCTCATGCGCACCGGCGCAGCCGGCGTGCTCGTGGGCTTCGGCGGCGGCGCGGCATCCACCACCCGCGCGACCCTCGGCATCCACGCCCCCATGGCCACGGCCGTCGCCGACGTGGCCGGCGCCCGCCGTGACTACATGGACGAGTCGGGTGGCCGCTACGTGCACGTGATCGCCGACGGCGGCCTCGGCACCTCCGGCGACATCGTGAAGGCCATCTCGATGGGAGCGGATGCCGTCATGCTCGGCACCGCGCTCGCCCGCGCCAGCGACGCCCCCGGCGGCGGCTGGCACTGGGGTCCCGAGGCGCACCACTCGCAGCTGCCGCGCGGCAACCGCGTCCATGTCGGCCAGGTGGCGTCGCTCGAGCAGGTGCTCTACGGGCCCTCGCCGGTCGCCGACGGTACCGCCAACCTGATCGGCGCGCTGCGCCGCTCGATGGCGACCACCGGTTACTCCGACCTCAAGGAATTCCAGCGCATCGAAGTGGTTGTGGCTCCCTACCTGGGTCATTAGCGTGGGGAGCAGACACCGTGGGCTGCCGGCCCGAGGGTGAGTCTGCGATGACGCTGCGCTGAAGGAGAGTCCCATGGCCACGAACAACTCGGTTTCGCACTCCACCAAGATCGGGCCGGAGGAGCGGGCGGCGGCCATCGAGACGCTGAAGTCGAAAGAGCTCGACATCCTCGTGGTGGGCGGCGGCATCGTCGGAACCGGCAGCGCGCTGGATGCGGTGACCCGCGGTCTGCGGGTCGGCCTGGTCGAGGCCCGTGACTGGGCCTCCGGCACCTCGAGCCGCTCGTCGAAGCTCGTGCACGGCGGCATCCGCTACCTCGAGCAGCTCGATTTCCGGCTGGTGCGCGAGGCCCTGATCGAGCGCGGTCTGCTGCTGCAGCGCATCGCGCCGCACCTCGTGAAGCCCGTGCGCTTTCTCTACCCGTTGAACAAGCGGGTGATCGAGCGGGCCTACGTCGGCGCCGGCATGCTGCTCTACGACATCTTCTCCTACACCGGGGGCCGCCCTCCCGGGGTTCCGCACCACCGCCACCTCTCTAAGCGCCAGGTGCAGGCGCTCATGCCGAGCCTCGCGAAGGATGCCTTCGTGGGCGGCATGACCTACTACGACGCCCAGGTCGACGACGCCCGCTACGTGGCGAGCCTCGCGCGCACCGCCTCCTCGTACGGTGCCCACGTGGCCAGCCGGGTGAAGGTGGAGGGCTTCATCAAGGTGGGGGAGCGCGTCGTGGGCGTGCACGCCCACGACCTCGAGACGGGGGAGAAGTTCGAGATCCGCGCCAAGCAGGTCGTGAACGCCACCGGTGTCTGGACCGACGAGACGCAGGCCATGGTGGGCGAGCGCGGCCAGTTCAAGGTGCGCGCCTCGAAGGGCATCCACCTCGTGGTGCCGCGCGACCGCTTCCAGGGCAAGTCGGGGCTGCTGCTGCGCACCGAGAAGAGTGTGCTGTTCGTCATCCCGTGGGGCCGGCACTGGCTCATCGGCACGACCGACACCGACTGGCACCTGGACAAGGCGCATCCGGCCGCCACCGCCGCCGACATCGACTACGTGCTGGAGCACGTCAACAAGGTTCTCGCGGTGCCGCTCACGCGGGAGGACGTGGAGGGTGTCTACGCGGGCCTGCGCCCCCTGCTCGCCGGAGAGAGCGACCAGACCTCCAAGCTCTCGCGCGAGCACCTCGTGGCGCACTCGGTGCCTGGCCTGGTGGTGATCGCGGGCGGCAAGTGGACCACCTACCGCATCATGGCGAAGGATGCGATCGATGCGGCGGTCTCGGCCCTCGACGGCAAGATCTCGCCCTCGGTCACGCAGGACATCGCGCTGCTCGGCGCGGAGGGGTACCAGGCGGCCTGGAACAAGCGCGGCAAGATCGCGCGCAAGTTCGGAGTGCACACCGTGCGGATCGAGCACCTGCTGAACCGCTACGGAACCCTCACCGACGAGCTGCTCGACCTCATTCTCGACGACCCGACGCTGGCCGACCCGCTGCCCGGTGCCGACGACTACATCGGAGCTGAGGTGGTCTATGCCGCCTCGCACGAGAGCGCCCTGCACCTCGACGACGTGCTCGCCCGCCGCACCCGCATCTCGATCGAGGCCTGGGACCGCGGGGTCTCGGCCGCGCCGGTGGCCGCACGGCTGATGGGCGGGGTGCTGGGCTGGGACGACGAGCAGATCGAGCGCGAGGTGGCCTTCTACCTCGAACGGGTGGCGGCGGAGCGCGCGAGCCAGCTGCAGCCCGACGACGAATCGGCTGAGCGCATCCGGCTCGAGGCGCCGGACATCGTGGCCGCCGACTGAGTGCCGCCTGAGTTCTCCACGGCGCGCCATCGCGTCTCGTTCTCCACAGGCTGACAGGACCCGGCCGGTGCTCTCTCCGGCCGGGCCTAAAATGGAGGTATCGCGATTCCGCGATGACTTCTGGAGGAGACAGCAATGGTCGACGTTCGCCGCGTGAAGCTTCCCGGCGTGGGGGTGCTGCACACCTTCATCACGTCCGACGGGGGCAAGGTGGGCGTGATCGCGCACCGCTCGGGGCACAGCGACCTGATCACCTTCTCCGACGACGACGGCGGGCCGGATGCGACGAAGGTGTCGCTGCGCCTCTCCGAAGACGAGGCGCACACCCTCGCCGAGTTGCTCGGCGGCACCCAGATCACCGAGTCGCTCACGGCGCTCGACCAGATCCCGGGCCTCAGCATCGACTGGTTCACGGTCGACTACGAAGACCACATCGCCGGGCAGCCGCTCGGCAGCCCGGCCGAGCGCGGGATCGCCGGCCTCACCGTGGTGGCCGTCGTGCGCGGCGAGTCCACCAACCCCGCCCCTGCCCCCGACTTCAAGGTCTTCCCCGGCGACACCCTCGTGGTGGCCGGGTCGCCCGAGAAGGTCGCGAAGGCCTTCAACTTCTTCCGCACGGGCGAGCTGAAGAAGGTCGGAGTCGTCGACGGTCCGCCCGGTAAAAGCTAGGCCGGGCGGATGCACCTAGGCCCCGACCTCCTCGTCCTCGGCGTCCTGTTCGTCATCGCCTATGTGCTGGGGCGCCTCGGCAAGTCGATCGGGCTCCCCGCCATTCCGATCTACATGGTCGTGGGGCTCTTGGCGAGCCCGTTCTTCGGGTGGTTCCCGATCGACTTCACGCACAGCGAGTACATCCAGCTCATCGCCGTGATCGGGCTCATCCTGCTGCTGTTCAACCTCGGTCTGGAGTTCGACCAGGACGAGTTCTTCGGCAACGTCGGCAAGCTGCTGATCTCGGGCGGCTCCTACATCGCCATCAACATGGCGGTGGGCTTCGCCTTCGGTTTCCTGGTGGGCTGGGGCTCGCGCGAAGCGCTCGTGATCGCGGGCATCACCGCCACCTCGTCGAGCGCCATCGTCACGAAGCTGCTGATCGAGCTCAACCGCCTCGCCAACCGCGAGACGCCGATGATCCTCGGCGTCACGGTGGTCGAAGACGTCTTCATCGCCATCTACCTCGCGATCGTCTCGGTGGTGCTCTCGGGCGAGACCGAGATCTGGCCGGTGGTGGGCAAGCTCGCGGTGTCGTTCGTGTTCCTGGTGGTGATGTTCGCGGTCGCGCGCTGGGGCGGGCGCTTCGTGTCGAGGCTGTTCCGCACCAAAGACGACGAGCTCTTCACCATCCTGTTCTTCGGCCTCGCCATCATGTTCGGCGGTCTCGGCGAGATCCTCGGGGTGACGGATGCGATCGGCGCGTTCCTGATCGGACTCGTGCTGGGTGCCACCCGCTACCGCAACAAGATCGAGCAGATCGCCATCCCCTTGCGGGACGTGTTCGGAGCCTTCTTCTTCTTGAACTTCGGGCTCGGGCTCGACCCGTCGAAGTTTCCCGAGGTGATCGTTCCCGTCGTGGTGGCGGTCGTCATGACAGTGGTGCTCAACATCGTCGCCGGGCAGTTCGTGGCCTGGCTGAACGGTCTGGGCCCGCAGGCGGGAATCAACACGGCCGCCATCCTGCAGAACCGCGGGGAGTTCGCGCTCATCCTCGCGACGCTCGCGCTCGGGGCAGGGCTGGACGCGCGCATCCAGCCGTTCGCCGGCCTGTACGTGCTCATCATGGCCATCATGGGGCCCATCCTGGCGGTGAACTCGGAGCGCATCGGAGCGGCCATCCTCAGGCCGGCCAAGAAGGCGCCGGCGGCGGCCGGCACGGGCGCCGCGGGAAGCATTTCCGACCCGGCCGAGAGCCTGTCCCGAGCTGAGGCGATCGCCTTGATGGAAGGCACGATCTCCAGCCCGCGCGCGACCACCGCGGAGACGGCGCCGTCGCGGACGGTCCCCGTGGAGGCCGACGCGGCCTCCGATGACGCCGTGGCCCCCGAGACCGAGCGGCTCATCGAGCAGGCGATGCAGCAGTCCGACGAGCAGACCCAGAACCCGAGCCAGAGAGACAGCGAGTATTGACGATCTTCCATCTCATGCGACGACCGCGATGGATCGGCGCTCTCGTGCTCTCCCTCGCCGTGGCCGGGGGCTTCGCGGCCCTGGGCCAGTGGCAGCTCGAGCGCGCCGTGTCGACCGGCACCGTGGTGAACAGCGACACCGAGACCGTTCGCCCGCTGCATGAGGTGTCGCAGCCGCAGCAGCCCGTGCTCGGTACCGAGGCGGCGCAACGCGTCGAGGTGACGGGGCACTATGTCCCCTCCGGTTTCGACATCCTCGGCAAGCGTCTGAACGACGGCACCTCGGGCTATTGGGTGATCGGCCAGTTCGCGGTCGACTCTCCCGCCGACACCTACCTGGCCGTGGCGCTGGGGTTCACCACCGATCCCGCGCTCGCGACGAGCACGGCACAGGGGCTCCGCTCGGCGGGGAGCACGGCATCCGAGACCCTGACCGGACGCTACCTGCCCACCGAGGGGCCGGTCGTGACGGATGCGCAGAAGCCGCTGATCGGAGTCACCGCGCTCGACGGCGGGCCCCTCGGCACCACGATGTCGGTCTCGGCGTTCGTCAACCAGTGGGCCGAGTTCGACGCATCCGCCGACGTCTACGGCGGCTACGTGGTGAGCGAGACCCCGACCGCCGGCACGACGGCCATCGCCTCGCCGATGCCCGACCAGTCGGTGCAGCTGAACTGGCTCAACATCTTCTACGCCGCCGAGTGGGTGGTGTTCGCCGGCTTCGCCGTCTATTTCTGGTACCGCCTCGTGCGCGACGCCTGGGAACGCGAGCAGGAAGAGGCTGCCGAAGCCGCGGGAAACGCTCCGGATGCGCGGGTAGGCTAGTTTCATGGCTCTCGCACCGAAACCGAAGGACTTTCCGCGCATCCGCGGAGCGCTCAAGTTCTATCAGGTCGCCTCCATCATCACCGGAACCCTGCTGCTGCTCCTGTGCGCAGAGATGGTGCTGAAATACACCCCGATCGGCCTCGAACTGCAGCTCGGCGGCCCGCACGGGTTCCTCAGCCTGGTGCCGGTGGGCACCGTCGTCGCCGTGAACCTCAGCACCGCCATCCTGATCGTGCACGGCTGGTTCTACGTGGTCTACCTCTTCTCCGACTTCCGGCTGTGGAGCCTCATGCGCTGGCCCTTCTCGCGGTTCATCGTGATCGCGCTCGGCGGCGTCATCCCCTTCCTTTCCTTCTTCCTCGAGGCGCGCATCGCGCGCGAGGTGAAGAGCTACCTGGCCTCCCGCGAAGCGGAGGCCGCGAACCCCGAGCCAGTGGAGGCCTCCCATTAGCGGATCAGAAACCCCGAACCATGAGGAACTGACTCGTCCGGTGCTGGTGGTCGACTTCGGCGCCCAGTACGCGCAGCTCATCGCCCGCCGCGTGCGCGAGGCGAGCGTCTACTCCGAGATCGTGCCGCACTCGATCAGCGCCGCTGAGGTGGCGGCGAAGAACCCCGTGGGCATCGTGCTGAGCGGCGGCCCGTCGAGCGTCTATGAAGACGGGGCCCCCGAGTTCGACCCGGCGATCTTCGAGCTGGGCGTTCCCGTGATGGGTATCTGCTACGGCTTCCAGGTGATGGCGCGCGCGCTCGGTGGCGAGGTCGCACAGACCGGCGCTCGCGAGTACGGCGCCACCGACATGTCGGTGGGCGAGGGCGGCACCCTGCTGCGCGACCAGCCGCTCGCCCAGACCGTCTGGATGAGCCACGGCGACTCCGTGGTGCAGGCCCCCGAGGGCTTCGACGTTCTCGCGAGCACCTCGTCCACGCCCGTCGCCGCCTTCGCCAATCCCGCGCGTGGTCTCTACGGCGTGCAGTGGCACCCCGAGGTCAAGCACACGCAGTACGGCCAAGACCTGCTCGTGAACTTCCTGCATCGCGCCGCGGGGATCCCGGCCGACTGGAATCCCGGCAACGTCATCGCCGACCAGGTGGCCGCGATCCGCGCCCAGGTGGGCACCGGCAAGGTCATCTGCGCCCTTTCCGGCGGGGTCGACTCCGCCGTCGCCGGCGCGCTCGTGCACGAGGCCGTCGGAGACCAGCTGGTCTGCGTCTTCGTCGACCACGGCCTCCTCCGCGAGGGCGAGCGCCGCCAGGTGGAAGAGGACTACGTGGCCTCCACCGGCGTTCGGCTCGTGACCGTGGATGCGCGGGAGCGGTTCTTGAGCGCCCTCGCCGGCGTCAGCGACCCGGAGGAGAAGCGCAAGATCATCGGGCGCGAATTCATCCGCACCTTCGAGCAGACCCAGGCCGAGCTCATCGCCGAGGCCGCGGCCGACGGCGACCCCATCCGCTTCCTCGTGCAGGGCACGCTCTACCCCGACGTGGTGGAGTCGGGCGGCGGCAGCGGCACGGCCAACATCAAGAGCCACCACAACGTGGGCGGTCTTCCCGAAGACCTGCAGTTCGAACTCGTCGAGCCGCTTCGTGCGCTCTTCAAAGACGAGGTGCGGGCCATCGGGCGTCAGCTCGGCCTGCCGGAGGCCATCGTCGGTCGTCAGCCCTTCCCCGGCCCCGGTCTCGGCATCCGCATCGTCGGCGAGGTCACCTTCGAGCGCCTCGAGCTGTTGCGGCAGGCCGACGCGATCGTGCGCGCCGAGCTCACCGCCGCGGGCCTCGACGCCGAGATCTGGCAGTGCCCGGTCGTGCTGCTGGCCGACGTGCGCTCGGTGGGCGTGCAGGGAGACGGCCGTACCTACGGTCACCCGATCGTGCTGCGCCCGGTGTCGAGCGAAGACGCCATGACTGCCGACTGGACGCGGCTTCCGTACGACGTGCTCGCGCGCATCTCGAACCGCATCACCAACGAGGTCTCGGGCGTGAACCGCGTGGTGCTCGACGTGACGTCGAAGCCGCCGGGCACCATCGAGTGGGAGTGAGACTCCGCCCCTTTCCGTACTAGCGGAGACGAAGAAGGGCCCGTCCTGGTGGACGGGCCCTTCTTCGTCGTTCGGCGGTGTGCGCCGAGCCTAGTTTCTGAAGATCGCCAGGATGCGCAGCAGCTCGAGGTAGAGCCAGACGATCGTGGTCATCAGGCCGAACGCGGCCGACCAGCCGTACTTGCGGGGGGCGCCGCCCTTGACACCGCGCTGGATGGCGTCGAAGTCGAGCACGAGCGAGTACGCCGCCATGATGACCACGAGCACGCCGATGACGAGGCCGAGCGGGATGCCGAAGATGACGGCGCCGCGGAGGCCCCAGGGGTTGGTGTTGAGCCCGGTGATCATCAGCACGAAGTTGAGCAGCGAGAACACCAGGTAGCCGACCATCGCGATGAGGAAGACCTTGGTGGCCCGCTTCGAGGCGCGCACTTTGCCGCTCGCGAACAGCGCGAGCGTGACGCCGAACACGGCGAGGGTCGCGAGCACGGCCTGGATGACGATGCCCGACCACTGGGCCTCGAAGAAGCCGGAGATCGCACCGATCGCGAGGCCCTCGAAGGCCGCGTAGAGCAGGATGAGCGGAACCGAGGGCTCGCGCTTGAAGGCGTTGACGAGGCCCAGCGCGAATCCGCCGATCGCTCCCACGACGAGGAGGCCGATGCCGAGCGGAGTCGGGAGCGGGATGTTGGTGAAGAAGCCGATGGCCGCGGTCACCAGGAAGACGGCGAACAGGCCGACCGTCTTGATGATCGTGTCGTCGTAGCTCATGCGGTCGGTCTCGGAGGGGGTGGCCGCCGGGCGGTCGTAGAGGTCTTGCAGACCCTCGGCCGAGATCGTCGGCGTCTGCGGCGCGACGGCCTTGCCGTTGAAGACGGGATTGCGCGAGAACGCCGGATTGCTGGAAGATGCCTCTGCCATGTCAGTCTCTTCTATGTGTGGAACGTGAACGTGGACACTGTTAACTTAGTGCACCCTCATGGGCGGCTGGCTGGAAGTACGCCCTGTTCGCGGAGCGGGAAACCGTGAGCCGCGCCGGCCGCGCAGCTCCTCTCGTGATCGGCCATCGCGGTGCGAGCGGGTACCGTCCTGAGCACACGGCCGCCGCCTATCAGCTCGCCTTCGCGCAGGGAGCGGATGCCGTGGAGCCCGATGTCGTGCTTTCGAAGGACGGGGTGGCGGTGGTGCGCCACGAGAACGAGATCTCGGGCACGACCGACGTGGCCGCGCATCCGGAGTTCGCCGCGCGCCGCACCACGAAAGAGGTGGACGGCGTGCCCACGACCGGGTGGTTCACCGAGGACTTCACCTGGCCCGAGTTGCAGACGCTGCGGGCGCGGGAGCGGCTCCCGGCCATCCGGCCGGCGAGCGCGGGCTTCGACGGGCAGTTCGGGCTGCTGCGCCTGACGGACGTGCTGCGGCTGGCCGAGGAGGCCGACGCCGCCGCCGTGGTGGAAGTGAAGCATGCGAGCTACTTCGACGCTGCCGGCTTCGCGACGGCCGAGATCGTGGCCGCCGAGATCGCGGCGGCCGGGTGGGGCGGTCGCGACGGCGACAGGAGAGAGCGAACTGGCCGTGACGAGTGGACCGGCCGTCGCGAGCGGACAGGCCGTGACGCTGGCGCCGGCCGTGGTGAGTGGGTGGACCGCGGCGGGCGGGACCTCGGGTCGGGCCGGCTCGTGGTGGAGTCGTTCGAGATGACCGTGCTGCGCGCCTTGCGGGCCTCCGGCCTGCCGGCACACTACGTCTACCTGCTCGAGGTCGAGGGCTCCCCGTTCGACGCCATCGTGCAGCACGGAGCGGGCGCCCCGAGCTACGCCTCGCAGCTGACCGACGCCGGACTCCGGGCGCTCGCCGCCGAGGTCGACGGGATCAGCGTGGACAAGGCGATCCTGCTGCCGCGCGACGAGCGGGGGGCTGCGCTGCCGGCCTCCGACATCGTCGACCGGGCTCACGCCGCCGGGCTCCACGTGTTCACCTGGACGCTGCGCGCCGAGAACGAGTTCCTGCCCACGAACTTGCGCTCGGGCGGCGACCCGGCGACGTTCGGTGACTGGGAGCGGGAGTTCGCGGCCGTGTTCGCCGCCGGTGTCGACGGGGTCTTCGCCGATCAGCCGGATCTCGCGGTGATCGCCCGACGGAGCGTCGGCGGCGCGGCCTAAACTTGGTGGAGCATGAGCGAAACCACCGAATCGACCCCCGGCAGCGTCACTCCCATCATCGTGGGCGGACCAGGCTTCGACGGCCGGGTCACCGGCCCGGGTAGCGGAGCGGGTGCCGAGGAGGCCGACGACGAGCTGCTCGTCGGGCTGAACCCGGAACAACGCGAAGCCGTGGTGTACCGCGGGCACGCGCTGCTCATCGTGGCGGGTGCCGGCAGTGGCAAGACCCGCGTTCTCACCCACCGCATCGCGAGTCTCATCCGCGGCCGTGAGGCCTGGCCGAGCCAGATCCTCGCCATCACCTTCACCAACAAGGCCGCGGCCGAGATGCGCGAGCGTGTGGCCCAGCTGCTCGGCCAGGTGGCGGAGGGGATGTGGATCTCCACCTTCCACTCGGCGTGTGTGCGCATCCTGCGGCGCGAGGCCGAGAACTTCGGTTTCACGAAGAGTTTCACGATCTACGACTCCCAGGATTCGCGCGCCCTCGTCAAGCGGATCATCAAAGACCTCCAGGCCGACACCTTCGGGTTCACGGTGTCGCAGGTGACGGGCAAGATCTCGAAGCTCAAGAACGAGCTCTCCGACGTGGAGAGCTACGCCCGGCAGGCGAATTTCTCCGACCCTCAGGACGCGATGTTCGTGGAGATCTTCCGCGCCTACTCGCGCGCGCTCCGCGAGGCCAACGCCTTCGACTTCGACGACCTGATCAGTCAGACGGTGTTCCTGTTCCGTGCCTTCCCGCACGTGGCCGAGAGCTACCAGCGCCGGTTCCGCCACATCCTGGTCGACGAGTACCAGGACACCAACCACGCGCAGTACGCCCTCATCCGCGAGCTCACGAAACCGCCGGAGTCGAACCAGCTGGCCGGGCTTCCCGCCTTCGGCGGCGGGGGAGCCTCGCTCACCGTCGTGGGTGACTCCGACCAGTCGATCTATGCGTTCCGCGGCGCCGACATCCGCAACATCGTGGAGTTCGAGCGCGACTTCCCGGGCGCCAAGGTCGTGCTGCTCGAGCAGAACTACCGCTCGACGCAGAACATCCTCTCGGCAGCGAACTCGGTGATCTCCAACAACTTCGACCGCAAGGACAAGAAGCTCTGGACGGCCGTGGGCGACGGCGAGAAGATCGTCGGCTTCACCGGCTACTCCGGGCACGACGAGGCGCAGTTCGTGGCCGACGAGATCGCGAAGCTGCACGACGGCGGCATGGCCTACAACCAGATCGCGGTGTTCTACCGCACGAACTCGCAGACCAGAGCGCTGGAGGAGATCTTCATCCGCTCGGCACTGCCGTACCGCGTGCTCGGCGGCACGAAGTTCTACGAGCGCGCCGAGATCAAAGACGTGATGGCCTACCTCACCGCGGTGGCGAACCCCTTCGACGGCCTCGCGCTGCGGCGCATCCTGAACACGCCGAAGCGCGGCATCGGGCCGGCGACGGAGACCCAGCTCGCCTCCTATGCCGAGCGCGAGAACGTGAGCTACCGCGAGGCCATGCGCCGCGCGGGAGAACTCGGGCTCGGCCCGAAGGTGACGGGCGCCATCCTGCAGCTGGCCGCCCTGCTCGACGAGGCCGCCGAGCTCGTGAACCCGGAGCGCGCGGGCGGCGAGGCTCCGGTGAGCGAGGTGCTGGCTCTGCTCATCGAGAGGAGCAACTACGTCACCATGCTCCGCGCGAGCCGCGACCCGCAAGACGAGGCGCGCGCCGAGAACGTCGAAGAGCTGCTCGCCGTGACGAAGGAGTTCAACCGCAACAATCCGGACGGCACGCTGATCGACTTCTTGACCGAGGTCTCCCTCGTCGCGGCGGTCGACGACCTCGACGATTCGAGCGGCACCGTCTCGCTGATGACCCTGCACACGGCGAAGGGCCTGGAGTACGACGCCGTCTTCCTCACCGGTGTGGAGGAGGATCTGCTGCCGCACCGGATGTCGGCGGGCGAGCCGGGCGGACCGGCGGAGGAACGGCGCCTGTTCTACGTGGGAATCACGCGCGCCAAGCAGCGACTCTTTCTCTCGCTCGCGATGACGAGGGCGCAGTTCGGCGAGACCGCGGTCGCGATGCCGAGTCGCTACCTGCAGGAGATCCCCGCCGAACTGATCGACTGGATCCAGTCTCCCGGCATGGCGACGTCTCGCGGTGGCACGGAGCCGAGGGCGCTCAACGCTCGCGGCCGGAGCGGTTACGGCGGTGGTTCGCGCTGGAACAGCGACTCGAGCTTCGGCTTGCCGCCCGCGCCTCCTCGCCCCAAGACCGAATGGGCGAACCGGGTCACCGGTCAGGTGCGCGACAACGGCGACCTCGAGCTCGAGCCGGGCGACCGGATCCGTCACACCGACTTCGGTGAAGGCCGGGTGAACCAGGTGACCGGCGTGGGACCGAAGCGGGTGGCCCACGTGCAGTTCGACCAGGCCGGTCCCAAGAAACTGCTCATCAAGATCGCGCCGATCGAGAAGCTCTAGCTTCACCGCCTCCGGGTGCCGTCTGGGCGGGACCGACCCGGCGGAGTCCGCGCTCACGGTCGCCTCCGTGAGCGCAGCGCCAGGCCCAGCCCGGCGAGCCCCGCGATGATCGTGGCCGTGGTTGCGGCGATGGAGACCGGGCCGCCGTCGCCCACGGAGGAGCCCGTCAGCGCGAGGAGCGCCGGGACGGCCGGCGTGGGTGGGGGCCCTGCCGGGACGCCGGGCGGGAGCGGCGAGGTCGGTCTCGGCGTCGCCGGTGGCGACGCGCTCGGCGGGGTCACGACCTCGATCGACTCGAACTCGTGCACGCGGGAGTCGCTGAAGGCGGCCACCAGCCCGTCGTCGGGTTCGGCGGCCGGGTCGCCGAGGCCAGAGCCGGCGGTCGGCGCAGACCCGCCCGACCCGCCCGACCCGCCCGACCCGGTCGGTCGGCCGGTGCCGGTGGCCGGCGTGCCGGCGCCGGAAGCCGCTGCCGTCGAGACAGTCCGAGGACGGGGAGTCGCCGTGAACACGAAGTAGTAGAAGCCGGGCGCGGACACCGCGATGCACGGAGACTCGTACTCCCCGTCGCCCGGAACGGTGGTCGTCACCGATCCCGCGACCGGAGCCCCACCCGGATGCTCCGGCACGCTGCCCGGGGCGGGCCGCTCGGCCAGTGGCCCGATGAGCGTGCTCTCGACCTCGATCGGGTCGCCACCCGCCGGAAGACCGGTCACGCCCAAGCGGTCGCTGACGCATCCGGGTCCCGTCTGATGGTTCACCGAGGCCATGGTCTCGATGGCCGGGGCCGCATCGACACGGGTGGTCTCGGCGGCGACACCGAAGCCGGAGCTCCAGCCCAGCAGCCGGTCTCCGCCGCGGTCGGCCGGCGTACGGCCGGGGTCGATCGAATCGGTCCACACGTAGTAGCCCGCCGCGGGCAGAACGCACGGCGGCGTGGTTCTGCGCACGGGACCCTCATCGATCACGGTCTCGACGGTGCAGACGATCGGCCCGTCGGCCGGCGGCCCGGCCGCTTCGGCAGGGCGGCGGGGGAACGGGCCCCACAGGGTGCTCGAGACCACGACCGGAATCGGCCTGAGCGAGCCGTCCGAAGCGGCGTACACGCCCCAGGCGCCGCCGGTCGGAGACTCCGGGTGCACCTCGACCGTGAGCTCGTCGGCCAGCGGGTCGCCCGCCTCGGCGATCACGGAGCCCGTGCTGGTCTGCACCCGCGGACGGAAGGGCAGGTCGTTCGGAGCCGTCGCGGAGGCCTGCGCCCGCGCGTCCACGCCGAAGGGCGCGGTCACGAGCAGGCTCTGAGCCGCTCCCGTGTTGCGGCCGAGGCGGAACCGGCCGCCGTACGGGAGGTCGCGGTAGGAGACCTCGGCCACGACGGTCTCGGTCGCCCCCGCCTGATCGGGCCGGATGCCGCGCGAGCGCCCGTTCGGCACCGACGCCTCCCGGGAGCCGTCCTCGAAGGTCGCTCCCCGCAGCGTGACGACCGCGTCATGGGTTCCGGGCGGCACCGTCTGCGGCCCCGCGAGGTAGTCGACGACGAGCTCAGGGGTCACCGAGCCGCCGGGCCCGGCCAGATCGAGCCTCACGGAGGCGGTGGCTCCGCGCGAGGCGCCACCCGCCGCATCCGCGCGTCGCAGCATGTGGTTCGCCGCGTCGAGCACCTCCCCGGCGTGACCGTTGGCCCGGCGCGCGAAGTAGGCCTGGTCGTGCCCGGCGAGGCCCGTGATGGTCCAGGTGGCGAGCTGCGCGGCCGCCGCTTCGAAGGGATCGGCCGGGTCGCCCCAGGTGCGGGAGAGGTAGGCCAATCGCGCCGCGTCGTCGGCCGGCACCAGGCCCGAGAGCAGCCCGTCGACGTAGTCGACGTCGGACCCGGTGGGCTGCGGCTTGGTGACGTCGATGCAGTAGCCGGAACTCCCGTCGTCGAGGCGGTAGCTCCCGATCCACGACGCGTGATCGCCGTCCCACAGAACCCCGTTGCCGTGGCCGAGGGCGTGCGCGGCAGAGGCGGGCTGCGCGGCACCGGCCAAGGCGGCGGAGAGGGTGGCGAGCAGGAGCAGGAGACCTCCGAGGAGGCGACGACGTGGGTTCATGAACACAGGGTGACGGGCGTGCATCCGAGGGGCGGACGGCCGCCGCGAATCTGTGTACAACCGCCGTTCGCGCCCGGGTTGGGGAGGACAAGACGCCCGGCTCCGCGGGAGTAGAGTCTTAGATGGTGTCCGGATCGACGACGGGGAAACCTCCTGTCGGCGAGCCTTGAGTCATGTCCCGTACGAGGGACCTGCGAGAAGAAAGCGGATTGGAAGACCAGCGTGGATCTATTCGAGTACCAAGCCCGAGACCTCTTTGAGAGCTATGGCGTTCCGGTTCTGCCGGGCATCATCGCGGATACGCCCGACGAGGTGAGGGCGGCTGCGGAGAAGCTCGGCGGCGTCACCGTGGTGAAGGCGCAGGTCAAGGTGGGCGGCCGCGGCAAAGCCGGCGGCGTCAAGGTGGCCAAAGACCCGGAGGTCGCCGAGGAGGCGGCGAAGGCGATTCTCGGCCTCGACATCAAGGGTCACGTCGTGAAGCGCGTGATGGTCGCCGGCGGCGCCCGCATCGCGCAGGAGTTCTACTTCTCGGTGCTGCTCGACCGGGCCAACCGCTCCTACCTCTCGCTCACGAGCTACGAGGGCGGCATGGAGATCGAACAGCTCGCCGTCGAGCGCCCCGAGGCCCTCGCTCGCATCGAGGTGGACCCGATCGCCGGCATCGACCTCGAGACCGCGAAGAAGATCGCCGTCGAGGCGAAGTTCCCCGCCGAGCTCGTCGACAAGGTCGCGCCGGTGTTCGTGAAGCTCTGGGACGTCTACAAGGGCGAGGATGCGACGCTCGTCGAGGTGAACCCGCTGGTGCTCACCGAGGAGGGCGACATCATCGCCCTCGACGGCAAGGTCTCGCTCGACGAGAACGCCGACTTCCGCCACCCGAACCACGAGGCGCTCGAAGACGCAGAAGCGGCCGACCCGCTCGAGGCCAAGGCCAAGAAGCTGAACCTCAACTACGTGAAGCTCGACGGCCAGGTCGGCGTGATCGGCAACGGCGCTGGGCTCGTGATGTCGACCCTCGACGTGGTCTCCTACGCCGGTGAGAAGCACGACGGCGTGAAGCCCGCCAACTTCCTCGACATCGGCGGCGGAGCATCCGCTCAGGTGATGGCGAACGGCCTCGACGTCATCCTCGGCGACGAGCAGGTGAAGAGCGTGTTCGTGAACGTCTTCGGCGGCATCACGGCCTGCGACGCCGTGGCCAACGGCATCGTCGGCGCCCTCGAGGTGCTCGGCGACACCGCCACCAAGCCCCTCGTGGTGCGCCTGGACGGCAACAAGGTCGAGGAGGGGCGGCGCATCCTCGAGGAAGCGGCCCACCCGCTCGTGACCCTGGCGCTCACCATGGACGAGGGCGCCGACAAGGCAGCCGAGCTCGCCGCGGCTGCGAAGTAAGTAGAGGACGAGAGAGCTATGTCGATTTTTCTGAACAAGGACTCCAAGGTCATCGTGCAGGGCATCACGGGCGGTGAGGGCACCAAGCACACCGCCCTCATGCTGAAGGCCGGCACCCAGGTGCTCGGCGGCGTGAACGCCCGCAAGGCCGGCACCACCGTCTCCCACACCGACAAGGACGGCAACCCCGTCGAGCTGCCGGTGTTCGGCACGGTCGCCGAGGCCATCGAAGCCACCGGCGCCGACGTCTCGATCGCCTTCGTGCCCCCGGCCTTCTCGAAGGACGCGATCATCGAGGCCATCGACTCCGAGATCCCGCTGCTCGTCGTGATCACCGAGGGCATCCCGGTGCAGGACTCGGCCGAGGCCTGGGCCTACGCCAAGGCCAAGGGCAACAAGACCCGCATCATCGGCCCGAACTGCCCCGGCATCATCACCCCCGGCGAAGCGCTCGTGGGCATCACCCCGGCGAACATCACCGGCAAGGGCCCGATCGGCCTCGTCTCGAAGTCGGGCACGCTGACCTACCAGATGATGTACGAGCTGCGCGACCTCGGCTTCTCGACCGCCATCGGAATCGGCGGCGACCCCATCATCGGCACGACCCACATCGACGCGCTCGCCGCGTTCGAGGCCGACCCCGAGACGAAGGCGATCGTCATGATCGGCGAGATCGGCGGCGACGCCGAGGAGCGCGCGGCCGACTTCATCAAGGCGAACGTCACGAAGCCCGTCGTGGGCTATGTAGCGGGCTTCACCGCCCCCGAGGGCAAGACCATGGGCCACGCCGGCGCCATCGTCTCCGGCTCGGCCGGCACCGCCCAGGCGAAGAAGGAGGCCCTCGAGGCCGCCGGTGTGCGCGTGGGTAAGACGCCCAGCGAGACCGCCGCCCTCCTCCGCGAGGTCTACGCCGCCTTGTAGGGCATCCACCCCTCGAGCCGTCAGCTCGTCCCGCACCGACACGATCGGAACGGGATGACCTGACGGCTCGCGCGGTTAAGCCAGAATGTTCCCATGACCACCGAGAGACGTGACGGGATGTCGCTGGCGCAGCGGCTGCGGCACGAGGTGGTGACGCCGGAAGCCATCTACGGCACGATCCTGGTGACCGCGCTCATCGTGCTCGCCGAGGACGGCGAGAGCGATTTCAGCCTGCTCGTCGTGGTGGTGGCGACCAGCTTCGTGTTCTGGATCGCCCACGTCTTCGCGGCCACCGTCGCCCGCCACGGCAAGCGGGGCGACAAGGAGATCCCGCTCGGGCAGGCTCTGGCCGACGCGGTGCGGCACTCCTCCGGGCTCCTCACCTCGGCCGTCATCCCCGTGCTGTTCCTCGCGCTCGGCGCTGCGGGAGCCCTCTCCGAGGCGGTCGCCTACGACCTCGCCCTGGTCGTCGGAGTGGTGGTGCTCTTCCTGCTCGGGCTGCTCGCCTTCGCCGAACGGGGCAGCCGGTGGTACTGGTGCCTGCTCGGCGGGCTGGCGACCGCGCTGCTCGGCGTCATCGTGATCTTCTTGAAGGTGGTCTTCCACTGAGCTGAGCGCAGGCGTGCCGTCGGCGGATGCATCGACCCGGCAGGTAGGCTCGGCCACGCATGAATCGCCCAATCACCGCCCTGCTCTCCGCCCTCGACGCGGTGATCGTCGTCGCGATCGGCGTGGGCATCCCGCTCGTTCCCCTGACCATCCTGTGGGCCACCCAGTTCGGGCTCGCGGTCGACTGGCTGTCGTTCTGGCGCGCATCCGGGGATCTCTGGCTGCTCGGCAACGGCGTGGACCTGCTGCTGACCATCGACCCGGCCATCGCGCTGCGCCTCGGCGTGGCCGGGGCCGAGCTGCCCTTCGAGGTGGGCATCGCCCTGCTCGGCTTCGCGCTCGTGACCGTGCTGCTCGGCGTGCGCTCCGGCCGGCGGCTGACGGCGACCGCCTATCCCGTGACGGGCGCCGTCGCGGGTGCCGTGACGCTCGCCCTGTTCGCTCTGCTCGTGTGCCTCGGCTCACGCGACCCGGGTGCTCTGCCCTCGGTCGGGCAGAGCATCGTCTACCCCGCCTTCGTCTACGCCCTCGGCATGGCGATCGGCTACGCCTGGGCCACGCGCCGCGTCGCGCCGGTGGAGTTCGGCCCGGGCTCCGCGATCCGTCAGCGCTGGGCGGCGCGCATCGCCGCCATCGCCCCCGGCGACCGTGGCCTCGTGGTGCTCGCGTTCCGGGCCGGCGCCATCGCCGCCGCGGCCGTGGTGGGCATCTCGGCCGTCGCGATGGCCCTCATCCTGGTGTTCAACTTCTCGTCGATCGTCTCCCTCTACGAGAGCCTGCAGTCGGGCCTGATGGGCGGCATCGCCCTCACCCTCGCGCAACTCGCGCTGCTGCCCAACCTCATCGTGTGGACGGCGAGCTGGTTCGTGGGCCCGGGCTTCGCGCTCGGCGCCGGCTCCGCGGTCTCGCCTCTCGGCACCCAGCTCGGGCTCGTCCCGTCGCTGCCGGTGCTCGGCGCGCTGCCCCACGGCACCGCGGCGCTCGGCTTCCTGGGTCTGCTGGTGCCCGTGGCGGTGGGCTACTTCACAGCCGCCGCCCTGCGGCCGGGCTACCTCGCGAGCGTCGAGGGTCGCGCCGGGAGGGGCTTGCGTCTCGGGCTCACCGCCGTGGGGGCCGGAGCCGTGGGGGCGAGCATCCTCGCTCTCCTCGCCCTGTGGTCGGGCGGGGCCGCCGGGCCGGGCCGGCTCGCCGAGGTGGGGCCCGACGCCGGCTGGGTGTGGGTGTGGGCCTTCCTCGAGCTCACCGTCTCGATGCTGCTCGGCCTGATCGCCGGGGCCTCGCGGCGCGGCGCGGCGGATACACTGTGACGGTGCTGTCGCTGCTGGTTCTGATCTCCGGAGGAGGCTCCAATCTCAGGGCCCTCCTCGAAGCGTCGAGCGATGCGGAGTACCCGGCGCGGGTGATCGCCGTCGGCTCCGACACGGATGCGCCGGGCCTCGCCCACGCCGAGGAGTTCGGCATCCCGAGCTTCACGGTGGTCCCCACCTCCTTCTCCTCGCGCGAGGCCTGGGGCGCCGAACTGCTCGAGCAGATCGAGCGCTGGTCGCCCGACCTCGTGGTGTGCGCCGGATTCATGCGCATCCTGCCGCCCGTCGTGGTGTCGGCGCTGACGCCGCAGCTCATCAACACGCATCCGGCCCTCCTCCCCGCCTTCCCCGGCGCCCACGCGGTGCGCGACGCGCTCGCCGCCGGCGTCGACACCACCGGAGTGACCGTGCACGTCATCGACGAGGGCGTCGACACGGGCCCCGTGATCGTGCAGCGCACCGTGCGCGTCGAGCCCGGCGACACCGAGCACGAACTGCACGAACGCATCAAGACCGTCGAGAGAGACCTGCTCGTGCAGGCCGTGCTCGACATCGCCAACGGAGAAGTCGATCTCAAGGAGATAGCAGCACGATGAGTGGTCCCCAGCACGACCCGAGCCTCTACACGCACCGCGACACGGTGCCGATCACCCGGGCGCTGATCTCGGTCAGCGACAAGACGGGGCTCGTGCCCTTCGTGCAGGCGCTCGCCGCCGCCGGGGTCGAGATCGTGTCGACCGGGTCGACCGCCAAGACCATCGCCGACGCCGGCGTCGCCGTCACCGAGGTGTCGAGCGTCACCGGCTTCCCCGAGTCGCTCGACGGCCGCGTGAAGACGCTGCACCCGGGCGTGCACGCCGGCATCCTCGCCGACCTGCGCCTCGAGTCGCACAAGCAGCAGCTGGCGGAGCTCGGCATCCGGCCCTTCGACCTCGTGGTGGTGAACCTCTACCCGTTCCGCGAGACGGTCGCCTCGGGCGCGGCTCCGGATGCGGTGATCGAGCAGATCGACATCGGCGGCCCTGCCCTCGTGCGCGCCTCGGCCAAGAACTTCGCGAACGTGGCGATCGTGGTGTCGCCCGAGCGCTACGCCGAGGTGGTGGCCGCGCTCGCCGCGGGCGGCACCGGCCTCGCGGTGCGCCGCGGTCTCGCCGCCGAGGCCTTCGCGCACACGGCCTCCTACGACACCGCCGTCGCCGGCTGGTTCGCCGAGCAGCTCGCGGGAGCGGCGGCCGATGCCGTCGCCGCCGAGGAGCTCGCGACGGATGCCGCCGCTCCGGATGCTGACGCCGGCTTCCCGGATGCTCTCGCCATCTCCGCCGCGAAGGCCGCGACTCTGCGCTACGGCGAGAATTCGCACCAGCAGGCCGCGATCTACACGCTCGAGGGCGGCGCCGGCATCGCCCAGGCCGTGCAGCTGCACGGCAAGGAGATGTCGTACAACAACTACGTCGACGCCGATGCCGCCGTGCGCGCGGCCTACGACTTCGCCGAGCCGGCCGTGGCCATCATCAAGCACGCGAACCCCTGCGGCATCGCCGTGGGCGCGGCCGGCGCTCCGGATGCGATCGCCTCCGCGCACGCCCAGGCCCACGCCTGCGACCCGGTGTCGGCCTTCGGCGGCGTGATCGCCGCGAACCGCACGGTGACCCTCGCGATGGCGCAGCAGGTGAAGGAGATCTTCACCGAGGTGCTCGTGGCCCCGGCCTTCGACGGCGAGGCCTTCGAGCTGCTGGCGACGAAGAAGAACCTCCGACTGCTCACCCTCCCCGAGGGCTACGCGCGTGAGGCCGTGGAACTGCGGCAGATCAGCGGGGGCTTCCTCGCCCAGACCCCGGACGGCTTCGCGGGGCTCGACCCGGCGAACTGGACGCTCGTGGCCGGCGACGCCGCCGACGAGGCCACCCTCGCCGACCTCGTGTTCGCGTGGAAGGCCTGCCGGGCGGTGAAGTCGAACGCCATCCTGCTCGCCTCGGGCGGCGCCTCCGTCGGCGTCGGCATGGGCCAGGTGAACCGGGTCGACTCGTGCCACCTCGCGGTGACGCGCGCCGGAGACCGCGCCGCGGGCTCCGTGGCGGCCTCGGATGCCTTCTTCCCCTTCGCCGACGGGCTCGAGGTGCTGCTCGAGGCCGGTGTGAAGGCCGTGGTGCAGCCCGGTGGCTCGGTGCGAGACGAGGAGGTCGTCGCGGCCGCGGCGGCCGCCGGTGTCACCATGTACTTCACGGGGGAGCGCCACTTCTTCCACTAGACCGTCGAGCCGGTGACGCTCGTCGCCGGCCCGTCGAGCCGGCATCGAGCCGGTATTCGGGTGCCGCACCGGCGGCATCCAGCCAGAATCACCTAAGGTCAAAGAATGTCTTCACTCCGTCTCCGATCGCTCGGGGCCTCGCTCGTCGCGGCCGTGGCCGTCGCCCTGATCGCGCTCGTCGGAGCCGACCTCGCCTTCTTCGTCGGCAACGCCCAGAATCCGCAGGTGTTCACGGCGTATTCGCCCTACTTCCTGCCGGCGACGCTGCTGCTGTTCGTGTTCGCGGCCGTCTTCGGCATCGTGGGCGCCTACCGCCGCTGGTACACGGCACTCATCGCGGGCGTCGTAGGGGCCACGCTGGCCGCCTTCGTGGGCACGGGGATCTCCGCCCTCGGCGCCGGGATCGCGCTCGACGCCATGCTCGCTCCGCTCGCCGCGACCCTGCTGGGCAACAACCTGATCTTCATCATCGCCGGCGTGCTGGCCTCGGTGACCGTCGCGCGCCGCATCTACGCAGCGCTCGCGAGCGACGCCGAGGAGGAGGTGCTGCGCAAGCGCTACGCCCTCGTGCGCCGGCCTGCCGCCACGCTCGCCGACGGCCTCGTGACCCACATCGAGCGCTCCCCGGTCGACGTCGATCTCGCCGAGGAGCAGTGGGAGTCGTATCTCGCCGCGCTCACCGGCGCCGGCTGGGACCCGGTGGAGGTCGACACGGCCGACGACCTCGCCGACTCGGTGTTCGTGGAGGACACGGTGGTGATGTTCGGCGCCCTCGCGGTGATCACGAGCCCGGGTGCCGAGGAGCGGGTGGCCGAGACCGAGGCCGTGGAGGCGACCGTGCGATCCCTGGGCATCGAGGTGCTGCGCATCGCGCGCCCCGGCACCCTCGACGGCGGCGACGTGCTGAAGATCGGCTCGACCGTCTACGTGGGGCGCGGCGGGCGCACGAACTCCGACGGCATCCGGCAGCTGCGCAAGATCCTCGCGCCGCGCGGCTACTCGGTCGTGGCCGTGCCGATCACCAAGGTGCTGCACCTCAAGAGCGCCGTCACCGCGCTGCCCGACGGCACCGTCATCGGCTACCGCCCGCTCGTCGACGACCCCTTCGTGTTCGACCGCTTCCTCGAGATGCCGGAGCCGGCGGGAGCCCACGTCGTGGTACTCGCCGACGACACCGTGCTGCTCGCGGCCTCCGCCCCGGAGTCGGCGCGGCTGATCGAAGGACTCGGCTACCGGGTGATCTCCGTCGACATCTCCGAGTTCGAGAAGCTCGAGGGCTGCGTGACCTGCCTCTCGGTGCGGGTGCGCTGACTCCTCGAATGCTCGTCGCCCGCCGCGGTTGCATTCCGTGGCATCGCGAGGGTAGCCTATAAGGCTGCCTCGACGCCAACACCCCCTCAAAGGGGGTATTCGTCGTGCCCTCACGCAGACGCACCCCACGAAAGAGATGGTCATGGAAGCCGAGTCGACTGCTACCAGTACGGTGGCGGTGCTGTCGCGCCTGCATCCCTTCGTGAAGCCGGCGCTGCCCCGCATCTACGGCGCCATGGTGGTGTCGCTCTCCGCGAGCGTGGTGGCGCTCGCCATCCCGCAGGTGCTGCAGTGGATGGTCGACGGCCCGCTCGCCGACGGCGACGCCTCGCAGATCTGGCTCGCCGCCGGCATCGTGCTCACCCTCGGCGTGCTCGAGGCAGTGCTGATCGGCGCCCGTCGCGCCCTCGTGCTCACCCCGGGAACCTACGTGGAGTCGCGGATGCGCAACGCGCTCTACCGGCAGCTGCAAGACCTTCCGGTGGCCTTCCACGACCGCTGGCCGAGCGGGCAGCTGCTCTCGCGCGCCGTGAGCGACCTCAACCTCATCCGGCGCTGGCTCTCGTTCGGGCTCGTGCTGCTCGTGGTGAACGTGCTCACCATCGTGGGCGGCGCCGTCATCCTGCTGCTGCTCAACTGGGTGCTCGGGCTCATCTTCGTGGCCGCCGCCGTGCCCGTCATGATCTACAGCTTCGCCTTCGAGCGCAAGTACTCCGACGTCGCCCGGCGCAGCCAGGACCAGGCGGGCGACCTCGCGACGAGCGTCGAGGAGTCGGTGCACGGCATCCGGGTGCTCAAGGCCTTCGGGCGCAGCCGCTACGCGCTCAAGCGCTTCGAGAACCAGGCCGAGCAACTGCGCGGCACCGAGATCGAGAAGGCCAAGGCCATCGCGGGCATCTGGCTCTACCTCACCCTCATCCCCGACCTCGCCTTCGGGGTGTGCCTCGTGGTGGGCGTGTGGCTGGCCTCGACCGGAGCCTCCTCGGTGGGCGAGCTGGTGGCGTTCTTCGCCACCGGCACGGTGCTGCTGTTCCCCATCTGGTCGCTCGGCTACTTCCTCGCCATGACCCTCGACGCGAAGACCGCGACCCTGCGCTTCTTCGAGGTGATGGATGCGGTGAACACGATCGAAGACCCGGCCGAACCGCGTTCGATCGCCGACGGCCGCGGCGAGCTCTCGTTCGACGAGGTGCACTTCCGCTACCAGGATGCGCCGGAGACCTTCTCCGACCTGCTCGACGGCGTGACGCTCACCGTGCGGCCGGGGGAGACCATGGCCCTCGTCGGGCTCACGGGCTCGGGCAAGTCGACGCTCACGGCGCTGGCCAGCCGGCTCTACGACGTGACCGGAGGTGCCGTGCGCGTCGACGGCGTCGACGTGCGGGAGCTCCGCCGCGACGAGTTGCGCACCCGTGTGGCGATGGCCTTCGAGGAGGCCACGCTGTTCAGCCAGACCGTGCGTGAGAACGTGCTGCTCGGCCGGCCCGACGCCACGGAGGCCGAGCTCCGCGAGGCGCTCGAGATCGCGCAGGCCACCTTCGTCGACGAGCTCCCGCAGGGGCTCGACACGAAGATCGGCGAGGAGGGCATGAGCCTCTCCGGTGGCCAGCGGCAGCGGCTCGCGCTCGCCCGGGCGATCGCGGCGAAGCCGAGCATCCTGGTACTCGACGACCCGCTGTCGGCGCTCGACGTCGACACCGAGGCGCTCGTGGAGGCCGCGCTGCGGAGGGTGCTCGCCACCACCACGGCGCTCATCGTGGCGCACCGGCCGTCCACGGTCGCGCTCGCCGACCGCGTGGCGCTGCTGCAGGAGGGGCGCATCACCGCGGTGGGAACGCACGCCGAGCTGCTCGCCTCGAGCGAGCACTACCGCTTCGTGATCTCGAGCCTGGAAGACGAAGAAGCGCGCGAGCGGGCCTCGCTGGACGACGAGCGCGACAAAGACAGACCGACCGCAGAACGCACCGAGGAGGTGACGAGATGACCGACGCATCCGTCCGCGGAGTCGGCGGCGAGGAACGCGACGACTTCTCGCGCGCCGAGAGCAAGCAGATCCGTGCCCGCTCGCTGCGCCTGCTCGGCTCGCTCGTACAGCCCATGCGGGCCCGGCTCGTGCTCAGCATCGTCGTGGTGGTCATCAGCACCCTCTCGCAGGTGGCCGGCCCCGCCATCATCGCCTACGGCATCGACACCGGGCTCCCCGCGCTGCTGAACGCCGACTGGATGCCCGTGGCCCTCGCCGGTCTCGCCTACCTGCTCTCCGGCGTGGTGGGCGCCACGCTCATCGCCTGGTTCACCATCCTCTCGGCGCGCATCAGCCAGGCGATCCTCTTCGACCTGCGCAAGCGCGTGTTCCTGCACACCCAGAAGCTCAGCCTCGAGTTCCACGAGAGCTACACCTCCGGGCGCATCATCTCGCGGCAGACGAGCGACCTCGATGCCATCCGCGAGCTGCTCGACTCGGGCATCAACCAGCTCGTGCAGGGTGTGCTGTACATGCTGTTCACGGCGATCGCGCTGTTCCTGCTCGACCCAGCGAGCGGTTTCATCCTGCTCGCCGCGCTCGTGCCGCTCGCGGTGCTGACACGCTGGTTCCAGCTGCGATCGCAGCGGATGTTCCGGCGTACGCGCGTGGCGTCGGCGCGGCTCATCGTGATGTTCGTCGAAACCATGACGGGCATCCGCGCGGTGAAGGCCTTCCGCAAGGAGAAGCGCAACGAGGCCGAGTTCGGCGGCCTGGTGGAGGACTACCGCGACGCCAACGCCCGCGTGATCAAGCTCTTCGGCGTCTACGACCCCGGGCTCGTCCTGATCGGCAACGTGGCCGTGGCGGTGGTGCTGCTCGTGGGCGGCTTCCGGGTGATCGACGGCGGCCTCGCGGTGGGTGTGCTGCTCGCCGCCGTGCTCTACACGCGGCGCTTCTTCGACCCGATGGAAGACATGGCCATGTTCTACAACTCCTACCAGAGCGCCACGGCCGCGCTGGAGAAGATCTCGGGCGTGCTCGAGGAGGAGCCGAGCGTGCCAGACCCCGAGCAGCCCGTCGACCTCTGGGAGTCGTCCGGAGCGGTGTCGTTCGAGGGCGTCGAGTTCGGGTACACCGAAGACCGGCCCATCCTGCCGCACTTCGACCTCACCCTTCCGGCGGGCCAGACCGTGGCGCTCGTGGGCTCCACCGGCGCCGGCAAGTCGACGCTCGCCAAGCTCATCTCGCGCTTCTACGACCCCACCCGGGGACGGGTGACGCTCGACGGCATCGACCTGCGGGAGCTGCATCCGAAAGACCTGCGCCGGGCCATCGTGATGGTCACGCAGGAGGCTTACCTGTTCTCGGGCACGGTGGCCGACAACATCGCGATCGGCAAGCCCGACGCGAGCCGCGAGGAGATCGAGGCGGCGGCGCGGGCGGTGGGCGCCGATGCGTTCATCCGCGGGCTCCCGAACGGCTACGAGACCGACGTGAACAAGCGCGGCGGCCGCGTTTCGGCCGGGCAGCGGCAGCTCATCTCGTTCGCACGCGCCTTTCTCGCCGATCCGGCGGTGCTCATCCTCGACGAGGCCACGGCGTCGCTCGACATCCCGAGCGAGCGACTGGTGCAGGATGCGCTGCAGACGCTCCTCGCCGACCGCACGGCCGTCATCATCGCGCACCGGTTGTCGACCGTGTCGATCGCCGACCGGGTGCTCGTGATGCAGAACGGGCGGATCGTCGAAGACGGCTCGCCGGCCGAGCTCATCGGCGGCGACGGCCGCTTCGCCCAGATGCACGCCTCCTGGCGCGACTCGCTCGTGTAGTGGCGGAGAGGGAATCGTGGGCTACATCATTCTGGTGATCGCGCAGACCATCGTGTTGCCCGTGGTCTCGGGTGGTGTCGAGCTCGCCGTCGCCGGCGGCGATCCGGCGCTCGTGTTCGGAAAGTGGTGGGTCTTCTGGGGAGTCGGCACGCGGCTGCTGGTGGCCGGAGCCGCCCAGGTCTCCGGTCGGGGCCCGACGGCCGCGATTCTGGGCTCTTCGGCCCCGAGCGTCCATGAGCAGCAGCTCATCCGCGAGCTGGGCACGGCGAACATCGGCATGGGCTTGGCCGGTCTCCTCGCGCTGGTGCCCGGATGGGCGCTCCCCGCGGGGGTCGCGGGTGGAGTCTTCCTCCTCGTCGCGGGCGCCATGCATCTCCCGAAGAAGGGCAAGAACGCCCAAGAGACGCTCGCGACCTGGACCGACCTGATCGTCGGGGCCGCCGTCGTCGTTCTCGCCGTCTACACCCTCATCCGGGTCGCCGCGGGGTAGAGCGCCGGGTCAGGGCTTCCAGGCGAAGTACTGCGAGCCGTACATGAACACGATGTGCCAGCCGTCCTGGCAGAGGATGTTCGAGGTGTCGAGGGCCTGGGGCCACCAGGTGTCGTCGAGCGGAGGCGTGTTGCCGGCGATCGAGGGGTCGCAGGTGGTTCCGATCGTCGCCGGAGTGGGCACTCCGAACTGCATGATGGCGTCACCCGTCTCGGTGTTCTCCTTCATGCGGATCATCACCGCGTTCTCGGGAACCCACGACGGGGCCTTCACCACGGAGCTCGATGCCTGCGAGTCGGCGAGCGTCGGGTAGAGCGCGGCCTGCACGGGCGGGGTGATGGCGTTCGCGAGGGTGCAGCCGGACAGCGCGGCGACGAGACCTGCCGCCGCGAGCCCGGCGAGAAGTACGCGTCTCTTCATCGGCTGTGGGTGTTCCTCTCGTGATGGGCATCCGGGTGCAGCGGCTGCCACCGAGCTACAGCGTAGCTGACGGCATAACCCGGTTCCCGCGAGATCGCTCGGAGCGGGGTGCCTTCGGCGTCGTAGTGCTCCCGGGCACGCACCTCATGACCGGCCGGAGGGAGGCCACCGGAGCGCACCACCCGCCACCACGGATGCGCGCTTCCGTAGCGCCGCATGACCGATCCGACGGCGCGTGCGGCGCGGCTGCCGAGCAGCGCCGCCACGTCGCCATAGCTGAGTACTCTCCCAGGCGGAATCGAGTCGACCACCTCGAGCACGGCGTCGACGAACGACGGATGCTCCTGCTCGTCGAACGACGGATGCTCCTGCTCGGCGTGCACAGACGGCCGGTCGCTCCGGCCGCCGGTCACAGAGCCAGAGCGGCGATCGTCTCGCCGTAGGGGGTCTCGCCGATCTGCTCGAAGCCGATGCGCTCGAAGAACGCGGCCGGCCCCGCTTCGCCCGGCTCGAAGATGACGGTGATGCGGTCGAAGCCGCGGCTGCGGGCCTCGTCGGCCAGGGCGCGCACGGCGAAGCGGCCGACGCCGTGGCCCTGCGCATCCGCCGCCACGTTCATGCGCCAGATGCAGCCGCGGAAGATGTCCTCCTGTGCGTCGGGGTCGAAGTTGCCCATGATGAAGCCGACGACCTCGTCGTCTTCGAGCACGACACGCGGCCACGCGGTGGCCGGGTTCACGTAGGCCTCGGCGATGGAGTGCGAGACCGGGGCCACGAACTGCTCCTGACCTGGCTTGAGCGTGAGCGTGTTGGCCGCGACGATGTTGGACGCCGACAGCTCTTCGAGCCTCAGTTCACTCATGGTCAGAGACTAACCTCTGCGTGAGGGCCGCGCCACCGGGCGCCGTGCCGTCCCCGTTCCGAGCCGGGCAAAACTATCTCGATGTCGAGATAGTTGCGGAAGCGGGTAAACTGGCACACGGGCCATTTCCGGCGGTTGTTGAGGAGCTGAATTGCAGAAGATCAAGGTTGAAGGCACGGTCGTCGAACTCGACGGCGACGAGATGACGCGCATCATCTGGCAGGCCATCAAAGACACGCTGATCCACCCCTATCTCGATGTGAACCTCGAGTACTACGACCTCGGCATCGAGCACCGCGACGCGACCGACGACCAGGTCACGATCGACGCCGCCCACGCCATCCAGAAGCACGGCGTCGGCGTCAAGTGCGCCACCATCACGCCCGACGAGGCGCGCGTGGAGGAGTTCGGCCTGAAGAAGATGTGGAAGTCGCCGAACGGCACCATCCGTAACATCCTCGGCGGCGTCATCTTCCGCGAGCCCATCATCATCTCGAACATCCCGCGCCTGGTGCCCGGCTGGAACAAGCCGATCATCATCGGCCGTCACGCCTTCGGCGACCAGTACCGCGCCACCGACTTCGTGTTCAAGGGCAAGGGCAAGCTCACGGTCGAGTTCACGCCCGCAGACGGCTCGGAGCCCCTGAAGTTCGACGTCTACGACGCTCCGGATGACGGCATCGCCCAGGTGCAGTACAACCAGGATGCGTCGATCCGCGACTTCGCCCGCGCCTCGCTCAACTACGGCCTCAGCCGCAACTACCCGGTCTACCTCTCCACGAAGAACACCATCCTGAAGGCCTACGACGGCCGCTTCAAGGACATCTTCCAGGAGATCTTCGAGGCCGAGTTCAAGGAGCAGTTCGACGCCGCCGGCCTCACCTACGAGCACCGCCTCATCGACGACATGGTCGCTTCGGCCATGAAGTGGGAGGGCGGCTACGTCTGGGCCTGCAAGAACTACGACGGCGACGTGCAGAGCGACACCGTGGCGCAGGGCTTCGGCTCGCTGGGCCTGATGACCTCGGTGCTCGCCACGCCCGACGGCAAGGTCGTGGAGGCGGAGGCCGCGCACGGCACCGTCACCCGTCACTACCGCCAGCACCAGGCCGGCAAGCCCACCTCCACCAACCCCATCGCCTCGATCTACGCCTGGACCCGGGGGCTCGCCCACCGCGGTCTGCTCGACGGCAACCAGGCCCTGATCGACTTCTCGCTCACCCTCGAAGACGTGGTCATCAAGACCGTCGAGTCGGGCAAGATGACGAAGGACCTGGCCCTGCTCGTCAGTCCCGACCAGCCGTACCAGACCACCGAGGAGTTCCTGGCGACCCTCGACGAGAACCTCAAGGCCCGCATGGAGGCTGCCGCCTAGGCACCCCCCCTCACCAAAAACAAGGAGTTCTTCGACGAAACGCCGGCCACGGGGCCATCCCCGCCGGCGGGTCGTCGAAGAACTCCTTGTTTTTGGGGTGGGGGTGGGGGTGAAGGGGAGGGGAGGGTCAGAGGAGGGGGCGGCCGGCGGCGTAGACGGCGGTGACCGTCCAGTCGGGGTCGAGGAGCACGGCGTCGGCGGCGAAGCCGGGGCGGAGGAGGCCGAGATCGTCGGCCCGGCCGATCGTGCGCGCGGGTGTGGCGGTGAGCGCCTCGACGGCGAGCACCGGATCGACGCCCGACTCCTCGACCGCCCAGCGGAGAGCGGCGTCCTGCGTGAGCGTGGAGCCGGCGATGGTGGCGGTGCCCGAGAGCATCGCGCGCCCCTCGGTGACGCTCACGTTGAGGGTGCCGAGGCGGTAGTGGCCGTCGGCCGAACCGGCGGCGGCCATCGCGTCGGTGATCATCACGATGCGGCGGGGCGCGGCGAGGAACGCCATCTTCACGACATCCGGATGCACGTGGAAGCCGTCGACGATCAGCTCGAGGCCGACGCGCGGGTCGTCGAACGCGGCGACCACGGGGCCCGGCTCGCGGTGCTTGATGCCGGGCATGGCGTTGAAGGCGTGTGTGAGCAGGGTGGCTCCGCGGTCGAAGGCCTCCTTGGTGAGCGCGAGGTCGGCGGCGGTGTGGCCGACCGCCACCACGACGCCGGCGTCGACGAACGCCGTGATCGCCTCGAGCGCTCCGGGCAGCTCGGGAGCGATGGTGATCTGCACGAGGTGCCCGCGCCCGCGGGCCACCAGCAGCGCGACCTCCTCGGGGGTGGGGGAGCGCAGGAAGTCGGGGTTGTGCGCCCCGCGGTGGTTGCGTGCGAGGTAGGGGCCCTCGAGGTGGGCGCCGAGCACGAGCGGATCGGTGTCGGCGAGCACGGCGATGGTCTCGAGGGCCACCAAGAGCGACGGCACCGGGTTGGCGACGAGGGAGAGCACCGAACGGGTGGTGCCGTGACGGCGGTGCAGGGCCAGGGCTCCGGCGATCGCCTCGGGCCCGTCGTCGAAGGAGTGGCCGCCGCCGCCGTGGCCGTGCAGGTCGATGAAGCCGGGGGTGAGCCAGCGGCCGGCCGCATCGATCACCGCGCCCGCGGCATCCGGACCCGTAACGCCCCCTGCTACGGCGTCCGCGGGCTGCACGGCCTCGACGGCGTCGATCCGCTCGCGCCAGCCGTCGCCCGTGCCGACCGCCTCGATGCGGTCGCCCGAGGTGTGCATCCAGAAGCCGTCGACGACACCGTCGGCGTCGAGCTTGCGCGCTCCATGGATGAGGAGGGAGGTCATCCGAATTCCTTACGCCCCTGGATGACACCACTGACCACGGCGACGAGTCCGAAGACGAGGGCGATGAGCGGCTGGCCGAGCATGATCCAGGCCAGTGCCGCCGAGCCGATGACGACGATCTCGACGAGTGCCTTGCCGAAGGAGTCGAAGTGGAACACGGCCTTGGGTGAGCGGAACAGTGCCCAGATCACCATGGCGAAGACCGGTGTCGCGACGCCGAAGGCGATGTTCCAGGGGAACGGCCACGCCACGAATCCCCAGAACCCGAAGGTGAAGAAGGTGAACAGCTCGATCACGAACCGGAGTACGTCGTTGAAGCCGAGTCGGATGTCGCGGGGTTCGGGTTGCACCTTCCAATGGTAAAGCAGCCCGAATGTTACGGGTTTGTAAAGGATGCTCGCAAAATCCGTGAAGACCTTGCCACGAGTATGTTCGTAAGCTTTACTAACAAACATGACTGCATCGGAAGTGCAGCGAAGCTCTTCCCGCACCGAATCGTCGGCCCTGCCGGCGACCGGCCCGGGCTTCGCACACGGAAAAGCCCCCCAGGGCCGGATTCTCCGGCCCAGCGCCAAGGTGCTTCCCGAGCACGCCCGCGGTCACAACCGCTCCCTCGTACTCCAGACGCTCTACCGCGAGGGCAGCCGCAGCCGGGCCGACATCGCCCGCGAGACCGGCCTCACGCGGGTGACGATCAGCGCCCTCGTGGCCGAGCTCATCGCCGACGGCCTCGTGGTGGAGCTCGGTCAGCGCGAGGAGACCCGCCCCGGCAAGCCAGCCACCCTCCTCGACCTCGACCGCAGCGCCTTCGTGATCGTGGGCCTCGACCTCTCCGAGCACTCCACCTTCTCCGGCGCCCTGCTCGACCTCGACGGCGCCATCAGCGCCCGCGCCGAGGTCGCGCTCGCCGGAAGCACCGGCCAGGATGCGGTCGACAAGGTCATCGCGCTCGCCGCGGAGCTCGTCGACCGCGCCACCGCCCCCATCCTCGGCATCGGCGTGGGCTCGCCGGGCGTGGTGGACCTCGGCGGGGTCGTGCTCTCCGCCCCGAACCTCGGCTGGAACGGGATGCCGCTCCAGAGCATCCTCAACGACCGCTTCGGTGTTCCGGTGGTGGTGGCGAACGACGCCAACGCCGCCGTGCTCGCCGAGCACAGCTTCGGGGCCGCCGACAGCGACGCGATGCTCATCAAGATCGGCCACGGCGTCGGCGCGGGCCTGCTGCTCGGCGGAACCCCGCTCTTCGGCAGCCGCTTCGCCGCGGGCGAGATCGGGCACGTCGTCGTGGGCACCGACGGCGGCGAGGTCTGCGCCTGCGGAAAGCGCGGGTGTCTCGAGACCTGGCTCAGCATCCCGAACCTGATCGAACGACTGGACGGCGTGCAGCCGGCCGACGCGCGCGAACGCGAGGCCGTGCTGCGCGAGGCGGGGGAGCGCCTCGGCATCGCGCTGGCCCCCGTCGTGGGTGCGCTCGACCTCAGCGAGGTCATTCTGAGCGGCCCCACCGAACTTCTCGACGGACCGCTCGCCGCGGCCACCGTCGAGACGCTCCGCGCACGGACGATGGCCGAATTCCACGGCTCTCTGACGTTGCGGATGACCACGCTCGGGCAGGACATCGTTCTGCGCGGCGCGGCCGTGATGGTCCTCTCCGGACAACTCGGGGTCTCGTAGCACCCGCTCCGCGACCCTTCGCACCACCTCTGCACCAGAAGAGCCGGTTCCCAGCCGGCATCCATCGCCCTAGGAAGGTATGAACACCATGAGGAAGACGACACTCGCTGTCACCGCCCTCGGCGTCACGGCAGCGCTCGCGCTCGCCGGATGCGCCGGCGGCAGCTCGTCCGGCGGCAACACCGATGCGGCCGCCACCGGCGACATCCGCGTCTGGCTGAACGGCACCGACACCCCGCAGGCTGCGCGCGACTACTTGAAGACGACCTTCGAGAGTGAGCACCCGGGCTCGACGCTCACCATCGAGGAGCAGGCCTGGACCGGGCTCGTGGACAAGCTCACCACGAACCTCTCCGGCTCCGACAGCCCCGACGTGGTGGAGGTCGGCAACACGCAGGCCGCCGCCTTCACCTCGGCCGGCGCGTTCCTGGACCTGACCGACCAGTACGACGCCCTCGGCGGCAGCGACCTGCTCCCGGGCTTCGTGGAGGCCGGCTCCTACGACGGCAAGTTCTTCGCCGCCCCGTACTACTCGGGCGCGCGCCTGGTGTTCTACAAGAAGGACCTGCTCGCGAAAGCGGGTCTGACCGTCCCCACCACGCTCGACCAGTACATCTCGAACGGCGTCGCGCTCGCCGCGGCCGACCCCGGCGTCTCGGGCATCTACTTCCCCGGCCAGGACTGGTACAACGCCCTTCCCTACATCTGGGAGAACGGCGGCGAGATCGCCACGCAGTCCGGTGGCACCTGGACCTCGAGCTTCTCGAGCCCCGAGTCGATCGCCGGCCTCAAGCAGGTGCAGGAGGTCATGACCAAGGCTTCCGTGGCTCCGAAGGACGGCAACGAGACCGACCCGCAGGTGCCGTTCTGCGAGGGCGTGATCGCGAACCTCTCGGCCCCGAGCTGGGTGAAGGGCTCGATCCTCGCCCCGGCCGACGCGAAGGCGCCCGGATGCCCCGACCAGGAGGCCAACCTCGGCGTGTACGCCCTGCCCGGCAAGTCCGGTGGTGCGGCGCACGTGTTCGCCGGCGGATCGAACATCGCCGTCTCGGCGAAGTCGGCGCATCCCGAGCTCGCGAAGGACGCGCTGGCGATCATGCTGAGCGACGACTACCAGACGATCCTCGGCAAGGCCGGCCTCGTGCCCGCCAAGGTGTCGCTCGCGTCGACCATCGGAACGGATGACGTCGCCAAGGCCACCGCCGAGGCCGCCGCCAACGCGAAGCTCACCCCGGCCTCGCCCAAGTGGGCGGACGTGGAGGCCTCCGGCGCCCTGCAGGACTTCTTCGTGGCCATCGGCCAGGGCGGAGACGTGACGGCGCTGGCGCAGGCTCTCGACCAGAAGATCGACGGCATCCTGAACTCCTAGGAGCCCCGGGAAGAGAAATGACGGTGGCCGTGCGCGAACACGGCCACCGTCAGCCCAGATGCCCATCGCCCTAGGAGGTGAGAGGCACACCGCAATCGTAATGGGAGTACCGTCACATGAGTTCGTCAGTGATGCTCGTCCGGGAGCATGAATCCGGAGGCGTGCAGGAGCTTCCGCTCAGGCCGGGGCCGAAGAAGAAGCGCGGCCCGTCGCGCGCCAAGGCGGGGCGGTTCACCCCGGGTGTGCTGCTGCTGCCGGCCCTCGTCATCCTCGCCGTGGTGATCGGATGGCCGCTCGTCCAGCTCTTCGTCATGTCGTTCCAGGAGTTCGGCCGGGCCCAGGTGTTCGGCGCCCCCGCTCCCTTCGTGGGCTTCGACAACTACACGAAGGTTCTCAGCGACCCGCAGTTCTGGGCGGTGCTGCTGCGGAGCGTGCTCTTCTGCCTCGCCAACGTCGTCACCGCGATGGTGCTCGGCACGCTCGTGGCGCTGCTGATGAACCGCGTGAACCGCTTCTTCAAGGTGCTCGTCTCGGTGGGCCTCCTGCTGGCCTGGGCGATGCCCGCCCTGACCGCCACCATCGTCTGGGGCTGGATGTTCGACACCCAGTACGGCGTGGTGAACTACCTCCTCGAGGCGGTCACCGGGCAGGACTTCACGAACCACTCCTGGCTGATCGACCCGTTCTCGTTCTTCGTGGTGGCCACGATCATCGTGACTTGGGGCGCCGTGCCCTTCGTGGCCTTCACGATCTTCGCCGGGCTCACCCAGGTGCCCGAGGAGGTGCTCGAGGCCGCCCAGCTCGACGGGGCCGGGGCCTGGAAGCGCTTCCGCCTCATCGTCTTCCCCTACCTCCGCTCGATCTTCGTGGTGGTGATCATCCTCCAGGTGATCTGGGATCTGCGGGTGTTCACGCAGATCTTCGCCCTGCAGGGCATCGGGGGCATCAAGGAGGAGACCTCCACCCTCGGCGTGTACATCTATCAGACCTCGCTCGGCAAGGGCGACTACGGAACCGGCGGCGCGATCGCGGTGATCATGGTGATCCTGATGGTGAGCATCTCGCTCTTCTACGTGCGCCGGAGCCTGAAGCAGGAGGAGTCATGAGCGCCGTCGTCAGCGCCCGCCGGCCCGCGCGCCGGCCGAGCGCCCGCAAGCGCACCACCGGCATCCTGCTCGGAGCCGCCTCGGTGGTCGTGTTCCTGTTCTCGGTGTTCCCGGTCTACTGGATGGTCAACACCTCGCTGCAGCCGAACAACGAGATCCGCGGCAGCGTGCCGAACTTCGTGCCGCAGAACCTCACCACCTCGAACTACGCGACGGTGCTCTTCGAGCCCTCCCGCGCGCCCTTCCTGCCTGCGCTCGGCAACTCGCTCATGGTGACGGTCTCCACCGTGGTGATCGCCCTCGTCTTCGCGTTCCTCGCCTCGCTCGCCGTGACGCGCTACCGCTTCAAGAGCCGCAAGACGTTCATCTTCGTCATCTTGATCATCCAGATGATCCCGGCCGAGGCCATGATCGTGTCGACCTACCGGGTGCTCGACGGCTGGGGACTGCTCAACACCATCGCCGGCCTCACCCTCGTCTACGTGGCCACGGTGCTGCCCTTCACCATCTGGACCCTCCGCGGTTTCGTGAACGGCGTTCCGGTGGAGCTCGAGGAGGC
Source organism: Herbiconiux sp. 11R-BC (assembly GCF_049472555.1). Lineage (NCBI taxonomy): Bacteria > Bacillati > Actinomycetota > Actinomycetes > Micrococcales > Microbacteriaceae > Herbiconiux > Herbiconiux sp. 11R-BC. The sequence continues at coordinate 113,038 of NZ_JBCEBO010000004.1, read as the reverse complement.
CGCCATGATCGACGGATGCTCGCGGTCGGGTGCGTTCTGGCGTATCACCTTCCCGCTGCTCGCCCCCGGCCTCGTGGCGACGGGCGTGTTCGGCTTCATCCAGGCCTGGAACGAGTTCCTTCTCGCCCTCGTGGTGAACTCCCGGCCCGAGATGATGACCCTGCCGGTGTGGCTGCGCACCTTCCAGCAGACCACCGGCACCACCGACTGGGCCGCCATCATGGCCGGCTCCACGCTCATGGCCATCCCCGTGATCGTGTTCTTCCTGCTCGTGCAGGGCCGCATGACCTCGGGTCTGGTCGGCGGGGCGGTGAAGGGATGAGCGCCGCCACCTCGGTGCGCCGCACCGTGCTCGGCACGCTCCTGCCCGGGTTCATGGGCACCACCCTGCCCGGCTGGGTGGAGCGGATGCTGCGCGAGGGCCTCGGCGGCGTGTGCCTGTTCGGCGAGAACATCGTGTCGGCGTCGCAGCTGCGCTCGCTCACCTCCGCGATCCTCGCCGCGAACCCCCGTGCGCTCATCGCGATCGACGAGGAGGGCGGCGACGTCACCCGCCTCCACTACGACCGGGGAGCGCCCTACCCCGGGAACGCCGTGCTCGGCCGGCTCGACGACCTCGCCGCGACCGGCGCCGTCGCCGCTCGGGTCGGGGCGGAGCTGCGGGCCGCGGGAGTGAACCTCGACTTCGCACCCGACGTCGACATCAACTCCAACCCGCTCAACCCGGTCATCGGCATCCGGAGCTTCGGCACCGAGCCCGCTGCCGTGGCGCGCCACAGCGCCGCCTGGGTGCGGGGACTGCAGTCGCAGGGCGTGGCCGCGAGCATCAAGCACTTTCCCGGCCACGGCGACACGGCACAGGACTCGCACCTCTCGCTGCCCACGGTCGACGTGCCGCTCGAGGTGCTGCGCTCGCGCGAGCTGCTGCCCTTCGCGGCCGCGGTGGACGCCGGGGCGCTCACGGTGATGACCAGTCACATCCTGCTGCCGCAGCTCGACGCGGAGCATCCCGCGACCTTCTCCTCGGTCATCCTGCAAGGACTGCTCCGCGGCGAGCTCGGCTTCGACGGGGTGATCGTGAGCGACGCCCTCGACATGGTGGGCGCGAGCGGGACCATCGGCATCCCGGCGGCGGCCGTGAGCGCGCTCGCCGCGGGCTGCGACCTGCTCTGCATCGGAACGAAGAACACCGAGGAGCAGCTCGAGCAGATCGTGGCCAGGGTCGAGGCGGCGCTCGCCGCCGGCGAACTGGAGCCGGCGCGGCTCGCGGATGCGCAGGAGAGACTCGCTCGCCTCGTCGCGCGGCTTGCAGCGGCGGGCCCGGCGGCGGGGTCCGCGCCGTCGGCGACCACGCCGTCAGCGAGCACGCCATCACCGAGCCTGGAGTCGGCAGAGGGCCCCGACCAGCGCCGCGTCGCTGACTCCTTCGCCGTCGACCCCGAAGCGGATGCCCTGCTCCGCGGGCCCGGCTGGCAGTTCGTGCGCGTCGACACCGCGGCCAACATCGCCGTGGGTGTCGTGCCGTGGGGGCCCTTCCGGGCTCTCCATGATGCGGGCGTGCACCTCGTCGGCCAGGAGGTCACCGAGGCCGACTGGCGAGAGCGGATCGAGGACATTCCCGAATCGGCATACGTGCTCGTCATCGGCAAGGACAATCAGCGGCGACCCGAGGTCGTGGCGCTCGTCGACGAGCTGCGGCGCCGGCATCCGGCGGTCGTCACGGTCGACATGGGCTGGCCGGGCGACGACAGCGGCTACGCCCAGGTGGCGACGTACGGCGCCTCCGCGCTCGTGGGCTCGGCTCTCGCCGGGTTCCTCGCCGACCGGGGGGTGCGCTCATGAGGCTGGGGCTCGACATCGGCGGAACCAAGACCGACGTTGTGGCGGTGGGCGCCGACGGCGCCATCGTGGAACGTGTGCGTCTCGCGACGGGCTTCGGCGCCGAGGCGGTGGTCGCCACCGCGCTCGACGGCATCGCCCGCGTGGCCGGGGCGACGGGCCTGCGGCCGCTCGACTTCCACTCGATCGGCGTGGGGATCCCCGGGCAGGTCGACATCGCCACCGGGAGCGTCTCGCACGCCGTGAACCTCGGCTTCGACGAGCTCGACCTCGGCCGGCGGCTCGCGGATGCGCTGGGCCGGGCCGTGAAGGTCGAGAACGACGTGAAGGCGGCCGCCCTCGGCGCCTACCACCTGATGACGGCGGAGAGCGGGCTCACCGCGCGCTCGATGGCCTATCTCAACCTCGGCACCGGCCTCGCCGCCGGTCTCGTGATCGACGGGGCGCTCTGGCGCGGGGCGCGGGGCACGGCCGGCGAGATCGGGCACATCCCGGTCGACCCGCAGGGTGTGCTCTGCCCGTGCGGGCAGCGGGGCTGTCTCGAGACCGTGGCGTCGGGCTCCGCCATCGCTCGGCAGTGGGCGACCGACGACCCCATTCCGGCGCGCTCGCTGCTGGCCGCGGCCGAGGCCGGCGACCGTGCGGCCCAGGCCATCCGCTCCCTCCTCGTCGACAACGTGGCTGCCGCCGTGCGGGTTCTCGTGCTGACGGTCGACGTCGAGATCGTGATGATCGGCGGCGGTCTCAGCAACCTCGGAGACTGGCTGCTCGACGAGGTGCGGCGGGTTCTGGCATCCTGGGCGGTGGAGTCGCCGTTCCTGGCCTCGCTCGGGCTCGAGAGCCGGGTGCTGCTGGTGCCGGCCGGGTTCCCGGCGGCCGCCGTCGGAGCCGCCCTGGTCGGGGCCCCGCGCCCCGGCGAACAAGCGGCCCCAAGTGCCGTCGACGATGAGGAACAGAGGGTGTCCACGTGGCAGAAGTGATCGTCGTCGGCTCGCGCAAGGCCGCGGGCGCTCTCGTGGCCGAGGCCATCGAACGGCTGGTGGCGGTGCAGCCGGATGCCGTGCTCGGCCTCGCGACGGGCGACACCCCGGTGCCGGTCTACCGCGCTCTCGCCGAGCGGGTGCGGGCCGGGGTCGACCTCTCCGCGGTGCGCGGATTCGCCCTCGACGAGTACGTGGGCATTCCCGTCGGTCACCCGCAGAGCTATCACTCGGTGATCGACGCCGAGGTCGTGGTGCCGCTCGGCCTGAACCCGGCGGCGGTGCACGTGCCCGACGGCCGCTCCCTCGGCATCGAGACCGCGGGGGAGCGCTACGAGGCCGCCATCCTCGCTGCCGGAGGCATCGACCTGCAGATCCTCGGCATCGGCACCGACGGGCACATCGGCTTCAACGAGCCGGGTTCGTCGTTCGCCTCGCTCACGCGCGTGAAGACCCTCACCCGGCAGACGCGAGAGGACAATGCGCGCTTCTTCGAGTCGGTCGACGAGGTGCCGATGCACTCCATCACGCAGGGTCTCGGCACCATCCTGCGGGCGAAGCGGCTCGTGCTGCTCGCGTTCGGGGCGGCCAAGGCGCATGCCGTGGCCGCCGCCGTGGAGGGCCCGCTCAGCGCGAGCGTGCCGGCCTCGGCCATCCAGCTGCATCCGCGCGCCACCGTGGTGGTCGACGAGGAGGCGGCGAGCATGCTCGGCGAGCTCGAGTACTACCGGGACGCGTTCGAGAACAAGCCCACCTGGGACCCGGTCATCCTCTGACGGAATGAGCTATTCTCGTCTTCAATGACGAGGAGGGCTCAGGTTCGACGATCTGCGATTAGAGGCACTGACCGAGGCGGTCGACCGCAAGGCGGTGCGAGCGTTCCGGCTGCGCACGGAAGACGTGCACGCTCGCCGGCTGTGGCCGCGCATCGCGGCTTTCCTCGGTAGCTGCCTGCTGGTCGTGTTCCTCGCCGTCTACGTGACCGACGGCGATCTCGATCTGGTGCCATGGTTCATCGTCGGGGTCGGCGTGCTCTGGGTGGCGGGCTGGTTCGCGCTGTGGCGCACGGCCGGCAGGCGCCGTCGCGAGCGGGTGCGCCTCGAGCGGTTCGCGCAGCGCAACAGCTTCACCGTGGAGTTCGACGTCACGGATGACGCGCTCGAGGCTTCGCGGCCCGAGCTGCTGTTCCGCACGCATCCGAAGGCCGTGACCGGCATCCGGATGCGCGGCCGGTGTCGCGACGGTGCCGACGTCGAGATCGGGGTGCGTTCGGGCCCGGAACCGTCGCCCGCCGGCGACGACAAGACCGTGACCGTGCTCTACTTCGTGGTGCAGCGTCCCACTCTGCTCCGGGCCGCGCATCCGGTGGTCGCGGTCGTCGACGCGATCGAGGCCCTTCCCGAGGCGACGGCCGGCACTCCGCCGCTCGTCACCACCTATCGGGTGCAGGAGCTCGGCGATCACCGGGTCGCCTATCTGACGGAGGTCCTCGACCTCACCGACCCGGTGAGCTGGAAGCGGCTCGGCGCCGTCGGAGATCGGCTGGCGTCCGCCGCATCCTGAGTTCCCTGGTCGCGCCGTCGTGCGCGGCCGGCTCAGAAGGCGAGGGCCGCGGGCGCCAGGTGGGCGGTCGAGTCGCCCACGAGCGACTCGTCACGCGGGTCGAGGCGCAGCACCTCGGTGCCCTCGGCCAGCCCGTCCAGTGGAATCCAGAAGATGCTCGGGCTCCGCGTGGAGCCGAAGTAGTAGACGCGGTTCGAGAGGTCGGCGCCGGAGTGCCACCAGGTGGGGTACACCTCGCCGTCGGAGTAGGGGGCGCCGTAGGGCACCGACACGTTCTCGATCAGCTGGAAGACCCCGGCCACCGCCTGCTCGGCGTTCTCGGGCTCCGGCAGGTAGTGCAAGAAGTAGCTGGCGCGCACGAAGCGGTCGATGCTCGAGATGTCGCCGGGAGGCGGCAGCTCCCCGCCGAACGGGCGGTAGTTCGCGAGGTTCGCGAGCTGCTTGTCGAGCGATGGCGAGTTCGCCATCACGGTGTACTCCGGCCCGTGATGCACGACGAGCCGGCCACCGATCGGCTCGATGATCGCCGAGTCGCCGGAGGCGTCCTCGAGGGCGATGTGGATGCCCATCTGCTGCCCGCGCAGGGGCTGGGAATGGATGCGCACGGCATCGATCGCCGCCACCGCCTCCGCGACCGTGGCGAAGCCGTCGAGCAGGTACTGCACCCACACGGCGAGCGAGATCGCGGGGCGCTCGTCGGCCGGCGGGAACTCGACCTCGTCGACGTCGAGGTAGAGCGCGTGCGCGCCGAGCCCCTTCTCGTTGAGGCCGTCGACCGTGCCGAGGCCCCACATGCTCACCGAGACGCTCGAGTAGCTCGAGGTCCATGCGAGCGAGGCCTCACCGGCGTTGCCGGAGCGTGCGGTGCCGCGCGGAACGAACCACAGCTCGGGCTCGTCGCTCACCGACCAGTCCATGCAGCGGCTGACGGTCTTGGCCACGGAATTGTCGTTCCAGAAGATGCGGGTGCACATGTTCTGACCCTACTCAGCTACCGGAAGATGATCGTGCGTGCGCCGTCGAGCAGCACGCGGTCCTCGGCGAACCACTTGACGGCTTGCGTGAGCGTGCGGCTCTCCTCGTCCTGCCCGATCGCCACGAGCTGCGCGGGCGTGCGCGAGTGGTCGACCCGAACCACGTTCTGCTCGATGATCGGCCCCTCGTCGAGGTCGCTCGTCACGAAGTGGGCCGTGGCGCCGATGAGCTTCACGCCGCGCGCGTGCGCCTGCTTGTAGGGGTTCGCCCCCTTGAAGCCGGGCAGGAAGGAGTGGTGGATGTTGATGAGCCGGCCGGCGAGGCGCTCGCAGAGCTCGGGGGAGATGATCTGCATGTAGCGCGCGAGCACCACGAGCTCGATGTCGTGCTCCTCGACCGCCTCGATGACGCGCTGCTCGAAGGCGGCCTTCGACGCGGCATCCGTCACCGGCAGCGACTCGAAGGGCACGTCGTAGAAGCCGGCGAGCTCGCGCAGCGAACCGTGGTTCGAGAGCACGAGTGGAACCTCGACCGGCAGCTGACCGGCGCGCCGGCGGAACAGCAGGTCGTTGAGGCAGTGCGCTGCGGTGGACACGAGCACGAGGGTGCGGAGCGGCCGCCCCACCTCGTCGATGCGCCACGTCATGCCGAAGTGCTCGACCACCGGGGCCAGGGATGCCTCGAAGGAGGCGCGGCTCGCGTCGGACTCCACTTGCAGTCGCATGAAGAAGCGGCCCGTGTCGGCCGAGGAGAACTGCTGCGACTCCGTGATGTTGCCACCGGATTCGACCACCGCACCGCTCACCGCGTGCACGATGCCCGGCAGGTCGGGGCAGACGAAGGTCAGAACCCAATGATTGTGCGGCAGTGCCATACCGATTCTCCTCTTGCCCACAGGTGCCCCTCAGCTACAATAGTCAGTGGTCGAGCGGTCATCGTTCGGCCACGGGCATGTACGAAGTCGTCACCGTCTCGCGGGGCCGCTCCGGCCGACGCGAGCAGACACGGTGCTTCAGGTCGTCAGGACAGGCACTCGAGCCTCCTCTGTCCGCCGAATTTCGAGTTGTTTTCGAATGGTGCGCACTCCGTGACCACACTTTTGCCGAAGACGGGAGCGCTTCCCGTCGTGAAACCCTTCCCCTGGGGCGGACTGATCGTCCTCTCCCTCGCCGTGTTCCTCTCGGTGACCGCCGAGATGATCCCCACCGGTCTCCTGCCGGAGATGAGTGCCGGCCTCGGCGTCTCCGAATCGCAGACCGGCCTCCTGATCAGCTTCTTCGCCTTCGCCGTGGTGCTCACGAGCGTTCCGCTCACCTTCCTGTTCCGCCGCGTGCCCAGGCACTTGCTGCTGATGTTCGTGCTGATCGTCATCGCCCTCGGCAGCGTGGTGGGCGGCCTCGCCCCGAACTTCGAGGTGCTCGCGGCCGCGCGCATCGTGAGCGGCATGGCGCACGGCGTCTTCTGGGGCGTCGTGGGCGCCTACTCGGCGCACCTCGTGCCCAAGGAGCAGATCGGCCGCGCCGTCGCGATCACCACCGGCGGCGGCACGCTCGCCTTCGTGCTGGGCGTTCCGCTCGCCACCACCGTGGGGCACGCGCTCGGCTGGCGGGCTCCGTTCCTCGGCATCGGGGCACTCGCGCTGCTCGGCTCCGTGATGATCTGGATGCTGCTGCCGCGCGTCGATCACCGCAAGCACCTCGAGGTGTCCACCGACACGGCCGCCCTCCGGCGCGAGCGCCGCCGTGGAAAGCTCGACCCCACCATTCCGGTGGTGGCGCTGATCTGCGTGCTCGTGGCCGTGGTGATGATCGGCAACTACTCCTTCTACACCTACATCGCGCCGTTCCTGATCGGCTCGATGGGAGTGCCGGAAGGCCAAGTGGGCCTGCTGCTGCTCGTCTACGGCCTCGCCGGCGCGATCGGCGTCTTCGCCGCCGGGGCGCTCTTCGGGCGGCGCCCCGCGACGGGCCTGATGATCTCGCTCGCCGCGACCGGCGCATCCGTGCTGCTGCTCGCCGTGTTCGCGGCGAACCCGGTGATCGCGATCGGCGCGTTCTTCGTCTGGGGCATCGCCTTCGGCGTCATCCCGACGCTCCTGCCGACGCGGCTGATGCATGCGGCATCGCCGGGCATCCGCGATTCGGCCAGCGCCTTCTACTCCACCGCGTTCAACGCCGGCATCGGCATCGGGGCGCTCGTGGGCGGGTTCTTCCTGGATGCATTGGGCCTGGACTCGCTGCCGTGGATCTACCTGGGGGCCCTCGTGCTCGGCATCGCCCTGCTCGCGGCCACGCCGGCGCTCACGCGTCGCGCGCAGGGCGGCTGAACTCCCACCCCGCACCCGGTACTCCTGCGCTAAGCTGACGGCGTCGCAACTGGCGTTCAGATGGTCACCATCGGGAAGCGACGGACAGGGATTCGGCCGCGCGCCTGGGTCGATACGGATCCCGACACACGTAGTCCGTCACGCCGAAAAGGAGCCCGTCATGTCCGACATCTTCAACGCGCCGCTCAGCGAGGTCGATCCCGAGATCGCCGAGGTGCTGAAGCTCGAGCTGGGCCGCCAGCGGGGCACCCTCGAGATGATCGCCTCCGAGAACTTCGTGCCCCGTGCGGTGCTCGAATCGCAGGGCTCGGTGCTCACCAACAAGTACGCCGAGGGCTACCCCGGCCGCCGCTACTACGGCGGCTGCGAGTTCGTCGACATCGCGGAGGAGCTGGCGATCGCCCGCGCCAAGTCGCTGTTCGGGGCGGAGTACGCCAACGTGCAGCCCCATTCCGGCGCCACCGCCAACGCGGCCGTGCTGAGCGCCATCGCCACGCCCGGCGACACCATCCTCGGCCTCGAGCTCTCGCACGGCGGGCACCTCACGCACGGCATGAAGCTCAACTTCTCGGGCAAGCTCTACAACGCCGTCTCCTACGGCGTCGACCCCGAGACCTTCCTCGTCGACATGAACGTGGTGCGCGACAAGGCCCTCGAGCACAAGCCGCAGGTCATCATCGCCGGCTGGTCGGCCTACCCGCGCCACCTCGACTTCGCCGCCTTCCGTGCCATCGCCGACGAGGTGGGCGCGAAGCTCTGGGTCGACATGGCGCACTTCGCCGGTCTCGTGGCCGCGGGCCTGCATCCCTCGCCCGTGCCCTTCGCCGACGTGGTCTCCTCCACCGTGCACAAGACCATCGGCGGCCCGCGCTCCGGCTTCATCGTGAGCCGCGACATGGAGCTCGCCAAGAAGCTCAACTCGAACGTGTTCCCCGGTCAGCAGGGCGGGCCGCTGATGCACGTCATCGCCGCCAAGGCCACCGCGTTCAAGCTCGCGGCCGAGCCCGAGTTCCGCGATCGCCAGGAGCGCACCCTGAGCGGCGCGCGCATCCTCGCCGACCGCCTCACCGCCGCCGACTCGCGCGCGGCCGGCGTCGATGTGCTCACCGGCGGAACCGACGTGCACCTCGTGCTCGCCGACCTGCGCACCAGCGAGCTCGACGGCAAGCAGGCCGAGGACATCCTGCACGAAGTGGGCATCACGGTGAACCGCAACTCGGTTCCCTTCGACCCGCGCCCCCCGATGGTGACCTCCGGGCTCCGCATCGGCACGCCGGCCCTCGCCACCCGTGGCTTCGGCGACGTCGAGTTCACCGAGGTGGCCGAGATCATCGCCGCCGCGCTGCAGCCGGCGCCCGACGTGGCCGCGCTTCGTGCCCGCGTGGTGGCCCTCACCGACGCCTTCCCGCTCTACCCGGGCCTCGAGCAGTGGTAGCCGTGCGGCTCGACGGCGTGGCCACGGCCGCCGCCATCAAGGCGGAGGTGGCCGAGCGCGTCGCCGCCCTGCGCGCGCAGGGCGTGGTGCCCGGCCTCGGCACGCTGCTCGTGGGAAGCGACCCTGGTTCGGTCTCGTACGTGGCCGGCAAGCACCGCGACTGCGCCGAGGTGGGCATCGAGTCGGTGCGCGTCGACCTGCCCGCCGACGCCACCGAGCAGGATGTGCGCGACGCCATCGAGGGCCTCAACGCCAACGAGGCCGTCACGGGCTACATCGTGCAGCTGCCGTTGCCCGCCGGCATCGACGAGAACGCGATGCTCGAGCTCATCGACCCGGCGAAGGACAGCGACGGCCTGCACCCGACCAACCTCGGTCGCCTCGTGCTGGGCGTCGAGGGCGAGCTGCACTCGCCCCTGCCGTGCACGCCCGCGGGCATCGTCGAGATGCTCACCCGCTACGGCATCACCCTCGCGGGCAAGCACGTGGTCGTGGTCGGCCGCGGCCTCACCGTGGGCCGCCCGCTCGGGCTGCTCCTCACCCGCAAGGGCGTCGACGCCACCGTCACGCTCACGCACTCGCGCACGGTCGACCTCGCCGCCGAGGTGCGGCGGGCGGATGTCGTGGTCGCCGCCGTGGGCGTGCCCGGCCTCATCAAAGCCGACTGGGTGAAGCCCGGGGCCGCCGTGCTCGACGTGGGCATCACCCGCGTGGTGAACGAGGAGACCGGCAAGGCGCGGCTGATCGGCGACGTCGACCCGGCCGTGGCCGAGGTCGCGGGCTTCCTCTCGCCGGTTCCCGGCGGAGTCGGCCCGATGACGCGAGCCATGCTGCTTGCGAACGTGGTCGACGAGGCCGAGCGCCGCGCTCGCTAGGCTGAAGGGGTGCGCGCACCCACGGGAGAACAGTATCCGCTGAGCCTGACGGCCGAGGGGCGTGCGGTCTCGGCCGTCGTCACCCAGGTGGCCGCCGGCATCCGCTCGCTCGAGGTCGACGGCGTCGCCCTCGTCGAGGGGTTTCCGGAGTCCGCGACCCCGCCCGGAGCCGCCGGCATCGTGCTCGTGCCCTGGCCCAACCGGGTGGCGGGAGGCGCCTGGATGCTCGACGGCGCCCGTCAGCAGCTCGACGTCACCGAGCCGAAGACGGGCAACGCCATCCACGGCCTGCTGCGCAACACCGGCTACCGCCTGCTCGAACGGGAGGGCCACCGGGTGAAGCAGGGGGCGACGGTCTTCCCGCAGCACGGCTACCCCTTCCTGCTCGAGACGACGGTGGAGCACTCCCTCACGCCCGAGGGGATGACGGTGACGCACACGCTGCGCAACGACTCCGCCGCGTCCGCCCCGGTGGCCGTGGGCGCGCATCCGTATCTCGCGCTCGGCGGCGTTCCCACCGAGGATCTCGTGCTCACGATCGACGCCGCGACGCGCTTTCTCACCGACCAGAAGCAGATCCCCGTGTCGGAGGAGGCTGTCGCCGGCACAGACTTCGACCTCACCCAGGGCCGCCGCGTGGGCGGACTCGACATCGACCACGGCTACGGGGGAGTGCGGGTGCAGGCCACGGATGGCCGCAGCGTGCAGTCGCTCGAGGCCCCCGACGGCCGTCGCGTCGAGCTGTGGGCCGACGACGACTTCCGCTTCGTGCAGGTGTTCACGCCCCGGAACTTCGCCGCGCCCGAGGGGGCGCGTCAGGCGGTGGCGATCGAGCCGATGACGGCCCCGGCGAACGCGTTCAACTCGGGGGAGGGGCTGCGCTGGCTGGAGCCGGGCGAGACCTGGACGCTGGCGTGGGGCATCCGCTTCGTGGCCGCCGCCGGCTGAGCAGAGAACGACGCGGTCGAGTGCTCAGCGGCTCTCTCGGGCGTGCTCGAAGGCCGCGAGCTCCTCACGCAAGGCCATCACCTGTTCGGTGAGCGCGGAGATCTGCGAGCGGGTGATCTGCTGCTCCTTCGCCTCGGCGCTCTGTGCTCGCTCGACGAACCAGGAGGCGAGGCTCGCGGTGACCACGCCGAGCAGGGCGATGCCCGAGATCATGAGCCCGAGCGCGATCAGCCGGCCGGTGTGCGTGACGGGGGTGTAGTCGCCGTAGCCGACCGTGGTGATGGTCACGAAGGCCCACCAGAGCGCGTCCCAGAAGTTGTGGATGTTGGCCGTGGGCACGTTCTGCTCGGCGTCGAGCACGGCGAGCCCGCCGACCAGGATGACGATGGAGGCCGAGCACGCCACATAGAGCATCACCCGCCCGCGGAGCGCCGTGCCGGCCGTACGCTGCAGCACCGAGACCAGGGCCACCAGCCGCAGCAGTCGCAGCGGCCGCAGGAACGGCAGCACCACCACGAGCAGCTCGGGGATGTGCCGGTAGAACCACCGCCAGCGCGGCCGGGCGAGGGAGAGGTTCATGACGTAGTCGATCACGAACAGGCCCCAGACGATCCACATCACCGTCTCGAGCACGTCGTAGAGCATGCCCTCGTGCACGTCGGCGATGACCGACCAGGCATAGGCGATCAAGAAGACCACGGCTGCGATCGAGAGCGGCCATTCGCTCATCCGCTTCCACGCGTCCTGCGTCATGGAGCGAGTATGGCAGGCCGGTGTTTCGGCGGTGCTACGGGCTCGTGACAGGCGGGATCACGCGGATGCCGGCCACCGAGGCACCCGGCCCGCAGCGCTCTGGGCGCCCGCTCAGCGCAGCAGCACGCGCGCCGCCACGACGATCGCGATCAGCGCCACCTGGGTCAGGATGCCCACGACCGAGAGCACGAGGCCGGCGATCGACGAGGGCCGGCCCATCCCCATCCGCTTCGCCTTGGCGAGCCCGGCCGCGCCGAACACGATGCCCGCGACGCTCGGGAGGAACAGCACGTTGAGCCCGATCGACACGATGCCGAAGACGAGCGAGGCCGTGGCGTAGCCGTTGCGGCTGTCGGCCGGGTCGCTGATCCGCGGGGCGAAGTCGTCGGTGAAGCGGTAGCCGTCCCACCAGCGCAGCACGTCGCTGGCCTCCGGATCGGGGTACCACCCGGGCGGGATCCGGCCCGACGGTGGGAGGAGGCTCATGCGGTCGAACCTACCCCGCACAGCTGGGGGACGGATGCGGATGCGCCGCGCGTTCGCACCGCATCCGTCGCCCCGGGGCCGGCCGGCTCACTCGTCGACGAGGGCGCCCGCGAACTGCGAGTTGTAGAGCGTGTAGTAGGCGCCACCCGCGGCCAGCAGCTCGGAGTGGGTGCCCTGCTCCACGATGCTTCCCGACTCCATCACGAGGATGAGGTCGGCGTCGCGGATGGTGGACAGCCGGTGCGCGATGACGAAGCTCGTGCGGTCGGCGCGGAGGGCCGACATGGCCTTCTGCACGAGTTGCTCGGTGCGGGTGTCGACCGAGCTGGTGGCCTCGTCGAGGATGAGCACGCTCGGTTTCGCCAGGAAGGCGCGGGCGATGGTGAGAAGCTGCTTCTCCCCGGCGGAGACGTTCGAGGCCTCGTCGTCGAGCACGGTGTCGTAGCCCTCGGGGAGCGAGTGCACGAAGCGGTCGACGTAGGTGGCGCGGGCGGCCTCGAGGATCTCCTCCTCGCTCGCCTCCGGCCGGCCGTAGGCGATGTTGTCGCGGATGGTGCCGCCGAACAGCCAGGTGTCCTGCAGCACCATGCCGGTGCGGGAGCGCAGGTCGCGGCGCGTCATCTGGGCGATGTCGACTCCGTCGAGGGTGATCCGGCCCCCGTCCAGCTCGTAGAAGCGCATGATGAGGTTCACGAGCGTGGTCTTGCCGGCGCCCGTGGGCCCCACGATGGCCACCGTCTGCCCCGGCTCGGCCGTCAGCGAGAGGTGCTGGATGAGCGGCTTCTCGGGCGAGTAGCTGAACGAGACGTCGTCGAACACCAGGCGGCCGCGGGTGCCGGCCGGGGTCTGGGCGGGCGAGGCATCCGGAGTCTGCTCCTCGGCATCGAGCAGCTCGAACACGCGCTCGGCGGAGGCCACACCCGACTGCAGCAGGTTCACCATCGAGCCGAGCTGGGTGAGCGGCTGCGTGAACTGGCGCGAGTACTGGATGAAGGCCTGCACCGAGCCGATGCTGAGCGCTCCGGATGCGACCTGCAGGCCGCCGACGACGGCGATCACCACGTAGATGAGGTTCCCCACGAACATCATCGACGGCATGATGATGCCCGACACGAATTGGGCGCCGAAGCTGGCCTTGTAGAGCTCTTCGTTCTTGGCGGTGAAGGTCTGCTCGACCTCGCGCTGACGGCCGAACACCTTCACGAGGGCGTGGCCGGTGAAGTTCTCCTCGATCTGGCCGTTGAGGGCGCCGGTGTGCGCCCACTGCGCCACGAAGAGCTTCTGCGAGCGTTTCGCGATCACCGCGGTGATGCCGATGGTGAGCGGGATGGTCACGAGCGAGATCACGGCGAGCAGGGGGGAGGTGATGAACATCATCACGATCACGCCGACGACGGTGAGGATGCTCGTGAGCATCTGGCTCAGGGTCTGCTGCAGGCTCTGCGCCACGTTGTCCATGTCGTTGGTGACGCGGCTCAGCAGCTCGCCGCGCTGCATCCGGTCGAAGTAGCCGAGCGGGAGGCTGTTGATCTTGGTCTCGACCTCTTCGCGCAGGCGGAAGACGGTCTTCTGCACCACGGTGTTGAGCACGCGGCCCTGCAGCCACGAGAACACGGAGGCGACCACGTAGAGAACGAGCACCGTGCCCAGGATGACCGCGAGGGCGTCGAAGTCGATGCCCTGACCCGGGGTGAGCGCGATGCCGGACAGCAGGTCGGCCTGCGAGCCCTGGCCGCTCGCCCGCAGGTTGTCGAGGATCTGCTGCTTCGAGACGCCGGAGGGGAGGGTCTTGGAGATGGCGCCCGCGAAGATGAGGTTGGTGGCCTTGCCCAGGAGCCACGGGCCGAGGACCGTGAAGAAGACGCTCACCACGCCGAGCGCGATGACGATCAGCACACCGGCCCGATGCGGGCGCAGGCGGCCGATCAGACGCTTCGCGGAGGGGCCGAAATCGAGCGACTTCTGCACAGGCATCCCGGCGCCGCCGAAGGGCCCGCCGCCGGGGCGGCCGCCGCCCGGGCGCATCCCCCCGGGGCCGCCGGGTGCCGCCGGCGCGGCCGGTCGTGCCGGGGCTGGTCTCGTGGCGCTCATGCCGCCTCCTCCGCGGTGAGCTGCGAGGAGACGATCTCGGCGTAGGTCGCCGAGGTCTCCAGCAGCTCGTCGTGCGTGCCCTTGCCGACGATCTCGCCGTCTTCGAGCACGATGATCTGGTCGGCGTCGATGATGGTCGACACCCGCTGGGCGACGATGACCATGGTGGCGCCCGCCATGTCGGCCCGCAGCGCTCGCCGCAGCCGCGCATCCGTCGCCAGGTCGAGAGCCGAGAACGAGTCGTCGAACACGTAGATCTCGGGACGCTTCACCAGGGCTCTCGCGATGGCGAGCCGTTGTCGTTGCCCGCCGGAGACCGTAGTGCCGCCCTGGGCGATCGGAGCCTCGAGGCCCCCTTCCATCGCTCGCACGAAGTCGGCGGCCTGGGCGGTCTCGAGGGCCTGCCAGAGCTCGTCGTCGGTGGCGTCGGGCTTGCCGTAGCGGAGGTTCGACGCGACCGTGCCGGAGAAGAGGTAGGGCTTCTGCGGCACCAGCCCGATGCGGCTCCAGAGCAGGTCGGGGTCGAGTTCGCGCACGTCGACGCCGTCGATGAGCACGGCGCCGCCGGTGACGTCGAAGAGGCGGGGGAGCAGGTTCACGAAGGTGGTCTTGCCCGAACCGGTGCTGCCGATCACCGCGAGGGTTTCGCCGGCGGCGACCGTGACGTCGAGGCTCCGCAGCACCGGCTGCTCGGCCCCGGGGTAGGAGAAGGTGGCGTCGCGGAGCTCGACGGTGCCGTGGCGGCGCAGTTCCCGCACGGGGTTCTCCGGCATCACCACCGAGGAGTCGGTCTCGAGCACCTCGGTGATGCGGTCGGCGCAGACCGAGGCGCGGGGGATCATCATGGCCATGAAGGTGGCCATCATCACCGCCATCAGGATCTGCATGAGGTAGCTGAGGAAGGCGATGAGCGTGCCGACCTGCATCGAGCCGTCGTCGATGCGGAAGGCTCCGAACCAGATCACGGCGACGCTCGAGACGTTGAGCACGAGCATCACGACCGGGAACATCAGGGCCATCAGGCGGCCGGCGCGGAGGGCCGAGTCGGTGACGTCGCGGTTAGCCCGGTCGAAGCGGGCGGTCTCCACGTCTTCGCGCACGAAGGCGCGCACCACCCGGATGCCCGTGAGCTGCTCGCGCAGAACGCGGTTGATGGTGTCGATGCGGGCCTGCATCCGGCGGAACTGGGGGACCATGCGCACGATGATGGCGCCCAGCGAGATGAGCAGCACGGGAACGCTGACCGCGATGATCCAGGAGAGCTGCAGGTCTTGCTGCAGGGCCAGGATGACGCCGCCCACCGCCAGGATCGGCGCCGAGACGAGCATGGTGAAGGTCATCAGCGCGAGCATCTGCACCTGCTGCACGTCGTTCGTGGAGCGGGTGATGAGGGAGGGGGCGCCGAACTGGGAGACCTCGCGCTCGCTGAAGCCGCTGACGCGGGAGAACACGGCGGCCCGCAGGTCGCGGCCGAGGGCCATCGCCACGCGGGCGCCGAAGTAGACCGCGGTGATGGCGGCGGCGACCTGCACGACCGTGATGCCGAGCATCCAGGCGCCCGTGGAGAGGATGTAGGCCGTGTCGCCTCTGGCCACGCCGTTGTCGATGATGTCGGCGTTGAGGGTGGGGAGGTAGAGCGAGGCGATGGCCTGGATGAGCTGGAACACGACGACAGCCACGATGGGCTTCCAATGCGGCTTGAGGTAGGTGCCGAGCAGGCGGAGGAGGGTCATGCGGGTACTCCGTTCGTGCCGGTGATGCCGTGCACCACGAGCTGGGCGAGTTCGTCGTTCGTGAAGGGGGTGGCGGCCTCGCTCACGGGAGGGATCGACGAGGCGAAGGAGAGCAGGCGGAGGAGGTGGGTGATGCGCTCGGCCGGCCAGGCGAGCCGGGCGGCATCCGGGGCGAAGATGCGCTCGATGATGTCGGAGTTCTCGAGGTGCGGACGCCTGACCGGCTGCATCTGCGGCTCGCGGCCGACGGCGGCCATCACGCGCAGGGCGCCGGTGAAGCGGGTGCGGAGAACCGCGATGATCTGGGCGACCTTCGCGTCGAGCGGGTCGTCGGGGTCGATGGCGCGCAGGCCGTTGCGCACCGTCTCGGGGTCGAAGAACTTCTCGGCGGCGGCCCGGATGAGCGACTCCTTGTCGCCGAAGGCCCGGAACACGGTGCCCTCGGCGATGCCGGCGGCCTCGGCGATCTGCTTCGACGTGACGTCGGAGCCGTGCGCGACGAGCAGGGGGACGACCGCGTCGAGGATCATCTCGCGGCGGTCCTCGAGGGGGAGCGCGGGGGCTCTGCCGGGGGCGTCCTGCTGGGTCGTCACGGCGTCGATGGTAGCTGAGTGAGCGCTCACTCGCAAGCATCCGAGCATCCGTTCCCCGCGATCGCGGCAGCGGGTGAGAGGATCGGAGGACGGAGGTCAGAAAATGGCATACGCCCTCGCATCGTCACCCGTCACGTCGCACGCCGAGCTCGAACAGCTGCTCGGAGCGCCGCTCGAGCGTGCGAAGAACAAGACCCGCGACCGCCTCGACGACATCGATCGGGAGTGGCTGTCGGCGTCGACGTTGTGCTTCATCGCGACGGCGGATGCCGACGGCCGGTGCGACGTGTCGCCGAAAGGGGATCCCGCGGGATTCGTGCGAGTGCTCGACGACCGCACGGTGGCGATACCGGAACGCCCAGGCAACCGGCGGGCCGACGGCTTCCACAACGTCATCGACAACCCGCACGTGGGACTCATCGCGCTCATCCCCGGGCGAGGCGACACCCTGCGCCTCAACGGCTCGGCGCGGATCGTCTCGGACGAGCCGTTCTTCGACGACATGGTCGTGGAAGGCCACCGGCCGGTACTGGCGCTCGTCGTCGACGTGGAGGAGGTGTTCTACCACTGCTCGAAGGCGTTCCTGCGGTCGGACGCCTGGGCCCCCGAGTCGTGGGATGCCGCTTCGGCTCCGTCGCGCGCGCGGATCGCGAAGGCTCTCGAGCGACCGGAGGACAGCCTCGAGGTGCTCGAGGATTACTACGGGCCGTCGTATCGAGCGTCGATCTACCGCTGAGTCGCAGCGGTCTCCCGCGTCGTCGCCGCACCGGCCTCGCTAAGCTCGGAACGTGAGCGCAGACGAGCAGGGGCAGGCGGTCGCGGCGAAGCGGCGGGGGCGGATCCGCACGCGCTGGCTCGTGGTCGGCATCGTCGTGGTCGTGCTCGCCGCGTACCTCGGCGTGATCTCGCTCTATGCCGCGAGCGGACGTCCTTTGACCTCGGGCGATCCGGTTGGCGTGCAGTCAGAAGATGTGGTGGTCGCTCTCACTGCGAAGGCCGTAAGTGGCACCGCGGAGCACATCACTATGGATGTCAAGATCTCGCCGCCCGAGAGCATGCTCGACCCGCGCGACGGTATCACTATGACCCAGGATCTCTCGGTGCTCATCACCCCGGTCGATGGTGAGCAAGCGATCACACTGAAATCGGGCTCCATCCCGTCGACGTCGACGATCAACATCCTTGCGGCCGGTTCGATCGAGAACTGGCCCTTCGATCGCTATGAGGCCGGCTACCCGGGCGACGCCGTGGCGAGCGGGGTGGTGATCCTCGCGTACAAGACGGTGGACGGGGCGAAGATAGACCTCCCCACTCGGGTCGTGATGAACGGCAATGTGCCAGGTTGGAATTTCGACGTCGGCACCGTCGTCCGCCCCGACCTGGGATCGGTGGGGTCGCAGAATGCGGAGGAACCGATCACGGCCGTGACCCTCACTGCCTACCGGTCGGGGAGCACGCTCGCGTTCGGATTCCTGCTGCTCGGGCTGCTCGTGGTGATGCCGACGCTCGTGCTCATCGTCGCCATCCTCGCGTTCACGGGCAAGCGCAAGGTCGAGGCCACGCTCATGAGCTGGATGGGCGCGATGCTCTTCGCCACCATCCCGCTGCGCACCTTCCTGCCCGGTTCGCCGCCGATCGGATCCTGGATCGACTTCCTGATCGTGCTGTGGGTGATCGTCGCGCTCGTCGCCGGCCTCGGCATCTACGTGGCCGCCTGGGTGCGCTGGAACGGCCCCGCGACGAAGCCCCCGCGCCCGCCCGCCTCCGAGTCCTAGCCCCGGCGATCGTCGTCTGCCGCGGGAGTCAGCACGCGGATCCCCGCCGACCTCGCCGCGTGAGCCAGCTCGGCGTCGTACGTGATGAGCTCGTCGGCCCCGATGCGCAAGGCGGTGGCGAGATGCACCGCGTCGTTCGACCGCAATGGTGCGTGCGTGCCGGCCGCAAGCATGTCACCGCGAGTGACATCGACGAGGGTGATCGCGTCGATCACCTGGGTGATCGAATCCCCCGAGATGATCGCAGGGTTCCGGCCGGCTGCGCAGTGCAGCTCGGTGTGCAGGAGCCAGGATGCCGCGAGGCGACGGCCAGACTCGAGCAGCTCGATCACGAGGGCTTGCGACTCGGCTTCCTCCACCAGCAACTTCATCGCCGCCGAGGTGTCGAGGTAGGTGAGTGTCACCAGCGGCCGCGGCTGTCTCGGAGAATCTCTTCGGTGCTCACGGGCGACGTCGCGCGAGTGATCGTCGCGAGCGCCGAGGCGTCTGTGCGGGCTGCGCGCGCCTCGCCCCGGGCGACGAGGCCATCAAGGAGATCGCCATCGGCCGGAGCGATCAGAGCAGCGATACGGCCGTTGTTGCTCACGAGCAGGGATTCGCCGGCTTCCACCCGCCGCAGGATCTCGCCGCTGCGGTTTCGCATCTCGCGATGGGTCACGGTTTCCATGCGGGCACTGTAGCACGCCGTAGCGCGGCACTTCGAGCTCATGCTGACGTGAACGTGGTGGGCCCGGAGGGGCTCGAACCCTCGACCCGCGGATTAAAAGTCCGATGCTCTGCCAACTGAGCTACAGGCCCGATGCCCCCAATCTATCGCACCCCCGGGGAACGGATGCGCCCCGTCGCGCGTTGACCCAGAAGCGCCCCGCGAACCAGACCACGACCGGGCGGGGCAGGATGGACGGCATGAGCAACGAATTCCGCAAGCCGGTGTTCTTCGACGGATCGGCCTTCGAGGCCTTCCAGGGCGGTGAAGACCCGGCGAAGATCAACCGGGTGGCCCACGAGACCGCGGGCGCCCTGCTGAGCCGGGTGCGCGACGACCCGCAGCCGGAGGTGATCGACCGTCTGCTCACCTTCACCGACGAGCACGGCATCGACGCGGTCGCCGAACTCTGGTCGCGCGCGAGCGCCCACAGCCTGCCCGGGAGTCTGTGGCGCATCTACCTGCTGCGCGTGCTCATCCGGCAGGACCCGGAGCAGGCCAGCTACTTCTTCGAACGCGGCACCGAGGTCATCCGCAGCATCGACCCGGTGGTGGCCGGCGCCGAGTCGCCGACCGGGCCGAAGGAGATCATCGAGCTCGCCGACCAGATCCTCCGCGGACTGTTCACAGGAGACTTTGCGATCGCCCTCGAGCGGGCGGCCGCCTTCTGTCGCATCATGGCGCAGGGATGCGCCGCGATCGCCGATGACGCCGAGATCGGCGCTCCGGAGACGGCCAGCACCCTGACCACGCGAGCCCTGCGGTTCGAGGCCATCGGCGCCGAACTGAGCCAGTCGGCGTCGCTCTGGCGCAACGACACCCTCGACTGACCGGGTAAACTGTTCGAGCCGGGTCGCGGTAACCCCGGGCTCCAAAATTCGCCGCTACGAGCGGCCTTCCGCCGAGAGGCGTTTCCGCGACCCGGCTCCTCCCGCCCGAACGGCGATCCGGATGCGCACCCCGCCCAATCCGGATGCGCCGCCGTTCCGAACAACTTTCGTGAAGGTCGACCGGAAGTCCCCGAGAAGCTCGAAGAGCTCATCAGCGAGCGAGCAGTGCCATGCTTAGCCTCGTGACATCAGACCGCGGGCCGACCGACACGGAGAGCGCCGAATCCACGGCAGCAGCTCTCGAGAGCCTGCTCGAGCTGGTCGCCGCCGGCGACCAGCAGGCCTTCGGCGAACTGTACGACCGCACCGCCCCGCGAGTCCTCGGACTCGTGAAGCGCGTGCTCGTCGACCACGCGCAATCCGAAGAGGTCACGCAGGAGATCTTCCTGGAGATCTGGCGCACCGCCCCGAAGTTCGAGGCGATGCGGGGCAGCGCGATGTCGTGGATCCTCACGATGACGCACCGCCGGGCCGTCGACCGGGTGCGTTCCTCGCAGTCGGGCCACGACCGCGACGAGCGCATCGGCATCCGGGACATCGAACCGGCCTACGATCACGTGGCCGAGTCCGTCGAGATCCGCATCGAGCACGAGAGGGTGAAGAGAGCCATGGCGCAGTTGACCGACTTCCAGCGCGAAGCGATCTCCCTCGCGTACTACGGCGGCTACAGCCACACAGAGATCGCCGGTATCCTGGCGATCCCCGTCGGCACCGTGAAGACACGGCTTCGTGACGGGATGATCAGACTTCGAGACGCATTGGGGGTGGCATCGTGACCGACCGCACACACGGCGACGACGTCGATCCCCGCCTGCTGAGCGGCGCCTACGCGCTCGACGCGACCTCGGCCGAGGAGGCCGAACGCTTCGAGCGGGCCGCCTCCGCTTCCGACTCGCTGCGCGACGAGGCGGAGGAACTGCGCGAAACCGCGTCACGCCTCGGCCTGGCAGCCCAGCCGGTGACCCCGTCCGAGCGCATGAGGGCCGAGCTGATGGCGAAGCTGGCCACCACTCCGCAGCTCGCGCGCACCTCCACGGCGGATGCGCCGACGGATGCGCCCACGCCGGCTCCGGATGCCCGCAGCGCGCCGGCCGCGCAGCCCACCGTCGCGCCGGCGGTCCTCGCCCCCGACGCCCCCGCCGGCGTGGATGCGCCCCTCGTCGCCGTCGGACCCGCCGAACGCCGTGCCACCCAGCGCTGGTACACCCGCCCCGCCGCCATCCTGGCCGCCGCGGCCGCCGCCGCAGCCCTCTTCGTCGGCGGTGGACTGGTCGGCAGCGCGCTCAACGGCAGCGGCTCGAGCGTGGCGACCGACGCCTCCGCGTCGGGCCTCGCGGCCATCGCCGCCGCCGGAGACACTCAGCGCTCCACCGTTCCGCTCGCCGGGGGTGGAACCGCCACCGTGGTCTGGTCGGCCGAGCTCGGCCGCTCGGCGGTGCTCGCCGACGGCCTGCCGACGCTGCCCGACGGCAAGGTCTACGAGGCCTGGTACATCGACTCCAGCGGCGCCACGCCCGCCGGAACCTTCACGGCGGCCGGCTCCGGCACCTCCTGGCACGTGCTCAACGGCACGATGGCGGCCGGGGATGCCGTGGGCGTCACGGTCGAGCCGGCCGGCGGATCACCGGCCCCCACCACCGATCCCATCCTCGTGGTGCAGGCGGCCTGACCCCCATAGCGACGAAGGCCGCGATGACGAGCCCGGCAATGACGAAGGCCCCTCCTGAATCCAGGAGGGGCCTTCGTCGTCGTGCGGGCTATCCGAAGCGGCCGGAGACGTAGTCCTCGGTGGCCTGGACCGTCGGGTTCGAGAAGATCGTGGTGGTGTCGTCGAACTCGATCAGCTTGCCGGGCTTGCCGGTGCCGGCGATGTTGAAGAACGCGGTCTTGTCCGACACCCGCGAGGCCTGCTGCATGTTGTGGGTCACGATCACGATCGTGTACTCCTGCTTGAGTTCCTCGATCAGGTCCTCGATCGCCAAAGTCGAGATCGGGTCGAGAGCCGAGCAGGGCTCGTCCATCAGCAGCACGTCGGGGGAGACGGCGATCGCGCGGGCGATGCAGAGTCGCTGCTGCTGGCCGCCCGAGAGGCCGGAGCCGGGGAGGTTGAGGCGATCCTTCACCTCTTCCCAGAGGTTGGCGCCCTTCAGCGACTTCTCCACGAGCGCGTCGCCGTCGCCCTTCGAGAGG
Source organism: Herbiconiux sp. 11R-BC (assembly GCF_049472555.1). Lineage (NCBI taxonomy): Bacteria > Bacillati > Actinomycetota > Actinomycetes > Micrococcales > Microbacteriaceae > Herbiconiux > Herbiconiux sp. 11R-BC. The sequence continues at coordinate 90,880 of NZ_JBCEBO010000004.1, read as the reverse complement.
CGCTTGTTGTTCAGGCGCACGCCGGCGAGCACGTTGTCGCGGATCGACATGGTGGGGAACGGGTTGGCCCGCTGGAACACCATGCCCACCTGGCGGCGCACGAGCACCGGGTCGACGCCGGGTGCGTAGAGGTCGTTGCCGTCGATCAGCACCTCACCCTTCACGTGGGCGCCGGGGATGACCTCGTGCATGCGGTTGAGCGTGCGCAGGAACGTCGACTTGCCGCAGCCGGAGGGGCCGATGAAGGCGGTCACGGTGCGAGGCTCGATGTTGATGTTCACGCCTTCGACGGCGAGGAAGTCGCTGTAGTAGACGTTGAGGTCGTTGACTTCGATGCGCTTGGACACGTCAGTTTCCTTCTTCAGTTGATGGTTCGGGTTACCGCGAGCCCTTGGGCGCGAAGACCTTGGCGACGACACGGGCGATGAGGTTGAGGATGACGACGAGGATCACCAGCAGCAGCGCCGCGCCCCAGGCGGAGGCGTTCGAAGCCGCGATGTCCTGGCCCGGGAACTTGTAGCCGGTGTACGCCATCACGGGGAGGGTCTGCATCGGGCCGTCGAAGGGGTTGGCGTTGAAGTTGTCGGTGAAGCTCGCCGCCATGAAGATCGGCGCGGTCTCGCCGATCACGCGGGCGATGGCGAGCATGACGCCCGTCACGATGCCGGCGATGGCGGTGGGGAGCACGATCTTGGTGATGGTGGAGAACTTCGACACGCCCAGGGCGTAGGAGGCCTCGCGCAGGTCGCCGGGCACGAGGCGCAGCATCTCCTCGCAGGAGCGCACCACGATCGGGATCATCAGCACCGCGAGGGCGATCGAGGCGGAGAAGCCGCTGAATGCTTTGGGGCCCACGATGAGCGAGAACAGCGAGAACGCGAACAGACCGGCGACGATCGACGGGATGCCCGTCATGACGTCGACCAGGAAGGTCACCGTGCGTGCCATCCACTGTTTCGGCTGCGCGTATTCGACGAGGTAGATCGCCGTCAGGATGCCGATCGGAATCGAGATCAGGGCGGCGATGCCCGTGATGATGAGCGTGCCGACGATGGCCTGCCAGGCACCCACCTGCGTGGTCACCTCGAGGGTGTCCGCGTTGAACGCAGAACTCGAGGTCTGGGTGATGAAGTTCCAGTTGATCGAGCCGATGCCGTTGGCCACCACCGTGATGAGCGTGGAGACGAGCGGCGCGAGAGCGAGCAGGAAGGCGACGGTGACGAGCCCGCGGATCACCCGGTCGGTCGCCTTGCGGCGGTTCTCGACGACGGAGGAGAGGATGCCGAGGGCGAGCAGGTAGATCACCGCGGTGAGCACGAGCCAGCCCGCGATGTTGAAGCCCATGAGCAGCAGCAGGGCGGCGCTCAGCGCGAGGGATCCGCCGAGCACGTACCACTCGACGAACCGGGGGAGCTGACCCGAGGTCAGGGCATTGGCGACGGGCCCGCTGGGCTGGCGGCTGGGGCTGATGGTGGCGCTCACGCGTCTTTTCCCTCTCGCTCTTCCTTGTCGATCTCGGGTTCCTCGTCGTCGGCGCCTTCGGCGTGCGACTTCGCGGCCTTGCGGGCGAGCACGTCGTCGACGGCGAGCACGGTGCTCGGGTCTGACGGCGGCAGCTGGGCGTTGATCTTCTGACGCTTGCGTTTCGTGCCGGCGCCGGCGCGGCCCGCGATCACGCGGGCCAGCATGTTGACGGCCAGCGAGATGACGAACAGCAGCAGGCCGGTGCCGATCAGGGCCTCGCGCTGCAGCGTGGTGGCGATCGGGAAGTTCAGGGCGATGTTCGCGGCGATCGTCTGCGAGTTCTCACCCTCGGTGAGCATCCGCACCGACACCAGGATCGCGGGCGAGATGATCAGCGCGATGGCCATCGTCTCGCCGAGCGCGCGGCCGAGGCCGAGCAGCGTGGCGCTGATGACGCCGGAGCGGCCGTAGGGGAAGACGGCGAGCTTGATCATCTCCCACTTGGTGGCGCCGAGCGCCAGCGCGGCCTCTTCGTGCAGGCGCGGGGTCTGCAGGAAGATCTCGCGGGAGATCGAGGTGATGATCGGCAGGATCATCACGGCCAGCACCACGGCGCCGGCGAGGATGGTGGACCCGGTGGTGGAGACCTGCCCGCCGAACAGCGGGATCCAGCCGAGGTAGGTGTTGAGCCAGTCGGACAGCGGCAGGAGGAAGGGGCGGATCACGATGATGCCCCAGAGGCCGAAGACGATGGAGGGCACGGCGGCCAGCAGGTCGACCAGGTAGCCCAGGATGCCGGCGAGACGGCGCGGCGCGTAGTGCGAGATGAAGAGGGCGATGCCGATGGCGATCGGGGCGCCGATGACCAGTGCGATGGCCGAGGCGAAGAGCGTTCCCCAGATGAGCGGACCGACGTAGGTCCAGAAGCTGGCGTAGCCGCCGGTCGGGCCCGTGTTGAGGTCGGGGTTGTTCTGCCAGTCGGCGAAGATGGCGGGAACGGCCTGGATGATCAGGAAGAGCGCGACACCGGCCAGGATCACCATGATCGAGGCGGCGGAGCCGGTGCTCAGGCCCTTGAAGATCCGGTCGGCCGGACGGGCCTTCGCCCGCATGGTCCGGGCCCCCCGGCTGCTGCCGGAGGGGCCGGAACCGGGCGTCTTCGTCCCGGTAACCGTCTGGTCGCCCACGCTCGTGCTCCTTGCGTCAGATTGAACAGCTGTGTTTTCGCTCACTGCATTCTTTCTCAAGGTTATGGGCGTCGACGAAGCAGACGGCTACCGGACCGGAAGGGAATTACTTGACGAGCTCGAGGCTGGTCTGGATCTCGGCGAGCGTCGCGTCCGGGATCGGGGCGGAGCCGGCGTTCTTGACCGCGATCTGCTGGCCCTGGGTGCTGGCCACGTAGCCGACGAAGGCCTTGGTCAGGCTGCCCTGAGCCGGGTCCTTGAAGGTGGTGCAGACGATCTGGTACGAGATCAGCGGGATCGGGTACACGTCGGGCGTGGTGAGCTTGGTGTAGTCGATCTTCTGCGAGAGGTCGCCCTTCACGCCGGTGTCCTGCGTGGCCGCGGCAGCGGCGAAGGCAGCGGTCGCGCCCTCGGGGCTGAAGGCGACGTAGTCCTTGCCGGTGCCCACCTGGATCTTGGCGGAGGTCAGCGTGCCGATGGCCGAGTGGTCGGCGTAGCCGATGGTGCCCGCGCCGGCCTTGACGGTGTTCACGACACCGGAGCCGCCCTGCTGCGCGGAGGAGCCGGCGACCGGCCACTTGTTGCTGGGCGCGTCGGTCCAGATGGAGGGCTGCACGGCGCTGAGGTAGTTGGTGAAGTTCTGGGTGGTGCCGGATCCGTCGGAACGGGTCACCGTGGTGATCGGGCCGGCCGCGAGGGCGGTGCCACCGTTGTCCGCGGTGATCGCGGGGTCGGACCAGTCGGTGATCTCGAGCTTGAAGATCTTGGCCAGCGTGGCCGAGGAGAGCTGGAGGTTCGTGGTGCCGGGGAGGTTGTAGATGACCGCGACGCCGTCGAGGTAGATGGGGAGGTTCAGTGCGCCACCGGCGCCGCAGATGGCCTGCGAGGAGGTCTGCTGGTCGGCCTTGAGGGGCGAGTCGGAGCCTGCGAAGTCGTAGCTGCCGGCGAGCCAGTTGGTGACGCCACCGCCCGAGCCCTGCGACTTGTCGTAGTTGATGGTGACGCCCTTGGCCTGAGCCGTGAAGGCGGTGATCCATGCGGCCTCGGCGTTCGCCTGGGCGCTGGAGCCGCCCGCGGTGATCGTGCCGGTGAGGCTGCTGTCGACGGCCGAGGTGACCGCGGAGCTGCTGGGGGTGGCCGAGGCCGCGCCCGTGGAGGTGCCGGTGCTGCTGCCGCTGGCGCAGGCGGAAAGTGCGAGGGCGCTGACGAGCGCGATGGACCCCACCGCTGCCACGTTCTTGAGCTTCACTGTGTTCCCTTCGAATCGGGTGTTTCCACGGCGCCCGCAGTGAATTTCGACGGATCGACACAGGCGCGCGAGGGTCGGGTCGGTGCTGACCCGTCAGCGACACTAGGCGGCACGTTTAACGAGCTACCCGCTCCAAGGTGAACGGAAGGTTAACGACCAGGGCCGAAGTGCGCGTCCGCGAGCTCAGACGTGGGGAACGTGCGTCTCGATGGCGATGATGCCGGAGCCGGGCCGGTCGACCGAGAGGTGAAGAACCGAGAAACCGGCGACAGGCAGGTCTCCGGCCCGGGAGACGGTCGCAGCCGGGGCGGTGCCGGTCGCCAGGGCGATCTCCCGCACGATCTCGGGCAGCACGGGTCCGTGGCTGCAGAGCACGGTCGTGATGCGCTTGCGCACCCGCTTGCCCACGACATCGCGGATGGCGCTGTCCCCGGCCTCGAAGGCGTCCTGGCTGATCAGCTCGGTGGCCTTCACCGGCAACCGGAGGGCCTTCGCGAGCGGCTCCACCGTCTGGCGGCAGCGCCGCGCGGTCGAGCTGATGATCTTCTCCGGACCGAAGGCCGTGATGCTGGGCACGATCGACCGTGCCTCGTTGCGCCCGCGCTCGGTGATCGGGCGGTCGGCGTCAGGGCCGACGAACTGGAACGGCGGGGTCGCCTTCGCGTGGCGCAGGGCGATGATCGCGAAGGTGCGGGTCACGCCTTCGGCGGCGAGCATCCGGAAGCGTTCGACGATCTCGGCGTCGCGCTCGTAGGTGAGCGCGGCCATCGCCTTCTTCACGGGCAGCCACTCGAGGGCGGCGACCTCGCCGTTGGGCAGGAAGGTCGAGGCCTTGACGGCCTCGTCGGTGGCCTCGGCGGCCCAGTAGTGCACGACCTTCTCGCGCCCGTTCGGCATCGTGTAGTTGGTGGTGCCGAGCGGGATGCCCAGCGTCACCGCGAGTCCGGTCTCCTCCGCGATCTCGCGCACGGCCGTCTCGGGCAGCGTCTCACCGGGGTCGACCTTGCCCTTGGGCAGCGAGACATCGCGGTGAACGGTGCGGTGGATGACGAGCACCATCGTCTTTCCGTCGATCACACGCCAGAGCACGGCGCCGGCTGCGAAGACCGTCACCGCGTCGTTCCGGGTCGCTTGCGGCGGCTGATCTGCTGCATCAGCTCGTCTTGCAGGTCGATCCGGTGAGCGCCGTGCGCATCCAGGTCGTTGCGCGTCCACGCTCCGGAGTCGTCGAGGGTCCAGGAGGAGACGGTGTCCGACATGGCGAGGTCGAACAGGCCCTCGATCTCCTTGAGATGGTCGGGCTCGACGAGCCGCACGAGCGCCTCCACCCGGCGATCGAGGTTGCGGTGCATCATGTCGGCCGAGCCGATGTAGACCTGGGGGTCGCCGTCGTTGACGAAGGAGAAGATGCGCGAGTGCTCGAGATAGCGGCCGAGGATCGAGCGCACCCGGATGGTCTCGCTGAGGCCCTCCTGCCCGGGCTTGATCGCGCAGATGCCGCGCACCCAGATGTCGATCGGCACCCCGGCCTGGCTGGCCCGGTAGAGGCCGTCGATGATGGCCTCGTCGACGATGGAGTTGAGCTTGATCTTGATGCCGGAGGGCTTTCCGGCCCGCGCGTTATCCGCCTCGACGGCGATGCGCTTGAGCAGCCCCTTGCGCAGGTGCAGCGGGGCCACCAGCAGGCGCTTGAACTTCTTCTCGATGGCATAGCCGGAGAGCTCGTTGAAGAGCCGGGTGAGGTCTTTGCCCACCTGGTCGTCGGCGGTCAGCAGCCCCAGGTCTTCGTAGATGCGCGAGGTCTTGGGGTTGTAGTTGCCGGTGCCGATGTGGCTGTAGCTCTTCAGCCGGCCCTTCTCCTGACGGATGACCAGGGCGAGTTTGCAGTGCGTCTTCAGCCCGACGAGTCCGTAGACCACGTGCACGCCGGCTTTCTCGAGCTTGCGCGCCCAGGAGATGTTCGCCTGCTCGTCGAAGCGGGCCTTGATCTCCACCAGCGCGAGCACCTGCTTGCCGGCCTCGGCCGCGTCGATGAGCGCTTCGACGATGGGGGAGTCGCCGCTCGTGCGGTAGAGCGTCTGCTTGATCGCGAGCACGTGCGGGTCGGCGGCGGCCTGCTCGAGGAAGGCCTGCACGCTCGTGGCGAACGATTCGTAGGGGTGGTGCAGCAGGATGTCGCCGCGGGAGATGGCCTTGAAGATGTCGGGCTTCGCGTTGGGCTCCGGGGGCAGCAGCGCGGCGGCCGTGGTGGGCACGTGCTTGGGATACTTCAGGTCGGGCCGCGGGATGCGCGTGAGGTCGAACAGGCCGCCCAGGTCGAGCGGTGCCGGCAGGCGGTAGACCTCCTGCTCGGTGATGTCGAGCTCGCGCACGATCAGCTCGAGGGTCACCGGGTCCATGTCGTCGGTGATCTCGAGGCGGATGGGCGGGCCGAAGCGGCGGCGCAGCAGCTCCTTCTCGAGCGCCTGCAGCAGGTTCTCGGTCTCGTCCTCCTCGACCTCGACGTCTTCGTTGCGGGTGACCCGGAACACGTGGTGCTCCACGATCTCCATGCCGGGGAAGAGGTCGCCGAGGTGGTTGGCGATGAGGTCCTCGAGCGGGATGAACCGCAGCTCGTTGGCGCTCTCGCGCTGGTCGACGCGGATAAACCGGTTGAGCACCTGCGGCACCTTGAGGCGCGCGAACTCCTCCTTGCCGGTCTTCGAGTTGCGCACGCGCACCGAGAGGTTGAGCGAGAGCCCCGAGATGTACGGGAACGGATGCGCGGGGTCGACCGCGAGCGGCATGAGCACCGGGAAGATCTGCGAGGAGAAGATGTCGTGCAGGTTCACCCGGTCGGCGTCGTCGAGCTCGGCCCAGGTGACGATGCGGATGCCCTCGGCCGCGAGGGCGGGGCGCACGAGTTCTTTGTAGGCCGCGGCGTGGCGGGCCTGCAGCTCGTGGGCCTTCACGGAGATGTCTTCGAGCACATCCGTGGGCCGGCGGCCGACGTTGGTGGGCACGGCGAGGTCGGTGAGGATGCGCCGCTTCAGCCCGGCGACCCGCACCATGAAGAACTCGTCGAGGTTCGAGGCGAAGATCGCGAGGAAGTTCGCGCGTTCGAGCACCGGCAGGGCCGGGTCCTCGGCGAGCTCGAGCACGCGGGTGTTGAAGGCGAGCCAGCTCAGCTCGCGGTCGAGATAACGGCCCTCCGGCAGCGGCGGGCCATCGGTCGTCACGGTCAGCTCGTCGTAGTCGTCGTCGAAGTCCGTGACGACGCCGGCATCGAGCGAGATCATGTCGTCGTCCATGCAGCCATCATGTCACTTGCGGGTGTCGGGAGAACATCGCCCCCTGACGATCGGGCTCCGGAATCCCATGTGGCGTGAACGCATGCACCCCGGGCGCTCTGGTGGCCAGGACATGCGGCGCGTGAGCATGAGATGTGAGCCCACTCGATTCCGCCGCCGCGCGATTGCTGGGCGCGCGCATCCGGAACGAGCGTCAGCGCTTCGCGCTCAGCCAGATGGATCTCGCCGACCTGGCCTCACTGCACTTCACGAACCTGGGGCGCATCGAGCGCGGGCAGGCCAACCCGAACCTCGACACGATCGTGCGCATCGCGAGCGCCCTCGAACTCGACCCGGGCGTGCTGCTGCAGGGAATGACGGCCGACATGCTGCCCGAACGGACGCACGGCGTGACGGCGGGCGACCTCATCCGGGCCCGCGAGGCGCAGCCGGCGCCTCGACACACCGCCTGAGCCGCTGCCGACGAGCGCTGTCATCGCGCAGCGCCCTCAGCGCGGAAGAGAGCCGGCCACTGCGGCGGCGACCGCGTCGGAGACCGAGGCCGTGCCGCCGAGCACCACGACGGCCGAGGGCTGCAGCCGCGCCAGCTCGGCGGCGATCGTGGCGGGCAGGGTGTCCCGGGTGACGAGCAGCACCGGGGCGCGGTCGCGGATGGCGGCCGCGGCTCCCGAGAGCGCATCGGGGAACTTCTCGCCCGAGGCGATGTAGACCGTTCGCGAGCCGGAGGCGAAAGCCCCGGCCGAGATCGACGCGGCCACGGCGAAACGATCGGCGCCGGCCACTCGCTCGACGGGGGCGATCGCGGCGAGCTCCGTCTGCGTCGCCGCGGAGACCGTGTTGACGCCGCCGAGCAGCACGATGCGGCCAGGGGCGAGCCGTCGCAGCTCGTCCGCGACGGCCGAGGGCACGCCGTCCCTGCGGGTGAGCAGCACGGGGCCGCCGGCCAGGCCCGCTGCCGGGGAGCCGGCCAGGGCATCCGTGAACACCTCGCCGGAGGCGACGTAGGCCACCGGGCGCCCGGGCGAGAAGACCGAGGCCGAGATGGCGGCCGAGAGCGCGAATCGGTCAGCGGCCCCCAGGCGGGTCACTGTGTCCGAGTAGGCCCCCAGTGCGGCGATCACCCCGTCGCCGACCGTGTTCGGGCCGCCCAGCACGACGATGCGCTGCGGATGCAGGCGGCCGAGCTCGCTCGCGACCGACGGGGGAACGGCGCTCTTCGTGACGAGCAGCACGGGGCTCCCCTCGCCGCCGGCGGCGGCCGAAGCGGAGAGGGCGTCGGGGAACACCTCGCCCGACGCGACGTACGCCGTGGCCGTTCCTGGTGGGAAGGTCGCCGCCGAGATCGCCGCCGACACCTCGAAGCGGTCGGCGCCGGCGAGGCGCTGGAACGACGGTGCCGGGTGCGGGAGCGGCGCACGGTAGTCGCCCGCCACGAGCATCATGCCGAGCAGCCGGAGCGAGTCGGAGTAGTAGCCGGCGACGGGCGCGCTCCGCAGGGCCGCCCACCCCGCGTTCGTGAACGCGGTGAGCGCCGGATGCGCGCCCGCGTCGAGCGAGGCCGCCGTCACCATCGGCGCGAGGAAGGCCGGACTGCCGTAGGCGACGAGCTCCGTGCCGTCGAGCTGGTAGCCCGCGCGCAGCGCCGCGGGGTCGCCCTCGGTGCTGCCCACCGCCCAGGCCGCCATCGTGAGCGCCGCCTGGCGGGAGGCGGTGTCGCCGGGGTCGGTGAGCGCGGATGCGGCGAGCCGCCACGGCGTGCGGCACGCGTTCCACGAGAAGTCGCCGTCGTTCTGCGACTCGAGGTAGCCGGCGGGCGCGGGCCGGGGCGTCGCATCCGTTCCCACCACGAAATCGGGGAGGAGGCCGGTGCTCGGTGCCCAGCTCGCCTGCATCGTGGCGATGAGGGAGCTCGAGGCGGTGGCCACCTGGTTCCACAGCGGGTCTCCCGTGACCTGGCCGAAGGCGTGGAAGTGGTCGATCATCAGGTCGGAGGTGCGGGTTCCGAAGCGGTAGGTGCTGTTCGCGGCCGCCCAGTCGCCGAGCAGAGGCAGGTGCGTCAGGCTGTTGATCTCACTGCGGCCGATCGCGGCGATGAGCTCAAGGGCGGCGGCGTGGTAGTCGACGGCTCCCGCCGAGCCCCACTGCTCGTCGGCGAGCAGGAGCGCGAAGGCGATGTCGAGGTCGCCGTCGCTCGCCGAGGAGGCGTCTCCGGGGATGCTCGCGCAGTTCGCGTTCTGATGCCAGGCCATGAGCGCCGGATCGGTCTCGCTCGGGTGGTCGCGCACGTAGGCGTAGAGGCCGTCGAAAGTGGTGCGGGCGGCGGGGTCGGAGGGGGCCATGAGGGCTGTGATGAGCATCCCGTAGCCCTGGCCCTCGGAGACCACCCTCGACGACGTCGCCGTCGAGGCGTCGACGTAGTAGCGGCCGGTCCCGCAGCCGGCCACGAGGTAGTCGGCCTTCCAGCGGGAGTAGGCGGCAGCGGTGTCGGCGGAGGCCGAGGGGATGGGGGCCGACGGTGCGGCCACGACCGGCGCCGGCGCCGCGACGAGCGCCGAGAGCATGACCGCGCCGGCGAGCAGCGCCGAGACGGCGGCCTGGCGGGGGCTCTGGCGCACGCGCATCCGGCACTCCTTCGTTCAGGCGGATGCCGTCGAGGATACCTCAGCCGCGTGGCCGCCCGGTGAGCACCTGACGGTACTGCACATCGATGGTGTGGTCCGTGAAGCCGAGCGAGCGGTAGAGCGCCACCGCGCGGGTGTTCTCCCCGTCGACGTAGAGCGCCGCCTGCGCGCAGCCGCGTTCGACCAGCCGCGCGAGCCCGCGGTTCATCAGGAAGCGGCCGAGGCCCTGACCGGCGTGCGCCTCGTCGACGCCCACCACGTAGATCTCGCCCACGCGGTCGTCGTCGGGCTCGATCTTCAGCCAGTTGTAGCCGATCATGCGGCCCTCGGCGTCGCGCAGCAGCAGGAAGTCGTCGGGCTCGAACCACGCCTCCGACATGCGGAAGCGCAGGTCTTCGGCGGTCATCCCGCCCTGCTCGGCGTGGTCGGCGAAGACGCGGGCGTTCAGCTCGACCCAGTCGTCGACATCCGCTCCGCCGCGGAAGGTGGAGAGGCTGATGCCGGGCGGGAGCTCGGTGCCGGGGCCGGCCGAGGCGGGCAGTTCGCGGCGCAGCTGCAGCAGGGTGCGCACGGCCCGGAAGCCGTGGCTCGCGGCCAGGCGGCGGCTGGCCGGGTGGTCGCCGTGCGCCCAGGCGAGCAGTCCGGCTTCCGAGTTCCGCAGCAGGATCTCGAGCAGCTGCCGCCCGAGGCCCTCTTCGCGCCACTCCGGATCGATCACGAACTCGAACTCGCCCTGCCCCACGATGGCGGCCCCCACGACGGTGGAGGTGCGCTCGGCGAGCAGCAACGAGCGGGTGCCCTTGCCGATGTCCACGAGCGCCTGGTCGTTGAACGGCGGCTGACCGTCGACCAGTGCGGCTCTCGCCACGAGCCGCAGGAAGGGCTCGCGCGCCTCGTCGGGGCTACTGACCGAGAGTGTGAGCGAGTCGCTCATTGTCGTCCTCGAAGAAGTTGAAGCGGTACCCCACGTTGCGCACGGTGCCGATCAACGATTCGAGGTCGCCCAGTTTGGCGCGCAGCCGCCGCACGTGCACGTCGACCGTGCGGGTGCCGCCGAAGTAGTCGTAGCCCCACACCTCGCTGAGCAGCTGCTCGCGGGTGAACACGCGCGAGGGGTGCATCGCGAAGAACCGCAGCAGCTCGAACTCCTTGAAGGTGAGGTCGAGCGGGCGGCCGTGCACGCGGGCCGAGTAGCTCGCCTCGTCGATGACGACGCCGGATGCCTGGATCTTCGAGGTCGACTGGTCTTGCACCTGACGCCCGATGGCGAGCCGGATGCGCGTGTCGACCTCGGCCGGCCCCGCCGACTCGAGCACGACATCCGCCGCACCCCACTCGGCGCTGACGGCGGTGAGCCCGCCCTCGGTGAGGATGAGCACGACGGGAACGCCGATGCCGGTGGTGCTGAGGATCTTGCAGAGCGAGCGGGCCGAGGCGAGGTCGTGCCGGGCGTCGACGAAGATGAGATCGCTGTTGGGGGTGTTCACCAACTGGGAGGGCTCGGCAGGGATCTGACGTGTGCGGTGGCTGAGCAGAGACAGTGCGGGCAACACCTCTCGGTCGACCGCAGAGGTCAGTATCAACAACTGCGCCACGTAAGTTCCTCCAGAGAACGCCTGCGGTACATCCTATCGGGCAGAATGGCGGGTATGAGTCTGCTCATGAGAAGCGTAGTCCCGGTCTGGATCCTCGCCGTCCTCGCCGTGATCGCCGTGGGCGTCTTCGTCTCGCCGGGGAGCTATCTGGTGTTCATGCCCGTCATCCTGGGGCTGGCCCTGCTGGTGACCTTCGGTGTCCAGATGCTGGTGCCCGTGCGCAAGGGCTATGTGAACCGCGTCTCGGCCAGCCTGGGCGGCACGGTCGTCATCCTGGCGCTGGCCACGGTGGTGCTCGCCCCCCTCGCGTTCGCCGCGGGCGCTAAGCTGTAGAGCATGCAATCCTACGTCGCGCTAGAACTCCTGTTCATCGGCCTTCTCGGGCTTGCGAGCCTCGCCATCGCCTGGACCGCGGGGGTCGTCATCTACAAGCTCTTCCGCGGCCAGCGCTGAGTTCGCCGCTGTGATCGAGATCCCCACCGACCTTCCCGCCGAACTCGTCCCGCTCTCGTGGCTGATCGGCGTGTGGGAGGGCACGGGCGTGATCGACTACACGATCGGCGAGGAGAACGTCTCGCGCGAGTTCGGCCAGCGGGTCAGCTTCAGCCATGACGGGCTGCCGTACCTGAACTACAGCTCCTACACCTGGCTGCTCGGCGACGGCCCGGCGCCCGCCGACCCGGCCGAGATCCTCGCCCGCGGAGCGGTGGCCGGCACCGGCGAGCCGGATGACGGGTCCACCGGCGCAGACGCCGACGCCGCCGACCAGGACGCGAACACCGGCGCGCCCACCCCGCTCACCGCCGAGACGGGCTTCTGGCGCCTCAGCCGCCTGCACATCGAGGGCGACGCGGGCCCGGGCCTGCTGCCCGGCGTCGGCCCGCGCCCCTTCAACACGGCGCAGTCGGTCGAGACCCTGCGCAATTCCGCGGAGGGCTTCGACATCGAGGTGTCGATCGTGCACCCGAGCGGCATCAGCGAGCTCTACCTCGGTCAGGTCAAGGGCCCCCGCATCGACCTCGCCACCGACGCCGTCGTGCGCTCGCGCTCGGCGAAGGAGTACACCGCGGCCACCCGCATCTACGGTCTCGTCGACAACCACCTGCTCTGGGCCTGGGACATCGCCGCGCTCGGCCAGAGCCTGCGCACCCACGCCTCGGCGCGCCTCGCGAAGGTCGACTGATGGCCATGGCCGAGGTCGCCGCTCCCGCCTCCGCGTTCCTGTCGCTCCCGGGCGCGGTGGCCGCCGCGGGTGCCGACGCGGGCATCCCCTCGCATTACGGCAACCCGCTCGTCGAACAGCGGATGCTCGCGGGCGTCGTTCCCTCGGCTCCCGTCATCGTCGACCTCTCGCACCGCGGGGTGGTCTCCGTCTCCGGCCCCGATCGCCTGAGCTGGCTCGACTCCGTCACCAGCCAGAGCCTGCGCGGTCTCGCTCCGGGGGACTCCGCCGAGACCCTGCTGCTCTCCGTGAACGGCCGCATCGAGCACGCCATCCGCGTGTTCGACGACGGCGAGACGGCGTGGCTGCTGGTCGACGCCGGCGAGACCGAGTCCCTCGAGGCCTGGCTGCAGCGGATGCGCTTCATGCTGCGCGTGGAGATCGCCGACCGCTCGGCCGAGTTCGCCACGGTCGGGTGGCTGGCCGGCGCGCCCGACGCCCCCGCCTCGCCCGCGCTCGCCGCCGTCGCGGCCGCGGGTGGCGGGCATCCGCTCACCTGGGCCGATCCGTGGCCCGAGGTCGTCGCCGGTGGCGTGCAGTACGCCCAGGTCGACGAGCACCCCGGCGCCGACTGGTTCTGGCGTGAGACCCTCGTGCCGCGCGAGAAGCTCCCCGAGCTCGTGGCGGCCGTGCAGAGCGGCGAGCTCGCCGTAGCCGGGCTGCTCGCGGCAGAGGCGCTGCGCGTCGCCGCCTGGCGCCCGCGGCTCTCGACCGAGGTCGACGAGAGGTCGATCCCGCACGAGCTCGACTGGATGCGCTCGGCCGTGCACCTGGACAAGGGCTGCTACCGCGGGCAGGAGACGGTGGCGAAGGTGCACAACCTCGGCCACCCGCCGCGGCGACTGGTGTTCCTGCAGCTCGACGGCTCCGACGCCGTGCTCCCGGCCGCGGGTGACGAGGTGTTCCTCGCGCCCACCGGCGCGGCCGGCGAGGCCGGGGCCCCGGATGCGGTGGGCCACGTGACCTCCGTGGCGATCCACCATGAGTGGGGCCCGGTCGCCCTGGCCGTGGTGAAGCGCCAGCTCGACCCCGAGGCCGGCCTCGTGGTGCGCACCGCCGACGGCGACGTCGCTGCGACCGCGGAGTCGATCGTCTCGCCCGAGGCCGGCGCTGCCGTCGGCCGGGTTCCGCGCCTTCCCCGGCTCGGCGCCCGCCGCCGCTGAGCGCGCCGCGGATGACCGGGGCCGCCCCGTGACCGCGCCGCTCCGCCCGGAGAACGGCGAGCGGGCTTCCTTCATCGCCCGCGTGACCGCGGAGGCGAAGGCCGGTCTTGAGCGCACCGGCGCGAGCCTGCCGTCGATCGTGCAGCTCGTGGTGGCCGTCACGGTGGCCTATGCGCTCGCGCACTTCCTGCTCGGGCATCCCTATCCGATCGTGGCGGTCACGGTGACGCTCTCGAGTCTCGGCCTCGTGCTCGACGCCCGGCCCCGCCGGGTGCTGGAGACGGCGATCGCGATGACGATCGGCATCATCCTGAGCGAGCTCATCCTGCTCGTGGCCGGTCAGGGGCTCTGGCAGTTCTCGCTCACCGTCTTCGCGGCGCTCGTGCTGACGCGGCTGCTGTCGCCGGTGCCCGGGCTCCCGATCGTCGCCGCCGTGCAGGCGGGGCTCGTGACCCTGCTGCCGGTTCCGCCCGGCGGACCGTTCACCCGCACCGAGGACGCGGTGCTGGGCGGCATCGTCGCCCTCGCCAGCACGGCACTGCTGCCTCGAGACCCGCGCCGGGCCGCGCGGCGGGAGGCGCTGAAGTTCTTCTCGGCCTTCACCTCCATCCTGTCCTCGCTCGTCGCGGTGGTGCGCATCGGCGACAAGGAGACCGCCGAGCTCGTGCTCGGGCGGGCACGCGAGACGCACGGCCTGCTCGAGCAATGGAAGTCGTCACTCGACTCCGCCGCCGCGATCTCGCGCATCTCGCCGTTCCTCCGCAAGCACCGCCACGAGCTCGCCGAACTGCAGGTGATGCAGCAGCACATGGACCACGCGGCGAGGAACCTGCGCGTGGTCGCCCGGCGCCTGAGCGTGCTGTCCGACGACCGGCCGAGGCCCGAGCTGGCCGAGCTCTTCGCCGGCCTGCAGAGCGCCGCCTCGATGCTCGCGCAGTCGATCGACCACCCCGAGCTCCGGCCGATCGTGCGCCAGAGCCTCGTCCTCATCGCCATCACGCTCGACCCGCGCACGCTCATCCCCGGCCAGCCGGTGTCGGAGGCCTCACTCGTGGTCTCGGTGCGGCCGCTCGTGCTCGATCTGCTCGCCGCGAGCGGCATGGCGATCGACGAGGCCCGCCGCGCGCTGCCCGACATCACGAGCTGATCCCGATGCCGCGCCGAGGGCCGCCCCGAATGGCCCCGGGCCCCCTCCATTCGCTAGCGTTAGGCACATGAAGATGCGAAAGCTCGTCCCGTTCACGATCGCCGCCGTCGCCGCCGCGTTCGTGCTGACCGGATGCACGGTCACCGGCGCCACCACCAGCTTCTCGGGGGTTCCTGACGAGCACGCGGTCTCGCAGGAGTCGCCGGCCGACGACTCGGGCGTGCAGGCCTTCTGGGTCGAAGACGGCGCGGCGCTCGCCGTCGCGGTCTCCGGCAGTTCCACCTGCCCGGTGATCGGCAGCCGCATCAACGTCGTCGAGCCCGCCGGCCAGGGCAACACGGTGTCGATCGACACCGTCCCGCTCGCCGCCGACCAGATCTGCACCATGGACTACGTGCCGCACACCACCGTGTTCTGGACGCCGAACAGCGTGAGCGTGGCCGAGCCCCTTGTGGTGCAGGTGAACGGCCAGTCGGTCACGCTGCCCGTCAAGTAGCGCCGGCCACAGAGGGTTCGGGCCCAGAGCGGGCGCTCAGGCGGCGGGCGCTCAGGCGGCCGGCGCCACCTGGCTCCACGGCACGGTGATCTCGCCGAGCCGGATGCGCCGCCGCGGGGTCGACACACCCCAGCCGGCCTCGCGCATCCCGTCGACCGTCGCCACCCAGCGCTGCACCGGCCCGTAGGTGCCGAGGGCGGCGTTGTGCTGCCAGAAGCGGTCGAGCTCGACGAGGAAGCGGTGCACCGGTTCGCCGGGCACGTTGCGGTGGATGAGGGCCTTGGGCAGGCGCTCCGCCACGATCGACGGATGCTCGAGGCCGCTCAGGCGCAGCGACACCGTGAACGAGACCGGCCCCGCGTGCTCCACCGCCACCCAGCTGCTCACCCGGCCCACCTCGTTGCAGGTGCCCTCCACGAGCACGCCGCCGGGCTGGAGGCGGCCCACCATGAGGCTCCAGGCGGCGGCGACCTCGGCCTCGTCGTACTGCCGCAGCACGTTGAAGGCCCGGATGACGGCGGCCCGGCGGCCGGCCGGCAACGGCACCTCGAAGCCGCCGACCGCGAACCCGACCCGGGCATCCGGGGCGAATCCGGTGCGGCCGTCGCGCACATCCTTCAGCTGGGCGGTCGCGGTCGCCACACGCTCGGGGGCGATCTCGAGGCCGAGCACTTCCGCATCCGGCCGCACGGCGGCGAGACGCGCCTGCAGCTCGAACGCGGTGACGCCGCTCGCCCCGTAGCCGAGGTCGACCACGAGCGGATCGCCGCTCGAGCGCAGAATGGGCAGGGTCTGGATCCACCGGTCGACCCGGCGCAGCCGATTGGTGTTCGTGGTTCCCCGGGTGACGGCACCGATCGGCATGGCTCCCATCCAATCATGGGGCGCCGCCGCAATAGGATTGGGGCATGCCAACTGAGCCCTACACCCTGATCCTGCTGCGCCACGGAAACAGCGAGTGGAACCAGAAGAACCTGTTCACCGGCTGGGTCGACGTGCCGCTCTCGGAGCAGGGCGTCGGCGAGGCCAAGCGCGCCGGCGAGCTGCTGGCCGAATCGGGCCTCCTGCCCGACGTTCTGTACACCTCGCGCCTCACCCGCGCCATCCAGACCGCGAACCTCGCGCTCGCCGAGGCCGACCGCCTGTGGATCGACGTCAAGCGCTCCTGGCGCCTCAACGAGCGCCACTACGGCGCCCTGCAGGGCAAGGACAAGGCGCAGACGCTCGCCGAGTACGGCCCCGAGCAGTTCCAGACCTGGCGCCGCAGCTTCGACGTGCCGCCACCCCCCATCGCCGACGACGACCAGTACTCGCAGGTGGGCGACCCGCGCTACGCCGACCTCGGCGACGCGGTGCCGCGCACCGAATGCCTGAAAGACGTCATCGAGCGGATGCTGCCCTACTGGGAGAGCGATATCCAGGGCGACCTCGCACTCGGCAAGACCGTGCTCGTCACCGCGCACGGCAACTCCCTGCGCGCGCTCGTGAAGCACCTCGACGGCATCTCCGACGACGAGATCGCCGAGCTCAACATCCCCACCGGCATCCCGCTGGTCTACAAGCTCGACGCCTCGTTCGCGCCGCTCGGCCCGGGGGAGTACCTCGACCCCGAGGCCGCTGCCGCCGGCGCCGCCGCCGTGGCCGCGCAGGGCAAGAAGTAGCGTTCAGGCGCACGAGAAAGCCCCCGTCCTCGAAAGAGGAGCGGGGGCTTTCCCGTTGCCGGGGTGAACGCCCGGTTACGGGTTGGTGGTGCTGCCGGGCCACTCTCCGGTGGCCAGGTACTGCACCTTCTTGGCGATCGAGACCGCGTGGTCGGCGAAGCGCTCGTGGTAGCGGCTGGCGAGCGTGACGTCGACCGTGTCGACCGCCTCGCCCTTCCAGTGCGAGCCGAGGACGGCGTCGAACACGCTCACGTGCAGCTCGTCGATGCGGTCGTCGTCGTTGCGCATCTCGTCGGCGAGGGCCACGTCCTCGGTCTGCAGCAGAACCGTGAGCTTCTTGGCGAGCTCGACGTCGAGGCGGCCCATCTCGGCGAAGGTCTGGCGCAGGCTCTTCTTCACGACCTTGTCGGGGTAGCGGTAGCGGGCCAGCTGGGCGATGTGCTCGGCGATGTCGCCCATCCGCTCGAGTGACGCGCTCACGCGCAGGGCCGTCACCACGATGCGCAGGTCGCGGGCCACCGGCTGCTGCAGGGCCAGGATGTTGATGGCCAACTCGTCGAGACCGGCCGCGAGGGCGTCGATCTTGGGGTCTTCGGCGATGACCGCCTCGGCGAGCGAGACGTTCGACTCGTTGAACGCCGTGGTCGCGTTCGTGATGGCCACGGTGACGAGCTCGGAGATCTCGACGAGACGCTCCTGAACCTCGCGAAGCTCTTGCTGGAATACCTCACGCATGCGTGTGGGGTCCTTTCTTTGGTAAAGCCATCCAAACCGGGCCAGGTTAACGCGAAGTGCCGGGCATCTGAACACTCTGCCAACCAATGGGCCGCGAAGCGCATCCGCGAACCCGAGCCCTGGCGGACTCATTAGTGTAGTGGCTATGGAAACAGGCTGGTTGGTGCTGTTGTCTGTGGCACTCGGCCTCTTCGTGGGAGCGGGGTTCGTGCTCTTGCTCCACATGGCTGAACGGCGGGGAAACAACGCGGTCACCGTCGTCGCCGCTTCGGTGCCCGACGGCGTCGACCAGGTGATCGATGCGCTCGACTCCGCCGGCCTCGTGCTCGACCCCTCGAACAACGTCGTCAAGGCCTCCGAGATGGCCTACACCTACGGCCTCGTCGTGAATCAGCTGCTCGTGCACGACGACATCCTCGAGATCGTCGCCGCCGTGCGCCGCGACGGCGACTCGCGCAACGAGGAGGTCACTCTCGCGCGCGGCCCGTTCGGCGAGGCGAGCATCCACCTCGACGTGCGGGTGGCGCGATTGGGCAGCCGCTACGTGCTCGTGCTCGCGGAGGACCGAACGGATGCCTACCGACTCGAAGAGGTGCGCCGCGACTTCATCGCCAACATCAGCCACGAGCTGAAGACGCCGATCGGCGCCATCGCGTTGCTCGCCGAGGCGCTCGAGCCGGCCTCCGACGACCCCGATCAGGTGCGCCGCTTCGCGAAGCGGATGGGAACCGAGGCCACGCGGCTCGCACAGATCACCCGCGAGATCATCGAGCTCTCCCGCCTGCAGGCCACCGACATCCTCGCCTCGGCCAAGCTCATCGACATCGACGGCATCATCTCCACCGCCGTCGACCAGAACCACGTGGTGGCGGATGCGCGGGGCATGACGCTCGCCGTCGGCGGCGCCAAGCACGTGGAGGTGATCGGCGACGAGGCCCTGCTCACCCTCGCCGTGAACAACCTCATCGCGAACGCCGTGCAGTACTCGCCCGACGGCTCGCGCATCGGCATCGGCGTGCACCACGACGAGGGCGTCGTGGAGCTCGTGATCACCGACCAGGGCATCGGCATCCCCGAGGAAGACCTGCCGCGGGTGTTCGAGCGGTTCTTCCGGGTCGACCAGGCGCGCTCCCGCAACACCGGCGGCACCGGCCTCGGTCTCAGCATCGTCAAGCACGTCGTGCAGAATCACGGCGGCGACATCCGTGCCTGGTCCCAGATCGGCCAGGGTTCCACGTTCACCATCCGGCTTCCCGAGGCGAATCGCGCCACGCCGGTCTCACAAGGAGAGAAGCGATGACCCACATCCTGCTGGTCGAAGACGAAGCCGCGCTGAGCGAACCGCTCAGCTACCTGCTGCGTCGTGAGGGCTACGGCGTCACCGTCGCGCCCGACGGGCCGAGCGCCATCAGCGAGTTCGACCGCGGCGGGGTCGACATCATCCTGCTCGACCTCATGATCCCCGGCATCCCCGGCACCGAGGTGTGCCGCGAGATCCGCACCCGCTCCTCGGTGCCCATCATCATGCTCACCGCCAAGGACTCCGAGATCGACATCGTCGTGGGCCTCGAGCTCGGGGCCGACGACTACGTCACGAAGCCGTACTCCACTCGTGAGCTCCTCGCGCGCATCCGGGCCGTGATGCGGCGCCAGCTCGAGGTGCTCGACGCCGCCGAGCCGCTGCTGAAGGCCGGCCCCGTGTCGATGGACGTCGAGCGCCACACGGTCGCCGTGAACGGCAAGGAGGTGGCCATGCCCCTCAAGGAATTCGAGCTGCTCGAACTGCTGCTGCGGAACGCCGGGCGCGTGCTCACCCGAGGCCAGCTGATCGACCGGGTGTGGGGCTCCGACTACTTCGGCGACACCAAGACGCTCGACGTGCACATCAAGCGCATCCGCTCGAAGATCGAGAAGGCTCCGTCGGAGCCGACGCTCCTCGTGACGGTGCGCGGGCTCGGCTACCGCTTCGAGGGGTAGGGCTGAGCCCGTGGGCCGTCAGCGCGGGGGCGCTGCCGGCCTGGGGAGGGGGCGTCAGCCGGCGGGGGTGGCCGTCGGCGACGGGGTGGCGGCCGTGGTGCCGACGATGTTGGTCGGGATCGGCGTGGGCGCCGTGGTGGCGCTCGGAGTCGCGGTCGGCGCGAGGCCGGTGTATTCCGGCAGCGAGGTGTTGAGCACCGGCACGAGCACCTGCACGCCCTCGACGCTGCCGTACTGGAAGTACACCGGGAACAGGCTGCCGGGCTTCGAGACGTTCGTGAGCAGGATCTGCTTCTGGTCAGCGCCGCCGAAGCTCGTCGACCCGCTGCCGGGCACGAACACCTTCTCGGTGACGCGCTGACCGCTCTCGCTGTCGGTGTACTGCACCAGCAGCTCGCGGGTGGAGATGTTCGGGTTCACGAAGGTGACGAGCATGTTCGCCGAGGCGCCGTCTTCGCTGATCAGCGTGGCGTTGCGCACGTCGATCTCGCCGACCGTCGCATTCACTCCGTCGGAGGTCTCGACGATCTCCGTGGTGGCCTGGGGCGTGATGAACGCGCACCCCGCCGTGCCGAAGGCGACGAGCGCCACAACGATGGCGGATGCCGCGAACCGAGCTCTCACAAGACCCTCCAGAGTCGTCAACGCTTTGGCCTCAGCCTACAACGAGCGGGCCGTCGCGAGCTGGTTAGGACAGCCTTACTACATAGCCCCTGTGGTATCCTAGAGGTCACGGAAGGACATCCATTCATGCTTTTTGAGGTCGGCGAGACAGTCGTTTACCCCCACCACGGAGCCGCGACGATCTCCGAGGTGAAGACCCGCGTCATCAAGGGTGAAGAGAAGATCTACCTGAAACTCCGTGTCACTCAGGGCGACCTGACCATCGAGGTGCCGGCCGACAACGTCGACCTCGTGGGCGTTCGCGACGTCATCGGCCGTGAGGGTCTCGACAAGGTGTTCGAGGTGCTGCGCGCGCCGTTCACCGAGGAGCCCACCAACTGGTCGCGCCGGTACAAGGCCAACCTCGAGAAGCTCGCCTCCGGCGACGTCATCAAGGTGAGCGAGGTCGTGCGCGACCTCTGGCGCCGCGACCAGGATCGCGGTCTCTCGGCCGGAGAGAAGCGGATGCTCGCCAAGGCGCGCCAGATCCTGATCTCCGAGCTCGCCCTCGCCGAGAAGACCGATGAGGAGAAGGCCTCGCTGGTTCTCGACGAGGTTCTCGCCTCCTAGCTCCTCCCGGTCGTGCAGAGCAGTCCGTCCGTCGCGGTCGTCGTGGTCGCGGCGGGCTCGGGCAGCCGTCTGGGTCATGCGCGACCGAAGGCCTTCGTCGAGGTCGCGGGCCGGAGCATCCTGTCGCGGTCGATGGATTCCATTTCGGGAATGTCCGAACCGGCCGCGGTCGTGGCGGTCGTGCCCGCCGCTCTGGTGAGCGAGGCCGCGGCCGAGTTCGAGCGCCTCGGCGTGGCCGCCGTCGTGGTGGCCGGTGGCCAGACGCGGCAGAAGTCGGTGGCGGCCGGGCTCCGGATGCTGCCCGCCGGCACCGAGATCGTGCTCGTTCATGACGCCGCTCGCGCCTTCACGCCGCCGGAGGTCTTCGACCGCGTGGTGGCCGCGGTGCGCTCGAGCGGCCACGGCGTCATCCCGGGCCTGCCGGTGACCGACACGATCAAGGGCGTCGCCGCCGACGGGACGGTGCGCGACACGATCGACCGTTCGACGCTCACGGCCGTGCAGACGCCGCAGGGCTTCCCCCGCGCGCAGCTCGAGGAGGCCTACGCGCTCGACGCGGCCGACTTCACCGACGACGCCGCCCTCGTGCGCGAGGCCGGGCATCCGGTGCTCGTGGTGCCGGGCGATGCCCGCTCCTTCAAGATCACCACGGCCGACGACCTCGAGCGAGCGGAGAGCCTCGTGCGCACCACCACACCGTGGTCGCCACGCATCGGCACGGGCGTCGACGCCCACGCCTACGACCCCGGGGCCGAGCTCTGGCTCGCCGGCCTGCACTGGCCGGGCGAAGCCGGCCTCGCCGGGCACAGCGACGGCGACGCGGTGGCGCACGCGATCTGCGACGCGCTGCTCGGGGCGGCCGGCCTCGGCGACATCGGAGGCCTCTTCGGTACCGACGACCCGGCGCTCGCGGGTGCCCACGGCGACGTCTTCCTCTCCCGCACGCGCCGCGTCCTCGAGCAGGCCGGCTTCCGCATCGGCAACGTGTCGGTGCAGCTCATCGGCAACCGCCCCCGCTTCGCTCCGCGCAAGGCCGAAGCGGATGCGCTGCTCACGAGCCTGCTCGGAGCCCCCGTCTCCGTCTCGGCGACCACCACCGACGGCCTCGGCTTCACCGGGCGCGGCGAGGGCGTCACCGCGATCGCCACCGCCCTGGTGCTGAGCTCCCCCGTCTAAACGACGGAGTTCGCGGCGGTATCCCGGTGACGACGGAATCTCAGTCCGCGAGAGCGTGACAACTCCGTCGATCTGCCGCGACGGTAAGATGACGCAGTGACTTTGCGACTGTACGACTCGAAGGCCCGCGCGCTCACCGACTTCACCCCGATGGTTCCGGGCAAGGTCGGGGTGTACGTGTGCGGCCCCACCGTGCAGTCGTCGCCGCACATCGGGCACCTGCGTTCGGCGCTCGTCTACGACCTGCTGCGCCGCTGGCTCTCCTACAGCGGCTACGCCGTCACCTTCGTGCGCAACGTCACCGACATCGACGACAAGATCCTGATCAACGCCGCCGAGAGCGCGCTCACGCCCGACCCGGAGGAGTGGTGGGCGCTGGCCTACCGCGTCGAGCTCGAGTTCACGGCCGCCTACAACGCGATCGGCGTCATGCCGCCCACCTACGAGCCGCGCGCCACGGCGAGCATCCCCGAGATGCAGGCCATCATCTCGCGGCTCATCGAGGCCGGTCACGCCTACGCGACCGACGACGGCACCGGCGACGTCTACTTCGACACGGCGAGCTGGGCCGACTACGGCGAGCTCACCCACCAGAAGGCGGAGGACATGGCCCCCGCCGCAGACTCGGAGTCGCGCGGCAAGAAAGACGTGCGCGACTTCGCACTCTGGAAGGGGCACAAGGAGGGCGAGCCGGAGACGGCCGCCTGGATCAGCCCCTGGGGCCGCGGCCGGCCGGGATGGCACATCGAATGCTCCGCCATGTCGACCAAGTACCTCGGCACGCAGTTCGACATCCACGGCGGCGGCCTCGATCTGCGCTTTCCGCACCACGAGAACGAGCTCGCGCAGTCGCGCGCGGCCGGCGACGCCTTCGCGAACTACTGGATGCACAACGGCCTCGTCTCGGTCACCGGCCAGAAGATGTCGAAGTCGCTCGGCAACTCGATCTTCGCCTC
Organism: Herbiconiux sp. 11R-BC; assembly: GCF_049472555.1. Taxonomy (NCBI): domain Bacteria; kingdom Bacillati; phylum Actinomycetota; class Actinomycetes; order Micrococcales; family Microbacteriaceae; genus Herbiconiux; species Herbiconiux sp. 11R-BC. The sequence goes on along the minus strand of NZ_JBCEBO010000004.1, from coordinate 67,708 downwards.
GGAGCTCATCGCCTCGGCCCGCCCCGTGGTGCTGCGCTACTACCTCGGTGCCGCGCACTACCGCTCGAACCTCGAATACCACGACGGCGCCCTCGAAGAGGCCGAAGCCGCCGTCTCGCGCATCGAGGGCTTCCTCGACCGTGCCGAGCGCCGTCTCGCCGGCACCCGTTTCGCGGGCACCTCGGAACTCGTCATCCCCCAGGAGTTCCGGGAGGCGATGGATGACGACCTCAGCGTTCCGCAGGCCATCGCCGTCATCCACGAGACCGTCCGCACCGGCAACGCGGCCCTCGACGACGAGGACTTCGCCGAAGCGGCCACCCTGCTCGGCCAGGTGCTCGCGATGACCGAGGTGCTCGGCATCAACCCGCTGTCGCCGGAGTGGGCGGGCGCCTCCGGCGGCGAGGCCGAGCGCGCACTGGGTACTCTGGTGGAACGACTCGTCTCCGACCGGGAGACGGCACGCAAGAGCCGCGACTTCACCACCGCGGACCGCATCCGGGATGAACTCGGACAAGCCGGAATATCGATAGAAGACACGCCTAACGGCGCGCACTGGAGTCTCGATGGCTAAATCAGGATCTGCACGACCCTCGCGGGCCGGCGCCGTTCGCAAGAGCAGCAAGGGCCGCACGGTCGGCTCAGGCGGGCAGGGCCGCCAGGCCCTCGAGGGCAAGAAGCCCACGCCCAAGGCCGAGGACCGGCCGTACCACCCCGCGGGCAAGGCCAAGGCGGCGCGCGAGCGCTTCGCGGCGGCCGGCGGCAAGGGTCGCCCCGGCGCCCGCTCGAGCAACGAGCGCGCGCAGGATGGCGGCCGCCCGGCTCCCGCACGCCGGGTCAAGAAGGCCGACGACTTCGAGATGGTCACCGGCCGCAACTCGGTGGTCGAGGCGCTGCGCGCGCGCATCCCGGCGACGGCGCTGTACGTGGCGTTCCGGGTGGAGGTCGACGAGCGCGTCAAGGAGGCGCTGTCCCTCGCCACCAAGCGCGGCATCCCCGTGATGGAGGTCATGCGGCCCGAGCTCGACCGTCTGTCCGGCCACGACTCGGTGCACCAGGGGCTCGCGCTGAAGGTGCCGCCCTACGAGTACGCGCATCCGGAGTCGCTGCTCGAGGAGGCTCAGCGCAAGGGCAAGAAGCCCCTGTTCGTGGCGCTGGACGGCATCACCGATCCGCGCAACCTCGGGGCGATCATCCGGTCGACCGCCGCGTTCGGCGGTCAGGGAGTCATCGTGCCGCAGCGACGCTCGGTGGGCGTCACCGCTGCGGCGTGGAAGACCTCGGCGGGTGCGGCGGCCACCACGCCCGTGGCCATGGCGTCGAACCTCACCCAGACCCTGAAGGCCTTCAAGGCGGCCGGTGTCTTCGTGGTGGGCCTCGCGGGCGACGGCGACGTGTCGCTGCCCGGACTCGACTTCGCCGACGGCCCGATCGTGATCGTCGTGGGCAACGAGGGCAAGGGCCTCTCCCGCCTGGTGGCCGAGACCTGCGACGCCATCGTCTCGATCCCCATCACGGGCGCCGAGTCGCTGAACGCGGGGATCGCCGCCTCGGTCACCCTCTACGAGATCGCCCGCCAGCGCGCCCTCTGAGCTATCAGCCTCGTCACTTTCGGCTCCAAGACCTGCGGTTCGGAGCCGAAAGTGACGAGGCTGCGACGTCTCAGACGGTGAGGCGCCAGTCGGTCTCGGGTTCGCCCTGCGCCGGGATCGACAGCGTGATCGCCTCGGTGGGCGGACCGATGACCGTGGCCTCGTCGCGGCGGTGCCGGAGCACCGTGTCGATGTAGGAGGAGAGCGCCTCGGCGAGCGGAACGTCGCGGTTCTGCTCCTGGCTCATGAACCAGCGGTGCTCGAGCAGCTGGTGGAAGACCTCCGCCGGTTCGAGCTTGCCCTTGAGATCGCGCGGGATGGCGCGGATGACGGGCTCGAAGACCTTGGCGAGCCACTCGTGGGCCACCATCTCCTCGTCGTAGTCCTTGCGGCCGTACTTCGCCGTGTAGGAGTCGAGGTCGTTGAGCAGGCGCCGGGCCTGGTTCTCCTGGGCGTCGAGCCCGGTGAGCCGCAGCAGCCGGCGCTGGTGGTGGCCCGCATCCACGACCTTGGGCTGGATGCGCACCGTGGTGCCGCCCTCGGTGGTCTTGATGGCGAGCTCCTCGATGTCGAAGCCGAGATCGTTGAGGCGGTCGACGCGCTCGTTGATGCGCCAGCGCTCGGAGGAGCTGAACGACTCGGAGCCCGTGAGCTCCTTCCAGAGCGAGCGGTAGGCGGCGACGATGCCGTTGGAGAGCTTGATGGGGTCGAGCTCTTCGTCGACCCGGCCGCCGGCTTCGAGGTCCATCAGCTCGCCGGCGATGTTGACCCGGGCGATCTCGAGGTCGTTCTCGCGCTGGCCGTTGGAGAGTCCGTCGTAGAGCTGGCCGGTCTCGGCGTCGACGAGGTAGGCGGCGAAGGCGCCCGCATCCCGCCGGAAGAGCGTGTTCGAGAGCGACACGTCGCCCCAGAAGAAGCCGATGACATGCAGGCGCACGAGCAGCACGGCGAGGGCGTCGACGAGCCGCGTGGCGGTGTCGGGCCGCAGCTGCTGCGAGAACAGCGCACGGTAGGGGAGCGAGAACTTCAGGTGCCGGGTGACGAGGGCCGAGTTCAGGGGGTTGCCGTCGGCATCCGTGCGGTTGGTGATGACGGCGAGCGGGTCGACGCAGGGCACGTCGAGGCGCTGCAGGGTGCGCAGCATCTCATACTCGCGCTTCGCCATCTCGTCGGTGGTCTCCTTGATGGCGATCACGTGACCGGAGAGGTGAGCGAAGCGCACCAGGTGGCGGGAGATGCCCTTGGGCAGGGCCGCGATGTACTGATCGGGCCACTCGTCCAACGGCACCGACCACGGCAGATCCAGCAGTGCCGGATCCGCCGTGGCCGAGGTGATCGTAAGGGAGGTCGTCAAGGCTTAGGCGACGACGGCCTTGTTGCCGAGGCGCTCGCCCGACTCCAGGTCGAACAGGTGCACGTGGTTCGGCGCGGCGGTGAGGTACAGCTTGTCGCCCACGAAGGGGTGCGAGCGGCCGTCGACACGCGCGACGATGTCGGTGCGCTTGCCGCCGATCTCGGAGTGGCCGTAGAGGTAGCCGTCGGCGCCGAGCTCCTCGATCAGGTCGACGACGACCTCGAGGCCCTCGCCCGGAGTGGCCGACACGACGATGTCCTCGGGGCGCACGCCGATGGTGGCGCTGGTGCCCGTGCTCGACGCGAGGGTCTCGCGGTCGACCGGGACGATCGAGGTGCCGAACTTGACACCCGACTCGGCCAGGTCGGCGTGGAAGAGGTTCATCGCGGGCGAGCCGATGAAGCCGGCCACGAACACGTTGTTCGGCTTTTCGTAGAGGTCGCGCGGCGAGCCGACCTGCTGCAGCAGGCCGTCCTTCAGCACGGCGATGCGGTCGCCCATGGTGAGCGCCTCGGTCTGGTCGTGCGTGACGTAGACCGTGGTGACGCCGAGGCGGCGCTGCAGGCTCGCGATCTGGGTGCGGGTCTGCACGCGGAGCTTGGCGTCGAGGTTCGACAGCGGCTCGTCCATGAGGAACACCTGGGGCTGACGCACGATGGCGCGGCCCATGGCGACACGCTGACGCTGACCACCCGAGAGCGCCTTGGGCTTGCGGCTGAGGTAGGGCTCGAGGTCGAGCAGCTTTGCGGCCTCGAGAACGCGGGTGGCTCGCTCGTCCTTGTTCACACCGGCGATCTTGAGCGCGAAGCCCATGTTCTCGGCCACGGTCATGTGCGGGTACAGCGCGTAGTTCTGGAAGACCATCGCGATGTCGCGGTCCTTCGGCGGGATGTCGGTGACGTCGCGGTCGCCGATCAGGATGCGGCCCTCGTTGACCTCTTCGAGGCCGGCGAGCATGCGCAGCGAGGTCGACTTTCCGCAACCGGAAGGACCGACGAGAACCAGGAACTCGCCGTCGGCGACCTGAAGGTCGAGCTTGTCGACCGACGCACGAGTGGCCCCCGGGTAGATACGGGATGCCTTGTCGAACGTGACTGATGCCATGATCTATTACTCCTTCACCGGCAGGTACGTGCCGGACGATCCGTTGTGATGGATTAACGGGCCCACATCGTCGGAGACCCATCGATCATTATCACACGGCTGAGCGCGGGCATCCTCCCAGACTGTCTTCCTACTATCATTGAGAAGTTGTGTCCCGTGGGGGAGTCCTCAACTCACCACACACGACCCACGGCGTTACGAGCCCAAGAGCACACGGAGCATCCACGAATGACCATTGGCGCATCCGGCGATTCGCGACAGTCCAAGAATCAGCGGCGTGAAGCGGCACGCGAGAAGGCGAAGCAGCTCCGCGAGGAGCAGCGCAAGAAGGACGTGCGCAACCGCGTCATCCTGATCTCCTCGCTCAGCGTCGTCGTGATCGCGATCATCGTGGGCATCACCCTCGTCATCACCTCCACGCTGAAGCCAGCCGGCCCCGGCCCGCTCAACATGGCCAGCGACGGCATCACCATCGGCACCGGCTTCACCGCGGTCACCACGCCGGCCCTCGCCTCGGGCGAGAGCCCCGTTCCCACCACGAACGACCCTGCTTCGGGCGTCGTCGACATCCGCATGTACATCGACTACATGTGCCCCTACTGCGGTCAGTTCGAGACCACCAACAACACGCAGATCGGCGACTGGGTGAAGTCGGGGGCCGCGACCGTGGAGATCCACCCGCTGTCGATCCTCGACCGATCCTCGCTCGGCACCGCCTACTCGACGCGCGCCGCCAACGCGGCCGCCTGTGTGGCGAACTACTCGCCCGACCAGTTCTGGGCCTTCAACGGGCTGCTCTACACCAACCAGCCCGCCGAGAACACCTCGGGCCTGGACGATTCGACGCTGAAAGACCTGGCCAGTCAGGCCGGGGTGACGGCGCAGAGCGACATCAGCTCGTGCATCGACAGCAAGCAGTTCAAGGGCTGGGTGGCGGATGCGACCTCCCGCGCCCTGCAGGGCCCGCTGCCGAACACCAGCGAGACCGCCGTCACCGGCACCCCCACCGTGCTCGTGAACGGGCAGAAGTACACCGGCTCGCTCACCGACGCGAACGCGTTCTCCGCCTTCGTGGTGCAGGTGGCCGGCGAGGCCTACTCGACCGCGACCCCGACGCCCACTCCCACCACCGGCAGCTGACGCCCGGCCCGCGGCGGTGCTGATGGCGCCGCCGCAGCCGTGGCTACAATGGGCCGTGGCCGGATCAGTCCGGCACCAGCCGGCTTGGCGCAATTGGTAGCGCACCGCTCTTGTAAAGCGGGGGTTGCGGGTTCGAGTCCCGCAGCCGGCCCAGTATCGCCGCCCTGCGCGGCAGCATGGTCACCCCGGGTGACGCACGACGCGATGCGTCGTGGGGTTCGAGTCCCGCAGCCGGCCCGAATAGACAGTAGTAAGTAGCTCCTGTGCCCACGCGTGGGAACTTCGTGGGAAGCTCGCTCTCGCCCTCCGCGGCAGCAGCTCGTGCTCCGCGTCAGCGGAGGGGTAGCTCGTAGTGGCGGTACTCCTCGTCGGGAAGCCAGCCGAGCGACTCGTAGAGGCGCTGCGCGACGGTGTTCGAGTGCGCGGTGGAGAGCTCGAGGCGTGCCGCCCCCGCGGCCTCGCCGAGGGCGCGGGCGGCGGTGAGGAGTGCGGTGCCCACGCCCGTGCCCCGGGCATCCGGAGCGACGAAGAGGTCGTAGAGCACGAAGATCGGCGCCAGCTCCAGCGAGCAGAACGAGGGGTAGAGCTGCGTGAAGCCGCTCAGGGAGCCGGATGCGCCCGGCGCGACGAGCACGACCGACTCGGCCCCGCGCATCCGCTGTTCCAGATAGGTGCGAGCGGCCGCGACGTCGTGCGGCAGACCGTAGAACACGCGGTAGGCGGCGAAGAGCTCCGCCAGTTCGTCGAGGTCGGCAGGAGTGGCGGGGCGCACGGACATGCCGCCACCCTAGTGCGCAGGTGCGCTCAGGCGGATGGCGCAGAGACGGCCGTGCTCGCAGCCCGGCCCCGGCGGCGGTCGATGCCGAAGGAGACGAGCAGGATGGCGAATCCCACGATCGCGAGCCCCACGCCGGCGAAGGCCGGTGCGATGTAGCCGAAGCCGGCCGCGATCACGAGGCCGCCGAGGAAGGCTCCGAGGCTGTTGCCGATGTTGAGCGCCGAATGGTTGAGGGCGGCCGCGATCGACTGCGCGTTGTGCGAGACGTCCATCAGCCGGGTCTGGATGCCGGGCGAGCACGCCCCGGCGAAACCGCCGACGAAGAACACCGTGACGAACAGCCCCACGGCCAGGTGCGCGAAGAGGCCGAAGGCGAGCACCGAGACACCGAGGCCGATCACCGTGATGACGAGCGAGCGCTTCACCGAACGGTCGGTGAGCCAGCCGCTCACGAAGTTGCCCACCGTCATCCCGAGCCCGAAGGCCACGAGCACCCAGGGCACGACGCCCGCGCCGAGACCGGTGACGTCGGTCACCACGGGCGCGATGTAGGTGTACACCGCGAAGACGCCGCCGAAGCCGATGGAGCCGAGCGCGAGGGTGAGCCAGACCTGGAGCCGCGTGAACGCCGAGAGCTCGTTGCGCATGGTCGCCGCCGGGTCTCCGGGCTGGAACGGCACGGCCACCAGGATGCACGCCAGCGTCAGCGCGAAGATGACCGCCACGAGGAGGTAGGCGCTCCGCCAGCCGAAGCTCTGGCCGAGGAAGGTGCCGAACGGCACCCCCACCACGTTGGCGATGGCGAGCCCACCGAGCACGAAGGCCACGCCGCGGGCGCGCTTGTCGGGCCCCATCAGCGACGCCGCCACGAGCGAGGCGATGCCGAAGTAGGCGCCGTGCGGCAGCGCGCTCACGAAGCGGGCGGCGAGCACGAGCCCGAATGAGGGAAGAACGGCGGAGAGCAGGTTGCCCACGACGAACACGGAGACGAGGGCGATGAGCAGGCGCTTGCGCGGCCAGCGCGCGGCGAGTGCCGCGATGGTGGGCGCCCCCACCACCACGCCGAGCGCGTAGACCGACACCAGGTAGCCGGCCGAGGCGTTGGCCGCCGCCGGGTCGGTCGCGTACTGGGCGGGGAGAAGGTCGGCGGCGATGTTCGGCAGCAGTCCCATCGTGACGAACTCGGTGACGCCGATGCCGAATCCGCCGAGGGCGAGGGCGAGGATGGCGAACCAGCGGCGTGCCGCCGAGACGTGCGCGATCGCGGCGGGGCCGGTGTCCGTGTCCTGCGAGGAGGAGGGAGCCGTGCGGGGGGAGTCGTCGTCGACTGGAGAGAGATCCAGTTCCGTCACAGTGCATCCAGCCTAAGCCCCGTGGCGGAACGGGATGCGCGCTGCCCGGTCGGGGCCACGGGGCCGGCCTTGCGGCGCCCGCCCGCGTCACAACGCCGAGAGGTGCTCCGAGACCCGGATGCGGCCCTTCGCGCGCGCCTTGCGACCGCGCGCCGGCACCCCGCCGACGTACAGCCAGCCCAGCAGCTCCTCGTTCTTGCCGAGCAGGTGCGCCTTGCGGACGGCGCCGGTGCGCGTGAGCTCGCCGGTGCGCCAGAAGACGCCCCAGCCCTCGTCGTCGAGCACGAGCGACAGCCCGTGGGCGACGCCGGAGGCGACGGCCTCCTGCTCCCAGCGGGGCACCTTGTGGCTGGCCTTGAACGAGGCCACCACGGCGAGCACGAGCGGCGCCCGCCGGGCCTTCTGGCGGTACTTCTCCGCGTGCTTCTTCTTCACGCCGTCGGCCTTCGCGAGGCCGTCGCCGAGCCGGTCACGCGCGTCGCCGCGGATCTCGATGACCCGCCACGGGCGCAGACCGCTGTGGTCGGCGAGCTGGCCGGCCGCCTCGACGAAGGAGACGAGCTCGGCGTGGGTGGGCGCCGCATCCGTCACCCTCGATGAGGAACGGCGACCGAGCATGGCCTCCTTGACGCCGGCCACGCCTACTCGGCCGCTTCGAAGTTCAGCGAGATCGAGTTCATGCAGTAGCGGTCGCCCGTGGGCGTCTGCGGGGCGTCGTCGAAGAGGTGGCCGAGGTGCGAACCGCAGTTCGAGCAGCGCACCTCGGTGCGCACCATGCCGAGGGAGCGGTCTTCGATCAGTTCCACGGCGTCGGAACCGGTGGGGTCATAGAAGCTCGGCCAGCCGCAGTGCGAGTCGAACTTCGTGGTGCTGCGGAACAGCTCCTGGCCGCAGGCCTTGCAGGTGTACACACCCTCACGGTTCTCGTCGAGCAGCTCGCCGGTCCAGGGGCGCTCGGTGGCGGCCTGGCGCAGCACGGCGTACTCGTCGCCCGAGAGCTCCTCGCGCCATTCGTCGTCGGACTTGGACACCTGGTACGTCATCGGAGTGCTCCTCGGGTTCTGCTGCGGCCGCTCTGACGGCGGTCACCGGTCGATCGTCAATCATCCCAGTAAACTCTGGACGGTGCCTGCCCATTCCCCTGTCCGCAAAGCCTGGAGCGCCCTCACCGCAGAGGAGCTCTACGGTCTGCTGAAGCTGCGCACCGACGTCTTCTTCGTGGAGCAGCGCGTCGACGAGAGCGAACTCGACTGGCGCGACGCCGAGCCGGAGACGCTGCACTACTGGATCGCCGAGGGCCGGGACGTCATCGCCTACCTGCGCGTGCTGACGGATGCCGAACCCGAGCACCTCGACGCCCGTCGCGTGATCGGGCGCGTCGTCGTGCATCCCGATCGTCGTGGTCAGGGACTCGCCCAGCTGCTGCTCGCGCAGGTGATGGAGGAGTTCGGCGCCGAGGCGATGCTGCTGCACGCCCAGAGCTACATCGCCCCGCTCTACACACGCTTCGGCTTCGATGCGTTCGGCGGCGACTACGTCGAGGCGGGCATCAGCCACATCTCGATGTACCGCCCCGGCGTTGCTATCGGCGATCGTTGAGGTCGCCGCGAATATGATGTCGGGGATGCGCGGCCTGCCCGAGGTCGCGCCGCGAGTGCAGATGAGGTGAGGATGTCCGTCGCCGACGACGTTCCCGCCTCGGCTGCCGCTCCCTCGTCCGAGGGGCTGAGCGACCGGGATGCGCGCATCCTGCGCTTCGAGCGCAGCTGGTGGAAGCACGCCGGCGCCAAGGAGCAGGCCATCCGCAAGGACTTCGGGCTCTCCTCCGCCCGCTACTACCAACTTCTCGGTGCGCTGATCGACTCCCCGGCCGCTCTCGCACACGATCCGATGCTCATCAAGAGGCTGCAGCGGGTGAGGGATGCGCGGCTCGCCGCGCGTTCGGCCCGGCTGCTCTCGCGCGACGACTAGGACCCTCCGCCTTCATGCCACGTTTCCCTGAGGACAGCTTCGACCGCCTCCCCGCCCAACCCGACCGGGTGGGCGCCCACCGGGGTCCCCGTCCGCGTGGTCGCGGCTGGATCGTGTTCGCCTGGGCGGCTCTCGCCACCGTTCTCCTGGTCGGAGCCGGCGTGACCTACCTCGCCGTCGTGAACAACAACATCCAGTTCACGGATGCCTTCGGCGGCAGCTCCTCGACCTCGAGCGCCGTCGCGAGCGACACCGCGACGCCCGCTCCGACGCCGGTGGCCACCACCGACCCCTCGCTCGACGTCACCGTGCTCAACGGCACGACGAACCTCGGTCTCGCGAGCCGCGTGGGCGACGCCGCGGCGGCGGCGGGCTGGACCATCGCGACGATGGCCAACGCGAGTGCCACCGACGTGGCGACGACCATCGTCTACTACGCCGACCCGGCCGACGAAGGAGCCGCGCTCGGACTCGCCCAGCTGCTCGGCACCGCCACGATCGAGCAGTCGACGAACTACCAGGGCAAGCTCACGGTCGTGCTCGGCGCCGACTACGCCGGCCCGGGTGTGACCGCACCCGCAGCCTGAGCGGGGCCCGCAGCGGGCCCATTATTTCGCGCGTGTTTCCGTCGTGTTGAGTTGCGGTCACGAAGTGCAAAATTCACCGTTTCCGCCATTTGCGCCCGGTTAGTATCTGGAATTGGAGGTGGCAATTGTGTCACTTCTGCAGAAACACAGCACTTGGGAGTAACAATGGCGAACGGAACCGTGAAGTGGTTCAACGCTGAAAAGGGCTACGGCTTCATCACCGTCGACGGCGGCGGACAGGACGTGTTCGTGCACTACTCGGCGATCGACATGGCCGGCTACAAGGTTCTCGAGGAGGGCCAGCAGGTCGTCTTCGAGGTGGGAACGGGTGCCAAGGGCCCGCAGGCCGAGTCCGTGCGTCTGGCCTGAACCGCTAGTCTTTGGGCGTGAAGAGCCCGAGACGGTCTGCTGCCCGCGTCGCGACGACAGTTCTCGCAGCCGGCGTGCTGCTCGCGCTTGCCGCGTGCACGCCGGATGCGCCCGGGCCGAGCGCCTCCGCGACGCCGACCGCCAGCTACGCCTCGGGGTACCAGACCCCCGCGCCGACGGTGCTGCTGCCGTTGCGCGGGTCGATCGTCGCGGCCGGAACGGCGCAGAACCCCTCGCTCGCGGCCAAGATCGACAACCATGAGGAAGCGCGGCCCCAGATCGGTCTGGAGCGCACCGACATCGTGTTCGAGGAGCTCGTCGAGGGCGGCCTGACGCGCTACGTCGCCATCTGGCAGTCCGACATCCCCGACCTGATCGGCCCGGTGCGGTCGATCCGCCCGATGGACCCCGACATCCTGTCGCCCTTCGGCGGCATCGTGGCCTACTCCGGCGGCCAGCAGCAGTTCGTCGACATGATGAAGGCCACGCCGGTCTACAACGCCATCCACGGCCAGAGCGACACCGACTCCACCTTCTACCGGATGGACGGCCGCACGAGCCCGCACGACGTCGTGGTCAAGGCCTCGGAGCTCGTCTCGCAGCACCTCGATCTCGCGCCTCCGCAGCAGCAGTTCGCCTACTCCTTCGACACCGCCACCTCGACCGCGGTCGTCGAGGGCACCCCCACCGCCTCGGTGCAGATCGTCTATTCGGATGCGCGGTACCCGGGCTGGGCCTGGGATGCGGCATCCGGCACCTTCCTGCGCAGCCAGGAGGGCTCGCCCGACCTCGATTCGAACGGGGCGCAGCTCTCGGCGGTGAACGTGCTGACCCTGCGGGTGAACGAGGTCTACAACTACGACGCCGAGGTTCCGCAGGCGGTGCTGGTGGCCTCGGGGGAGGCCACGATCTCCACCGGTGGCAAGACCGTGCACGGCACGTGGTCGAAGGATTCGGCGACCTCGCCCATCCGGGTGGTCGACGATCTGGGCGCGACCGTGCGGCTCGCCCCGGGCAACACCTGGGTGCAGCTCGTGCCCGACTCCGGCAGCGTCACGGTGGTGCCCGCGGCCTGACCGCGCTCATTCGCGCCGCTCGCGGTGGCGCGTGGCTGTCGACCGCCTGTGCTCACTTGCACTCGGACAGGGCGAGTGCCAAGATTGCTTTAGCACTCATGAAGTCTGAGTGCTAACCACCTGAATCTTTGAACGACGTCCAGGGAGGACGAGAAACACACATGGCAAAGATCATTGCTTTCGATGAAGAGGCCCGCCGCGGCCTCGAGCGCGGATTGAACATCCTCGCCGACGCCGTCAAGGTGACGCTGGGCCCGCGTGGCCGCAACGTCGTGCTGGAGAAGAAGTGGGGCGCCCCCACGATCACCAACGACGGCGTGTCCATCGCCAAGGAGATCGAGCTCGACGACCCCTACGAGAAGATCGGCGCCGAGCTGGTCAAGGAGGTCGCCAAGAAGACCGACGACGTCGCGGGTGACGGAACCACCACCGCCACCGTGCTCGCCCAGGCCCTGGTCAAGGAAGGCCTCCGCAACGTGGCCGCCGGCGCCGACCCGATCTCGCTCAAGAAGGGCATCGAGAAGGCCGTCGCGGCCGTCTCCGCCGAGCTGATCAAGAACGCCAAGGAGATCGAGACCAAGGAAGAGATCGCGGCCACCGCATCCATCTCCGCGGCCGACCCCGAGATCGGCGCCATCATCGCCGAGGCCATCGACAAGGTGGGCAAGGAAGGCGTCGTCACCGTCGAGGAGTCGAACACTTTCGGCACCGAGCTCGAGCTCACCGAGGGCATGCGCTTCGACAAGGGCTACCTGTCGGCGTACTTCGTGACCGACCCCGAGCGCCAGGAAGCGGTCTTCGAAGACCCCTACATCCTGATCGTCAACTCGAAGGTCTCGAACATCAAGGACCTGCTGCCGATCGTCGACAAGGTCATCCAGACCGGCAAGCAGCTCCTCATCATCGCCGAGGACGTCGACGGAGAGGCGCTCGCGACTCTGGTCGTGAACAAGATCCGCGGCATCTTCAAGTCGGTCGCCGTCAAGGCTCCCGGCTTCGGCGACCGTCGCAAGGCGCAGCTGCAGGACATCGCGATCCTCACCGGCGGCCAGGTCATCTCCGAGGAGGTCGGCCTCAAGCTCGAGAACGTCACCCTCGACCTGCTCGGTCAGGCCCGCAAGGTGGTCATCACCAAGGACGAGACCACCATCGTCGAGGGCGCCGGCGACACCGACGCCATCGCCGGTCGCGTGGCGCAGATCCGTGCCGAGATCGAGAACACCGACAGCGACTACGACCGCGAGAAGCTCCAGGAGCGCCTCGCGAAGCTCGCCGGCGGTGTGGCGGTCATCAAGGCCGGTGCAGCCACCGAGGTCGAGCTGAAGGAGCGCAAGCACCGCATCGAAGACGCCGTGCGCAACGCCAAGGCAGCCGTCGAAGAGGGCATCGTCGCCGGTGGTGGCGTGGCCCTCATCCAGGCCGGCAAGACCGCGTTCGCGAACCTGAACCTCGTCGGTGACGAGGCCACGGGCGCGAACATCGTCAAGGTCGCCATCGAGGCTCCGCTGAAGCAGATCGCGTTCAACGCCGGTCTCGAGCCCGGAGTCGTCGCCGCCAAGGTGCGCGACCTCGACTACGGCTGGGGCCTCAACGCCGCGACCGGTGAGTACGTCGACCTTCTGGCCGCCGGCATCATCGACCCGGCCAAGGTCACCCGCTCGGCGCTGCAGAACGCAGCCTCGATCGCCGGCCTGTTCCTGACGACCGAGGTCGTCGTGGCCGACAAGCCCGAGCGCAACCCGGCCCCGGCCGGCGACCCCACGGGTGGCATGGACTTCTAGTCCGAACTTCCCGCGGCTCGCACCGCATCACGCCAAGGGCGGTCCCTCCGGGGGCCGCCCTTCGGCGTTCATGGCCGCCGGAGGCACCTTCACCGGTATTCTCCACTTCATGGAGGACGTGCGTGTCGAGCTGTCTCGGTCTGCGTCGTGGCCACTGTTCGATTCGGCCGGTGCGTTCGGTGAGGCCTCGATACTGTCCGTCTCGGCGATTCGTCAGCCGGATCAGGCCACTTTCGAGGACGCCCATCGGCGGTGTGTGGCCTGGCTCGCTCATGCCTTGGAAGCCGTAGTGCCTTCAGCGGAACCGGATGTGCTCACCATCGTCTGGGTGGAACGCGAAGCCCGCTCGGACGCGGCGCGAGCACGCATTGCGCGGATCGGGCCGTGGGGCGATGTCGCATCGCGATTCGCTCTACCCGCGGGGGAGCGGATGGTCGGTACGAGCCAGACGCAGGAAGGAATTCGTTTCGTCGGCGGCATCCGCTCCGCTCGATCGGAGCTGTCGCGCAGTCTCGAGCTCTCCCGCTACTCGGATGCGGCAACGATCATCGACACGGGCGCTGCGGGTGTCATCGAAGAGATCGTCCTCGGTGCGTCCTGGTCGCGGCCGGTTGGTGCGGGCTGCGTCTCACGATCGAGAAGTCGCGAATGGCCGCTCTTCGGCGGGAACAGGGGCCATTTGCGACCGGTAGATGGGCCTCAGATGCGGGGGGCGTCGGGGACGGGCTTGGTCGGCGGGGGCGTGGGCGCGGCGCCGACGGGCATGAGGGGGAGAGAGACGCGGAAGGTGGCGCCGCCGCCGGGGGTCTCGAGGGCTTCGACGGTGCCGTGGTGGGCGGCGACGATCGAGGAGACGATCGCGAGGCCGAGGCCCGAGCCGCCGGTCTCGCGAGTTCGCGAGGAGTCGGCGCGCCAGAAGCGCTGGAAGATCTTCTCGCGGATCTGCGGGGGGATGCCGTCGCCGTGGTCGATGATGTCGACGGTCGCGAGCTGGGCGGCCTGGTCGACCTGCACCGAGAGTTCGATCGGGCTGTCGGCGTCGGTGAAGCGCAGGGCGTTGCCGATGAGATTGGTGAGCACCTGCCGGATCTTGTTCTCCTCGGCGAGCACGATCGGCCGAAGCTCGACCGGCTGCAGCCCCGCAGCCTCGGCCGGTGCGGACTGAGGCGCCGGAGCGGGCGTGCGCCGCGAGGCACCGAATCCGCGGCCGGCCGCGGAGCGGGCCACCGGACCGGTCGCGGGCGCTGCGGTGGAGTCGAACTCGGTGATGGGGCCCGTCTCCGTGCCGTCGCCGGCCGCGCGGGGGCGCCGCCGGAGGCGGGCGAGCGCGCTGTTGGCGAAGGTGATCGGGCGGGTGGACGTGCTCGGCTTCTCGGACGCCGCCGACCCGGAGTCGGCCGCATCCGTCGCCGTGCCGTCGAGGGCCGGCGCGAAGGTGACCGAGGACGGACCGTGCGGGGTGATGACCGAGACGACGCGGCCCGGGCTCGCGGCCCGCGCATCCATCGCCGCATCGAGGGTGAGGGGGACGAGGTCGACCGGGGCCAGCTGCAACGGCCGGGTCTCGTCGAGGCGCGCGAGCTCGAGCAGGTCTTCGACCAGCGTGCCCATGCGGATCGCCTCCTTCTCGATGCGGTCCATCGCCTGCGCCACGTCCTCGGGAGTCTGCAGTGCGCCCATGCGGTAGAGCTCCGCGTAGCCGCGCACCGAGACGAGCGGGGTGCGCAGTTCGTGCGAGGCGTCACCCACGAAGCGGCGCATCTGGTCGATGGTGCGCGCGCGGTCGGCGAAAGCGCTGTCGATGCGCGAGAGCATCGTGTTGAGCGAGCGGTTGAGGCGGCCGACCTCGGTGTTCGGCGTCGCATCCGACATGCGCCGGCTGAAGTCGCCGCCGTCGGCGATCGCGGCCGCCGTGCGCTCCACCTCCCGCAGCGGGCCGAAGGTGGAGGTGACGAGCAGGCGTGTGAGCATGGCGCCGAGGATGACGACACCCACGCCGAAGGCCAGGAAGATCGAGAGGTAGGTGGCGGTGGTCTTCTCGGTCTCGGCGAGCGATTTGGCGATCACCACGTTGCCGAGGTTGCCGGAGCCGCCGAAGAGATAGACCGTGGTGGCCACGGCGTGCCACTGCGTGCGGCCGTCGGCCGACTCCACGCTGAAGACTTTGCCGCCCAGCGCGTTCGCGGTCTCCAGCGAGACCTTCACCGAGGGCATCGCCTGCGTGTCGTCGCCCGACCAGTTGCTCACGAGCAGGTTGCCCGAGGCGTCGAGCAGGCCCACGAAGTAGTCGGTGGGGGCCGAGGTGATGTCCTGGATGCGGAACGAGTCGGGCGCCGCGTCAGGCCCGAGGAACGGCGACGGGTCTTTCGCCGCCGTGTCGAGCTGGCTGTCGACCTGCTGCAGCAGGTAGGTGCGCAGCACGATCATCGTGCCCACGCCCGAGACCACGAGCCCGAAGGTGAGCATGAGCACCGTGACACCGGTGATCTTGCTGCGGAGCGAGATCGCGTTCCACTGCTTCAGGATGGCGTTGAGCATGAGGAGAGAAGGCTATCGCGCCGCCGGCGCGGCAAGCTCAGGCTTTGCTGACCTTGAGCATGTAGCCGAAGCCGCGCTTGGTCTGGATGAGCGACTCCTCCGTGTGGGCGTCGAGCTTGCGGCGCAGGTAGGAGATGTAGCTCTCCACGATGCCGGCGTCGCCGTTGAAGTCGTACTCCCAGACGTGGTCGAGGATCTGCGCCTTCGAGAGCACGCGGTTCGGGTTCAGCATGAGGTAGCGCAGCAGCTTGAACTCCGTGGGGGAGAGCTCGATGGCGGCGTCGCCGACGAAGACCTCGTGGGTGTCCTGGTCCATGGTGAGGTCGCCGGCGCGGATGATGGCGTCTTCGTCGGCCTGCATGGTGCGACGCAGGATGGCCTTGATGCGCGCCACGATCTCGTCGAGGCTGAACGGCTTGGTGACGTAGTCGTCGCCGCCCACGGTGAGGCCCGTGATCTTGTCCTCGGTGTCGTCTTTCGCCGTGAGGAAGAGGATGGGGGCGGTGTAGCCCGCCGCGCGCAGCCGCTTGGTGACGCCGAAGCCGTTCATGTCGGGCAGCATCACGTCGAGGATGATGAGGTCGGGCTCCTCCTCGAGAACGGCGGAGATGGTCTGGGCGCCGTTGGAGACGGCACGCACCGCGAAGCCGGCGAAGCGCAGGCTCGTGGTGAGGAGGTCGCGGATGTTCGGTTCGTCGTCGACGATGAGGATGCGGGGGCCGGTCATGAGCTTATTCTCTGCGGATTCGCTGAGCGAAAGCTGGGAGCATCTGGGGCGCTAGGCGGCGATCGTATCGGCGTCGACGATGGTGTACGCGTAGCCCTGTTCGGCGAGGAAGCGCTGCCGGTTCTGCGCGAACTCCTGGTCGACCGTGTCGCGCGCGACGAGCGTGTAGAAGCTCGCCGGCAGTCCCGACTCCTTGGGCCGCAGCAGCCGGCCGAGCCGCTGGGCCTCCTCCTGCCGTGAGCCGAACGAGCCCGAGACCTGGATGGCCACGCTCGCCTCGGGCAGGTCGATGGAGAAGTTCGCGACCTTCGACACCACCAGGATGAGCTCCTCGCCGTCACGGAAGGCCTGGAACAGGCGTTCCCGCTCCGCGACCGGCGTCGCCCCCGTGATCTGCGGGGCGCCGAGCTCGCGCGAGAGCTCGTCGAGCTGGTCGAGGTACTGCCCGATCACCAGGATTCGCTCGCCGCGGTGACGTTCGATCAGCGCGCGCGTCGCATCCAGCTTCACCGGCGCGGTGGCCGCCAGCCGGTAGCGCTCGTCGTCGGAGGCGGCGGCATAGGTCATGCGCTCGCTGAACGGCAGGTCGACGCGCACCTCGTAGCAGTTGGCCGGCGAGATGTAGCCCTGGGCCTCGATCTCCTTCCAGGGGGCGTCGAAGCGCTTCGGGCCGATGAGGCTGAACACGTCGGCCTCGCGCCCGTCTTCGCGCACGAGGGTGGCCGTGAGGCCGAGACGGCGGCGGGCCTGCAGATCGGCGGTGAGCTTGAACACCGGCGCGGGCAGGAGGTGCACCTCGTCGTAGACCACGAGGCCCCAGTCGAGCGCGTCGAGCAGCTCGAGGTGGGCGTAGTTGCCCTTCCGCTTCGAGGTGAGGATCTGGTAGGTCGCGATGGTGACGGGCTTGATCTCCTTCACCAGCCCCGAGTACTCGCCGATCTCGTCTTCGGTGAGGGTGGTGCGCTTCAGCAGCTCGCTCCGCCACTGCCGCGCTGAGACGGTGTTGGTGACCAGGATGAGCGTGTTGGTCTTGACGGTGGCCATCGCCCCGGCGCCCACCAGGGTCTTGCCCGCACCGCAGGGGAGGACCACGACGCCGGAGCCGTGCTCGAAGAAGCTGTCGACCGCCTTCTGCTGGTAGTCGCGCAGGTGCCAGCCGCTCTCGTCGAGATCGATCTCGTGCGGGGTGCCGGGCGTGAAGCCGGCCAGGTCGTCGGCCGGCCAGCCGAGCTTGATGAGCTCCTGCTTGAGCTGTCCGCGGGCCCAGGGCTCGATGCTCCAGGTGTTCGCGTCGAGACGCTGGGTGAGCAGCGGGCCCACCTTCTTGCCGCGGGTGATCTCGGCGAGCACAGCCGGGTCGGTCGACTTCAGCAGCAGAGGCCCTTCCGCCTGGCGCTCGATCACGAGCTTGCCGTAGCGGTCGATCGTCTCCACCACCTCGACGGAGACCGACTGCGGCACGGCGTACTTCGAGAAACGGTCCAGCGTGGCGAGGATCTCGTCGGCCGTGTGACCGGCGGCCCGCGCGTTCCAGAGGCCGAGCCGGGTGATGCGGTAGGTGTGCACGTGCTCGGGCGCGCGCTCGAGCTCGGCGAACACCGCGAGCTCGTGGCGGGCGGTCTCCGCGGCCGGATGTGCCACCTCGAGCAGCACGGTGCGGTCGCTTTGAACGATGAGAGGGCCGTCTGGCATAGCTGCCAAGTCTAGGCGCTGACCCTGGGCATCCGGTCGGTGCGGGGGTTCAGGCCGCAGTGACGGCCACGATGTTCGCCACGGGCACCGTGCGCTCGACCCCGGCGCGCACGTCGACGCAGCGGAGGCGGCCGTTCTGGAGGCTCAGCGGGGTGACCTGGAGCTGGGTCGTGCTGTCGTCGGGCATCCGCACGTCGATGGTCATCGGGGTGCGGCTGCGCACGGCCTTGTCGAGCAGGCGCGTCATCCAGGCTGTGGAGTCGTCGGACGACTGCTCCGAGGCCGAGCGCAGCCGGAGCACCAGTTCGGACACCGCATCCGCCCTCGTCTCCGCCGGCCCGGGGCGCGCCGGTGCGGCGATCCGGCTGCGACGCATCACGAGCTCGTCGCCGTTGACGTCTTCGGCGAGCACGGGGTAGCGGGCGTCGGCGAGCATCCAGTAGACGGTCGTGGCGTCCACGCGGCTCCAGAGGGCTCCGTCGCCCTCGTATCGGAGCCCCAGCGGGCTCAGCGACTGGTCGACCGCGATCGCGCCGAGCAGCGCCGCGTCGGTGGTGTGCACGATGGTGCGCGGGCCGCGGTCGGGATCGTCGAAGCGGCGCACGCGCACGAGTCCGTGCCGGCGGCCGCCCTCGCCGATCAGATAGTCGACGGCTTGGGGGAGCCCGGTGAGCGAGATCTCGCCGAGGAAGGCCCGCAACGACAGCTCGGTCTCGCCCGAGGCGAGCGCCCGGTCGATGCTCTGCTGCGAGATGCGGAAGGCCGAGGCGACGCCGCGGGTCTCGATGTCGGCCAGCTTGCGGAGCCGCGAATCGATGGTGGGGGAGAGGGGGCCGGGTGCGATCACCGAGAGGTCGTGCTGGAGGTAGACCTGGCCCACCTCGGCGGGGAGCTCGCCGTCGAGGGGGATGGCCGCGGCTTCCGCGGGTGCCGGGTCGAGCGCGGCGCGGCCGAAGGCGGAGGGGCGGCCGTCGATCGCGGCGCCGAGCAGGGCGGCGACGCGATCGAGGTGGTCGAGACGCTCGGTCATGGCCGCATCGGCGGCCGGGAACGCCGCCGCGAAGGCGGAGCGGAGGCTCGCGCCGCTCGACCACTCGGGCGCTGCTGAGCCGAGAGCCAGGCGATACGGCGCCTCCTGCTCGGAGAGCCAGTTGCGCGCGAGCTCGAGCCAGCGCCGGCCGGGCGAGTGCCGGTTCCAGGCATCCGCCGCCGTCGTGGAGACCAGGATGTCGCCGTCGACCGTCACCAGGCGCGCCGCCGTGGCGAGCTCGATGAGGGCTCCGACGTCGACGGGGTCCACGCCCAGCACGACGGCGAGCCTCTTGTCGTCGGTGGCCGAGACGCCGCCGCGGGCGCGGATGCGCAGGGGCGCCATCCGCAGCTGCTGCACGAGCTCCGAGACCGCGGAGAGCACGGTGAACGCGCGCTCCGCTGCGGCCGCGCGATCGACGCCGGCCGGCCGGGCATCCGGTTCCGTGCCGCCGGGGCGCACCGGGTCCGCGGGTGCGTCGCGCAGCACGGCGGCGGCGGTCGCGGCGACGGACTCGTAGACGGCCGTGCCGTCGGGCGTGGGATGCGCCAGGGCCGCATCGGAGAGCCCGGCGGCATCGCGGGGCTCGGCGCCGGTGCCCGCGCCGGCGAGGAACTCGAGGGTGGAGCGGTCGATCGCGCGGAGGGCGAGCCGCACCGAGGAGGGTTCGAGCAGGGCGTCGGCCAGGTCGAAGAAGTCGCGCACGTCTCGTGTGGCGACCTGTCGTCTCACCAGGAGCTCGGTGAGCGCCCCGTCATCGAGGGCGCCGAGCCGGCGGGCGAGGGTGAGCGAATCGCTCATCGACTCCCGCGAGCGTCGCGCAGGCGTTTGCGGATGTTGATGACGAGCAGCACCATCATCAGCACCAGACCGATCGGCAGGCCGATCAGGGGGAGCAGGAAGACCGTGGGCCAGATCCCGCCGCTGAAGTCACGCACTCCGACTCCCGTGGCGACGAGGATCGCGAGGAATGCCAGGATCGAGAGCCCGATCGTCGCGAAAACCATGAAGGTGAGCGTGCGCTCAGCGCCGCCCACCGGAGTCTTGTCACCATCAGTCACATCGATAAGGATACGTCCACCGGTAGGCTGGGCAGTGGCCACGAGCGGTATTCGGGCCGATTACACGAGGAGATTCACGATGCCAACCGGCAAGGTCAAGTTCTACGACGACGAGAAGGGCTTCGGCTTCATCAGTTCCGATGACGGTCAAGAAGTCTTCCTGCACGCGTCAGCCCTGCCAGCCGGTGCGTCGGTGAAGGCCGGCACGAAGCTCGAGTTCGGCATCGCCGACGGCAAGCGCGGCGCGCAGGCCCTCTCCGTGCGGGTGCTCGAGGCCCCGCCGAGCCTGGTGAAGCTCACGCGCAAGCCGGCCGACGACATGGCGGTGATCGTCGAAGACCTCGTGAAGGTGCTCGACTCCATCGGCGGCAACCTCAAGCGCGGCCGCTACCCCGACAACGCCCACAGCCGCAAGATCGCGGCCCTGCTGCGCAAGGTCGCCGACGAGCTGGACGCCTAGTGCCGTCTGACGAGACGCCCACCGGCCCGACGCCTGTCGAGCCCGGGAGCGAGACCGCCGGCACGGCCGCGGAGGCGTCCGAGCCCGTCGAGGGTGTCGAGGTCGAGGTCGAGGTCGCCGATGTCGAGCTGATCGAAGTGGTCGAGCTCGACGCCGACGACCAGGTGATCGACGTGATCGAGGTGGTGGAGCTCGCGGTGGAGAAGCCGGCACCCGTCACCGACGAGGTTCTGCTGGCCGCGGTCGACGTGGCGCGCGCCGCGCTGCAGGAGATCACCCCGGCGGCGACCATCGGCGACGTCGTCGGCTCGATCGCCGAAGACGACCACGTGCTCAGCCTGCTGTTCGACTCGAAGCTGCCGGGCTACCCGGGCTGGCGCTGGACGGTGACGCTCTCGCGCATCGACGAGCAGTCGGAGCCCTCGGTGCTCGAGGTGGAGATGCTGCCCGGTCCGGATGCGCTCATCGCGCCCGACTGGCTGCCCTGGTCGGAGCGGCTCGCCGAGTACCAGCTCGCCCAGGAGCTCGCGGCCGCGACGGCCGGCGACGAGGAGGAGTCCGACGACGACTTCGATGACGACGACTCCGAGCACGACGACGAAGATGACGACGACGAGGATGACGCCGAGGGCGATCTCGACGACGCCGACGATCTCGACGACGACGGTCTGGACCTCGACGACACCGACCTCGACGACCATGTCATCGACGACGACGAACTCGCGGCCGGAGCTCACGACTCCGACGACGAGGACGAGGACGAGGACTCCGATGACGAGGACGACTCGGAGGATGAGGACGACTCGGACGACGAGAGCACTGACGACGACGATCCCCACTCGGAAGGCCGCTGGGACGACCGCTGACGTCGGATGCGTGCGGAGTCCCTGCCCGCATCGGCGGCCCTGGTCGACCCGCGCCGGGCGCGCATCCGGCTCCGCGCCTGGTGAGCACGACGCGCATCCGGTCTGAACACGAGAAGAGCGAGGAGCGGAACCCCCTGTGGGTTCGCTCCTCGCTCTTTCTCGTGCGGCTCCTGTCGAAGCCGGGAGTTCAGGCGCCGATGTTCTCCACGACGTACTCGATCGACGAGATGAGCTGGCGCACGTCGGACGGCTCGATCGCCACGAAGGTCGCCACGCGCAACTGGTTGCGGCCGAGCTTGCGGTAGGGCTCCGTGTCGACAATGCCGTTCTGGCGCAGCGTCTTGGCGACGGCCGCCGCGTCGATCTCGTCGTCGAAATCGATCGTCACGACGACCTGCGAGCGGTGCTCCGGGTTCGCCACGAACGGGCGGGCGTAGGAGACCGACTCGGCCCAGTCGTAGAGCGCCGACGACGACTCGGTCGTGCGCGCCGAGGCCCACGGCAGGCCGCCGTTGTCGTTGATCCAGCGCACCTGGTCGTCGAGCAGCACCAGCGTGGTGATCGCCGGGGTGTTGAGCGTCTGGTTGAGGCGTGAGTTGTCCACCGCGTTCTTCAGGCTAAGGAACTCGGGGATGTAGCGACCGGATGCGGCCACCCGCTCCACGCGCTCGATCGCGGCCGGCGAGAACAGGCCGATCCACAGGCCGCCGTCGGAGGCGAAGTTCTTCTGCGGGGCGAAGTAGTAGACGTCGGCCTCGGCCGCGTCGAAGTCGATGCCGCCGGCGGCGCTCGTGGCGTCGACCACCGTGAGGGCGCCCTCGTCGCCGTGCACGCGGTTCACCGGGGCCATCACGCCGGTGCTCGTCTCGTTGTGCGGCCAGGCGTAGACGTCGACGCCCTCGAGTACCTCGATCTCGCCGCGGGTGCCCGCCTCCGTCTTCACGACGTGGGGCGCCTCGAGCCAGGGGGCTCCGGCGGCCGCGGCGAACTTCGAACCGAACTCGCCGAAGGAGAGGTTCTCGGCGCGCTTCTCGATCAGGCCGAAGGATGCGGCATCCCAGAACGCGGTCGACCCGCCGTTTCCGAGCACCACCTCGTAGCCCTCGGGAAGCGTGAAGAGCGAGGAGAGACCCTCGCGCACGGAGCCGACGAGGTTCTTCACGGGCGCCTGGCGGTGGCTGGTTCCGAGCAGCGAGGCGCCGCGCGTGAGCAGGTCTTCGAGCTGGGCCGGCCGAACCTTGGAGGGGCCGCAGCCGAAACGGCCGTCCACGGGAAGTCGGTCGGTGGGAATCTGGATCTCCGGCATGAAGTCCATAGTATCGACGCGGCTGAAGCCCTGCTGTCAGCGCAGAACACTAGGCTGAGTGAGGTACACCTCACAAGCCGTAGGAGCATTCGTTGGCAGATCTCATCGACACGACCGAGATGTATCTCCGTACGATCCTCGAGCTCGAGGAGGAGAACATCAATCCTCTTCGCGCGCGCATCTCCGAACGCCTCGGGCACTCCGGACCCACCGTGTCGCAGACCGTCGGCCGCATGGAGCGCGACGGCCTCGTGGTGGTCTCGCTCGACCGGCACCTCGAGCTCACCGAGGTGGGTCGCAAGAAGGCCATCTCGGTGATGCGCAAGCACCGGCTCGCCGAGCGCCTGCTGAGCGACGTGATCGGGCTCGAGTGGGAGCTCGTGCACGACGAGGCATGCCGCTGGGAGCATGTGATGAGCGAGCAGGTGGAGCGGCGCATCCTCGACATGCTCGACCACCCCACGGAGTCGCCCTATGGCAATCCGATTCCCGGGCTCGACGCCTTCGGCGACGCGGCATCGGTGCCGTTCACCCGCGGAGTCGTGAACATCGTGACGCTCGTGCACGGGGCCGTCGGTCCGCAGACCAAGACCATCCGGCGGCTCGGCGAACCGGCTCAGGTCGACCCCGAACTGCTGCTCCAGTTGAAGCAGGCGGGCGTGGTCCCGGGCAACACCGCGGCCTTCACTGCGGTCGGCTCCTACGTTCTCGTCGAGGTTGAAGGTTTCGGTGAGGGGCTGGAACTCCCCAACGAGGTCGCAAGCCATATATTCGTTGGCATCTAGTCGGGGAATCGTTCCCGAGCGTTACGGAATTGTTAAAAAAGGCCCCGTCCAAAGTGACAAACGCCAGGTCCTCCCGTATTCTCTAACGAGTTCGTCGGCCAACCTAGGGCCGCGAACGCGGGCCAAGACACCTCGATTCCCGTCTCTTGGTCGCTGACGACGCACGCAATTCGGTGTGGACGGGAGCAGTGCCCTAGCTGCGAGAGGTGCCGGAGGATTTGATTTTGGCCCCATATGGTGAGACGCCCGAGACCGGGCGGAACCACGAAGACCCGAAGACACCCGAAAGCCCCTTGCAGCCTCTGACCCGCCGTGAGCTGCGCAGCCGCGAGGTTGCACCCGGTGCCGAGCTCGAGCTCGCCGCGCCGCCGGTTCCCGCCCGTCGCGCTCCGAGCATCCGGATGCCCCGGGTCCCTCGACTGAAGCGCCCGACCAAGAAGAGCGCCGTCACCGTCGTGGTGATGACCTTCGCGGCCGGCCTGATCGCCACCATGGCGCTCCCCGCGTATGCCTTCGGCGGCGGCGGCAGCTTCGACCAGGGCGTGGCCACCTCGGGCCCGCTGAGCGGGGCGCAGACCCTGCAGGTGCCGGCCGACGCCTCCGCGGCGCTCGCGGTCAGCCGCGACAACTACACCGCTCCCACCACCGAGCAGCTCGCTGCCTCGCGTGAAGCCGCTGCCGCCGCCGTGGCCGCCACCGAAGCCGCGAACAACGCTGCGGCCGCGGCCGCGACCGCTGCCGCCTCGGGCGCCACCGCCAACAGCGCCTTCACCGTGAACCCGCCCTCGGGCTCCTACAGCGGTGCCGCGATCATCGCCTTCGCCCAGCAGTTCGTGGGCGTCGTGCCCTACGGCAGCGGTGCGAGCCCCGACACGAGCTTCGGCTGCGACGGGCTCACCCAATACGTCTTCGGCGCCTTCGGCATCTACCTGCCGCGCACCGTCAGCAACCAGGCGGCCATGGGCATCCCGATCTCCCCGGCGGATGCGCAGGCCGGCGACCTGATGATCTACCCGATCGGCCACGTGGGCATCTACGACGGCGCCGGCGGCATGATCGACTCGCCCGACTGGGGCCGATACGTGGAGCACCGCCCGGTCTGGGGCAGCTACTACTTCGTGCGGATCGTCGCCTGAGGCGTGTAAACACTTCGTTACCGACACATGAATCGGCGTGCCACGAATATGTGGCACGCCTTTTCTGTCGTACCCTGTAGCTCTGATCGTCCTCGAGATCTGGAGAGCCTGATGACACAGGGTAGGAGCTTCCGCACCACGGAACGTCTCCTGCTGCTCGTGCGCAGGCACACGAGTGGACTGAGTCAGAGCCAGATAACTGGTTCTGCGAGCAAGGCGCTGTCATTGTGACGGCGCCTTTTTTGTTGCCCGCCCGTCTCCCGGCCCCGTCGTCGGTGTGTGAAACGTCGAATACCTGGAAGCCGTCCAGGTCTCTTCGAAAGGGAGAGCATGCGAACACTGGTCCTCAACGCAGGGTATGAACCGCTCGGCGTCGTCTCGTTCAAGCGAGCGCTCGTTCTGGTGATGAACGAGAAGGCTCGCGTGCTCGCGAGCGACGACGACCACCCGGTCTTCGGCATCGGGGGCGCCTACGAGCGCCCCGCCGTGATCCTGCTCACCCGCTACGTGCGGGTGCCCATGAACCGGATGATGCCGGTTTCGCGGCGCGGGGTGCTGCGGCGCGACGGTCAGCGCTGCGGCTACTGCGGCGCATCCGCCACTACCATCGACCACGTGCAGCCGCGTTCGCGGGGCGGCAAGGACACCTGGGAGAACCTCGTGGCCTGCTGCCTGCGCTGCAACAACGTGAAGGGCGACCGCACCCCGGCCGAGATGGGCTGGTCGCTGCGTTTCGCGCCGCGGATGCCGCACCAGGCGGGGTGGACGATCAAGGGCGCCGAGCGGGCCGAGCCGCAGTGGGAGATGTTCCTGGCCGACGCGGCGTAGCGGGGGCGGATGCCGGTGAGCCGGTAAACTTGCCGGGTCAGCCTCTGTAGCTCAATGGAAGAGCGACTCCGTCCTAAGGAGCAGGTTGGGGGTTCGAGTCCCTCCAGGGGCACTGTCGATTGATCTGCGCCGGCCGCCGGGCCGTCAGCGTGTGTTTTCGGAGTGTTTTGTCACTCATGACGCGCAATTGGTGCGCGATTCCGGCTGCGTAATTTATACGCAATGGATATGAAAAACGATGCCCGTTGCCAAATTGTTACTGTTTGGCCGAGCAGAATCGCTGCATTCGTTGACGGTCTCGAACCCTAACTGCTACAAATACGGGTCAGTAGACACGTTTTTGTAACACATGTCGACACTATCGCGATGAAGCGGAGGCGCCTTGAAAGCAGGGCGCGGAGTGACGAGAACCTCCGCGGAATCTGAAGCGCGACTGGCCAGGTCTGGCCGACCATCAATTCCCGCACCCCCTCGGGGCTGCATTGATCAGAGAAGTTCAGGGAAAGGACGAATGCAATGAAGCTTTCTCCAGCGTTACGGGTCGCAGCCATCGCTGTCGCCGGTACAACCGTCATCGCTCTGGGAGGTTGCTCGCTCGGCGGCAGCTCCTCGGGGGGCGGTACCTCGTCGGACGCCAGCGGCGACACGATCAAGATCGGCTACGTCACTCCGGAGACGGGTTCCCTCGCGGCGTTCAGCGAGTCCGACGACTTCGTTCTCGAGCAGATGCAGACCTACTTCGCGGCCAACGGCATCACGCTCGCCGACGGCACGAAGCACAACGTCGAGATCATCAAGAAGGACACCCAGTCCGACTCGAAGCGCGCTGCGGATGTCGCCAGCGAGCTCATCCTCAAGGACCAGGTCAACATGATCCTCGTCTCCTCGACGCCGGAGACGAACAACCCCGTCTCGGATCAGTGCGAAGCCAACCAGGTCGTCTGCATCTCGACGGTCGCGCCGTGGGAGACCTGGTATTACGGCCGCGGCGGGTCCGACACGAAGCACTTCAAGTACACCTTCCACTTCTTCTGGGGCCTCGGCGACGTTCTGCCGGTCTACGCCGACATCTGGAACAAGGCCGCTCCGGGCGAGACCAACCTCGGCGCGCTGTTCCCCAACGACGGCGACGGCGCCGCGTGGGCAGGGGCCGTTCCCGCTTTCGCGCAGAGCAAGGGCTACACCTTGAACAACCCCGGTGCCTTCCCCAACGGGACCACCGACTTCTCCTCGCAGATCGCTTCGCTCAAGCAGAACCAGGACAGCGCCCTCGTCGGGATCATGGTTCCGCCGGACTTTATCA
This sequence comes from Herbiconiux sp. 11R-BC, assembly GCF_049472555.1. Classification (NCBI taxonomy): domain Bacteria; kingdom Bacillati; phylum Actinomycetota; class Actinomycetes; order Micrococcales; family Microbacteriaceae; genus Herbiconiux; species Herbiconiux sp. 11R-BC. Next base: position 40,872 of record NZ_JBCEBO010000004.1, on the reverse strand, counting down.
CCTTCTGGAAGCAGGCCGTCCAGCAGGGCTACCAGCCCAAGGTCGCGACCATCGCCAAGGCGATCGAGTTCCCCTCGGTCGTGGAGGCCCTGGGCAATCTCGGGAACAACCTCTCGACCGAGGTGTGGTGGTCGCCGTCGTACCCGTTCTCGAGCAGCCTGACCGGTGACTCGAGCGCGACCTTCGCGGCGAACTACGAGAAGGCCTCGGGAAAGCAGTGGACGATGCCTCTCGGCTTCGCTGAAGCGCTGTTCGAGGTCGCCGACGCCGCATTCTCCAAGTCGAAGAGCACGAGCTCCGAGGATCTCGCGGCCACCATGTCCACCCTCAACGTGGACACGCTGGTCGGCAATCTCGACTGGGCCAACGGGCCGATGCCCGGTGTCGCCATCTCGCCGGTGACGGGTGGGCAGTGGCGCCTGACCGGTGATGCCAAGTACTCCATCGAGATCGTCTCGAACGTGGGCCACCCGGAGATCCCCACCACGAGCGACGTTCAGCCGATCGACTGGCCCAAGCAGTAGTGTCCGCCGAGCTTCTCGCCGCCAAAGGAATCAACGTTCGATTCGGGCGCCTACAGGTTCTCGTCGACCTCGATCTGACCGTCTACCGCGGCGAGCTGCTCGGCGTCATCGGCCCGAACGGTGCCGGCAAGTCGACGCTCCTGTCCGTCCTGGGGGGAACCACTTCCCCCCAGGACGGCCGGATCGTGCTCGACGGAGTGGACATCACCTCGAGACGACCGAGCTGGAGATCCCGTCAAGGGATCGCGACCAGCTACCAGATCCCGCGCCCCTTCCTGGGGATGACCGTGTACGAGAATGCGCTCGTCGCCGCGCGTTTCGCGGGCAGCCTCCGGGGCAAGGAGGCGCAGGAGTCCGCTGTGGAGGCCATCTCGCTGGCCAACCTCGAGCAGCTCGCGGACGTTCAGGCGAAGGATCTGCGACTGCTCGATCGCAAGCGCCTCGAAGTCGCGCGTGCGCTGGCCTCCAAGCCGCGCATCCTGCTGCTGGACGAGATCGCCGGCGGGCTGACCGAGAGCGAGGTGCCCGAGCTGCTGACGCTCGTGCGCGGGGTGCTCGATGCAGGGGTGACCGTGGTCTGGATCGAACACGTCGTGCACGCGCTCCTGTCTGTCGCCACGCGCATGGTCTGCCTGACCTACGGCAGCATCCTCGCCGAAGGCGACCCCCATGAGGTCATGGCCTCGCCCGCGGTGCGGCAGGTCTACCTCGGAATCGAACCGGACGACGACGTTCTCGGCACGGATGGAGCGGACCAGACATGACACTCGTGGTCAACGACCTGTCGGCGGGCTACGGCCAGCTGACAGCACTGCGCAACATCTCGTTCAGCGTGGAGGCGGGCGAGATCCTGGCCGTCATCGGCGCCAACGGAGCCGGGAAGTCCACCCTCCTCAAGACCATCGCGGGTCAGCTGAGGGCGCTCACCGGCTCGGTGGTCCTCGACGGCGAGGATGTCACCTCCCTGTCGGCCAGCGCGCGCGCACGTCGAGGGATCCTGATGGTTCCTGAAGGCCGGCGCCTCTTTCCTTCGCTGACGGTGAAGGAGAACCTGCAGCTCGGAACGTCGACCGGGCGGAAGGGGCACTGGAACCTCGACTCCGTCTGCGAGCTGTTCCCGCTCGTCGCCGAACGATTGAACCGCACGGCGGGACAGATGTCCGGAGGGGAGCAGCAGGCGACCGCGATCGCTCGCGCTCTCGTCGGCAACCCCGAGGTGATCATGCTCGACGAGATCAGCCTGGGACTGGCTCCGGCCATCGTGGTGGAGTTCTACGACCGCCTGGGCGAGATCACGAAGCAGGGGGCGACGGTCCTCCTCGTGGAGCAGGACGTGAAGCGCGCCCTCTCGGTCGCCGATCAGGTGCACTGCCTGCTCGAAGGACAGACCTCTCTGGCCGGACGCGACCTCGACGTCGCGGAGATCGCGGCCGCATACTTTGGAACGGGGCACCGGTGAACCTCCTTGACGCTGTCGTCCAGGGCTTGATGCTGGGCGGGCTGTACGCGATCTTCGCTGCCGGATTGTCGCTCATCTTCGGAGTCATGAAGATCGTGAGCCTGTCCTACGGCGCCTTCGCCGTGCTGGCGGCTTTCGTGGCGCTCCACTTCACGGAGGCCACCGGATGGTCTCCCGCTCTCTCACTGCTCGTCGTGGTCCCCGTGATGGCCGCCTTCGGGTGGGCGCTGCAGCGCTTCGTTCTCCAGCGCACGCTCGGCACCTCGGCCCTTCCGTCGATCCTCGTCACCTTCGGGCTGGCGATCATCATCGAGAACGTGCTGCTCGTCACCGAATCGGCCGATCAGAAGCGCATGACCCTGGGCTGGATCGACACCGCCGCCATCGATCTGGGCGTCGTCCGGCTGGGTGTGTATCCGCTGGGACTGTTCGTGCTGTCCCTGGTGCTGCTCGGCATCCTGGCCCTGGTGATGGCCAAGACGCAGTTCGGCCGCGCCGTGCGGGCGATCAGCGAGGATGCGCCCACCGTCGAGCTCCTGGGCATCCGGCCCAAGACGATCTACGCCTGGGCCGGTGCCATCGCGCTGGCTCTGGCCGCCATCGGCGGAGTCGCGTCGGGGATCCAGACCTCATTCAGTCCGACCTCGGGCGGCATGCTCCTCATCTTCGCGTTCGAGGCCGTCATCATCGGCGGCATCGGCAGCCTCTGGGGAACCTTCCTGGGGGCGCTCGTGCTCGGCGTCGCGCAGACCGTCGGCGCGAACTACTTCCCTTCCCAGGGAATCCTGATCGGACACATTGTCTTCCTCATTTTCTTGGCTTTCATGCCACAGGGACTGAGCGGAAAGGTGAAGCGCTCATGACCACTCGGACAGACATCCCCCCGGTCACCGTCACCCGGTGGACCCGCACCTCGAGGTTCGGCACTCCAGCGGTGATCCTGCTGTTCGTGGTCATGCTCGCGCTGCCGTTCATGACCGCCCTCTCGAACATCCGCTCGGTGACCGACCTGCTGATCTTCATCATCCTGGGATCGATGTGGAACCTCATGGCCGGGTACGGCGGCATGGAATCCGTGGGCCAGCAGGCCTACATCGGCCTCGGCGCCTACGGGCTCGTCGTGCTCGCCGACCAACTGGGAATCAACATCTTCCTGGCGGTGCCCCTGGCGGGGATCATCGCCGGGGTGATCGCGTTCCTGTTCTCGTTCCTCGCCTTCCGGCTCATCGGGGGCTACTTCGCCATCGGGACCTGGGTCATCGCCGAAGTGGTCAAGCTGATCATCACGCAGTTCCCCTCCCTCGGGCTGGGCAGCGGGATCTCCCTGTATGCGATGTCGGCCTTCGATCGCGACCTCCGGATCGCGGTGAGCTACTGGATCGCTCTGGCCGTCACCGTGCTGGCCCTGCTCATCTGCGTCTTCCTGGTGCGATCGGGATTCGGTCTCGGACTGACCGCCGTGCGGGACGACCCCACGGCGGCGGCGACGTCGGGCGTCGACGTCAGCCGGGCGAAGCGTCTGGTCTTCGTGGTCTCCGGCGTCGGCACGGGGATGGCCGGCGCGATCATCGCCATCTCGACGCTGCGGGTTCAGCCGGACTCCCTGTTCTCCGTGCAATGGTCGGTTCTGATGATCTTCATGGTGGTGATCGGAGGAGTGGGCACGATCGAAGGCCCCATCATCGGCGCGCTCATCTTCTGGGGGCTCCGTGAGGCGCTCGCCGAGTACGGTTCGTTGTACCTGATCCTCCTGGGCGTCCTCGCGATCGTCTTCGCACTCTTCTTCCGGGGCGGGGTCTGGGGGCTGATCCAGAGACGCCGCAGGATCTCGGTGTTCCCGACCGGCTACTCCACCTCGTTCGGCCGGTTCAAGTAGTCAGGCGGAAGAGCCGGGACTCGCGGGAGGAATCGGGGTGCAGCGCGGCGGCCCATCGGCGGCGAACGTCACGACGGTGTCGACGGGCAGCGGCGTGAGGCCGGCGATGGCGGTGCCGGTGGTGGCGACGATGCGCACGCCGCGCTGCACGGTGGTGGCCAGCACGTTGTAGCTGCCGTCGTGGCCCGGCGGGAGGCCGTCGCCGGCCACGCCCCTGCGGGCGAAGGCGGCGAGCGGCGGCGGGACCGTGCCGGGGGCGTGCACCACCACGAGGTCGCCGTCGACCAGCAGCATCGCGTTCAGGCAGGCCTCGGGGTGCAGCGCGCGCACCCGCGATACCCCGGCGGCCACCGCCTGCCCGGGAGGCCGCCCGCCCCGTCGCAGCTCGCGGCGCACGAGGGCGAAGTAGAGCTCGCTGTCGGTGCTGCCCCGCAGAGCGGCGCGTTCCTCGTCGTCGAGCTCGGCCAGGGTGCGCTCGCGGGGAACGAGAGCGCCGTTGTGGGCGAAGGCGATGCCCTCGGCCTCGAAGGGCTGACGGTCGGCGCTCGCGACATCGGTTCCCGCGCTGGCGAAGCGGAGGTAGAGGATCGCCGCCGTCGCCGGGGTCGCCGCGACCGGGGGCAGCGCGTGCACGGCGGGATCCGCGCCCGTCAAGAGGCGCACGGAGGCGCCAGGCCCGGACAGCCAGGCACGCCCCCAGCCGTCGCGGTGCAGCTCGGCGAGTGCGAGGAACGAGGCGACCTCCTCCTCGCCGATCGCGTCGACGCTGCTGAGTGGCCGGGCGGCGGCATACGCCAGCATGCGCGACATCGGCTCAGGCCGAGGGCGTGCCGGGTGTCGCACCGGCGAGATGGTTCAGCCAGCCGCCGGCCGCGCTGATGTCGGGCCCCTCGGGCTCGCTGCAGAGGAAGCCGAGTCGTTCGACCCCATCGGCGAAGGTGAGCCGGCCGAGCGCCATCGGGCGCGGAAGCAGGGCCAGGAAGTCGCCGAGAGCGGCCGGAGAGAGCGACCAGATCTCGGCGGCGAGCGACACCCCCGCGCCGGTGGCCCGCACGATGCCGGGCTTGGCGGGCGTGGTGGGCAGAGCGACCATGCGGTAGTCCGCACTCGTGCGGACCGGCCCCACGAGGCGGGCGCCCCGCTCCACGAGCTGGTGGTTGAGCGGCTGGCCGCTGAGATGGGCGCCGAACAAGGCGAGCTCGATGCCGCCGGTGGGCAGCACCGGCGGGCGGTCCTCGCCGGTCAGCACGGCCGCGAGGTCGACGGCGACCTGATCCTCGAACCCGCGCACCACCACCGTCACCCCGAACTCGCCGTCGGCGGCGCCGTCGCCGGCGATGTCTGCGCCGGCGGCCGGCACGGCGACACCGGCCATGTCGAGCAGGTTCATGAAGTTCGTGAACAGCCCCATGCGGGAGTTCACGCCGAGCGGATCGGCCGAGACCTCCGCGAGCGTGGGGTGTTCGGGGGCCGTCGGCACGAGGAGGGCGTCGAAGCCCTCGAGCAGGCCGCGGGTGAGCAGCCGGTAGCGCGCCACCGCCTCTTGATCGGCGACCAGCTCCGGGCCGGTGCGGGTGGCGGCTGCCGCAGCGATGCGGGCCACGGTCGGGTCGGCTCCGTCGGGGTGGCCGGCCAGGAACTCGCCGTAGGCGGCAGAGCGCTCGGACACCAGGGCGCCGTCGTAGAGCAGTCTCGCGCAGTCGAGGAAGGGCTGCAGGTCGATCTCGGCGATCACGGCGCCGTGCGCCACGAGCGACTCGACCGAGGCGGCGAAGGATGCGCGGTGCGGCGCCGACAGCACGTCCAGGAAACGCGGCGCCGGCACGGCCACTCTCGGCGCGGGCGGGGCGCCCAGCACCACATCGGCCGGCCAGGCGCGCGAACTGGGGCTGAGTGCGCTCGGTCCGGCCATGATGCGCGTCACCGCGGTGGCGAGCCCGACATCCGCGGCGAAGGCGGTGACGCAGTCGTAGGAGCGGCAGGCCGGCACCACGCCGTCCAGCGGCACGATGCCGTAGCTGCTCTTGAGGCCCACGATGCGGTTGAGGGCCGCCGGCACGCGACCCGAGCCCGCAGTGTCGGTGCCCAGCGCGAAGTCGACCACGCCGAGCGCGACGGCGACCGCCGAGCCCGCCGAGGATCCGCCCGAGATGCGCTCCGGGTGCCGGGCGTTGCGCACGGCCCCGTACGGGCTGCGGGTGCCGACGAGGCCGGTGGCGAACTGATCGAGGTTGGTCTTGCCGATCACGAGGGCGCCGGCCTCGATCAGCCGGGCCACCGCGGTGGCGGTGCGCTCGGGGAGGTGCGAGAACCCCGGATGCCCGGCCGTCGTGGGCAGGCCGGTCACGTCGATGTTGTCCTTCACCCCGAACACCAGCCCGGCCAGGGGGAGCGCTTCGCCGGCTGCGGTGCGCCGGTCGATCTCGGCCGCCTCGGCGATCACCTCTCCCTGCGGGCGGATGGAGATCCACGCCTCCGGGCGGTCGACCTCGGTGAGGCGGGCGAAGCAACGGTTCACGCGGTCGACGGCAGCAGTGGTCATGACGGAAAACTATCAAATGATAGAAATAACCGCATGACGACTTCTGCCGCGCTCCCAGCCCGCCGACTCGGCTTCGACACCGTGCTCGTGGCCAACCGGGGCGAGATCGCCTGCCGCATCATCCGCACCGCCCGGGCGATGGGCCTGCGCACCGTGGCCGTGTACTCCGAGGCCGACCGCGGCGCGATGCACGTCGAGGCCGCCGACCTCGCGGTGCGGATCGGCCCCGAGCCTGCGCGCGAGTCGTACCTGAACGGTCCGCGCATCCTGCAGGCCGCGCTCGAGAGCGGCGCCGGCGCCGTGCATCCGGGCTACGGCTTCCTCTCCGAGAACGCCGAGTTCGCCCGCAGCGTCGAGGAGGCGGGACTCGCCTTCGTGGGGCCGACCGTGGAGCAGCTGCGGGTGTTCGGGGACAAGCACACGGCGCGCGAGGCCGCCGCACGGGCGGGGCTGCCGATGGTGGCGGGCACCGGGATGCTCGCCGGGCCGGAGGAGGCGGCGGAGGCGGCCGGAGAGCTCGGCTACCCCGTCATCCTCAAGGCCACCGGCGGCGGGGGCGGCATCGGCCTGCAGGTGTGCCGCAGTGCCGGCGAGGTCCGTGAGGCCTTCGTGTCGATCGAGCGACTGGCCGGCCAGAGCTTCGGCGGCGGCGGCGTGTTCGCCGAGCGCTTCGTGGAGAACGCCCGGCACATCGAGGTGCAGGTCTTCGGCGACGGGCGGGGCACGGTGGTGAGTCTCGGCGACCGCGACTGCACGCTGCAGCGGCGCAATCAGAAGGTCGTGGAGGAGGCTCCGGCCTTCGATCTCGACGAGGGGTTGCGCGCCGCGCTGCACGCGACCTCGCGCGAGCTCTGCGCCGCCCTGGACTACCGCTCGGCCGGCACGGTGGAGTTCGTGTACGACACCGAGCGCCGGGAGGCCTCGTTCCTGGAGGTGAACACCCGGCTGCAGGTGGAGCATCCGGTGACCGAGGCCGTGACGGGCGTCGACCTGGTGGAGTGGATGCTCGCGCTGGCGGGCGGAGACGACGGCTTCCTCGAGCCGTACCGCGCGAGCGGCGCCGTGCCGGTGCGCGGCGCGGCAGTGGAGGCGCGGGTGTACGCGGAGGACCCCTCGCGCGGGTTCCAGCCCTCGTCGGGCACCGTCACGCGCGTGGTCCTGCCTGAGGGGGCGCGGGTGGACCGCTGGGTGCGCACCGGAACCGAGGTGTCGAGCCACTACGACCCGATGCTGGCGAAGATCATCGTGGAGGGGGCCGATCGCGAGGCGGCCTGGACGGCCCTGGCCACGGCGCTGGGGGAGATGCGGATCGACGGGATCGAGACGAATCTCGGGCTCTTGCGCGCCATCGCGGCCGAGCCCGTCGTGGCCGAGGGGCGGCAGGTCACGGCCACGCTGGCCACGCTGGCCGATCCGGAACCGAGGATCGTGGTGGAGCGGCCGGGCCTGCTCACGACCGTGCAGGACTGGCCGGGCCGCGTCGGGTACTGGCAGGTGGGGGTGCCGCCGAGCGGACCGATGGACGATCTCTCGTTCCGGCTCGGCAACGTCGCGCTCGGCAACCCGGAAGGAGCCCCCGGGCTGGAATGCACGGTTTCGGGTCCGGCGCTGCGCTTCGACGCCGCCACGCGGGTGTGCGTCACGGGTGCCGAGGCCCCGGTGACCGTCGACGGGGAGCCGGTGTCGATGTGGGAGCCCGTGCTGGTGCCGGCCGGGAGCACGCTCTCGGTGGGTGCGGCCGAGGGTGCAGGGCTGCGCAGCTACGTGCTGGTGGAGGGGGGCCTCGACGTGCCCGAGTACCTGGGCAGCGCCTCGACGTTCACGCTCGGGCAGTTCGGCGGGCACGGCGGGCGGGCGCTCACGAGCACCGACGTGCTGCGCGCGCGGACGGCCACAGGGCGCGGCGCGACGGGGGAGGATGCCGCCGCCGCGGGTGCAGGCGCCGTGGGGCCGGAGGGCGCGGCGGGCCGCACCCTCGTGCGGCCTGAGATCGTGCACGACTGGCGGCTCGCCGTGACCGAAGGGCCGCACGGGGCACCCGAGTTCTTCACGCGCACCGACATCGAGCAGCTGTACCAGGCCGAGTACACCGTGCATTTCAACTCGGCCCGCACGGGGGTTCGGCTGATGGGCCCGCGCCCGGAGTGGGCACGGCCCGACGGCGGCGACGCGGGCCTGCACCCCTCGAACATCCACGACAACGCGTACTCGATCGGCGCCGTCGACTTCACCGGCGACACCCCCATCCTGCTCGGCCCCGACGGTCCGAGTCTCGGCGGCTTCGTCTGCCCGGTGACCGTCGTGTCGGCCGAGCGCTGGAAGCTCGGCCAGCTGAAGCCGGGCGACACCGTGCGCTTCGCGCCGGTCGCCGCCTCTGCCGCGCCGTCGCTGCGCGCACTGGGCGCCGGGCGCGCCGTGCCGCTCGCCCTGCTCGCGGCCGGCGGCGACGGCGACGAGGGGGTGCTGCTGCGGCAGGACGGCGACCCGGTCGTGACCTACCGGCGCAGCGGCGACGACAACCTGCTGGTGGAGTACGGCGAGCTCGTGCTCGACCTGGCCCTGCGCGCCCGCGTGCACGCCCTGCACCGGCGCGTGGAGGAGGCCGCGATCGACGGCGTGCTCGATCTGACCCCGGGCATTCGGTCGCTGCAGGTGCACTTCGACCCCGACCGGCTGACGGCCGCCCGGCTCCTGGGTGAGCTCCGTGGGCTCGAGGCGCAGATCCCCTCCGCCGCAGCCCTCGTGGTGCCCAGCCGCCGTGTGCGGCTGCCGCTCTCGTGGGACGACCCGGCCACCCGCGAGGCCATCGAGCGCTACATGAACGGGGTGCGGGACGATGCGCCGTGGACGCCGTCGAACATCGAGTTCATCCGCCGGGTGAACGGCCTGGCCACGACGGACGACGTGCTGCGCACCGTCTTCGACGCCGAGTACCTCGTGCTCGGGCTCGGCGACGTGTACCTCGGGGCGCCGGTCGCCACGCCGCTCGACCCGCGCCACCGGCTGGTGACCACCAAGTACAACCCGGCCCGGACCTGGACCGCCGAGAACTCGGTGGGGATCGGCGGCGCCTACCTCTGCATCTACGGCATGGAGGGGCCGGGCGGCTATCAGTTCGTGGGCCGCACCACCCAGGTGTGGAGCCGGTACGGCTCGTTCGAGCGGATGCGCGCGGGCGATGCGGATGCGGCGGCCGGGCGCCGCCCGTGGCTGCTCGACTTCTTCGACCGCATCTCGTGGTACCCCGTCTCGGCCGAGGAGCTGCTCGACCTCCGGGCCGACGTGGCCGCCGGCCGGGGGCGGTTCGACATCGAGGACGGCACCTTCTCGCTCGCCGAGCACGAGGCCTTCCTCGCAGAGAACGCCGACTCGATCGCCGCGTTCCGCGAGACCCAGGGCGCGGCCTTCGCTCTCGAGCGCGCCGCCTGGCAAGCCTCCGGGGAGTTCGATCGCGCGGAGGCGGCCGGGGCCGGCGTCGCCGAGGCGGCTCCCGGCCCGGACGAGGTGCTTCCCGAGGGGGCGGTGCGGGTCGACGCGCCGTTCGTCTCGCACGTCTGGCGGGTCGAGGTGGAGCCCGGCGCGGTGGTGCAGGCGGGCGATCGCCTGGTCTCGCTCGAGGCGATGAAGATGGAGACTCACGTCGTGGCGCCCGTGACGGGCACGGTGCTCTCGGTCCCGGCGGCCGCCGGGCGTCAGGTGGCCGCGGGGGAGGCGCTCGCGGTGATCATGCCGGCGTGACGCCGGGGCCGCTCTGCTCCAGAGCCTCCAGGAGGTCGTGGCCGGAGACCGCCACGGCCTCGAGCTCGCGGTCGCCGAACCCGAGCACCCGGAGCGCGCTGCGGGCGACCAGGGCGACCAGGGCGCCGGGGTCCTCCTCGGGGTGATCGGCGCGGATGGCGATGATGCTCTCCACCAGGCCGAACACGACAGCCGCCGTGCGGTCGCCGTCCGGCACGGCCCGGGCGTCCGCCCGCTCGTCGAGGGTGCGGGCGATCAGTGCTGCGTACACCGCGCGCAGGCCCTGCCGCTCCTCGTGGAAGCGCCCGAACTGCGCCGCCCGCGCCTCGGGCAGCAGGTAGAGCGTCCCGACGTTGTGCGGAGCCGTGGCGAGCTGGCCGGCGTCGTAGGCGATGAGGGCGAACAGACGCACCGCCGCCGGGCCGTCGGCATCGGCCAGGCGCGCCGCCATGGTCATCGAGGGCTGAACCGTGCGCAGCAGCAGCACATCCAGCAGCCGCTCCTTGGTGGCGAAGTGGTAGTAGAGCGAGGCCTGGCGGATGCCGACGGCATCCGCGATGGCCCGGGTGGTGGTCGCGGAGTAGCCCCGCTCGACGAACAGCCGCCCGGCCGCATCCAGGATCTGCTCCGAGGCGCTGAGATCGGGCCGGTCCGGCACTCCCGAGCGGGGGCGGCCCACGTCGCTTCGCGCAGCTCTGCGGGTTCCGGCCATCCCGCCATGCTGCCACAGACCGCTTCTGTTACACGCCCGAAACGAGGATGCGCTTTGATGGGACCATCAAATCTGTCAAGCGACAGATAACCGGGCCGAGCAGGGAAGGCCGCCGATGACCGCATCCGTCACCCATGACCCCACCGGTGCCCGGGCGCACGCCCGCGCCCAGGGCGGCGTGCGCATCGAGACGATGCCCATCCTGCCGCCCTCGACCGCCGATCACCTGCCGGAGGGCGTCGACCCTGCACGGATGCTCTGGGCCGAGACCGTGGCCGGTGGCGGCTACACCGCCCTCACCGTGGCGGCCGGCACCCTGATCGAGCTCACCGACCTCGAGGGCGACGCGTGTGCGCACCTCGCGCTGTTCAATGCGGTGCAGACCGACGAACGGCTGAACTTGGCCGACACGGTGAAGGTGCAGTGGCAGGCGTACCTCTCGGCGGGGAGCCTGCTGCTCTCGGATCGCGGGCGGGTGCTCGCCAGTATCCTGGCCGACGGATCCGCGCACCACGACACCTTCGCCGGCACCTCGAACCGGCGGCGCAACGAGGAGCGCTACGGCGACGGCTCGCCCCAGGGAGGCACCCCGGCAGGTCTCGAGCTGCTGACGCTCGCGGCCGCCAAGTGCGGTCTCGCCCCGCGCGACCTGCCGCCCACGGTGGCGCTCTTCCAAGGCGTGAGGGTGGAGCCCGACGGAGCGATGCGCTTCACCGGCTCAGCCGGGCCGGGCGCCGGCGTGCGACTGCGCGCCGAACTGCCGCTCGTGCTGCTGCTGGCGAACGTGCCACATTCGCTCGACCCGCGCGAACAGTACGTCAGCACGCCGCTGCGCGTGCGCGCCTGGAGCGGCGCGCCCGCCGAGTCCGACGCGCCGGAGGCCACCGCCACCCCGGAAGCCGCCCGCGCCTTCGCCAACACCATCGCCTACGCACGCCTCAGGGGGATCCGATGACCGCCGAGAGATCCGCTCTCCCCGCCGCCGGGCCCGCCGCCCGAGGCCCCATCGTCGCCGACATGGTGGTGGCGCGCCGCGGCCCGTGGTCGAGCATCCTGCGCACGGGGGAGTGCCTCACCATCGTCGATCTCGAGGGCAACCAGGCGGTCGACTTCCTGGTCTACGACGCGCACGACACCGCCATCCGGTACAGCGCGCAGCAGACGATGGCCGCGCAGGGCAACATCTTCCTCGTCGCCGGCTCCACCCTGTTGGCCACGGGCGGCGAGCCCCTGCTCACCCTCGTCGACGACGAGGTGGGCCGGCACGACACCATCGGCGGCGCCTGCAGCAAGGAGTCGAACTCCCTGCGCTACGGCGACCACACCGTGCACCAGCACGCCTGCGTCGAGAACTTCCTCGCCGAGGGCGCCCGCTGGGGGCTCGGCAAGCGCGACCTGGTGAGCAACGTGAACTTCTACATGAACGTGCCGGTGGAGCCGGACGGCGTGCTCGGCATCGTCGACGGCATCTCGGCGCCCGGGCTCTCGCTCACGCTGCGGGCCGAGCGCGACGTGATCGTGCTGGTGTCGAACTGCCCGCAGGTGAACAACCCGTGCAACGGCTTCGACCCCACCCCGGTGCGGATGGTCGTCACCGGCGCGCCCGCCGCGGCCCGCTGATGCCGGTGCGCGACTGGCGGCCCGGAGAGGTGTTCGCGGTGAGCGGGCGGCCGCTGCGGGTGCATCCGCTGGTGCTGGGCTTCGAGCCCATCCGCGAGTCGATCTCGGTCAAGGGCGGCGACGAGGGCCTCTTCCTGCTCGAGCCGGTGACGGCGACGGCGGTGGTCTACCTCGACGGCTGGGTGCTGCTCGACTCGGGCTTCAATGCCGACGTGGTGCGCGACCCTCAGGAGCGCGGCCGGTACTTCAACTACGACAGCTACACGGCCCTGCTCCCGCCCGGCGACCCGCTGCCCGACCGCCTGGCCGCACTCGGCCTCGGCTGGGACGGCCTGCGCGGATGCGCGATCTCGCACGTGCACGTCGACCACACCGGAGGTCTGCGCTTCCTGCCCGCCACGGTGCCGGTGGTGTTCCAGCGCGAGGAGTACGCCTTCGGTGCCGGCATCAGCCCCGAGATGGGCGGGGCGTTCGCGACCGTGCCTCCGGACTACCTGCGGGAGGAACTCGACATCGCGATGATCGACGGCGACACCGCGCTGGCCCCGGGCCTCACCGCCATCGACACCGCCGGGCACACGCCGGGGCACCAGTCGTTCGTGGTGGAGCTCGCGGGGCGCACCATCGTGCTCGCCTGCGACGCGGCCGACCTGCGCAGGAACATCGAGGAGTCGATCCCCTGCGGCAGCGTGATGCGCCCGCAGGACGAGGAGGCCGCCCGTCGCTCGATCGCGAGGCTCCATGCGCTCGACGCGCAGCCGGAGACCGAGGTGTGGCCGGGGCACGACCCCGGCTGGTGGGCCTGGGGCGAGCAGACCGTCGGATGATCCGGGCCCGCACGTTCTCGTCCTTCACCCTGCTGGTGCGCCCTGCGCGCGGCCGGCAGGCGGGGGAGCTCGTGCGGGTGTCGATGGAGGAGGCGGCCGCCGGGCTGCTGGAGGGCGTGGGCGTCGTGCCCGACGCCGGAGGGTTCGCCGACGACTCCACCGCGATGACCCGCCACCTCGTGGCCCGCGTCGCGGGGCATCCGGGCGCCACCCTCGCGCTGAGCGCCGATCGGGAGAGCGGCTTCGTCTTCCTGCGCCTGCGCGCCCGTCCCGAGCTGATCGCCCGGGCCGAACCCGCTCTCCTGGAGCTGGCCGCGCTGATCGCCGCGGCGGTTCCGGGGGCCCGGATCGGCCTCCGCCGCAGGGGACCGCGCGCTACCGCGCCGCAGGCCGGCGGTTCTTCAGCAGCACGGGGATCGTGACGAGCACGAGGAATGCCGAGAACAGCACCCGGCTCACGCCCGGGTCGATCGCGCCGGCCAGCACCGTGCCGAGCGGCGCGACCGCGGCTGCGGCGACGCCGACGACGAGCCCGGCCCGCAGGTCGACGCTGCCGCGCCGGAGATGACCGAGTGTGCCGAGCAGGGAGGTCGGCACCATCGTGGCCAGGGAGGTGCCCTTCGCCACGAGGTCTCCGGCCGCGAGCAGCACCTGCAGGCCCGGCACGATCACCACGCCACCGCCCACGCCGACCAACCCGGAGAGCGCACCGGCCACCACGCCGATCAGCACGAGGGCGACGCCGGTGAGCAGGTCGAGCGTGATCTCGCCCGTGCGAGTGGGCACCACGACCCAGAGCGACACCAGGGTGCAGGCCACGAAGGAGGCGAAGACGAAGGACAGTGTGCGGGCGGAGATGCGGTGGAGCAGGGCCACGCCCAGCTGGGTGCCGAGCACGCTGCCCGCCGCGATCAGCACCGCGGCCGTCAGGTCGACGTCGCCGCGCACCCCGTAGGAGATCGCCCCGGCGAGCGACGACGGGGCGATCGCGAACAGCGAGGTGCCGGAGGCCGCGCGATGGCCGTATCCGAGCAGCAGCGTGAGCGCCGGCACGATGACCACTCCGCCCCCCACCCCGAACAGCCCGGAGAGGAAACCGGCGACCAGGCCGACGGCTACCAGGGCCATGATGCGGCCGGGTGACCGCATCATGTGGGCCGCCCGGCCGGCCCCGTCAGCCCGCATCCGCCGACCGCGACCCGGCCGGCTCGTCGAGCACCGGCTCGCCGGTGACGAAGCGATCGAACACGGTGCCGAGCAGCACCGACACGTCGTTCGTGTAGTCGTCGACGAAGAGAGCCCCGGCGAAGGCGATCGAGCCCACCGAGAACACGCCCCCGCCGTTCTCGCGCGGCACCAGCACCAGGTCGGAGTGCACCTTGGGATTGCGCGCACCGCCGAGCACCCGGCTGGTCATGTTGAAGTTCTCGCGCGCCTCGAGCATGTCGTCGGTGTGCCCCACCGAGGTGGCGAGCACCACGGTCTGATCCGGAGTGCCGTGCAGCGGGTTGACCGCGTCGACCTCGAGGCCCGCCGCGCCACCCGAGGAGCCGTAGGCGCCGAAGTCCCGGGAGCGGACCCCCTTCAGCACCCACCCCGCCGGGGAGTCCGCGTCGACCAGCGCGCGGTACCCCGCGGATCCGGTGCTCTTGCCCGCGGCGACGAAACCCACTCCGAAGCTCTTCTGCGGCGGGCGGCCGGCGAAGCGCCAGATGCCGCCCTGGGTGCCGGTGAAGCTGAGGTGGTACTCGCCGGCCGGAGCCAGCCACGCCTGCGTGCCGCCCCAGCGGCGGATCTCGATCACCTGCTCGTCTTCGGGGTCGAAGCCGGTGACCCAGTACATGCCGTTGCCGCCCAGGTACATCAGCCTCCCCCCGTCCGAGACATAGGCCTCGTAGGCCTCGAGGATCTCTCGCGACGGGTACTCGGGGTGCGTGCCGGTCATCACGGTGGAGTAGCGCTTCAGGAGGTCCACCCCCTCGCGGTGCAGGTCGGCGTCGGTCACCACGTCGACCTCGCGGCCGGTGCCGTCGAGCCAGTCGATCAGCTGCAGGTCGCTGGAGAACTGCCACACCGGCCCGTCGTGGTTGTACACGGTGGCCCGCATGGTGAGGATGGGCCGGCGCCAGCTCGAATAGCAGACCCCGTGCCCGTCGGCGTGCGACTCGTACATCGACAGGCCGAGCTCCCGGTGCGAGTCGCGGTAGAGCCACCAGGGGTCGAGCACGGCCACGGCCTGATCCCAGACCTGGGTGCGCGGGCTGTCGACGCCCACGTGATCGTTCGCGTAGGCCAGGTAGGCGTTGGTGGGCAGCACGAGCAGGGCCGGCTTCGTGGCCGTGCCCACGGGCGGGCGCACGATCAGCGGGACCCGGTCCTCGTGGCCGTCGTCGTCGCTCAGCCGGAAGGCGTAGACGCCGCTCGGCAGGCCGTCGGGCACCGTGAGCGAGGCCTGCGACTCCCAGCCGCAGTCGGTCATGTCGGTGCGGTGGAAGTGCATCGCGGCGTACTCGTCGGGCACGTAGCGGTAGTCGAAGGTGTCGCCGCGCCAGCCCGAGGAGATCACGGCACGCGTGGGGTGGTTCACGGCGACCCCGTGGCGGCCGGCCGGGCCGGCGTCGTGCACATGGCTGGGCCGGGCGAAGCCGTGGCGGGTGATGCCGTGCGCGAGGTCCCAGTCGCCGAGGAGCTCCGGATGCGCGCGCAGCTCGGCGAGCCCGGCCGAGGCGGGCAGGGCGGCGGCGACGAGCACGGGGTTCTCGATGCGGCCCTCGAAGCTCTCCTGGGGGAAACGTCCCCCGGCCAGCCAGCCGGCGCCCCAGAGCAGCGGATGCTCCGGAGCCCAGACGGGCTCGGCCGGCAGTGTTCCGGACATCGGGGCGATCGCCGGGATGCCGGTGACCACGCGGTTGCTCTCGAAGGTGCCCGTGGGCTCGATCGAGAAACCCACGGAGTCGCCCGCGATGGCGCCGATCACCACGCGGGCCGAGTACCAGCATCCGCTCGTGTACGGCTGATCGGCCACGAGCTCGGTCTGGCCGGCCTCGGTGGCCACGCGCAGCACTGCGCGACCCTCGGCGGTGATGCCGAACGACCAGCCGGCCGATCCGTCGTCGCTGCGCTGGGCGATCACGGTCTGCGGGTCGCCCCCCGGCAGGGTGGGCTGCAGTACGAGGGCGAGGGTGAGACCGGCGCCGTGGTCGACCGAGTCGTCGGGCTCGACGCGCACGTAGGAGCCGGCCGCGCTGGGCTGGTCGAGACCGGGACCGGTGAAGGCCGGGACCGACTCCACCCGCTGCTCGCGTCGCTCGACGCCGGCGCTCGGGATCTCGAGGGCGTAGAGCCGCACCAGCTCCGCGGTCCACCGCGCCGACGTCGTGCTCACGAAGAGGTCGACCGTGTCGCCCGGGGCGGCGGAGACCACGCTCGTGTAGCCCATGAGTCCGCCGGGCAGCAGGATCTCCTCGTCGGGTGAACTCATCAGATGACTCCGTGATCGGTCAGGCGGAGCAGGAACACGGCGTGTTCGGCCGCGCCGCGGTCGGGGTAGGTGACGCGGGGCGAGAGCGGCACCGGGGGGCCGCCGGGGCGGTCGGAGCGCACGGCGAGCTCGAAGTCGCCGTCGAGATCGAGCACGATGTACCGGGGGAGCTCGGGGTCGGGCGAGCGCCGGAGGAAGTCGAGCACCTCCTTCATGGCCGTGCTCTGGGGGCCGAACGGCCGGTCGCGCTGCTCGGCGATCAATTCCGGCGTGACCAGGGGCCTCACGCGGTGGTCAAGGATGTACCTGTCGTTCTCGGAGAGAACCATTGCATCGCCTTCCTCGGGAGCCACTAGGATCCAATAGACGATACATTGGATCCATACCATTGTCGAAAGGGTGCCGGATGATCGAAACGGTTCTGGGGCCGATCGAGGCTCACCGGCTCGGCGCGACCTCGATGCACGACCACGTGCTCGCCGACTCGTCGCGGCTGCGGCGGCCGGGCTCGCAGCCCGCACCGGCCGAGGAACGGGTGAGCATGTCGACCCTCGGCTACCTGCGCTGGAACCAGCTCGCCTTCGCCGACAACCTGCGCCTCGACGACCCCGAGCTGGCGGTGGAGGAGTTCGCCCTGGCGGTCGCGGCGGGGCAGCAGGCCGTGGTCGACGCCACCTCCTGGGGGCTCGGCCCCGATCATGCGCGGCTCCCCGACATCTCGCGCCGCTCGGGCATGACCATCGTCAGCGCCTACGGCACCTACATCCCGCGCACCCTCCCGCCGCAGATCGCCGCGCTCGGCGAGCAGGAGCTCGAAGACCTCATCGTCTCGGCCCTGACCGATCGTGTGCCCGGCGCCGACTACCGGGCCGGGATGGTGGGCATCATGGGGACGAGCGGCACCGTGGAGCCCGAGGAGAAGGTGGGCCTGCGCGCCGGCGCCCGCGCGGCCGTGCGCACCGGAGCGGCCATGTCGGTGCGCCTCGACCAGCACGCCCGGCCGGGGCTCGACGTGCTCGCGCTGTGCGCCGACGAAGGCCTGCCCGCCGAGCGCGTGGTGTTCACGAACGCCGACGAATACCTGGACGCCGCCTACTGGGGCGAGCTCGCCGCGGCCGGCGCCGTGCTGGAGATGTGCTTCGGCACCGAGGCGAGCCAGCGCGGCCGGGTCGAGAACCCCTCCGACCACCAGCGGCTCGACTTCTTCGTGCCTTTCCTCGAGGCGCATCCGGGCTCCGTGCACGTGCTCGGCGGCTCCAACTGGACCAAGGCGCAGCAACGGCACTACGGCGGATACGGCAACGAGCACCTGCTCGCCCGGATCGTGCCCGAGCTGATCGAGCGGGGTGTTCCGGCCGAACGGGTGGAACGGATGCTCGTGCACGAGCCGCGCCGCCTGCTCGACCGGCCCTCGCCCGCCGCGCCCACCACCCCCGACACCGAGGAGAACTGAGCCATGTCAGAACGAGACGCCCTGCCCGCCGAGAGCGAGTACGTGATCGTGGGCGGAGGAACGGCCGGCAACGTCGTGGCCGCCCGCCTGGCCGAGGCCGGAGCCGAGGTGCTCGTGCTCGAGGCCGGGCCCGACTTCGGTCCGTTCGGGTCGCCCGAGTGGCCCGCCGACATCCTCGACGCGACGCGCCTCGGCCACTCCAACGACTGGGGCTACGACTCCGGCGACACGCTGCCGGTCACGGTCGCCTTCGAGCGGGCCCGGGCGATCGGCGGCTGCTCCGACTTCAACGGCACCACACAGACCTGGGGCCACCGCCGCGACTACGACGGCTGGGCCGAGGCCGGCAACCCCGGCTGGTCGACCGACGAGCTGCTGCCGTTCTTCGAGGCCGGCACGGCGGCGATGCGCGTCAAGCGCTACACCGCCGAGGAGCTGACGCCCTGGCAGTACGCGTGGTACGACGGCGGCACCACGATCGGGCTGCCCAAGCTCGAGACCCTCAACGTGATGGACGAGACGGTGGGTTTCGCGCCGGAGGACAACAACATCGTCGACGGCATCCGCTGGAACACCGCGTTCGCCTACCTCGACCCGGCCCGGCAGCTGCCCGGCCTCACGGTGGTGGGCGAGGCGCACGTGGCGCGTGTGCTCGTGCAGAACGGCGCCGTCACCGGTGTGGAGGTGCAGTGGCGGGGCGCAGCGCACGTGGTGCGCACCCGGAAGGTGGTGGTGGCGGGCGGCGCCTACAACTCCCCGCAGCTGCTGCAGCGCTCGGGCATCGGGCCGGCGGCGCTGCTCGGCGAGCTCGAGATCCCGGTGCTCGTGGAGCTCCGGGGCGTGGGGGAGAACCTGCACGACCAGCCGTTCGCGCTGATGAGCTGGTCGGGAACCGAGCGGATGGAGCGCGAGATGGGTGCTCTGCGCGAGACCGGCTGGGCGCCCGACGAGCAGGCGATGGCGAAGGCCGCGTCGAGCTTCGACCCCGAGGTCTTCGACATGCACTTCCTTCCGTACAGCCCCAGCCACCTGTTCGACCGCAAGCGCTGGAGCTGCGGGGTGGGCGCCCTGCTGCCCGACTCGCGCGGCTTCGTGCGCATCTCGAGCCGCGACCCCGAGGCGAAGCCCGTGATCGACCATCGCTTCCTGAGCGACCCCGCCGGCCACGACGCGCGGGTGCTGGCTGAAGGGATGGAGCAGTTGCGGGCCATCGCCGGCACGTCCACGATGGCCGGGCTCGTGGGTGCCGAGATCCACCCGGGGCCCGAGGTGGGCGACCTCGACGCCCTCATCGCACACGTCAACGCGAACCCCGACAACTACTGGCACCCGGTGGGAACCTGCAAGATGGGGCCGGCCTCCGACCCGACGGCGGTGGTGGATGCCCGCGGCCAGGTGCACGGGGTCACCGGATGCTGGGTGGCCGACGCCTCCATCATGCCCGTCGTCCCGCGCGCCACCACCGCCATGCCGGTCGTGGTGGTGGGCGAGCGGATCGCGAGCTTCCTGCTCGAGGATCGCGGCGGGGTGGCGTGAGCGGGGTCGCGGATGCCGGTGCGCTGCACCGGCTCAGCGCCACCGAGCTCGCCGCCGGCATCCGCGAACGGGAGTTCTCGGCGGTCGAGGTGCTCACAGACCACCTCGACCGCATCGAGGAGGTCGACCCCCGCGTGGTCGCGAAGGTGTCACCGCATCCGCGCCGTCGGCCGCTCGCCGAGGTCGACGCGCTGGTGCTGCCGGCCACTCCGGTGACGGCGCCGCCGGCCGTCGACCGCGGTGTCACCCTTCCGGGGCGATGCGCGGCTGCTGAAGGCGGCACGCCCTCGGCGCAGGCAGCGGGATCCAATGTTGGATCCACATATGATACTTTTGGATCCTAGTTGGAGGATGTGTGGAGTACATGAGATCGGTCGACGCGACGGACGCCGTACCGGCTTTGCGCGAGCGGGCTGAAGCGGGCGTGACGGGCATCGATGTCGCCCGGGAGCGTGGGCGCACGACGGGCGCCGGCCACTCGCGCCACTTCAACGCCGCCGGCTCGGCACTGCCCTCGGAGGGCGTCATCCGCACCGTGATCGAGCACCTGCGCCTCGAAGAGGAGCTCGGTGGCTACGAAGCCGCCGCGAAGGTGCGCCCGAGCAGCGAAGACGTCTACTCGGCGGCCGCCGAGCTGGTGGGGTCCCGCGCGAGCGAGATCGCGATCTTCGACAGCGCCTCGACCGGCCTCCGGGTGATCGTGGACGCCCTGCGGCCCGCCCCGGGCAGTCGCATCGTGGCCTCGACCAGCACCTATGTCAGCCACGCCTTGCACCTCATGACCATCGCGCGCGAACGCGACGTCGAGCTCGTGATCGCCCCCGTCGACGCGCAGCGCCAGGTCGACCCGCAGGCTCTGGACAGCATCCTCTCCGACGGCCGGCCGACGATCGTGAGCATCGCGCACATCCCGACCTCCTCGGGCCTCGTGGAACCCGCCGCCCGCATCGGCGAGGTCACCACGCGGCATGGCGCCACCTACCTGCTCGACGCCACCCAGTCGACCGGCCACCTCAGCACCGACGTGCGCGAGCTCGGCTGCGACGTGCTCGTGACCACGGGCCGCAAGTTCCTCCGAGCGCCTCGCGGCACCGGATTCGCCTACGTGGCCGCCGGTCTCACCGAGCGGCTGCTGCCCTTCGCGCCCGACGTGCGCGGAGCGCAGTGGACCGGGATGGCCGACTGGGAGCTCGTGGACTCGGCTCGCCGCTTCGAGAGCTGGGAGGCGTCGATCGCCGGCCGGCTCGGGCTCGGCACCGCCTTGCGCGAGGCGCTCGGCCGCGGTGTGGGCGAGACCGCCGAGTGGCTCTGCGAGCGCGGTGCGCAGCTGCGCACCGGGCTCTCCGCCATCCCGGGCGTGGTGGTGGCCGATCCGGCCGGATCGCGTTCGGCCATCGTCACCTTCACGGTGGACGAGGTGCCGGCGAGCCGGGTGACCGAACTGCTGGCCGCGCGCGACGTGCGGGTGGTGTCGGTGCCCGACACCCACGGCCAGTGGGATCTCGGTTCCCGCGGGATATCCTCGGTCGTGCGGGCCTCGCCGCACGTGTACAACGACGGCGACGACCTCGCCGCCCTCTTCGACGGGGTCGCGGCGATCGCGGCCTCGGCCCGGAACGGAGAACTCTGAGGTGGCGGACGACGACGCGGACGTGATCGTCGTCGGCCTCGGCGTGCACGGCAGCGCCACCGCCGCGAGCCTCGCCCGGCGTGGCCGCACGGTGCTGGGGCTCGAGCGGTTCGGCGAGCTGCACGAGCGGGGCTCCTCGCACGGCCGCACCCGCATGATCCGCCGGGCATACCCCAACCCCGTGTGGAACGGGCTCGTCGACCGCGCCTTCGACGGCTGGGCGGCGCTCGAGCAGGAGACCGGTCAGACCCTCCTGCACCGCACGGGCGGGCTCTACGCCCACGCCGGCGAGTCGCAGCTGCAGGGCCCCGGATGCGTCGCGGTCGACAGCCGCGAGGAGTTCGAGCGGCTGATGCCCGACTTCCGCGTGCCCGAGGGCTACCGCGCCGTGTACGACCCGAATGCCGGAGTGGTGGAGGCTTCACGGGCGCTCACCGCCTTCCGCTCGGTGGCGACCGCGGGCGGAGCCCAGCTGCGCTTCGGAGAGACCGTCATCGGCTGGGAGAGCACCGAGGCCGGAGTCGTGGTGCAGACGGATGCCGGTGAGTACCGGGCTCGACGGCTCGTGCTCTCGGGCGGCCCGTTCCTCGGCCGCCTGGTGCCCGAGCTCGCCGACCTGCTCGAGGTGTGGCGCATCCTCACCGTCACCGTTCCCGCCGGCCAGGCGATCGGGCGCCCGCCCGGGCTCGGCGCCTTCTCGGTCGACCGCGCCGAGGGGCTCGTGTTCGGCATCCCCGACGCCGACGGCAACGGAGTCAAGCTCGGGGTCGATGCGCGTGAGCTCTGGGACCCCGAGACTCCTGTCGCGCCGCCCACCGGAGCCGAGGTCGACTCCCTGCTCGCCCTCCTGGAGCGATACGTGCCCGGTCTCGAACTGCGTCCGGCCGACGCGGCCGCCTGCCTGTACACGATGACGGCCGACAAGCGCTTCGTGATCGGCCCGCTGGCCTCGAGCCCCGGCGTGGTCGTGGTCTCGGCCTGCTCCGGTCACGGTTTCAAGTTCGCGCCCGCCGTCGGCGAGGCCGCCGCCGATCTCGCCGACGGCATGGCGCGCGACGACCTCGACTTCGTGTCGACCGCCCGGCGGGGGATCTGAGATGGGCTCGGTCGCGATCGCGGCGCCGCACGTCGAGGCCGTCGCCGCCGCCGAGGCCGCCGTGCGGGCCGGGGGCAACGCCCTCGATGCCGCCCTGGCCGCGGCGGCGATGCTCACCGTGGTCTACCCGCACCAGTGCTCGCTCGGCGGCGACCTGATCGCGCTCGTGCGCACCCCGCGGGGGGAGACCCTCTCGGTGGTCTCCGCCGGGGCGGCGCCGGCGGGCATCCTCGGGGCGGCGGCCGGATGGCCCGCCATGCCGCGCCAGGGGGTGCACACCGTCACCGTGCCCGGAATCGTGGCCGGGTGGACGGCCCTAGCCGAGCTCGGCGCCCGGCTGCCGCTCGGCGCCGCCCTCGCCTCCGCCGCCGAGACCGCCGATGCGGGCACCATCGTGAGCGCGGGGCTGGAACGTGCCATCGACTCGCGCACCGCGCAGATCGCGGCCGACCCCGGGCTCTCGGCCGTCTTCGCACCGGACGGCCGGCTCCTCCGCGAGGGGGACGCGCTGAGGCAGCCCGCCCTCGCGGCGACGCTGCGTCGCCTGGCCGGCGACCCTGGCGACTACTACACGGGCGAGACGGCCCGGGTGCTCACCGCGGCGCTCGCCGCGGCGGGCGGCACCCACACGGCCGGCGACTTCGCCGCCCACCGTGCCGAAGTGGGGCCGGCCGTCGAGGCCGAGGTGGCCGGTGGGCGCTGGTTCACCGCGCCGCTGCCGTCCGCGGGCGCCCTGACGATCGGTGTCGTCGGCGCCGCGACCGCGGCGTCGCCGGCGGAGGCGTCTGCCCCCCACGACGTGGCGCTGCTCGACGCCGCGCTCCGCGGGGTCGCCGCGCGCGCCGCCTACCTCGGCGACCCGCGCGCGGGCTCGGCCGACGTCACCGGGCTGCTCGAACTCCGCACCGCGCCGCCCGCTGCGCCCGGCGAGTCGCCGGCGCAGGGCGACACCGTCGCGATCACCGCCGCCGACGACGAGGGCTGGGGCGTCACCGTCATCCAGAGCGTCTACATGACCTTCGGCAGCGGCATCCTGGAACCCGTCACCGGCATCGTGCTGCACAACCGCGGCGCCGCCTTCACCCTCGACGAGCACTCCCCGGGCCGCCTGCGCCCCGGCGCCCGGCCCCCGCACACCCTCGCCCCGGTGATGGTGCAGGATGCCGGCGGTCTCGTGATCGCCGGCTGTCAGGGCGGGCGCGCCCAGCCGTGGATCCTGGCGCAGCTGCTGCCCGCGTTCCGCGACCGGGCGGTGACGCTGGCCGAGACGCTGGCCCGGCCGCGCTGGGTGGTGGGCGACGTCGATCTCGGCCAGGAGCGCCTGACGCTGGTGGTGGAACCCGAGGTCGATCCCGCCGTGGTGACCCACGCCGAGGCCATCGGCCTCCCCGTCGCCCGCTTCGCCGGCCCCGACGACTCGGCCGGCCACGTGCAGGTCGTCCGTGTCGCCGCGCGCGTCGGCGCGCATCCGTCCGATGCGTCGTCGCGCGAGGACCCGCCGCCGGCGGCGCCGCTGGAAGCCGCGAGCGATCCCCGGGCCGACGGCGCCGCGCTCGTCGTGACCGTCTGAGCCGCAGCACCCCGAAACCCGCACCACCCCCGCACCCCGTCGTCACCCGAACCGCCCGCACCACCTGGAGGAGCACCATGACCACCCGCCACTGGAGCGATCCGCTCACCCCCGCCGAGATCGACGAGGTCAGCGCCCTCGTGAAGGCCGACTCCCGCATCGGCGCGAGCCCCCGGTTCTGGGGCATCGCCGTGGAGGAGAACCTGGCCCGCGGTCTTGCCGACGGCCAGGGGCGCCCCGTGCGGCTCGTCGTGATGAACCCGGGCGAGCACGCCGCCTGGGAGATCACGGCCTGGACCTCCGGCACCGACCGCGAGGCCTCGATCGGCGGCTGGAGCCCGGTCGACGCCAAGCGCCCCGGAGTCTCGTCGGAGGAGGCGCGGATGGTCGCCCAGGCCGCCCGCGCGCATCCGCTCGTCGTGGAGGCCCTGGCCAAGCGGGGCATCACCGACACCTCGCTGGTGTGGGTGGACCCCGAGTCGATCACCGGGTTCGAGCCCGAGGACCTCGCCGACCGCCGCCTGTCCTGGGGCACGGTCTGGCATCGGGAATCGCTCGACGACAACGGCTACGCCCGCCCGGTGGCGGGCCTCGTGCCCATCATCGACCTCGAGACGCTCGAGGTGGTGCGCCTCGAGGACCACGGGGTGATCCCGATGGCCAGCGAGGGCGGCAACTACCGCAGCGGCACCTGGGGCCCCGACCGCACCGTCGCACCACTCGAGATCACGCAGCCCGAGGGCCCTGGCTTCTCGGTCGACGGGCATCTGGTGACCTGGCAGAACTGGCAGTTCCGGGTGGGCTTCACCCACCGCGAGGGGCTGGTGCTGCACGATGTGAGCTACACGGATGCCGGCCAGGTGCGCCCGGTGCTGCGCCGCGCGGCGGTCAACGAGATGTACGTGCCCTACCTCGACGCCGACCCCACCGCGTACCGCAAGAACTTCTTCGACTGGGGCGAGTACGGCGCCGGCCCGCTCACGGCCTCGCTCGAGCTGGGCTGCGACTGCCTGGGTGAGATCCACTACTTCGACGCCTTCGCGCTGGACGGCCTCGGCGAGGTGAAGACCATCGCGAACGGCATCTGCCTGCACGAGGAGGACGACTCCATCCTCTGGAAGCACGTGAACACCCGCATCGACGAGGCCGAGGTGCGCCGATCGCGCCGCCTGGTGATCTCGTTCTTCGCCACCGTGGCGAACTACGACTACGGCTTCTACTGGTCGCTCTACCAGGACGGCTCGATCGAGCTCGAGGTCAAGCTCACCGGCATCCTCTCGGTGTCGGGCATCGACGACGGCCAGACCCCGCTCTCGGGCCGGATGGTGAGCCCGAACGTGCAGGCGCCCACCCACCAGCACTACTTCGCCGTCCGCCTCGACACGGAGGTCGACGGCCCGTCGAACCGCCTCGTGGAGGTGCACGCCGAGGTGGAGGAGGACGAAGCGCTGAACCCCTACGGCAACGCCGTGAAGATGGTGCCCACCGTGATCGCCTCGGAGACGGAGGCCGGACGGGTGAACGACGCCTCGCGCGCGGTGCACTGGCGGGTGGAGAGCACCGATCGCACCAACCGCTTCGACGAGCCGACCGCCTACCGGCTGCTGCTGCCCAACACCACCCGGCTGTTCGCCAAGCCCGGCAGCATCGTGGAGCGCAAGGCCCCGTTCGTGGCGAAGCATCTGTGGGCAACGGCGTACGACCCGCAGGAGCGCTTCATCGCGGGGGAGTACCCGAACCAGGCGCCCCTGGAGGCCGAGGGCATCACGGCCTGGCAGCAGGCCGATCGTCCGCTCGACGGCGCGTCGCTCGTGCTCTGGCCCGTGCTCGGCGTGCACCACTACCCGCGCCCCGAGGAGTGGCCGATCATGCCCGTGGCCCGCATCGGCCTGCGCCTGGAGCCCGACGGCTTCTTCACCCGCAACCCCTCGCTCGACGTGCCGGAGTCCACGGCCGCGAGCTGCCACCCGGGCGCCGCGCACGGCGAGCACGACCACGGGTCGCACGACCACGGCGGGCATGACCACGGGTCGCACGACCACGGCGCGCACGCGCACCACTGACCCGATGGGCGGGATCGTGCACGCCGCTGCCCTCGCCCCCGCTGCGGTGGCCACCTGCTGCCTGGTGGCCGACCGCGGCCGGCGCCGCACGGCCGAGCTCGTGGTGTCGGCCGTGATGCTGCTCGCCATGCTCGACGCCGTGTCGGGCCACCCGATGGTGCCCGTGCTGCTCTGGTCGGTGCTGCTCGTGGCCGCCGGCATCGGCCTGGCCCTGGCCGGCAGCCGTGCCTCGCGCCCGGCCGGACGCCCCGGCGCCGGTGCGGCTCGGCCGGTGCCTCGGCCGGCACTCGCGGGCGCCCTTCCGGCGTCATCGGCGGCCACGACGCCGTCGGCGCACGCGGACCACGATCGCCGCGCCACCGCGCACGCGGCCCTCGGCTGCATCGTGATGGCCGGTGCGCTCGCCGTGCTGATGGGCGGAGCCGGCGTTGTGGAGGGCGGCCATCACGGCGGCTCGCCGTTCTCGCTGACCGCGCTCGTGGCGGCCATGGCGCTCGCCTACGCGGTGGCTTCGTTCGCGGCGGCCACCCGGGGGCGCTGGCAGCTGCGGGCGCAGCACGCCGGCATGGGTGCATCCGCTCTGGTGATGGGCGTCGCCGCCTTCTTCTGAGGCCGCGGCGCGGGGCCGGCCCGCAGCCGCGGAGGAGGGCTCGAGCGGCCCTAGCCGCGGAAGACGGTGGACGAGCGCTGCTCGTACCACCGGGCGAGGTGCTCGCCGGCCTTCAGCACGTGCTCGCGCATCTCGCGGCTGGCCCGCTCCGCGTCGCCGGCCTCGATCGCCTCGATGATGCGGATGTGCTCGAGATAGTTCTCCTCGCGGTGCCGGGGATCGTTCACCAGGAGCTGGGCCGAGACGTTGCGCGGAAAGGCCTCGTTGATCTCGTCGATGGTGCGCGCGAGTCGCTGGTTGGCCGACACCGTGGTGATGGTGTTGTGGAAGACGTCGTTCTCGTGCCGTGCTTCGAGCGCCGTCTGCAGCCCGGGCTCGCGTTCGCTCAGCGGCCGGTCGAACATCTCCTGGTTCGAGACGCGCAGGCGTTCGAGGTCGCCCTTCGAGATGCGGTCCACGGCGCGCGCGGCGGCGAGCGACTCCAGCTCGGCGCGCACCTCGTAGGCCTCGCGCACCTCCCAGGGTGCGGGCACGCGCACGACGGCGCCGCGGTTGGGCACCACGTCGATCAGTCCGCCGGTCTGGAGCTGGCGCAGGGCCTCGCGCACCGGAGTGCGGCTCACCCCGAAGTCGCTGGCGAGCTCCGCCTGGCGCAGCTGGGCGCCGATCGGGATGTCGCCCGACATGATCCGCGCGCGGATCTTCGCCGCGATCTCGTCGACCAGCGCATGACCGGTCGCGTCGCTGACGACGGCGTCCACTGAGGTCATCCTTGTTCCCTTTCGCACCCGGCGGGCACCCTGCCCGGCGTTTGGAACGGTAGCAGACGAGTGCAGATGAGATACAGAACCACGCGGACGGGGCACAACTACGCGTAGATTGGATCCATAACGCACGTGATAGGATCCATTTATGTCCACCCTCGACGCCTCTCCCGAGCTGTCCGCCCTCGTGCGCGGCATGACTCTGGTTGCCGACGGCGTGCTCGCGATCGACCTCGTGCCGGCGCCCGGGTCGACGGCGGCCTGGCCCTCCTGGGAGCCCGGCGCCCACATCGACCTCGTGCTGCCGGGTGCGCCGGTGCGCCAGTACTCGCTCTGGGGCGACCCCGCCGACGGCGTGCTGCGCATCGCCGTGCTGCTCGAACCCGAGAGCCGCGGCGGCTCGGCCTACGTGCACCGCACCTTGCGGCCGGGCGACATCGTCACCGTGCGCGGTCCGCGCAACCACTTCGTGCTGGAACCCGCGGCCGAGTACCTCTTCGTCGCCGGCGGCATCGGCATCACCCCGCTGCTGCCGATGGTGCGCCGGGCCCGCGAGCTCGGAGTGCCGTGGTCGCTGGTGTACCTCGGCTCCTCGGCCGGGCGGATGCCGTTCCTCGACGAGCTGGCGGGGTTCGGCGACGGCGTCGTGCTGGTGCCGGGCGACCGGGTGGAGCGCGCCGACCTGGGTGCCCTGCTCGCCGCGCATCCGGGTGCGCTGGTCTACGCGTGCGGACCGGAGCGCATGCTCGGTGAGCTGCAGGGCCTGCTGGCCGACGGTGACCGTCTGCGCCTGGAATACTTCGCCGCGCCCGAGACCGAGGCCGGCGCGCCTGCGGCGGGATCGTTCACCGTGCGCCTGGAGCGCACCGGGGTCGACCTGGAGGTGACCGAGGACATGACGCTGATCGAGGCCATGCGCGGCGCCGGCGTCGAGGTGCTCTCGGATTGCGAGGAGGGCATCTGCGGCAGTTGCGAGACCGGGGTGATCTCCGGCGAGGTCGATCACCGCGACTTCGTGCTCACCAAGCAGGAGCGCGAACGGAACGACTGCCTGATGGTGTGCGTCTCGCGCTCAGCCTGCCCTCTGCTGGTCCTGGATGCCTAAGTGGATACAATTGCGTAAGAATCGGATACCGATGGGAGTCATGCCGTGCTGAAGCAGGAAGACAACGAGAAGATCACCCGCTCCGGCCCCGGAACGCCGCTGGGAGTGCTGCTGCGCTCGTACTGGCAGCCGGCCGGCCTGGTGTCGGAGATGCCGGGCGACCGCCCGGTCAAGGCCATCCGCATCATGAGCGAAGACCTCGTGCTGTTCAAGAAGCGCCAGGGCTGGGGTCTGATCAGCCGGTACTGCGCCCACCGCGGAGTCGACCTCTCCTACGGGCGGCTCGAGGAAGACGGCCTGCGCTGCCTGTACCACGGCTGGCTCTACGACGGCGAAGGCAAGTGCATCGAGCAGCCCGCCGAACCCGAGCACAGCCAGTTCCTCGGCAAGATCCGCATCGCGAACTACCCCTGCGTGGAGAAGAACGGCATCATCTTCACCTACATGGGCGCCGGAGATCCGCCGCCCTTCCCCGACTACGACTGCTTCATCGCGCCCGAGGAGTACACCTTCGCGTTCAAGGGCCTGTGGGACTGCAACTGGCTGCAGGGCCTCGAGGGCGGCATCGACCCGAGCCATGTCTCCTTCCTGCACCGCTTCATCCAGGAAGACCCGCGTGAGGTCTACGGCCAGCAGTTCAGCGAAGAGGTCGAGGGCACCGGCAAGAAGCTCTCGATGCTCGTGGGCGAGAGCTTCCGCCCCGACATCGAGGTGGAGAGCGCCGACCACGGCCTGCGGGTGTTCGCCATCCGCCAGCTCACCGAGGACATCAAGCACGTGCGGGTGACCAACCTGATGTTCCCGAACGCCTTCGTGGTGCCCTTCGGCAACTCCAAGGTGTTCACCCAGTGGCACGTGCCGATCGACGACGAGCACCACTACTGGTACATGATCTGGTACGACTTCGCGGAGGTCACCGACAAGGAGACCCTGCTGCAGCAGCGCCTCGAGGGCGTCACCCTGCCCGACTACCGCCCGGTGCGCAACCGCGACAACAACTGGGGCTTCGACCCGCGCGAGCAGGAGGAGCTCACCTACACCGGCATGGGCCTCGACATCAACGTGCACGACCAGTGGGCCGTGGAGAGCATGGGCCCCATCCAGGACCGCACGGTCGAACGCCTCGGCGTCTCCGACCGCGCCGTCACCGCCAACCGCCGGATGCTGCTTCGCGCGATCGACGCCTTCGCCGCCGGTGGACAGGTGCCCTCGCACCCGGTGAGCGCCGAGGAGGCCGCGGCCCTCACCGGCCCGCTCGCCATGGACACCATCGCCGCGAACGACGCCTGGCAGAGCCGCTGGATCGAGCGCGAGACCGAGCGCCGCCAGGCCTCGCCGTGGGCGGCCAAGCCCGGCGCGGAGGTCTCCGTCGATGCATGAGCGCAATGTCGACGAGCGTCCCGTCGCCGAGGGCGGCGGGGGGATCTCGGCCCGGCCCATCCTGCAGAAGGACCGCGGCGGCTTCATCGACGAGCACGGGCTCTGGGGCGAGGCGCAGTACGCGGCGGCCGGTCAGCTGCGCCGGGTGATGGATGAGCTCGGCATCGAGATGGTGCGGTTCTCCTTCGCCGACCAGCACGGCATCCTGCGCGGCAAGACGCTCGCCAGGGCGGCTGTGCCGGCGGCTCTGCGTTCAGGCGTGACCGCGCCGAGCTCGTTGCTGCTTAAGGACACCTCGGGCCAGTCGGTCTTCTCGGTGTTCTCGGCCGAGACCGGCGTGGGCGTCGACGGCTTCAGCGGCGCCGGCGACATCGTGCTCGTGCCCGACCCCACCACCTTCCGGGTGCTGCCCTGGGCCGAACGCACCGCCATCGTGCTCTGCGAGCTGCGCTTCCCCGACGGCGGCGTGGTGCCGTTCTGCACCCGCACCCTGCTGCGCACCGAGCTCGAGGCGCTCGCCGCGCGCGGCCTCGGCATGCGGGTGGGCGCCGAACTGGAGTTCCACGTCTACCGCAGCGAGGGTGACGAGCTGCGGGCCGAGCACGTCGGCGCCCCCGGCCGCCCCGGTGCGGCGGTGCCGGCCCACCCCACCACCCGCGGCAGCCAGCTGCTGCACGACGACGGCCTCGACTCGATGCAGCCCCTGGTCGACGCGCTCTACCACGGGCTCACCCGTCTCGACCTGCCGCTGCGCTCGATCGAGCTGGAGTTCGGCCCGAGCCAGTTCGAGCTCACCATGGAGGCGGGCGACGCGGCCGAGATCGCCGACGCGATCGTGCTGTGCCGCACCGCGGTGCGCAGCATCTGCGCGCGGCTCGGCTACCACGCCACCTTCATGTCGCGGCCGCAGGGCGCCGACGGCGCCTCCACCGGGTGGCACCTGCACCAGTCGCTGTACGAGCTCGGCTCGGGCGAGGGCGCCTTCGTTCCGGATGCCCCGGGTACGGTTCTCTCGTTGCTCGGCTCGAGCTACCTCGCGGGCCTTCTGGCGCACGCCGCCGCAGGTGCCGCCTTCGCCACCCCGACCGTGAACGGCTACAAGCGCTATCAGCCGTTCTCGCTCGCCCCCGACCGCATCGCCTGGGGCATCGACAACAAGGGCGCGATGATCCGTGCCGTCGGCGGCCCCGGCGACCCGGCCACCCGGCTCGAGAACCGCTCCGGCGAGCCCGCCGCGAATCCCTACCTCTACATCGCCTCCCAGCTCGTGAGCGGGATGGACGGGGTCGACCGCGGCCTCGTGCCGCCCGCTCCCACCACCGAGCCCTATGCGGCCGACGCCGAACCGCTGCCCACGAACCTCGGCGCGGCCGTCGACGCCCTGGTGGGCGACGAGGCCTTCCGCGCGGCCTTCGGCGGAGCGGTCGTGGACTGGTACGCCACCATCAAGCGCGCCGAGTTCGCCCGGTACCTGCGCCACGTCTCCGACTGGGAGCAGCGCGAGTACTTCGGCATCATCTGACTTCGGCATCACCCAGCGACTGCCCCCACCGAGCAACGGAGACCACCATGACCACCAGGAGTGCGCTGCCGGCGCTCGCCGACTACGAGCCCTTCCTCCGCGGATCCGACTGGGTCGCGCTGGAGGACCGCGAGGTGCTCTCGATCATCGACCCCGCGACGGAGGAGCTGCTCACCACGGTGGCGCAGGCCACCGCCGCCGACGTCGACGCCGCCGTGGCCGCGGCCGTGGCCGCGCACGAGGACCGCCGCTGGCGGGGCCTTCCGCCGCTCGAGCGCACGCGCATCCTGAACCGGGTGGCCGAGCTGATCGAGGAGCAGCTCGAGGAGCTCGCCGTGCTCGAGACGCGCGACAACGGCAAGCCGATCGAGCGCTCCCGCGCCGACACCCTGACCGCCGCCCGCACCTTCCGCCACTTCGCCGGAGCGCCCTCGCGGCTCACCGGCACCGTGGTGCCGATCGACGACGGCGGGCACCACGTCTACACGGTGCAGGAGCCGGTCGGCCCGGTGGCGGCGATCCTGCCCTGGAACTTCCCGATCATGACCGCCTCGTTCAAGCTCGCGCCGGCGCTCGCCGCGGGCTGCACGGTGGTGGCCAAGCCGGCCGAGGACACCCCGCTCACGCTGCTGCGGCTCGCCCGCATCCTGCTCGAGGCCGGCGTGCCCGAGGGTGTGGTGAGCGTGCTCACCGGCGACGGGCGGGTGGGCGCCGCCCTCACGGCTCACCCCGGCATCGCCAAGGTGACCTTCACAGGCTCCACCGAGGTGGGCCGCAGCGTGATGCACGCCGCCGCCGGCGACTTCAAGCGCATCACCCTCGAGCTCGGTGGCAAGAGCCCGAACATCGTGTTCGAGGACGCCGATCTGGATGCGGCGGTCACCACGGCAATGCGGGCCTCCTTCGGTCACTCCGGCCAGATGTGCACCGCGGGCAGCCGCCTGATGGTGCAGCGCTCCATCCTCGACGAGATGATCGAGCGCCTCACCGCGGCGGTGCGTGCCGTGCCCGTGGGCGACGGACTGGCCGGCGGGATCAGCGTCGGCCCCCTGGTCTCCGAGGAGCAGCGCGAGCGCGTGCTCGGCTACATCGAGGCCGGCGTGGCCGAGGGCGCCACCCTCGTGGCCGGCGGCGGCACCCGCGCACCCGGCTACTACGTGGAGCCCACCCTGTTCACCGGGGTGACCAACGACATGCGCATCGCACGCGAGGAGATCTTCGGACCCGTCGTGGGCGTCATCCCCTTCGACGACGAGGCCGACGCCGTCCGCATCGCCAACGACACCTCCTACGGCCTGGCCGCCGGAGTGTGGACCCGGGACCTCGCCCGGGCGCACCGGATGGCCGGGGCGCTGCACGCGGGCACGGTGTGGGTGAACACCTACAACGTGTTCGACCCGGCACTGTCGTTCGGCGGCGTGGGGGAGTCCGGCCTCGGCCGGGACCTCGGCGAGGAGGGCCTGCGCGGCTACCTCGAGTCCAAGAGCGTCGTGATCGCGCTCTGATGGACAGCGTCCAGAGCGTCACCGGTCCCCTCGCCCCGGCCCAGCTGGGTGTCACCCTGCCCCACGAGCACGTCTACATCAACATGACGACGACCACGCCGCAGGACGGCTACCTGAACGTGGCCGCGGAGATGGAGGCCGAGCTCCGCCTGTTCTCGGCGGCCGGCGGCTCCACCCTGATCGACATGACGAACGGCGAGCTCAGCGACTACGCGGCGCCGATCGGCTGGAGCGACGACGTGCGGGTGATGCAGCAGAACCCCGACACCGGCTCGCGCTCGATCGCGAACGTGCTCGCCACCAAGGCGATGGCGGAGGCCACGGGGGTGCAGGTCATCCTGGGCACCGGCCACTACTACGACACGTACCTCGACCACCGCTGGTTCGACCGCAACTCGACCAACAAGATCGCCGAGTTCCTCATCGCCGACCTGCTCGACGAGATTCCGGGCACCGGAGTGCGGGCCGGGATCATCGGAGAGATCGCCTCCGACCTCTCGCACATCACGGCGATCGAGGAGCGCTCGTTCCGGGCGGCCGCCCGCGCCAGCCGCGAGACCGGCATCATGGTGTCGACCCATGCGGCCACGTTCCCCACCGGTCTCGCCCAGCTGGAGATCATGGTGGAGGAGGGCGTCGACCCCTCGCGCGTGGTCATCGGCCATGCCGACACGGTGAAGAGCGTCGACTACTCGCTCGAGCTGCTGCGCAAGGGCGCCTTCGTGGAGTTCGACTGCCTGATGACCTGCCGTATCGGCGGCACCCTCGTCATGCACCAGATCGAGCGCCGCATCGCCTACCTCAAGACGTTGATCGAGGCCGGCTACGCCGAGAAGCTGCTGCTCTCGCAGGACGTCTGCCAGCGTTCGCACCTGCGCGCGCTCGGAGGCCCCGGTTACACCTTCCTCTTCGAGGACTTCGCGGCGATCGCCCTCGAGCGGGGCATCGACCCCGAGGTGCTGCGCTCCATCCACGTCGACAACCCCCGCCGCGCGATCTTCGGCGAATAGCCGCCGACGCGCCTGCCCCGCCCGCCCAGCACGAAGGATCCGGATGCCCATCCACACCGTCCTCGGACCGATCGAGCCCGCCGAGCTCGGCCCCACCTCGATGCACGAGCACCTGCTCAGCGACCTCAGCCTCTGGGCGAAGCCGCCGCGCGAGCTCCCGCCGGAGGGAGTGGGGATGGGCCCGGAGCTCACCGCCTATCTCCGCTGGAACGCACTCTCGCTCCCTGAGAACCTGCGCCTGCACGATCCGGCCGTGGCGGCCGAGGAGCTCGCCTGGGTGCGCGCGGCCGGCGGGTCGGCCGTGGTCGAGCTCACGCTCGACGGCATGGGCCGGCGCCTCGCCGAGCTGCCCGGGATCTCGCGTCGGGCCGGTGTGCACGTGTGCGTGGGCGCGGGCTTCTACGTGGAGGAGACGCTGTCGCCCGAGGTGAAGGCGGCGGGCGTCGACGAGCTCGCCGAGCAGCTCGTGGCGCAGCTGACCGAGGGCATCGACGGCACCGGCATCCTTCCCGCTCTGCTCGGTGAGATCGGCACCAGCTGGCCCATCACCGAGGCCGAGTGGCGTGTGGTGCGCGCGGCCGGGCGGGCCGGTGCGCTCACCGGCGCCTCCGTCTACATGCACCTCTCGTTCCGCGGGGCGGGCGGGCTCGACGTGCTCGCGGCCCTGGTGGAGGAGGGGATGGCGCCCGAGCGCGTGATCATCGGCCACCTCGACGAGCGCTGGGACCCGGGGTACCACCGCGAGGTGGCCCAGGCCGGCGCGGTACTCGGCTACGACACCTTCGGCTCCGACTTCTACTACGGCACTCCGGCGCTCCGGAACCCCTCCGACGGCGAGCGGCTAGAGATGGTGGAGTGGCTGCTCTCGGAGGGCTTCGGCTCGCAGCTGATCATCGGCGCGGACGTCTGGACCCAGGCCAATCTGCACCGCAACGGCGGCAACGGCTACGACCACCTCTTCCGTCGCATCGGCCCGGCCATCACCGAGCTGGCCGGCGGCGACGAATCAATGCTGCGCACCATCCTGATCGACAACCCCCGACGACTTCTGGAGCGACCATGACCGAGACCGACACCTCCTCCGCCGCGCTGCCCGGTGCGGAATCCGCCCCTGCTGCCGAGGCCGCGCACGTCGTCGGCGCCCCGGTGCTCGTGGTGGTCGACATCCAGGGCGGATCGGGGCAGAGCGCACCCGGCGAGGGCGGCATCCCGATCATGGGCGGCCGCGCCGAGCGCGCCCCGCGCCAGCTGGCTCTGGTCACGGCCGCCCGCGCCGCCGGGGTGCCGGTGGTGTTCATCCAGGAGGTGCACAAGGCCTCGCTCGTCGACATCGGGCGCGAGCTCGACGGCGAGGAGGGGCCGCACTGCATCGAGGGCGACGACGGCACCGCCCTCGCCGAGTGGCTGCTGCCGCTCCCCGAGGAGTTCCTCATCCGCAAGCGCCGCTACTCGGCGTTCTTCGGCACCGAGCTCGAGATCGTGCTGAAGGCGTACAAGGCCGAGACGCTCATCCTGATCGGCGGGCTCACCGACGTCTGCATCCATTACACCGCGGTCGACGCCCACCAGCACGACTACCGTGTGCGTGTCGTGCAGGATGCCGTGGGCGGCTCGAGCGAGCGCGCCCACACCGCCGCGCTCGAGGCCGTGCGCTACCTCCAGCGCGACGCCCTCGTCGACACCCGAGACGTGATCGCCTACTTCGAGGAGAAGATCCCCGCATGAGCTCCGACGACCTCACCACCTGGAGCGCCCACGCGCTCGCCGAGGCCATCCGCACCCGCGCCGTCACCTCGGAGGAGGTGGTGGCCGCGCATCTCGCCCGCATCGACGAGCTGAACCCGGCCGTCAACGCCGTCGTGTCGCTGCGACCCGAGCAGGCACTCGCCGAGGCGCGCGAGCTCGACGCGCTCACCGCTCGCGGACTCTCACTCGGCCCGCTGCACGGCCTGCCGATGGCCGTGAAGGATCTGATGGACGTGGCGGGCGTGCGCACCACCCACGGCTCGCGCATCTACGCCGAGCACGTGGCCGGAGCCGACAGCGTGATCGTCGCCCGGATGCGGGCCGCCGGCGCCGTCTTCGTGGGCAAGACGAACGTGCCCGAGTTCGGTGTGGGTTCGCACACCTTCAATGAGGTGTTCGGCCCCACCCGCAATCCCTATGACCTCACCCGATCGGCCGGCGGTTCGAGCGGCGGCGCGGCGGCGGCGGTCACGAGCGGCATGCTGCCCCTGGCCGATGGATCCGACCTGGGCGGCAGCATCCGCAACCCCGCCTCCTTCGGCAACCTGGTGGGGCTGCGGCCCACGGCCGGCCGGGTGGCCTCCGCCCGCCCGGGCAACGCCTACGACCCCGGATCCGTTCTCGGGCCGCTCACCCGGAACGTCACCGACCAGGCGCTGCTGATGTCGGTGATCTCGGGGCCAGAGCGCCGGGCCCCGCTCTCGATCGACGAGCCGGGCGAGGTGTTCCGCAGCCTCGCGCCGCGGCCCTTCGAGGGGGTGCGGATGGCCTACTCCGCCGATCTCGGGGGCCTGCCGCTGGACCCGGAGGTGCGGGCGGCGACCGAGGCGGCGGCCCGTCTCGCGGCCGAGCTCGGCGCCGAGGTGGTGCCGATCGACCTCGATCTGAGCGAGGCCGACCTCGTGTTCGAGACCTTCCGTTCGCTGGAGTTCCTCGACGGGCACGGCGACGACATCCGGCTGCACCCGGAGCTCGTGAAGCAGACCCTGAAGGACGACGTCTCGTGGGCGCAGAGCTTCACCGCCGAGCTGATCGTGCAGGCCGGCGCCGGCCGCACCCGGCTGTTCCGCCGCCTGCAGGCGCTGTTCGAGGACTACGCGCTTCTGATCGCGCCCTGCGTGCAGGTGCTGCCCTTCCCGGTGGAGTGGGAGTACCCCACCGAGATCGACGGGGTGGCGATGGACAAGTACTATGCCTGGCAGCGCTCCTGCAGCCGCATCACCGCGACGGCGATGCCGGCGCTCTCGATGCCGGCGGCGTTCTCCTCGGGCGGCCTGCCGATCGGCGTGCAGTTCGTGGGGCCCTACCGGGCCGACCGCGCCCTGCTCGAATACGGCCTCACCTGGGAGGCCGCCGTCGCCCCGGTGATGAACCGTCGTCCGGAGGTCTCCGCATGAGCGACGTCAGCAGCGCGAGCTGGCTCGCACCCAACCTCACGCTGCACGGATCGGAGCACGCCGTCAGCTCGGGTCACTACCTCGCCTCCGCAGCGGCCTTCGCCATCCTGGAGGCCGGCGGCAACGCGGTCGACGCCGGCTGCTGCGCCGGCATGGCCCTCGCCGTGCTGCACGCCGACGAGGTGAACTTCGGCGGGGTCGCGCCCATCATGATCCGCACCGCCGAGGGCCGGACGGTGAGCCTGGACGGCCTCGGTGTCTGGCCCCGCCGTATCCCGGCCGACCTGTTCCAGCGGGAGCACGGCGGCACCATCCCCATCGGCATCCTGCGCACCGTGGTTCCGGCGGCGCCCGACGCCTGGATCACGGCCCTGCGCGACCACGGCACGATGAGCTTCGCCGAGGTGGCGGATGCGGCCCTGCGGCTCGCGAGGGACGGCTTCGCGGTCTTCCCGCTGCTGGCCGACGGCATCGCGAAGCGGCAGGCCGGCTACCGGCGCTGGCCGGCGAACGAGGCCATCTACCTGCCGGGCGGCCGGCCGCCCGAGGTGGGGGAGCGGTTCGTGCAGACCGACCTGGCCCACACCATCCAGGTGATGATCGACGCCGAGCAGCGCGCGGGCGGTGGCCGCATCGCCGGCCTGGAAGCCGCGCGCGCCGAGTTCTACGAGGGCGAGATCGCGGATGCGATCGTGGCCTACCACGAGGAGAACGGCGGCTACCTGCGGCATGACGACCTGGCCGAGTTCCGCTCGCGATACGAGCCGGTGGTCGAGGTGCGCTGGCGCGACTTCACCATCCTCACCTGCGGTGCCTGGTGCCAGGGCCCCATCCTCTCGGAGGCCCTGCTCATCCTCGAGGAGTTCGGTCTCGACGGGCTCGAGCACAACAGCGCCGAGTATGCGCACCTGGTGATCGAAGCGCTGAAGGGGGTCTTCGCCGATCGGGAGCATCACTTCGGCGACCCGGAGTTCGTCGACGTGCCCCTGGACCGCCTCCTCGGGCCCGAGCACATCGCGGCTCGCGCGGCGGCGATCCACGCCGAGCATGCGGCCGAAGG
Source organism: Herbiconiux sp. 11R-BC (assembly GCF_049472555.1). Classification (NCBI taxonomy): domain Bacteria; kingdom Bacillati; phylum Actinomycetota; class Actinomycetes; order Micrococcales; family Microbacteriaceae; genus Herbiconiux; species Herbiconiux sp. 11R-BC. Next base: position 2,646 of record NZ_JBCEBO010000004.1, on the reverse strand, counting down.
GCTTCCGGAGCCGCTCTTCGGCGTCTCGCAGGCCCTGCCCGAGGCGATCAGCGCCGAGGAGGTGCGGCACATCGGCGAGGGCGGTACCAGCTACGTCTGCGTGGTGGACCGCTGGGGGAACGCCTTCTCGGCGACGCCCTCCGACGGAGCCTCGACGGCCCCGGTCATTCCCGGCACCGGCATCGTGCCGTCGTTGCGCGGTCTGCAGTCACGGCCCGACCCCGCGCATCCCTCCGGTGTGGCCCCCGGCAAGCGTCCCCGTCTCACGCCCAACCCGGCCATCGTGGTGCGCGACGACGGCAGCGTGATGCCGTTCGGCTGCCCCGGGGGCGACATGCAGGTGCAGGCGATGGTGCAGGTGTTCCTCAACGCGTTCCACTTCGGCATGGACCTGCAGCAGGCCGTGAACGCGCCCCGCTTCTCGACCTGGAGCTTTCCGAACTCCTTCGCGCCCTTCGACTACCTCGCCTCGCACGTCTTCCTGGAGGACCGCTTCGACGAAGAGGTGCTGCAGGGGCTGGAGGCGCGCGGGCACGACGTGCGGCGCTGGCCGGGCTACACCCGGGATGCGGCGGCCGTCGAGGCGATCTACCGCAACGCGCTCACCGGATTCCTCGAGTCGGCGGCCGATCCGCGTCAGCCTGCTCAGGCGGTCGTGCGATGAGCGCGGCCTGGCCGCCGGTCGCGACGATCCTGCGCGCGCCGATCGTGACGATGGATCCCGAACGGCCCGACGCCGAGGCGATGGCGGTCGCCGGGGACCGGATCGTGGCGGTCGGCTCGCTCGACGACGTGCGCGCGGCGGTGCCGGGTGCCGGAGAGGAGGCGCTCGGCGGCGTGATCCTGCCCGGCCTCATCGACGCGCACCTGCACATGGAGCGCGGTGGACTCAAGGCGCTCGCCTACGCTGCCGACGTCACCACGGTCGAGGAGTTCATGGCCGTGATGCTCGACACCGTCCACGAGCCCGAGTGGCCGGGCGGCGAGCCCACGCCCGCGGAGCGTGTGGCCGGCCTCGAGAAGGTCCAGCCGCTGCTGCACGCGCTCGGCTTCACCGGCGTGGTGGACCCCGCTGTGACGATCGACGAGCTGCGCGGCTACCGGGAGGCGCACCGGCAGGGCCTGCTGACGATGCGCACGGTCGCGATGCCCTATCTCGAGCTCGGCAGTGCGGCGATCGCCGACGTCGACGCGGCCATCGCCCACCTCGACGGGGTGGGTGTGGCCACCGGCTTCGGCGACGACACGCTGCGGCTCGGTCCGATCAAGGTGTACTTCGACGGGGAGGGGCTCCGCGGCGAGGCTCTGCTGAACGAACCGTGGGACGACGCGGGCTTCACCGGGGTGCAGCGCATCTCCGACGACGACTTCGCCCGCCTGGTGCGGTTCTGCGCCGACCACGGCTGGGGAGTGGGCGTGCACGCCGTGGGCGGTGCCGCCGTCGATGCCGTCGCCTCGGTGTTCGCTGCCGAGGCCGAGCGCAAGCCGATCGCCGATCTGCGCTTCCAGCTGATCCACGCATACCTCGAGCCGACCGCCTCGGCCATCGCCGCAGCGGCGTCGGCGGGCGTGATCGCCTCGTTGCAGCCCTCGCTGATCTGGCACAACGGCCGCGGGCTGGTGGAGCGCCTCGGCGAACGGGCGCACGCCGCCAATCCGGTGCGCTCCTGGATCGACGCCGGCGCCCGGGTGGCCTTCGGTTCCGACGGGCCGTTCTTCACCTTCGATCCGCGTGTGCTGATGGAGCAGGCGATCGGCCGCCGGGTGTCGGGGGTCGACCAGCCCCTCGCGCCCGAGCAGGGCATCACGATCGAGGAGGCCCTGGCGGCCTATACGACCGGGGCTGCCTGGGCGAGTCTCGCCGAGCACAGCCGTGGGATGATCCGCCCGGGTCTCTACGCCGACTGGGCTCTGTGGTCGGCCGATCCACGGGAGGCCGCGCCCGGCGGTCTGAGGGCGCTCTCGGTGCTCCGCACGGATGTGGGCGGCCGCACGGTGCACGCGGCGCCCGCGCCGCGATAGCGGCCGGAGTTTTACACCCCGGAAACAGTGGAGCATTGTGCAGTGTATCCACAGTTTACTACATTGGATCCAATGCTCCTCCCGCGTTCGTCATGAACACCCTCACAAGGAGATCCATCCCATGCACCTCTCCCTCCGGACCATCCGGCGCGCCGCAACCACGGGGATCGCCGTCGCCGGCGTCGCCCTGCTCGCCACCGGCTGCTCGACGCCGAGCACCGCCGCCGATCCCACCGCCGCGGCCACCGCCGCCCCGGTCAGCGGCAGCATCATCTGGGCCGACTACGGCGGACCCACGAATGAGAGCCGCCAGCTCGCCTACTTCGACGGCTTCGATGCCGATTCCGGGGCCGAGGTCGTCTCGGTCTCGCTCGAGGACGCCATCTACTACGCCATGCTCGACGGCGACGCCGGCGACTACGACGTGATGCAGACCAGCTCCGCCGACGTGCTCGCCCACGCCGAGAACCTCACCGAGGTGCCGGCCGGCATCCAGGGCGACCTGCTGCCGGAAGACGTGCGTCCCTACATGGTGGGCGGCTTCGTGTTCGGTGTGGCCCAGGGCTGGCTCACGAAGACCTTCGCCGACGGTGGGCCGAAGGACTGGGCGGACTTCTTCGACAC
>NZ_JBCEBO010000003.1:0-475220 GCF_049472555.1 Herbiconiux sp. 11R-BC | reverse complement strand
GGCCCCGCCCGGGGACGCCGCGCGAAGCCCGGCGCCCCCGGCAGCTAATACGGCTGGGGGTCTAGCACTCCCGTGCGGAGCTCGACCGGCAGGTGGCCGAGGTCGTTGTGGCAGACGAGTTCGGGGAGGCGTCCCGCCTTGTAGCGGATGATCGTCAAGCCCGCGTGCGACTGGTTGAGGCCCGCCCAGCGCCACTCCGGTGCGTCCATGGCTTCCCGCACGAACCAGGCGATCACGAAGTTGTGGGTGATCAGGAGGTCGTGGGTGGTGGCGCGTGAGGGGGTGAGGAACTCGGCCGTCGCATCCGCCATCTGGGCGCGCCCGGCCTCGACCTCGTCTTCGGTCACCGAGTTGAAGAAGGGCTCGAAGGTGTGCGGCATCTGCGGCGAGTAGCCGGTGGGCACGCAGTCGAAGAGCAGGGCGCTGGGCTTCGGGTCGAGAGCCGGCAGGTGCTCCGACATGATGAGCGCCGTCTGCTCGGCGCGCTGCAGCGGCGAGTGCCAGACGTTGTCGAACGGCACTCCGCCGAGCCGGTCGGCGATCAGCCGGGCCTGGCGCTGCCCGCGCGGCGAGAGCGGACCGTCGTCGACGCCGTGCTCGGCGTCGAGCTGCTCGCCGTGCCGCACCAGATACAGGGTGTGCGCCATCAGACGGCCGCCACGGATGCGAACGCGTCGGCATCGTTCGGTCCGACGGCCGCGATGCTCACGGGCTGGGCGGCGAGCTCCTGCGCGAGAGCCTGCACGTCGTCGAGCGACACCTCCATCAGGCGCCGCACGCTCTCGTCGAGATCGACGAACTCCCCCTGGGTCAGCTCAGATCGACCGAGGCGCGACATGCGGGTGTCGCTGTCCTCGAGCGCGAGCGCGGCGGAGCCCGAGAGCTGGCCGTGGGCGCGGGAGAGCTCGTCGGCCGTGATCCCGTGCTCGGCGAGGCGGTGCAGCTCCGCGAGCATGAGCTCGCTCACCGCGCCTTCACGGCCCGGCGTGCATCCGGCGAACATGGTGAACAGACCGGCGTCGGAGTAGCTCGGAGCGTACGAGTACACCGAGTAGGCGAGCCCGCGCTTCTCGCGCACCTCCTGGAACAGCCGCGACGACATCCCGCCGCCGAAGACCGAGTTGAGCACGGCCATGGTGGTGCGGCGCTCGTCGGTGGCCACGATTCCGGGCATGCCGATCATCACGCTGGCCTGCTCGGTGGGCTTCTGCACCACCACGAGCGGCGCTCCGGAGGCGAGCGGCGCCGCCACCGGGGAACGGCGCCCCCGCGGGGCGGCCGGCAGCTCCAGGTTCCACCCCGAACCGCCGAGCGTCGCCGTGACCGCGGCCACGAGGGCGTCGTGGTCGACGGCGCCGGCGGCCGAGACCACGAGGTCGTTCGGCCGGTACTGTGCCGCGTAGTGCTCCCAGACGGCGTCTCGGGTCACCGCGCGGATCGCGTCTGGCGTTCCGCCCACCGGGCGGCCGAGCGGATGCGCGCCCAGCACGGCCTCGAACAGGCGCTCCCCCACGACGTCGGAGGGGTCGTCCTCGGCCATCGCGAGTTCTTCGAGGATGACCCCGCGCTCGGTCTCGAACTCGCCCCGGTCCAGGAGCGAGGAGGTGAGCATGTCGGAGAGCACACCGATCGCCATCGGCAGATCGGCATCGCGCACCTTCGCGTAGTAGCAGGTGTACTCCTTGCTCGTGACCGCGTTGTGCTCGCCGCCGACCGAGTCGAAGGCGATCGCGATCTCGAGCGCCGAGCGCGAGGGCGTGCCCTTGAAGAGCAGGTGCTCGAGGAAGTGCGTGGAGCCGTGACGCGAGGGCGTCGCGCCCTCCGCGCCCCGTTCGTCCCGCGATCCTGCGGCCACCCAGTAGCCGATGGTCGCACTGCGCGAACCCGGGATGTGCTCGCTCAGGATGCGCACCCCGCTCGGCAGGATCGTTCGACGCACCAGCCCCTCGGCGACAGTGCCGATCGACAGTTCAGGAAGATCCAGGGGAAGAGGTACAGCACCGTTCGTCATCGTTTCAACCCTACCGCGACCCCTCTGGGAACGGACGCAACAGGCCTTCATCGACGGCAAAGGCCGCACCCCACCAGGGGTACGGCCTTTGACGCAGACAGCAGCTACCAGCTACTCCCCTTCGGCGGGAGCCTCGGGGCCCTCGCTGTGGGCAGCGGAACCCTCGGTGTCCGCGGGGTCGGCGAGCACCGGAGCGAGCGACAGCTTTCCGCGGTCGTCGATCTTGGTGATCTCGACCAGGATCTTCTGGCCGACGCCGAGCACGTCTTCGACGTTCTCGACACGCTTGCCACCGGCGAGCTTGCGCACCTCGGAGATGTGCAGCAGGCCGTCCTTGCCCGGGAGCAGGGAGACGAACGCACCGAAGGTCGCGAGCTTGACGACGGTTCCGAGGAACTGCTCGCCGATCTCGGGGTTCTGCGGGTTCGCGATGGCGTTGACCTGGGCGCGAGCGGCCTCAGCCGAGGGACCGTCGACGGCGCCGATGTACACGGTGCCGTCTTCCTCGATCGAGATGTCGGCGCCGGTCTCGTCCTGGATCGCGTTGATCGTCTTGCCCTTCGGGCCGATCAGCTCGCCGATCTTGTCGACGGGGATCTGCACCGAGATCACGCGGGGCGCGGTCGGAGCCATCTCGTCCGGGGCGTCGATGGCCGCGTTCAGCACGTTCAGGATGGCCTCACGGGCCGCCTTCGCCTGCTTGAGCGCACCGTCGAGCACCGAGGTGGGGATGCCGTCGAGCTTGGTGTCGAGCTGGATCGCGGTGATGAACTCACTGGTTCCGGCCACCTTGAAGTCCATGTCGCCGAGAGCGTCTTCGGCGCCGAGGATGTCGGTGAGCGCCGCGTAGCGGGTCTCGCCGTCGACCTCGTCGGACACGAGGCCCATCGCGATGCCGGCGACCGGGGCGCGCAGCGGCACACCGGCGTTCAGCAGCGACAGGGTCGACGCGCAGACGGAGCCCATCGAGGTGGAGCCGTTCGACCCGAGGGCCTCGGACACCTGACGGATGGCGTAGGGGAACTCCTCGCGGCTCGGCAGCACCGGCACGAGGGCGCGCTCGGCCAGGAAGCCGTGCCCGATCTCGCGACGCTTCGGCGAACCCACGCGGCCGGTCTCACCGGTCGAGTAGGGCGGGAAGTTGTAGTGGTGCAGGTAGCGCTTCTTCGTAATCGGGCTCAGCGAGTCGATCTGCTGCTCCATCTTGAGCATGTTCAGCGTGGTGACGCCCAGGATCTGGGTCTCGCCGCGCTGGAAGATGGCCGAACCGTGAACGCGGGGAATCACCGCGACCTCGGCGTCGAGCGGGCGGATGTCCGCGAGCCCACGGCCGTCGATGCGGATGCCGTCCTTCAGGATGCGGCCGCGCACGACCACCTTGGTGACCGACTTGTAAGCGGCGGAGACCTGACCGAGAACCTCGGCCGGCAGCTCGCCGGCCTCGACCTTGACGGCGATGGCGGCCTTGACGCGGTCCTTCAGTGCGTCGTCGGCGTTCTGGCGCTCGATCTTGTCGGCGATCTGGTAGATACCGACGAGCTCGTCGTAGGAGAGCTCGGCGACGGTGTCGTAAGCCTCCTTGGTGTACGGCAGGAAGATGGGGTATTCCTGCACGGCCTTGTTGGCCTGCTGCGCCATCGACGCCTGAGCCTCGACGAGCTGCTTGATGAAGGGCTTGGCGGCCTCGAGGCCCTCGGCCACGACGGCCTCGTTGGGCTTCGTGGCACCGGCCTTGATGAGGTTCCAGGAACCCTCGGTGGCTTCCGCCTCGACCATCATGATCGCGACGTCCTGCGAACCGTCGGCCGCGGTCACGACGCGGCCGGCGACGACGAGGTCGAAGACGGCCTCCTCGAGCTGCGAGGCCTTCGGGAAGGCGATCCACTGGTCCTTTTCCGTGCCGTAGCCGGGCATGAGAGCCAGACGAACCGCACCGATCGGGCCCGAGAACGGGATGCCGGAGATCTGCGACGAGGCCGAGGCCGCGTTGATCGCGAGCGAGTCGTAGAACTCGTCGGGAGCGATCGACAGAACGGTGATGACGACCTGGACCTCGTTGCGGAGGCCGTTGACGAACGACGGGCGCAGCGGACGGTCGATCAGGCGGCAGACCAGGATGGCCTCGGTCGAGGGGCGACCCTCGCGGCGGAAGAACGAACCGGGGATCTTGCCGGCGGCGTAGGAACGCTCTTCGACGTCGATCGTCAGCGGGAAGAAGTCGAAGTTGTCTTTCGGGTGCTTGCTCACGCTCGTGGCGGAGAGCAGCATGGTCTCTTCGTCGAGGTAAGCGGCAACGGCGCCCTGGGCCTGCTGCGCGAGGCGGCCGGTCTCGAAGCGAACCGTGCGGGTGCCGTACTTGCCGTTGTCGAGAACGGCTTCGGCGAATTTGATTTCAGGACCTTCCAAGAGGTCTTTCTCCTTTGTTTAGCGTCGCGGCCCCGTATGGGCGTGCGACTCCTCGCGTCGGAGCAGGCGGAATAGCAGGGATTTCTGACGTTCCCTGAACGTGTGTTGAAGGGCGTTTGTGCTGGCCACCAGTAGAAGAGCTCCGGATGCGCACCGCGCGCCGGAAAACCACCACCGAGGACCAGCCACCTGCCGGCCTGCTCACAACCCCTCCACTCTATCAGTCGGGGAGGTCTCCCAGCCGGAACTCCACCCGGAACGGGCGCGCCGAGCCGATCACCGCGGCCGGAACCACGACCGCCCGCTTACTGCGGGCGAACGGCTGGAGCCGGGCGTCGAGCTCCGCGTCGACCTCCGGTGGCACGAATCCGGCCCGGTAGATGCTCCCGTCGTCGCCCAGCAGGTCAACCGCCACGCGAAGCTGCCGGCCCAGCCAGCGGCTCGCATCCGGCGTCAGCACCGCCCGGAACGGTTCCCGCGACTTCGCGCGGGCCGCCTCGATGGAGCCCTGCCGGCGTTCGCTCTCGACCACCCGGAGGGTCTTCACGTTCTCGGCCGTGGGCTCGACGAGCTCGACGCCGTCGAGCGTCTTGCGCGTGTTCTCGCTGTCGCGCCCTGCGACGAGGAGGATCGGCACCACCAGGAGGGCCGCCAGGGCCACCGCAGCCACGAGCAGCACGATGCCGAGCACGGCTCCGACGACCGGCCAGTCGGCGCGCGCAACGAAGCTCGCCGCCATCGCGAGCACGAGCACCATCGCGAACAGGAACGCCTCCCAGCGCCAGAAGGGCTTCCATCTCCGCGCGTGGTTCATGCGTCCATTCTGCCGTGCGGGACTGGGCGCCGGATCCGTCGCGTGACGCCCCTCTCCGGCGCGGAGAGGGCCGCCGCTGACGGATCCGCGGCGGCCGGGCGACCGTTCAGCGGCCGTCCATGGTGAAGGCGCGGGCCAGGGTGCGGCGGAGCACGGGCAGGGCGGTGGCCGCGATCACGGCGCGACGCAGGGCGAAGCCGGCGGCCGAGGTGGGCCGGCCCATGGCCATGTTGAACTCCGAGATCCGCGCGGCCGCACGGGCCGAGCGCAGACGGGTGCGGCCCAGATCGCCCAGCGGCGACAGCCCGCTCCGCTGCGGCGAGTCGAGCGCGTCGAGCGCATCCAGCAGCGACGGCATCCGCTCGGCAAGCGCATCCGCGTCGAGCCACCCGAGATTCATGCCCTGCCCGCCGATCGGGCTCACCTCGTGCGCCGCGTCGCCGATCACCACCAGGCGACCGTCGTCCGAGGCCATCCGGGGCAGGATGCGCCGCCGCACGCCGAAGCCGCTGCTCATGGTCGCGGTCGCGGGGTCGGGCGCGGCCTCGGGCGCGATCCGCTCGGCGATCAGCCGTGCCAGGAGTGCCGCATCGGCGCGCTCGACGCCGACACCCGCGGGGAGGTGGGTCACCCAGCGCCGCTGCCCGCCTGGCAGGGGGAACGACTCCACGATCCCGCGCGGGTGGAGATGCAGCACCGCGACGGCGCCGTCGCCCGTCGTGTCGGCGAAGTCGCCCATGAGGTAGCGGTGAGGGTACGTGCGGCCGGTGGCCGGCCGACCGAGCGTGCCCGCCACGACCCCGGACGGGCCATCGGCCCCCACCACGACCCGCGCCCGCACGCTCGCGGACCCGCCAGCGAGAGGGAGCCGGACGGATGCCGCCTCCCGCTCCACCCGGCGTACGTCGACGCCGGTGCGCAGCGCATCCGGAGCGAGATCCGCGAGACGGGCCCGGAGAATCCGCTCGGTCTCGAGCTGCGGCAGCGACACCACGAACGGCTGCCGTGCCCCGGTCGAGGAGAATTCGAGCCGGGCCCGCTCCCGGCCGTGGATGCGCAGCACGCCCCGGTCGATCCGCACCCCCGCCGCCACGATCTCGTCGAGCACCCCCAGGCGCTCGAGCACCGCGAGCGAGGGCGGATGGATGCCGATCGCCCGCGAGTGGCGATGCGCCCGGACGCGCTTCTCGAGCACGACGACATCGATCCCCCGCTGAGCCAGAGCGGTCGCCAGCAGCACCCCCACCGGGCCGGCGCCCACGACGGCGACGTCGTGCACCGGTTCGTCGTGCACCGGCCCGTCGTGCACCGGTTCGTCAGGCATCCGGGGTCGGCACGGTGTCTCGGGCGGCAGCGCTCGCGGCATAGCTGAGCAGCAGGCGGTAGGGCGCTTGGGTCTCCACGATCCAGTCGCGTCGCGCGGCCACCCGCAGTTCACCCTCGGTGTAGCTGCGGCGGATGGAGGTGAGTCCGTCCTCCCGGATGAACGAGTTGCGCAGCGGCAGCGTCGCCACCGAGAACGCCGCGTAGGCGAGCGGACTGCGCCGGATGTCGCTGTGGATCGTGAGGCCCCGGCAGAGCAGCTCGCAGTCGACCTGCAGGTCGGAGAGCTGCTCGGCGTCGAGGTGATGCAGAACGTGGTTCGAGATCACGAAGTCGAAGCGCACCGCGACCTCCACGAGTGCGGCGCTGGTGGTGCGCAGGAAGCGCACGCCGTCGGGGTTCGGCGCGCGCTCGGCGAAGTCCAGGGCACGCGGGTCGGGATCGATGGCCGTCACCTCGAGCAGCAGGCGGTCTCTGGCGGCCCAGTGCGCGAGGGCGCGGGCCACGTCTCCCCCGCCGCATCCGATGTCCAGCAGCACCGACGACTCGGTGCGCGACAGGAGCGGGCGGATGCGACGGCGGTACGTGTCGTGCCAGCCCGCCACCACCCGGTTCACGAGCCGGAACTGCTCGTAGGTGCGGTTGAGGGTGAGGAGATCGCAGTCCGGCTCGTCCATGCGTTCCCGCGCGTCGACCGCGCGCTTGCGCATCGAGGGGATTCCGAGCACCACGCTCTATGCCCCCAGCGCGGGCCGGAGCGTCATCAGTCCTGTCTCGACGGTGAGGCCGGGGCCGAAGGCCATGGCGCAAACCCGATCGCCGGACGACGGCTCACCGTCGTCGACCGCAGGCGGCCAGCCGTCCATGATCGCCTTCAGCACGAAGAGGATCGTGGCGCTCGACATGTTGCCGTATTCGCGCAGAACCCCGCGCGACGGCGCGAGCTGCGCCTCGGAGAGCTGCAGCTTCGCCTCCACCTTGTCGAGGATGCTGCGACCGCCGGGGTGGATGGCCCAGTGCCCGATCGACTCGTGCGGCGCCGCGACGAGAGCCGTCTCGCGGGCCAGCAGCGGCTCGAGCGCGCCCGAGATGTGCTGGTCGATGATCTTGGGCACATACGAGCTGAGGATCATCTCGAAGCCCTCGTCGCCGATCTTCCAAGCCATGTCGCCTTCCCCGACTGGGGTGAGCACGCTCTCGAAGGCATCCAGATCGAGCGCGGGAGAAGACGACGGCAGCTCGCGCGCCGTCACGATCGCCGCCGCCGCCCCGTCGGCGAACACCGACGACGCCACGATCTGATCGGGCTCGTTCGAGGAGCGCACGTGCAGGGTGCAGAGTTCGACGCTCACCACCAGCACGACGGCATCCGGTTCGGCCTCGCAGAACGACTTCGCCATCCGGAGCGCGGGGAAAGCGGCGTAGCAGCCCATGAAGCCCACGTGGTAGCGGAGGGTGCTCGGCGCGAGGCCCAGCTGGCGCACCAGCACGTAGTCGGGCCCGGGGGCGAAGAAGCCGGTGCACGAGACGGTGACCACGTGGGTGATGTCGGCGGCGGTGAGGCCTTCGACGGCGTCGAGGGCCTTGCGCCCGGCCTCCACGTACAGGGCGCTGGCGCGCTCGATGTAGAGCTCGTTGCGCACCTTCGTGGAGGGGGCGAGCAGCCGGCCGCTCGCCAGATCGAAGAACTCCGGATGCTCGGCCTGCGTGTCGAGGGTGAGCTCGTCGATGACGGTGTAGCGGGTGTCGATTCCCGATCCGTCGAACGAGGCGGAGACGAGGCGGGTGCCGAGGCGCGTCAGGCCGGGCTGCGACGCGAACACGTCACGCACCTGGGGCTGCCGGAGGACTGTGGCCGGAATCGCGGTCTGGATGGTTCGCACGCTCACTGCCATAGGCCCATGTAAGCACGATCATGTGCCTGCATGGTCCTATCGCAGCAATGTCCCACCGGAGGGGCGGAGTGCGCCGGGCTACTGGGCGCCGTAGGCGCCGATCGGGCTGAACGAGGAGTCGAGCGCGAACGGGTCCTTCACCTCGGTGGAGCGCTTCGAGACCGCGACCGCGGCGGCGAGTTCCCCGGCTGCGCGGCGGATGCGATCGGGCAACGTCGGGAAGCCGTCATCCGCGGCGCCCGATCCCCAGTCCTCGGTGGCGGCGAAGACGCTCGTCGGGAGCACGGATGCGCGCAGGTAGCTGAACAGCGGGCGCATCGCGTGGTCGAGTGCCAGCGAGTGTCTCGGGGTGCCGCCGGTGGCGGCGATCAGCACCGGCAGTCCGGTGAGCGCAGTGTTGTCGATCACGTCGAAGAAGGACTTGAACAGGCCGCTGTAGCTCGCCGTGAAGATGGGCGTGGTGGCGATCAGGCCGTCGGCGTTGGAGACCGCGTCGATCGCCTCCTGCAGCTTCGAGCTGGCGAAGCCGGTCATCAGGTTGCTCGTGATGTCGTTCGCCACGTCACGGAGGTCGATCATGGTGAGCTCGACGTCGACGCCGCGGTCGCGGAGGTCGGCGACCGTCGCCTCCGCCAGGCGGTCGGCCAGGAGCCTCGTGGAGGAGGGCTGGCTGAGGCCGGCGGAGACGGCGACGAGCTTCTTTGCGGGGGTGGTGTTCTCGGTCATGATCAGGCTCCCTTGATGCCGAAGGCGGCGCCGGTTCCGGCGCCCACGGGGGTGGTGCGCGCGCTGCGGGCGGCTTCGGCGGCGACGGCCGACTGCTCGGCGGCATCCGCGACCTGCTTCGCGGCCGCACGGGCCGCCATCCGCTCGATCTGCGACTGGTGGGTGGGGCCGTCCGGCACGTGGGCTGGGCGCAGGGCGTCCATCTCCTTGCGGAGGGTGGGCACCACGAGCTCGCCGAGCATGTCGAGCTGCTCGAGCACGGTCTTGAGGGGCAGGCCGGCGTGGTCCATCAGGAACAGCTGGCGCTGGTAGTCGCCGAAGGTCTCACGGAAGGTGAGGGTGCGGTCGATGACCTCCTGCGGGCTGCCGACGGTGAGCGGGGTCTGCTCGGTGAAGTCCTCGAGGCTCGGGCCGTGTCCGTAGACCGGCGCGTTGTCGAAGTAGGGGCGGAACTGCTTCACGGCGTCCTGCGAGTTCTTCGCCATGAACACCTGGCCGCCGAGGCCCACGTAGGCCTGGTCGGCGCGGCCGTGGCCGTAGTGCTCGAAGCGCTGGCGGTAGTAGGCGATGAGGCGCTGGAAGTGCTCCTTGGGCCAGAAGATGTGGTTCGCGAAGAAGCCGTCTCCGTAGTAGGCGGCCTGCTCGGCGATCTCGGGGCTGCGGATGCTGCCGTGCCAGACGAAGGGCGCGACGCCGTCGAGGGGGCGAGGGGTGCTCGTGAAGCCCTGCAACGGGGTGCGGAACTTGCCCTCCCAGTCGACGACCTCCTCGTCCCAGAGGCGGCGCAGCAGGGCGTAGTTCTCGATGGCGAGCGGGATGCCCTGGCGGATGTCCTTGCCGAACCAGGGGTACACGGGGCCGGTGTTGCCGCGGCCCATCATCATGTCGACGCGGCCGTCGGCGACGTGCTGGAGCATTGCGTAGTCCTCGGCGATCTTCACCGGGTCGTTGGTGGTGATGAGCGTCGTCGCGGTGCTCAGCAGGAGGTTCTCGGTCTTGGCCGCGACGTAGCCGAGCATCGTCGTGGGGCTGGAGGGCACGAACGGCTCGTTGTGGTGCTCGCCGAGGGCAAAGACGTCGAGACCGACCTCTTCGGCCTTCTGCGCGATGGTCAGGATGGCCTTGATGCGCTCGTTCTCAGTGGGGGTGGTGTTGTTCGTCGGGTCGGTGGTGACGTCGCCGACGGTGAAGATTCCGAACTGCATGTCGACCTCTCAAGTCGCGGGGGTGCCGCTGAGGGCATTTCAATGCGTTTGCATGAATATTACTCTCAACAACTCCCGGGCGAAACTATTCCCTCCACAGATCAGCCATCGGAAGCAGGGATGTCTTTGGCGGATGATTGACTTATTCTCATGGATGAGAACGGGATGCGCCTCGACGCGATCCTCGACGAGCTGGTCGGCGAGGAGGCGATCCGCGCCGCCTCGCACGCTCGAACCGCGGTGCTGCTCGTCGAGGCGACGTCGCTGCGGCTCGCCGAGTCACGGGCGGATGCGCAAGGGCTGGCGATGCGTTCGCTCACCGCCGAGATCTCGTGCGCGACTCGTCTTTCAGAAGGCACGATCACCCGGATGCTCAACGACTCCGAGACGATCGTCGGCACGCTCCCGGCAACCCTGGAGGCTCTGTCCGCGAGCACCATCAGCTATCGGCACGCCCAGCTCATGGCGGCGGCCGCCTCCGCGCTCCCGCGCGACTCTCGTGGTTCGTTCGAACGGGCTCTCCTGCCCGTGGCCGCGACGACCACTGCAGCCCGTTTCGAGCGCTCGGCTCGTTCCGAGCGCGAACGCCTGCACCCCGAATCGATCGAAGCACGCTCGGCCACCGCGATCGCCGAGCGCAGTGTCACGCTCTCGCCCGACGTCGACGGAATGGCCTGGCTCACCTGCCACCTCCCGGCGGTGGCGGCCGTGGCCATCGACTCGCGCCTCACCCGCATCGCGCGGTCCGCTCAGACGGCCGCCGAACCGCGATCGCGCAGCCAGCTGCGCGCCGACGCGCTCGCCACGCTCCTCCTCGGCCCACCTTCGGCCCGTAGCGTGGCGGCGCGTCCGCCGTCCGCCGGTGGCGACGTCGAGGTACCCGACGAGAGGCGCACCACCGACGGGCCGCCCGACCTCTCGCGGCCCGCGGGTGCGCAACCTGACTTCTCGCCCTCGTCCGGCGCAATTCCCGACCTCGCACCCACTCCTCCGACACCCGTCGACAGCGTGACCCGGGCGCGTCCGTCGATCACGCGCGACCTCCAGCAGTTCGAGGTCGACGATGCGTTCCTTCCCATCACGCCGACGGTCGTACTCACCGTGCCCGCCCTGTCGTTGCTCGGTCACGACGATGGCACGGCAGAGCTTCACGGATTCGGGCCGATCGACATCGACACGGCCCGCCGCCTCGCCGCTCGGGCGCCGAGCTTCATCAGAGTCCTCACCCATCCGGAGACCGGCGAGACGCTCTCCGTCGGCCGCACCCGCTACCGGCCGCCACCCGACATGCGCCTCGCCCTCCTGCTCGACGACGAGAGCTGCCGGTTCCCGAACTGCAATCGCCGCGCGGAAGCCTGCGAGCTCGACCACACCGCGGACTGGGCTCGCGGCGGCGAGACCGAGCGCGCCAATCTGCACCATCTCTGCGCCAAGCACCACCATCTGAAACACGACTCGAGCGGATGGAGCGTCGTCGCGCAGGCCGGCCGCGCCCTCGATTGGAGATCCCCCACCGGACGGCACTACGTCACCCTGCCGCGGGCACCCCGCCGCAGCTCCCCACGCCCGAGCTTCGCACCCACCGACCCACCCGACGCGCCTCCACGACGGCACCGCGATCGAAGGTACGCCTGCCGATGCCACCGTGGCGGCGGGCAGCTGCCCTCTCGGATGAGGTCGCCGGCGGAGCACCCCTGATAGCGAAGCCGCCAGACGAGGTACGTCGCACTCCGGGCCTGCGGCTGCGTGGGCCGCCCGCTACGCGGACCTCCCGGCAGACAGCGCACACACGCCCGTCGGTTACACGCGCTGGCTGCCCTGTCCCGACGACGCAATGGCGAGTCGGCGCCAAAGAATTAGGTAGATGGCTTCCACTAAGTCAATGCATCCCAGACAGGTCGATGCGCTCCAGACACACAGAAGAGGCCGCCACCCGAAGGTGACGGCCTCTCCAGAAGAAGATCGCGGTGTCAGCGAAGAGCTGCCGCCTGATCGACTGTGTCGCCTGAAAGGCGAACTAGCGACGCAGACCGAGACGCTCGATGAGCGTGCGGTAGCGGTCGATGTCGATGTCCTGGAGGTAGCCCAGGAGGCGGCGACGCTGGCCCACGAGCAGCAGCAGACCACGACGCGAGTGGTGGTCGTGCTTGTGCTCCTTGAGGTGCTCGGTGAGGTCCTTGATCCGCTTGGTCAGGATCGCGACCTGGACCTCGGGGGATCCGGTGTCACCGGGGTGGGTAGCGTACTCTTCGATGATCGCCTTCTTGACGTCTGCTTCGAGTGCCATAGATGGGATCCCCTTTCTCTCGTTGCGCGGTGCCAGTCAGCCGGATGCTGTGGCTCTCTTTGTCCGCGGCCGTCTTCACGGCAACCTGTAGAGCTTACCAGAAACATGCGCGTAACACTTCGGCCGCCAGTTCGACGAACGGCCGGGAACACCGCATAGTGGATCGGAGTTGCACTACGCGGAACGGAACACACAAGACATGACTGACACCACCGTGGCCCCCGCCACTCTCCCCGTGCTCGACTTCTCCCGGCTCGCCGCCGGCCCGGCCGAAGCCGCCGCCTTCCGCACCGAACTGCGCGAGGCCACCCACGACTACGGCTTCTTCTACCTCGTGGGCCACGGCGTGCCCGAGGAGCTCATCGACCGCGTGATGACCACCTCGCGCCGCTTCTTCGATCTCCCCGAGGCCGACAAACTCGCCATCGAGAACCTCAACAGCCCCCACTTCCGCGGCTACACCCGCGTCGGCGGCGAGCTCACCCAGGGTCGCATCGACTGGCGCGAGCAGATCGACATCGGCACCGAGCGCGAGCCCGTCGCGCTCACCGATGACTCCCCCGCCTACCTGCGGCTCGAAGGCCCGAACCAGTGGCCGGATGCGCTCCCCGAGCTCCGCGAGGTCGTCGCCGAGTGGTACGCCGCCCTCACCCGCGTGAGCCTCGAGCTGCTCCAGGCCTGGGCACTCTCCCTCGGCGCCGACGAGCACGTGTTCGATGCGGCCTTCGCCGAACGTCCCTCCACCCTCATCAAGATCGTCCGCTACCCCGGCAAGAGCGATCCCGAGCCCAAGCAGGGCGTCGGCGCCCACAAGGACAGCGGTGTGCTCACCCTCCTGCTCGTCGAGCCCGGCAAGGGCGGCCTGCAGGTGGAGAAGGACGGCGAGTGGATCGACGCTCCCCCGATCCCGGGCGCCTTCGTGGTGAACATCGGCGAACTCCTCGAGGTCGCCACGAACGGCTACCTCAAGGCGACGGTGCACCGCGTGATCTCGCCGCGCATCGGCGACGACCGCATCTCCATCCCGTTCTTCTACAGCCCCGCGCTCGATGCCACGATCCCCGTGCTCCCGTTGCCGGCCGAACTCGCGGCCGAGGCCTCCGGCATCACCGCAGACCCCGACAACCCGATCTTCCGCACCTACGGGGAGAACGCGCTGAAAAGCCGGCTGCGTGCGCATCCGGATGTCGCGGCCCGCCACCACGCCGACCTCCTGACTCCCGCGGAGTGAGCGAGCCGCCGCGTGAGTCACCCAGCAGCACGGCACCGGGCGACGACGAGCTGAGGAGCGAACCCGCCCGGCGCCGCAACCACTTCGCCGACCTCACGCCCCTCCGGGCGAGCCCCGCGTTCGCCCGCCTCTGGGCCGGGCAGGCGATCTCCGGCATCGGCAGCCAGATGACGATCGTGGCGGTCGGTCTCGACATCTACCGTCTGACCGATTCGACCCTCGCGGTGTCGGGCGTGGCGCTCTTCGCCCTGCTGCCGATGATCGTGGCCGGGCTGTACGGCGGGATGCTCGCCGACGCCTTCGACCGCCGCACAGTGGCGCTGATCGCCGCGATCGTCGCCTGGGCCTCCACCATCACCCTCGCCGCGCTGGCCTGGTCCGGCGCCGACAGCGTGGTGGCGCTCTACACGCTCGCCACGGTGAACGCGGTGGCGGCCACGGTCATCCAGACCACGCGCTCGGCGATCTTCCCGCGCATCCTCCCGCGCGAGCTGCTGCCCGCCGCCGCCGCGCTGAACGGCATCACGATCGGCATCATGGTGACCGTCGGGCCCGCGCTGGCCGGCGTGCTGGTGGCCACCGTTGGCTTCGGCTGGACCTACACCGTCGACGTCGTGCTCTTCGTCTCGGCGTTCCTCGGCATCGCGAGCCTGCCCCGCATCCTGCCCGAGGGCGAACGGCACCGGCCGGGACTCGAGTCGCTGCGGCACGGCATCGCCTTCCTGCGGCGGGCGCCGAACATCCGCGCCTCCTTCCTCATCGACATCGCAGCGATGACCTTCGGGCAGCCTCGCGTGCTGTTCCCCGCCATCGGCGTGCTCGTGCTCGGCGGCGGACCGATCACCGTCGGCATCCTCACCGCCGCGTACGCCGTCGGGTCGACGCTCACGAGCGTGTTCTCGGGGCGGCTCGGCGGGGTGCGCCTGCAGGGCCGCGCCATCGCCCGCGCGGTGCAGAGCTACGGGGCGTTCATCGCGCTGTTCGGCGTCGTGGTACTCGTGTCGACCCTCGCGGGTGCGCCCGCGAGCCAGGAGCTCGCCGATGCGAACGTCGTGGGACTCGTGCTCGCCTCGCTCGCCCTCGTGGGGGCCGGCGCCTCCGACGAGGTGAGCGCCATCTTCCGCAGCACCATGCTCCAGACCGCGGTTCCCGACAACATGCGCGGGCGGCTGCAAGGTGTGTTCACCGTGGTCGTGGCCGGTGGGCCGCGCGTGGGCGATCTCTACGTCGGGCTCGTCTCGGTGTTCGCGGCGCTGTGGTTCCCGCCCCTGCTCGGCGGTCTGCTGATCGTGGCCGCGGCCGCGCTCATCCTGCGTCTCGTGCACAGCTTCCGCGACTACGACGCGCGCGACCCGAAGCCCTGACGTCGGCGCGGAGCTGGCATCGATGTCCGGATTCTGCAGGAATAGCCGAGAGCACCGCTCTATTTTCGACGCTCACGGCTATTTCTGCAGAATCTGCACACCGGCAGGCTCAGAGGCCCGCGGGCGGCTCCTCGCCGGCGGCCAGCACGAGCGCCAGGCGCTGCGTGGGCCGCGTCATCGCCACATACAGAGCGGATGCGCCGCGCGTCGTCTCCGCGATCAGCTCGCCGGGAGACACCACCACCACCGAGTCGAACTCGAGGCCCTTGGCCTCGGCGGGCGCGAGCAGCGCGATCGATCGGGAGAGCCCGGTCACGCCGGTGCCCACCTCGGAGCCGAACGCCCCGCTGAGCGCCTCCCCCACCGCGGCCGCGCGGGCCGCCGGGGTGATGACGGCCACGGTTCCGCCCGCCGCCGTCATCTCGCGCACGTCGGCGAGCACGCGCTCGAGCAGTTCGTCGTCGTCCGCCGTCGGCTCGGCCACCACGGGCCACTCGGTGGTGCGCACGGAGCGCGAGCGAGTGACCGTGAGGCCGTTGGCGTGCGCCACACGCTCGGCGGCATCCACGATCTGCGATGGCGTGCGGTAGTTCACCGTGAGCTCCTCGAGCCGCCAGTTCTCACCGATGAGGGGCTGGAGCGTCGCATCCCAGCTCGTCGACGACGCCGCCGAGCTCGCCTGGGCCACGTCGCCGACGATCGTGAAGGAACGCAGCGGCGACTTGCGCAGCAGAACCCGCCACTGCATCGGCGAGAGCTCCTGAGCCTCGTCGACCACGATGTGACCGTAGGTCCACGAGCGGTCGGAGGCGGCGCGCTCGGCGGTCGTCAGCATCGCCTCGGTCTCGGCGAAGCCCGCCACCACCGACTCGGCCGACACCTGGCCGGCCACGTCCATGTTGCGGATGGCGTTCTTCGCGTTCTCGAGGTCGCGCTTGCGCTGCGCCTTCTCCGCGCGCCTCTTGGCCGCATCCCCCGCGTCGTACTCGCCGAGCAGCTCGGCGGCCTCGTCGAGCAGCGGCACGTCGGAGACCGTGAAGGCCGCCCCGCGCTCACGCCGCAGCAGCTGGCGCTTGGCCTTCGACCAGTGCCCGGTGAGCGACTCGAGCCACTGCGGCCGGGCGTAGAGGTCTTCGACGAGCTTCTCGGGGGTGAGCGGGATCCAGGCGGTGTTGAGTGCCACCCGCACGTCGTAGGCGGTGCGGATGTCTTCCCGCAGGTAGGCGAGATCGGCCTCGTCGACGGTGCTGCCGCGGCGGCGCAGCTGCTCGGCGAGCTGCTTGGTGAGCTGCGAGAGCACCGACTTCACGAAGGCCACCCGGCCCTCGTTGTAGGGCTTGCCCGATTCGCGGGCGCGTGTCATGGCCTCAGCGATGGTGGCGGGCTGCAGCACGAGCTTCTCGCCGTTGATCTCGAGGTTCTGCGCCTCGGCGGGAACCCGCTGGCGCGAGCGCACCGCGCGGCGGATGAGGGCGGCCATCTCGGCCGATCCCTTGAGCGCCGCCACGGCGGGCTCGTCGTCGAGACTCGTCTCGACGCCCGGGTACAGCTGGCCGAGGCTCGAGAGCACCACGCCGGTCTCGCCGAGACTCGGGAGCACGGCGTTGATGTACTGCAGGAAGGCACGACTGGGGCCGACCACGAGCACGCCGCTCGAGCCGAGGCGGTCGCGGTGGGTGTAGAGCAGGTAGGCGGCGCGATGCAGCGCCACGGCGGTCTTGCCGGTGCCGGGGCCGCCCTGCACCACGAGAACGCCCGAGAGCTCGGAGCGGATGATCCGGTCCTGCTCGGCCTGGATGGTGGAGACGATGTCGTGCATCTGCCCGGTGCGCTGCGCGGACAGGGCCGCGAGCAGGGCGCCCTCGCCCTGCAGCTGGGTGCCGTCTTCGTCGAGCAGGGCGGAGTCGAAGACCTCGTCCTCGATGCGCACCACGTCGCGGCCGCGCGTGGTGATGTGCCGGCGGGCGCGGGCGCCGAGCGGGGTGGCCGCGGTGGCCTGGTAAAAAGCGCGGGCCTGCGGGGCGCGCCAGTCGAGCAGCAGTGGCTCGAGGTTCTCGTCGCGCAGGCCGATGCGCCCGATGTAGCGCAGCTGCGATCCGGGGCCGTCGACCTCCGGGTCGGGGTCGACGAGTTCGAGCCGGCCGAACGCCAGCCGCTCTCCCACCTCGCGGAGCTGGCCGATGCGGTCTTCGTAGGCCCGCGCGAAGGCGTCGCGCTCCGACCGTGACTGGTGGTTGCCGCCGACGTTCTCGCGCCGAACGGTCGCCAGCTCCTGCTCGGCCTCGGCCTTCAGGCTGTCGAGCCTCTCGTACAGCCCCGCCACGTATTCGCGCTCACGCGCCAACTCGTTCTCAGCCACAGCACCTCCCGAATTACCGGCAAGCAATTCTACAAGCCGAAACCCGGGAGGTTGCCGCAGCACTCTGTCGAGCGGGTGAATCGTGCCTTACGGGACCGAGATCAGGTCGATCACGAAGATGAGGGTCTTGCCGGCCAGGAAGTGACCGGAGCCCTCAGGACCGTAGGCGAGGTGCGGCGGGATGGTGAGCTTGCGGCGGC
Organism: Herbiconiux sp. 11R-BC; assembly: GCF_049472555.1. NCBI lineage: Bacteria > Bacillati > Actinomycetota > Actinomycetes > Micrococcales > Microbacteriaceae > Herbiconiux > Herbiconiux sp. 11R-BC. Next base: position 457,399 of record NZ_JBCEBO010000003.1, on the reverse strand, counting down.
CGCCGGCCTTCATGCCCGGGATGCCCTCCTGCCAGCCGGCGATGAGGCCGTTGAGCGGGAAGCTGATGGTCTCGCCGCGACCCCAGGAGGAGTCGAACTCCTCACCGGTCTCGTATTCGACGCCGAGGTAGTGCACCTCGACGGTGGCGCCCGGCGTGGCCTCGGCGCCGGTGCCCTCGACGATGTCGACGATCTCGAGCACGGTGGGCGGCGGGCCCTCGGGGAAGTCGAGTTCGGGCTTGGAATCCATGGGATCTGTCATGCCTCCATCCAATCCCACCCCGCGGTGCAGGTCAAAAGCACCGGCTCAGTAGACCTTGCCGGGGTTCAGGATGCCGTCGGGGTCGAACACCGCCTTGATCCGCCGCTGCAGGGCGAGCTCCTCGCTGCCGAGCTCGGCCTCGAGCCAGCGCTTCTTCAGCACGCCGACCCCGTGCTCACCGGTGAGCGTGCCGCCGAGGCGCATGCCGGCGGCGAAGAGTTCGTCGGCCGCGGCCCAGACCGCCTCGGGGACGCCGAGCGGATCGGCCTGGCCGGCCGGGGCATCCGGGATCACGAAATTCGGATGCAGGTTGCCGTCGCCCGCGTGCGCCACAGTCGGAATGCGCAGGCCGTGCTTCGCGCCGATCCGCTCGATCTCGCCGAACATCGCCGCCAGCTGCGACCGCGGAACGCACACGTCTTCGACGAGCACTTCACCGCCGGCCTCGAGCGCCGGGTGGAAGCTGCGGCGGAAGGCGAGCAGCCGCTCCCCCGCCTCGGCGCCGGCCGAGAGCTCGGCGGAGAGCGGCGAGGCCGCCTCGAGCACCCGCAGCACCTGGGCCGCCTCGACCTCCGCGCCGAGCCCGTCGCACTGCACGAGCACGAAGGCCGCTCCGGGCGCGGGCGTGGCGGTGCCGAGGTAGCGGTCGACCGCGGCCACGGAAGCGGCATCCATGAGCTCCATCACGGCGGGCCGGATGCGCGCGGCCGTCACCGCGGCGCAGGCGGCGGCCGCGGCGGTCACGTCGGCGAAGAACGCCCCGATCGTGGCGACCCCGCCCTCGGGGATCGGCCGGATGCGCACGGTCGCCTGCACGATCACCCCGAGCGTGCCCTCCGAACCGGTCAGCAGTGCGGTGAGGTCGTAGCCGCTCACTCCCTTCACCGTGCGCCGCCCGGTCTCGAGCAGCGAGCCGTCGGCGAGCACGACGGTGAGCCCCAGCACCGCCTCGCGGGTCACGCCGTACTTGGCGCAGAGCAGGCCGCCGGCGTTCGTGGCGATGTTGCCGCCGATCGTCGAGATGGCCTTGCTGGCCGGGTCGGGCGAGTAGACGTAACCGTGCGGGGCGAGCGCGTCGGAGAGCGCCTGGTTGATGACGCCGGCTTCGACCACGGCGAGCTCGTCGTCGAGCGAGATCTCGAGGATGCGGTCCATGCGTGCCAGGCTCAGCACGATCGACCCGGCCGTGGAGGTCGCCCCGCCCGCGAGCCCGCTTCCTGCGCCCCGGGGGACGACGGCGACGCAGTGCTCGTGCGCGAGCCGCACGGCATCCTGCACCTCGGCGACCGTCGTCGCCTCCACGAGCGCAAGCGGCGCCGCGGCCGACCGCCAGCCCGACTTGTCGGAGCGCACGCCCTCGAGCCTCCCGGGCTCCGTGATCACCCGCTCGCCGAGGGCCGCCCGAAGGCTCGCAAGAAAGGATGCCGGGGTCGCGTCGGTCATGACCCTCATCCTAAGGAGGCCCCGAAAGCGAAGACGAGGGCGACGTCGTCTCAGTCGCCCGTCTCGACCACCGGGATGGCCTGCGTGATCGCCTCGATGCCCGAGAGCCGCGCCGGCGAGATCAGCTTCATCACGCGCTCGCGCGTCATGAGGTCGGCCTCCACCACGAGGTCGGCGATGTTGCGGTGCGTGAGCAGAGCCGTCTTCGCAAGGGCCGAGGCGGCCGCGTAGCCGATGTAGGGCGTCAGCGCTGTCACGACCCCCACCGAGGTCGACACCATGGTGTCGAGACGGTCGAGGTTCGCGGTGATGCCGTCGATGCAGTTCACGCGCAGGGTGCGGCATCCGCCGGTCATCCAGGCGAGGCTCTGCAGCAGCGAGTGCGCGATGACGGGTTCGAAGGCGTTGAGCTGCAGTTGTCCGCCTTCCGCGGCCATGGTGACCGTCACATCCGCGCCGGCCACCGCGAACGCCACCTGGTTCACGACCTCGGGGATGACGGGGTTCACCTTGCCGGGCATGATGCTCGAGCCGGCCTGGCGCGGCGGCAGGTTGATCTCGCCGAAACCGGCCTGCGGTCCGCTCGAGAGCAGGCGCAGGTCGTTGCAGATCTTCGAGAGCTTGATGGCCGAGCGCTTCAGCACTCCCGAGAGGGTCATGAACACGCCGGCGTCGCTCGTGGCCTCCACGAGGTCGGCGGCCGTCACGTGCTCGAAGCCGGTGAGTTCGCGAAGGTGGCGGCAGACGGTGGCCGCGTAGGCCGGGTCGGCCGTGATGCCGGTGCCGATGGCGGTGGCGCCGAGGTTGATCTCCCAGAGCAGCGGGAGGGTGTGGCGCATCCGCTCGAGATCTTCGGTGAGGGTGGTGGCGAAGCCGTGGAACTCCTGGCCGAGCGTCATCGGCACGGCGTCCTGCAGCTGCGTGCGGCCCACCTTCAGCACGTGGGCGAACTCGCGGCCCTTGGCACCGAAGCTGTCGCGCAGCAGCTCGTGCTCGGCCATCAGCCGGTCGAGCGAGAAGCACATCGCGAGCTTCACCGCCGTCGGGTAGACGTCGTTGGTGGACTGGCTGCGGTTCACGTCGTCGAGCGGGTGCAGGATGTCGTAGCGGCCGGGCGCGTAGCCGTTCGCCACGAGGGCGACGTTCGCCACCACCTCGTTCGTGTTCATGTTCGTGGAGGTTCCGGCACCGCCCTGGATGACGCCCACCACGAACTGGTCGTGGAACTCGCCGGCCCGGATGCGCTCGCAGGCCTCGTCGATCCAGCGCGCCTTCTGCGCGTCCAGCACCCCGATCTCGCGATTGGCGCGCGCGGCGGCCTGCTTCACGATCACGAGGGCGTTCACGAGATCGGGGTAGACCGAGATGGGGCGGCGGCTGATCGGGAAGTTCTCGAGGGCCCGGGCGGTGTGGATGCCCCAGAGGGCGTCGGCGGGGATCTCGGTGCTGCCGAGGCTGTCGGTCTCGGTGCGCGTGGTACCGGGGGTGTGCGAGGTCCCGGCGTCGATGCCGGGCGTGATCCGTTGTTCGGACGATGAGATTGTCACGTCGGGGAGCTCCATTGCTGTCGTCGTTTCGCTTGTGGCTTGACGCAGAAGACTCTAGCCCAGCTTGCGCAGCAGGCCCCGGATGAATCCGTCCTTCTTCTCGGTGAACGGCGGGTACACGAGCTTCAGCGTGTCAGGGCTGAGGCGCTTCGTGAGAACGGCCTTCTCGTGGCTGAAGGTCTCGATGCTCCGGCGCCCGTGGTAGTTGCCCATGCCGCTCTCGCCGACGCCGCCGAACGGCAGGCCGGTGACGGTGAGGTGGGCCACCGGCACGCCGAAGCCGACCGCCCCGGAGGAGGTCTCGGTGAGGATGCGCCGTGCCGTCTCGCGCGAGTTCGTGAAGGCGTAGAGCGCGAGCGGCTTCTCGCCCGCGGTGATGAACCCGATGGCGTCGTCGAGGTCCTCGACCGTGACGAACGGCAGGATCGGCCCGAAGATCTCCTGCTGCATGACCGGCGCATCCCGGGCCACGTCGACGAGCACGGTGGGCGCGATGTAGCGGGCACGCTCGTCGACCCGGCCCCCGGTGAGCACCTTCTCACCGGCGAGCAGCCCCGTGAGCCGGGTGTACTGCTTCTCGTTCACGATGCGGCCGTAGCTCGCGCTCGTGCGCGGGTCGCCGTCGTAGAGCTCGGCGATCGCCTCCACCAGCAGGGGCGCGAGGGCGCTCTGCACCTCCGCGGTGGCGAGCAGGTAGTCGGGCGCAACACAGGTCTGGCCGGCGTTCATGAACTTGCCCCAGGCGATGCGGCGGGCCGCGACGGCGAGGTCGACCGTGTCGTCGACGTAGACCGGCGACTTGCCGCCGAGCTCGAGGGTGACCGGCGTGAGGTGCTTCGCGGCGGCCGCCATCACGATGCGGCCCACCGTGCCGTTGCCGGTGTAGAAGATGTGGTCGAAACGCTCGGCGAGCAGCTCGGTGGTGACCTCGACGCCGCCCTCCACCACGGTCACGGCGCGCGGGTCGAGGTAGTCGGGCACGAGCTCGGCGATCAGCGCCGAGGTGGCCGGGGCGAGCTCGCTCGGCTTCATCACCACGGCGTTGCCGGCCGCGAGGGCGCCGATCACCGGCGCGAGCAGCAGTTGCACGGGGTAGTTCCAGGGGGCGATGACGAGCACGACCCCGAGCGGCTCGAGCATGGTGGAGGCGGTGGCCGGCGCGATCGCGAGGGGCACGCCGACCCGGCGCGGCCGGAGCCAGCTCCGCAGGTGCGCGAGGGTGTGGTCGATCTCGGAGAGCAGGATGTTGATCTCCGTCAGCTGCGACTCTGCGGGGTTCTTGCCGAGGTCGAGGAACAGGGCGTCCTCGAAGTCGGCGGAGCGCTCCACGAGCATCCGCCGCAGGGCCTTCAACTGCTCGGTGCGCCACCGCAGCGACCGCGTGACCCCTCGGCCGAAGCTCGCACGCAGAGGCGGAACGACGGGAGCGAACGCGATCTCTAGGGTCATTCCCCCATCGTAGGAGTCGCGGCCTAGCGGTGGAAGAAGGGAACGATCAGGTAGATGCCGAAGAGCACGGCCGCCGCGCTCAGCGCGAAACAGGCGTACGCGAGCACGGAGGCGTAGCGCGGGCGCACCGGCCGGCCGGTGCGGGCATCCGGATGCGTCAGGCCGTGGAACCGCAGGCCGAAGGAGTACAGGCTCACCACGACCGCGGTCGACACGATCGAGGCGACGGCCACCACGAGAAATGCACCCCAGTCGATCGTCATCGGGCCGCCCTCTGCTTGCGGCGGGTGGCCTTGGGGCTCCGCACGACGTCTCCGGCCGCATCGATCTCGCTGATGGCGTTGCTGGAGGTCACCTGGTTGCGTCGCGAGATCACGAAGATCGACACGATCACCCCGAGCCCCGCGAAGAGGTCGACGACGATTCCCACCGTTCCGAGCCGTGCGACGAACGCGGCGACCGCCCCCACCACCGCGGATGCGGGCAGCGTGAGCAGCCAGCCCACGCCGATCCGGCCCGCCGTGCGCCAGCGCACCGAGGAGCCGCGACGGCCGAGACCCGAGCCGATCACCGAGCCCGAGGCCACCTGCGTGGTCGAGAGGGCGAAACCGAGATGGCTCGACGCCAGGATGGTGGCGGCCGTGCTCGTCTCGGCCGCGAAGCCCTGCGCCGGCTTCACCTCGGTGAGCCCTGCGCCGAGGGTGCGGATGATGCGCCAGCCGCCCATGTAGGTACCGAGCGCGATGGCCAGGGCGCAGGCGACGATGATCCAGATCTCGGGGCCGGTGCCGGCCGGCTGCAGACCGGCGGAGATGAGCAGCAGCGTGATGACTCCCATGGTCTTCTGCGCGTCGTTGGTGCCGTGCGCGAGCGCCACGAGCGAGGAGGAGAAGATCTGGCCGTACCGGAACCGGCCGCGCACGCCGGACTGCTCGCTCGAGGCGGGCATCCGGGTGATGAGGTAGGCCAGCCGCGTGGCGACGAAGGCGACGACGCCGGCCACCACCGGCGCCACGAGCGCGGGCAGCACGATCTTGCTGAGGAGCACGCCGTAGTCGACGACCCCGAACCCGGCGCCGACGACGGCGGCGCCGATGAGGCCGCCGAACAGGGCGTGCGAGGAGCTCGACGGCAGGCCGAAGAGCCAGGTCACGAGGTTCCACACGATCGCCCCGATCAGGCCGGCGAAGATCATCTCCGGCAGGATCTGCACCCCGCCTGCGCCCTCGCGGATGAGGCCGCCCGAGATCGTCTTCGCCACCTCCGTGCTGAGGAACGCGCCCACCAGGTTGAGCGCCGCGGCGAGGGCCACGGCGACCTTGGGCCTCAGCGCACCGGTGGCGATGGGCGTAGCCATCGCGTTGGCGGTGTCGTGGAAGCCGTTCGTGAAATCGAAGAACAGGGCCAGGGCGATCACCAGCACGACGATCACCGACAGATCCACTGACGCTCTCCTGATCTGTTGCGTTCGTCGCGCATCCGGCTTTCACCGGATGTTCATGCTGTTCGGGTTGCCCTCGGGGCCGTGACGACTATGCCATCCGGCCCGGCGCAGGTCAACACGGGCCGGCTCTACGCTGGAGGGATGGATGCTCTCCCTCCCCAGGCCCGTCGACAGCCCATCGAACGCGTTCACCACGGCGACACGGTGATCGACGCCTACGAGTGGTTGCGCGACAAGGAGAACCCCGAGGTGATCACCTACCTCGAGGCCGAGAACGCCTACACCGAGCAGGCCACCGCGCACCTGGCGGGGCTGCGCCAGAGCATCTTCGACGAGATCAAGTCGCGCACCCTCGAGACCGACCTCTCGGTGCCCGTGCGCGACGGCGGCCACTGGTACTACACCCGCACCGTCGAGGGCTCGCAGTACGGCGTGCACTGCCGGGCCCCGATCGCCGGCCCCGACGACTGGACTCCTCCGCAGCTCACGCCGGGCGAACCCGTCGCCGGCGAGCAGGTCGTGCTCGACGACAACACCGAGGCCGAGGGCCACGAGTTCTACTCGCTCGGTTCCTTCGACGTGAGCCCCGACGGGATGCTGCTGGCCTACGCCGTCGACACGCTCGGCGACGAGCGCTACACGCTGCGCATCCGCGACCTCGCCACCGGCGCCGACCTGCCCGACGTGGTGGAGGACACCTTCCCCGGCGCCGTATTCTCCGGCGACGGCGGCAGCGTCTACTACCCCACCGTCGACGAGGCCTGGCGGCCCGACACCATCTGGCGCCACCGCGTGGGCACGCCGGCCGCCGACGACGAGACCGTGTTCACCGAGCCCGACGAGCGCTACTGGGTCGGCATCGGCCTCACACGCAGCAAGAAGTACCTCGAGATCGCGCTCGGCTCGAAGATCACGAGCGAGGTGCTGCTTCTGGACACCACCGATCCGGATGCGCGGTTCGAGCTGGTCTGGCCGCGCCGCGAGGGCGTGGAGTACTCGGTGGAGCACGCGGTGGTGGGCGGCCGCGACGTGCTGCTCATCCTGCACAACGACGGGGCGGAGAACTTCGAGCTGATCGCCGCCGACCCCGCGCGTCCGGCCGACCCCGCGGGCTGGACCACGGTGCTCGCGCACGACCCGGCCGTGCGCCTCGAGGACGTCGAGGCCTTCGCCGGGCACCTCACGGTGGACTACCGGCGCGACGGGCTCACGCGCATCGCGGTGCTGCCGCTCGACCCGGCGTCGACGGAGATCGACGGCTCCGCGCTGCGGGAACTCGCCTTCGACGAGCCTCTGTTCGCCGTAGGGACCTCGGGCAACCCCGAGTGGCTGCAGCCCACCGTGCGCTACGGCTACACCTCGTTCGTCACCCCCTCGTCGGTGTTCGACTACGACGTGACCACCGGAGCCTCGACGCTGCTCAAGCAGCAGCCGGTGCTCGGCGGGTACGACCCCGCCGCCTACGAGCAGCGGCGGGAATGGGCCACGGCGGCCGACGGCACCCGCGTGCCGATCTCGGTGGTCGCACGGCGGGGTGTGCTGGACGCCGGGCCGGCCCCGTTCATCCTCTACGGCTATGGATCGTACGAGTCGTCGATCGACCCCGGGTTCTCCGTGGCGCGTCTCTCGCTGCTCGACCGGGGGGTCGCCTTCGCGATCGCGCACGTGCGCGGCGGCGGCGAGCTGGGGCGGCACTGGTACGAGAACGGCAAGACGCTCAGCAAGAAGAACACCTTCACGGACTTCGTCGCCTGCGCCGAGCGCGTGATCGAGCTCGGCTACACGAGCCCCTCCTCGCTCGTGGCGCAGGGCGGCAGCGCCGGTGGGCTGCTGATGGGCGCGGTCGCGAACCTCGCGCCCCAGCTGTTCGCGGGCATCCTGGCGCAGGTGCCGTTCGTCGACGCGCTCACCTCGATCCTGGACCCGTCGCTGCCGCTCACGGTGATCGAGTGGGACGAGTGGGGCGACCCGCTGCACGACCCCGAGGTGTACGCCTACATGAAGAGCTACTCGCCCTACGAGAACGTCACCGAGCAGCAGTACCCGCGCATCCTCGCCGTGACGAGCCTCAACGACACCCGGGTGCTCTACGTCGAGCCCGCGAAGTGGACGGCCCGCCTGCGCGAGGTCGGCGCCCCCGTGCTGCTGAAGACCGAGATGTCGGCCGGCCACGGCGGCGTCTCGGGCCGCTACGCCCGCTGGCACGAGGTCGCCGAGGAGTACGCCTGGATGCTGGACGTGCTCGGCCGCGCGAGATAGCCGACCGCGCCGTGACCCCCTTGATCGGAGTGCTGGTGGCTTTTGCCGTGGCCGCCGCTCTCACGCTGGCGGTCTTCGGCATCTCGGTCGTCGTCGCGCACCACCTCCCGAAGTCGCTCACCGCCGAGTACGTCCCGCCACCCGGAAACCTCATCGACCACGGCCTCGCCGTGCGCGCCGACCGGCGAATCGTCGCAGCGATGATTGCAGACCTCGCCATGCGCGGCCGCATCCGCGTGCTCGCGCCCCGCGGCTCCCGGGGACCCGTGGCAGTGCAGCCACTGCCGGGTACCGTGCTCGCGCGCGGGGAACGAGCATTCCTCGCGATGCTCAACCCGTCGTCGCCGAACCTCTGGCAGACGCGAGTCCGCGATCAGGCGCTTCGGGAAATCGGACTCGAGCGGGGCGGGGCGCCCGATCTCGTCTTCCTCACCGGTCCGGCGTCCTTTCCATCCCATCGAGCGCGTGAAGTGGCGGTGTTCCTCGCCAAACGGCGGACGGCGATGGGATACCGGGGGCTGACGCGGGGCCTGTCACCGGGACTGCACCTGCTGCTGATCGCACTCTGCCTCCTCGCCACCGGGGCACTCGGCCTGCTCGGCGGTCTCGGAGCGCTGATGGCGGGCTGGTGGCCGGTCGCGATCGCGATCGCCGTGGTACTCGCGGGGTTGCTGTATGCGATCGCCGTGGCACCGCCTACGCTAACGCGGTTCACGCCGGCCGGAACGGCGCTTCGCCGGAGGCTCTCCGGCCTTCGCTACTACATGCGCCTCGCAGAACAGGAGCGGATCCGCTTTCTGGCCTCCACCGAGTCGGCATTACGCACACCGGCCGGCGACCCCACCCCCGCGGGACTCCGGCTCGGGATCCGCATACCCACGCCCGCGGTCGACCCGGTCGCTCAAGCGGGCCTGGACCGTCTAGTCCTCACCGAGCGCCTCTTGCCCTACGCCATCCTCTTCCGTCAGGAGAAGTCGTGGCGTCGCGAACTCCGAGGCCTCGCGGAACTCCCGGCTTCTGAGGGCCTGATCGTCTTGGGAGCCACGACGAACGCCCTGCTCTCCTCCCTCGACGCTCTCGTCGCCGTCGGTCAGGTGGCTCGCATGACGTGGTCACTCGCCGGACTGGTCACCAACGCACTGAACTGAGAGCTAAGCGCCGGCCCGTCTACGAGGCCGGCGACCCGGCGCCCCACTCACTCCGGAAACGGTCGTAGCTCCAGCTGTCCGTTCCGCGCCATGGGATGCCGGGATGCCACCGCGATCGCCTCGGCGACATCCTCGACTTCGAGGATGTCGAAGCCCCAGAGCTGATCGCCGACCACCGTGCGGTCGCTCACCAGCGTCTCCCCGCCTCGCACGCGCACCGTGGTCGCGTTGCCCGGGTCGAGGATGTCGCCGATCAGCCGCCGCCCGGATGCGTCGAGCTCGTCGACCCACACCTCGACATCCGACTCATCGGCCACCGCGTCCGGCGCCGCATCCGACAACACGAACATCATGAACTTCACCGACACTCCTCCGCCCGCCCCACCAATGTGAACACTGTACACATCATCGAGCACCGCGAGAAGGGGGCGGGGATTTCGTCTTCCGCCGCCTTTGAGCTCCGCTCAACYGAAGGCGGAAGTCGAAATCCCCCTCCGATTCGCCTACCTCAGCCCCCTACAACCACTTGGCCGCCAGGTGATCCGCCTCGATCCGCCGGATCGTCCCCGAGTGCGAGCGCAGCACGATCGACTCCGTGCGGATGATCGGCCCGAGGCGCTTCACGCCCGCGACCAGCCCGCCGTCCGTCACGCCGGTGGCCACGAAGAAGGTGTTGTCGCCCGAGACGAGGTCGTTCGCCTCGTAGAGCTTGTCGATGTCGAGGCCGGCGTCGATGCCCTTCTGGCGCTCGTCGTCGTCTTTCGGGGCGAGCCGGGTCTGGATGAAGCCGCCGAGCGCCTTGATGGCGCACGCCGTGGCCACGCCCTCGGGGCTGCCGCCGATGCCGACGCACATGTCGATGCGGGTGCCGTAGCGGGCCGCGTTGATGCCGCCGGCCACGTCGCCGTCGAGCATGAGCCGGGTGCCGGCGCCCGCCGCGCGGATCTCCTCGATGAGCTCGACGTGGCGCGGGCGGTCGAGCACGGCCACGCGGATGTCCCCGACGTCCTTGCCCTTGGCCTTCGCGAGCGCGCGGATGTTGTCGCCGATCGGCCGGTCGATGTCGATCACGCCGATGCCGTCGGCATCCGTCACGATCTTCTTCATGTAGAACACCGAGGAGGCGTCGAGCATGGTTCCGCGGTCGGAGGCCGCGAGCATCGAGATGGCGTTCTGGCGCCCGGCAGCGGTGAGCGAGGTGCCGTCGATCGGGTCGACCGCGATGTCGCAGGAGGGCCCGCGCCCGGTGCCCACGTGCTCACCGTTGAAGAGCATCGGGGCCTGGTCCTTCTCGCCCTCGCCGATCACGATCACGCCGTCGAAGTCGACGGTGCCGAGGAAGGCGCGCATCGCGTCGACCGCGGCCCCGTCGGCGGCGTTCTTGTCGCCCTTGCCGATGAACGGCTGAGCCCGGATGGCCGCGGCCTCGGTGGCGCGCACCAGCTCGAGCGCGAGGTTGCGGTCGGGGTGTTCGTAGAGGGGGATGCTGCTGGTCATGACACAGTCCTTCCGAGAAGTGCAGAGGCGCGCCGTGACGGACCGCGCCGGCGGGGGCCACACGCCTCCCGGTGCGTTTTCCAGCCTATCGGTCGGAGTGCTCACACCACCGCTGGCTAGACTCGGTGCTGTACGCAGGCCGGCGCGCTGCCATCGCGCCCACCAAAGGAGATGACATGCCCATTGCAACCCCCGACCAGTACGCCGAGATGCTCGACAAGGCGAAGCAGGGCGGCTTCGCCTACCCCGCCGTCAACGTCTCCTCGTCGCAGACGCTGAACGCCGTGCTCCAGGGCCTGGCGGAGGCCGGGTCCGACGGCATCATCCAGGTCACCACCGGTGGAGCCGACTACTTCGCCGGCCAGACCGTGAAGGCCCGCGCCACGGGCGCCCTCGCCTTCGCCGCGTTCGCCCACCAGGTGGCGAAGAACTACCCCATCACCGTCGCCCTGCACACCGACCACTGCCCGCAGCCGGCTCTCGCCGACTTCGTGCTCCCCCTCATCGCCGCCTCGGAAGACGAGGTCAAGGCCGGCCGCGAGCCCATCTTCCAGTCGCACATGTGGGACGGATCGGCCATCCCGCTCGGCGAGAACCTCACGATCGCGCAGGACATGCTGAAGCGCACCAAGGCCATCAACGCCATCCTCGAAGTGGAGATCGGCGTCGTCGGCGGCGAAGAAGACGGCGTGAGCCACGACATCAACGAGCACCTCTACACCACGCTCGACGACGCCATCCAGACCGTCGAGGCCCTCGGCCTCGGCGAGAACGGCCGCTACATGGCCGCGCTGACCTTCGGCAACGTGCACGGCGTCTACAAGCCCGGCAACGTGAAGCTCAAGCCGGAGCTGCTGAAGGAGATCCAGGACGGGCTCGAGGCCAAGTTCGGCACCGGCCCGAAGCCCCTCGACCTCGTGTTCCACGGCGGATCGGGCTCGACCGACGCCGAGATCGCCGAGGCCGTCGCCAACGGCGTCATCAAGATGAACATCGACACCGACACCCAGTACGCCTTCACCCGCTCGATCGCGGGCACCATGTTCACCAACTACGACGGTGTGCTGAAGGTCGACGGCGAGGTCGGCAACAAGAAGGTCTACGACCCGCGCGCCTGGGGCAAGATCGCCGAGACCGCGATGGCCGCCCGCGTGGTCGAGGCCACGCAGCAGCTCGGCTCCGCCGGCCACTCCGGCAAGTGAGCCGCGAACAGGAGATTTCGTGACCGACGAGCGACCGAAGCCGAAGTACGGAGAGCTGGCCCCCGAGGGCTGGGTCTGGCAGCCGCCGCAGCAGGCGGCGCCGGATGCGGACGAGCCCGCCTCTCCGGCCCCGGCCGCGGCCGCGCCGCCCGCCCGAGGCGCTCAGGCACCGGGCGCGGCGGCGACGCCGCACACCGGGCTCGGCTTCAGCACCGGCGACGTCGTGGCCACCGTGATCCTGCTGGCGATCGGCCTGTACTCCACGCTGAACTCCATCGTGGGCGGTCTGCTCAATCTGCCGGCCCTCATCCAGCCCGTCATCGACGCCCAGGGGCTCGGCGTGACGTACACGGCCACGAGCGCGGCGAGCGTCATCGGCACGATCGGCGCCGTGGTGCTCGCCCTCATCTACGCTCTGGCGGTGTGGGCCTCGGTGGTCGCCATCCGCAAGCACAAGCGGGCCGTCTACATCCCGCTCGCCTGCGCCGTGCTGAGCTTCATCGCGCTCGTGTTCGTTCTGGTGCTGGCCATCTTCGCCGACGGCGCACTCGTGAACGCGATGCTCGCGAGCTCCGGGGTCTGATCGCCCGAGCCGAGCCGTCAGTCCGTGCCGCCGGAACCTCGGATGGAGGCGCGGACGGACGGTTCGGCAGCAGGCTCAGGCGCTGTGGCGACCGCCGAGGGCGCGGGCGTCCTTCTTGCCGGCGGTGTCGCGGCGGAGTTCCTTCGGAAGCGAGAACACCAGGTCCTCCTCGGCCGTCTGCACGGTCTCGATGTCACCGTAGCCGGCCCCGGCGAGGTCGTCGAGCAGTTCTTGCACGAGCACCTCGGGAACGGATGCGCCCGAGGTCACCCCCACGGTCTCCACGCCGTCGAGCCACTCCTGCTTCACCTCGTGCGCGTAGTCGACCCGGTAGGCGGCCTTCGCGCCGTACTCGAGGGCGACCTCGACGAGGCGCACCGAGTTCGACGAGTTCGCCGAGCCCACGACGATCACGAGATCGGCGTCCTTCGCCACCTTCTTGATGGCGACCTGACGGTTCTGGGTGGCGTAGCAGATGTCGTCGGACGGCGGATCCTGCAGCTTCGGGAACTTCTCGCGCAGGCGGCGCACCGTCTCCATGGTCTCGTCGACCGAGAGCGTGGTCTGCGAGAGCCACACCACCTTGTCGGGGTCTTTCACCTCGATGCCGTCCACCGCATCCGGGCTGTTCACGAGCGTGATGTGCTCGGGCGCCTCGCCCGCGGTGCCCTCGACCTCCTCGTGGCCCTCGTGGCCGATGAGCAGGATCTCGAAGTCGTCGCGCGCGAAGCGCACGGCCTCGCGGTGCACCTTGGTGACGAGGGGGCAGGTGGCGTCGATGGCCTGCAGCCCGCGATCGGCGGCGCCCTGCACCACGGCCGGCGACACCCCGTGCGCCGAGAACACGACGTGGGCACCCTCGGGCACCTCGTCGACCTCCTCGACGAAGATGGCGCCGCGCTTCTCGAGCGTGGTGACGACGTGCACGTTGTGCACGATCTGCTTGCGCACGTAGACGGGGGCGCCGTAGTGCTCGAGCGCCTTCTCCACGGCCACGACGGCCCGGTCGACACCGGCGCAGTAGCCTCGCGGTGCGGCCAGGAGCACGCGCTTGTGCCCGGCCACCGGGTTGTCCTTGAGCCTGTTCCGCACGCCGGGGATCCTCGGCATCGGCAGGCTGATGGTCGTCGCGTTGCTCACCCGATCGATTCTACGTGCCCCAGCCTGGGTGACGGCGGCGTGTGGAATGCTGGACGGCGTGACCGACGCACCCACCGCCCCCGCCGCATCCGGCCCGTCGACGGCCGACGCCCCGTGGCCGGTGGGCGAGCTCGCACAGAAGATCCGCGGCTACATCGAGCGCCTGGGCACCGCCTGGGTCGAGGGCGAGATCACCCAGTGGGGGGTGTCGGGCGGCAACGTCTACGGCAAGCTCAAAGACCTGAACGACGAGGCGACCATCAGCTTCACGGTCTGGTCGTCGGTGAAGGCGCGCCTTCCGGCCGACCTGAAGCAGGGCGACCGCGTGATCGCGCTGATCAAGCCCAACTACTGGGTGCGCGGCGGCACGCTCACCATGCAGGTGTTCGAGATGCGGCACGTCGGCCTCGGCGACCTGCTCGAGCGGCTGGAGCGGTTGCGTGCCCAGCTCGCCGCCGAGGGCCTGTTCGACGCCGCGCTCAAGAAGCCGCTGCCGTTCCTCCCCGGCGTGATCGGCCTCGTCACCGGCAAAGACAGCGACGCCGAGAAAGACGTGCTGCGGAACGCCCAGCTGCGCTGGCCCTCGGTGCGCTTCCGCGTGGTGCACGCGGCGGTGCAGGGAGACCGCACTCCGCGCGAGGTCGTGGCCGCCATCGAGGAACTGGATGCCGACCCGGCCGTCGAGGTCATCATCATCGCGCGCGGCGGCGGCGACTTCCAGAATCTGCTCGGCTTCAGCGACGAGGCGGTGCTGCGCGCCGCTGCGGCGGCCCGCACGCCGATCGTGAGCGCCATCGGGCACGAGGCCGACCGTCCGCTGCTCGACCTCGTGGCCGACCTGCGCGCGTCGACGCCGACGGATGCCGCCAAGCGCGTCGTTCCCGACGTCGGCGAAGAGCTCGCCCGCGTCGACCAGGCGCGCCTGCGCATCCGAGGCCGCGTGTCGTCGCTCGTGTCGGTGGAGGTCGACCGGCTGCAGCAGATCCGCAGCCGGCCGGTGCTCGCCACCCCGGGCCGGATGCTCGATGCGCGCTCCGAAGACCTCACCCGCTTCGTGGCGCGCGGCGAAGAACTCGTCTCTCGCGTGATCGAGCGCGAGGGCAACAGGGTGCGGGAGCTCGCCGGCCACCTGCGCGCCCTGTCCCCGCAGCGCACCCTCGACCGCGGCTACGCGATCGTGCAGGCGTCGAACGGGCACATCGTGCGCGCGGCGACCGAGGCGCCGAGCGGCACCGCGCTCACCATCACGGTCGCCGAGGGCGCTCTCGACGCGCACTCAGACGGACCGCACAGCGATCGATAGGATTGTTCCCATGGCCTCCACGCCCGCATCCCCCTCGTCCTCCGGCCCTTCGGCTGCGGCGTTCGCCGACGTCGCGGAGCTGAGCTACGAAGAGGCGCGCGACGAGCTCATCCGTGTGGTGAGCGAGCTCGAGCAGGGCTCCGCCACCCTCGAGCAGTCCCTCGCTCTCTGGGAGCGCGGCGAAGCGCTCGCCTCGCGCTGCGAGAGCTGGCTGATCGGCGCCCGCGAGCGACTCGAGGCCGCCCGCCAGACGGCAGCGGAGTAGGCGCGTGGCCAAGAGCACCGCGAGCGCACCCCCCGAGCGGCCCGTCGTCGCCGAACTCGGGCGGCCGGAGACGCCTGAGGAGGAGGCTGCCCGCAAGCGGGCGCGAACCATCGCCTACCGCGACAGCAAGACACTCAAGAACCTGCTGATCGCCCTGGGGCTCACGGTGGCCCTCCTGCTCGGATTCATGCTGCTCGTGCCGCGGCCCGACGGAGTACCGCTCTACCAGGCCGTCGACTACCAGCAGGTGGCTGCAGGTGCACAGGCCTCGATGCCGATCCCGCTCGCCGCGCCCGCCCTGCCCGAGGGATGGTCGTCGAACGTCGCCGAGATCCGTTCCGGCGCGAGCGACAAGGTCGTCTCCTGGTACATCGGGCTGATCTCGCCGAGCAAGCAGTACGTCGGCGTCACGCAGGCCCTCGACGCCAACCCGAGCTGGCTCGCCGAGCAGGTGGCCAAGGGCTTCGCCTCCGACGTGGTCACGCTCGACGGCGTGCAGTGGACCGTCTACGACAACCGCTCCACCGGCGCCGACGTGGGCAACGCGAAATACGCCCTCACCACCGAGTCCGGGCCCACCACCTACGTGGTGTTCGGCACCGCCGGGGTCGACGACATCACCACGGTGGCCACCGCGCTCGGCGACAACGTGCGTGCGCAGGCCGCCGTCGACCCGGCGACGCTGCCGTCGGCATCCGCTTCCCCCTCCTCCTGAGCCGCACTACGACCCCACCCGATTTGGAGAACGACACCGTGGCCGAATTCACCCCCCCTGCTCGCGTCTGGGCCACCATGGTGCGCGGCAACGAGCGGTTCATCGCCGGCACCCCCAAGCATCCGCGCCAGGACGCGGAGACCCGCGCCGAACTCGCGCACCTGCAGAACCCCCGCGCGGCCCTGCTCGGCTGCAGCGACTCCCGGCTCGCGGCGGAGATCATCTTCGACCTGGGCCTCGGCGACCTGTTCGTGGTGCGCAACGCCGGTCAGGTCGTCTCCGAGTCCGCGGTGGGCAGCCTCGAGTACGCCGTCGAGGTGCTCGGCGTCTCGCTCGTGGTCGTGCTCGCCCATGACGAGTGCGGCGCCGTGCGCGCCGCCATCGACTCGCAGTTGCCGGATGCGGCGCCGCTGCCCGGTCACATCCGCACCCTGGTGCAGAAGATCGTGCCGGCCATCAGCGAGGTGCCGGCCGAGCGCGCCGAGGACGGTTCGCTGCTCTCGGCGCCGGATGCGGCCGACGTGGGCCGGGCTCACCTCCGCGACACCGTGAAGGCGCTCCTGGAGTCGTCGGAGATCATCACGGCGGCGGTCGCCGAGGGTAGATTGGCTGTGGTCGGAGCCAACTACCGACTGGCCGAAGGCCGAGCCGTGGCCGACATCGCCATCGGCGAGATCTGACCCCTCGATTCCCCGCGACCGCGCCCGCGCGCCGCGGATGACACACCAACGAAAGGACGACCACACAGTGGTGGACAACGCCTCGGAGACCGAGTACCGCATCGAGCACGACACGATGGGCGAGGTGCGCGTGCCCGTCTCTGCGCTCTACGGAGCGCAGACGCAGCGCGCGGTCGAGAACTTCCCCGTGTCGGGCTCGGTGCTCGAGCCGGCCCAGATCGCCGCGCTCGCGCGCATCAAGAAGGCCGCCGCGCTCGCCAACGCCCGCCTCGGTGTGCTCGACGGAGCGATCTCGGAGGCGATCGCCGCCGCCGCCGACCGCGTGATCGCGGGCGAGTTCGACGCCGACTTCCCGATCGACGTCTACCAGACCGGCTCAGGCACCTCCTCGAACATGAACATGAACGAGGTGCTCTCCTCGCTCGCCACCGCTTCGCTCGGCTCGCTCGTGCATCCGAACGACCACGTGAACGCCTCGCAGTCCTCGAACGACGTGTTCCCCACCTCGGTGCACGTGGCCGTGACGAGCGCGCTCATCCACGACCTCATCCCCTCGCTCGAGCACCTCGCCGAGGCGCTCGGGGAGAAGGCGGTGCTCTGGGCCGGCGCTGTGAAGGCGGGCCGCACGCACCTCATGGATGCCACGCCCGTCACGCTCGGTCAGGAGTTCGGCGGCTACGCGATGCAGATCCGGCTCGGCATCGAGCGCGTGCAGTCGGCGCTCCCGCGGGTCGCCGAGGTTCCGCTCGGAGGCACGGCGGTCGGCACCGGTATCAACACCCCCGCCGGGTTCCCGCAGCTCGTCATCTCGATCCTCGCCGAGGAGACCGGGCTGCCGATCACCGAGGCCCGCGACCACTTCGAGGCGCAGGGCGCGCGCGATTCGCTGGTGGAGGCATCCGGAGCCCTCCGCGTGCTCGCGGTGTCGCTCACGAAGATCTGCAACGACCTGCGCTGGATGGGCTCCGGCCCGAACACCGGCATCGGCGAGCTGCACATCCCCGACCTGCAGCCCGGGTCGTCGATCATGCCCGGCAAGGTGAACCCCGTCATCCCTGAAGCCGTGCTGCAGGTGTGCTCGCGCGTGATCGGCAACGACGCCTCGATCGCCTGGTCGGGCGCCTCCGGAGCGTTCGAGCTGAACGTGGCCATCCCGGTGATGGGAACGGCTCTGCTCGAGTCGATCCGCCTGCTGTCGAACTCCGCGGTGCTGCTGGCCGACAAGACGGTGGCGGGGCTCCAGGCGAACCTCGAGCGGGCGCGCGCGCTGGCCGAGTCCTCGCCGTCGATCGTCACTCCGCTGAACCGGATCATCGGCTACGAGGCCGCTGCGAAGATCGCCAAGCACTCGGTGGCGCGGGGCATCACGGTGCGCGAGGCCGTCATCGACCTCGGCTTCGTGGAGCGCGGCGAGGTCACCCTCGAGCAGCTCGACGCAGCGCTCGACGTGCTCTCGATGACCCGCCCGCCGCAGGCCAAGTAGAGCGCCGGCGCCGGCGCCGGCCGGCACCGAAACGACGGAGGCTGCACCCCGATACGGGTGCAGCCTCCGTCGTTTTCGTCACCGGGCTGCTTTCTCCGTCGTCTCGGCGTCAGGGTGAGGTGAGGAGGGGCAGCTCGGCGGCCCAGAACGCCGCCAGCAGGGCGGGGCCGAGCGGATGCCGGGCCGCGCACACGGGGTCGAGCGGATGCCGGGCCGCGCGCACGGGGCCGAGCGGATGCCGGGCCGCGCGCACAGGGTCGAGCGGATGCCGGGCCGCGCGCAAGGGGTCGAGATGTGCGGGGTCGAGATGTGCGGGGTCATCGGGCACGGGGTCATCGGGCACGGGGTCGGCGGGCACGGGACGCCCCACACGCGCTCGCACGCCAGTGCGCGACGGAATCACCATGCCTGCTCCCCTGCCCACAGTCCACGCCCCGAAGACCTGCGCGCTGACGACGGCCGCGCCCACGAGAATCCCGGCACTCAGGGACTCCGCTCGCCCGAGGGCTCCCGTCATCCCCGCCAGCGAGCCCAGCCACAGGCCCAGCTTCACATCGCCCATCCCCACCCAGCCGGCAGCCCATCCCGCACCGAGCACGGCAGCGGCAGACGCCCCGCCCGCGATCGCCGGCCCCGCGCCGCCCGAGTCCGTGATCGCGGGGCTCGCGCCTCCCGATCCAACGGGTGCCGGCCCCGCGGCTCCAAACCCGCCGAGTCCAGCCCAAAGCATCACCCAGCCCGTCAGAACGAGACCCGGCACCACGAACGTATTCGGCAACCGGAACTCCCGCAGGTCGGCGAGCGCGAGCGGAACCGTCACCGCAGCGAGGTGGAGCAGCGGCAGCATGACGGGCCACCACGGTGGCGAGAGGATGGGCATGCCGACACCGTAGGACTCGCGAAGCGGCCCGCCGAGTTCTCCACAGGGATCCGCTGAACCGCCACGAGGTGAACGATCTGTGGACAAGCTGGCGGGCGTCGGCGGATCGGGGTATCCCGGAGGCAGAGCCGCCCGACCGGAAGGATCCACGATGACGCAGCCGCCCTTCTCCCCGCCACCCGGCATCCCGGCCTCCGCGCCGGGTGCGCCTGCCCGCAATCCGCTCGGCCTCGCCGCACTCATCGTGGGCTCGGCCGGACCCGTGATCGGGCTGGTGTTCCTTCTCGTCCAGGCGGTGCTCGTCGCCCGCGGCGAGCTCTCGATGCTCGCCGTGGTCAGCACAGCGAACGGAGTGCTCGCAGCTCTGGCGGCGGTGGTGGCGGTCATCCTGGGTGTCATCGCCGTCACGCGCCGTGGGCGATCCCGGGTGCTCGCCGCGGCCGGCATCGCACTCGGAGCATCCGGTCTCGTCGGAGTGATCGGCACAGTGCTCTACGGGATCGTCGTGAACCTCTCACGGGTCTACGACTGAACGACCCGGCAGTTCGTGTGCGCACCCCGCAGAGAGGGCGGCACGAGCTGCCGGGTCGGCGACCTGGCGAGCGGCTAGGCCAGCTCGTTCGACTCCAGCATCTCGGTGACGAGCGCGGCGATCGCCGAGCGCTCCGAGCGGGTGAGCGTGATGTGCCCGAAGAGCGAGTGCCCCTTGAGCGTCTCGATCACCGAGGCCACGCCGTCATGCCGCCCCACCCGCAGGTTGTCGCGCTGGGCCACGTCGTGGGTCAGCACCACCCGTGAGTTCTGGCCGATGCGCGAGAGCACGGTGAGCAGCACGTTGCGCTCGAGCGACTGCGCCTCGTCGACGATCACGAAGGCGTCGTGCAGCGAACGGCCACGGATGTGCGTCAGCGGCAGCACCTCGAGGATGCCCCGGTCGATCACCTCGTCGAGCACGTTCTGCGAGACGAGCGAGCCGAGCGTGTCGAACACGGCCTGCGCCCACGGGTTCATCTTCTCGGCGGCGTCGCCCGGAAGGAAGCCGAGCTCCTGCCCGCCCACCGCGTACAGCGGCCGGAACACCATGATCTTCTTGTGCTGCTGCTTCTCGAGCACCGCTTCGAGACCGGCGCAGAGGGCCAGAGCCGACTTCCCTGTTCCGGCTCGACCTCCCAGCGACACGATTCCCACCTCGGGGTCGAGCAGCATGTCGATCGCGACGCGCTGCTCGGCCGAGCGCCCGTGCAGCCCGAACACGTCGCGGTCTCCGCGCACCAGCTGGAACGAGTCGCGTGAGGTCACGCGGCCGAGCGCCGAACCACGGTCGGAGTGGATGACGAGCCCCGTGTTCACGGGCATGTCACGCACCAAGGGGGTCGTCAGCTGCTCCTGGTCGTAGAGCTTCGACATCTCATCGGAGCCGAGCGTGATCTCGTCGAGGCCCGTCCATCCGGAGTCCACGGCGAGCTCGGCGCGGTACTCCTCGGCCGGAAGGCCGATCGACGCGGCCTTGACGCGCAGCGGCAGGTCCTTCGACACGACAGTGACGGCGAAGCCCTCGTTGGCGAGGTTCATGGCCACGGCCAGGATGCGCGTGTCGTTGTCGCCGAGTTGCAGCCCCGAGGGCAGCACCGAGGTGTTCGAGTGGTTGAGCTCGACACGGAGGCTTCCCCCCTCCGTGCCGACGGCGATCGGGAAGTCGAGACGTTCGTGCTGGATGCGCAACTCGTCGAGATTGCGCAGCGCCTGGCGCGCGAAGTACCCGATCTCGGGGTCGTTGCGCTTGGACTCGAGCTCGGTGATGACGATCACCGGCAGGACGACCGCGTGTTCGGCGAACCGGAAGATGGCTTTCGGATCAGACAGAAGAACCGAGGTGTCCAGTACGTAGGTCACCTCGGTCGTGTGCGTCGATCCGGTCGTGCGGGTGGTGCTGCGGGCATCCTTTCCGGTGTTCGTCCTGCTGGGCTTCTGAGTCATGGGCTCGGCCACATCCACTCCAACCCCGAGCGCTCGGCGCTCGGATCAGTAGGCGATCGGGCCACAGTGGAGGTCAGTCGAAACGTACTTATGTGGCCGTCTCGATCAGGCGCCATGCCTGATGAATCCGAAGCTACGCCCGATCCCGGATGCGCGGGTTACGACACACAGCCAAAGAGATTAACTTCGTGTTACACGGCTGTAATTCAGCCCGTTCCCTAGCCGCCGAAGCGGCGCTGGCGGCGGGAGTAGTCGCGGAGGGCGCGGAGGAAGTCGACCTCGCGCACGTCGGGCCCGAGTGCCTCCATGAAGTAGAACTCACTGTGCGCGGACTGCCAGAGCATGAAGTCGCTGAGCCGCTGCTCCCCCGAGGTGCGGATGACGAGGTCGGGGTCGGGCTGGCCGCCGGTGTAGAGGTGCTCGGCGATGAGCTCCTGGTCGATGGCCGCCTCGAGTTCGTCGAGGCCGTGCCCGAGCCCGCGGTGCTTCTGGATGATGCTGCGCACCGCATCCGCGATCTCCGATCGACCGCCGTAGCCGATGGCGAGGTTCACGTGCAGGCCGGTGTGCGAGGCCGTGCGCTCCTCCGCGGCGTCGAGCGCGGTGATCAGCGCCTCGGGCAGGCCCTCGTCTGTGCCCACGTGCTTCACCCGCCAGTCGCGGTAGTGGGAGATGTCGTCGGCGAGCTCGGCGATGATCTCGATCAGCTCGCCGAGCTCCTCGGTGGAGCGGTTCGTGAGGTTGTCGGTGGAGAGCAGGTAGAGCGTCACCACCTCGATGCCGAGGTCGTCGCACCACACAAGGAATTCCAGGAACTTCGCGGCCCCTGCCCGGTGCCCGTGCGCCACCGTCTCGAGCGAGCGCTGCCGGGCCCAGCGACGGTTGCCGTCGAGGATCATGGCCACGTGCTTGGGCAGCACCGAGCCGTCGAGGTGGCGGCGGATGCGTCGCTGGTAGAGACGGTAGAGGAGGCCTTTCCCGACCTTCTGCTGACTGTTCGACACACCGATACGCTACTCGCTCGCCCTGACCAGCACGTGCATCCGGCTCACGCCCGGCGCTCACCCGGCTTCCGTGCATCGCTCAGGCGTAGTCTGAGCGCATGGCCGCACGCGAGACCCCCGCCACCTCTCCCACCCCGGATGCGCAGCGCGAGTCCGCGGACGACGGCGGCCCCGAGCTGCCCCGGATCCCGCTGATGGAAGACGCGCTGGAGCACCCGGTCGCCGAGGTCAAGCCCACCTGGCGCGGCTGGATCCACGCGGGCACCTTCCCGTTCACGATCGCCATGGGCATCGTGCTGATCTGCCTCGCTCAGGGCGCGCCGGCCAAATGGGCGAGCGCGGTGTTCATGCTCACCTCGATGCTGCTGTTCGGCAACTCGGCCCTGTACCACCGCTTCAACTGGAAGCCGAAGATGAAGCTTCTGCTGAAGCGCATCGACCACGCGAACATCTTCCTGCTGATCGCCGGCACCTACACGCCCATCGCCGTGCTCGCGCTGCCGCCGGACAAGGGCGTGCTGCTGCTGAGCCTCGTCTGGGCCGGCGCCCTGCTCGGCATCGGCTTCCGCGTGTTCTGGATCGGCGCGCCTCGCTGGCTCTACGTCATCCTGTATCTCGCGCTCGGCTGGGCCGCGGTGATGTACCTCGTCGACATCTTCCACGCGAACCCGGCCTCGATGGTGCTCGTGATCGTGGGCGGACTGGCCTACACGGCGGGCGCGATCGCCTACGGGCTCAAGCGGCCGAACCCGTTCCCCGGGAAGTTCGGGTTCCACGAGATCTTCCACACGCTCACGGTGGTGGCGTTCCTCTGCCACTGGACCGCCATCCTGCTGCTCGCGATCAACCCGCCGTTCAACGGCTGACGGTCAACGGCTGGCGGTCGGGCCCGGCCCGGCGGCCTGCACGTTCGAGACCACCAGGGCGGCGAACTGCGGAAGCAGGGCCGTCTGTTCGGCCGGAACCCGCAGGTCGAACCAGGCGTTGTCGACCAGCACCGCGATCTCGGTTCCGTCGGGCGAGACGTAGGCCTCGCCGGGGTAGCCCGTGGTGGGGGTCCATGCCCCGCCGCCAATCGGTGAGGATGTCGTGAAGTACCCGGCGCCGCCCGGCAGCACGGAAGCCGACATCGCGCCGCCGGCGCCGGCGCCCGACCACGCGCATCCGTAGCCGCCGACCTGGGCGTTGCTGCGGAAGGTGGCGATGCGGAACTCGCCCTCGTAGCTGCGGAAGTTGTACATCGTCGGGTCTCCCGTGAGGTCGACCAGCTGCTGGGTGGTCGCCAGCCCGTCGCAGTCGGTCACTCCCGCGAGGTTCGGCCCCGCGGGCTCCCAGAGCGGCCCGGAGGCCCCGGCCCCGGCCACCGCATCGGCGACGGCCGAGAACCGTTCGCGGGCCGCACTCAGGGTGGACTCCGAGATGTCCAAAGTCGCCGGGACCACGACGAGTTGCACGCCGGAGCCCGCGACGCGATCGACGAGCGCGCACAAGGGGTAGCTCGTGCCGATGGTGCAGGCCTCTCGCGAACCCTCGCCGAACCCGGGGATCGTGGGATACGAGCCGAGATCGATGCCGTCTGAGGTGGCGCGGTAGTCCTCGGCGGTGACGTCGGGCACGATCGTCAGAACCACGGTCGGGGTGTAGGTGCCGTTCGGCGCCCCCGCCGGGGAGAGCCACCCGCAGAGGAGCGATCCTGCACGCTCGTCGGCGAAGCCGAGGGGACCAGGGGCGGCCGACGGCGCAAGAGGCACGAGCGGCATTCCCACCATTGCTTCGGCGACGGACTGCGGCAGCAGAGTGTCGCAGCTCAGCGGCACGCGCACCGGGGCCACGGTGGCCACGGGCGTGGGGGTGGGAGCCGGGGTCGGGGTCTGTGTGGGAGTCGGCGACGGGGAGGGTGTGTCGGTGACGACCACCGACGCAGGCCCTCCGCCGAACAGCGAGACGCCGCTCAGGGCGAGCGCGGCACCGCCGGCACCGAGACCGCCGACCACCGCCGCGGCGATGATCGCCACGCCGATGCGAATCTGACGCCGCCGGCGCACAGCGGGGCTCGCCTCGACCGTCTCCATGAGGAGATCACGGATGGCCGCGCTGCGGGCTGCATCGAAGGTCCGGTTCTCGGTCATTCCGCACCTCCCTGAATCGTGGTCTGCACATCGGTCGCATCGGCACCCGTCGCATCGATACCCGTCTCATCCGCACCCGTCAGCCCGGCGAGCCGGGACTTGGCGCGGGAGAGGCGCGACTTGACGGTGCCGGCGGGAACTCCGAGCACCTCGGCCGCCTCGCTCATGCTGAGCTCCTCGAGAACGCAGAGGGTGATGACGTTCTGGTCGGCCGCGCTCAACGACGCGAAGGCGCTGCGCACCCTCTCGTCGCGCCCGGCGCGATCGAGCCTCTCGCCGACCGCGTCGGCGTGATCGGGCTGCTCGTCGATGCGCGGGAGCGGCAGTCTCTCCAGTGCCGCCCGATACCGGCGCCGGCTGCGCTCGAGGTTGTGCACCACGTTGTTCGTGGTCACGAGCAGCCAGCCGATGACCGAACCGTCGACCACGCGCACGGCGTTCCGACGGCGCCAGGCCTCGAGGAAGACGAGCGCCGTCGCATCCTCGGCGTCGTGCGGGGAACGGAGCAGCCGCAGGGCCTGCCCGAACACGCGGTCGCGGTGGGCGTCGAACACGGCCGCGAAGGCCGCAGAGTCGCCGCCCCGCGCCGCAGCCCAGGTGTCAGCACTCGCGGTGCTCTGTTCCGTCCTCATATCCCCTAATGTCCGCTCGCCCCGAAACGGTTCCCTCGGGTGAGGAGACTACTTCGGTGCGTTCCCGCCGGCACTCGGCGCGCTCGGGGCGTCCGGCGCCGACGGTGTGCCGGCCGGATGCTCGGCGAGCTCCGCCTCGAGCTCCTCGCGCACCTGGGCGCGGTAGTTCACGCGGCGAACGCGGCGCACCATGTCGACGATCAGGCCGACGGTGACGATCGCGATGAAGAAGGTGGCGATGAAGCCGATGATGCCGGGGGTGACGTCGTCGGGGTTCGGCGTGGCCGGGTCGGTGGCGACATCCGTGGCCGCGAGCACGATCGAGACGAGCACGGGACTCATGCCTGGCCCTCGCCCTCGTCGGTGACGCCGTCGAAGAGATCCGTCTCAGGCGTCGGGGTGGTCACGCGCGCGTTCGCGAGCTCGAAGTCCTCATAGGGCCAGGCCCGGAACTGCAGATCGTTCGGCCAGAAGAAGAACGGATGGTCGGGCGCCACCTGGCTCGCGTGCGCCCGCAGCGCGGCATCCCGCACCGGGAAGAACCCGCCCGCCGGAATGCTCACGACCTCGAAGGCCCGGGCGTCTTTCATGCGCTCCCGCATCTCGGCGAACTGTGCGAGGAAGGGATGCTCGGGCTCTTCGACCGTCAGCAGTGCGACCACCGCCTCGAAGCGCGCCGGGTTCATCACGCGGTCGTAGTAGAGCTTCGACACCTCCCACGCCGGGCCCGCGTCGGGGTAGGCGGAGGCATCGGCCGCGGCCTCGTAGGCGAGCGCCGAGATGTCGTGGCAGCGGATGTGGTCGGCGTGCGGGTAGCCGCCGTTCTCGTCGTAGGTGATGAGCACGTGCGGGCGGAACTCGCGGATGAGCTTCACGAGCGGAGCGGCCGCGGTGGCGATCGGCGTGACGCCGAAGGCATTGGCCGGGATGACGTCGTCGGAGCCGGGTTCCTGGTAGCCGGAGTCGACGTAGCCGAGCCAGCGGTGCTGGAAGCCGACGGCGGCCTGTGCGGCGGCCATCTCCTCGCGGCGCAGACCCGCCATGTCGCGCTCGGCGCGGATGCGGGGCTCGAGCCCCTCGTTGAGCACCGAGCCGCGCTCTCCCCCGGTGCAGCTCACCACCATCACGTCGACACCGCGGTCGAGATAGTAGGCGTAGGTGGCGGCGCCTTTGCTCGACTCGTCGTCGGGATGGGCGTGCACAGCCATGAGGCGCAGCGTCAGCGGTCTCAACTCCTCGGAAATAGCAATTAGCCTGGTAACCAGGACCACCTCAAGACTAATTGCTTTACCCCGGGAGATTACCGCGTGAGCCTCGACGACGAACTGCAGCCGACGCCCGTCACGGCGCCGGCCGAGTCGGCCGAGTTGCAGAGCCGCTACGGCCGCACTCCGGGCCGCCGGTTCCGCGGCCGCGTGATCGCCTGGATCGCGGGCGCCGGCGTGGCCGTGGTGATCGCCGCCTGGGTGATCTGGGCGGGCCTGGACAGCAATCAGGCGAGCCTCGACACGCAGGACACCGCACACTCGGTGATCGACGCACACAGCGTGCAGGTCGAGTTCAACGTCACGGCGCCCCGCGGCAGCACCGTGAGCTGCGCCCTGCAGGCGCTCAACGACACCTTCGCGGTGGTGGGCTGGAAGGTCGTGGCGCTCCCCGCATCCGACAGCGCCACTCGCTCGTTCAGC
This sequence comes from Herbiconiux sp. 11R-BC, assembly GCF_049472555.1. Classification (NCBI taxonomy): domain Bacteria; kingdom Bacillati; phylum Actinomycetota; class Actinomycetes; order Micrococcales; family Microbacteriaceae; genus Herbiconiux; species Herbiconiux sp. 11R-BC. The sequence goes on along the minus strand of NZ_JBCEBO010000003.1, from coordinate 430,669 downwards.
GAGACGGTGCGCACGAGCGAACTGGCCTCGACGGGTTTGATTTACAGCTGTTGGCTCACATAGTCTTTCTTGATCGCTCGGGCCGGTCGGCCCGGGCGAACGCATGCCCGGCGCACGCGGGCGCGAAGGAGCAATTCGATGGCTGAACAGACCCCGGTCACCTTCCTGACCCAGGAAGCCTACGACCGCCTCGCGAACGAGCTCGAAGAGCTGAGCGGACCCGCGCGCATCGAGATCGCGAAGCGCATCGAAGCGGCCCGCGAAGAGGGCGACCTGAAGGAGAACGGCGGCTATCACGCCGCGAAAGACGAGCAGGGCAAGATCGAGGCGCGCATCCGCCAGCTCACGCTGCTGCTGCGCACCGCCGAGGTGGGCGAGACGCCCGAGAGCCACGGCGTGGTGGAGCCCGGCGTGGTCGTGAGCGCGCTCGTGGCGGGCGGCGAGGAGCGGTTCCTGCTCGGCAGCCGCGAGATCGCAGGCGCCGCCGATCTGGATGTCTACAGCGAGCAGAGCCCGCTCGGCGCCGCCATCATCGGCCTCAAGATCGGCGAGAAGACCACCTACACGGCCCCCAACGGGCGCGACATCACGGTGGAGATCACCGACGTCGAGACCTTCCAGGGCTGAGCCCCTCCTCGCGAGTCGCCGAAAAACGCCCCATCCGGACGGATATGGGGCGTTTTTTGGCGACTCGCGAGGAGGGCTACTGCTCGACGCGGAGCTCGTAGCCGGCGTCGCGGAGCTTCGCGATGACCTGGTCGCGGTGGTCGGGCCCGCGGGTCTCGATGTGCAGCTCGAGCTCCACCTGGCTGATCTGCAGCCCTCGGCCGTGCCGGGTGTGCTGCACCTCGACCACGTTCGCGTTCGCCTCGGCCACGAGCTCGGCGGTGCGGGCGAGCTGTCCGGGGCGGTCGGGCAGCATGATGCGCAGCTTCAGGTAGCGGTCGGAGGCGGCGAGACCGTGGCTGATGACGCGCTGCATGAGCAGCGGGTCGATGTTGCCGCCGGAGAGCATCACCACGGTGGTGCCCGAGTTCTTCACGAGCCCCGCGAGCACGGCGGCCACGGCCACCGCGCCGGCCGGCTCGACGACCTGCTTCGCGCGCTCGAGCAGCATCAGCAGCGCTCGGGTGATGTCGGCCTCGGTGACGGTCACGACCTCGTCGACGAGGCTCGAGATGATCTCGAAGTTCAGGATGCCGGGCTTGGAGACGTGGATGCCGTCGGCGATCGTGGGTGAGGTGACGATCTCGACCGGCTCCCCCGCGGCCAGCGAGGGCGGATAGGCCGCCGCATTGGCCGCCTGCACGCCGACGACGCGGATCGAGCGACCCTCGGCCGCCGCACGCTGCTTCACCGCGCTCGCGATGCCGGCGATGAGACCGCCGCCGCCGATGGGAACGACGACGGTGTCGGCATCCGGAACCTGGTCGAGGATCTCGAGGCCGATGGTGGCCTGCCCCATGATGACGTCGCGGTGGTCGAACGGCGGGATGACGACGGCCCCGGTGGACGCCGCGAACTCGGCCGCGGCACGCAGCGCCTCCTCGACGCTGTGCCCACGCAGGATGACGTCGGCCCCGTAGTGCTTGGTGGCCTGCAGCTTCGGCAGCGGGACGCCGATCGGCATGAAGATGGTGGCCTTGATGCCGAGCTCGCGCGCCGCGAAGGCGACGCCCTGGGCGTGGTTGCCTGCCGAGGCGGCCACGACACCGCGCTCCTTCTCGGCGTCGCTGAGGCTCGAGATCCGGTTGTAGGCACCGCGGATCTTGTACGACCCGGTGCGCTGCAGGTTCTCGCACTTCATGTACACCGGGGTGCCGAGCACCTCGGCGAGGTAGCGCGAGCTCTGCATCGGCGTGACCTGCGCCACGGCGGAGACGCGCGCCCGCGCACCCTCGATCTCGGCCAGGGTGGGGCCGGCGAAAACGGTGTCGGAATCAGGCATCGGTGGGCAGTTCCTTCTCGGGTGACGGTGGGGTGGTCGACGTCGCGCTCGGGGGCTCCGAGCCGTCGCCGGGCGGCGATGCGGAGACGGGCGGCGATGCGGGGTCGGGCGGCGATGCGGGGTCGGGCGGCGCGGTGCGCCAGGCTCCGCCGGCGACGTAGTTGATCATCACGTTGAGCGTGGCCACGAACGGAACGGCGAAGAACGCCCCGGGGATGCCCGCCACCATCGACCCGCCCGCGACGGCCAGCACGACGGCCAGCGGATGCACCTTGACGGCCGTTCCCATCACGAGCGGCTGCAGGATGTGCCCCTCCACCTGCTGCACGAGCAGCACCACGCCGAGCATGATGAGGGCGATCACCCAGCCGTTGTAGACGAGGGCGATGAACACGGCCACAGCGCCGGTCACGACGGCGCCGATGATCGGGATGAACGAGCCCAGGAACACGAGCACGCCGATCGGGATGGCGAGCGGCACCCCGAGGATCGCCGCGCCGACGGCGATGCCGACCGCGTCGATCGAGGCGACCAGGATCTGCACCTTCACGAAGCTCTGCAGCGTCGCCCAGCCGGTGCGCCCGGCGCCATCGACCGCGGCCCGGGCGCGCCGCGGGAACACGTGCACGAGCCAGGCCCAGATGCGCTTGCCGTCGATGAGGATGAAGAGCGTCGAGAACAGGGTCAGCAGCACGCCCGTGAGCACGTGACCGACGCTCGAGCCGACCGCGGCGGCGCCGGAGATGAGGGCCGAGCTGTCCTGCTGGATCGAGGTCCAGATCTGCGAGACGTAGTTGTTGAAGTCGGCTTCGGAGACCTGCAGCGGCGAACTCGCCAGGAAGGCCTTGAGATCGTTGAAGGAGGTGATCGACTGGTTGCGCAGATCGTCGAACCCGGAGTAGACCTGCGTCACCACCAGGAACAGCAGCCCCGCCACCACCACGATGGTGCCGAGCTCGGCGGTGGCGATGGCCGCCCAGCGGGGCCACCGGTGCCGCACCAGGAAGTTCTTGAACGGCACGAGCAGGGCCGAGAGCACCACGGCCACCAGCACCGGGATGATGAGCAGCCGCAGCTGCACCACGAGGAACCCGAACACGGCCAGCGCGGCGACGAGAACGAGGATGCGCCAGGACCAGGCACCGGCGATCCTCATGCCGAGCGGCACCGAGTCGTCAGCGGATCGCCTGGTCGTGCCGGTCTCTGACATGCCTCAATTCTATGGACGGACGTATGCGCCCGCCCGCATGCGTCCGAATCTCCCAGCGGCGCCGCCGGGATGCCCGTCGGCGCGGCCGTCAGCGGCCGGCGGGCACCCACGCCTTGACGGCCACCGGCGCCGGATCGAACTGCAGGAACAAGCGGGCATCGACGGACGGCACGAAGCCCGGCGCGTGCTGCACCGACACCACGGTGCCGTCCTCGAGCGCCACCGCCGTGCGCCGGATGGAGCCGAGGAAACTCGTCGACACCACCTCGACGGGTACGCCCTGCTCGGCGAACCGCAGGTCTTCCGGCCGCACGAAGGCCACCACCTCCCCCGCGGGGACCGCCTGGTCGATGAGCGGCAGCGTGACGCCGCACACCGTCACCCGGCCGCCCGAGACGGTGCCGCGCAGACGGTTGCTGAGGCCGACGAACTCGGCCACGAACGGCGTCTTCGCCCGGGCGTAGAGCTCTTCAGGAGCACCGATCTGCTCGATCGTGCCGGCCCGCATCACGGCCACCCGGTCGGCGACCGCGAGGGCCTCCTCCTGGTCGTGCGTGACGAAGACCGTGGTGATGCCGAAGTCCTGCTGGATGCGCCTGATCTCGTCGCGCAGCTGCACCCGCACCCGCGCATCCAGAGCCGAGAGCGGCTCGTCGAGCAGCAGCACCCGCGGCTCCGTGACGAGCGCCCGGGCGAGCGCCACCCGCTGCTGCTGGCCACCCGAGAGCTCGTGGGCGTAGCGGGCGCCGAAGTCGGCGAGGCCCACCATCTCGAGGGCGGCGGCGGCCCGGGAGCGGCGGTCCGCCGCAGGGACCCGGCGCATCCGCAGACCGAACTCGACGTTCGCCAGAGCCGTCATGTGCGGGAAGAGCGAGTACGACTGGAACACCATGCCGATGTCACGCTTGCGCGCCGGCAGGCCCGAGACGTCGGCGTCGTCGATGAGCACGGTGCCGCCCGAGGCCGCTTCGAGCCCCGCGAGCACGCGCAGTGCGGTGGTCTTGCCGCACCCCGAGGGCCCGAGCAGCGCCACGAACTCCCCCGGCTCGATCACGAGGTCGATGCCGTCGAGCGCGCGCTGGCCGCCGCCGAACTCCTTCACGATGCCGCGCAGCTCGACGCGCGCGCCCGCCTGGCGGCCCGGGGAGCCCGAGGCGGTGCCGGCCGGAGAGATGGTCTGCGTCATGCGGAGCCTTTCGGAGTGGAAGCCGGTGCCACCGGCGGGAGAGCGGATGCGGCGGCGCGACGGCGCGAGCGGCGCCCCGGCCGCCCTCCCCCGCCGATGAAGCCGATGGCGAGCAGCAGCACGAAGGCGAAGAGCAGGGCGAGCAGAGCGAAGATCACCGCGATGAAGGGGTCGGCCTTGTTGACCACGAGCAGCGCCGTCTGGAGGTTCACCCGGTTCAGCAGCGCCGCGATGGTGAACTCGCCGAGCACCACGGCCACCGAGATGAACGAGGCGGCGAGCAGACCCCGGCGGATGTTCGGCACCACCACCGTGAACAGGATGGTGAGCCAGCCGGCCCCGAGCGAGCGTGCCGCCTCGCTGAGCGTCACGACGTCGACCGCCACCAGGTTCGCCTGGATGGAGCGGTAGGCGTAGGGCAGCACGATCACGCCATAGGCGAAGGCGAGCGTCCAGACCCCGCTGCCGAACATCTTCGACACGACCGAGTACACCGGCGCGAGCCCCACCACGAGCACGATCGCCGGGATCGTGATGGGCAGCAGGCAGAGGAACTCGAGCACCCGCTGCAGCTGAGGGAACCGGATGCGAACGAGCACCATGGTGGGAACGAGCAGCACCAGCATCACCAGCACCGTCACCACCGCGAGCAGCAGCGAGTTGCCGAGCCCCGTGAAGATGGGCTTGAACTCGGGCGTGAGCCCGCCGCCGAACACCGTGGCCCAGCGCGCGAAGTCGTGGCCGCCGTCGACGCCCTTGCGGAGGGTGAACTCGACCATCGCGACGATCGGCACCAGGAAGAGCGCTCCGATGACGGCCACGATCACCCAGCGGGCGACGCGGCCGGGGCCGGGATGCACGGTGCGCAGACGGGCGGCGCCGGCCCGGCCGGCGGCCTGCGGGCGGCTCATCGCTGCCACCGCGCGGCCCGGCGCATGAGCAGGGAGTAGACCGTCATCACGACCACCATCACGACGATCATGCCGAGCGCGAGCGCACCGGCGAGGTTCTCGCGCCCGAGCACGGTCTCGCTCGTGAGCGCCGCCCGGATCTGCAGCGGCACGATCTGCGAGCCCTGGCTCGTGAGCGCAGCCGCCGTGGCGAACGAGGAGAAGGCGTTCGCGAAGAGCAGCAGCAGGCATCCGAAGAACGAGGGCAGCAGCACCGGCACACCGATGTGCCGCCAGTAGCTCAGGATGCCGCCGCCGAGCATCGCGTTCGCCTCGGCCCACTGCGGCTTCAGGCTCTCCAGGGCGGGCGAGAAGGTGATGATCATCAGCGGAACCTGGAAGTAGATGTAGGGCAGGATCAGCCCCGGGGTGTCGTAGAGCCACACGCCGTCGGCGAAGATGTCGACACCGAAGCTGGTGCGCAGCCAGACCGTGATCATGCCCTGGATGCCGATGGTCGCCACGAAGGCGAAGGCGAGCATCACGCCGCCGAACTGGGCGAGAACGCCGCTGGCCGCATCCACGATCGAGCGCAGCACCCCGGTGGGCTTCGCACCGAGCAGGGCGTAGCAGAACAGGGCCCCGAGGAGGGCGCCGATCACGGCGGTGAGCGCCGAGAGCCAGAGCGAGTTGCCGAAGGTGCGGAGGATCACCGGGTCGCCGAGAGCCGTGAGGTTGTCGACGGTGAAGGCTCCGTGCTTGTCGACGAAGCCGGTGACCAGCGCGATCACGGTCGGCAGCGCCAGGAACAGCACGATGTAGGCCGTGAACGGGATGAGCCCGAGGACGCTGCCCGAGAGCAGCGAGGAGAAGCGAGGGCGCGCCCGAGGGCTCCGGGGCGGTGTTGCCGCCCCGGAGCCCTGTGCACCCGCGACCGGACGGAGGGTGTCGGTCATGTCGTTCGCGTCAGGAGGCCGGAGCCTACTGAACCGCGGCCGCCCACTTCTGGCCGAGCAGAGCGGATGCGGCGGCGGCCTGTGCGGCGTCGGGCACCACGGTCTTGTCCGGGCTGGCCGGCAGCGCGGCGAACAGCGTCTTGTCGATCGTGCCCGCGGCGGCCATGGCGTCGGCGCGCACGGGGCGTGCCCCACCGGCGAGCCAGAGGTTCTGCGCCTCGTCGCTGTAGAGGAACTCCTGCCAGAGGCGGGCGGCGGCCGGGTGCGGCGCATCCTTGCTCACGGCCTGGTTGTAGTAGCCGGCGTAGCCCGTTCCGGGGAGCAGAACGACCTTCCAGTCGCGCTGACCCTGGAGGCCCTTTCCGTAGCCGACGTTGAGGTAGTCCCAGTCGAAGACGACGGGGGTCTCGCCCGAGGCGATCGTGGCGGGGGTCGGGTCGATCTTGAGGAAGTTGCCCGCCTTGTTCAGCTCGGAGAAGAAGTCGATGCCGGGCTGGAAGTCGTCGACCGATCCGCCGTTCTGCACGGCGGCCATGCCGACGGCGGCGAAGGCCGCTCCGGCCTGCGTCGGGTCGCCGTTGATGGCGATCTTGCCCTTGTAGGCCGAGCCGAGCAGGTCCTTCAGGCTTGTGGGCGCGGGCACGGCGGCGGGGTCGTAGCCGATGGCCATGTATCCGCCGTAGTCGCCCACCCAGAGGCCGCTGGCCTCCTTGAGCGCATCCGGGATGTCCGACCAGGTGGCCACCTGGTAGGGCGCGAACTGGTCGGTGTTGGCGAGCGCGACCGCGGCGCCCACGTCGAAGACGTCGGGGGCCGTGTCCTGACCCGCGAGGTTCTTGGCCGCCTGGATCTCCTCGGCGCTCGAGGCGTCGGGGGTGGCCTCGTTGATGGTGATGTCGGGGTACTTCGCGGCGAAGGCGTCGAGCACGGCTCCGTAGTTGGCCCAGTCGCGCGGGAGCGCGATGACGTTGAGGGCGCCTTCGGCCTTGGCCGCGGCCTCGAGCCCGGCCAGACCGCCGAACGCGTCGAGGTTGGTGGCGGTGGCCGCGTCGGCGGCGCCCGAGGTCGACGAGGCGGTCGACGCGGACGAGCATCCGGCCAGCCCCAGGGTGAGTGCCACGGCGGCGGCGATGCCGGCCGTCGCGATGCGCTTCGTGAACACGATGTCCTCCATGGAGTCGGCCCGCGGGCCGCCCGCGCTGTGTGCGGGCAGTTCGACGCCGTTGTGCCGACAACCGGGACAGTAGGCAGCCGACCGGGCGGGCATCCGTCTGGCCCCTGAATGGGGGATGAACGAGAAGTGACGAGCGTCGGCGGTCGGTGTCGGATGCTCTGGGTAGGGTCGTAGTCGTGGTCGACACTCTCTCCCCCGCTCTGGCGCGCCGCGTGGCCCTCGCCGCGCAGGGGTTCGGGCGGCCTCCGGCGAACACGGCCAGCACCCGGCAGTTCGGGCTGCTGCTGAAGCGGCTCGGACTGCTGCAGATCGACTCCGTGAACGTCTACGAACGCAGCCACTACCAGCCGGTCTTCGCCCGGCTCGGCCACTATGACAAGGCGCTGCTCGACAAGCTCACCTACGGCAAGACCGTCACCGAGTTCTGGGCGCACGAGGCCTCTTTTTTGCCGATCGAGACGCTGCCGCTGATGGCCTGGCGCAAGGGCGACTACCGCGACTACTACGCCGCGCATCCGGATTCCTGGGGGGCGTCGAACCCCGAGACCCTGGCCTGGCTCCTCGCCGAGCTGGCCGAGAAGGGCCCCATGCGGGCGAGCGAGATCGAGCACGAGTCCAACCGGAGGCAGGGGCCGTGGTGGGGCTGGTCCGACATGAAGCGCGGGCTCGAGACGTTGTTCCGGCAGGGCGACGTGGTGTCGGCCGGGCGGGTGCGCTTCGAGCGGGTCTACGGGCTGCCCGAGCAGGTGCTGCCCGAGGCCGTGCTGAACACGGAGGTGCCACGGACCGACGCCGTACGCCAGCTGATGTCGATCTCGGCGCGCGCCCACGGGGTGGGCACGGCGAGCGACCTGGCCGACTACTTCCGGCTGAAGACAGTGGATGCGCTGCCCGCCATCGCCGCGCTCGAGGAGGACGGCGAGCTGCTGCCGGTGACGGTTCCCGGCTGGAAGAAGAAGGCGTGGCTGCACCGCGATGCGCGGCTCCCCCGCCGTCTGGAGACCGCGGCGCTGCTCTCCCCGTTCGACCCCGTGGTGTGGGAGCGCGAGCGGGCGCTGCGGATGTTCGACTTCCACTACCGCATCGAGATCTACACCCCGCAGCCCAAGCGTGTCTACGGCTACTACGTGCTGCCCGTGCTGATCGACGATCGCATCCCGGCCCGCCTCGACCTGAAGAGCGATCGCCAGAACGGCGTGCTGCGCGTGCAGGCGGCCTGGGCGGAGCCCGGCCTCGTGGCCGACGACGTGCCGCGGATCGCCCAACTCGTGCGGGAGGCGGCCGCCTGGCAGGGCCTGCCCGGTGAGATCGTGGTGGCCGGCCCCGGCACCCTCGCGCCCGCGCTGGCCGCCGAACTCAGGCGGGCCTGAGCGGAGGGCTAGAAGCTGCCGCCCATTTCGTGGAGGCGCTTCACGCGGTCGGGGATCGGCGGGTGGGTCGCGAAGAGGCGGTCCATGATGCCGGGCTTGTTCGGGTCGGCGATCCACATGTGGGCCATCGAGGTGGACTGCTTCTGCAGCGGGCGCCCGTAGGCGCCGAGCTTCTCGAGGGCGCTGGCGAGCGCATCCGGGTGGCGGGTGGTCATGGCGCCCGTCGCATCCGCGAGGTATTCGCGCTGGCGGGAGACGGCGAGCTGCACCACGGTGGCCACGATCGGGGCGACGATGATGGCGACGAGACCGAACACGAGCACGATCGGGTTCTGGTTGTTGTTGTTGCGGCCGAAGAAGGCCATGCGCAGGAACATGTCGGCGATGAAGCCCACGGCCACCACCAGCCCGAACACGATCATCGAGACGCGGATGTCGTAGTTGCGCACGTGGCCGATCTCGTGGGCCATGACGCCCTCGAGCTCGGCGTCGTCCATGAGGTCGAGGAGGCCGGTGGTGGCGGCCACGATGGCGTGCTGCGGGTCTCGGCCGGTGGCGAAGGCGTTCGGCGCCGGGTCGTCGATGACGTAGACCTTGGGCATCGGGGTGCCGGTGGTGATCGACAGGTTCTCGACCACCCGCCAGAGCCGCGGGTTGTCGCGCTTCTGGATCTCACGGGCGCCGCTCATGGCCAGGGCCTGGCCGCTGGCGGCGAAGTACTGGATGAGGGCGTAGGCGATCGCGACGATGAGCGTGATGATGACGATCGACCAGCTGCGGTAGATGATGCTGGCGAGGTAGCCGAGCCCGCCGATGATCAGCAGGAACAAGGCGATGATGATGACGGTGTTGCGCTTGTTCTTGGCTATGGCGCTGTACATGGAGCCGTTCTAGCTGCTCGGGTGTCGTTGATCGGCGTGCGGGTCAGAACTGCACGCGCGGCGGCTCCGCGATGGCGGCGACGTCGGAGACCTCGAAGAACTCGCGCTCGGTGAAGCCGAGGTTGCGGGCGAAGATGTTGTTGGGGAACACCTTGATCTTGGTGTTCAGCTCGCGCACACCGCCGTTGTAGAAGCGACGGGAGGCCTGCACCTTGTCTTCGGTGTCGACGATCTCGGCCTGCAGCTGCAGGAAGTTCTGGCTCGCCTGGAGCTGCGGGTAGGCCTCGGCCACCGCGAAGATGCTCTTCAGGGCGGTCTGCATGTGGTTCTCGGCCACGGAGGCCTCGGCCGGGCCCTGGGCGCTCAGTGTCTCGGCGCGCGCCTTGGTGACGTTCTCGAACACGCCCTTCTCATGCGCCGCGTAGCCCTTGACCGACTCGATCAGGTTGGGCAGCAGGTCGGCTCGGCGCTTCAGCTGCACCGTGATGTCGCTCCAGGCCTCGTCGACGCGCACATTGAGGGTGACGAGGGAGTTGTAAGTCGCCCACAGGTAGATGCCGACGATGAGCACCAGAACGACGACGATGATTACCGGGATGAGCCATTCCATGCGCTGAGTATATCGACCCGACGCCCGTCGATCACGGGGATGCAGGCGTCCTCACAGCATCCCGCGGCCGCCGCACGATGGCCCGCGTGCGCCGAGACGACGGAGGTGTATGCCGACGACGGAGTGGAGATCCGTCGTTCGCGTGAATCGGGTCGAGACTCCGTCGTTTGGGGAGTGGGGGTGGGTGGAGTCAGGTGCGCGACTCGGCGACGAGGCGCAGCCAGGCGTAGGAGTCTTTGGGGGTGCGGGTGAAGTCGTCGAAGTCGACGTGCACGAGGCCGAAGCGCTGGGTGAAGCCGGCGGCCCACTCCCAGTTGTCCAGGAGCGACCAGACGTAGTAGCCGCGCAGCGAGATGGCCGAGGCCGGGCCGCCGCCGGTCACCGCGCCCACGGCGGCGTCGAGGTGGGCCGCGAGGTAGTCGATGCGGGAGCCGTCGTGCACGTGGGGTTCGCCGGTCTCGGGGTCGAGCTCGACCGCATCCGCGAAGCTCGCGCCGTTCTCGGTGATGAACACGGGCGGCAGCAGCGAGCCGTAGCGCGTGGCCAGCTCGTCGAGCGCCGTGCCGAGGAACTCGGGCGCGATCGGCCAGCCGAAGCCCGTGCGCGGGAACTCCGGCCAGGGTGCCAGGTGGAAGGGCAGCGACGCCATCGCGTCGGAGGAGCCGTCAGGGGTGGCGCTCCCGCCGGAGCCCGCCGCGATCTTCGTCGGCGCGTAGTAGTTGAGGCCGTAGAAGTCGAGCTTCTCGGAGATCACCGCGAGGTCGGCCGGGTCGACCTCGGCGAGCGCCGAGAACAGCGCCTCGAAGCCCTCGGGCGGCGCCGGGTAGTGCCCGAGCAGCACCGGGTCGGCGAAGACGCGGTTGTGCAGCAGGTCGAACAGCTCGGCGAAGGCCGCATCGGCCTCCGAGCCGGTGGCCGGCACGACGGGCGAGTGCACGTTGACGATGCCGATACCGCCCTGCACGCCGGCCGCCCGCAGCGCCTGCACGGAGAGCCCGTGGCCGAGCAACTGGTGGTGCGCGGCGGGCAGCGAGTTGAACAGGCGGGTGGCGCCCGGGGCGTGCACGCCGAGCGCATAGCCGTCGAGCGTCACCGTGGCCGGCTCGTTGACGGTGACCCAGCGGCCGATGCGGTCGCCGAAGCGCTCCCCCATCGCGTGCGCGAAGTCTCCGAAGCGCAGCGCGGTGTCGCGCGCGAACCAGCCCCCGCGCAGCTCGTTCGGGGTGTCCCAGTGGAAGAGGGTGGCCATCGTGTCGATGCCGGCGGCGGCGAGCTGGTCGAGCAGCCGCTCGTAGAACTCGACCCCGGATGCGCGCAGCGCGCCCTTGCCCTCCGGCTGCAGCCGCGGCCAGGCGAACGAGAAGCGGTAGGAGTCCACGCCGAGGTCGTGCAGCAGCGCCACGTCCTCGGTCGTGCGATGGAAGTGGTCGGTGGCGCGATCGGCCGTCGACCCGTCGAGGATGCGGCCGGGCTGGGTGGTGAAGGCATCCCACACCGACTCCCCGCGGCCTCCCTCGTGGGTGGCCCCCTCGATCTGGAAGGCGCTCGTCGCGGCGCCGAGCACGAAGCCCGCCGGCAGACGGCCGCCGAGGTCGCGCGCGAACTCGCGGCGCTCCTCCGGGGACATGGCGGGCATGGTTCAGGCTCCCAGCACTCGGTCGAGGTAGGCGTTGGAGAACATCCGCGCCGGGTCGAGTCTGTCACGCAGGGCCACGAAGTCGGCGTGCCTCGGATAGAGCGCTCCGAGCGCGGCGGCGTCGAGCGTGTGCAGCTTGCCCCAGTGCGGCCGCCCGGCGTGCCGGGCCATGATCTCCTCGACGGCCTCGAAGTATTCCGTGTGGCTCTCGCGAAAGTAGCGGTGCACGGCGATGTAGCCGCTGGCCCGGCCGGAGGCGGTCGAGAGCCAGAGGTCGTCGGCGCGCGCGTTGCGCACCTCGATCGGGAACGAGATCCTCCAGCCGCGCGACTCGATCAGCTCGTCGATCTCGGTGAGCACGACCGGCACGTCCGCCGCCGGCACGGCGTACTCCATCTCACGGAACCGCACGGTGCGCTTGGTGGTGAACACCTTGTGCGAGTGGTCGGAGAAGGAGCGGTTCGACCAGAGCCGCTCGGCGAGCGCGTTGACGCTCGGCACGATCGCGGGCACCACGGCCCCGGCGGCGCAGGTGACCCGGTAGACGCCGTTGGCCAGGAAGGTGTCGTCGACGAACACCTGGCGCCGGGTGAGCGGCCGGCGCGTGACGGATGCCGCGGCCCGCGTGTTCGTCTTGGTGACGGCCGTGCGGGTGCCCGGGAACCAGTAGAACTCGAAGTGGTCGGCGCCGCCGATGTGGCCGTCGAGGTCGCCGATCACCTCCGCCAGCGGCAGCGGCCGCTCGACGGCCTCGAGCACGAAGGCCGGCACGCACTGGAGGGTGACCTCCACGATGATGCCCAAGGCCCCGAGCCCCACGGCCGCCGCCGGGAGGAGCTCGGCGTTCTGGTTCTCGTCGATCGTGAGCAGTTCGCCGTCGGCAGTGACGAGCGTGAGCCCCACCACCTGCGTGGAGATGCCGCCGAAGTCGCGGCCGGTGCCGTGGGTGCCGGTGGAGATCGCGCCCGAGATCGACTGCCGGTCGATGTCGCCCATGTTCTCCATGGCGAGCCCGTGCGGTTTCAGCAGCCGCGGCAGCTCGAACAGGCGCGTTCCGCCGAGGAGCGTGACGCGCATCCGTTCGCGGTCGACGGCGACGATGCCGCTCAGCTCGTCGAGCTCGAGCAGCACCCCGGTGGCCACGGCGATACCGGTGAAGCTGTGGCCGGCGCCCACCGCCTTCACCCGCAGGCCGGTGCGTGCCGCGGCCCGCACGGACCGCTGCACCGCCCCGATCGAGGAGGGCCGCTCCACCCGCACCGGTTTCACCGTCTCGGTGCGCGCCCAGTTGCGCCACACGCCGTTCGCCGCCGTCACAGGAACGCCTTCCCTTCACCGCGGTAGCTCGGCACCACGTCGATCACCTTCTCGTCCTCGACCACGCAGAACTCGTTCACGTGCTCGGAGAGCTCGCCCGACTTGGTGTGCCGGAGCCACACCCGGTCGCCCGTGCGCAGCGCCGCAGCACCACGGCCCGAGAGGGGCGTCTGCACCTCGCCGGCCATCTCGCGCGCCTGCATCCTGGTGTTGCGGGGCCACACGATCTCGGGCAGCCGGTCGGCGGCGGGCGGCCCGGATGCGACCCAGCCGCCGCCCAGCAGCGTCGCCATCTCGGGCCGGGGCTTGCGCACCACCGGCAGCGCGAACGCGGCCGCCGGCGCCGGGGCGAAGCGCGAGTAGGTGTCGAACAGGTGCCCGCCGAAGAGCCCGCTGCCGGCCGCCACCTCGGTGACAGAGGGGTCGGCGCTCGTGCTCTCGAGCGACCCGGTGCCGCCGCCGTTCACGAACTCGAGCTCGGCGATCCGCCGCACCGCCGCCACCACCGCGCCGCGCCGCTCGGCGAGCTCGGCGACCGAGCGGGACTGCATCCAGTCGATCACCCGGCCCATCGCCGGCTTACCCGCCGGGCGATTGCCGACGCCCGCGATCTGCGACTCGTAGGCCATCATGCCCACGAGCGCGAAGCCGGGGCGCGAGACCACGGCGTGCGCGAGCGCCTCGGCCTGCGAGACCGTGGAGATCGGCGAACGCCAGACGCCGAGCCGGCCGAGACCCGGGGCGGTGTAGGAGGCGTCGAGCTCGATGGCCACGCGGAGCGCCGGCCGCGCGCCGGGCGCGATGGCGGCGTCGATGAGGTCGAGGTGCTCGACCGAGTCGATCATGAGGGTCACGCGCGCGGCCAGCGTCTCGTCGGCGGCGAGCGCACGGATGGCGGCGCGGTCGACGCTCGGATACCCCACCACCACGTCGGTGACCGTCTCGGCCAGCCAGAGCGCCTCGGGCAGCGTGTAGGCGAGCACGCCGGCGTATCCCGGCAGCGCGAGCACCGCATCCTGCACCGCCCGCACCCGGATGGACTTGCTCGCCACCCGGATGGGCATGCCGCCGGCCCGCCCGAGCATGTCGCGGGCGTTGTGCACGAGCGCCTCGAGGCCGATCACGGCCACGGGCGGCTCGCGGTCGGCCGTGGCCTCGGTGAGGCCGCGCCAGTAGCGCTGGCCGTCGCGCCAGGCGCCGGGGTTGGCGGGGGTGCGGGACAGGTCGAGGGTCATCGGACGCTCCTCACGCGCGAGACGGCGAACGCTCCGGCGAAACCGAAGATCGCCGAGAGCAGGAACAGGGCGGGGAAGCCGCCGAGCAGGGCGACCACGAAAGCGCCGAGCAGGGGCGCGATCGCCTGCGGCACGGCCGTGGCGATGTTCATGATGCCGAGGTCTTTTCCGCGGGAGGCGGGGTCGGGCAGCACCTGGGTGGCGAGCGCCTGGTCGACCGAGAGGAAGCAGCCGTAGCCGAGGCCGAGCAGGGCGGCGCCCACCATCGTGACCGTGAGGTCGGGCACGAAGGCGAGCAGCAGCGCCGCCACGGCCTGCAGCACGGCGGCGACGAGCACGAACACCCGGCGGCGCCGCAGCTTGTCGGAGAGCGCACCGGCGCTGATCGAGGCCACCACCACGAAGATCGTGTAGATGACGATCAGCACGAGCAGGTCGTCTTCGGCGGTCGGGTCGTTGAGGCCGTACATCAGGAAGTAGAGCAGCAGCGTGGTGCCGAGCGCGTTGCCGATGTTGACGAGGATGCGGCTGAGCAGCGTCCAGCCGAAATCCGGATGCGCGCGCGGGCTCACCCACATGCTCTCGACGAGCGCGCGCAGGGTGAGCGGCGGCCGGTCCTCGGGCCGCAGTCGCGCATCCGGCATCCACAGGCAGAACGGGCCGACGAGCAGCAGCAGGAGCACGGCCACCGCGGTGTAGCCCAGGAACTGGCCGGTGAAGAGGGTGGTGGCCAGCAGCACGCCGAGGATGAGGCCGACGGCCTGCGGTGCCGAGATCCAGCTCGAGACGAAGCCGCGCTGATCGACCGGCACCTGGTCGGAGATGCTGGCGGTCAGGGCGGCCGAGAGCACGCAGAAGCCGATGATCGCGAGCGTCCAGAACACGCCGATGCCGAGCAGGTCGACCTGGAAGCCGAGGAGGAAGAGCGCGAGCGCGAAGAGCACGGCACCGCCCGCGATCCAGGGGCGGCGACGGCCGAAGCGCGAGGTGGTGCGGTCGGAGAGGGCGCCGGTGACGGGGAAGGTCACGAGGGCGAAGACGCCGGCGATCGCCGAGATCACGCCGAAGGCCACCACGTTGTCGGTCCAGCTCGCCGCTCCGAGGCGCTGCTCGACCTGCAGTGGCAGCAGCAGCTGCACCGGGGTGAGCTGCGCCATCCAGATGCCGAGCCAGGAGGCGCCGAACAGGGCGATCCACAGCCCTCCGACCCGGCGCACGGGCTCCGAGAACACGCCCGGGGCGGCCTCCTCGCGTTCTGTGGTCATGACGCTTCTCCTCTGCGGGTCGTGGGGGTGGTGCCGGTGAGGGTGGTGCGTGAGGTGGGGTCTGTCGGGGCGGCGGCGGGCGGCGGATGCACGCCCTCCGCAGCCAGGGCGCGCGCGGCGAAGGCGATGGTGCGGCGCGCGCGCCCGTCGTCGCCGTCGGCGAGCCAGGCGAGCGTGATGCCGTCGGTGAGGGCCACCAGGTCGGCCGCGAGCTCGGGCAGGGGCACCCGCCACGAGCATCCGGTGCGGTCGGCGGCCTCCCGAAGCGACGCCACGGCCAGTTCGCGGTAGCGGGCGTACTGACGCTCGGCGAAGCCCTGCATCGAAGGCGTGCGCATGGAGTACTGGGTGAGTTCGAACATCGCGCGTTCGCGCAGCGGGTTCTCGCGCACCTGCTCGAAGTAGCGCAGCAGGCCCAGTTCGAGCAGGCGCTCGAGATCGGTGCCGGCTTCGGCGGGGAGGGCGAGCACCACCTCTTGGTTGCCGACCACCACGTCGACGAGCTGGGCGAGCAGCTCCTCGCGCGACTCGAAGGCGTAGTGGAAGCTCGCGAGCTTCATGCCCGCCTCGTCGACGATGGCCCGGGTGGTGGCACGGCTCACGCCCTGGCGAGAGATGACCGCGAAGGCGGCGGAGAGCAGGATGCTGCGGCGCTCGGCCACGGGCATGCGCGCCATGCTCCCCCTTCGCGTGCCTCGGGACGATGGAGTGGGTCATCTGACCCAGTTGCGTCAGTATGCCGTAACGGAGCCGATCTGTACACGCCCGGCTCCGAATTTCATCCGAAACGCCGGGGCGGGGGTGGCGCGGAACGCGGGGCATCGGCGTAAATGGTGGGAGGTGTCGGGATCGCGCAAGGGGTGGGAACGAACGCCGTCGCGAGTCGGCGACGGCGTCGAGTGGCGAACCCTCGACCGCTCACGGCCCGACTCGGGCGCACGAGCCGGCTCTCCCGCCCGGCTCGTCGCGGCCCTCCTCTTCGCCGCGGCCCTCTTCGCGGGCGGCCTCGCCGCGGTGGGCGGCGCAGGCGCCGCTTCGGCGAGCGCCTCCCCGATCGCCGCCGCGCCCGCGCCCACTCCGGCGCCCTCGGAGGCTCCCGCAGCACCGGCACCGGCACCGTCGACCGACCCCGGGGGCTCCTCGCCGACGCCGCCGGCAGAGCCCGCCGCCCCGGTCATCCTCTCCCCCGCCGGCGGCGCGCAACTCGCCGGCACGGTCACCGTCACGGGCACGGGAGAGCCCGGCAGCTCCGTGCAAGTGCTCGCCGGCGGGTCGTCGGAGCCGCTGTGCATCGTGACGCCCGGCGACTCGGGCGACTGGAGTTGTGCGACGACAGGGCTCGCGAGCTCGGCCTCGACCGTCATCCGCGCAGTGCAGCTCGTGTCCGGCTCGCCGCAGCAGGAGGCTTCGGTCACCGTGCGCGTGCTCAACGCCCCGGTGGTGACGGGCGGACCCCGCGGACCCCTCACCAACGCCGTCGTTCAGGGAACGGGCTTCGCCGGCGCCACCGTCACGGCCACCGCGGGCTCCTTCGCCTGCAGCGGCACGGCCGACGCCTCCGGAGCCTGGTCGTGCCCGCTGGGCGGCGGCATCACCGACGGCGACTACCTGGTCTCGGCCACCCAGAGCACCCCGTGGAGCAGCGGAGCATCGCCGGCGAGCGACGCCGTCGCCATCCGCGTCGACGTGACGGTGCCGGCGGCTCCCGTGCTGCTCTCGCCGCAATCGGGCACCACGCTCCCCACCTCGGGCTCGACCTTCCGCGGCACCGGCGAGGACGGCGCCACCGTCTCGGTGTTCGCCGGCGCCTACACGATCTGCCAGGTCGCCGTGAGCAACGGCTCGTGGTCGTGCGCCGCGGCCGCCGTGCCGGCGGGAAGCTATTCGCTCGCCGTGCTGCAACAGGATGCCGCGGGCAACGTGAGCGTGCAGTCGGGCCCTCTGACGATGCTGTTCCAGGATGCCTCGACCGCGACGCCGACCACGCCCTCGGGCCCGACGACGGCGCCGGCCGGCCCCACCGCCCCCGCCTCCCCGTCCGCCGGCTCCGACCCGGCCGCACCCGGCCCGCCGGCGACGGGCGACGGCTCGACGCCGGGCGGCGGAGCGGAGCCGTCCAGCCCGTCGGCGCCGTCGCCCCCCGGCGGGGCCGCCCCGCCCGCGGCCGGCGGCAGCCCGGTCGCCCCCGGAAGCTGGTCGGACGCTACCCGATTCACCGCGGCACTGCAGCCCGCCTTCGGCACCGGCGCCGGCGCTCTCTGGTGGCTCGCGCTCGTGCTCGGGGCTGTCGCCCTGGTGGGGATCGCCCTTCCGGCCCGGTTGCTCGCCGGCACCGTGCGCGAACTCGCTCCCCGGGAGACCCCGAGCGGCGGCGCACGGGTCGGACTGGCGGCGTCGCTGCTGGGCCGCAATCGCCGCCGCCAGGAATACGACCAGGCCCCGGAGATCCACATCAGTCCGGTCGTCACCACGGTCGCGGTCGTGCTCGCCTCGGCGGCTCTCGTGACCCTCTCCGGACCCGTCGAGAGCCAGCCCGCCTACCTGCGGCTGTTCCTGGCGGTGGTGGCCGGACTCGCCATCGTGAACGCGGTGGCGACGGTCGTTCCCGCAGCTCTCGCGAAAGTCACGCTCGGTGTGGTCGCGGCCCCGCGCATCCGGCCCGCCCTCTTGCTGGTCTCGGCGGTCCTCGCGCTGTTCTCGCGTCTGGCCGATCTCGACCCGGCGCTGGTCTTCGGACTGGTGGCCGGACTCGTGGTCGCGGAAACCGCCGCACGCAGCGCCCGCGGAGCCCTCGCCACCGTGCAGGTGCTCTGCCTGCTCGTTCTCGGCGCCGCGGCGTGGCTCGCCTCGGGGGCGCTCGGCGTGGATCCGGCGTCGAGCGACGTCTGGGGCGCCGCGCTCGCCGAGCTGCTGCACGTAGTGGTGCTCGCCTCGTTCGGCGCGAGCTCGGCATTGCTGCTGCCGGTGGGCCGTGCCCCCGGCCGCAGCCTGCTCGACTGGTCGCCGGCCACCTGGACCCTGCTCACCATCGCCTCGTTCACGGCGCTCGCGATGCTCTTCGTGCCCACCCTCACCGCGGGCACCGGCGGAGCCCTGCTGGCGCTCGGCATCGCGACGGCGGCCTTCGCGGCCGTGAGCGTCTCGGCCTGGGTGTGGCAGCGCTACCTCGCCGACGACGAGGAGCACGCCCGCTGACACGGAGCAACCGTCTCCGCAGGTATTAAGAGCGTGTTACGCAGGTTACGCCGTGGGGCGGAGTGGGCCGGGAACCGACTTAGTATCGAAGGGTGACAGGCGCACCGGCTTTCCCGAACCACCACGAATTCGACCGCGGGAGCGAACACCACGAGAACAACCTCGTGGCGCACCCGAGCGCCGAGAGCGTGAGCCCCGACGAGTTCAAGGCGGCGTTCCGCAACCACCCCGCCGGGGTCGCGGTCATCACGGCCGACGCCGGAGACGGTCCGGTCGCGCTCACCGCGACCTCGGTGTTCTCGGTGAGCGCCGAACCGCCGCTGCTCGTCTTCTCCGTCTCAGAGCTCTCCTCGAGCACGCCGACCATCCGCAAGGCCGACACCGTCGTGGTGCACCTGCTCGGCGCCGGCCAGCTCGACATCGCGAAACTCGGCGCCACGAGCGGCATCGACCGCTTCGCCGACACCTCCATCTGGGAACGGCTGCCCACGGGTGAGCCCTACTTCCCCGCCGCGCACGCCTGGATCCGCGGCCGGGTGGTGAACAAGATGGAGGCGGGCGGCTCGACCGTCGTCGCCGTGCAGGCCCTGCAGACGAAGGCACCGCCCGCGGGCGACCCCTCGGCCGACGCCTCCGAAGCCGAACCGCTGGTGTACCACAACCGCACCTGGCACCGCCTCGGCGAACACTCCAAGATCCAGTAGATAAGCCCCCGAAAAGGGGACATACTCCGAAGGTCTCGAGGCGCACACTGGTGAACAACCCCGGTGCCCGACCGGGGGGATGCCCGGAGTTCCACCATGACCCAGTCCCGTGATATCCGTTTCGAACGCATCGAGAGCGACTACTGGCTCGTGCGCGACCACAGCGACGACCACGCCGTGCCCCTCGGCTGGGTGCGCGAGCGGCTCGTGTTCGAGGCCGGCCGCTATGGCCAGGTGCGCGCAGACCGGCTCTGCACCTCGCTCGAGGCCAGCCGTCGCTGGTTCACCGAGCTGGCCGCCGCGGCGGGCGCCTCAGCCGTCCGGCGTACGCGATAGGTCATCCGATCGGGTGATGCCGCGCGCATCCACTCTGCGTAGCGTGGTCGGTGGCGGCGCTCCCCGGCGCCCCGAGCCGAGGAACGGATGCGCCATGCACGAGCTGACCCACGAACTGCTGAAGTACGGCATCCCCTTCGCCGCGTTCTGGCTCGCGAGCTCCGTCGGCGTCGCCGTGGTGCTCGGCCGGATGATCCGGGCCCGGGATCACGGCGGCCTGCGCCGGTAGAGTGACGCTCGTGTGGGCCTGGTTCGAACAGCATCCGCGGATCGCCGACCTCGCGATCGGCGGTATCGCGCTGATCCTCTTCGGGCTCGCCGACCTTCTGCGCGACGGCGCGCGCGGCGCCCTCATCACGGTGGTCTTGGCCGTCTCGGTGGTGTTCTGGCGACGGCTGCCAGGCCTCGGACTCGCGATCGCCTGGCTGGGCGCCCTCGTGCAGGTACTCACCTTCGGCGGCCTGCTGGTGGGCGACCTGCTGATCCTCGTCGCCGTGTTCGCCACCGGGCTCGCCCGCAGCCGGCCCGTGCGTGTGGCGGGCGTGGTGTCGGGCATCGTCGGCGGCGCGATCGCCGGCGCGCGGCTCGTGCTGTTCGCGCCCACCTCGAGCGACGCCGCCTTCCTCGTGACCGACCCCTCCGCGCGGGGGGTGCCCTTCGCGATCGTGAGTGGCGTGGTGGCGGCGGCGCTCATCCTGTTCTGGGCCCTGGGTGTGCTCGTGCGCAACCGTCAGGCCGCCGCCCGGCAGCGGCAGGAGCGCGACCGCGAGCGCATCCTCGCCGAAGCCGCGCTCATCCAGGAGAAGGAGCGGGCCCTGCTCAGCCGCGAGATGCACGACCTCATCGGGCACGCGCTGGCCGTGGTCATCGCGCAGTCCGACGGCGCTCGCTACGCGAAGGCGAACGACCCGCACGCGGAGAGCACGGCACTCGAGACCATCAACCGCGCCGCGCGAGCCGCCCTCGACGACGTTCACGAGCTGCTCAGCGTGCTCCGCGAACCGAGCGATGCCCGCCGTCCGGCGGTCACGAGCGCCGACCTCGAGCAGTTGCTCGCGAGCGTCGGGGATGCCGGGCTCGCGGTGTCGCTGGCCGTGACCGGAGAGCCGGTCGCGCTCTCCGGGGCGCACGAGCTCGCGATGTACCGCGTGCTGCAGGAGTCGCTCACCAACGCGATCAAGCACGGAGGCCCGGGAACCCGGGCCGAGGTGTGGATCGAGTGGGGCGCCGACGAGGTGCGTTTCGGGGTGGTCACCACCGAGTCCACGCGTCGCGTCGCGCCGCTGGCCGCGGCTCCCGCTGAAGGGGCCAGGAACACCTCGGTCCGGCATTCGTCCCTGACCGCGGCGGCGACCACGGCCTCGGCCGGTCAGGGCCTCATCGGCATGAGCGAGCGGATGCGCCTGCTCGACGGCTCGGTCGACACCGGCCCGAGACCGGGCGCCGACCCCGGCTTCACGGTCTCGGCCCGACTGCCCTACCGCGCGCCGGACGGCACCCGATGAGCGCCGAGGCGATCCGCGTCGGGCTCACCGACGACCAGCCGCTGTTCCGCGCGGGCATCGCCATGGTGGTGGGCTCGCAGCCCGACCTCACCGTGGCCTGGGAGGCCTCCGACGGGCTCGAGGCCGTCGAGCTCACCGCTCGTGAACCCGTGGACGTGGTGCTCATGGACCTCGAGATGCCCCGGCTGGGCGGCATCGACGCCATCCGGCAGATCGTGCAGCGCGGCGGCGCCACGACCCGCTTCCTCGTGCTCACGACCTTCGACCTCGACGACAAGACCTTCCAGGCCATCGAGGCCGGCGCGAGCGGATTCCTGCTGAAGTCGGCCGAGCCCGAGTTCCTGCTCGCGGCCATCCGCACCGTGCACTCCGGCAGCGCCGTGATCGCGCCGCGCGCCACCGCGGGTCTCGTGCGCCGCTTCGCCGAGCCGCGCGAGCGCACGGCCGGCGAAGGAGACGACCCGCTCGAACCGCTCACCCCGAGGGAACGCGACCTCTTCGCCCTGCTCGCCCAGGGGCTCAGCAACGCCGAGATCGCAGGCCGGCTCGTCGTGAGCGAAGCGACCGTGAAGACGCACGTCAGCCGCATCCTCGGCAAGCTCGAGCTGCGCGATCGCGTGCAGCTCGTGATCTTCGCCTACCAGAACCGGCTCGTCTCCTGATCCCGGGCGGGGGCCGGATGCGCGCCGCGGCCCCTGCTGTCATCCGAGCGATGTACGCCGGAGTTCGCCCGTCCGGGCGATTCGGCGAACCGCTCCCGCTCCCTAGTGTCGAAGCACCGACATCGAGGGAGACCCCATGAGCGACACCGCCATCCGCACCATCGCCGCCCGAGCCCGAGGGGTGGGCAAGACCTACGGCGCCGGCGATTCGGCCACCGTGGCCCTGCACGACGTCGATCTGGACATCCGGGCGGGCAGCCTCACCGCCATCATGGGGCCGAGCGGATCGGGCAAATCGACCCTCATGCACGTGTTCGCCGGCCTCGACTCGGCCAGCACCGGCACCGTGCTGATCGGCGACGTCGACATCACCCACCTCGACGACGACGCCCTCACCCTGCTGCGCCGCCGCAGCCTCGGCTTCGTCTTCCAGGCCTTCAACCTCGTGCCCACCCTCTCGGTGTTCGGCAACGTGACGCTGCCGTTCGAGCTCGACGGACGCAAGCTCACCGACACCGAGTCCGCCTGGATCCACGAGCTGCTCGCCCGCCTCGGCCTGGGCGCACTCGAGCAGCGCCGCCCGCACGAGCTCTCCGGCGGCCAGCAGCAGCGCGTGGCGATCGCCCGTGCCCTCGCCATGAGGCCGCAGCTGATCTTCGCCGACGAGCCCACCGGGAATCTCGACTCCCGATCGAGCCGTGAGGTGCTCACCCTGCTCCGCGACCTGACCCGCGAGTACCAGCAGACCGTCATCCTCGTCACGCACGACCCGGTGGCCGCGTCGCACGCCGATCGGGTGATCTTCATCGCCGACGGGACCCTCGCCCGCGACGTGCCGGCGAGCGACCCGAAGACGCTCTCCGACATCATCCTCGACCTCGAGGTGCGGTCGTGATCGCGCTCGCCCTGCGGGAGCTGCGTCACCGCGGTCGCCAGCACACCTCGAGCCTGCTCGTGGCGATCATCACCTCGGTGTTCGCGACGATGATGATCGAGATGGACATGGTGCTGCGCCTGCAGACCCTCACCGCCGGCTTCATGCAGCACGGCTTCGTGCGGCTGCTGCTCGACGTGCTCGACGCGCTGTTCTTCTTCGTGGCGGTGTTCGTGGCGTGCATCGTGACCGCCAACACCTTCGGCATCATCATGGCGGGGCGGGCACGCCACATCGCCCTGATGCGCCTGCTCGGCGCTTCCGCCCGCACGCTGCGCGGCGCGATCGCGATCGAGGGGGCCGCCGTGGGCCTCGTGGGCTCGGTGGCCGGGCTCGGGCTCGGGCTCGTCGTGACGGCGGTGACGTACGCGGCGCTCGTCGCATCCGGAACCTTCGTGGACACCCCGATCGAGCTGTTCTCGCCGTTGCTGGCGGCCCCGGTCGTCGTGGGCGTCGTCAGCACCACGGGAGCGGCGTGGTACGGCTCACGCCGCGTGCTCGCGGTATCGCCGATCGAAGCCACCGGCCAGATGCAGGAACCGGCGCCGGTGAGCGCCTCGGAGATGCCCCGGCGCCTGCGCACCCTCGTGGTCGTGGCCACCGTCGGCGGCGTCGTGCTGCTCGTCGCGGGAGTCGTGATCGGCCTGAAGTCGCCGCTCGGCCTCCTCCTCGCCGCCCCCGGCGGGGCCCTCAGCTTCGTGGGCTTCGTGCTCGGTTCCTCGTCCGTCATCCCCGTGCTGCTGCGGGCGGCCGGGCGCCTCACCGGCTCCTCGACGCCCAGTGTGCTCGCGAGCGCGAACGCCCTGCGGTACCCGGCGCGTTCGTCGCGCTCCACGGTCGGGCTCGTGATCGGCGTCACCCTCATCACCATGTTCTCGGTGGCGGGGCAGTCCTTCCTCGCGCAGACCGGTCCGGTCGCCGCGGCGGCCGACCCGGCCGAGGCGGCCTCCGACGCCGCCTTCCTGCAGCTGACCACCGGCATCCTCGCCGTGCTCATCGGCTTCTCGCTCGTGATCGCGGCCATCGGCCTCGTGAACTCCCTCTCGCTCAGCGTGCTCCAGCGCCGGCGCGAGATCGGGCTGCTGCGGGCGCTCGGCTTCACGAAAGCGCAGGTGCGGCGCATGGTGCTCGCCGAGAGCATCCAGCTGACCGTCGTGGGCGGGGTCACCGGGCTCGTGTTCGGCATTGTCTACGGTTGGGCCGGTGCGCTCGCGGCCATCGGGAGCGACCACCACATCGGCGGCCTCTTCCCGCCCACCGTGCCGCTCTGGATCATCGGCGCCATCGCCGCCGGCGCAGTGCTGCTGGCCGTGGTGTCGTCGGCCGTGCCCGCCCGCTCGGCCGTGCGGGTCTCGCCCGTGCGGGCGCTCGCGATCGACTGACGGGCCGCCGGCTGCCGCAGAACCGGGCGCCAGGCCGTGGCGAGCGGGTCACTCGGGGTGAGGATCCGTGACCAGGGCAAGCGCGTCGGCGAAGTCCACGACGGAGCTGCTCAGCACGCGGGCGTCGGCGGACACCGCCCCCTCCGCGTCGGTGCCGGCGATCACGATCACGCGCGCGTCGGCCAGCCGGCACACGCGGATCTTGTAGTTCACCGAGACCCGCTCCCCCGCACGCTGCTGCAGGATGACGACCTCGGTGGGGAACGCCGGATCGGTCAGCAGCTCTCCGAGCGAGCCGGCGGAGATGCGGATGTCGACGCCGGGGCTGCGCACGAGGGCGGCGGTCTTCGCGCGCAGCTCACGGGCATCCGCGTCGAGCACGGCCACCGTCGTCAGGTGTGGATGCGACATCGGCCTCCTCCGTCGGATCAACGGTACGTCGCCGGAGGCCGAAGAGCACCACCCCGGCGCAAACCTTGTCGGGTGGGTCACTTCGGGCGTCGCGTGTTCGAGCAGCTTCGGAGAAGCCCGCCGCGGCGTCAGCCGCGTGTGGCGCGGTCGTGCACGGTCACGAGGTAGCCGTCGAGGTCCTGGAAGACGAAGGTGGTGCCGAACGGACCCTCGAAGGGTGGCTGGACGATCACGGCCCCCGCCGCGGCGACCGTGGCGTGCAGCGCCACGGCATCCGGGTCGTGCAGCCAGAGCGCGATGCCGAGACCCGCGGGGCCGGCATCCAGATCGACACCCGGAGCGGGCTCGCGCACGGCGAAGGTCGGCTGGGTGTCGAAGACGACGGCGTGCGGCGGCGAGAAGGGTGCCCGGGTGAGCCCGACGACCTCCTCGTAGAAGCCCGCCGCCTTCTCGAGGTCGCGCACCTGCAGGGCGATGAAGTCGGGGCCGGTCACACTCACGATGGTTCTCCTTTATGTCAGTTTCCTTACATTCGATTGTATGTGAGGATACTGACATGAGCAACTCCTCACCGCAGCTCGGCTACCTGCTGAAGCACGCGCAGTCGCTGCTGCACCTGCGCATGGACGAGGCGCTGAAGCCTCTCGACCTGACGGTGTCCCACTACTCCTGCCTCTACCGGCTTCGCCTCGAACCCGGCATCTCGGCCGCGGCTCTCGCGCGGCGCACCTTCGTGACGCGACAGTCGATGAACGTGATGCTGCAGCAGCTGATCGACCGAGAACTCGTCACCCGGCCGGCCCAGGCCGACAGCGGCCGCGCCCTGCCCGCCGTTCTGACGCCCGCCGGCGATGCCGCCCTCGACGCCGCCCAGGCGCTCGTCGACGCCGTGGAGCAGCGGATGCTCTCCGCCCTGACCCCCGGCGACAGCGCGGCCCTCGCCCGGGGCCTCGCGGCGTGCGTGGACTCACTCGCCGAGTGAGTTCACGAGCCGTCCGACGGCTCGGCACAGGAACGCTGGATGCACGCCCGCAATTCGTTCAGAAACCTAGGTGATCGGCACTCCCGCACCTACTGTGGGGCGTGCCGCACGCGCGTCGTTCCCCGCCCCGCGTCGGCCACCCAACGCCGGGCCGGAGTGATGACAGATCACTGTGCTCTCCGGCTCGGCCGCCATCGTGGAGGCCAGATGCCAGACAGTGTCACCGACTACGGCAAGCACAAGTTCCACTCCGCCAGCGCACGCCCCAAGATCGTCGGGGTCTACGCCGGAGCCGGCGGCTGGACGACGCCCACCGCCGACGAGCGCCTCACGAAGGGCACGGCGGAGCGGCTACGCGACGCCGGTTACACCATGGTGCGGGTGCGGCACCATTTCAAGACCCAGGAGATCATCCTCCGCCGGTACCTCGGCGGGTAGACGTCGGCGGACTGCGCACCGAGCAATTGGTACCCCCACTGGGACTCGAACCCAGACTGGGACGATTTTAAGTCGCCTGCCTCTGCCGATTGGGCTATGGGGGCCCGGGTGCGCCCGTCGCACCGGGCCGGAGCTCCGGAGACCCCGGTGCAGGGCGTCCCCCATCGTAACGCCGGCACGGCCGGAGACAGCGGCGCCGCGCATCCGGAGGGGAAATCGACCGGATGCGCGGCGCGCGATGACGGGGGCGTGGACGCCCGGAGACTACTCCGCGGTGGGTGCAGCCTTCGGGGCGCGGGCTTTGGTGGTGCGCGGCGCCTTGGCCGGCGCGGCCTCGGCGTCGGCGGCAGCGACGGCCTCGGCGGCCGGAGCGGATGCCGGGGCGCCGACGAGCACGGGCGCCTCCTTCTCGGCCGGCGCCGGGGCGGGTGCGGCCGGTGCGGCCGGAGCAGCGGCCGCCGGAGCAGCCGGACGCGGACGCGCCGCCCACTTCTCGAACGCTGCGCGCGGCTCGACGCGCGCCTCGAGCGAGACGTTGTCGCGACCGAGGAAGAAGTTGTTGACCCAGCCCCAGATCACGCGGAACTTGCGCTCCCACGAGGGCATCGCGAGACCGTGGTAGCCGCGGTGCGCGAACCAGGCCGGGAGTCCCTTGAGCGCGATCTTGCCGGACTGGAACACGCCGATGCCGAGGCCGAGACCGGCGACCGCACCCATGTTCTTGTGGAAGTAGTCGCGAACGCCCTCGCCGCGCAGCGTGGCGACGATGTTCTTCGCGAGCAGCTTGCCCTGGCGCACGGCGTGCTGGGCGTTCGGCACGCAGAAGCCGCCGACGCCGCCACCCGTGAGGTCGGGCACGGCCGACACGTCGCCGGCGCCCCAGGCGCCCTCGACGATGCCGTCGTCGCCCTCGACCCGCAGGTCGGCGCGCACGCGCAGGCGCCCGCGCTCCTCGATCGGCAAACCGTAGTGCTTGATGTCGGGCGTGGCCATGACGCCCGCCGTCCAGATGATGAGGTCGCTCTCGAAGCTCTCACCGGTCGACAGCTCGATGACGCCGCCGACGGCGGACTTGAGCTGGGTGTCGAGGTGCACCTGGGCGCCGCGCTCGGCGAGGTTCTTGATGACCCAGAGCGAGGTGGGCAGGCTCACCTCGGGCATGATGCGACCCATCGCCTCGATGAGGTGGAAGTGGGTGTCCTCGAAGCCGATCTCGGGGTAGCTGTCGAGCAGCGCGGTCACGAAGGAGCGCAGCTCGGCGAACACCTCGATGCCCGCGAACCCGCCGCCGACCACGACGACCGTCAGCAGGCGGTCGCGCTCCGGGCCGGCCGGGAGCTGCGCGGCCTTGTCGAAGTTGGTGAGGATGCGGTCGCGGATGGCGGTCGCCTCCTCGATCGTCTTGAGCCCGATGGCCTCGTCGGCCACGCCGGGGATCGGGAAGGTGCGCGACACGGCGCCGGCGGTGATGACGATCTGGTCGTACGTCTCCTCCCACGGCTCACCGGCCACGGGGGTGATGGTGGCGGTCTTCGAGTCGTGGCTCACCGAGGTCACCTTGCCCGCGATGACGCGGGTCTTCTTGAGGTGGCGACGGATGCCGACGACGGCGTGACGAGGCTCGATCGACCCCGCCGCGACCTCGGGCAGGAACGGCTGGTAGGTCATGTACGGCAGCGGGTCGACCACCGTGACCTCGGCCTCACCGGAGCGAAGCCACTTCTCCAGCTTCCATGCAGTGTAGAAACCGGCGTAGCCGCCGCCGACAATCAGGATCTTGGGCACAGTGAAACGATCTCCTCAGTACAGGGGCCTGGGTACAGGCTACTACTTGCGAAGCAGCCCTCTGAAATGCGAGACCGCTCCGATGGCCGATGTCGCCATGAGGATGAGGAACCCGAGCAGGAGCCCCAGCGGCACCGCCCATTGAATCAGATTGTACACCTCGGGTCGTTCGGCCGAAGCGGCCGGAGTGGGCGTCGGCGAGGCAGCGGGCGGCGGGACGACGAGGGTGTCGATCGAGGTCGTGCTGGAGCCGGGCCGGTAGGTCGCGATCCAGGCGCTGAGGTCGCCCAGCGGGTTCGCGGAGACCGGCGGGACATCGGCCGAGACCGCAGCCGCGGCATCCACGAGTCCGTAGCCGTAGAGCGGACCGGGCACCGGCGAACCCTTGGGGGTGGCCGTGGCGATGATGCGCTGGATGACGTCGTTCGCACTGAGCTCCGGATGCGCGGAGCGCACGAGCGCGGCCAGCCCGCTCACGAGGGGCGTGGCCCCCGAGGTGCCGCTCCAGAGCACGTAACCGCCGCCCGGCACCACGCCCACGAGCTGCTCGCTCGGTGCGGCCACGGCGATCGAGATCCCCTGTGACGAATCATCGGCGCTCGCCTCGCCCTGCTGATTCACCCCGCCGACCGCCACGACCCCCGGGATGGTCGCCGGCGCGCCGACCTCGGTGGTGCCGCTCCCCCGGTTGCCCGCGGCCGCCACAACCACGACGTCGTGGGCGAAGGCGTAGGAGAAGGCGTCGTCCCAGCTCGCCGGCCAGTCGAGGCTGTTGCGCGTGAGCGACATGTTGATGACGTCGGCGCCGTGATCGACGGCCCAGCGCACGGCTCGCGCGATCTGCTGGTCGGAGTCGACCGAGCCGGTGCTGAGGGCCACGGAGATCGACAGCAGTGAGGCCTCGGGAGCCACTCCCAGCACGCCGCTGCCGACGCCCGAGCCGCGTCCCGCGATGAGAGAGGCCACCATGGTGCCGTGGTCGGGAACGTCACCGACCGGGGTCTGGCCGTCGGAGGAGCCGATGCCCGAGACATCCGTTCCGTCGACCACGGCGCCCTTCAGCTCGGCCACGCTGCCGTCGACCCCGGTGTCGATCACCGCGACCGTCGCCCCGGCCCCCCGCGTCTCGGCCCAGGCCGAGGTGTAGCCGTAGTCGCCCAGCCAGTACTCCATGTCGCGGATCGAGTCGGCCCGGGCAGCGGGCACCGCCCCGAGCGGCCCGACGGTGTCGAACGGCCAGAGGGCGCCGATGGTCGCGACCGCCGTCACGAGCACGACGACGACGGCGACCCGGGATGCGCGGCGGCGCCGGGGAGCCGACGGATGCGCGGACCGGCGCCCGGACATCACACGTCGATCGCGTAGTCGACGCACTCGCAGACGAGCGGCGACCAGTCGCCGCGCTCGAGCGCGAGATCGCCGATGGGGTTCACCCCGGGGCCGGCGGCCAGCGAGTGCGCGGCGAGCGCGTGCAGGCACTTGACGCGCGCGGGCATCCCGCCCGCCGAGATGCCGGCGATCTCGGGCACCTCGCCGTAGTGCGCGCGGTCGGCTAGGTAAGCCACGTGGGCTGCGGTATAGGCGGCCTGGAACTCTTCGTCGGCGAGCGCATCCTGCAGCTCAACCATCACGTGCTCGGCCTCGAGGTCGCTCATCGCCGCCGTGGCAGCGGGGTGCGAGAGGTAGTAGAGGGTGGGGAACGGCGTGCCGTCGGCGAGGCGCGGCGCGGTGGCCACCACGGTGGGGTTGCCGCACACGCAGCGCGCGGCGATGCCGAGCACGTTGCGCACGGGGCGGCCGAGCTGGGCGGAGGCGACGGCGAGGTCGCGCTCGGTGGCCGGTTCGAACGGGGGCGTCGTCATGGCAGCACCACTCCGTTCGTCTGCAGCTGGTCGGGGGTCTGGGTGGAGAGGCCGGCCGTCACCCCCGAGGCGAAGAGCGAGGAGAGCCAGTCGACGTTCGTGGTGGTGATGGTGCCGCTCACCGGCGCGGGCGTGCCCGAGTCGGAAGCGGGAACATCGTCGATGATGAGGAAGCTCGTCTCCCCCGGCATCACGTAGTAGAGCCGGTCGCGCGCCTCGGCCTTGATGTAGGCCGGGTCGTTCCACCGAGCGATCTGGGTGGTGAGATCGTTGTTCGCGGCGGTCTGCGAGTCTACCGCCGCGTGCAGCTGCGCGAGCTGCTGCCGTTGCTCGATGTACACCCGGAGCCCCGGCGCCACGATCACCACGAACATCACGATCACCACGAACATGAGGACCGTGAAGCCCGAGAACCGGATGCTCCGCAGCCAGTTCGCCGGCGCCGCCTGGCCCGCAGACGACGGCGGCAGCGCAACCGGCACCCGTGTGGGGCGCGATGCCGGTGTGCGCTGCCGCATGCTGCCTACCTCTGGTCTGTCGCCCTGGTGTCAGGGCAGGCCGGGCGGCGGGGAGCCGCTAGGCCGTGAAACGGGGGAACGCGCCTCGGCCGGCGTAGACCGCCGCCTCGGCGAGCTCCTCTTCGATCCTCAGCAACTGATTGTACTTAGCCACGCGCTCGCTGCGGGCAGGCGCACCGGTCTTGATCTGACCCGCATCCGTCGCCACGGCGAGGTCGGCGATCGTGGTGTCCTCGGTCTCACCGGAGCGGTGGGAGAGGATGGCGGTCATGCCGGAGCGCTGGGCGAGGGCCACGGCGTCGAGGGTCTCGGTGAGCGTGCCGATCTGGTTGACCTTCACCAGGATCGAGTTGCCGGTGCCCTTGGCGATGCCGGTGGCCAGGCGCGTGGGGTTGGTGACGAACAGGTCGTCGCCCACGAGCTGGACCTTCGAACCGATCTCGGAGGTGAGGTGCGCCCAGCCGTCCCAGTCGTCTTCGTTCAGCGGGTCTTCGATCGAGACCAGCGGGTAGCTGGCCACGAGCTCGGCGTAGTAGGCCGACATCTCCTCGGCCGAGCGCTTCTGGCCCTCGAAGGTGTAGGCGCCGTCGGTGTAGAACTCGCTCGCGGCCACGTCGAGGGCGAGGCCGATGTCCTTGCCCGGGGTGAAGCCGGCCTGCGTGATGGCCTCGAGGATGAGGTCGAGCGCTTCACGGTTGCTCGGGAGCTCGGGGGCGAAGCCGCCCTCGTCGCCGAGGCCGGTGGAGAGGCCCTTCGACTTCAGCAGCGCCTTCAGCGAGTGGTAGGTCTCGACGCCCCAGCGGAGTGCCTCGGAGAAGGTCTCCGCGCCGAGCGGCACGGCCATGAACTCCTGGATGTCGACGCCGGTGTCGGCGTGCGCGCCGCCGTTGACGATGTTCATCAGCGGCACCGGAAGGGTGTGGGCGTTCGGGCCGCCGACGTAGCGGAACAGCGGCAGGTCGGAGGAGTCGGCGGCGGCGCG
This sequence comes from Herbiconiux sp. 11R-BC, assembly GCF_049472555.1. Classification (NCBI taxonomy): domain Bacteria; kingdom Bacillati; phylum Actinomycetota; class Actinomycetes; order Micrococcales; family Microbacteriaceae; genus Herbiconiux; species Herbiconiux sp. 11R-BC. The sequence goes on along the minus strand of NZ_JBCEBO010000003.1, from coordinate 399,295 downwards.
GGCCACGGCGAGCGAGACGCCGAGGATGGCGTTGGCGCCGAGGCGCTTCTTGTTCTCGGTGCCGTCGAGGGCGATCATCGCGGCGTCGACGAGACGCTGGTCGGTGGCGTCGAAGCCCTCGATCGCGGGGCCGATCTCGTCGATGACGGCGTCGACCGCCTTCTCGACTCCCTTGCCCAGGTAGCGCTTCTTGTCGCCGTCGCGGAGCTCGTAGGCCTCGAACGCGCCGGTGGAGGCGCCGGAGGGAACGGCGGCCCGCGAGACGACGCCGTCGTCGAGCAGAACCTCGACCTCGACGGTCGGGTTCCCTCGGGAGTCTAGGATTTCACGAGCGCCAACGGCTTCGATGAGTGCCACGGGTGGTTTCTCCTCTGTATCAGGCAAGGCGGGGACGCCTACCTGCGCCCACCGCTGGCTAGTCTAACGATTCGCGCGCGATGGCCTGCATGGTCATGACGGCGTCGAACAGCCACTCGGTGAACTCTTGGTCGTAGGCGGCGTCGAGCGGCCGGTGCAGGGCGCTGTCGACGGCCGCCATCACGAGGGTCACCGAGAGCTGAGCGCGCTCGGGCGTGGTGCGCTGCTCGGCGAGCTCCACGATGTCCTCCCGCAGGGCGGCCGCGAACTTGATGACGTCGGGGGCGATCTCCCGCCGCTTGCTCAGCAGGTGACGGATGGCCTCGCGGTCGACGCCGTCGCGGGCCGTGGCATCCATGATGCCGCCGACGAGGGTGCAGAGGTCGCGCACCAGCCAGCGCTCGCCCGGGCGCGCCAGGAAGGCCTCGCGCTGCGCATCCGTGATCTCGAAGGAGGGCAGGCCGACGACGGCGGAGACCTTCGAAGGGAAGTAGTTGAAGAAGGTGCGCGTGGAGACGCCGGCCTCGGAGCAGATGGCGTCGACCGAGGCGTGCTCGACGCCGTTCTCGGCCACGAGGCGCAGGGCGGCTTCATGGATGGCCGCCCGGGTCTCGACCTTCTTGCGTTCCCGCAGCGGCAACGCGGTGGTGCCCGGGACGGGCTCGTGGGTGTTCAGCGTCGTCATCGTCGCTCGATCCTGTCGTTGAAGAGACCCAGCAGGCGCACGAAGGTCTCGAGGTCGTCGTCGGACCAGTCGTCGAGCATGCCGGAGTAGTCGGCCTTGGTCTCGAGGCGCAGCCGCTCCATCCGCTCGAGGGTCTCGTCGGTCGGGGCGTAGAGGCTCGCGCGCCGGTCGTCGGGGTCGGGGACGCTCGTGACGAACCCGAGGTCCTTGAGGATGCGGAGCTGCCGGCTCACCGCGCTCTTGTCCATGCCGAGGCCGTTGATCACGGCGCCCGGCGGCGTGGGTCCGTGCACGATCACGTACCGGAGCACGGCATAGCCGGAGGGCTGCACCTCGGGCGAGAAGCGCAGCGCGTTGCCGTGGATCATCACGCGCACCGAGCGCACGAGCCGAGCCATCTCCCCCTCGATCGCGAGGGCGGAGTCGGCTCGGCTCGGCTCGGATTTCACAGCACTCAGCGTAACTTCTCGGCCTGGGTCTGCCGATCGCCCCGGGCCAGGAGGGCCTCCTGGTCTTCGAGCTCCTCGCTCACGGTGTCGCCGGCCACTTCGGCGCCGGCGACGGCCACGAGCGTGGCGGCCTCGCTCTCGGCGATCTGCTCCACCGAGGTCTTTGTGCCGAGCGTGCGGTTCGGCAGAAGGGCGATGGCGATGATCGAGATGACGGCGAGCGGCACGCCGAGGAGGAAGACGTCGCCCACGGCCTCGCCGTAGGCCGACTCCACCAGGATGCGCATCGGGTCGGGCAGCGTGCTGAGGTTCGGGATGCCGCCGCCGTCCAGCGATCCCACGGAGCTCGGATCGACGCCCAGCTTCACCAGTCCGTCGGTGATCAGCGTCGTGATGCGGCTGCCGAGGACGGCGCCCATCACGCTCACGCCGATGGTGCCGCCGAGGCTCCGGAAGAACGCCACCGAGGCGCTGGCCGTGCCGATCTGCCGCGGGTCGACCGCGTTCTGCACGATGAGAACGAGGTTCTGCATCACCATGCCGACGCCGGCGCCCATCACGAACATGAAGAGGAACACCAGGCCGAAGCTCGTGTCGTAGCGGATGGTGCTCATCAGGGCGAGCCCGATGGTGAGCAGCACCGAACCGATCACCATGTAGCGCTTCCACTTGCCGGTGCGGCTGATGACCTGGCCGATCACGATCGAGGAGACCAGCACGCCCGCGATCATCGGGATCGTGTACAGACCCGACTCGGTGGGGGTCTTGCCCCGGGCCAGCTGCATGTACTGGCTGAGGAACACGCTCGTGCCGAACATCGCCACACCCACGGAGATCGAGGCGATGACGGCGAGCCAGAAGGTGCGGTTCTTGAAGAGCGTCATCGGGATGATGGGCTCCTTCACCTTGAGCTCGGTGAGCACCGCGAGGCCGAGCAGCACGACGGCACCCACCACCATCACGATGGAGATGGCCGAGCCCCACTCGAACTGGTTGCCCGCGAGGGTCACCCAGATCAGCAGCAGCGAGACGCCGGCGGCGATGAGCGCGGCGCCGAGGTAGTCGATCTGCACCTTCCGCTTGTGCGTCGGGATGTGCAGGGTGCGCTGCAGCACGATGATCGCGATCACCGCGAAGGGCACGGCGATGTAGAAGTTCCAGCGCCATCCGGCGGAGTCTGTGATGACGCCGCCGAGCAGCGGGCCGCCGACCGTGGCGACGGCCATCACCGCGCCGAGCAGGCCCATGTAGCGACCGCGTTCGCGCGGCGGGATGATGTCGGCCATCACGACCTGCACGAGGGCCGTGAGGCCGCCCGCGCCGAGGCCCTGGAGCACGCGGAAGAAGATGAGCATCTCGGTGTTGGCGGCGAGGCCCGCGAGGGCCGAGCCCACCACGAAGATCACGAGGGAGAGCTGGATGAGCAGCTTGCGGTTCGTGAGGTCGGCGAGCTTGCCCCAGATGGGCGTGGACACCGTGGTGGCCAGCAGGGTCGCGGTGACGACCCAGGTGTAGCCGGCCTGGGTGCCGCCGAGGTCGCCGATGATCTTCGGCAGGGAGCTCGACACGACGGTGCTCGCGAGCATCGCCACGAACATGCCGAGCAGGAGGCCCGACAGCGGCACGAGCACGTCTCGCCGCGACTTGCCGGGTGCGGCCACCGCTGCGGCGGTGGCATCAGAGGTTGTGAGGGACACGGTTCTCCTGGGAGTAAGAAAGTTGATCTGCATCAACAATAGACCTCTTGTTGACGCAGATCAACTAATTACTGCAGGATGCGCAAACTTTCTCGTCGTGCAGGAAGCGAGCCCCCGGGCTCTACTCCCCCGCGGTGATCGCCTCGGCCTTTTCGAGCTCGTCTTCCTCTTCGTGGTCGACGTGCGCGATGGCGCGGTGGCCGAGGATGACGATGAGGGAGGCGACGACGGCCGATCCGGCGGCGAAGTAGAACGGCGTCGCGGCGGTGAACCACACCGCAATGAGCGACGCCAGCGGCGGAGCCACGGCGCCTCCGATGAACCGCACGGCCGAGTAGGCCGACGACGCCACCGGGCGCGGCAGGTCGGTCGCCGCCATGACCGACTCGGTGAGCACGGTGTTCATCACGCCGAGCAGCGCGCCGCCCGCGACCACGCAGGCGATGAGGCCGGCCGTCGTCCCGATGAACACGCCGGCCAGCACGAGGTCGGCGGCGAGCAGCAGCAGCACCGCCCACAGCACGCGCGTGCGCGGGATGCGCCGGGTGAGCGCCGGGGCCACCCAGACCGAGGTGATCGCCACCGCGAGCCCCCAGCCGAAGAAGGTGAGCCCGAGGCCGATGGCCGAGAGGCCGAGCGGGAACGGCGTGTAGGCGAGGAGGATGAAGAAGGCGATGTTGTAGAACAGGGCCGCCACGGCCAGAACCGCGAGGGCGGGCCTCGTCAGCGCTTTGAAGGGGGCCGAGAGCGGAGTCGGCGTCGGGCGCTGCGAATCCTTCTTCATCAAGGCGAAGATGGCGATGAAGCCGACGGCCATGAGCACCGAGGTGCCGAAGAACGGGCCGCGCCAGCTGATGGAACCGAGCAGGCCGCCGAGCAGCGGGCCGATCGCGATGCCGAGACCGAGGGCCGCCTCGTACAGGATGATGGCCGAGCTCGCTCCTCCGCTCGCCGCGCCCACGATGGTGGCGAGCGCGGTGGAGATGAAGAGCGCGTTGCCGAGACCCCAGCCGGCGCGGAAGCCGATGACGGCCTCGACGCTGCCGGAGAGCCCCGCCAGCAGGGCGAAGACGACGATCAGCGCGAGGCCGATCAGCAGCGTCTTGCGGGCGCCGATGCGGGTGGAGATCCAGCTCGTGAAGAGCATCGCGAAGCCGGTGATGAGCAGGTAGCTCGTGAAGAGCAGGCTCGTCTGGGTCTGGGTGGCGTGCAGGCTCTCGGCGATGGCGGGGAGGATGGGATCGACGAGGCCGATGCCCATGAAGGCGATCACGCAGGCGAAAGCGACGGCCCAGACGGCCTTGGGCTGGTGCAGGATCGAGTTCTGCTTCTTCGGCGCCGCGGCGACGCCGGCGGTGGTGGGCTTTGCGGTGGCCGTCATCCTAGGCCGCCCGCACGATCCGGTCGTCGCGCAGGTCGGTGGCCTCGTGCAGGAGGTCGACCGCGCGGCTGATCACGTCGAGCTCGGCGCCGTCGAGGTCGCTGAACATCGGGGCGAGCACCGAGCCGAGGCGGTCGCGCCAGTCCTGGAGGGCACGGATGCCCTTGGGGGCGAGGGCGATCTGCCAGGCGCGGGCGTCGTCGACGTCGGCGATGCGGCGGATCCACTCGACCTCGTTGAGGTTGGCGACGATCTTGGTCATCGTGGGCTGCGACACCCGGCTCTGCTTGGCGAGCTCGCCGAGGCGCATCGGGCCGAAGGAGCTGAGCACGCTGAGGGTGCGCCAGGTGGCGGGAGAGGTGGACTCGCCGGTCGCCTGAGCGGCGATGCGGGTGAGGCGGTGGGTGACCGACACGAGGTCGGAGAGGAGCTCGGAGAGTTCGGGAGACGGGGCAGTGGTGGTGGCTTCTAGGGTATTCACGGGAATCTATTTTACATAGCTCAACTATTCAATTGTCACTTTCCGCGAAATCCGTGCGTCAGGCCGGCGGATTCGTGCCCAAGGGCTTGAATTCGAGCTCTTCCGCCGCTGCCGTCTCGCGCCCCACGAGCGCGAAGGCGGTGAACCCGGATGCCGCGGCCCGGTCGAGCAGCGGCGTGAGGTTCTTGGTGCGGCGCTCGAGGCGCACCCGCTTGCCCTCTGCCACCAGCTGCTGTTTGAGCGCGAGCAGGCGCGTCGGGTCGGCGGCTTTGTCGTGCACCAGCACCACGGCATCCGTCTGCCCGTCGGCCGGATCGGCGATGAGGTCGATGATGCGCTCGAAGCCGATGGAGAAACCGCACGCGGGCACGTCTTCGCCGAGGAAGCGGCCGATCATGCCGTCGTAGCGGCCACCGCCGCCGAGAGAGAAGGTGAAGTCGGGGTGCTCGATCTCGAAGATGGTGCCGGTGTAGTAGCCCATGCCGCGCACGAGGAAGGGGTCGAAGACGAGGGCGCCCTCGATGTCGGCGTCGCGCAGGGCGGCACCGATCGCAGCGAGGCCGGCCACGGCATCCGGAGCGACACCGGCGGGGAGCGCTGCGGCCACCGACTCCGCCGTGAGCGGGGTCGACTCGACCGCGAGGGCGTCGGGGGCCGCCGCACCCGCTGCCGCGGCGGGCGGGCTGGCCTCGAAGTACTCCGCGAGAGCGTCGACCGCCGACGCGGTGGCGCCCTTCGAGCGGAGCTCGTCGACCACTCCCCCGGTGCCGATCTTGTCGAGCTTGTCGACGGTGATGAGCACGCCGGCGTGCTCGGCCGCGTCGAAGCCGAAGGCGTCGAGCATGCCGATGAGCAGGCGGCGGTCGTTGATGCGGATGCTGCAGCCCTCGAGCCCCAGGGCGTCGAGCGTGGCGAGGGTGGCGGTGAGCAGCTCGATCTCGGCGAGGATGCCGGCCTCGCCGATGATGTCGATGTCGCACTGCACGAACTGGCGGTAGCGGCCCTTCTGCGGGCGCTCGGCGCGCCAGACCGGGGCCACCTGCACGCTGCGGAACACCTGCGGCAGGTTCGCGCGGTGGGTCGCATAGAAGCGCGCGAGCGGCACCGTCAGATCGAAGCGGAGGCCCAGGTCGGCGAGCGCGTCGGGGTCGTCGGCGGCGGCGGCGCGCTGCAGGGCCTCGGCGTCGAGGCCGCGCTTCATCACGTTGAAGGCGAGCTTCTCGTTGTCGCCGCCGAGCCCGGCGTGCAGGCGGGCGAAGTCCTCGACCACCGGCGTCTCGATCTCGTCGAACCCGTGAGCGGCGTAGGTGGCGCGGATGACGCCGAGCGCCCGCTCCCTCTTGGCCTTGTCGGCGGGCAGGAAGTCGCGCATGCCGCGCGGCGGGGAGACGGGGGTTGCCATTGCTCGATTCTACCGAGGGCGCTCAGCTGCAGGCGCGGAGGTCCATCACGCCGGCGCCGAGGCTCGCCGGGCCGCCGAGCAGGGTGGTGCGCGCCACTCCCCAGTGCTCGAGGGCCGCATGGGCCGCGGTCGGCACGCAGTCCGGCCGCACCAGCAGCAGCGGCGCGTGCCGGGAGGCCGCGAGCACGCCGCCGGTGAGCGCATCGGGGAAGTTCGAGCCGGTCGCTACGAAGGCTTCCGTGGCGGTCGGGAAGAAGCGCGTATTCACGGCCGTGGCCACGGCGAAGCGGTCGGCGCCACCGATCCGCTCGAGCGAGGGCGCCACGGAGGAGAGCTGCGCCTCGATGCCCGGCGAAACAGACACCGGACCGCCGACGATCACGATCTTCTTAGCGCCCAGCCGTCTGATAGCCGCGATCGTGGCCTGATCAACGACTTGCTGGGATCCCGGCACCAGGAGAACGGGCGCTCCCTGGCTGGCGGCGGCAGGCACCGCGGCGAGCGCGTCGGGGAAGTTCTCGCCGGTGGCGACGAAGACGGTGGCGGCTGAGCCCTCCGGGAAGTACGCCCACGCCACACGTTGCGAGACCGCGTAGCGGTCCGGCCCGTCGAGAGTGAAGATGCTGTTCGTGCCGCCCTGGTCGGCGATGCCGTAGCTCATGGCCGGGTCGATGGACTGCTGGCCGCCGACCGGCCTGACCTCGGCGACCTGCACCCGTTGCGCCTCGCTCGCCACGCCGACGACCGCCGGGTCGACGAAGGAGGTGTGCGGTAGCAGCAGCAGATCCCCACCCGCCTGAGCCGTGGCCGCGGCCGCACTGAGTGCGTCGGCGAACTTGTCTCCGGCGGCGAGCGCGAGCGTCACATCCTTCCCCGGATGCTCGGCCACCGGAAAGAGCACGCGACTGAAGGCGATGGCGCCCCAATAGCGGTCGGCGGCGGCGATGCGCGTCGTCACTCCTGGGCCCGCGCTCGGACGATGATCGACCACGAACCGCGTGCCGATCTGCACCGAGGTCCCCTCGAGGGAGCCACTCGTCGTCAACCACATCCGGTGGTTCAGGAGCGGACTCAGCGCCTGCTCCGACGGAATCGTCACGGCGGTGCTCAAACCGGATGCGTCGACCACGGTGGCCGCGGGGACCGTCGTGGTGACATCCCACTCGCTCGACAGTGCGGTCGTCGCCCCAGCCTCGAGGGGCAGCCCGCCCGCGAGCGACACCGTGTCGCCGGCGAAGACATGCAGGTCCGGCCCGGAATCCACCCAGTAGCGCACCGACGAGGAGTAATTTGCGGCGCCGGCGAAATCCACGACGCGGGAGACGTCCGTGGCACCCGGACCACCGACGGAGAAACCGATACCGATGATCCCGCTCGAGAGGTACGAGCTCGCGTGCTCCGTCGGCGGCAAGACGACGCCGGCCGGCGTCGGCCGGGAACTGCGGAGGACCAGGAAGTAGTCCGGGGAACCATTGGGCCTCGGGCCGCCGACGGGTGAACCGAAATACCCGTCGGGAACCTCGACGTCCACAGTGCGGGCGACCCGATCGACCGAGGAGACCGTCAGTGCTGAGTTATGGGCACCATTCAGCTGCGCCGTGATCGGCGAGTCGAAGTCGAAGAGTGCGCGAGGCACGGTGACGGTGATGTGGCGGGTCGTCGACGGCAACGGCACGGACGGGTCCGCATTCCATCTCGCTTCGAGACGCTGCTGCCAGGGAACCCCGATCGGCAGGGAGCCCGGCGCGAGTGCCGGAATCGAGGCCGGTGCGGCCGCCCGCACCGGTGCGGCCACTGCCGCGGTGGTGCCGATCAGAGCGCCCGCCATCGTCGAGGCGATGACGGCGAGCGCGATGGTGCGCCCCGCCCGCCCGCGTGCTGCATCCGCACCGAATTTCCATGACACGTTCGTCCACCCCCGAAGACCGGCGAACCCGTTGCCGAAGATATCGACAGATGTTGCCTCGCAGCCGTTATATCACGCCGGATGCGCGATCGCGGGTGCGCGGCGGGCTGGTCATCAGCTGTCGAGCGGCCCTAGACTCGAGATTCGCCGCGAGACACCCTGGAGGCCCCGTGACGCAGTATTCCCAGCCGTTTCCGAGCGCGGTGCCGGGCGCATCCGGTGGCCCGGCGTCGACCGGCATCGTCGTCGATGACGTGCGGCGCTCCTTCGGCTCGGTGCACGCCGTGCGCTCGGTGAGCTTCGAGGCGCGACCCGGCTCGATCACGGCGCTCATCGGCCCGAACGGCTCGGGCAAGACCACGCTGCTGCTGATGCTCGCGACCCTGCTGCGGCCCGACGCGGGCAGCATCCGGATCGCCGGCATCGACCCGGTGACCGAGCCGCATCGCGTACGCCCCCTGATCGGCTGGATGCCCGACGCCCTCGGCTCCTGGAACAACCTCACCGTGCGCTCGGCCCTGCAGATGACCCACCGGATGTACGGCCACGACCGCGCCGCATCCGCTGTCCGCGCCGAGCAGCTGATCGAGCTCGTCGACCTGGTCGAGCTCGCCGACCGGCCCACGCGGGTGCTCTCGCGCGGCCAGAAGCAGAAGCTGAGCCTCGCCCGCGCGCTCACGAACGACCCGGCGGTGCTGCTGCTGGACGAACCGGCATCCGGGCTCGACCCCGTGGCGCGAATCGAACTGCGCGAGCTGCTGCTCGGGCTCGCCGCCCAGGGGCGCACCATCCTGCTCTCGAGCCACGTGCTCGCCGAGCTCGACGAGGTCGCCACCGACGCCGTCTACCTCGACCACGGCGTCACGGCCTCGACCGAGGCGGTGGCACGGGCCCGAGCCACCGCGCGCTCCTGGCGCATCAAGGCGCTCGAAGGCGCGCAGCTCGGGCCGGCCCTGGAGGGCATCGGCGTCGACCGGGCGCGCATCAGCACCGACAGCCAGGGCTTCTCGGTCACCATGACCGACGAAGCGGATGCGGCGGCCGTGCTGAGCGCGCTGGTGGCGGCCGGAACGCGGGTCACCTGGTTCGCGCCGGCCACCGGCGAGCTCGAGCGCACGCTGCTCGACCTGACGAACGGAGATGCGGCATGAGCGCGTTCCTGCGCGGGGTCGGACTCATCGTCGCCCTCGAACTCAAGCAGCGCGTGCGCGGGGTGGCGTGGTACGTCATCCTCGGCGTGTTCTTCGGACTCATCGCGGTGGTCACCGTCGGCGTCTGGGTGATCACGGGCGGCTGGGGCACGAGCGGCGGCGCGCTGTTCTCCTCGGTGGTCTACTTCGTGCTGCTGCTGTCGAGCCTCATCTCGCCGGCGCTCAGCGGCAACGCCATCAACGGCGAGCGCGAGGGCGGAACCCTCGCGACCATCCAGGTCACCGCCATCACCACGGGGCAGATCGTCGTCGGCAAGTGGCTCGCCGCGTGGCTGGCCTCGCTCGCCCTGCTCGTGGTGACGCTGCCGTTCCTGGCGATCGCCGTCGGCATCGGCGCGGTGTCGGCCGCCACGGTGGCCTCCTCGCTCGCCATCCTCACCGCCGAGCTCGGCGTGTTCGCGGCGCTCGGCGTCGGGCTCTCCGGCCTCATCCGCAAGCCGCTGTTCTCCGTGGTGGTGAGCTACCTCGTGGTCGCCGCGCTCAGCATCGGCACCCTGATCGCCTTCGCCATCGGCGGCGCGGTCACCCAGACGACCGTGACGCAGACCACCCTCGAGTCCAACTACTCGGTCGACGGCAGCCCGCTGGCCGGGTGTGCCACGCTCTCGACGAGCACCTACTCCGCGCCCCGCTTCGATCTCTACTGGGGCCTGCTCGCCGCGAACCCCTACGTCGTGGTGGCGGACGCCTCCTACGGCGACTTCACGTCGACCGGTCAGCCCAACGACCTCTTCGGCACGATCGCCTACGGTGTGCGGCAGGCCCAGATCCCGCCCGAGACCGAGCGCTTCGACGACTACTGCCACGCGAGCGGCAACGGCTACACCGATGACCGGCCGACGCCGCAGGAGGCCATGCGCTCGGGGGTGCCGAGCTGGTTCGTGGGGCTCGCGATCCAGGCCGTGCTCGGGGCCGCCGCGTTGTTCGGGGCGTGGCGGTTCACCCGCACGCCGTCGGGGCGCCTGGCTTCGGGCAGCCGCGTCGCCTGAGCGGGCGAGGCGCAGGCGGGTGGCCGGTCAGCCGCAGCGCCGAAGCTCCTGAACGGCGGAGGTGAGCGTGGCCGAGCCGCCGAGCAGCGTCACCTGCGTGACGTGCGACGCCGCCATGCTGTCGAGAACGCCTCCGGGCACACAGTCGGCCTGGGCGAGGTAGAGCGGAGCGCCTTGGGCGCCCGCGAGCACGCCCCCGGGGAGGGCATCGGCGAAGGCCTGACCTGAGGCCAGGTAAGCCGTGCTCGCGCGGGGGAAGTACGCGGCATTGATGGCCTGCGAGACGGCGTAGCGGTCGGCGCCGCCGAAGCGGGTGACGGATGCTCCCGGCAGCAGGGCGCGCAACTCCCCCTCGATCGCGGGTGACACGCTTTCGGGCCCCCCGACGATCACGGCCCGGCGCGTGCCCAGTTGGGCGAGCAGTGCCCGCGTGGCGTCGCCGATCGTTCCGGAGCTGCCGTCGACGAGCACGACCGGGGCCTTCTGCGACGCGGCCGCCGGCACCGACGAGAGCGCATCCGCGAAGGACCGACCGGTCGCGATGAAGACGGTCGGCGCGCCGGTGGCTCCCCAGCCGTACGAGGCGATGTTGCGCGACACCTCGAAGCGGTCGGCGCCCTCGATCTTCTCGGTGAAGAAGTGGGCACCCTGGCCTTGGGTCAGGGCCCAGTACCAGATGTACGGCAGCGACGCGTCTCCGCCGATCTCCACGAGCTTCGACGCCCCGGCCCCGGTGCCGGTGACGTCGACGTAGTCGATCGCATGGTTCAGTTGCGATGGGTCGGCCGTGCCGAGGGCCACCGGCCTCCCCTGCATCGCCGCGAGCGGTGCGACGCTGAGCGCATCGGCGAAGTTCTGACCGGAGGCCAAGTAGATCGTGTCGATCGGATGCGGCACCAGCGCTTTGGAGATCTCGTAGGCCCCCATGAAGCGGTCCTGACCCGCGATCCGCGACACCGAGACGGGCGTCGCCAAGGTGGGCGCACTCCCGAGCATGGCAGGCAGCCTGACCACCGACTCGTCGATGCCGTTCCGCACCGCCACGCCGAGCACAACGGAACCGCTGCCGCCCAGCGCAGCGCTGACGTCGAAGTCCGTGGGTATCGACACGGACACCGGAACCAGCCCGTTCCTGGTCGGCGCACCGGCCTCGGCAGGCACGGGCGTCGGCGGGTCCGACCAGATGTTGCCCGACTCGACGCGCGCGGTGGTGCCCCCGTCGCTACCGGACGCAGGCACCATGACCGTGAACTGCGATCCGGGCGACAGCCAGGCCGGCACCGGGGAGTCGATCCAGTACGTGTTGCTCGAGGTGAAAGTGTCGGCTTTCGCCGGATCCAGCGAGAGGACCGTCGTCGTGGGAGCCGTGCCGGCATCCGGAGGCACCGGGCTGAAGCTGCCTTTCAGGTCGATCGTGTCGGAGAGTGGCCCCGTCGACTGGATCTTGCTCTGGGACGGCGCTCCGACTCGGGCCCAGTAGTTGACCGTCGCCGAGATGTGGAAGGTGTAGTAGGGGTTCCCCGAGGCGTCGATGAGGGGATCCAGATTCGGGCCGTCCAGCGATCCGCTCTTCAGCGGCGCGTCGATGGAGGTCGCGCCCGCCGGGACCGTAATCAGGCCGTGGGAGCGCGGGTTTCCGGGTCCACCGCTCACGTTGTAGGAGTACGTCGTGATGCCGAGCGCGACGGCTTGGGGAGGGAGCTCGAAACGCAGGGTGGTGGTCGACGTGGGAACGAGCGGTTCAGGCGCGCCGGGGGTGTAGCCGTAGTCCCCCAGAACCGTGCGACTGTAGGGGTCGGTCGAGGGAGCGCTGACCGGGGTGGGAGCGGTGGCGAGTGCGGTCGCGGGGGCAGTGGTGGCCGTGGCGGTGGCGCTCGCGTGCGCTGACGCGGCAGGCACCACGAGCATCCCGATCAGGAGGACGGCGGCCTCGCCGATGACCCAGCTCGTCTTGCTTCGCATTGCTCCCCCGGCCTCACGATCATCACTCGTCGCATAGCCTACGGGTTCGCGATACCCGCCAGCGTCACTCGGTCGAGCCGGGCGGGGCGGTCGGCAGGCCGATGACGCCCGCGTCGGAGGCCGCGAGGGCCTCCGCCTCCACGATCTCGGCGCGGAGCGTGCGGAGCGTGGAACGGAGGGCGCGCTCCGCGTCGAGGCCCTGCGCCTTCGCCGAGGCGACGATCGCGAGCAGCAGGCCGCCGAGCTCCTCCTCGTTCTCCACCGGGATCGCGGCCGGCGCATCCTTCTCGAGCAGGCCGACCTTCTGGGCCTTGCCGAGCAGCTTGTCGGCGAGCGCGAGCGAGGGCATGCCGAGCGGGATGCCGTCGAGCACGCTCGTGCGGGCCGGCTTCTCGCGCGCCTTGAACGAGTCCCAGGCGTTCTCCACGTCGCCGGCGGTGGCGAGGTCGAGATCGCCGAAGACGTGCGGATGCCGCCCCACCATCTTCGCGGTCATGTGCGCCGCCACGTCCTGGAGGTCGAACTCCTCCCCCGGCGTGTGCGCCGCGATGTCGGCGTGGAACACCACCTGGTACAGCACGTCGCCGAGCTCCTCGATCATCTCCTCGCGAGATCCGGCCTCGATCGCGTCGATGAGTTCGTGGGTCTCCTCGGTGAGGTACTGCACGAGGCTCTCGTGGGTCTGCTCGGCGTCCCACGGGCAGCCGCCCGGCGCCCGCAGCAGCGCGGTCACCGCGACGAGCTGGTCGAGCTTGGTGGGCGCATCCGGAATCTCTGCCATGCAGCGATGCTAGCTCGGGGTGGGGGCCTTCGCCGGGGCGAAGATGGCGTCGAGGAGCTGGTCGACCCAGGCGATGAGCTCGGCGTCGGCGAGGGGCTTGCCGTCGACGACGGGCATCTGCACCGAGACCGAGCTGGTCTGCGCGAAGTACTTCGAGCCCGGGTACAGGCGCTTGAGGCGCACCTGAATGGAGTCGGGCAGATCGGCGGGCGCGATGCGCAGGTTCGAGCCCATGGTCACCACTTCGCTGAGGTTCGACTTCTGGGCCTTGCGGCGCAGCCGCGAGACGGCGATGAGCGAGGTGAGTTGCGCGGGCGGCTCGCCGTAGCGGTCGGTGAGCTCCTCGATCACGCGGTCGATCGAGTCGTCGGAGGCCGTCGGCGACGAGGCCGTCGAGAGCTTCTGGTAGGCCTCGAGGCGCAGGCGCTCGCTGTCGACGTAGTCCTCGGGGATGTGCGCATCCACCGGCAGCTCGAGCCGCAGCTCGGTCTGGCCCTCGGCGACGTCGCCGCGGAAGGTGGAGACGGCCTCGCCGATCATCCGCAGGTAGAGGTCGAAGCCGACGCCCGCGATGTGGCCGGCCTGCTCGCCGCCGAGCAGGTTGCCGGCGCCGCGGATCTCGAGGTCTTTCAGCGCCACCTGGATACCCGAGCCGAGCTCGTTGTTCGCCGCCAGGGTCGACAGGCGATCGTTCGCGGTCTCGCTGAGCGGCTTGTGCTCGTCGAACAGCAGGTAGGCGTACGCCCGCTCGCGCCCGCGGCCGACGCGCCCTCGCAGCTGGTGCAGCTGCGAGAGCCCGTATTTGTCGGCCCGGTCGACGATCAGGGTGTTCGCGTTCGCGATGTCGATGCCGGTCTCGATGATCGTGGTCGACACGAGCACGTCGAACTTGCGCTCCCAGAAATCGACGATCACCTGCTCGAGCACGTGCTCGTTCATCTGCCCGTGCGCCACCGCGATGCGCGCCTCGGGCACCAGCTCGGCCAGCTGGGCGGCGACGCGGTTGATCGACGAGACCCGGTTGTGCACGAAGAACACCTGGCCCTCGCGCAACAGCTCACGCCGGATGGCGGCCGAGACCTGCTTGTCGGAGCAGGGCCCCACGAAGGTGAGGATCGGATGCCGGTCCTCCGGCGGCGTCGCGAGCGTCGACATCTCGCGGATGCCGGTGACCGCCATCTCGAGCGTGCGCGGGATGGGCGTGGCGCTCATCGCGAGGATGTCGACGTTGGTCTTGAGCTTCTTCAGCTGGTCCTTGTGCTCCACGCCGAAGCGCTGCTCCTCGTCGATGATGAGCAGCCCCAGGTCTTTGAAGGCGATGTTGTCGCTCAGGATGCGATGGGTCGCGATCACGATGTCGACCGTGCCGTCGGCGAGCCCCGCGATGGTCTCCTTCGTCTCCTTGTCGGTCTGGAAGCGGCTGAGCGCCTTCAGGTGCACCGGGAAGCCGGCGAAACGCTCGGCGAAGGTCTCCATGTGCTGACGCACCAGCAGAGTGGTGGGGACGAGCATGGCGACCTGCTTGCCGTCCTGGATCGCCTTGAACGCGGCCCGGATGGCGATCTCGGTCTTGCCGAAGCCGACGTCGCCGGAGAGCAGCCGGTCCATCGGGATCGGCCGCTCCATGTCGGCCTTCACCTCGTCGATCACGGTGAGCTGGTCGGGCGTCTCCTGGAACGGGAACGACTCCTCCAGCTCGTGCTGCCACGGGGTGTCGGGGCCGAACGCGTGCCCCTTGCTGGCCATGCGGGCCGAGTAGAGCTTGACGAGTTCGACCGCGATGTCGCGCACCGCCTTGCGGGCCTTGCTCTTCGCGCCGGCCCAGTCGCTGCCGCCCATCTTGCTGAGCGCGGGGGCCTCGCCGCCCACGTAGCGGCTCAGAAGGTCGAGCTGGTCGGTGGGCACGTAGAGCTTGTCGCCCGGGTAGCCGCGCTTGCTCGGCGCGTACTCGATCACGAGATATTCACGGGTGGTCTTCACGGCGTTTCGGCCGCCGGATGACACCTCCCGCTGCGTCAGTTCGAGGAACTTGCCGATGCCGTGCGTCTGGTGCACCACGAAGTCTCCGGTCTTCAGCTGCAGCGGGTCGACCACGTTCTTGCGGCGGCTGGCGAGCTTCTTCACCTGGCGGGTGTCGTAGCCGATGGTGCGCCCGTAGAACTCCGTCTCCCCGATCAGGGCGAGCTTCAGCTCGGGCAGCTCGAAGCCGTGCTCCACCGCGGCCTTCAGCAGGTAGGCGACGCCGGTGTCGGGAGCGGCCGGGAAGTCGTCGACCAGGCGAGCCGGCACCTCGCGCTCGGCGAGCACGTCCGCGGCCCGCTCGACCAGCCCCTGACCCTTCGCGGCCACCGCCACGATCCAGCCCTCGGCGAGGCGCGAGGCGACATGCTGGATGGCGCCCTCCGCGTTGCCCTGGAAGCTGGGCACCGCATCCGCGGCGATGCGCAGCGTAAGGTGCTCTTCGAGTTCACGGTGCTCGGGCAAGACCTCGTCTTCTGCAGGCCCCTGCTGGAACTCGCTCAGGGTCCACCAGGCCCGGCCGGTGCCGGCGGCGTGACGGAGTGCGTTCAGGGTGATGAACTCACCCGAGGCGAGATCGATCGGGGCCTCGGCGCCCGCGGTGGCCGCCGTCCAGGCGGCGGCGAGGAACTCCCGGTTCGTCTCGGAGAGGTTGACGGCGCGGGTGGCGACGCGCTCCGGGCTGACCACGGCGACCGCTGCGCCCTCCGGCAGGTAGTGCGCGACGGTGACCAGGTGGTCGAGCAGCGCCGGCGCGAGCGATTCCATGCCCTCGACCGGGATCCCCTCGGCGATCTTCTCGAGCATGCCCGCGAGGCTCGGGAACTCGTGCTGCATCTCTCGCGCGCGCTGGCGCACGGCGTCGTCGAGCAGCAGTTCGCGGCTCGGCGGCAGGCTCACGCTGCCCACCGCATCCGGCAGCGAGCGCTGGTCGGCCACCGAGAACGCACGGATCTCCTCGACCTCGTCGCCGAAGAAGTCGACGCGGTACGGATGCTCCGCCACGGGCGGGAACACGTCGAGGATGCCGCCGCGCACGGCGTACTCGCCGCGGCGGGTGACCATGTCGACCCGGGAGTAGGCGAGCTCGACGAGCTGCACCGAGAGCGCCGAGAGGTCGAAGCCGCGGGCGCCCTTCTGCAACACGATCGGCTCGAGCTCGGTGAGGTTCGCGGCCAGCGGCTGCAGGGCGGCGCGCACGGAGGCGACGACCACCAGCGGCGCCGGGTTCTCGCCGTTGTCGCGGGCGCGCTGCCAGAGCACCAGCCGGCGCAGCGCCTGGATGCGCTTGCCGACGATCTCGGCGCTCGGGCTCAGCCGCTCGTGCGGGAGCGTCTCCCAGGCGGGGAACTCGATGATCGAGGCGTCGGGGGCGAAGCATCCGAGGGTCTCGCGCAGTTTCTCGGACTCGCGCCCGGTGGCGGTGACCACGAGCACGACGGCGGGCAGATCGCGCTCGACCCGGCGCGCGAGCATCGCCGCCAGGAAGGGCGCCCGGATGCCTTCGGGAAGCGAGAAGTCGCTGTCACGGCCGGCATTCGCCAGGGCCTTCTCCACCGTGGAGGCGCGCGCGAGTACGTCGATAATCCCGTGGAGAGTCACCCGTCGAGTTTACGCGCCCCCACCGACACCCCGGCCCGGAGGCCCCCACGCCCGACGGCCCGCCCCCGGTGGGCAGCCCCCTCGTCTCCAAAAACAAGGAGTTTCCAGCCGACACGCCGGTCGCGGGCTTCGGCCAGTCGGCGAGTCGGCTGGAAACTCCTTGTTTTTGGAGGGAAGGGAGACGGAGAGGGGCGGAGGGGGCGGCCGGCCGGGCCGGACGGGGCGGTCAGGCCGTGTGGACCTTCAGTTGGGCGGCCGTGAGACCGGAGCCCGCGATGAGCTCGACGGCGTCGGCCGCGTCGGAGACGAGGTTCGGGAGCGTCTGGCGCTCGACCGAGGAGAAGTTCTGCAGCACGAAGTCCGCCGCCTGCATGCGGCCGGGCGGGCGGCCGATGCCCACCCGCACGCGCAGGAAGTCGGAGCTGCCGGTGGCGGCGATGATGTCACGCAGGCCGTTGTGCCCGCCATGGCCGCCGCCCTGCTTGAGCTTGAGGGTGTCGAACGGGATGTCGAGCTCGTCGTGCACCACGATGAGCTGCTCCGGCGGGAGGTCGTAGAACTTCAGCAGGCCGTTGACGGGGCCGCCCGAGACGTTCATGTAGGTGTTCGGCTTCGCGAGTACGAAGCGGGGGCCGCCCGGAACGACACGGCCCTCGGCCACCTGGGCGTTGGCCTTGTGGGTCTTGAACGAGGCGCGCATCCGGTCGGCCAGCTCGGCCACGACCATCTGCCCCACGTTGTGCCTGTTGGCGGCGTAGCCGGGCCCGGGGTTGCCGAGCCCGACTACGAGCCAGAGATCTGCTGCGCTCACGAGGTCAGCTCAGATCTGTTCAGACGATTCGAGGAATCGGACGCGACTACTCGGCGCTCTCAGCGGCCGGGGCGGCCTCGCCCTCGGCGCCCTCTTCGCTCTCGCCCGCGGCCGGCACGGTGATGCCGACGACGACGAGGTCTTCCTCGCTGATGAGGGTCGAGCCGGCGGGCAGCACGAGGTCCTTCGCGTGCACGAGGGTGCCCTCTTCGAGGCCCTCGATCGAGACGACGACGCGCTCGGGGATGTTGGTGGCCTCGGCCTCGAGCAGCACCGTGTTGGTGTCCTGCGTGGCGATGGTGCCGGGGTACGACTCGCCCTCGAGGTGGATCGGGACCTCGATCTGCACCTTCTCGCCCTTGCGCACGACGATGAGGT
Organism: Herbiconiux sp. 11R-BC; assembly: GCF_049472555.1. Classification (NCBI taxonomy): domain Bacteria; kingdom Bacillati; phylum Actinomycetota; class Actinomycetes; order Micrococcales; family Microbacteriaceae; genus Herbiconiux; species Herbiconiux sp. 11R-BC. The sequence goes on along the minus strand of NZ_JBCEBO010000003.1, from coordinate 381,184 downwards.
CGATGTGCTCGATGATCTGGAGAACCGGGTCCTTCTGCACGTCCTTCACGAGCGCGAGCGACTGAGTGCCCTCGATGTCGAGCTCGAGCACCTGGTTCGCCTTGCGCAGGATGAGTGCGGTCTGGTGACCGGGCAGCGTGATGTGCTGCGGCTCGGTGCCGTGACCGTAGATGACGGCGGGGATCTTGCCGATGGCGCGGATGCGGCGGGCCGCTCCCTTGCCGAAGGTGGTGCGGATCTCTGCAGAGACCTTGGTGTCGTCAGCCATGATGTACTCCTTCGCGAGCCGCTGGGCCCGCATTCGATGATTCGATTTCAACTCGACCGCATGAAGCGAGAGGAAAGACGTGAGCCCAGTCCACCGCGTCGATAACGGATGCTCGCGATCGCACGCGCATCCCTCGCCGAAGTTCAGTCGCCCAGCTTAGCGCATCGGGGTCGGAGCAGACGAACGACGTCGTCGACCAGCGCCCCGGGGGGCAGCGCGACGTCGAGGGCGGCTCCCTTCTCGTCGTCGCCGAGGGGCTCCACGAGGGCGAGCTGCGACTCCAGGAGCGACGCCGGCATGTAGTGCGCGGTGCGGGCGGTGATCCGCTCGGTGAGGAGCTCGCGCGAACCGGTGAGCTGCACGAAGGCGGCGTCGGGCGCGATGAGCCGGATGCGGTCGCGGTAGATCCGCCGCAGAGCGGAGCAGGCCACGACGACGCCCTCGGGCGGTGCATCCCGCAGCACGGCGGCCACGCGGTCGAGCCACGGCCAGCGGTCGAGGTCGGTGAGCGGCACCCCGCTGGCCATGGTGGCCACGGCGGCGGCGCTGTGCAGCTCGTCGGCGTCGACGAATCCGGCGCCCAGCCGGGCGGCGAGAGCCCGGCCGACCGTGCTCTTGCCGGCGCCGCTGACACCGCCCACGACGATGCGCAGAGGCGGGCCGTTCACGAGAACCTCAGCAGCACCTTGCCGGAGCGCTCCGGCTCGAGCGCGACGCCGAAGGCCTCGAGCGCCTCGTCGAGGCCGAACTCGTGCGTCACGACCCCGGCGACGTCGAGGGAGCCGTCGGCGAGCGCCGCGAGCACCTCGTCGATCTCGTCGTTGAACCGGAACGAGCCCACCAGGTCGAGCTCGCGGGCGATGGCCACCGACATCGGCACCGGCTGCTCGCCGGGCGGGAGCAGGCCGACCATCACCACGCGGCCGCCCCGGGTGGTGGCCGAGATGGCCGAGGCGAGACCCTGCGGACTGCCTGACGACTCGATCGCGACATCGACGTCGAGCGCGGCGATGGCCGCGGCGTCGACAGCCCGGATGGCGCGGGTCGCCCCGAGCGCGAGAGCCGCGGCGAGCGGCCGCTCGAACAGGTCGACGGCCACGATCTGCGCAGCGCCGGCCCGCTTCAGCACGGCCACCACGAGGGCCCCGATGGGCCCGCTGCCGACGACGAGCACCGTCTTTCCGGCCACGTCGCCGGCCCGGGAGACGGCGTGCCAGGCCACGGCCGCGGGCTCGGCGAGTGCGGCGGCGCGCAGCGACAGCCCCGCGGGCAGTTCGCGCAGCATCCGGCTCGGCAGGGTCACGAAGCGCGCGAACGCTCCGTCGGTGTGCGGTCGGTGCGCGGCACTGCCGAGGTAGCTGCCGCCCGGAGAGAGGTTGGGGCGTTCTGCCGGATGCCGTGGACCGCCGGCGGGGACGGGAGTGCCCGGGCCCGCCGGATGCACCGCGACCGCCGACCCGAGCCCCGGCCCGGAGCCGTCGGCGGCCGCCCGCACCACGGTGCCCACGACCTCGTGCCCGAGCACGAGCGGGTCGACGAGCTGCGAGAGACCCGCCGCCCCGTGCCTCCAGTAGTGCAGGTCGGAGCCGCAGATGCCGCCGTAGGCGATCTCCAGCACCGCGTCACCCGGCCCGGGGGCGGCGACCGGCACCGACTCGACCCGGAGGTCGCCCGCGGCGTGCGCCACGACGGCGGGCGTGACGGACGGGATGCGCGTGTCAGACGACAACGGTCATCCCCCCGTCGACGAACACGACCTGGCCGTTGACGTAGTCGGAGCCGTCGGAGCTCAGCCACACCGCGGGCCCCGCCAGATCGGCCGGAGTCCCCCAGCGGGCGGCGGGCGTGCGGCCGAGGATCCAGCTGTTGAAGGCCTCGTCGTCGACCAGCTTCTGGGTCATCTCGGTGTGGATGTACCCGGGCGCGATCCCGTTGATCTGCAGCCCGGATGACGCCCACTCGGCCGTCATCGCCCGCGTGAGGTTGCGCAGTCCGCCCTTCGCCGCCGTATAGGCGCCGATCGTGGGACGGGCGAGCTCGGTCTGCACGGAGCAGATGTTGACGATCTTCCCGGCGCCGCGCGGAACCATGTGGCGGGCGACCGCGCGGCCCACCAGGAACGCGCTCGTGAGGTCGGCGCGCAGCACGCGGTCCCAGTCGGCCGGATCGAGGTCGAGGAGCGGCACGCGATGCTGCACCCCGGCGTTGTTCACCAGGATGCGCAGAGGCCCGGCCTCGCGCTCGAGGCGATCGACCGCTTCGTCGACGGCCGCCGGGTCGGTCACGTCGAATGCCGAGGCGAACACGCGGCTCTCGCCGAACTCGGCGGCGAACTCGGCCCGCGTCGTCTCGAGACGGTCGGGGTCGAGGCCGTTGAGCACGATCGAGGCGCCCGCCTCAGCGAGACCGTGGGCGATCGACCGCCCGATCCCCCGACTGGAGCCGGTGACGAGGGCGAGGCGCCCGGTGAGATCGAAGAGCGGGGAGGTCACGTGATGCCGGCTTTCTGGTCGGAGTGCTGGAGGGTTCGGACGGAGCGGCGCCCCGGATGCGCGAGCGCGCGGATCGACGTCGCGTGCGTCACGCGGCGGGCAGCGCGGCGCGCCGGCGCCCGGCGACCACCTCGTTCTCGAGGGTTCCGATGCCCTCGATGGTGATGGCGACGCGGTCACCGGGGCGGGTGGGCGCCGAGGTGTTCGGGGCGCCGGTGAGGATGACGTCGCCGGGCCCGAGCGTCGTCGTCGACGTGATGTACACGAGCTGCTCGACGACGTTCCAGCCGAGATCCGCCGTCGAGGCGTGCGCCTGCACCGCGCCGCCGATCCGCACCTCGATGGCGTGCGGCGCGTCGACGGCGAGAGCTGTCTCGATCCATGGTCCGATGGGCGTGTAGCCGTCGCCGTTCTTGGCCTGCAGGAGCTTGTCGTCGAGAGCGATCTGATCGACCGCCGTCACGTCGTTGCCGATCGTGAAGCCGAGAACGTGGGCGAGCGCGTTCTCGGGAGTGAGGTGGCGGGCCGTGCGCCCGATCACGAGCGCGAGCTCGCCCTCGACCACGACGGTGCCGATGCCCTCGTCGAGCACGATCGGATCGCCGGGCGCCGTCGCCGTGCGGGCCGACTTGTGGAAGGCCTGCGGCGGGAGCTGCCGATCGGCCGCCGAGCTGTTGTGCGCGAGACCGAGGATCACCCGCGGTTCCACCGGGGCGAGCAAAGGCGTCGTGCCGGCGGGATGCCGCTCGCCTGTGCGCTCGAGAGGCTCGGCGAACAGGTCGCGCACCACGGCCCACTCCTCGCCGTCGAGCACGGCGGGCTTCGGCCCGTCAGCGGTGAGGATTCGTGCGAGGCGCATCTCAGACCCTTCCGGCGAGGTTGCGGTGGTGTTCGCGGCGCGACACCGTGGCGGTGGGGCGCGACGTCACGTCGTCGTAGCTGTCGTTCAGCGCGTCCGTGGTGAGGGTCAGGTCTCGTGCCCGGGTCTCCGGGGTGACGAGCGTGGCCCAGAGCGTGATGGCGGTCAGCACCATGACGTACAGCGCGAGCGGGATCCACGATCCGCCGAAGGCGCCGATGAGCAGAGCCCCGATGAACGGGGCGATGCCGCCGGCGATGACGGCGCTGAACTCGCGCGAGATCGCGACGCCGATGTAGCGGTGCCGGTTGCCGAACAGCTCCGGGAGCGTGGCGCACTGAGCGCCGAGCATCACGTTCACGCCGATGCCGTAGGTGATGGCCAGAACCACGATGATGAGCACCGGGTTGCCCAACGAGAAGAGGTACCAGGCCGGCAGGGCGAGCACGAGCTGGATGATGGAGCCGGCGCGGTAGACCTTCATCCGGCCGAACCGGTCGCTGAGGAGCCCGGCGAACGGGATGACGAAGATGCCGAGCCCGGCGCCGATGGCGATCGCGAGCGGGCCCGCCCAGGGCTGCGTTCCGACGATGGTGGTGACGAAGCTGACGGCGAGGGTCTGGTAGAGCGCCGAGCCGCCGTTCTCGCCCAGGCGCAGGCCGATGCCGCGCAGGATCGAGCGCCACGACTGCGAGAACACCTCGGTGAAGGGGTTCTTGGCGACCTGCTCCTGCTTCTCGAGCTGGATGAAGGTGGGGCTCTCGCGCAGCCGGAGGCGGATGAACAGGGCGATGGCGATGAGGAAGATCGAGGCGAGGAAGGGGATGCGCCAGAGCCAGTCGACCACGACCTGGTGGTCGGCGAGGCCGAGCAGAGCGAACACGCCGGAGGCGAGGATGGTGCCCACCATGATGCCGACGAACGGCAGCGCGGCGAAGTAGCCGCGGCGCCGGGCCGGCGCGTACTCGGCCATCAGCACGGTGGCCCCCGCCTGCTCCGCTCCGGCGCCGAAGCCCTGCAGCACGCGCAGGAGCACCAGCAGGATGGGCGCCCAGACGCCGATCTGCTCCCCGGTGGGGAGCACGCCGATCAGAGTGCTGGACCCGCCCATCAGCGCGATGGTGACGGTCAGCACCCATTTGCGGCCGAGCCGGTCGCCGATGGTGCCGAAGAACAGGCCGCCGAAGGGGCGGGCGAAGAAGCCCACGGCGTAGGTGGCGAAGCCGGCGGCGATGCCGGCCGCCGCACCGAACGCCGGAAAGAAGACCTGGCCGAAGATCAGCGCCGAGGCCAGGCCGTACAGCGCGAAGTCGTAGTACTCGAGCGCACTGCCGACGCTCGAGGCGAGGGTGGCGCGGCGCAGATTCGCCGCGTACTCCGGGTCGGTATTGCCCCGTGGAGGTGTGGTACCGGAAGCAGCGTTGCTCATGGTGACGTCCTTCAGCCGACCGCCTCAGCCGGAACGGGTGTCTCGGCCTCGAGCGGGAATTGTCGTGCGGATGGTCATCCGCATCCACAATCTAACACTGGGCTGAACAGCATTCAATATGCTGAACGCTTAATTCTTCTCGTCAGAGCGATTCGGGCACCAGAACCGGCGCGGTCAGCGCACGCGCGGCCTGATCGAGAGCGGCCAGGACCTCGGCGCGCGACTCCTCGCCGGTGTCGGGCGCCACGAGGGAGACGCCGATCGCGAACGAGGGATCGGCCGCCTTGGCCGCCGGGATCACCACGGCGATGCCCACGACACTCGGATGCACCTCCCCGGCGTCCAGCGCGAATCCGCGCTCGCGAGTGAGCCGCAGCTTCTCCTGGAGTGCCTCCAGGGTGGCAGTGGAGTTCTCGGTGAAGGTGACCAGGTGCCGGCCGCCCTCGTAGATGGCCGCGACCTGGCCGGGATCCAGCTCGGCGAGGAGCGCGGTTCCGACCGCCGTCGACGACGCCGGGTAGCGGTCTCCGACGCTCGCCGACATCGGGAAGCGGTCCTGCCCCTCGTAGACGGCCAGATACAGCACTCGCGGCCCGTCGAGCATGGCGATCTGCACCAGACGCCCCGAGAGGGCCGGGTTCTCCTCGCAGATGCGGTAGAACTCGCGCACCTGGTCGAACGACGAGAGGTACGCGCTGCCGAGTTCGACCGTGCGGCGGCCGAGCACGTAGCCACCCCCGGAGCGGCGGATGAGACGCCCCTCCTCGAGCGCGGCGCAGAGGTTCGAGGTCGAGGACTTCGCGATGCCGAGTTCGCGCGCGATGTCGCTCAGGGTGCGGATCTGGGCGCGCGATTCGGCCAGGTAGTCCAAGATGCGCAGGGCCCGCACGACGGCGGGCGCCGCCGCGCCCGCCCCGCTCTCCAGCTCCGACATGGGTGCCCCTCTCCGCCAACCGGCCGCGATCAGTAGAACTCGACAGTATCGACTCTGTTGATGAGTTCCGCGCCGTCGAGCAGCCGGGTCGCGTTCTCGGCGAAGAGCTCGGCGATCAAGCGGTCCTCGGCGGAGTTGAGGGCCGCGGTGTGCGGACTGATCACCACGCGAGGGTCATCCCAGAGCGGGCTGTCGGGGGCGAGAGGCTCCGACGCGAACACGTCGAGCGCCGCGAAGCCCACCCGACCCGAGCGGAGGGCGGCGATGAGCGCCTCCTCGTCGACGACCGTTCCGCGCCCGACGCTCACGAAGCTCGCGCCCGGCTTCAACGACTCGAAGAACTCCCGGCCCACGAGGTTCTCGGTCGCCGCGGTTCCGGGTAGCGTCACGACGACGCCGTCGAGCTCCGGGGCGACCCGGGCGATCTGATCGGGGTGCACGACGACGTCGACGTTCTCGACGGCACTCTCGTGCCGGCTCGTGCCCGTGACGTGCGCGCCGAGAGCCGAGAGCTTGCGCGCGGTCGCCCGGCCGATGCTGCCGAGGCCGACCACCAGGATCCGCTGCTCGGAGATGAGGCCCATGGTCCAGCGGTCGCCCCACTCATGGCGCCGTTGCTGCTCGAGCAGCCGCGGGAGCGACTTCGCCCCCGCGAAGAGCCCGAAGAGCGCGTACTCGGCCAGGGGCTCGGAGTGCACGCCCGCCGAGGTGGAGAAGGCGATGCGCTGCAGTTGGCCGTCGGAGAGCCCGGCAGCCTTCACCTGTGCTCCGCCGCCGGCGGGCATGGTCTGCACCCAGCGCAGCCGCGGGTTCGCGTCGGCGACCCGCTTCAGCAGTGGAGGCCGCTCGTCGGGCACCCCGTACAGGGCTTCGGCCGAATCGAGGAGGGATTCGAAGCGCGCCTGCTGCGCCGGCGTGCGCTCGAACGCGGGGTCGCCCGCGTGGTCTCCCGGGAAACGCTGCGGATGCAGCAGCTCCGGCTCCCACACGAACTCGATCCGGGGCTCTCGTGCGGTGATGAGATCGACGAGCTCCCGCTCGATGGGCGTGGCCGCCACGACCCGAAGACTCGATGGATTGCTCGTCACGTCGCTCGCTCTTTTCTCTCGCCGGGAGCACAATTGACCCACAGCTTAGCTCATTGTTCACAATAATGAACCGCGTTCGCTATGCTGAACGCATGACGACGACGACATCACTCCCCCGGAGTGCCACGACGGGTTTCATCGGGCTCGGCAACATGGGGTCCCCGATGGCGCAGAACCTCGCCGCCGGCGCACCGGGTTCGGTCGTGGTGACGGGGCGTTCCCGGGAGCGGGCACGGCGCGTGATCGACGCCGGCGCCGCGTGGGCGGAGAGCCCCCGGGAGCTCGTCGATCGTGCCTCGGTGGTGCTGCTCATGGTGCCCGATCTGCCCGAGGTGGAATCGCTCCTGCTGCGCGAGGACGGCCTGCTCGCGTCCGGGGCCGACGACGCGATCGTCGTGGTGTGCTCCACGGTGTCGGCCGACGGCATCCGGTCTCTCGCGGAGCGGGTGCGGGCGGAGTCGGATGGCCGGGTGCGTCTGGTGGATGCGCCCGTCAGCGGGGGCACGGAGGGTGCGGAAGCCGCCACCCTGTCGATCATGGTCGGCGGGGAGACCCCCGACGTCGATCTCGTGCTGCCCGTTCTCCGGCGACTCGGGGCCCCCGTGCACCTCGGACCGCTGGGCGCCGGCTGCGTGGCCAAGAGCTGCAACCAGATGATCGTCGCAGCCACCATGACCGCGATCGCCGAGGCCTGCGTGGTGGCCGAGCGCAGCGGTCTCGAGCTCGCCGCGCTGCTGCCGGTGCTCGCCCGCGGCTATGCGGGCAGCCGGGTGCTCGAGACGAAGTGGGAGCGGATCGTCGCCCACGACTACACCCTGGGCGGCGCCGCCGCCTACATGGCGAAAGACCTGCGCTTCGCCTCCGCCGCCGCGGCGGCGACCGCCACCGCGACCCCGCAGCTCGACGCCCTGCTCGGCGTCTTCACCGATCTCACGGAGCGCGGGATGGGCGCCGACGACGTGGCCGTGATCCACCGCTGGGTTCGCGAGACTGCCAGAATATGAGAGGCAGCGGCACCCCTCCGCGCCCACAGGCCCGACGACATCGAGACCACATGTCGATCACACATGCAGGGAAGGCACCATGACAGAGAAGAACACCACCGCCCAGGCCAACATCGGAGTCGTCGGGATGGCGGTGATGGGGTCGAACCTGGCCCGCAACCTCGCCAGCCGCGAGGGGAACACCGTCGCCGTCTACAACCGCTCGCCCGAGCGCACCCGCAAGCTGGTCGCCGAGCATCCGGAAGCCGGCTTCGTGGCCTCCGAATCGGTCGACGACTTCGTGGCCTCGCTCGCCAAGCCACGCACCGCGATCATCATGGTGCAGGCCGGCGCCGGCACGGATGCGGTCATCTCCGAGCTCGCCGCCCGTTTCGAGCCCGGAGACATCATCGTCGACGGCGGCAACGCGAACTTCCACGACACCATCCGCCGCGAGAAGGACATCTCGGCCACCGGCATCCACTTCGTCGGCACCGGCATCTCCGGCGGCGAGGAGGGTGCCCTGAACGGCCCCTCGATCATGCCCGGTGGCACCGCTGAGGCCTACGAGACGCTCGGCCCCATCCTCGCCTCGATCGCCGCGGTCGCCGAGGGCGAGCCCTGCGTGACCCACATCGGAACCGACGGCGCCGGTCACTTCGTGAAGATGGTGCACAACGGCATCGAGTACGCGGACATGCAGCTCATCGCCGAGGCCTACGACCTGCTCCGCACCCTCACCAAGCGCGAGCCGGCCGAGATCGCCGAGGTCTTCGAGGCCTGGAACTCGGGCGACCTCGAGTCGTACCTGATCGAGATCACCGCCGAGGTGCTGCGCCAGGTGGACGCGTCGACCGGCAAGCCGTTCATCGACATCGTGCTCGACCAGGCCGGCGCCAAGGGCACGGGCTCGTGGACCGTGCAGAACGCGCTCGACCTCGGTGTGCCGGTCGGCGGCATCGCCGAAGCCGTCTTCGCCCGCTCGCTCTCCTCGAAGCCGGCGCAGCGCGCCGCCGTGCAGGCGACGATCAAGGCCCGGCCCGCGGTGGTCGAGGTCGACGTCGACAGCTTCGCCGACGACATCCGCGCCGCGCTCTACGCCTCGAAGGTGGTGGCCTACGCGCAGGGCTTCGACGAGATCATCGCCGGCGCCCAGCAGTACGGCTGGAACATCGACAAGGGTGCGATCGCGAAGATCTGGCGCGCGGGCTGCATCATCCGCGCGCAGTTCCTCAACCGCATCGTCGAGGCCTACGAGAAGAACCCGGAGCTCGAGACGCTTCTCGAAGACCCGTACTTCGCGGAGGCCGTGGCCTCGGGCGAGGAGGCCTGGCGCCGCGTGGTGTCGACCGCCGCGCTCTCGGGCGTGCCGGTTCCCGGCTTCGGTGCGGCGCTGTCGTACTACGACTCCCTGTCGGTGCCGCGTCTGCCCGCCGCCCTCGTGCAGGGGCAGCGCGACTTCTTCGGAGCGCACACCTACAAGCGCGTCGACCGTGAGGGTACCTTCCACACCCTCTGGTCGGGCGACCGCACCGAGATCGAGAGCGAGCCCTCCACCCACTAGCCGCACCCTCCCCAGACTCGTCACTTTCGGCGGAAAGACGCCTGTTTTTACGCCGAAAGTGACGAGTCTGCGTCGTTAAGCGAGGGGGGTCAGGCCGAGGCTTCTTCGGTCTTGACGCGCTGGCCGACGACGGCGGAGACGCCGTCTTGGCGCATCGAGACGCCGTAGAGTGCGTCGGCGATCTCCATCGTGCGCTTCTGGTGGGTGATGACGATGAGCTGGCTGGTCTGGCGCAGGTCTTCGAAGATCGTGAGCAGGCGGCCGAGGTTGGCGTCGTCGAGCGCGGCCTCCACCTCGTCCATGATGTAGAACGGGCTGGGGCGCGCCTTGAAGATGGCGATGAGCAGGGCCACCGCGGCGAGCGAACGCTCACCGCCGGAGAGCAGGGAGAGGCGCTCGATCTTCTTGCCCGCGGGCTTGACGCTCACCTCGATGCCCGTGGTCAGCAGGTCGCCGGGGTTCGTCAGGTGGATCGACCCGGTGCCGCCCGGGAAGAGCACGGGGAAGACCTGGGCGAACGCCTCCTGCGTGTCGGCGAAGGCGCTCTCGAAGATCGTCTGCATGCGCTCGTCGATCTCGTCGATGATGGTGAGCAGGTCTTTGCGGGTGTTCGTGAGGTCGGTGAGCTGCTCGGTGAGGAACTTGTGCCGCTGCTCGAGCGCGTCGAACTCCTCGAGCGCGAGCGGATTGACCCGGCCGAGCTCGGCGAGCTTGCGCTCGGCCTTCGCGAGGCGCTGCTGCTGCTCGCTGCGGACGAACGGGCGGCCGACGGGCTGCTCGGCAATCGACGCCTCAACGGGGGCGGGCTCCGCCGCGGTCTGGTCGTTCGCGGGCTCGTCGAACTCGGGCTCGCCGAAGTCGTCGTCTTCGCCGTCGGCGTCGCCGTCGCTGGACGCGGACGCGGACGTGGCCTCGGCCACCGCGGCGGCGCTCGTGTCGATGACCGCCACGGCACTGTCGTCGGGAATCAGTTGATCCGGGCCGTATTCCGCCACGAGCACGTCTTCGACCAGGCCGAGCTCCGAACCAGCCCGCTCGAGCAGCCCCGAGAGGTGAAGTTTCTTCTCGTAGATCTGCAGTTCGAGTCCGTGCACGTTCTCGGTGATCGCCTGCAGCCGTTCGCGCAGGCCCGCCTCGTCGCGCCTCAGCGCGAGGAGCTCCTCGTTCTGCTCGGCGCGCTCGGCTTCGCGTCGGGCGAGCACGACGCGGGCCTCGGACACCGAGCGGTCCATGGACTCGAGCACAGGCGGGAGCGAGTCGACCACGTCGGTCGCGGCCTGGATCTGCCGGCGACGGATGACCGCTCGCCGCGCCGCAGCCTCGGCGGCAGCCCGGTCGGCCTCGAGCTGGCGCTCGAGCCCGGCGGTGCGCGCCTGCTCGGCCCGCACGCGCTCCCTCGCGGTGTCGACCCCGAGCCGCGCCTCGACCTCGTGGTCGCGCGCCGCCTCGAGCTCGGTGAGCAGTCCCTCGCGGGAACTCACATCGAGAATCGGTCGCGGACGCTCCCGAACGGACTCGAGCTCGGATCTCGCCTTCTCGGCGGCCTGCTCGGCCTGGGCCACCGCATCCTGGGCCAGCTGCAAGGCCTTCTGCAGGCGCTCGAGCTCGCCGGCGCTCGCGTCGACCTGGGCCTTCAGGCGGCTGAGTCGCTCGGTGCGGGCCGCGAGCTTCGCGTCGAATTCCCGCAGGGCCGAGAGGGCCGCCTGCGACTGCTCCTTGGCAACCTGGGCGATGCCGCGCTGCTCGGCGAGCGCGAACCGCGCCCGCGCGATGTGGGAGTTGCGTTCGTCGAGGGCCTCGGCCGCCGCGTCACGCTCGGCCACCAGCTCGATGCGCGAGCGCGTGGCGCCCGAGCCTCCCCGCAGCACATAGCGCGTGAGCACCTCGCCCGCCTTCGTGACGATGGTGAGGCCCTCGAGCCCGGATGCTGCCAGGGTTGAGGATCCGGCCGCGGCGGCGCGCCCCGCGTCGAGACCGGCCCAGGCCTCCCGCGCAGCATCGAGGTCGTCGGCGATGAGCACCGCGCGCAACAGCCCGATGACGCCGCCTGGAGCCGTCACCACCGTCGTCGCGGCCACGACGCCGTCGGCACCGATGAGATCGGCGAGGGCCGAGCCCAGGGCGAAGTCGTCTGCCCACGATGCGGCGGAGCCGTCGCCCTCGCCGCCCGGCTTGCCACTGGAGCGCCCCACAGGGCTGGCGATCACGAGCTCGACACGGCCCATGTCCGCCTCGGCGGCCGCCGTGGCCGCCGCGACGGCCGCATCCACGTCGTCGGCCAGCACCGCGTCGGCCAGCGAGCCGAGCGCGGCCGCGACGGCGGCTTCGAAACCGGGCTGCACCTTGACCTGCTCGGCCACGAGCCCGCGGACACCGGCGAGTCGGGCGGCGACGAGTTCGGCCGAGCCGTCCTTCTGGTCGAGCGCCATGGTGAGCGCGCTCGTTCGGGCGGCCAGCGCATCCCGCTCGCGTTCGTGGGCGTGCAGTTCTTCACGCAGGCGCTCGATCTCGCCCTCGGCCTCGAAGACCTGCGCCTGCGCGAACTCGTAGGCCTCGTCGAGGTCGGTCTCGTCGACCTCCCCGATCGCCGCCTCGGCCTCGGCCTGGGCGAAGTCGGCTTGCGCGCGCTCGCGCCGCTCGTCGGCCGCGTCGAGGGCGTTCTGCTGCCGGAGCACCTCGCCGCGCACGGCGGCGAGCCGGGAGTTGGCCGACTCGAGCTGGCCCGTGAGCTTGGAGAGCTCGAGGTCGTGCTTGGAGACGAGCGAACTCTGGTAGGCGATCTGCTCGTCGAGCGCGTCGAGCGAACCGCGGGCCTTGGTGGTGACGAGCTGGGAGGCCTCCCAGGCCGCCTGAGCCGCCTGCACCTCGCCGGCCAGCCGCTTGGCCTCCTCTTTCGAGTCGGCGACCATGCCGGGCGTGACGCTCGGCGCCGCCTCCGGAACACTCTCCTCGCCGCCGAGCAGCGCGAGCCGCTGGGTGGCCAGGTTGTAGAGGTTGCGCAGACGCTCCTGCACCGACTCGAGCCCGAAGCTCGTGCGGCGCGCGAGGTCGACGGCGTCGCCCACCTGCGCCTGCTCGAGCCGGTTGACCCGGAGCTGGTTCTGCTCGAGACGCTCCTGCAGCACGATGCGCTCGGTGTGCCGCTCGCTCTCGCTGCGCGCGGCCGCATCGAGCGCCTGCCGCAGGCCGACGATCTCGTCGGCCAGCAGGCGCGCCTTCGCGTCGCGCACGATCGCGGCGATGGACTGCGCCTCCTTGGCGATCTCGGCCTGGCGCCCGAGCGGCTTCAGCTGCCGCCGGATCTCGCCCGCGAGATCGCTGAGCCGCGTGAGGTTGGCCTGCATGGCCTCGAGCTTGCGCTGGGTCTTCTCCTTGCGACGGCGGTGCTTCAGGATGCCCGCCGCCTCTTCGATGAAGCCGCGCCGCCCCTCGGGAGTCGCGTGCAGCACCGCATCCAGCTGCCCCTGGCCCACGATGACGTGCATCTCGCGGCCGAGCCCGGAGTCGGAGAGCAGCTCCTGCACGTCGAGCAGGCGGCAGCTGTCTCCGTTGATGGCGTATTCGCTGCCGCCGTTGCGGAACAGCGTGCGGCTGATGGTGACCTCGGTGTAGTCGATCGGCAGCGCGCCGTCGGTGTTGTCGATGGTCAGCGTCACCTCGGCGCGGCCGAGCGGGCCCTTGGTGCTCGTGCCGGCGAAGATGACGTCTTCCATCTTGCCGCCGCGGAGGGTCTTGGCGCCCTGCTCCCCCATCACCCAGGCCAGGGCGTCGACCACGTTGCTCTTGCCCGAGCCGTTCGGGCCGACCACGCAGGTGACCCCGGTCTCGAACGCGAAGGTGGTGGGGTTGGCGAAGCTCTTGAATCCCTTGAGGGTCAAGCTCTTCAGATGCACAGGGGGCCTTTCGTCGTCGGTGTGCCCCTACGGTACCGAATGCGCACCCGCCCGCCGTGCAACGGGCGGTATCTGTGCACAGCCGCGTCGCATCCGGCACCTGTGCAGAACAGGACGTGCGCCGCAGATGCAGCACACGAACGGATGCTCAGCGCGCGCTGAGCACGCAGAACTCGTTGCCCTCGGGGTCGGCCAGCACCACCCAGGTCACCGACTCGCTCTGCCCGATGTCGGCCCGGGTGGCCCCCAGAGCGAGCAGGCGCTCCACCTCGGCGGCCTGATCGTCGGGCACGAAGTCGAAGTGCAGGCGGTTCTTGACCGTCTTCACCTCGGGCACCGTCAAGAACAGAATGGTCGGATGCGCCCCCTCGGCGGAGGCGATCTCGATCTCGGGATCGGGGTCATCCGGATCCTCGCTCTCGAAGATCACCGACCAGCCCAGCGCCTCGGCCCACCAGTGGGCGAGGCGGCGCGGATCGTGGGAATCGACGACGACCTGCTCCCAGCGCAACGACATGCGCCGACCCTACCCCCAGGGCGCTTACGCTGGAAGGGCTCGAAAGGAACAGCATGACTCTGCAGGCGCTCGTGTCGCCCGGGCCCGAACTCATCCGCGCGGAGCTCGTTCGCTACGCGCGCCAGATCTCGTTGCCGCACATCGGCGTGGAGGGTCAGCGTCGATTCAAGGACGCCCGCGTGCTCGTGCTCGGCGCCGGCGGGCTCGGCTCCCCCGTGCTGCAGTACCTCGCGGCGGCGGGCGTCGGCACGCTCGGCATCGTCGACCACGACACCGTGGAGGTGTCGAACCTGCAGCGGCAGACCATCCACACCGACGCCGCCGTCGGCCGACGCAAGACGGCATCCGCCGCGGCCGCCGTGCGGGCGCTCAACCCCTTCGTCTCCGTGATCGAGCACGACGAGGAAGTCACTCCCTCGAACGTGCTCGAGCTCGTGTCGGAGTACGACGTGGTGGTCGACGGCACCGACAACTTCGAGGTGCAGTACGTCCTCGACGCCGCCTGCGCGCTCGTGGGCAAGCCGATCGTGTGGGGCTCCGTGCTGCGCTTCGACGGCCAGGTGACGGTGTTCTGGGCCACGGCGCCCGACGGTCTCGACCGGATGCTCAGCGACCTCTATCCCGAGCAGCCCGGCGCGGACCCGGCCGAGTCGTGCTCGGTGGCCGGGGTGCTGGGGCCCGTCTGCGCCGCCATCGGTGCCGTGATGGCCACCGAGACCCTCAAGCTGCTCGGCGGCTTCGGCACCCCGCTTCTGGGGCGGATGCTCGTGCACGACGCCCTCGACGCGAGCTGGAGCGAGGTGCCGTTCGGGCACGCCGCCCCCTCGGCGCGCGCCGCGAACATCGGCGAGCCCTACAGCATCACCAAGCAAGGGGTCCGGGCGACCGGACCCGCCACCAAACTGTTCGAAAGGTCACCCGTGAGCGACTCCCCCGCATCCGATTCCGTCACCGTCAGCGAGCTCGCCGAGCTGCTCGCGGCCCGCGAGCGCGGCGAGGCCGACTTCGTGCTCGTCGACGTGCGCGAGCCGCACGAGAACCAGCTCGTGTCGATCGACGGGGCCGAGCTCGTGCCGCTCGGCAGCATCCTCAGCGACGCGGCCCGCGAGATCCTGCCGCCGCAGGAGAAGGTGATCGTGCACTGCCACCACGACGGCCGCTCGCGGCACGCCGCCGCCGTGCTGCGCGCGAACGGCTGGGAGGACGTGGTGTTCGTGCAGGGCGGGATCGACGCCTGGGTGGCCGAGGTGGAGCCGGACAAGCCGCGGTACTAGCGACACCGAGTCACGGTGCTCGAGGCGCGGGGCGGTCAGCCGCCGGCGAACGGCGGGAGCACGTCGAGGGAGTCGCCGTCGGCCAGGCGGGTGGCGCGGTCGGTCGTCGCGGCGCGGTTCAGGATGAAGGAGCAGCGGGCCAGCACGGCCGCCGCAGCCGGCGCATCCGGGGCCTCCGCGGCGCGTTCGGCCAGGAACTCGCCGATGGTGAGCCCGGCGGCCTCGCGAATCTCCTCGCCCACGCCGAGAGCGGCCTTCGCCGCGGCGAAGTAACGGATGCGCTGCACGACCCTCAGCCGCCGATCGCGCTCATCGGGCGGTCGGGTTGCGCGAACCCGGCCTCGTTCATGAGGTGCCCGGCGGGCTTGGCCCACATCGCCGCGCGCCAGAGATCGGCCAGCTCGGCGTCGTCGGCTCCCGCCCGCAGCGGACCCAGCAGGTCGGTCTCGGTGTGCGAGAACAGGCAGCTGCGCACGGCGCCCTCGGCCGTGAGACGCGTGCGGCGGCAGTCGGAGCAGAACGGCTCGCTGACCGAGGCGATCACGCCGACGAGGCCGAGCATCCGGCCCTCGGGCCCTTCGCTGCGCTCGCGCACCTGGTAGAGCTCGGCGGGCGCGCCGTCGCGCGGGGCGTCGTCGGGGGTGAGCAGGTAGCGGGCGCCGAGGCGGTCGCGGATGCCTTCGGCCGTGATCATCGTGTCGCGGGCCCAGGTGTGGTCGGCGTCGAGGGGCATCTGCTCGATGAAGCGCAGCTGGTGTCCGCCCGCGAGCGCCCATTCGAGCAGTTCCACGGCCTGGTGGTCGTTGATGCCCGGCATCAGCACGGCGTTGATCTTGGTCTCGGCGAGCCCGGCGCGCTTGACCGCATCGATGCCCGCCAGCACGCGCTCGAGGAAAGGCCGGCGGGTGATCTTCGCGAAGGTCTCGGGCTCGATCGAGTCGAGCGAGACGTTGATGCGGTTCAGCCCGGCGGCGGCGAGCGCCTCGGCCCGGCTCGTGAGGCCGATGGCGTTGGTGGTGAGCGAGATCTCGGGCCGCGGCTCGAGGGCGGCGACGTCGCGGATGATCTCGACGAGGTCTTTGCGCAGCAGCGGCTCGCCGCCGGTGAAGCGCACCTGCCGCACGCCGAACTCCGTGACCGCGATGTGGGCGAGGCGGGTGATCTCTTCGCGCGACATCAGTGCCGGCGGGGGAAGGAAGGGCAGGCCCTCGGCCGGCATGCAGTAGGTGCAGCGGAGGTTGCAGCGGTCGGTGAGCGAGATGCGCAGGTCGGTGGCCAGGCGGCCGAAGCGGTCGAGCAGTCCGGATGCCTCGGGTCGGCCGCTCGGCAGCGCGACGGGCGGGCGCGGCCCCGTGGAGCGCGGGGTGCCGCCGGTGTCGGCGCCGTCTCCCGCAACCCCGGAGATCGGCAGCCCGGGGCGCGGCTGCGGCAGACCCAACACGACGCTCATGCCCAAAGCCTACGCGCCGCGGCGGGGTGCCCGGCCGGGGCCGGGCGAACTCGCGCGCGATCCCCCTGCACCGGGTGGCGCGGACAGCGCATAGGGCAGACTGAGGGGATGCGCACGATCGAGGATCACCGCCAGGAGGTCACCGCTCTCGTGACCGGGTCGCTCGGCCCGCTCGAGGCCGAGACGCTCGCCGTGTCGGGCACCGCGCTCACGGCCGATCCGCACGGGTACGAGCACCGCGTGCTCGCGCACGACGTGCTCGCGCCGAGCAGCCTGCCGGCCTTCGACAACTCGCAGATGGACGGCTACGCCGTCATCGCCGCCGAGCTGGCCTCGGCGAGCGCCGACCGGCCGGTGACGCTCGCCGTCGCCCGGCGTGTGGCCGCGGGCGACCCGTTCTCGCAGCATCGCCCCAGAACGGCGACGCCCGTGATGACGGGCGCGCCCATCCCGGTGGGAGCGGATGCGGTGGTGCAGATCGAGCGGGCGGACCCGCCGGTGTTCCCGACCGACGACGTCGTCCTGGGCGCCGGCGGGAGCGACCTGGCAGATGGGGGCACGGGCGACGGCGGCCTAGCCGACGCGGGCACCGGCACAGGCGACCTGGCATACACGGGAACCCCCGCGGACGGCGGCGTCCCCGGCTCCGGTGGGGCGGCACTCGCGGCCGCCACGAACGGCGGCATCCCGGGCGCCGACGGGGCGGCACCGGCACTCGACGCACCCGCGCCCGCACACCGGGTCGCCTTCACGGCCCCGGTCGCTCCCGGCACCTTCGTGCGCGCCGCCGGCAGCGACGTCACTGCCGGACAGACCCTGCTGCACGCCGGAACGACGCTCGGCCCCGCGCACTACGGAGTCATCGCCGGGACAGGAGCCACCGAGGTGGCGGTGCGCCGCCGCCCGCGCGTGCTGCTCGTCTCGACCGGCCACGAGATCCGCGACCCCGGCTCGACTCTCGCGCCCGGCCAGATCTTCGACGCGAACACCGTGGCCCTCACCTCGGCCCTCCAGGGCATCGGATGCGCGGTGACGGCCGCTCCGTGCCGCTCCGACGACGCCGACGACCTCCTGCGCCTGCTGGCCGATCACGCCTCCGGCACCGATCTCGTGGTGACCGTCGGCGGCGTGAGCGCCGGGGCGCGCGAGGTCGTGCGCGACGCGCTGGGGCCGCTCGGCGTGAGCTTCATGAAGGTCGCCATGCAGCCCGGCGGGCCCCAGGGGTTCGGTCTCGCCCGGATCGGCGGCGGCGAGCGTGACGGCACCCCTGCCAACGAGCTCCCGGTGGTGTGCCTCCCCGGCAACCCGGTCAGCGCCCTCGTCTCCTTCGAGGCCTTCCTGCGGCCGGCCCTGCTGGCGGCGCTGGGCGCCACCACCGTGTTGCGCGAGCAGCGCCGGGGGCGGGCCGCGCATCCGTTCGACTCGCCCGCGACCCACCACCAGCTGCGCCGCGCGCGGGTTCTCCCGGACGGCACGCTCGAACTGGTGGGCGGGCCCTCGAGCCACCTGCTGCACTCCTATGCGGAGTCGACCGCGCTCGTGCACGTTCCCCTCGGCATCAGCGCGGTGGCCGCCGGCGACGAACTCGACTACTGGAGGATCGATGGCTGACGGCTCCGAACTCACCCACGTGCTGCCCGACGGCGCCGCCCACATGGTGGACGTGAGCGACAAGGCGATCACGAAGCGGGTGGCCTCGGCCCAGGCCGTGCTGCACACCCGCCCCGAGGTCATCGCCCTGCTGGTGGCCGGCGAGCTGCCGAAGGGCGAGGCCCTCGCGGTGGCCCGCGTGGCCGGCATCCTCGCGGCGAAGCAGACCTCCACCCTCATCCCGCTCTGCCACCCGCTGCCCATCTCGGGCGTGACCGTCGAGTTCACCACCGGCGAGACGAGCGTGCGCATCGTCGCGACCGTGAAGACCACGGGCGTGACCGGGGTGGAGATGGAGGCGCTGACCGCGGCCTCCGTCGCCGCTCTCACCGTGTACGACATGATCAAGGCCGTCGACCGCGGCGCGCGCATCACCGACCTCGAGGTGCTCTCGAAGTCGGGTGGCGCGAGCGGCGAGTGGACACGCGGATGACCGCCGTCGCACGCTCCGCCGTGGTACTGGTGGCCTCGAGCCGGGCGGCGGCCGGTGTCTACGACGACACGACCGGGCCCGTCATCCGCGCCTGGCTCGGCGAGCGCGGCTGGACGGCCGAGATCGCGGTGGTTCCGGATGGCGAGCCCGTGGGCGGCCGGCTCCGCGAGGCCGTCGCGGCCGGCGCCGCCCTCGTGGTCACGACCGGCGGAACCGGCGCCTCGCCCACCGACCGCACGCCCGAGCAGACCCGGGCGGTGCTCGACTTCGAGATCCCCGGCATCGCCGAGGAGATCAGGCGGGTCGGCGCCGCGAACACCCCGCTCGCGCTGCTCTCGCGCGGGCTCGCGGGGGTGGCCGGGCGCACGCTCGTGGTGAACCTGCCGGGCTCGCAGGGCGGCGTGCGCGACGGACTCGCCGTGCTCGGCCCGGTGCTCGACCATCTTCTCGATCAGATCCATGGAGGCGACCATGTCAGAGGCGACTGACATCGAGGATGCACGGGTCGTGCGGGCGCGGATCTCCGCGTCGCCGATCACCGTCGAGTCCTGCGCGGCGGCGGTCGAGAGCGCCTCCGCGGGAGCCGTGGTGACCTTCGCGGGGGTGGTGCGCGACCACGACGAGGGCCGCGGGGTGACGGCGCTCGGCTACACCGCGCATCCGGATGCCGAAGCGACCCTGCGCGCGGTCGCGGCCGAGATCGCCGCCCGGCACCCGGCCGTCACGATCGCCGTCGAGCACCGCACCGGCGATCTCGTCGTGGGCGACGTGGCGCTCGCCTGCGCGGTGGCGTCGGCCCATCGGGGGGCGGCCTTCGCCGCGTGCTCGGAACTCGTCAACGAGATCAAGAAGCGGGTGCAGATCTGGAAGGAGCAGTCCTTCGACGACGGCAGCTCGGAGTGGGTGGCGTCGCTCGGCTGAGCCCGTGATCGCGGATGACTTCTCCACAGTCGGGGGCAGGGGCCAGGTTGTGCACAACTCGGCCGGGCGTTACATGCCAGACACATTGCTGATGTGTACTGAACGGAGCACCATCCCCGAACGGAGCACCACGTGGACCTCAACACCATCGCGACCATCGTCCCGGCACGTCATCGCGATGACCTCATCGCCCTCGGAACAACCGTCGCGCCGCTCGCCGGCGGCTCGTGGCTGTTCTCGGAGACGCAAGACCACCTCACCGGCCTCGTCGACCTGATGACCTTCGAGTGGCCCTCGCTCACGGTCACGCCTGACGGCCTCGAGGTGGCCTCCACCTGCACTCTCGCCGAGCTCGCGGCGATGCCCGACGACCGGGGCTGGGTCGCGCATCCGCTGTTCTTCCAGTGCTGCACCGCCCTGCTCGGCTCGTTCAAGGTCTGGAACGTGGCCACCGTCGGCGGCAACATCTCGGCGTCGCTGCCGGCAGGGCCGATGACCTCGCTCTTCTCTGCGCTCGATGCCGAAGCGCTGGTGTGGCGCGCC
The DNA here is from genome assembly GCF_049472555.1 of Herbiconiux sp. 11R-BC. Lineage (NCBI taxonomy): Bacteria > Bacillati > Actinomycetota > Actinomycetes > Micrococcales > Microbacteriaceae > Herbiconiux > Herbiconiux sp. 11R-BC. Next base: position 360,886 of record NZ_JBCEBO010000003.1, on the reverse strand, counting down.
GACGGAAGCGACGAGCGCATCCCGGTGGCCGCGTTCGTGACGGGCAACGGCACCAACCGGCTGCGCGCCGGCGACGTGCTGCGTTCGCTGCACGTTCCCCGGAGCTCGCTCGAGGCGCGCACCGGCTATCGCAAGATCGCGCTCTCGCCGCTCGGGCGCTCGGGCGCCGTGATCGTGGGGCGACTCGACGCCGACGGTGCGTTCACCCTCACGGTGTCGGGCGCCACCGTTCACCCGGAGCAGCTGCACTATGCGTCGCTGCCGGATGCCGCAAGCCTCGGTGCCGACGTCGAGCGCATCGAGACCTGGTTCACCGATCCGCACGGGGCGGCCGACTGGCGCCGGGCGGTGTCGTCGCTGCTCGCCCGCGAGATCCTTGTCGAGCTGGCCGCGCCGGCCGGAGCGGAGGCCGCACGATGAAGTTCATCCTGAACGGCGAACAGCTCGAGGGCGAGCCCGCGGCAGGCCAGTGCCTGCGCACCTTCGTGCGCGATCAGGGGCATTTCGAGGTCAAGAAGGGCTGCGACTCGGGCGACTGCGGGGCCTGCTCCGTGATCGTCGACGGCACACCCGTGCATTCTTGTGTCTACCCGGCTTACCGCGCCGAGAACAAGATCGTCACGACGGTGGCGGGTCTCGGCGAGCCCGACGACCTCAGTGCCGTGCAGCAGAGCTTCGTCGAGCACGCCGGCTTCCAGTGCGGCTTCTGCACCGCGGGCATGGTGGTGACGGCCACGACCCTGCGGCCCGAGCAGCTCGACGAGCTGCCGCGTCTGCTCAAGGGCAATCTCTGCCGCTGCACCGGCTACCGGGCGATCGAGGAGTCGATCCGCGCAGGGGTGACGGCGGCGGCGGGCGAGACGGATGCGGGCGACGGTGCGGGGTGCGGCGGCCTCTGCACGGGGCACGCGCACGACGACGGCGAGGCCGGTGCGGCGAGCGAGGCCGGCGAGGCCGGTGGCCACACCGGGTCTCACCCCCAGGCCCAAGCGGCCCACGCAGCCCACGCTCCGGCACCGGTGGCCGGTGTGGTGCGGCGCACCGGGCGGGCGCGGCGCGAGGCCAACGTCGAGGGCGAGCTCACGGTCGGCACCTCGGTTCCGGCTCCGGCGAGCCGCCGGGTCGTGACGGGCCGCGAGCCCTACACGCTCGACGTCGCCGTGCCGGGCGTCACACACCTCAAACTGCTGCAGAGCCCGCACGCGCATGCGCGCATCCTGTCGATGGACACGACGGCGGCCGAGGCGTTGCCGGGCGTGCACGCCGTGCTCACCGCCGCCGACTCCCCCGAGACCCTCTACTCCACCGCGCGCCACGAGCACCGCACCGACGACCCCGACGACACGCGGGTGTTCGACACCGTGGTGCGCTACCGCGGGCAGCGCATCGCCGCCGTGGTGGCCGACTCGATCGCCATCGCGGAAGCCGCGTGCCGGCTCATCGAGGTGGAGTACGAGCTGCTGCCGGCCGTCTTCGATCCCGAGGAGGCCCGCAGCCCCGGAGCGCCCCTGCTGCACGGAGACCTCGACCCCGCGATCTCGCGGGTGATGGAGCCGCACCGCAACGTCATCGCCGCCGTGCACAGCGAGATCGGATCGATCGAGGCAGGCCTCGAGGCCGCCGAGGTGCAGGTCTCCGGCACCTGGCAGACCCACCGCGTGTCGCACGCGGCGCTCGAGACGCACGCCACCATCGGGTGGGTCGACGACGACGGGCGTCTGGTGCTCCGCACCAGCACGCAGGTGCCGTTCCTGGTGCGCGACGAGATCAGCCACATCTTCGGTCTCGACCCCGAGAAGGTGCGCGTGTTCACCGCCCGCGTGGGCGGCGGCTTCGGCGGCAAGCAGGAGATCCTCACCGAAGACGTCGTGACCCTCGCGGTACTGAAGACCGGGCGGCCCGTGCAGTTCGAGTTCACCCGCACCGACGAGTTCACCATGGCGCCGTGCCGGCATCCGATGCGCGTCTCGGTGCAGCTCGGCGCCACCCGCGACGGCAGGCTCACCGCGCTGGCGGTCGACGTGCTGAGCGACACGGGCGCCTACGGCAACCACGGCCCCGGCGTGATGTACCACAGCGTGGGCGAGACGGTCAGCCTCTACACGGTGCCGAACAAGAAGATCGACGCCGAGGTGGTGTACACCAACAACATCCCGTCGGGGGCGTTCCGCGGCTACGGGCTCGGCCAGGTGGTGTTCGGCATCGAGTCGGCGATGGACGAGCTGGCCGTCGAACTCGGCATCGACCCCTTCGAACTGCGGCGCATCAACGCCGTGCGTCCCGGCGAACCACTCGTGGCGAGCCACGTCGAGGGCGACGACATCGGCTTCGGCGGCAGCTACGGGCTCGACCAGTGCCTCGACCTGACGCAGGCGGCGCTCGAGCGCGGCAACGGCGTCTCGGCGCCCGTGGGGCCCGAGTGGTCGGTGGGGGTCGGGATGGCATCGACGATGATCGCCACGATGCCCCCGCGAGGGCACTTCTCGCAGGCCTCCGCCTCCCTGGAGAGCGACGGCGGCTACCTGGCCGGCGTCGGCACCTCCGAGTTCGGCAACGGCACCACCACGGTGCACACCCAGATCGCCTCGAGCGTGCTGGGCACCGCGCCCGAGCGCATCCGCATCCGCCAGTCAGACACGGATGCCGCCAAGTACGACACCGGCGCGTTCGGCTCCGCGGGCAGCGTGGTGGCCGGCAAGGCGCTCTACTCCGCGGCCACGCGGCTCAAGGCGGCCATCCTGCAGCAGGCCGCGGTGATGACGGGCACGACCGACGCCGGCCTCGCCGGCGCGGTGCTCGAGCCCGACGGAGTGCGGATCGGTGAGAGGTTCGTGACCCTCGCCGAGATCGCGGCAGCCGCGGGCGGATCGATCACCGAGCACGGCAGCGAAGACGGTGCGAAGCGTTCGCTGGCCTTCAACGTGCACGCCTTCCGGGTGGCCGTGAGCCGCGACACGGGCGAGGTGCGCATCCTGCAATCGGTGCAGACCGCCGACCCGGGCTTCGTCCTCAACCCGCAGCAGTTGCGCGGGCAGATCGAGGGCGGCGTGGCGCAGGCCATCGGCTCGTCGCTCTACGAGGAGGTCATCCTCCGCGAGGGCACGGTGACCACCGGGGTCTTCCGCAGCTACCACCTCCCGCAGCTCGCCGACATCCCCGAGACCGAGGTGTACTTCGCCACCACCGACGACGAGGTGGGGCCGTTCGGCGCCAAGTCGATGAGCGAGGCGCCCTACAACCCGGTTGCGGCAGCACTGGCGAACGCGGTGCGCGACGCGACGGGCACGCGGCCGCACGAACTGCCGCTCTCGCGTGACCGGGTGTGGCGGATGCTCAACGCCTGAGCGTGGGCAGGGGTGCCGAGGGATCGGCGGCGCGGCCCGGCGCTGCCTGCGGGCGCCGATCGGGTGCGGGGAGGAGTGCGACCGCCGCCACGGATGCCCCGGCGGCTGCGGCTCCGGCTGCGGCTGCGGCTGCGGCGAGCCTGGAATCTAGCGCAGCGAGTCCGCGGCGGCGTGCTTCAGGGCGGCCGCGACGAGTTCGAGCGAGGGCGTGCGCAGCTGCCACTGCTGCCAATAGAGCGGAACGTCGATGATGCCGTCGGGGCCGAGCTCCACGAGCTCGGGTGCGCCGTCGCGTTGCAGGTCGGGCACCATGCCCCAGCCGAAACCGAGTCGCACGGCACTCACGAAGTCGCTCGACGACGGCACGAAGTGGCGGGCAGCACCCGGCGAGGCGCCCTTCCCGCGCAGGAACGCATCCTGGAGGTCGTCACGGCGATCGAACACCACGACGGGCGCCCGGCCCAGGGCCTCGGCGGTGACGCCGTCGGGAAACCAGTCCGCCACGAAGTCCCGCGTCGCCACGGCGCGGTAGCGCATGGCGCCGAGCAGGGTCGACGAGCATCCCTGAACCGGGGCGGCCTCGCCCGTGATGGCGGCCATCACCGTTCCCTCCCGGAGGAGCGAGGTGGTGTGCGCCTGGTCTTCGCGATGGAGCTCGAACGCGATCCGGTCGCCGAGCCGCGAGAGGGCGGGGAGGATCCAGGTGGCGAGCGAATCCGCGTTGACGGCGAGCGGCATCGGGATGCGGTGGGCCGGCCGGAGCGGCGATGCCGGGTCTGCGGCGGGATCGTCGCCGGACTCGAGGTTCAGGGTGTGCACCAGGTCGGCCGAGAGCACCTCGATCTGATGCGCCAGCGAGAGCAGCGCCCGGCCGGATTCGGTGGGCACCACCGGCCTGCTGCGCTGGAGCAGCACCCGGCCCACCGTCGCCTCGAGCGCCTTGATGCGCTGGCTGATCGCCGAGGGCGTGATGTGGAGCGAGCGGGCGGCGGCCTCGAAGGTGCCTTCGCTGACGGCGGCCCTCAAAGCGGCCAGCTGGGCGAGATCGAGGTCCAAACTCATGAAGCAATTCTAATGTTGCGACAGAATCATTAGCTGGCGTCGTGAAGCGGTCGACCCTACGGTCGAAGGGTGCCCCCAGCCGTCGACCCCCTCGCCCTGTTCGCCGGGCTCGGCTTCGGGCTCTCGCTCATCGTCGCGATCGGCGCTCAGAACGCCTTCGTGCTGCGCCAGGGCCTCCTCCGCCGCCATGTCGGCGCGGTCGTCGCCATCTGCGCGCTCTCCGACGCGGTGCTGATCGCCCTCGGCATCAGCGGCGTCGGACTCGCGCTGCAGCAGGCGCCGGTACTGATGACGGTCGCGCGCATCGGCGGGGCGGCATTTCTCGTCGTCTACGGCATCCTGGCGGCGCGGCGGGCACTGCGCCCGGCCCGGCTCGATGCGGCCTCGTCACCCCGCGCATCCGCGGGTCTGCTCGCCACGGTCACGACCTGTCTCGCCCTCACCTGGCTGAACCCGCACGTGTATCTCGACACGGTGGTGCTGCTGGGCTCGGTGGCGAACACCCACGGCGACGCACGCTGGATGTTCGGACTCGGCGCCGCGATCGGCAGCGTACTCTGGTTCACCGCGCTGGGCTACGGCGCGCGCCTGCTGCAGCCGGTGTTCGCGCGGCCCGTGGCCTGGCGGGTGCTAGACGGAGTGATCGCCCTCATCATGGTCGCCATCGCGGCCTCCCTGCTGCTCGGCCTCTGAGCGGGCATCCGCGCACCACGCGATTCGCGCCGGGGGTGCGGATGCGGGCGGGGCGGTGTGCGGCACGCGGGCGGCCGCGGGTGCGGGGCGCGGTCGGGATGTGCGGCACACCGGCGACCGCGGGTGCGGGATGCGAGCGGCGGGATGTGCGGCGCGGGCGACCGAGCGGCGGGATGTGCGGCGCCGGCGACCGGGCGGGGGTCAGGCGTCGAGCAGGGTGCGCACGGCGGCGGAGACCTCGCGCGCGACCGTGCCGGCGTCGGCGCCCGTGAGTGCGCCGTCGCGCACCACGGCGCGTCCGTTCACGAGCAGCAGCGAGAGCGGCGGCTGAGCACCGAGGGTGAGGGCCGCCACCGGGTCGACGATGCCGGCGTGCTGCACACCGTCGACCTTCCAGAGGGCGAGGTCGGCCAGCTTGCCCACCTCGATCGAGCCGAGCTCGCGGTCACGGCCCAGCACGCGCGCGCCACCCATCGTGGCCACGTAGAGGCCGTCGCGTCCGCTCATCGCCGAGGCGCCGCCGCGCAGGCGGTTGACGAGCACCGACATCCGGATCTCCGTGCCGAGCTCACCCGACTCGTTCGACGCCGAGCCGTCGACCCCGAGCCCCACCGGCACTCCGGCGGCGAGCAGCTGGGGAACGGGCGCGATTCCGGCGGCGAGCCGCGCGTTCGACGACGGGCAGTGGGCGACCCCCGTGCCGGTCTCGGCGAAGCGGGTGATCGCCGCGTCGTCGAGGTGAACGCAGTGCGCCATCCAGACGTCGGAACCGAGCCAGCCCAGATCGTCGAGGTACTGCGTGGGCGTGCGGCCGAAGCGCTCGAGGCAGTAGGCATCCTCCTCCACGGTCTCGGAACCGTGGGTGTGCAGCCGCACGTCGAGCGAGCGGGCGAGCACGGCCGCCTCGCGGAGCAGGTCGGCGGTCACCGAGAAGGGCGAACAGGGGGCGATCGCGATCTTCACCATCGCCTCGCGGGAGGGGTCGTGGTAGCGGGCCACGGCATCCGCGCTCGCCTGCAGTGCGTCGGCCGTGGTCTCGACGGCGAAATCGGGCGGGAGGCCGCCCTGCGAGGCGCCGAAGTCCATCGACCCGCGGGTGCCGTGCAGCCGCACGCCGAGCGTCGAGGCGGCTTCGACGATGCCGCCCAGGATGTCGCCCGAACCCCGCGGGAACACGTAATGGTGGTCGCCCATGGTGGTGCACCCCGAGAGCGCCCCGACGGCCATGCCGCCGAGGGCGCCGGCGCGCACGGTGTCGGCCGTGATCTTCGACCAGGTGGGGTAGAGCGCGGTGAGCCAGTCGAACAGGATGGCGTCCTGCGCGATTCCGCGGGTGAGCCACTGATAGAGGTGGTGATGGGTGTTGATGAGGCCCGGCGTGAGCAGGTGGCCGGTGCCGTCGACCCGGGTCACCGCGATTCCGGATGCGCCGCGCACGTCGGTCATGCCCGCACCGCCGCGCGGCTCCCCCGAGACGCCGACCGCGCCCGTGCCCGGTGCGTCGGCCGCGCCGCGCACCGCGGCACCGCCGCGCGCCCTGCCCGGTGCCCCCAGGCCGTCGAGCGCCCATCGCGGTGCAGCGCCCGGCCCCACTGCCACGATCTCGGCGCCGTCGATGACGACGTGCCCGCCGTCATATTCCGTTCCGGCTATGTCCACGGTGGCGACATACGCATTCTCGATGATCGTGCGGGAGACCGCGCTCATTCCGCGCCTCCTGGCCGCGTCGCGACGACGTCGCGATGGATCGCTCCGCGGGTCGTCCGCAGTGGGGCTCCCGTGGATCCGCTGCGCTCGGCGAGCACCTCGGCGAGAATCGACACGGCCGTCTCTTCGGGGCTGCTAGCCCCGAGATCGAGCCCGATCGGCGAGTGCAGCGAGGCGAGCGCCTCCTCGGGGATCCCGCGATCACGCAGCGCCGCGAGACGCCGCTCGTGGGTCTTGCGCGATCCCATCGCCCCCACGTAGGCCACGGGCAGCGACAGCGCCGCCTCGATCAGCGGCACGTCGAACTTGTCGTCGTGGGTGAGGATGCACAGCACTGTGCGCTCGTCGACCTCGGTCTCGAGCAGGTAGTCCGAAGGCCACTGGTTGACGACCTCGGCACCCGGAAAGCGCTCGGGCGTGGCGAACACCGGCCGCGCGTCGCAGACCGTGACCCGGTAGCCGAGCAGGCGGGCGGCATTCGAGAGGGCCACCGAGAAGTCGACCGCGCCGAACACGATCAGGCGCGGCGGCGGAGCGCTCACGAGCAACACGACCTCGACCGACTCGCCCTCGCAGTCGACCCGGCGGCGCACCGAGCGACCCGAGTGGATGCCCGCCACGAGCTCCGCCGTCACACGATGGCGAACGGATGCGCCGAGCCGGCCGGTCCCGCTCCCGCGGCCCGAGAAAGCGGTCGCGACCGCGTTTTCTTCGGCGGTGGTGTGCGCGGCGAGCATGACCACGCCATCGCCGGCAGACTCCGCGTCGTCCGACGCGGCAACACCCGACCGGCGGTCGTCCGACGCGGCAAGACCCGACCCGCGGTCGTCCGACGCGGCAACATCCGACCGGCGGTCGTCCGACGCAGCAACACCCGACCGGCGGTCCTCCGACGCAGCAACACCCGACCGGCGGTCGCGCGAGTCGTCGCTGCGACCACCGTCCGGCCCGTCGACGCGCACCCGCACGCCCGCGGCACCATCGGCGCCCGTGCGGCCGGTGCCGGCACCCTCACCGTCGAGCACGAGAGCCAGCCCGGCCGCACGCCCGTCGCGAGCCCTCTCGAGCTCGCCCCGCACGCTCGCCGGGAGCGCATTGCGCGCATCCGGGAGCCCGAGCTCCTGCACGAACACGCGCAGCCGGCCCCCGCAAGCGAGCCCCACCGCGAAGGCGTCGTCGTCGCTGAAGCCGAACTCGCACACCTCGGGCGCGCCCGTCTCGAGCACCCGGTTGCAGGCGTCGTAGACGGCGCCCTCAACGCAGCCGCCGGAGATGCTCCCGATCACGCGACCGTCGGCATCCACGGCCATCGAGGTGCCGAGCGCACGCGGCGCACTGCCGTCGACGCCGATCACCGTGGCCACCGCGAGGCGCCGGCCGGAGTCGAGGGCGGCGAGCAGCGATTCCGCCAGTTCGAGCATCCGTCCACCGGCCTTTCCGTCATTCGGATCGCGTCGGGCACGCGATCGGGGCCGTCATCAGCCTGACACATGATCGTGTTAGACATTCTGCATGCTCCTCATCGACGACGCCGTGCACATCGTGATCGCCGCCTCCTCCGACGCCGAGACGGATGCCGCGCCCCGCGCCGACGGCAGCGGCACCGGCACCGAAGCACCGGGCTCGCTCCTGCTCGGCAGCACCGTGCGCAGCGGCCCCGGGGTCTCGGCGTCCGAGGCCGCAGCGCTGGCCGGCGGCGAGCCCGTCGAGCGACTCGACGCCTCCGGCTGCGTCGTCACGCCCGGCCTCGTGAACGCCCACCACCACCTGCTGCAGAGCGCCTTCCGCACCCTGCCCGGCACTCGCGGTGTGCCGATGCACGTGTGGCTGCCCACGATGGCGGCCGCGTATGCCGAGATCGGCATCGATCCCGAACTGGCGCACGCCTCGGCCTTGGTCGGTGTGGCCGAGGGGCTCCTCAACGGCGTCACCACCGTCGCCGACCACCACCTCACCTGGCCCGCGGGCAGCGACAGCGTGGGCATCGCGCGCGCGACCGCCGCGGCCGCCCGCGAGCTCGGCGGCCGCCTGGCCTTCGTGCGCGGCTCGGCGCGCGACGACCCCGAGGAGGCCGCGGCCTCGGCCGACGCGATCGCCGAGGCGCTGGTTCCGGATGCCCGGGGCGGCATCACCGACGACGGCCTGCTGCAGCTCGCGGTCGGCCCCGCCGGCGTGCACAGCGACAGCGAGGCCACCTTCCGGCTGCTCGGCGAGGTGGCCGCGCGGCGCGGCCTGCGCCGACGCACCCAGGCGAACGAGCAGGTCGACGTGGCCATCGCGCTCGAGAAGTACGGCAAGCGGCCCATCCGGCTGCTCGAGGAGTGGGGCTGGCTCGACGACGACGTCACCCTCGCCCACCTCTGCGCGGTCACCGACGAGGAGATCGCGCTGCTCGCCGAGCGCGGCGTCACCGCCACGCACGCGCCGGGCTGCGACCTGCCGATGGGCTGGGGCATCGCCCCGGTCGCCGCACTGCGCGCAGCGGGGATCCCAGTCGGGCTCGGCACGAGCGGCGGCGGCAGCAACGACGCCGGGCACCTGCTCGCGGATGCACGACTCGCCATGCAGGTGGCTCCGCTCGCCGGTCCGCCGATCGACGCCCGGAGCATCCTGTCGATGGCCACGGAGGGCTCGGCCGCCGGTCTCGGCCGCCCGGAGCTCGGGCACCTGCGCGTGGGCGCCGCCGCCGACCTCTGCGTGTGGGACGTCTCGGGCGTCGCCGACGCCGGCGTCGCCGACCCGGTGGCCGGGCTGCTCTGGGGCTCCCCCGGCCGGCGCCCCAAGCACGTGGTCGTGGCCGGCCGCGTCGTGGTGCGCGACTACGAGCTCGTCGACCACGACCAGCGCGCCCTGGCCGCCGCCCTCACGACCCTGCTGGCCTCCCGCCGGGCATCCTGACCCGTCCCCCGCCGGGCATCCTGACCCGTCCCCCGCCGGGCATCCCGCCCTCTGAGCACCCTGCCCGCCCCTCCCAAAAACAAGGAGAACTCGGCCGACACGCCGCGACTCAGCCACCTCATATCGGCGAGTCGTCCCTCGGCTCCTTGTTTTTGGGAGCACCGGAGGGTTTTTGGGAGGACGGGGGGGAGGGGGAGGCGGGGCGGCGGGAGGCAGCGGCGGGGGCAGAGGAGGCAGGGGCTAGAGCTCGAGCACCAGGCGAGGGCAGGCGGCGCGGGAGACGCAGATCATCATGACCTCGTTCGCCTCCTGCTCGTCGGGGGTGAGCACCGAGTCGCGGTGGTCGACCTCGCCCGACACCACCGGGGTCTCGCAGGTGCCGCAGGTGCCTTCGCGGCACGAGGAGAGCACGAGCACGCCCGCCTCCTCCACGACGTCGAGGATGCTGCGGTCGGGCGGCACCTCGAGCGTCAGTCCCGAGAGCTCGAGCTCGACCTCGAACGACTCGTGCCGCACCGGTTCGGCGACCTCGCGCGCCTCGAAGCGCTCGAGATGCAGCGTGCCGGAAGGCCATCCCGCGGCGGCGGCCACCTCTTCGAGCTCGGTCAGCATCCGGGCCGGCCCGCAGCAGTAGACCGCGACGGGCCGCGAGATCGAGCCGCCCGAGAGCGACGAGAGGTCGAGCCGCCTCCCCGACTCGGGCACGTACACCGAGACGCGCGATCCGTACTGGCCGACGAGCTCGTCGACGAACGGCATGCGCTCGAGCGACCTGCCCGCGTAATGCAGCTCCCAGGGTTGGCCCGCCGCCTCGACCGCGGCGATCATCGGCAGAATCGGCGTGATGCCGATGCCGCCGGCCACGAAGACGTACGAGGGCGCGAGCGGGGTTCCGGGCGGCGCCACCGAGAGCGCGAAGTGGTTCAGCGGCCCGCGCACCCGCAGGGCCGAGCCCACCTCCACGTGGGCGTGGATGTGCTCCGAACCGCCGCGGCCGTCGGGCTCCCGCAGCACCGCCACCTCGTAGCGGGTGAGGTCGGACGGGTCGCCGCAGAGCGAGTACTGGCGCTCCACGCCGGGCTGCACCACCACGTCGAGGTGCGCGCCGGGCTCCCACGGCGGGAGCAGCGAACCGTCGGCCGCGCGCAGTTCGAGCAGCACGACGTCCGTCGCCACCGCCCGCGCAGAGGTCACGACCGCGTCGATCTCGGTCAGGGTCACGCCGCTCATGCGCCGCTCCTCCGCTCTTTCACGATGAACAGGTGGTACTCCTCGCCCCGCGGCGAGCACCAGCGATGCAGGGTGCCGCCGGCGTAGTGCACCGAGTCGCCGGCCGCGAGCTCGAACTGCCCTTCCTCGGCCAGGTCGACGACCACGACACCGCTCACGACGTGCAAGAACTCGGCTTCGTCGTGACGGTAGAAATCGCCCGGCGAGGTGTTGGAACCCCGGAAGTCCATCGGGATGAAGGGCGCGTCGCCGTGCACCAGGATGCGCGCCTCGCCGCCGCCGAACGGCCCCTGCGGGCCCTCGATCTTGCGCACGACCGAGACGCGCGCCGTGCTCTCACCCGGCACCAAGTCGTCGGTCGCGGCGGCGATGAGCTCGATCTGGCTCGAGCCGAGCGCCCGGGCGATGCGCTCGAGCGACACCATCGAGGGTCGCGCCTGCCCGCGCTCGAGCTGGCTGAGGAACGGATGCGAGAGTTGCGCGAGCCGCGCCAGCTCCACCAGGGTGAGCCCGCGCGCCTGACGGAACGAGCGGATGCGGGCGCCGAGGCGCTCGGTCTGCTCGTCGAGGGCGACGCTTCCGGATGTGATGACGCACCCCTTTCGGAGCGGGGTCGGGGAACGGGTTCACAGAGACAGTAACCACGAATCGCATCCGCCGCGAAATCGGCGCCCGCCGCAATTTACACGGGGAAATCTTTGCGTTACGTGTCGGAAACGCGGCGACCGTAGCGTGGCCCATGTTGAACCCATCAACATCCATGCACCGATCACCCCAGCGCCGAGATGATCATCCACCGGGCCACGAGGCCCACCAATCAGCGGGGAGAACGACTCGATGACCGTGCTTCCCCGACAGCTGACCAGACTCACGGATGCGACGCTCGCCTGTGGCACGAAGGTCGACATCGAGATCACCGGCGACACCGTCACCGCGGTGGTTCCGGCCGGCACCCTCGGCACCCCGCGCGCCGCCGTTGCCGCCAGCGCCCCGGCAGCCGGCGCCGCCGCCGACTCCGTGCTCAACCTCGACGGCTTCCTCGTGCTCCCCGCCCCGGCCGAGCCGCACGCGCACCTCGACAAGGCCCTCTCCTGGGACCTCATCGACCCGCCGATGGGCGATCTCGTGCTCGCCATCGAGTCGTGGAAGGCCTACTCGGCCGAGATGACCACCGCGTCGATCGCCGACCGGGCCCGCCAGCAGGCTCTCGCGATGCTCTCGAACGGCACCACGGCCATCCGCTGCCACGTCGACATCCTGCACGGCGACGACCCGATGCGCGGAGTGCGCGCCCTCGTGCAGGTGCGGCAGGAGCTCGCCGGTCTGCTCGACCTCGAGCTCGTGGCCCTCGCCGGCCCGACCGCTCCGGATGCGCTCGTGCACGAGGCCATCGACCTCGGAGTCGATCTCGTGGGTGGCGCCCCGCACCTCGCCGACGACCCGGACGGCGACCTCCGCCGCCTGCTCGCGATCGCCGCAGCCCGCGGCATCGGCGTCGACATGCACACCGACGAGAGCCTCCACGGCCCCGTCACGATGCGCACGCTCACCGAGGTCGTGCGCGACTGGCCCGCCACGCAGCCCGTGACCGCCGGGCACTGCGTGCGGCTGGGCACCCTCGAGCCCGAGGAGCTCGACGAGATCGTGGCCGAGATCGTGCGGAGCGACGTAGGAATCGTCACCCTGCCGATCACGAACCTCTATCTGCAGGGCTGGGAGCATCCGGTCTCCACGCCGCGCGGTCTCACCGCCGTGCGCGCCCTGCTCGACGCCGGAGTGCGCCTCGGCGCCGGCGCAGACAACGTGCGCGACCCCTTCAACCCGGTTGGCCGCAGCGACGCGCTCGAGACCGCCTCTCTGCTCGTCACCGCCGGGCACCTCACGCTCGACGAGGCCTACGCCGCCGTGAGCACGGGGGCCCGCTCGGTGATGAGCCTGCCCGCCGCCGGTCCGGTCGTGGGCGCCCGCGCCGAACTGCTCGCCGTGCGCGGCGTCAACCTCTCCGACGTCGTGGCGAACGCCTCGGCCGACCGCTACGTGATCCACGCCGGCCGGCTCGTGGCCCACAGCGAGGTCACCCGCCACGTCGCGGTTCCGGCCGCGGCGCCCCAGAACCAGAACCTGCCCCTCCCCACCCCATCACCCACCGCATCAATTCTCGAAACGAGGTGAGAAGCTCCATGTCCATCGCCACTCCCCCCGTCGCCCCCACGACGATGACCCAGCAACTCCTGCACTTCGAAGACGTCGCCATGACGTTTCCGAACGGCACCACCGCCCTCTCCGGCGTGAACCTGACCGTCAACCGCGGCGAGTTCGTCACGGTCGTCGGCCCCTCCGGTTGCGGAAAGTCCACGCTGCTGCGCATCGCCTCCGGTCTCACCCCGGCCACCGAGGGTGTCACCGAGGTCGACACGAGCCGCATCGGCTACGTCTTCCAGGATGCGACGCTCCTGCCCTGGCGCGACGTGCAGTCGAACGTGGAACTGCTCGCCGAGCTCAACGGCAAGCCCAAGAAGGAGCGCGCGGCCACGGCCAAGGAGGCCATCGACCTCGTGGGCCTCACCGGTTTCGAGAAGCACCTGCCGAAGACCCTCTCCGGCGGCATGAAGATGCGCACGAGCCTCGCCCGCTCGCTCACCCTCGACCCCGAGCTCTTCCTCTTCGACGAGCCGTTCGGCGCCCTCGACGAGATCACCCGCGAACGCCTCAACGACGAGCTGATCAAGCTCTTCACCGAGCAGCAGTTCGCCGGGCTGTTCATCACGCACTCCGTGTCGGAGGCGGTCTACCTCTCCACCAAGGTCGTCGTCATGTCCGGCCGCCCCGGCAAGATCGTCGACACCTTCCCCGTCGAGTTCCCCTTCCCGCGCGACCCGGAGATCCGGTTCACCGCCGAGTTCGCCGAACTCTGCGGCAAGGTCTCGCACGCACTCCGAGAGGGACACCACTGATGACCACCACACCTCCCGCTCCCCCGAAGAACCGCACGATGATGCGGCCGGCGACCATCACCAAATCGCGCACCAAGACCCCCACCTGGGTTCCCCCGGTGCTCGTCGCCCTGGGCATCATCGCCATCTGGTACTTCGTGAGCTACGTCGTGCTGGATGCCTCGCGCCGCTTCCTCCTCCCGCCGCCCCACGAGGTCTTCACGCAGGCCTTCTTCGATCCGACCGTGTTCGGCGACATCATGGTCGCCCTCGGCCGCACCGCGATCGTCGCGCTCGTCGGTCTGGCCATCGCCATCGTCCTCGGCGTCGGCTGGGCCGTCGCGATGAGCCAGGCGCGCTGGATCGAGCGTTCGACCTTCCCCTACGCCGTCATCCTCCAGTGCATCCCGATCCTCGCCCTCGTGCCGCTGATCGGCTTCTGGTTCGGCTTCGACTACCCGGCCCGCATCATCGTCTGCGTCATGATCGCCCTGTTCCCGATGGTGTCGAACACGCTCTTCGGCCTGCAATCCGTCGACAAGGGCCAGCGGGAGCTCTTCCAGCTCCAGAAGGCGGGCCGCTGGACCGTGCTCTCCAAGCTCGAGTTCCCCGCGGCGCTCCCGGCGATCTTCGCCGGCATGCGCATCTCGGCCGGCCTCGCCGTGGTCGGCGCCATCGTCGGGGACTACTTCTTCCGCCGCGGCGAGCCGGGCCTGGGCTCCCTCATCTCGAACTACCAGTCCCGGGTGCAGTCGGCCGAGCTCTTCGCCGCCATCATCACGGCCTCGCTGTTCGGCGTGCTGATCTTCGTCGTCTTCGGCTGGCTCGGCAAGCGCGTCGTCGGCAAGTGGTACGACTTCTCCGCCAGCTGATCACGCGAGCGGATGCCGCGGGCCCGGCCCCGCGCATCCGTCGCCGACCCATCCGNCCCCCCCATCTGTCCCACCCCCACCGCACCATCCATTCCTGCACCACAGAAATAAGGAGATGAAATGCGCAGCACCCGAACCCGGCTCATCATCGCAGCCGGCCTGGTCGCCACCACGGCGGTCGCACTGAGCGCCTGTTCCAGCAGCAGCTCGACCAGCACCCCCGCAGCGACGGCCGCCGCCGGCGCCGTCGACCTCGCTGCCGCCGGATGCCCGGCGACCGTCGTCATCCAGACCGACTGGAACCCGGAGGCCGAGCACGGCCACCTGTACCAGCTCCTCGGCCCGAACCCCACCGTCGACGCGAACAAGAAGTCGGTCTCCGGCCCGCTCTACGCGAGCGGCGCCCCCACCGGCGTGAACGTGGAGATCCGCTCCGGCGGCCCGGCCATCGGCTTCCAGCAGGTCTCGACCCAGATGTACACCGACCCGGACATCATGCTCGGCTACGTCACCACCGACGAGGCCATCCAGCTCTCCGACAAGACCCCCACCACCGCCGTCTTCGCGCCGCTCGACAAGAGCCCGCTGATGGTCATGTGGGACCCGGCCACCTACCCGAACGCCAAGACCATCGCCGATGTCGTGAAGGCCGGTGCCGTGGTGCGCTACTTCGGCGGCTCGGCGTACATGGACTACCTGAACGCCACGGGCATCATCCCGAAGGCCCAGGCCGACGGATCGTACGACGGCACACCGGCGTCGTTCATCGCCGCCGGCGGCAAGGACGCCCAGCAGGGCTTCGCCTCCGCTGAGCCGTACATCTACCAGAACGAGGTCTCGGCCTGGAACAAGCCGGTCGACTACCAGCTCATCCACGACACCGGCTACCAGCCCTACCAGTCGGCCATGGCCGTCCGCACCGGCGACCTGGCGAAGGACAGCGACTGCCTCAAGGCGCTCGTGCCCGTGCTGCAGCAGGCCGAGGTGGACTACTTCGCCGACCCGGCTCCGGTTAACACGATGATCCTCGACCTGGTCACCCAGTTCGACACCGGGTGGGTCTACTCGCAGGGTGTCGCGGACTACTCGGTGAAGACCATGAAGGACATCGGTCTCGTCGGAAACGGCACCGACTCCACGATCGGCAACTTCGACGACGCCCGCATCTCGAAGTTCTTCGACACCGTGACGCCCATCTTCACCGGCGCCGGCACCACCCCCAAGGCGGGCCTGACGGTGAAGGACATCTACACCAACGAGTTCATCGACACCTCCATCGGGCTGAAGTAGCACTTCTCCCCGTTCCCGGCAGGCGGTCGGGATGCCCTCACCGGCTTCCCNNCCCCCGCCGGGCCCCTCATCCCACCCGCGCGACCCCCCGCATCCGCACCAAAGGATCCACCATGAACACCACCCCCGAGCAGATCGCCGCCCTCGCCGAAGAACTCGTCGACCTCCTGGGCGCACGGGGCGTCACCACCGAGCTCCGGGGTCGTGAGAAGGCCTCGCTCGACGGCGCGAAGATGTCGCCCATCCTGGCTGCGCAGTTGCCCCTCGGCCTCGCCGACATCGTGGCCTTCCCCGCGAACGCCGAGCAGATCGCCGAGACCGTGGCCGCCGCCGTGCGCCACGGCGTGCCGGTCACCCCGCGCGGCAAGGGCACCGGCAACTACGGCCAGGCCATCCCGATGCAGGGCGGCCTCGTGCTCGACATGTCGAAGGCCCGCGCGGTCGTCGAGGTCGGCGACGGCTACCTCGTGGCCGAGGCCGGCACGCCGCTGGTCATCATGGAGCAGGCTGCCCGCGAAGCCGGCCAGCAGGTTCTGATGTACCCCTCCACCGCCCAGTCCTCCATCGGCGGCTTCCTCTCCGGCGGTTCCGGCGGCACCGGGTCGATCAAGCACGGCTCCAACATGAGCGGCGCCTACGTGCGCGCGCTCGACGTGGTCTACGCCTCCCCGGTCGCCGAACTCGTGCACGTGGAGGGCGACGAGGCCCAGCCGTATGTGCACACCTACGGCACGGCCGGCATCATCGCCCGCGCCACCATCGCCCTCGAGCCGATCCAGGAATGGGTGGGGTTCTACGCGAGCTTCCCCACCTTCGAGCAGGCCACCTCCGTCATCCGCCAGGTGGGCTGGCTCGAGCCCACGCCCCGGCTCGTCTCCGCCGACCTGCCCACCATCGCGAACGCGCTCCCGGCCGACCCGGCCATCCCGAAGGACCGCGCCTCGCTGCGCGCCATCCTCGACCCGGCCTCCGTGGCGGCCGCCACCGCGCTCGTCGAGGGCGCCGGCGGCCGCGTCGAAGAGGTGCGCGAGGGTCCGCAGGCCACCGTGAAGATCTCGATGCTCTCCTACAACCACCCCATCGAATGGCTGCAGAAGTCGGTGCCCGACGAGACCTGGTTCCACGTGGAGGTCTCCGGGGCCTCGCTCGTGGAGCGGCTCGACGAGGTGCACGAGGTGTACCCCGGCGCGCTGCTGCACATCGAGGCGCAGCGCGACCACCCCATCGGCATGCTCGCCGCCCCGTTCGTGAGCCCCGAGGAGGTGTACGCCGGGTTCGACCGCCTCACCGCCATCGGCGTGGGCTTCCACAGCCCGCACCAGTGGTACGTCGACCACATGGTGGAGCGCGTGCGCGAGCTCGCCTCCCGCACCGACCCCGACGGGCTGCTGAACCCCGGCAAGATCCCCTCCGGCGACACGGTCCCCACGGGGGTGAAGTGGGCATGAGCCACACCACCCGCAAGCTCCAGGAGCTCTCCGGAACCGCCGCCGAGGCCGCTCTCTCCGCCGACTCGGTGATCGTGCTGCCCACCGGCGCGATCGAGTTCCACGGCCCGCACCTGCCGTTGATGACCGACTACCTCATCGCCGATTCCGTGGCGAACGCCTCGGTGGCGCAGGCGGCGGCCGAGGGTCAGGACGTCTGGATCCTGCCCACCCTCGCCTACACCAAGTCCGACGAGCACCACTGGGCGCCCGGCACGATGTGGATCAGCTGGGACACCCTGATGCAGACCGTCGTCGAGCTCGGCAACTCCATCGCCGCCACCCCGGCGAAGAAGCTGGTGTTCTTCAACGGCCACGGCGGCAACCTGGCCCTGCTGCAGGTGGCGTGCCGCGAACTGCGCCGCCGCTTCGGACTGCAGACCTTCCTCATGGGCGCCACCGTCCCGGCGGGAGCGCACGACGGCCCCGAGGAGCTCGGGCTCGGCATCCACGCCGGCCACGCCGAGACCTCGCTCGTGCTGCACCTGCGACCGGAGCTGGTCGACCTCTCGCTGGCCGAGCGGAGCGTCCCCGTGCACCTGGCCGAGTTCGAGCACATCGGCTTCAAGAAGCGCGTGACCTTCGGCTGGCTCTCGAACGACTTCAACACGAACGGCACGCTCGGCGACCCGACCGGAGCCACCGCGGCCTACGGCAAGCAGCTCTTCGACGCCGCCGTGGTGGAATCGGTGGCCGCCTTCGCCGAGATCGCCCGCTTCGACGCCGCGGGCACCGCGGACCCGTCCGCTCCGGTCACCGTCCCGGCTCCGCCGGCGCCCCCGGTGGGCGCGTGAGCGAGAACCCGATCGGCCCCGACGCCTCTGCCGGAGCGGCAGCAGAGGTGAGCGCCTCGGCCGACCCCGTCGAACTGCTCACCGCCTGGCTGCCCGCGAACGACGACCCGGTGCGACCGCTGATGACCTTGTCGACCGTGTCGGCCTCCGGCTATCCGGATGCGCGCACGGTGCTGCTCTCCGAGTTCGACGACAGCGGCTTCTACTTCCACACCGACTCGCGCTCGCGCAAGGTGGCCGACGTCACGGCGAACCCGCGTGTGGCCCTCACCGTGATCTGGCCCGGGCGGCAGCTCGTGGTGCAGGGTGACGCCACCCGGGCGCCGCAGGAGGAACGGAGCTGGGCCTACGAGCACCGCTCCCGCTACCTGCAGGTGCTGGCCTGGCTGAACACCCCCGAGTTCGCGGCCCTGCCGCTCGAGCGGCGGCTGGCGGAGTGGGCCGAGTTCTCCGACGCGCATCCGCACCCGGCTCCGCCCGTCACCTGGGACGGTTTCGTCGTGCGGCCCGTGCGCCTGACCTTCTGGGAGGGGAACCCCGACACCGCGAGCCGCCGCACCGAGTTCCAGCGCACGCCGTCGGGCTGGAGCACCGCGATCCTCGCCGGCTGAAGACGCACGTCGCCGCATCCGAGGCCCAGAAGGGACCGGATGCGGCGACGTCCGTCGTTCTCCGCGGAGCGGAGGGGATGGCTCAGTGCTGGAGCGCCTTGGCCTTCAGCAGCTCGTACTCGTCCTGCGTGATGGTGCCGGCGTCGAGGAGCGCCTTGGCCTTCGCGATCTCGTCGGTGGGGCTGGAACCGGCCACCGTGCGGATGTAGTCGTCGGCAGCGGTCTGCGCCTGCTTGACCTCTTTGTTCTGGCGCTCGGCCATGCCCTTGCCGCGCGCGATCAGGTAGACCAGCGCGGTGAGGAACGGCACGAAGACCAGGAAGATGATCCACAGCGCCTTGTACCAGCCGTTGAGCGCGCGGTCACGGAAGAGGTCTCCGATGATCGAGAACACGGCCATGATGTAGACGATGAAGACGAAGGCCCAGAGGAACCAGCCGATGACGTCCCAGAAATTTCCCCAGAAGCTCATGATGAACCCTTCCGATCGATGCCTTGCGGCGATTCGCACGACTCCCGGCCGCACGGGCGCCAGGCGCCACTGCTCACAGTAGTGGACAGACGACGCCGTACCACCGGATGTCGCATTGCGCCACCCCTGCGGCGCAGGATGCGCGGTCTCAGGCCTCCGGTTGCGTGGCGCGGGCGGCGGCGGCGGCGATCGCATCGGCCAGCACCGTGAGCAGCCGGGGCGAATCGAGCTTGGGCAGCACCACCTCGATCAGCACCGCCTTCTCCACCGTCTCCCGCGCGAGCGTGAGCGCGGCCGCCAGCTCGTCCTGCGTCGTGGCCCGGGCGGTGACCACGCGGTCGGCGGCCCCGAAGGCGGCCGGGATCAGCGTCCAGTCCCACGACGTGATGTCCTGGTACACCGCGGCCGGGCTCTGGATCTTGCGCTCCACCGTGTAGCCGTCGTTGTTGAGCAGGAACACCACCGGGGTGTACCCGCGGTGCAGGATGGTGGCGAGCTCCTGCACCGTCAGCTGCGCCGCCCCGTCGCCCACGAAGAGCACCGAGCGCCGGTGCGGCGCGGCGACGCAGGCGCCGAGGGTGGCCGGGATGGTGTAGCCGATGGCCGACCACACCGGCTGGCCGAGCAGGTCGGACTCGTCGGGCAGCACGAGGTCGAGGGCTCCGTAGAACGAGGTGCCCGCGTCGGCGATGACGGTGGTGCCGGGCTGCAGCCAGCCCTGCACCGCCGCCCAGAAATGCGCCTGGTCGAGCGCGGCGCCCGGCACGGGTGCGGTCGCGGCCACGGCATCCGGATGCCCGACCGGCGTCACGGCCGCGCGCGGCGTCCTGCCCAGAACGCGGTGCAGCGCCCGCAGCGAGTCTTCCAGGCGCACGCCGTAGAACGTCGTGTCGGCGATCCGCGCCGAGGTGAGCCCGAGCTCGATCGCGGCGTCCTCGTCGAAGCCCTGGGTGAAGAAGCCGGTGAGGAAGTCGCTCATCACGGTGCCGGCGAGCACGAGCAGCTCGGCGTCGTCGACGGCGGCGCGGGCCTCGGGCACGCGCGTGAAGGCGCCCATGTAGGTGCCGAGGCTCGCCCGGTGCGACTCGTCGAGCACCGCCTTCGCCATGTTCTGCGAGGCGAGGTAGACCCCGTCGTGATCGGCGATCTGCCGCACGACCTTCTCCAGGCTCGCGCGGTGCACCTGCGGGCCCACGAGCATCGTCACGCGGTCGTGCGCGGCCACGGCCTCGGCGAGCGCCTCGGTGAAGCGCTCGAGTTCGCCGGCGTCGCTCGTGGCGGCCAGCAACGGGTTGCGCAGGTTCGCGGCGTGCACGGGCGCGACGGCGACATCGGCGGGGATGCCGAGGTAGACCGGCTTCGATTCGCGGAGCGCGGTCATCAGGGCGGCGTCGATGTCGCGGGTGGCGGAGGCGGCGCGCACGATCGTGGCCGAGGCGGTGACCTCGCGATAGGCCCGGAAGAAGTGGTCGTAGTCGCCGTCGATCAGGGTGTGGTGCAGGTGCAGCCCGTTCGCGCGGGCCGAGGTGGAGGGCATCCCGGTGATCTGCACGACCGGCACGTCTTCGCTGAAGCTGCCGGCCACGCCGTTGATGGCCGAGAGCTCCCCCACCCCGAAGGTGGTCACGAGGGCGCCGATCCCCCGGCGGAGGCGCGCGTAGCCGTCGGCCGCGTAGGCCGCGTTCAGCTCGTTGGTGGTGCCTTCCCAGTGGAAGCCGTCGACGGTCACCATCTCGTCGAGCAGGGCGAGGTTGAAGTCGCCCGGCAGCCCGAAGACGTGGCCGGCGCCGAGTTGCACGAGGCGGCTGGCGAGGTACTGACCGACGGTGACGGTCGTTGCGGTGGATGGGGTTCCGGATTGTGTCTGGTCGCTCATGCCCCCAGCTTCCCACTCGCGGCAGGCGCCCGGGGTCACGCCGCGGTGAGGCTCCGGAGGAGCACGGGCCAGACGGCGCTCCGGGGATCGATGAGTTCGTAGTGCCCGACCCCGGCGAGCGTGTGCAGCTCGGTGCCCGGGTGACGCGCGGCGTAGCGGATGCTCAGCTCGGCCGGCACCTCCTCGTCGGCGTCGCCGTGCAGCAGCACCGTCGCCACGCCGCGCGAACCCGGCCACGGGAGCACCATCGGGTCGGTGCCCGCGAGGCGCTCGTCGAAGCCCGGCGTCCCGGCCCCGAGCAGCTCGCCCACGGCGCCCGAGCTGAGGCCGAGACGGTGGGCCTCGGCGAGGTCGAGCACGCCGGCGAGCGAGACCACCCGCTCGGCCCGGGCCCTGCCGTCTCCGGCCACCGCCTGGCTCCAGACGGCGAGGTGCCCGCCGGCGGAGTGCCCCACCACGGCGAGGGGGCCGGGTTCCCCGGCGCGGAGGGTCCGCAGCGCGGCGACCACGTCGTCGAAGGTGGCGGGGAAGCCGCCCGCGCCGCCGACCCGGCGGTACTCCGGCACCGCGACCCGGAACCCGCTCGCCGCGAGGCCTTCGGCCAGCGGATGCAGGTGGGTGCGGTCGTAGCGCTGGCGCCAGAAACCGCCGTGCAGCAGCACCACGAGCGGGCGCGGCGAGCCCGCCGGCGCGGGCACCGCATCCGGTTCGAAGCGGTCGATCACCTGATCGGGCAGCGGGCCGTAGCTCTCGGTGCGATCCGGGCGGCGCGCCGCGCGGTCGAGGACGTCAGTCGTCACCGTGCACGCGCGAGAACGAGGAGCGGTGGAAGACGAGGGGGTTGAGCTCGGGATTGAAGCCGAGCGCCGTCACCTCGAGCAGCACCACGTGATGGTCGCCGGCCGGCACCTCGCTGTAGATCGAGCACTCGAGCCACACCGGCGAGTCGGGCACGAAGAGCGCGCCCGTGCTGCTGATGTGCGCGTCGATGCCGTCGAAGCGGCGCGCCTTGTCCCGCGAGGCGATCTGCCGGCAGGTGTCACTGTGGCTCGACCCCATGATCGACACGCCCACAAACGGCGCCCGGCGGATGACCGGCCAGGTGGTGGAGCTGTTCTGCACGGCGAAGGACACCAGCGGGGGCTCGAGCGAGACGCCCACGGTGAACGACGAGGCCACGATGGCCTCCTGCACCCCGTCGACGACGGCGCCGATGCAGGCCACCCCCGAGGGGAACAGCGAGAAGGTCTGCCGCAGCAGGGCCGAGTCGGGGAGCTGCTTCTGCAGTGCCATGTCAGGCCTCCGTCGCGACGCCGGTGAGGAGCCCCTGCACCGCGTCGATCGTGATCTCCACCTCGGCGAAGCTCGTCGAGAGCGGCGAGAGGCCGATGCGGATGCCGGAGGGCGCCCGGAAGTCGGGGATGATCCCCCGGTTCCAGAGCACGCCCATCATGTCCCGGAACGCAGGGTGGTCGAAGGTCACGTGGCTGCCGCGCACGGCGTGGTCACGCGGGGTCGAGAGCTCGACGCCGAGCGGTGCGAGCCGTTCGTCGTAGAGGGCGATGGCGTAGTCGGTGAGCTGCAGCGACTTCTCGCGCACGGCGGCGATGCCCACCTCGGCGATCAGGTCGAGCATCTCCGACATCGCGAGCATGCCGAGCACCGGCGGAGTGCCGCTGATGAAGCGGCGGATGCTCTCGGCCGGCCGGTAGCCGTCGGCCATGTCGAAGGGGGCATGGTCGCCCATCCAGCCCCAGATCGGCTGGCGGGCCTCGCCGATGAGCGACGTCTTCACGTAGAGGAAGGCCGGGGAACCGGGGCCGCCGTTGAGGTACTTGTAGGTGCATCCGGTGGCGAAGTCGACGTCCCAGGCGTCGAGCTCGATCGGCACCGAGCCCACCGAGTGGCAGAGGTCCCACACCACCAGGGCGCCGTGGGAGTGCGCGAGCGCGGTGATGCCGGCGATGTCGGCCACGTAGCCCGAGCGGTAGGCGATGTGGCTGAGCAGCACCACGGCGGTGTCCGGCCCGAGCACGGGTTCGAGGTCGGCGGCCGTGACCCCGCTCGCCGGGTCGGCGTGCACCCAGCGGATGCTCGCCCCGGTCTCGTGCGCGATGCCCTCCACCACGAAGCGGTCGGTGGGGAAGTTGCCGCTGTCGATCACGATCTCGGTGCGGCCCGCGTTCAGCTCGAGCGCCGTGCGCACGAGCTTGTACAGCGAGACCGTGGTGGAGTCGGCGACGACGGTCTGCCCGGGAGCGGCCCCGAGGGTCTCGCGGCCGATGCGGTCGCCGAGCAGGAGCGGGAGCTCCAGCCACGACTCGTCCCAGCCGCGGATGAGCCGGCCGCCCCACTGGTCGCGGATGAACGCGGCGTACTTCTCGGGCAGCGAGCGCGGGGGGCGGCCGAGCGAGTTGCCGTCGAGGTAGGCGAGCACCGAGGGGTCGTCGGAGCCCACGAAGCGGTCGCGGTACGCGCCGAGCCGGTCGGCCGCGTCGAGTTCGGCCGCACTCGGCGTGGCCGTGCGGAGGGATTCGGTGGTCATGTCAGCGTCCAATCTCGGTGCGAACCGCGAAGAGCTCGGGGAAGAAGGTGAGGTCGAGGGCGCGGCGCAGGAAGTCGACGCCGGTGGAGCCCCCGGTACCGACCTTCATGCCGATGGTGCGCTGCACCGTGCGCAGGTGCCGGAAGCGCCAGAGCTGGAAGTTCTCCTCCAGGTCGACGAGCTCCTCGCACGCCTCGTAGACGGCCCAGTACTTCTCGGCGTTGTCGTAGATCTCGATGTAGAGCGGCAGCAGCTCGGGGGTCATCGTGTGCGCCACGGTGACGTCGCGCTCCAGCACCGCGGCCGGCACGTCGAAGCCCTGACGGGCGAGGTAGCGCAGGAACTCGTCGTAGAGGCTCGGCCGTTCGAGCAGCTCGGCGAGCAGCTCGCGCGCCAGCGGCTCGCCGTCGAACACGGCGAGCATCTTGGCGTTCTTGTTGCCCAGGATGAACTCGACCGCCCGGTACTGGAACGACTGGAAGCCCGAGGAGTTGCCGAGCGCCCCGCGGAACTGCGCGTATTCGCTCGGCGTGAGCGTGGCGAGCACCGACCACTGCTCGGTCATCGTCTTCTGGATGTGCTTGACCCGCGCGATCTTCTTGAGCGCGGCCCCCAGCTCGTCGGCGGCGAGCAGGGAGCACGCCTCGCGCAGCTCGTGCAGCACGAGCTTCAGCCAGAGCTCCGTGGTCTGGTGCTGGATGATGAACAGCAGCTCGTCGTGGTGCTCGGGGTCGCTCACCGGGTTCTGCGCGTCGAGCAGGGTGTCGAGCGAGAGATACGAGCCGTAAGTCATCTTCTCGCGCAGGTCGGTGACGATGCCCGGCTCGAGCTCGCGGGTGTTGCTCTGCGCTGTCTTGTCGTGTTCCACGTCTCCAGCCTATCTCTTAATCGTGACGAGCGTCGTTAATCCGACACAACATCCACG
Source organism: Herbiconiux sp. 11R-BC (assembly GCF_049472555.1). Classification (NCBI taxonomy): domain Bacteria; kingdom Bacillati; phylum Actinomycetota; class Actinomycetes; order Micrococcales; family Microbacteriaceae; genus Herbiconiux; species Herbiconiux sp. 11R-BC. The sequence goes on along the minus strand of NZ_JBCEBO010000003.1, from coordinate 336,147 downwards.
ACGTACTTGGTGAACACCGGCGGCTCGACCGAGGCCGCGGCGATGAACGAGGTCCACTCCCCGACGTGCGGCTGCTGCGTGTGCACCGCGTGGGCGCCGCTCGGCTCCCAGATCTCGAGCAGGCGCAGGAAGTCGGGTTCGGCGATCGACCAGGAGAGGCTGTATTCGACGCAGCCCTCCTCGGCGGCGCAGAGCGCCTGGAAGGCGGTGGCCGCCGCCTCGATCTCGGCCTTCTTCGCGAGGTCGACGCGAACGCCGCCATAGACGTACAGCATGGGTGACTCCTTGTTCGATGTTTCGGTGGGGAAAGGGATTCAGAGCATCGAGCGCAGCACGGGCAGCACCTCGCTGCCGAGCAGACGCAGGGCTCCGTCGGGCTCAGGGCCCATCGGCGGCCCGAACGAGATGTGCCGCACACCGGCCTCGATCAGCGCGCCGCACTGGTCGATGACCTCGGCGGCCTCGCCCACGATGCCGAGGGTGAGCATCGAGTCGGTCACGGAGGCGACGGCGTCGTCCTCACGGCCGTCGAGCATGAGCTTCTGGGTGCGGGCGAACTCCTCCGGATCGAGGCCGTTCGCCTCGAGCGCCGCCGTGGAGAGCGAGCCGCTGTAGAGCGCGATGTGCCGCGCCATCAGGGTGCGCGCCTCGTCGCGGTCGGAGGAGATCGACACCCATACGCACGCGGCCACGTCGATCTCGTCGATCGAGCGGCCGGCTTTCGCCGCGCCGGCGCTGATCTGCTCGATCACTCCGAAGACATGACCGGGCGGCAGGCACAGCGGCAGGGCGCCGTCGGCCAGGCGCCCGGTGAGTTCGAGCATCCGGGGGCCCATGGCGCCGACGTAGATGGGCGTCGGGCGCGGGTCGCGCAGCAGCGCCTGCTCGGTCCAGCCCTCGGCGGCGCCGGCGACACCGGCCGGAGAGCGGCCGTTCACCAGCTCCCGGATGGCCACCACGGCCTCCCGGGTGCGCTTCACCGGAGAGTCCGGGGTGAGTCCGGCCCAGGAGAAGAACACCTCCGAACCGGCGCCGAGGCCCAGCAGGAAACGGTCACCCGAGAGCTCCTGCAGGGCGGAGGCGTACATCGCGATCTGCGCCGGGTGCAGCGACACCGGGTCGATCACGCCGGAGCCGAAGCGGATGCGCGAGGTGCGCATCGCGATCGCCGCGAGTCCCACGAGGCCCGAGTGGCCGAAGATGTCGTTGCCCGTCCAGACCTGGTCGAAGCCGCTCTCCTCGGCCAGCACCGCACGGTCGGCGAGGGCGTGCACACCGTGCGGCGAGCCGATGCGCGCGCTGAAGGTCACCGGTCGGGCGCTCATGCGGTCTCGCTCTCGTCGATCGCCTCGAGGCGCATCCAGAGCGCCTCCGGCGGGTCCGGACATTGCAGGAGTGGCTTGGAATCGAGCCACTCGGAGTCGTCGAGACGGCCGTTCACGAGCGGGAGCACGGTGCCGATGGCGAAGAAGCAGAACGACTGGCCGTCGGGCATCCGGAGTCCGTCGGCATCGATCTCGAAGTAGTCGCCCTTCTTCAGGGCGCAGGCCGAGTAGTTCATCGACTCGACGGTGCAGCGCACGCGCCGCCCGGTCACGAGGCGGCCCCGGCGGCGGACTCGGGCTCAGACTCGGGCTCGGGCGCGCCCGGCTCGTCGTAGACCGCTTCGACGCGCATCACCAGGTTCTCCTCCGCATCCGGCCCGCAGATCCAGGGTTTGCGCACGAGCCAGCTGTCGGCGGGCAGATCGGCCTGGCGCATCACGACGATCGGAAAGACGGCGGCCATGGCATAGGGGCAGAAGGACTTGCCCGCGGGCAGGAACAGCCGGCTCCCCACCACCTCGAACCAGTCCCCCACGCGGGTGGCGCCCCGGGGCTTGTCGATGCGCTCCACGGTCACCCGCACCCGTTCGCTGCCGGGCGAGATACCGGCGTCGGCGACGGTCATCGGGTGCTCCGGATGCGCGCGCCGCCGTCGTTGGAGCGGTCGTCGGGGATCGTGTAGGCGTACTCGGGGTTCTCGAGCGCCGCCGAGGCGTAGGCGGCCAGGTGCGCGCGCCGGGTGCCGGCGTGGGCCAGGGCGCTCATGCCGTCGCGGATCACGCGCTGGATGGGGTTCGCGTCGAGGATGTACCGGGCCGAGGCGATCTCCATGCACAGGCTCATCGAGCGGCGCAGGGCGTTGGCGGCCGCGGCGTTCGCGGCCGTCATCCGGGTGCGCTGCACCGCGGTGAGGGCGAGCCCCGGCGTCCAGAGCACCTCGTCGGTGAGCCGGGCCACCTCGCGCACGCCGGCGTAGGCGAAGTCGACCTCGCTCATGGCCTCGCCGAGCGCCTGCTTCGTGGCCGCGTCGATCTTCGAGGCGTCGGCCGAGCGCATCCGCTCGCGCACGAAGTCGCCGGCGAGCTGCACGGCGTGCCGGGCGACGCCGAGCACCACGCCGGTGAGGGCGAAGTGCGACACGCCCACGCTCTTGTCGAGCGGATGCGCGCCGCCGTCGTCGAGCGCCTCGCGGTCGAAGGAATGGCCGGCCGGCACGAAGGCGGGCTCCACGATGCTGTACGAGGTGCTGCCCGAGCCGCGCACGCCGAGGGTCTGCCAGTCGTGCGCGATGACGAGGCTCTGCTTCGGCAGCCACAGGCCGAGGTGCATCTGCTTGCCGTCGGCTCCGGCGACCGGCTCGCCGTTCCGGAAGACCTCGGCGCCGCCCACGATGTGCTCGGCGGTGTAGCTGCCGCTGCCCCAGTTCCAGGCGCCGGTCACGAGGAACCCGCCGTCGACGAGCTCGGCCCGGCCGCGCGGGTGGAAGGCGCCGCTCGTGGGCATGTCCTTGGTGGGGTAGAGCTCGGCGTAGGCCTCGTCGCCGAGGCGGCCGGCGTAGTAGCCTCCCGCGTTCAGCACGCCCACGTTCCAGCCCGTGGAGGCGTCGACGGCGGCGAAGAGCGCCGTCACCTCCACCTGCTGGACGAGCGACATCTCGACGCCGCCGCGGTGCGCGGGGAAGCCCATCTCGAACACGCCGGCGGCGCGCAGGGCGCGTTCGGCGCGCGGGCTCAGGCGTGCCAGGCGCTCGGTCTCGTCGGCCTCCTCAGCGGCGACGGAGAGGGTCTTGTGGGCGTTCTCGATGATCGCGTCGGCGGTGGTGGGCTCGCTCAGGCCGAACTCGGCGCGGGATTCGGGGGTCGCGGCGGCCGGCGAGGTGGCGGCGACGGGCGTGACGGGTGCTTCGGCGGTGCTCATGTTCGTGGTCCTTTCAGGAGCCGGCGTCTCGGGAGGCCGGGGAAGACGGATGCGGTTCAGGAGCCGATCGGCTCTCCCCCGGTCACCCACATGGTCTGCCCGGTGAGGGCGGAGGAGCCCGCGCCGACGAGCATCGACACGACCTGCGCGACCTCGGTGGGCGAGGGGAAGACGCCGAGCGCCGTGCGCTCGAGCAGCCGGGCGGAGAGGGCCTGGCGGGTCTCGTCGAGCTCGGCCTCGACGGCCGGGTCGACGACGCGGCCGGGGGCCACGACGTTGGCGGTGATGCCGTTGCGGCCCTCCTCGGCGGCGAGGTAGCGGGTGAGGGTGGTTGCGGCCGACTTGGCCGCTCCGTAGCCGCCGAAGCCCGGGTAGGGGCGGGTCATCAGGGCTCCGGAGACGTAGACCACGCGGCCCCAGCCGGCGGCGCGCATCCCGGGAACCGCACGGGCGCAGAGCGCCACGTGCAGCTTCACCGAGGCGAACTGCGCGTCGAGCTCGCCGGGGGTCAGCTCGGCCATCGGCACGATGCCGTGCGAGGCGTGCACGGTGTTGACGAGCACCGTCACCGGGCCCGCGGCCCGCTCCACGGCCGCGAAGGCGGCGTCCAGGGCCGCGGGGTCGTCGAGGTCGGCCTGCACCACGAGGTGCCCCGCGCCCGGGAGCGCCGCCGCGAGCGCCTCGGCGCCCGCCCGGTCGCTGCGGCAGTGCACGGCGACGGCGGCGCCGCCCGCCGCCAGTTCACGGCAGATCTCGCGCCCGATGACGCCGGAGCCGCCCGCCACGAAGGCGACCCGGCCCGAGAGCGGAGCACTCATCGGATGACCGCCGCCAGGAACTCCCGGGTGCGGGCGTTCTGCGGGGTGTCGAGAACCTGACTGGGCGTGCCCGACTCCACGATGCGCCCGTCGGCCATGAACACCACGCGGTCGGCCACCTCGCGGGCGAAGCCCATCTCGTGCGTCACCACCACGATGGTCATGTTGCTCGTGCGCACGAGGTCCTTCATCACCTCGAGCACCTCGCCCACCAGCTCGGGGTCGAGCGCGCTCGTGGGCTCGTCGAAGAGCAGCACCGTCGGGTCCATCGCCACGGCGCGGGCGATCGCCACGCGCTGCTGCTGACCGCCCGAGAGCTGCGAGGGGTAGGAGCCGGCCTTGGCGCCCAGACCCACCCGCTCGAGCAGGCTCTGAGCCCGGGCCAGCGCCTGCGCCCGGGGCGTCTTCTTGATCTTGATCGGGGCGAACGCGATGTTCTCGAGCGCGGTCATGTGCGGGAACAGGTTGAACTGCTGGAACACCATGCCCACGCCCACACGCTGGCGGCAGGCCTCGTGCTCGGGCATCTCGTGCAGGCGTCCGCGCTTCTCGGTGTAGCCGATGAGCTCGCCGCCCACCCGGATGCGCCCGGTGTTGATCTCCTCGAGGTGGTTGATGCAGCGCAGCAGCGTGCTCTTGCCGGAGCCCGAAGGACCGATCAGGCACACCATCTCGCCCTCGGCGATCGAGAGGTCGATGTCGAAGAGCACCTGGTTCTGGCCGAACCACTTGTCGACACCGGCCACCTCCACCATCGCCGGCACGGTCGCGATCGGGTCGTTCATCTCGAGCGTCATCGCGCCGCCACCCTCTTCTCCACGAAGTGCTGCACGATCGTGAGCACGGTGATCACCAGCAGGTACCAGATGGTGGCCACGATCAGCATCTCGATCGTGCGGAAGTTGACGCCCGAGATGCCGAGCGCCACGGTGAGCAGGTCTCCGCCCGCGATCACCGAGACGATGGCCGAGGCCTTGAGCATGCTGATGAACTCGTTGCCCATCGGCGGCAGCAGCACCTTCATCGCCTGGGGCAGCACGATGTAGCGCAGGGTGCGGGTGCCGTTCAGCCCCAGGGCCTTGGCGGCCTCGTGCTGGCCCCGGTTGATCGAGAGCAGCCCACCGCGCACGATCTCGGCCATGTAGCCCGAGCCGGCCACCGACAGTCCGATCACCGACGCCAGGAACGGCGTCATCACGTCCTTCACCGGCACCGACCAGAACACGATGTCGGTGAACGGGATGCCCAGGGCGAAGTTCTTGAAGAACAGGCCCAGGTTGCCCACGAAGATCAGCAGCACGATCATCGGGATGCCGCGGAAGAGGAACACGTAGCCCGCCGCGAAGCCGCTCACGATGCGGCTCGGCGAGATGCGCATGACCGCGATGATCACCGAGAGCACGAGTGCGATCACCATGGCGACCGCGCTGATGGCGAGAGTGGTGCCGAGGCCCTTGAGGATGGCGGGGCTGAACAGGAACTGCCAGACCACCGGCCACTGGATGTTCGGGTTGGTCCAGAGCCCGGCGACCACCGCGACCAGGATGATCGCCACCACCACGGCGAGCACGCCGCGGCCCCAGTGCCGCACCGGCACCACGTTGAGCTTCGTCTCGCGCATCAGCAGCGGCGGCGACTGCACCGGCGCGGTCATCGCACGGCCTTCGCGTCGTCGACGAGCGTCCTGCCCACGTCGACCCAGCGAGCCCGCCAGGTGGACGCGTGGGCGCACACGCCCACCAGGTCGCGGATCAGCCGTTCGAACGGCGCCGCCTCGTAGATCACGCGCGCACCCAGCAGCTCGGCGCAGAGGTCCACGATGCGGCGGGCCAGGTCGGCGGCCACCGGCGCGTCGCCCCGGGCCATGATCTCCGGGGTCGGGAGCTCACCCGGGGTGAAGACCGAGGCGTCGATCCGCTCCACGCCGGAGTACACCACGGCGCGGGCGGCCCGCAGGTAGCTCTCGGCCTCGCCGAGCAGACCCAGCTTGCGGGCGTCGACCGGCGCGGTCGCGGAGCGCTGGGCGAGCTCGGCGGTCGCGAGGTCGACGGCGTGCTGGGCGATGCCCACGGCGATGGATGCGGTGCTGTAGAAGGGCAGGTCGACGAGCTTGTTGAGCGGCTCGGCATCCGGGTCGGGGGTGAAGTAGCGGTCGAAGGAATGACCGGCCGGAATGAACACGTCCGAGACCGCGTAGCCGCTCGAGCCGGAGCCGCGGAGTCCGACCACCTGCCAGTCGTCTCGCAGCTCGACCTCGGAGGGCGGCAGCCACACGCCGAGCACGAGCGGGCTGCCGTCTTCGGCGAGCACCTGCTCGCCGCCGTCGAACACCTCGACGCCGCCGAGCATGTAGTGCGAGGAGTGGATGCCGCTGCCGAACTTCCACTCGCCGGTCACCCGGTAGCCGCCGTCGACGACGTCGGCGCGCCCGCGCGGGTGGAAGGAGCCGCAGGTGGGCCGGTCGAGCTCGGGGTAGAGCTCCGCGAAGGCGTCGTCGCCGAGGCGGCCGGCGTAGAAACCGGTGGCGGCGAGGATGGCCGCGTTCCAGGCGATGCCGGCGTCGATCGCGGCGATCATCTCCACCAGGCGGGTCTGCTCGGTGAGGTGCATCTCGGGGCCGCCGCGGTGGGCGGCGAAACCGATGCGGTAGACGCCCGCGGCCTGGAGGGCCGCCCCCATGCGCTCGGTCATGTGCCCGAGGGCGCTGCTCGCGTCGGCCTCCTCGGCGACGATCGGCAGGATGGCCTCGACGTTGGCGAGGATGGCGGCGGAGTCGAGGGGCGGCAGCAGCGAGGCCAGCAGCTCGGCGTCGGGCGGCGCGAGGGTGGTGCGGCCGGCGGCCAGGGTTTCGGTCAGTGTCATGAGGGAGTCATCTCCTGAAGTCGGTGAGGACGGACCGGGGGCGGGGNGNNGGGGCGCGACGGCGATGCCGCGACCCTGCGCACCGGGGCGATCAGGACGCCGGGGTGGGCGAGCTGCTCGAGACGGCGCCGGGCGCCGTGCCCGTCATCGGGTTGACGACCACCTGGTCGACGGTGATCGCCTGCGAGGGGACCTCGTACTTGTCGTAGACCGCGGCGTAGCTGCCGTCCTCGATGATCGCCTTCATGGCTCCCGCGAGGGCCTCCGTGAGTCCGGGCTGCGACTTCGAGACCGCGATTCCGGTGAACGAGGTCGGAACCTCGGACTCGGGGATGACCGCCGAGGTGTAGGTGGCCGAGTCGCTCGCGACGAGGGCGTCGATCGCCGAGGTGGTGTCGAACCAGGCGTCGACGGTTCCGGCGCGCAGGGCCTGGACGGCACCGGTGGCGCCGGGGTACTCGGCGAGCGTGATCGGCTTGCTGCCGCAGCTCGCGTCGCTGACCGCCTTGGCCTGGGCCGACTGGTTGGAGCCGACGGGTACCGCGATGGTCAGTCCGCACATGTCGGCGATCTTCGCGACCTTGTGGGGGTTGTCGGCCGGGAGCAGGAGCGACTCGGTCGACTGCTGGAAGGGAACCAGGTCGACGACGCTCTGCTCACGCTCGGCGGTGATGCTCACCTGGCCGAACAGGGCGTCGATGGTGCCGGCCTGGACGCCCGGCAGCTGTGCCGGCCACTGCATGTTGCTCCAGGTCACGTCGACGCCGAGCTTCGCGCCGAGCAGGGCGGCGAGGTCGGGCGCGATGCCGACCGGGACATCCGCGTTGTTCACGTCGACGCTGATGACGGGCGGGGTCTCCCAGAGGGCGCCCATCGTGATGACGCCGCTGGACTGGATGGAGGCCGGCAGCAGCTCGTGCAGGCTCTGGTCGACGGCGCCGGTGGCGGCGGCCGTCGAGGGGGTCGACGACGAGCTGCTGCAGCCGACGAGGGCGATCGCGGCGGCCACGGCGAGAACCGGCACGGCCAGCTGTTTCGCCCGGCGGGAGAGGGGAGTGGTGGAGGAACGCATGTCGGTTTCCTATCGATTCAGTCGGGATGGTGCGGGGGGTGCAGGCCCCGTGGTGCCAACCTGCCGAGTCCATTCCTACCGAACTGATGTGACCGTGACGTTTCTCGCGGTTACGACCATGTTTCAATTTGCTGACTTACGTCACAATTGCGTCAGATCACAGTCATGCGCTCCAGACGACCGCGCATCCCTGCCCCGCGAACGCCGTCTCGAGCGAGGCGACGGCCTCCGGCGCGGTCGCGAGCGCCGGTGCGAGCACGGCCACGGAGTACTCGTGGCCGTAGCGCGAGCCGAAGTCGGCCACGTCCGCCGCGCGCACCTCCGGCTCCCCCGGGCGCGGCTGCAGAACCGCCCGGCGGCGGCTGGGCTCGATGCCCTGGCGTTCGAGCACACGGCCCACCGTGGCGAGCGTCTCGGTGGTCACCGGGCCGGCCACGATCATGCCGAGCCGGCGCCCCTCGGGATGGAAGAGGGCGTCGAGCTCCGCCTCGAGCCCCGCCGGGGCGGGCCAGACACCGGTCTCGCACCACTCCAGCATCGCGGGCCACGGCCCGAAGCCCGCGGCCTGGTTGAGGTGCGCTCCGCCGGCGATCTCGACCGACGGCAGGCGCAAGGGCTCCCCGTAGGCGAGCCGTGCGCCCTCCGGCAGGTAGGGGTCGCCGAGCGAGAAGACGAGCAGAGTGCCCTCGGCCGAGGCCGCGGCGACGGCCTCCGGCGTCACCGAGGCGGGCAGCGCATCCGACACAGAACCGCCGTGCATCCCCGTCGCCGGGGGCGCCACGAGCACGACCCTCCGGGCGAGCGGCAGGGCCCCGGCCTCGGCGGCGTCGCCGCACATCCGCAGCCAGAGCAGAACGCTGAGGCCGTGGGCCACCACGACGGCATCCGGATGCCGGTCGAGCGCGCGCAGAGCGGCCGCCGACCACGCGGCGTAGTCGGGATGCTCCGGGTCGGGCAGCGTGAGGTAGTCGGCCACCGCACCGCGCTCGACGAGCCGCTCGGCGAGCCAGCCCTGCCAGTGGCCGGGCTCGCGGCGGTGCTGCCAGCCGTCCAGGAGCAGGACATGGGTGCCCTCCAGGGCGCGGGGCTGGGTCATCGGTTCCTCGAATCGGGTCGGGCGTTCACTCCGTGACGGTGAACGCAGGGGAGGCGTCGCGGGCCGGATCCAGCAGGGGGATGCCGGTGACCTCGGCCACGTAGTCGGTGCTCAGGGCGCTGAAGCGCTCCCGCAGCCGCCACTGCAGGGCGTTGCTCTCGTCGCCCGGCCAATCGGCGGGCAGCAGCTCGGCGGGGAGGCCGGGGTCGAGGTACGGGATGATGCGCCAGCTGTCGATGCTGCGGATGTACACCGAGAACGCCTCGCGCGCCGTCACGGGCTCGTCGACGCCCACCAGGGCGTCGGCCCGGTGCTGTTCCAGGAACTCCTCGTGGTGCGCGCGCAGCGCGTCGAGATCCCACCAGCTCGCGACGGCGGCCTGCAGGGAGCCGGCCACGAGCGGCCGTTCGGCGATGAACAGCGTCGAGTGCTCGCGGATGCCGAGGTCGTCGAGGATCTCCTCGACCTCGCCCGCCAGGTAGGCCGGGCAGATCCAGAGGGCCGGCGAGACCGTGCCGCAGCCGATCCAGTGCAGGCGGCGGCGCAGCTGATGGCGGAGATGGCGGTTCTCCTCCGGGATCGAGAACGACACGGCGCACCACCTGCTCTCGGGCCCCATGTTGCGCGGGTGGTAGATGCGACGGTCGCCCCGCTCGAGCATCGGCACGGCGTCGTCGACGAGGGCGTAGCCGGCCACCCGGTCGCGGGTCTCCGGCACGAGGAGGGACTTCTTCTTCACCCGCACCAGGGCCGTGCGGGTGCGGGGCCCCGGCACGTCGAGCGCCTCCATGAGTTCGAGCAGATGCGACACCGCGATCCAGCCGCCGAGCTCGCGCAGGTAGATGCCGAGCACGGTGCGCAGCAGCGACGTGGTGCTCCCGGGGCGGGAGTCCATGTCGTCGAGGATCTCGCTCACGACGCCATCCTTTCTTCGCCCGGCGACCCCCGCCGGTTCGATTCCCTCCCCATCATCGACGACCTCACCGTGGGCGGGAGAATTCGAGGGCGGTGAAGCGTGCCGAACCGGGGTTCCGGAGCCCCGAGACCAGCAGGTGGTCGAACTCGTGGAAGGCGAAGCCCGGCTCGAAGACCTCGTGCGGGGTGCCGGCGGCGATGAACGCGTCGGCCGGGCCGGACGAGGCGTCGGCGAGCCGGTACTCCACGGTCACCCGGGTTCCGGCGGCTTCGGCGAAGGCCGCCTTCCCCCGGCCGCGAACACGCCGGGGGAACTCCACCCGCAGGGCGCCGGTAGGCGTCTCGCGCACGGAGGCGGCCTCGAGCTCGGCCTCGATCCGCGTCGTCTCCGCTTGCTCGAAGGCGAGCCGGTCGAGGCCCTGGTCGGCCGACACGCGCACCGGGGTCCAGGCCGAGTCGTCGTACCCGGGCAGCTTCCAGCCGGCCTCGCGCAAGCGATGGTCCTGAACCTCGCCGGGGGCGTCGGCCGAGGAGACGATCGCGCCCGGCTTGGAGCGGAACTCCCCGTCGCTGCCCACGAGAACATGGTCGCCGCCGGGGAGTTCGACGTCGAGTTCGAGCAGGAGGGCGAGCGGAGGCCGCCCGGAGCCGTCGAACGGATGCCCGGTCTCCCACGCCGAGCCCACGATCAGCCCGAGCACGTTCTCGCCCGCCCGCAGACGCGACGTCACGTCGAAGCGGTGCCAGGCGACGAGTCCGTCGTTCCGCGGCTCCGGTGACAGAGCGGCCGAGTCGACGCGGTCGTCGTTCACGAACAGCGACCAGCTGCCGCGCGCGCTCACCCGCACGACGGCCGAGGTCACGTCTCCCGGGAGCACGACCGAGCGGCGCAGGCGCTGGGGCCGGCGCGGGGCATGCGCCGTCGGCACGGCCTCGACCCAGACCGCGCGCCAGGGCGCCGTGGGCCCACTGGGCTCGCGGAGCTCGCCGGCGGGCGCGGGCGGCACGGGGGTCATCGCGGTTCCGATCGTCGGGGACACTGTCTCCGACGACTCTACGGCGGTGATATTTCTATCGCGTTACGGCCGTCGCGCCCGCGACATCAGCGATGAGTGCCGAGTCCGAGCCGCTCGGCCACCACGCCCATCGCGTCGGCGAACGCCACCTCGGCCCCCGGCGCGGCGCCGCCCGAGAGGTTGACGCCCGCGACGCCCTCGAGCGCGAGCAGCCCCTCGCAGAGCTCCGTGACCGCATCCAGCCCGGCCTGATAGGGATCGGCGGCGTCGAGGATGCGCTCGAGGAAGCCCTCGGGCAGCACGAGCGTGGTGAAGGAGCGGAGGAGGGATGCGCTCCCCCGGTCGACCACCATCGGAACGCACGGGATGAAGCCGGGCGCGATGCCCTGCTCATGGGCGGCCGCGATGAAGCGGCGCACCGGCTCCACCCCGCCGGCGTGGTTGATGAAGCAGATGTCGGCGCCCGCGAGCGCCTTCTCGCGCAGGCGCTCGGCCCGCCGGTCCACCGGCGGGGTGGCCGGCGACTCGCCCACCGACACCAGGTGGCCGGCCTGCCGGGCGAGGGCCGCGAGCTGGGTGGAGTCGATGTCGAAGACGGGCAACGCGTCCGGCCGGTCGCCGGTGGAGGTGTGGTCGCCGGTGACGCAGTGCACTCCGCCCACGCCCACGTCGGCGAGCCCGGCGAGCTCGCCCTCGAGGGCCACGCGGTTGCGGTCGCGGCAGTTGACGCCGCTCCAGGCTGTGAGGCCCTCGGCCTGGATGAGCTGGGCCCGGTAGCTGGGCGAGAACTGCACGCGAGAACGGCCCGAGTCGCCGGCGAGGGTGGCGTCGACGCGCCCGGCGAGCGCCTGGGCGCAGTCGCGCAACGAGCCGCGGTCGACCGAGCGGCCCGGGAAGTCGGCGATCACGATCGGACGCGTGGCCATCAGGGCGCGCATCGCCGCGGCGCCCGGCTGCGGCGCCACCGCGAACTCGTGGGCGTCGCCGAGGCGGTGCACCGCGACGTCGGCGGCCGAGGTGCCCGCGGGCGACTCCGGGTTCGGCGCGATGCCGTGCCAGCGCACGGTCGGCGTCTCGAGGAAGACGCAGCGGAACTCGCCCACCTCGCAGCTTCCGTCGAACTCCACACCGCCGCACGGGCCGTACTCCATGTGCTTGGGGCAGGCGGTTCTCATCTCCGCGGTCACGACCATGGGCCCATGGTAGCCGCGGTTAGGCTGGCATCGCGGCGCGAGCATCCGTCGTTCCGCCCGCCAGGAAGCCGAGAAGGAGCACCCCGATGACCCAGCCCTACGACCTCGCGATCCGTGCCGGATCGGTCTACGCCGACGGCGAGTGGCGCTCGGCGGTCGTCGCGGTGCGCGACGGCGTGGTGGCATTGATCGCCGACCACGACGAGGACGTCCCGGCCCACGTCACGGTGACGCTCCCCGAGGGGCAGGTGCTCATCCCGGGCGTGGTCGACTCCCACGTGCACGTGAACGAACCGGGGCGCACCGAGTGGGAGGGCTTCACCACGGCCACCCGTGCCGCCGCGGCCGGGGGCGTGACGACCGTGGTCGACATGCCGCTCAACAGCATCCCGCCCACCACGACGGTCGAGGGGCTCGCCGTGAAGCGGGCCGCGGCCGAACCGCAGGCGAGCGTCGACGTGGGCTTCTGGGGCGGAGCCATCCCGTCGAACCTCGGCGCGCTCGAGCCCCTGTGGCGCGAGGGCGTGTTCGGCTTCAAGGCGTTCCTGGCGCCCTCGGGCGTCGACGAGTTCCCGCACCTGTCGGGCTCCGAGCTGCTCGAGGCGATGCAGGAGATCGCGTCGTTCGACGGGCTGCTCATCGTGCACGCCGAAGACCCCGAGGTGCTCGAGCGCTCCGAGAACCACGGCGGGCAGGACTACCGGGCGTTCGTGGCCTCACGCCCCGACCTCGCCGAAGAGGATGCGATCGCGCACGTCATCGCGGGCGTGCGGGCCACCGGGGCGCGCGCCCACATCCTGCACCTCTCGAGCGCCCGGGCGCTCGACCAGATCCGCGCGGCCAAGGCCGAGGGCCTGCCGCTCACGGTCGAGACCTGCCCGCACTACCTCGCCTTCTCGGCCGAGCACATCCCCGACGGCGCCACGCAGTTCAAGTGCTGCCCGCCCATCCGCGACGAGGCCAACCGCGATCTGCTCTGGGACGCCCTGCTCGACGGCACCATCGACCTCATCGCGAGCGACCACTCCCCCTCGACGGCGGAGCTCAAATTCAAGGGGAACGGCGACTTCCAGGAGGCCTGGGGCGGCATCTCGGGGCTGCAGCTGAGCCTGCCGGCGGTGTGGACGGCGGCGCGCGAGCGCGGCATCCCGCTCGACCGCGTGATCGGCTGGATGAGCGAGGGCACCTCGGCGCTCGTCGGCCTCACCGGCGTGAAGGGCTCGATCACCGCGGGCGCCGCCGCCGACCTCGTCGCCTTCGCTCCCGAGGAGTCGTTCGCCGTGCACGCCGAGGCCCTCGAACACAAGAACAAGGTCTCCGCCTTCGACGGGCGCACCCTGCGCGGGGTCGTGCACACCACCTGGCTCGCCGGCGACGTGGTGCACGCCCTCGGAGCGGAGGGCGCGGTGGGCGACGCCCAGCGCGTGCCCGGCGGAAAGCTCCTCACGCGTTCCACGAACTGACACGCCACGTAAATTGAACGTAAATTCCGGCGGCCGGGGCGCGCATCCGGAGCTCGCGGATGCGCGCTGCCGACAGACTGGAGGCGCGCGGCCCCGCGAACTCTCGCCGCGCAGTGAGTAGGGAAGCCATGTCCATCGTCCTCGGCCCGCACCAGTACGGCAAAGCGGAGAACCGCATCGTGCGCATCTACCGGGACTCCCCCCGGCACGAGATCCACGACGTCAACGTGTCGACCGCGCTGCGGGGCTCGTTCGACGCGGCGCACCTCGTGGGCGACCAGAGCGCCGTGCTGCCCACCGACACGCAGAAGCAGACCGCCTACTCCTACGCGAAGGAGAAGGGACTCGAGTCGATCGAGGACTACGGGCTCGTGCTGGCCCGCCACTTCGTCGACGACGTGGAGCCGGTGTCGGGCGCGCGCATCGAGATCGAGGAGTACGCCTGGGAGCGCGTGCTCGTCGACGGCTCCGAGCACGACTTCACCTTCGTGCGCAAGGGGCAGGAGACGCGCACGGCCGCCATCACCATCGAGGGCAAGGGCTCCGCGCAGAAGGCGTGGGTGATCGGCGGATTCAAAGACCTGGTGATCCTGAAGACCACGGGCTCGGAGTTCCACGACTTCCTCGAAGACGAGTACACGCTGCTGCAGCCCACCAGCGACCGCATCATGGCCACCTCGCTCGTGGCGCAGTGGCGCTTCTTCTCGCCCGACGGTAGCTTCGGCGACATCGACTGGGAAGGCACCTACGCGGGCATCAAGCAGATCATGGTGTCGACCTTCGCCACCGTGCGCTCGCTCGCGCTGCAGCAGACGCTCTACGAGATGGGCAAGGCGGTGCTCGAGGCCTACCCCTTCCTCGCCGAGATCCGGATGTCGGCGCCGAACAAGCACCACTTCCTCTACGACCTCTCGCCCTTCGGCGTCTCGAACGACAACGAGGTCTTCAACGCCGACGACCGGCCCTACGGCCTCATCCAGGCCTCGGTGCTCCGCGACGACGCCCCCGACGCCGGCCCGGCCTGGACGATCGCGGGCGGCTTCGCTTAGCTAGCTGCCGCATCTGCCCCGAAACGACGGAGCCTTCGGCCTTTCCCGGGCCGAGGCTCCGTCGATTCCGGCATCCGGCCTGAAAGTCCGTCGTTCTACCGGGCGGGGCGGGTCAGCTGCCGCGGTAGGTGGAGTAGGCGAAGGGGCTGAGTAGGAGGGGCACGTGGTAGTGGGCGGCGGCGTCGGCGAGTTCGAAGATGATCTGCACCTCGGGGTAGAAGGCCTTGACCTCCTGCTCGGCGAAGTAGGTGGCGGTGTCGAAGCTCACCCGGTAGCGGCCGGGGGCGAGCGTCACCGGGCCGAGCGCGTTCGCGCGGCCGTCGGCATCCGTCTCGGCGGAGCCGATCATCACCCAGTTGCCGAGGTCGTCGTGCTCGAGCCGCACGGGCACGCCCGCGGCGGGCCGCCCGATGGTGGAGTCGAGCACGTGGGTGGTGACGTGGCTGCGTTCGTCGGTCATGGCGGCTCCTCGGTTCGTGTGGCGCACGGTTCGGTCGGTGTGAGGGCGCGGATGCGCGGGGCTCGGCCTGGTCAGGCCGGGTAGAGCGACTGCAGGCGGAGCATCGTGATGTCGTGGAGCTCGGAGGCGACGGTGGCGGCCTCGGCGGTGTCGTCGAGCTCGAGGCGGCGGCTCAGCTCGGCGAGGATCTCGGCCCGGCTCCGGCCCGCGGCCCGGATGAGGAACACCCGGTCGAAGCGCTCCTCGTAGGCCCGGTTGCCGGCGGCGATCGCCTCGGCCAGTCCGGCGTCGGAGGCCTCGGCGGTCTGCTGCTCGGCGCGGCTGAAGCGCTGCGACTGGCCGTCGCCGGCCGCCCGCTCGCCGATGCGCGGGTGGTGCGCGAGCGCCGCATCCACCTCGGCCGGGGTCAGGCTCGACGCCACCCGGGAGGCCTCGGCGAGCAGCTCGGCGTTCGTGGCGAACGGCGCCGCCGCGGCCACCTCGTCGACGAAACGGTCGACCGCGAGGCACGAGCGCAGCGCCTCGCGCAGCGGCGGCGTGCCCTCGGCGGTCGACGCCGGGGCGTCGGGGCTGGTGCCGTCGGTGCTGGTGCCGTCGGTGCCGGTCGCGGAGGGGGTCGCCATGCCCTCCAGTTTACGATGAGCAGATGACCCCGCCCGCTCCGGATGCGCCGATCGTCGGCCTGCTCCTGGCCGCCGGCGCCGGCACGCGCATGGGCAGGCCGAAGGCCCTCGTCGCCGACCCGGAGACGGGCGAGCCCTGGCTGCGGCGCGCCGTGCGCACCCTGCAGAGCGGCGGCTGCGCGCAGCTCGTGGTCGTGCTCGGCGCCGAGGCGCAGCGGGCGGCGGCCCTCCTCGGTCCGCAGCCGCAGCCGTCCACTCCGGCCGCACCCTGGCCGGCGGAGCCCGGCGGCACCACCGCGGCACCGGCCTCCGCCGCGCCCGGGTCCGGGCCCACGACCCTGGCCGACCAGAGCGACGATGCCGCCGGCCCCGCGGGGCACGTGCACGTCGTGGTCGCCGAGGACTGGGCCACCGGTCAGGCCGCGTCGCTCCGTGCCGGCATCCGCGCCGCCCAGGGGCTCGGCGCCGCCGCCGTGGTGGTGACGCTCGTCGACCTGCCCAGTCTCGACCCGCGCGCGGTGGCTCGCCTGCTCGGAGCCGCCGCCCCCACTGATCCCGATACGGCCCCCCGTCCCGAGTCCGCCGGCCCGGCCACCCTGCGGCAGGCCGCCTACGACGGCCGGCCCGGGCATCCGGTGGTCATCGGCGCGGCCCACTTCGACGCCCTCCTCGCCGGGCTCTCCGGCGACACCGGCG
Source organism: Herbiconiux sp. 11R-BC (assembly GCF_049472555.1). NCBI lineage: Bacteria > Bacillati > Actinomycetota > Actinomycetes > Micrococcales > Microbacteriaceae > Herbiconiux > Herbiconiux sp. 11R-BC. The sequence goes on along the minus strand of NZ_JBCEBO010000003.1, from coordinate 319,642 downwards.
CCCGCCCCTACTTGCGGGCCCACGGCGTCGAGCTGGTCGACTGCACCGACCTCGGCGGGGGCGACGACGTCGACACGCTCCGTGCCGGCTGACCGGGGTCTGCGATTGTGCTGAACCGCGGAAGAAGCCGGCGCCGTCAGGCGTTGAGGTGAGGCATGACAGCCACAGGACTCACCACGATCGGATTCATCGGCGCCGGACACATCGGCAGCCAGCTCGCCCGCCTCGCCGTCGCGCACGGCTACCAGGTGGTGCTGAGCAACTCACGCGGCCCGGAGACGCTCTCGGAGCTCGTGGCCGAGCTCGGTCCGCAGGCCACGGCGGCCACACCCGCCCAGGCGGCCGCCGCCGGCGATCTCGTGGTCGTGACCGTTCCGTTCAAGAACTACCTCGAGGTGCCCGCCGAGCCGCTCGCCGGCAAGGTCGTCGTCGACACGAACAACTACTACTGGGAGCGCGACGGCCGCATCACCCCGCTCGAGGAGGAGACCACCACCGTCTCCGAGCTGCTGCAGGCCCACCTCCCCACCTCGAAGGTGGTCAAGGGCGTCAACAACATCATGGCGGCCGACCTCACCACCGACGGCAGCCCGGCCGGTACCCCCGACCGCCGTGCGCTCCCGATCGCGGGCGACGACACCGACGCGAAGACCCTCGTCACGGCCCTCTTCGACGAGTTCGGCTTCGACGCCGTTGATGCAGGCCCCCTGGCCGAAGGATGGCGCTTCCAGCGCGACACGCCCGCCTACGTCACGAAGATGACCGCTCCCGAGGTCGTCGAGAAGCTCGCCGCCGCCCAGCGCCACGCCGCCATGACCGCCGAGGCCCTGGCCACGGCCGACGCAGAACACCAGTCCCAGCAGGCCTGACACCCCGCCCCACCCCGCCCGCCAGGTCGCGCTAGGTGCTCCCACAAGCGCCGAACGCAACGCTTGGCGCGACCCGCCACAAGTCGACGCTGCCAGTCGCGAGCCCGCCGGCCCGGCAGCACGCCGGAGACGTTCGAGTGGGTCCGAACGCAACAGGCCCTCCTCGACGACCCCGGGTGAGCGCACGGCCGTGAAGCGACCGCACGCTCGGCTGTCGCGGAGCGCCGGGCGAGGACCGGCGCGACCCGTGGACGGCGCGCGAAGCACGGCGGCCACGGGGCAGCCGGCACCGCCGGCACCCTTACTCGAGTTCGCCCAGCTCCTCATACAGCCCGTTGATCGCCGCGATCCGGGTGCGGCTCTCCCGCACCCGGGCCGCGAGCACGCTGGAGGCCAGCACGTTCACGAGGCTCGTGGCGCTCGCGTAGCTGTCCAGCGGTGCCACGCTGTCGATCGGGCACTCGATCCAGACCGCCGCGAACTCCGCATAGCGCCTCGCCGATGCGTCTCCGATGAGCACGATCGGCACCCCGCGCGAGGCGATGCCCGCGACCATGCGGCCGAAACCCGAGGTGCGCCGCCGGAATCCGAACACCACGGCCGCGTCGCGCGCATCCCGCTCGGCGAACTCCTCGGCCACGGTCTGCCCGGGCAACGGCGCGAGCTGAACCCCCGCGCGACCTTGCGCGAGCTGCTCACGCAGGTGCAGCGCCAGAGCGTGGCTGTTGCGCAGCCCCACCACCGTCACCGTGCGGCTGCGCACCAGCAGCGCCGTGGTCTGCTCGAGCCGATCGGGCCCGAGCGCGTCGAAGGTGCGCCGCAAATTCTCGACCTCGCGCACGAGGTGGGCCGAGAGGTCGGCGGATGCCCCCGGCGAGCCTCCGCCCACCGGCACGCCCGACGAGCGCAGCGATCGCGCGTGCTCCCGCACCTCCTGCGCGTTCTCGAAGCCGAGCCGGCGGAACAGCCGCGACACGGTGGCCTTGGACACCCCGCTGCGCTGCGCGAGCTCGGTGCCGGAGTAGATCGCCAGGTCGCCGAGGTGGTCGAGGATGAAGTCGGCCGCCCGCTGCTCCTGCGGCGAGAGTTCGCCGTAGGAGCGGTCGATGCGCTGCCCGATGTTCATCGGGGCAGCCGATCGCACCCGACGGCCCGCACCCGGATCGCCGGCGCCGGCCGTGGCGGCAGCAGCGCCCGCCCGAGCGCCCGCCGAGCCCCGCTCGGCACGCTGCCCCGACCCGGTGCCGGCCACGGCACCCGCCTCAGGCCCGGGCACCGTCCGCCGCCTCGCGCTCGGCCGCGTCGACGAGCGCGAGCACCGCGCGCTCGAAGGCATCGATCGTCTTCGCCACGTCGTCCTCGGTCACGTGCTCGGCCGGGTTGTGGCTCACGCCGCCCTCGCAGCGCACGAACAGCATCCCGATCTCGGTGATCTCGGCCACGGCCATGGCGTCGTGCCCGGCCTTGGAGAACAGCGACATGGGCCGCTGGTCGCCGGTGGAGCGGATGCCTTCGGCGATCACTCCGCGCAGGCGCGCACTGCACACGGCCGCCGGGGCGGAGTGCGTCTCCACGCTCTCCCAGCGCAGGCGCCGCTGGCGGCAGATGTCGGAGAGCATGTCCTGGATGACGGTCCAGATGCGATCGCGCTCGGAGTCGTACTCGCCGCGCAGGTCGAGGCTGAACTCCACCTTGCCCGGGATGACGTTGACCGCGTCGGGGAACACCTCGAGGTGGCCGACCGTGGCGATCAGCTGGGCGGAGCGGGCGATGCGCTCGATGGCGATGATCGCATCCGCGGCCCCGGCGAGGGCGTCGCGCCGCCGCTCGTAGGGGGTACCGGAGTGGCCGGCCCGGCCGATGACGGTCACCAGGAAGCGGCGGGCGCCCGCGATCGACGACACGATGCCGAGCGCCTTGTCCTCGTCCTCGAGGTAGGGGCCCTGCTCGATGTGGGCTTCGAGGTAGCCGATGAGGTCGTCGGGTTTTCGGGCGGCCTCGCCGATCGCCGCCGGGTCGAGCCCCCAGGCGGTGAAGGCGTCGCGCAGGGTGATGCCGTCTTCGCCCTGGAGCTCCCACCAGGCGTCGTCCCAGGTGCCGGCGAGCGCGCGGCTGCCGAGCAGGGCGCGACCGAAGCGGGTGCCCTCCTCGTCGGCGAAGGCCACGACCTCGAGGGCGAAGGGCAGCGCCCGGCCCGAGGCGTGGATGCGCTCCACCACGGCGATCGCGGTCAGCACGCCGAGGATGCCGTCGTACTTGCCGGCCGAGGGAACGGTGTCGAGGTGGCTGCCGAGCAGCAGCGCCGGAAGGCCGGGAACCGCGCCCTCGAGGCGGCCGCACTGGTTGCCCGCGGCATCCTGCCACGTCGTCATGCCGGCCTGCTGCATCCACTCGGCCGCGATGGCGTTGACCTCCGCGTGCTCCTTCGAGAGGTAGACGCGCTGGATGAGCCCGTCGGGCAGCGAGGAGTGCGTGGCGAGCTCGTCGCAGCGGTCCAGGATGCTCCGGGCGCTCGTGGTCTCGAGAACGGTCATGAGACGGTCCTTTCCGTGCCGGCGGCGCGGGTCATGCCCGGGCCGCGTCGGCGTAGAGGTCGAAGGCGGCGCCGACCCCGCCCCCGGAGGTGACGGAGGCGCCCTGCCGCCGCAGCACCTGCTCGAGGGCCGCGAGGGTGGTGAGCACCGCATCCTTTCGGGCGTTGTAGCCCATGGTGCCGATGCGCCAGACCTTGCCGTGCAGGGGGCCGAAGCTCGTGCCGATCTCGATGCCGAAGTCCTCCAGCAGCGACCCGCGCACGGCGTCGCCGTTCACCCCGTCGGGGATGACCACGGCCACCACGTTGTTCATCTTCACGCTCAGGTCTCCGAAGGTGGCGAGCCCGAGGCCCTGGACGCCGGCGAGCATCGCGGCGCCGTGCAGGCGGTGCCGCTCGACGGCCGCGGGCAGGCCCTCCTCCACGAGCAGTCGCGCGCATTCCCGGGCGCCGTAGAGCATCGAGGTGGCCTCGGTGTGGTGGTTGAGACGCTTCTCGCCCCAGTAGTCGAAGATCATGGCGAGGTCGAAGTAGTTCGAGCGGATGCGCGTGGCGTGGATCTCGGAGGCGTCGCCCGCGATGCCCGCCTCGATGCTCTTGCGCCCGTTGATCACCTCGACGGCCTTCGCCGAGAAGGTGGCGGGCGCCGAGCCGGAGGGGCCGCCGAGGCATTTCTGGAGGCCGGCGGTGACGGCGTCCAGGCCCAGCGCATCCGTGTCGAAGGCGTTGCCGCCGAGGCTCGCGGTGACGTCGGTGTAGAAGAGCACGCCGTGCTTCTCGCACAGGGCGCCGAGGCCCTCGAGGGGCTGCGCGACGGTGGTGGAGGTGTCTCCGTGCACCACGGCCAGCAGCTTCGGCTTCGTCTCCGCGATCGCGGCCTCGATCTCGGCCTCGGTGAACACGGTGCCCCACTCGCGCTCGATCACGTGCACCTCGGCCCCGGCGCGCTCGGCGATCTCGCGCAGCAGGTGTCCGAAGCGGCCGAAGATCGGCACGAGCACACGGTCGCCGGGTGCCACGAGGGACACGATCGCGGCCTCGATGCCGGCGCGCGAGGTGCCGTCGACGAGCAGCGTCTGCTCGTTGCGGGTCTGGAACACCTCGCGGTAGAGCGCCATGGTCTCGTTCATGTACGCGGTCATCGCCGGGTCGTACTGGCCCACGAGCTGGGCCGACATCGCCCGCAGCACGCGCGGGTCGGCGTTGATCGGGCCGGGACCCATGAGCAGGCGGGGCGGCGGGTTGATCGCGTGCGTGTCGATGACGGTCTCCTCGAAAAGTCTGTTTCTCGAGCTCCAGCCTACGAAACGACTGTTTCAACCATGTTTCACGCCGCCGGATGCGCGCACAGACCTCGCCGATGCCTCGTCCAGGGCGTCAAGGGCGCGAAAGGAGGGCATCGGCCAGCGAGGCGGCGAGGTCGATGAGGGCGAGGTCGGAGCCGCGCGGGCCCACGAGGCACAGACCGACGGGGGCGCTGCCGCCGGGGGCGGGCACGCGCAGCACGGGCGCCGAGACCGCCGGATAGCCACCGGTGCCGGCCACCGAGGTCATGCGCAGCGTCGCCGCGCGCACCGCGCCGATCTCCTCGGCGGGCGCGTTCACCCCCGGTGCGGCCGACGAGGCCGAGGGCAGCAGCAGGATGCGCCCCGCCAGGACCTCGTCGAACCGGGCGCGCGCCTCGGCGAGCGCCTGCCGGCCCGCGGCTTCGGACTCGGCGGTCACCGCCGCCCCGATGTCGAAGCGCTCGGCCACGTCGGGGGCGAGCACCCCCGGATGCGCGCTGATCCACTCGCCGTCGGCGCGCCACGCCTCGGCACCCTGCACCGTGCGGAAGGCCGCGAACACGGCGTCGAGATCGCCGAGGTCCACCTCGTCGACCGAGCCGAACACGGGCTCCTCGACGAGCGCGAGGAACGCGCGCTGCACCTCCGGCGCGCACGAGGCCACGAGCTCGCGCGACACCACGAACTGCGCGCCCTCTCCTGCTTCTCCAGCTTCCCCTGCCGGACTCGTCGTCTTCGGCGCCAAAACCGGCTCGTTCGAGCCGAAAGTGACGAGTCCGGGGGAAAGCGGCGGCATGGGGGCGAAGCCCGCGCCCGGAGCATCCTGCAGCGAGACCTCGGCGGCGGCGCGCAGCACGGCGGCCGAGCGCGTGAGCCAGCCGACGGTGTCGAAGGAGGGGGCGAGCGGAAGCAGACCGCGCGTGCTCACGGCCCCGTGGGTGGTGCGGATGCCCCACAGCCCCTGATACGACGCCGGCACGCGGATGGACCCCGCGGTGTCCGTCGCTAGCCCGATGGCGGCCTGCCCGAGCGAGACGGCGGTCGCCGGCCCGCTCGAGGAGCCGCCCGGGATCGCCCCGGCAACCGCGGGGTTCGGCGGGGTGCCGTAGTGCACGTTGCGGCCCGCGATGCTGTAGGCGAACTCGTCGGTCTGGGCGATGCCCTGCACGGCCGCACCGGCCGCTCGCAACGCGTGCACCGCATCCGCGTCGCTCGTGGCCACGGATGCCTCGGCCAGGTACTCGGGGATGCCGGCCCCCACCGCGAACCCGGCGACGTCGTAGAGGTCCTTCACGGCCACCGTCAGGCCCTCGAGCGCCCGGGGGCCGCGACCGGTCGACGCGGAGCCTGCGCCACCACCGGCCGCCGCGTCCGGTCCTGCGACGGCCGCTGCCGGCAGCGCGGGAACCAGAGGAGCCCCGACCACGCGCCACACCGCCTTGTTGAGCGCCGGCGCCGCACCGGTCACGTGCGCCGCCGAGATCGCCCAGCGCGAGCCGCCGTCCACCTTCTCCCACAGCTGCGTCTGCAGCCCCGAGCCCCCAGCCGCGAACGCGCTCACCGACACCACGAGCACGGCCGTCGGCGACAGCACCCGCAGGTGCACCTCGCTGATCGTGCGCGCCGGCACTCCCCCGCGCACGCCGCGGAACGCGCTGATGCGGTCGTGCCCCACGAGCAGCCCGTTGGCATCTCCCCGCAGCGTCGCGGCCCCCGGCGCGAACGAGGCGTCCAGCACTGCGAGATCGTTCGTCATCAGCGCGGCCTCATAGGCCCGGAAGGCCTCGAGCAGCGCGTCGGCCTCGGCCGGATCGAGTTCGACGGGGCCCGTCACGCTCGCCACCACCGAACCCTGCCGCGGCAGCGGAGCGCCCGAGGAGTGCCTACCCACGGAGCCCCACCCCCTCGAAGTCCGACACGCGCACGCGGGCGTGCACGCCCTTCACGATGTCGACGACCTGCGAGATGTTGAAGTCGGTGGCGGCGCTGAGGTAGGCGTAGGCGAGCGCGCGGTCCATGCCGTAGCGGGCCTCGAGCAGGCCGAGCGCGGCCCTCACGCAGTTCTGCACGGCCACGTCGAGGTCGCGGTCCATGCCGGTGGGCACGAGGAACTCGCTCGTCTGCGCGAGCGGCCCGGCCAGCTCGCCGAACTCGCGCCGCGCATCCGTCTGGTCGACGAGCTCGAAGCGGATGGTGACCCGCAGCGAGGCCTCCATCGCCGTGAGCGCCACCTCGCCGTCACCCTGGGCGAAGTGCGGGTCGCCCACGTAGGCGAGGGCGCCCGGCACCTGCACGGGCAGGTACAGCGAGGAGCCCACCGTCAGCAGGTTGATGTCGATGTTGCCGCCGTGCGGCCCCGGCGGCACCGAGTGCGGGCGCTCGTCGCCGGCGACGGCCACCCCCATGATGCCGAGGAAGGGGTTGAGCGGAAAGCGCACCGAACGCTCGCCGCCGGGCACGAGCGGCAGTGTGCCGAAGGCCGTGCCCTCGAGGGTGTGCTGCAGCTCGGCGAACACGCTCACGTCGGCGGCGCCCTGGGGCATCTCGCCCACGAGCGCGCCCTTGCCGTGCCGGTTCGAGATCACGCCGTAGGGCACGCGCGGCGAGGTCTCGAGCACCGTCATCTTGAGCAGGTCGCCCGGCTTCGCGCCGCGCACCGCGATCGGCCCCGTGACGACGTGCGGGCCGTCGGATGCGCTCCGCGCGTAGTCCGAGGCCGCCAGCGCGATCGCATCCTCGAGCACGAAGTCGCGGTCGACCCCGTGTGCCGCGAAGAAGGCGGCGGGGTCGCGGCCCTGGTCTTCGAGCACGCCCTCGTGGCTGATGGTGTCGATCGTGACGTCGGTGCCCGGATCGATCTCGAGCACGGCCCGGTCGGCGGCGCAGGGAAGCCGCCCCCAGAGCAGCGTGCCCCGGCTCGCCGCCAGGTATTCGGATGCGCGGATCGGCCCCGCGCCGGGTTGCAGTGCCGCAGACATCGACATCGGTCATCCATCCTCAGTGCTCGTTCCGCGAGCACGCCACCGCGCCACGGACTTCCGAGGCTACCGCTCGTTTGGCGTGCGATCGATCGAGCGGCTACCGTTTCAGGGCGTCGTCGGCGTCATCGCACGCCATCTTTTACACGCCTGTAACGTGCATCCACTTGGATGGCCCCACCCCACCGACAGGAACGCCATGCTCCAGACTCTCCGCGCCAATCGCGACAAGCTGCACCTCGGCCTCATGCTCGCGCTGACCTTCTCCACCGGCGTCGTCGACGCCGTCGGCTACCTCGGTCTCGACAAGGTGTTCGCGGGCAACATGACCGGCAACGTCGTCATCCTCGGCATGGCGCTCGCGGGCGCCGACGGCCTGCCCTGGGTGGGCCCGCTGCTCGCGCTCTTCGCCTTCATGCTCGGCGCCGCCATCGGCGGGCGCGTGCTGCGGCCGGTGAAGGCCGGGTGGACCACCCGCACCACGTCGACCTTCGCGGTGGTGGGCGCCATCCTCGCCGGACTCGCGGTGGCCCTGTTCGTCATGAACGGCAAGCCGCCGCAGCCGTGGGAACTGGTGGTGACCGTGCTGCTCGCCGCGGCGATGGGGCTGCAGGCCGCCACCGCCCGGCACATCGCGGTGAAGGACGTCACCACCGTGGTGGTCACCTCCACCATCACCGGTTTCGCCGCCGACTCGCGCCTCGCGGGCGGCAAGGGGCAGCCCTGGTTCCGCCGCGCGGCCGCGATCGTGCTGATCGCCGCGGGTGCCGGCGTGGGCGCGCTGCTGCTGAACCTCCACATCGGCTGGGGCGTCGCCGCCGCCGCCCTCATCACCCTCGTGGCCGCCCTCATCGGCCACATCGCCGCCCACGTGAAGCACACCCCCGCGGCATCCTGACCTCCGGCATCCTGACCCCCGGACATCCTGACCCCCGGACATCCTGACCCGCCGCCTCCCGGCTCTCCAAAAACAAGGAGTTCTTGCTCGACACCCCGGCCCCGGCTTCTCAGCCGACGGCGTGTCGAGCAAGAACTCCTTGTTTTTGTGCAGAGGGGGAGGGGGTCAGGGGCGGGGCGGGCGGGGCCGGAAGGGGCGCTGGCAGCGGGGGCAGAAGTGGGACGAGCGGTTCATGAACTGCTCGCGCACGATGGGAGTGCCGCAGCGCGGGCACGGCTTGCCCTGCTGGCCGTAGGCGTTGAGGCTGTGCGAGAAGTAGCCCGAGGCGCCGTTCACGTTCACGTACTGCGCGTCGAAGCTCGTGCCGCCCTCGGCGAGCGCCTTCTCGAGAACGAGGCGCACCTCGGCGAGCAGTTCGCGCATCCGGCGTCGTGACAACCGGTCGGCCGGATGCTCGTAGTGCAGCCGCGCCGCCCAGAGCGACTCGTCGGCGTAGATGTTGCCGATGCCGCTCACGAGCGTCTGGTCGAGCAGCGCCCGCTTGATGCCGGTCTTCTTGCGGGCGAGCGCGGCGAAGAACGCCGCCTCGTCGAAGGCGGGGTCGAGCGGGTCTCGCGCGATGTGGGCCACCTGCCCCGGCACCATGGCCAGCCACGCATGTTCTTCCCCCGCCCTCGTCACGTTCGGCTCCAAGAAGCTCGCTTTCGAGCCGGAAGCGACGAGGCTCGAGGCGGCGAAGCCGAAGTAGCCGCCGAGGGCGCCGTCGGGGGTGGGCTCGAGGCGGTCGACGGCCATCGAGCCGAAGATGCGCTGGTCGACGAAGTTCACCCAGAACTCGCCGTGCTCCGGATGCTCGATCTGCAGCCGGATGCGCAGCAGTCCTGCCTCCTGCACACCCGGACTCCGCAGCAGCACCTGCCCGCTCATCCCCAGGTGCGCCACCAGGGCCTGCGGATGCGCGCCATCGCCCGCTGCGGACAGCGGGAACCACAGGAACTTGCCCCGCCGCCCCGCCGCGAGCATCCGGCGCCCCGCGAGCAACGCCTCGAACGGGCCCTCGAGCGGGCTGTGGCGCTTGAGGGAACGCGGCTCGAACACCTCGACGCCGGTGATGAGCGCGCCGGCGACGGCGGGCTCGAGCCCGGCACGCACGACCTCGACCTCGGGGAGCTCCGGCACGGCTCAGGAACCGAGCAGCGCGAACGCCGCCGCGGCCGCGTTCGACTCGGCCTGCTTCTTGCTCGACCCCTCGCCGGTGGCCGAGGTCGAGGGGCCGACGGTCACGGTGGCCAGGAAGGTCTTCTGGTGGTCGGGGCCGCTCTCGCTGATCGCGTAGACGGGCGCATCGAGGCCGAGCTGGCCGGCGCGCTCCTGCAGCGAGGTCTTCGGGTCCATCGACACACCGAACCGCAGCGGATCGTTCGCGAGCGGGGCGACCAGCCGCAGCACCAGCGCGGTGGCGACATCCGGACCCTGGTCGAGGTAGGTGGCGCCGATGATGGCCTCGACGGTGTCGGCGAGGATCGACGCCTTGTCACGCCCACCGGTGAGCTCTTCGCCGCGGCCGAGCTTGATGTGCTCGCCGAGCCCGATCGTGCGGGCGATCTCGGCGAGGGCCACGGTGCTCACGAGCGACGCACGGCGCTTGGCGAGCTCGCCCTCGTCGAGCTGGGTGAAGGTGGTGTAGAGCATCACGGTGACGGCCTGCCCGAGAATCGAATCGCCGAGGAACTCGAGGCGCTCGTTGGTGGGGACGCCGCCGTGCTCGTAGGAGAACGAGCGATGGGTCAGGGCGAGGTCGAGCAGCTCCGGTTCGAGGGAGATCTGCAGGGTCGCCAAAAGGTGCGACCCGCTCTTCTCAGGTTCAGAAGACACGGATCGCACCTTTCAGAGGACTACTAAACGTCGGCGACCTTGCGGCCCTTGTACTCCATGAACAGCGGGGTGCCGGCGGAGTCTTCGACGACCTTCGCGCGGTGCGGAAGGCTGTAGGTGGTCTTGCCGTTCTCGACGGTCTTGACTAGCGTGGGGACCTCGGCCTTCCACTGCGAACGACGCGCGTGGGTGTTGGAACGTGACTGCTTCCGCTTCGGAACCGCCATGACTATCTCTCTTCTTCTCTGTCAGTCCGGTGCTTCTCAGCACGAACCGATTGTCAAGATCTCGCGACTATTTTTCGTCGGGATCCGTGTCTCGGGAAGCTTCCCTGCCGCTTGAATCACCCAGACCGGCGAGCGCCGACCATCTCGGGTCGACCACGTCAGGTACAGGAGCAGCCGGATGATCCGCCAGTCGCTCGCCCGTCACCGGGTCGAGGCCTGGGCAATCCGGCGTGCAAACCGGCTGGAACGGCAGTGCCAGCACCACCGTGTCCCTGATCAGAGGTTCGAGATCGACATGGTCGTCGTGAACCCCGTAATCAAAAGCTTCGTCAGAAGAATACGCGAAAAGCTCCTGGAATTCGACTTCGACCGGCAGAGTGATGTCGCGGAGGCATCGGCTGCACTCCCCGTCGGCGTCGGCCGAGAGCTCCGCGGTCACCAGAATGCCTTCGTGGACCGACTCCAGCCGCAACTCGATGTGCAGCTCTTCGCCCTTCTGAACGGCCACCAGACCTTCGCCGAGCTTCTCGGTGAGCGGGATGTCGAGCGTGTGCTCGCGCATCTCGCCCGGGTGGTGGATGAGGTCGCGCACGTTGACCGTGTATGGGGTCTTCTTGAATGTGCTCACCGAGAGATTCTACCCGCGTTCAGACGGGCCCCGGCGGGTTGCGGTGGCGGTTCGCGGCGACCACCGCATCCGCTTCGGCGCGGAGCGCGTCGACCACGGTGCGCACGGCGAGCCGCTCGGCGCGGTCGGGTCGCATGAGGGCGAAGATGTGGCGCTCCGAGACGACGCCGCGCAGGTTCTTCAGCACGATCTCGCTGCGGTACGCGCCGCCGGCGGTGTAGCAGGGCAGGATGGCGATGCCGAGCCCCGCCGCCACGAACGCCTCGGTCACGCGCGTGTCGCCGAAGCGCTGCACGACGTTCATCGGCGAGCCGGCGGCGGCGGAGATGTCGTGGATGGTGCGCTCGAAGGGATAGCCCCAGGGCACCCCGATCCAGCGTTCGCCGATGAGGTCTTCCGGGTCGAGCAGTTCCTTCGACGCCAGCGGATGCCCGGGCGGCAGGGCGATGTCGAGGGGCTCGGTCATGAGCTTGACAGCCGTGATCTCGTGGGCCGGCCAGTTGGTCGCGGCCGACGAGGCCGTGTGGGCCAGCACGATGTCGAAATCGGCGGTGAGCGCCGGGAAGTCGTCGCTCTCGGGGTCGCGGTCCGAGCAGTGCAGCGTGAGGCCTCCCACGGCGTCGAGGCGCCGCACCACGCCAGGCAGCAGCATCTGGCCGCCGGTGGGGAAGGTCGCGAGCGACACCTCCCCCGTGGGGTCGTTGCGGAACTCGTCCCAGAGGGCGGTGGCGTGCTCGATGGCCACGGCCACGTCGGCGGCGCTGCGGGCGAGCGCGCGGCCCGCATCCGTGAGTACGATGCCGCGGCCGGCCTTCTCGGTCAGCGGCAGGCCGGCTTCGCGCTCGAGCACGCGCAGCTGCTGCGACACGGCGGAGGGCGTGCGGTGCGTGGCGCGCGCGACCTCGGTGATGCTCCCGCGCTCGGCGAGTTCGCGCAGCAGTTCGAGCCGTCTCACGTCCATGAAGCGACTCTACTCAGTCGACGCCGGGCCGTCGCGCCGGGCTACAGAGCCCGGGGCGACGACCCCGCCGCCCACGGTTCAGGCGATGGGGCCCACTTCGGCGAAGGCCTCGTCGTAGATGGCGAGTGCCTTCTCGACCTCGGCATCGGTCACGATGCACGGCGGCACCACGTGGATGCGGTTGTCGGCCGTGAACGGCAACAGCCCGCGCTTGAGCAGCGCGGCCTTGAGCGCACCGATGCCCGCGGCGGAGAGCGGCGCGCGGGTCTCGGGGTCGGAGACCAGGTCGAGTGCCCAGAACACGCCGACGCCACGCACCTCGCCGATCAGCGGGTACTTGGCGGCGAGCGCGGCGAGCCCGGGAGCGAGCAGGTCGCGGCCGACGCGTGCGGCGTTCTCCACGATGCCCTCGTCGGCCATCGCGTCGAGCGTTCCCACGATCGCGGCCATCGCGAGCGGATGCCCGGAGTACGTCAGGCCGCCGGGGAACACGGCGTCGTCGAAGGTCTCCGCGATCGCCGGGGAGATGATCACGCCACCGGCGGGCACGTAGCCCGAGTTCACGCCCTTCGCGAAGGTGATGAGGTCGGGCTCGACGAGACCGCCCTCCTGCTCGGCGAGGGCCTGGAAAGCGAACCAGGTTCCCGTGCGGCCGAAGCCCGCCATCACCTCGTCGAAGATCAGCACGATGCCGAACTTGTCGGCCAGAGCACGCACCCCGGCCAGGTAGCCGGGAGGGGGCACGAGCACACCGGCGGTGCCGGGGATGGTCTCGATCAGCAGAGCCGCGATCGACGAGGCGCCCTCGGAGACGATGACCCGCTCGAGGTGGTGCAGCGCCCGCGCCGACTCCTCCTCGGGCGTCGTCGCCCAGAACTCGGAGCGGTAGGCGAACGGGCCGAAGAAGTGCGCGTGGCCACGGGCGTACTCGTTCGGCACCCGCCGCCAGTCTCCCGTCGCCACGACGGCGGCGCCGGTGTTGCCGTGGTAGGAGCGGTACATCGAGAGCACCTTGTCGCGCCCCGTGTAGAGGCGGGCCATGCGCATGGCGTTCTCGTTCGCATCCGCTCCGCCGTTGGTGAAGAACACCTTGCTGAACGAGGAGCCGGCGCGGTCGAGGATGCGCTGGGCCGCCTGGCCGCGGGTGAGGTTGGCGTGGGCCGGGGCGACGGTCGTGAGGATGTCGGCCTGCGCCTTGATGGCGGCCACGACGGCCGGATGCTGGTGGCCGATGTTCGTGTTGACCAGCTGCGAGGAGAAGTCGAGGTATTCGTTGCCCTCGAAGTCCCACACCGTGCATCCGGAGCCCCCGGCGATCACCATCGGCTTCAGGTTGCCCTGGGCCGACCACGAGTGGAACACATGGGCGCGGTCGAGTTCCAGCGTGAGCTGCTGGTCGGCGGGGTCGAGTGTCACGGTTGTTCCTGTCTTTCTGTCTCTCGGGAGTGTCGGCCCGGGTGCGGTTTCCCTTTCTGTCTTCGGTTGAGCGGAGCTCAAAGGCGACAGAAAGGGAAACCGCACCCGGACCGACGGGTGGGTGGGCGACTTATTTGCCGCCCTCCTTGAGGGTTACGGTGATGGGCTTGAACGAGGTGCCGTTGACGTCGACGCCGTCGGCCTTCAGCTCGTCGAGGGCCTTGGTGACGTACTCGTTCGAGAAGGCCGTCGCCGGCGGGTCGGACGTGATGATGGTCGCGCCCGTCTCGTTCTTGGTGCCCTTCGCGATGGAGACCGTCTGGTCCCACTCGTTCTGGTTGATCATGCCGACGCCGTTCTCGGAGGGCCAGATCAGTTTGTTGACCTCGTTGGTCATCCAGAGCTGGTGGCTTTCACCGAGCTGCGAGCCCGAGGCGGTCACGATCTTCGCGGCCTCTTCGGGGTTGTCGCGGGCGTAGGCCCAGCCCTTGATCGACGCCTTGATGAACTTCACCGTGGTGTCGGCGTAGGCCGGGTCGTCGGCGAGGCGGGTGGAGTCGGCCCAGACCGCATCCTGGAGCATGGCCGTGCCGACCGTGTTCCAGTCGATGACGTTGAGCTCGGAGGGCTGGTAGAGCTTGCCCGTGGCCGGGTTCACCGTCTCCAGCACCTGCGCGTACTCGTTGTAGGTCATCGCCTGGGCGGCCTGAATGTCGCCGGCCAGGAAGCCGTTCATGTCGAAGGCCTGTGACACGAGCGAGATGTCGCCCACGCCCACTCCGGCCTTCTGCATACCGGCGAAGAGCTCCCACTCGTTGCCGTAGCCCCAGCTGCCCACCGTCTTGCCCTTGAGGTCGGCCGGCGTCGTGATGCCCGCCGTCTTCATCGAGATCTGCGTGGTGCCGCTGCGCTCGAAGATCTGGGCGACGTCGGTGACGGCCGCGCCCTGCTCGATCGAGCCGAGCACCTTCGGCACCCAGGAGATGGCGTAGTCGGCCTGGCCGCTCGTGAGGGTGTCGATCGGCACGATGTCGGCCGCGCCCTCGAGGATCGAGACGTCGAGCCCCTCGTCCTTGTAATAACCCTGGTCGAGCGCCGCGTAGTAGCCCGCGAACTGCGCCTGCGAATACCACTGCAGTTGGAGCTTCACCGGGGTGAGTGCCCCGCTCGTCGCCGAATCGGTCGACGAGCTCGATGAGCCGCCGCTCGAACATCCGGCGAGCGCGATCGCCGTGGCGGCGATGGCGCTCATCGCGAGAAGACGTGTGCTGTGTTTCATTGCTTCCTCCTTTGGTACTGCTCGGGTGGTGCGGACATCCGTCGCCCCGCTGCTGCGGTCGGGTCGGCGAGGTCTAGGTGGCCGGCTTGTAGTGCCGGGTCGCGATGCGCTCGATGCCGAGCGTGACGCTGTAGAAGACGAGCCCCACGATGATGGCGCCGAGCACGTAGGCCCAGGCGAGGCTGTAGTTCGAGCCGCTCGCGGCCGTGGTGATCGACTTGCCGAGCCCGCCGACCGGCCCCCCGAAGTACTCCGCGATCAGGGCGGAGATGACCGCGAGGCTCGACGCGATGCGGAGGCCCGTGAAGATGAACGGCAGGGCACCCGGGATGGTGACGGTGCGGCTGGTCTGCCAGGCGGAGGCGGCGTAGACGTGCAGGAGGTCGCGATGCACCGGCCGCACCTGGCGTAGTCCGCGCAGGGTGTTGATGTACACCGGGATGAACACGGCGATCGCGGCCACGAGCTGGCGCGCGGTCTCGGCGCCGGCCCCGAACATCGAGTAGAGCACCGGCGCGAGGGCCACGATCGGCACCACGGCCACGGCCGACACGACGGCGGCGCTCAGCTCGTCGACCACCCGCACGAGCGCGGCCAGCACGGCGAACAGGATGCCCACGACCGCGCCCACGACGAGGCCCACGAGGGCGTTCCAGCCGGTGACCGCGGCCCCCGCCAGCACGGTGGAGATGTTCTTGCCGAACTCCCCGCCGATGGCCACGGGCCCCGGCACGATGAAGGGCTTCACGTCGAAGGCCACGATCACGAGCTGCCACACCGCGAGCAGGGCGATGCCCAGCAGCACGGGAGCGAGGATCGTGCGCGCGGTTCCGGCCGAGCTCCTCATCGCGTCTCGACCCCGCGGATGCCGACGGGCGCCTGGCCGTGCAGCAGCTCGCGCACCCGGCTCACGTTCTCGAAGAAGGCCTCGTTCTCGCGCAGCTGTTCCGTGCGCTCCGCCGCGCTCCCGAGCGAGACCGTGAGCACGTCGCGGATGCGCCCGGGCCGCGGCGACATCACCACCACCCGGTTCGAGAGGTAGACGGCCTCGGGGATGGAGTGGGTCACGAACACCACGGCCGCCCCGGTCTCGGCCGTGATGCGCACGAGCTCGGTCTGCATCCGCTCACGGGTCATCTCGTCGAGCGCCCCGAACGGTTCGTCCATCAGCAGCAGGCGTGGGCTCTCGGCGAGCGCCCGGGCGATGGCCACGCGCTGCTGCATGCCGCCGGAGAGCTGGTCGGGGTAGCTCTGGGCGAAGTCGGAGAGCCCCACGAGCGCGAGCAGTTCCGCCGAGCGCGCCTTGCGTGCCGCCGAGCCCACGCCGTGCAGTTCGAGCGGCAGCTCGATGTTGCCGGTGACCGTACGCCAGGGCAGCAGACCCGCCTGTTGGAAGGCGATGCCGTACTCCTGGTCGAGGCGAGCCTGCCGTGCGGTCTTGCCGAACACGCTGATCGAGCCGAGCGAGGGCGAGTCGAGGTCGGCGATCAGCCGGAGCAGCGTCGACTTGCCGCAGCCGGAGGGGCCGATGAGCGACACGAACTCCCCCGGCGCCACGGTGAGGTCGATCTTCTCGAGGGCGGTGACGGTGGCCTTCTTCTTGGCGGTGAAGATCTTGTCGACGCCCACCACCTCGACGGCGGCCGGAGCGGCGGATGCGGTGGTGGTGGCGGGCACAGGGCTGACGGAGGCGTCGCTCATGCGGGCACTTCCCCTCGGCGGTATCGGCGGAGCAGCACTCCGAGCAGGGCGATGAAGCCGGCGGCCACGAGGCCGATGGCGATGGCTCCGAAGATGGGAGCCCAGGTGCGGGCGGGATCGCCCGAAGCCTGCTGGGCGAACTCGATGATCATGCGGCCGATGCCGCCCCGGAGGCCGATCGAGACCTCCGCCACGACCGTGCCGATCACGGCGTTCGCCGCGGCCAGCCGCAGGGCCGGAAGCAGGTAGGGCACGCTCGCGGGCAGCCGCAGCGTGCACAGCGTCTTCCACCAGCCCACCCCGTAGCTCCGGAACAGCTCGACGTGGATGGCGTCGGGCGAGTTCAGCCCGCGGAGCGCCCCGACCGAGACCGGGAAGAAGGCGAGGTAGGAGGCGATCACGGCCACCGACATCCAGTTCTCCCAGGTGAACGAGCCGATCTCGATGGTGGATCCCCAGCGCTTCACGAGCGGCGCGATGGCGATGAGCGGAACGGTCTGGCTGAGGATGATCCACGGCAGCACCGCCGACTCCGCGGTGCGGAAGCGCTGCATCAGGATGGCGAGCAACAGCCCGACGAACACACCGACCACCCAGCCCACCGCGGCGACGCCGAGGCTGAAGAGCGAGGCCTGCACCACGGCCAGCCACACGGGCACCGCGTTGCGGCCGGAGCCGGAGGGCTCGAACAGCCGCCCGATCATGTCCCACACGTGGGGCATCGCGAGGTCGGTGGTGCGCGGCAGCACGGTGAGGTCGCCGATCACCACACCCGTCGCCGGCCCGAGCGCCTTGTAGAGCTCCCACAGCACCACCAGCAGCACGACCCCGGCCACGCCGAGGCCGACGCGCCGGAGCGTCGAGCTCGACCCCGCCGAGCCGCCGCCGCCTCCACCGCCGGAGCTTCGGCTCATGCCTTCGCCGTGATGTGGTCGCGGAGCGCGGGCATGACGGTCTCGCCGTAGACGCGGAGGGTCTCCTCCTTGTTGTCGTGCTGCAGGTACCCGGCGAACTGCGTGACGCCGATCTCCGCGTACTGCTTGAGCTTCTCGATGTGCTGCTCGGCCGTGCCGAGCACGCAGAACCGCTCGACGATGTCGTCGGGCACGAAGGCGGTATGGCTGTTGCCCGCCCGCCCGTGCTCGTTGTAGTCGTAGCCTTCGCGGCCCTTGATGTAGTCGGTGAGCGCATCCGGAACCGCGCCGTGCTCGCCGTACTTCGCCACGATGTCGGCAACGTGGTTGCCCACCATGCCGCCGAACCAGCGGCACTGGTCGCGCATGTGCTCCCAGTCCTCGCCGATGTACATCGGGGCGGCCACGCAGAAGGCGATCTCGTCGGGGTCGCGGCCCACGTTCTCGGCCGCCTGGCGCACGGTGGAGATCATCCACTTGGCGATGTCGATGTCGCCGCACTGCAGGATGAAGCCGTCGCCGACCTCGCCGGTGAGCTTGAGGGCGAGCGGGCCGTAGGCCGCCACCCACATCTCGAGTGAGGAGCCCTTGCTCCACGGGAACTGCAGCGTGGCGCCGTTGTACTCGACCGAGCGCGAGTTCGCGAGCTCCCGGATGACATGGATCGACTCGCGCAGGGTCTTCAGCGTCGTGGGGGCGCCGTTCGTGACGCGCACCGCGGAGTCGCCGCGGCCGATGCCGCAGATGGTGCGGTTGCCGTACATCTCGTTGAGCGTGGCGTAGACGGATGCGGTGACCGTCCAGTCACGCGTGGCCGGGTTCGTGACCATCGGGCCGACCTTGATCTTGTGGGTCTCCGAGAGGATCTGGCTGTAGATGACGTAGGGCTCCTGCCAGAGCAGGTGCGAGTCGAAGGTCCAGAAGTAGTCGAAGCCGTACTGCTCGCTGAGCTTCGCGAGCCCGACGGTGCGGGCTGCGGGGGGATTGGTCTGAACGACCGCGCCGAAGTCCATACTGTGCCTATCTGTGAGAAGGTGAGACTATATCAGGTACTGGCTCAGGCCGCGCTTGAAGTACGCGCCGTCGCCTTTCTTGCCGAGGTATGCGTCGTCGTCGACGATCTTGCGACCGCGGGAGAAGACGGTGTCGACGTGGCCGTCGATCTCGAAGCCCTCCCAGGCCGAGTAGTCCATGTTCATGTGGTGGGTCTTCCCGACGCCGATCGAGGTGTGTCCGCTCGGGTCGTAGATCACCACGTCGCCGTCGGCGCCGGGCTGGATGACGCCCTTCTTGCCGTAGATGCCGAACATCCGCGCCGGCGTCGTGCTCGTGAGCTCCACCCACCGGGGCAGCGAGATCTCGCCCATCACGACGCCCTGATAGATGAGGTCCATGCGGTGCTCGACCGAGCCGATGCCGTTCGGGATCTTCGAGAAGTTGCCGATGCCCATGTCCTTCTGGCCCTTCATGCAGAAGGGGCAGTGGTCGGTGGAGATGACCTGCAGATCGTTCGTGCGCAGGCCCTGCCACATGTGGTGCTGGTGGCCCTCGTGCTTCGAGCGCAGCGGGGTGGAGCACACCCACTTGGCGCCTTCGAAGTCGCCCCACTGCTCGCTGGTGGCGCCCAGCTGGTCCTCGAGCGAGAGGTAGAGGTACTGCGGGCAGGTCTCGGCGAACACGTTCTGCCCGGTGTCACGGGCCTGCGTGATCTGGGCGAGCGCCTCCTTCGCGCTCACGTGCACGATGTAGAGCGGGGCGCCGGTGAGGTTCGCGAGCATGATCGCCCGGTGCGTGGCCTCCTCCTCCGCCTGCCAGGGGCGCGAGACGCCGTGGTAGAACGGCGTCGTCTCGCCGCGCTCGAGGTGCTGCTGCACGAGCAGGTCGATGACCGAGCCGTTCTCGGCGTGCATCATCATCAGCGCGCCGTTCTGCGAGCCCTTCTGCATGGCCTTCACGATCTGGCCGTCGTCGGAGAGGAACACGCCCTTGTAGGCCATGAACAGCTTGAAGCTGGTGACGCCTTCGTTGATCAGCTCGTCCATCGCCACGAGCGAGGAGTCCTGAACGTCGGAGAGGATCTGGTGGAAGCCGTAGTCGACCGCGCACTGCCCGGCCGCCTTCTCCTGCCAGAGGGCGTACTGGTCGAGGATGTTCTCGCCCGCGTACTGCACCACGAAGTCGATGATGCTCGTCGTGCCGCCGTGCGCCGCGGCGCGCGTGCCGGTCTCGAAGGTGTCGCTGGCCTCGGTGCCGCCGAACGGCATCTGCATGTGGGTGTGGGCGTCGATGCCGCCGGGGATCACGTACTTGCCCGAGGCATCCACGACCTCGTCGACGTTCGACGCGAGGTCGAAGCCGAGAAGAGTGCTGCCGGGGGCCAGAACCGCGGCGATGGTGTCGCCGTCGATCAGCACGTCGGCCTGGGCCGTGCCCGTCGCGTTGACGACGGTTCCGCCGGTGATCAGGGTCTTCGTCATTGTTCGCTCCTGTCGCTGGTTCGCTGCGCTGTCTGCCGGGCGCCGGACTACGGCTTCGGGATGCTCGTGTACGACTCCGGACGGCGGTCGCGGTAGAACTGCCAGTCGTCGCGCACCGCGCGGATCATGTCGAGATCGAGGTCGCGGATGACGATCTCCTCGGTCTCGCCCGATCCGTAGTCGCCCACGATGTTGCCCTGCGGGTCGGCGAACTGGCTCTTGCCGTAGAAGGTGACGGCCAGGTCGCCGTACTCGTTGTCCTCGAGGCCGACCCGGTTCGGGGCGGCGACGAAGTATCCGTTCGCCGCGGCGGCGGCGGGCTGCTCGAGCTCCCAGAGCCGGTTCGAGAGGCCGGGCTTCGTGGCATTGGGATTGAAGACGATCTCCGCGCCGTTCAGGCCGAGCTCGCGCCATCCTTCGGGGAAGTGCCGGTCGTAGCAGATGTACACGCCGATCTTGCCGACGGCGGTGTCGAAGACCGGGTAGCCGAGGTTGCCGGGGCGGAAGTAGAACTTCTCCCAGAAGCGGTCGACGTGCGGGATGTGGTGCTTGCGGTACTTGCCGAGGATCGTTCCGTCGGCATCCACCACCACCGCGGTGTTGTAGTAGACGCCCGGCTGGTCCTCCTCGTAGATCGGGAGGATGATGACGAGGTTCAGCTCCTTGGCGAGGGCGGCGAAGCGCTGAACGATCGGCCCGTCGGCGGCCTCGGCGTAGGCGTAGTACTTCTTGTCCTGCGTGATGCCGAAGTAGGGGCCGTAGAAGAGCTCCTGGAAGCAGATGACCTGCGCGCCGTCGGCGGCCGCGTCACGGGCGAACTGCTCGTGCTTGGCGATCATCGACTCCTTGTCGCCGGTCCAGGTGGTCTGAGTGATCGCTGCGCGAACCACGCTCATCTGCCGATTCCTCTCTCATCCCACGGGGTGCTCCGCGCATCCCGTGTTTTGTTATTATTTGGCTTGAACATTTCTCGTGTGTTTCAGAGTGTGACGCGAGAGTAAATATGTCAAGTGCCAGGGGTCCGTGAGCCGAGACTGCGATATCAACGTAGTGGCGGGGATGCACCCCGAGCCAGCTTGAAGATTCGGACGCCGATGCTCGATCAGATCGTGGACGCTGTGGAGTACCGCACGCCCGAGGGCATCGCGGCGGCCATCTCGCGGCTCATCCGCTCCGGGGCGCTGAGCGCCGGAGAGCGCCTGCCGACGGTGCGCGACGTGGCCGCCACCCTCGGGGTGAGCCCCGCCACCGTGAGCAACGCCTGGCAGGCACTCTCGGGCGTCGGCCTCATCACCTCGCGCGGCCGGGCGGGCAGCTATGTCCTGCAGGCGGCGACGCCGTGGATGCCGCCGCACTTCGGCGAGCTCGCCGGCTCGCACGTGGTGGCCCGCCTCGACCTCTCCACCGGCACGCCCGACCCCGCACTGCTGCCCGACCTCAGCGAGGCGCTCACCAAGGTGCCCACGCGCGCCGACACGGCGAGCTACCTCTCCTCCCCCGTGCTGCCGGAGCTCGACCGGCACCTGCGGGCCTCCTGGCCCTACCCGGTGGCGGCGCTCACCATCGTCGACGGGGCACTGGATGCGATCTCCCGCGCCCTCGAGACCCTCGTGCGCTACGGAGACCGGGTGGTCGTGGAGAACCCCAGCTTCCCGCCGTTCTTCGACCTGCTCGACCACTTCGGCGTGGAGCGCATCCCGGTCGACGTCGACAGCGAGGGGATGCTGCCCGACCAGCTCGCGCAGGCGCTCCTGCTGAACCCGGTGGCGATCATCCTGCAGCCGCGGGCACACAACCCCACGGGGGTCTCGATGTCGGCGGCGCGGGCCCGGGAGCTCGCCCGGGTGCTGCGGGCGCACGAGCACCTCGGCGACCCCGTGGTGATCGAGGACGACCACTCGGGCGAGATCTCCAGCGCTCCGGCGCACAGCCTCGGAGCCTGGCTGCCGCTGCGCACCCTGCACGTGCGCAGCTTCGCGAAGTCGCACGGCCCCGATCTGCGCATCGCCGCACTCGGCGGCCCGGAGCCGCTGATCGACCGCATCGTCGCCCGGCGGATGCTCGGGCCGGGCTGGACCTCGCGGATGCTGCAGAGCATCCTCTACCAGCTGCTCGCGGCGAGCTCCTCGGTGTCGACCGTGCACGACGCGCGTCGCATCTACCAGGCCCGGCAGCGGCTGCTCTCGGAGGCGCTGGTGCGGCACGGCCTGCCGCATGAGCCGTCCGACGGCATCAACACCTGGATCCCGGTGACCGACGAGAAGACGGCGATCGTGAATCTCGCGGCGAGCGGCATCCGGGTGGCGGCGGGCTCGTCGTTCCTGGCGGGGCCCAGCTCGGGGCAGTTCCTGCGAGTGACGGCGGGGCGGGTGGCCGAGGACTTCGACCTCGTGGCGGGGCTGCTGGCGGCGGCGGCGCGGGCATCCTGAGGCGTTCCTGACGTTCTCTCGCTTTCGGGCCGGATGCGGTGCTAGCATTGACAGCACGACCTTGAGGGGGCGAGATGGCCACGATCACCGTGAGAGATCTCGACGAGGCGACCCGGAGCAAGCTGCGCGTCCGTGCCGCCCGCAACGGGCGCTCCATGGAGGCAGAAGTGCGCGACATCCTCGAAACCGCTGTGACGGCGGAACCCACCCACCAGTTCGGGCTGGGCAGCCGAATCCACGCGTTGTTCGCTGAGATCGGCGGAGCCGACGATCTCGTCATCGAACCTCGCGTGATCCATCGCGATCCGCCCTTCGCCGCCGAAGAAGAAGATCTCCGGTCCCAAGCAGCGTCGTGATCATCCTCGACACGAACGTCATCTCGGAGTTGACCCATCGTGATGCGGATCGGCGGGTGATCGACTGGATCGATGCGCAGCCGGCCCCCGACATCCATACGACGTCGATCAGCGTCGCGGAGCTGGTCTTCGGCGTCGTTCGCAAGCCGGCGGGATCCCGGCGCACGGAACTCTCGGAGCGCTTGAGTCGATGCTTCGACGACATGATCGGCGATCGGATCCTCTCTTTTGATGCGGATGCCGCGGTGGAGTGAGGTCATCTCCGCGCCGAGCGCCTGAGGTCAGGCCGGTCGTACAGCGTGGAAGACCTGCAGATCGCCGCAATCGCCCTCGTCGTCGGTGCAACCGTGGCGACGCGCAATGTCAGAGACTTCGACCACCCTGGCCTGGAGGTGGTGGACCCGTGGGCGCTCTGAGGGCTGGTTGAATGGTGACGTGAAGATCACGGTGTTGGCGGGCGGTGTCGGGGGTGCCAGGTTCCTGCGGGGGCTGCGCACGCATCTGCGAACCCGGTACCCGAACGGCGACGGCGGCTCGACCGCCGAGATCACCGCGGTGGTGAACACCGGCGACGACATGTGGCTCACGGGCCTGCGGGTGTGCCCCGACCTCGACTCCATCATGTACACCCTGGGCGGCGCCAACGACGACGAGCGCGGCTGGGGCCGCAAGGACGAGAGCGAGCGCGTGAGCGCCGAGCTGACCGCCTACGGCATCGGCTGGCCGTGGTTCACCCTCGGCGACCTCGACCTCGGAACGCACATCGCCCGGTCGGCGTTCCTGCGCGACGGGCTCACCCTCACCGAGGCCACCGCCCGCCTCGCCGAGCGCTGGAACCCGGGGGTGCGCCTGCTGCCGATGAGCGACCAGCCCGTCGAGACCCACGTCGACATCCAGGTCGACGGCAAGCGCCGCATCGTGCACTTCGAGGAGTGGTGGGTCAAGCACCGCGCCACGGTTCCCGCCCAGCGCTTCATCCAGGTCGGCGTCGACGCCGCCCGCCCGAGCCCTGCCGTGCTGCAGGCCATCGCCCAAGCCGACGTCATCCTGCTGGCCCCGTCGAACCCCGTGGTGTCGATCGGCACCATCCTCGGCGTGCCGACCCTGCGTCAGGCCCTGCTCGCCGCCCGCGCGCCGATCGTCGGCGTCTCCCCCATCATCGCCGGCGCCGCCGTGCGCGGCATGGCCGACGCCTGCCTCACGGCCATCGGCGTCGAGACCACCGCCGTCGCCGTGGGCAAGCACTACGGCGCACGCCATCGCGGCGGCATCCTCGACGCCTGGCTCGTCGACGAGACGGATGCCGCGAGCATGCCCGTTCTCGAAGCCGCGGGTCTGCGCACCCGCGCCGTTCCGCTCTGGATGCGCGACCCGGCCACGAGCGCCCAGCTCGCCGCCGACGCCCTCGCCGCCGCCATCGCCTGACCCGCCGGCGCCTGAGCCGGGGGCGACCGGTTTCTGCAGGAATAGCCGCGAGCATCGCACATAGCGCGTCGCTCGCGGCTATTCCTGCAGAAACCGGAGACCCGCCGTCCCGGCCCTACTCCGCGAGCACGACGATGCCGAACGGATGCCCGGCCGGGCCGGTTCTCGTCGCTCGCGCCGCCGAGCGTACGAGCCTCAGCCCCGCAGCGCCAGCAGCAGGGCGTAGACCGCCATCGACACCGCGTAGAGCGCGACGATGATCGCGTAGCCCGCGAGATGCACCCGAACCGGCTGGTTGCGCTTCACCCACCAGCCGAACAGCCGGAACGCCCAGGGCACGAAGAACCAGCCGAGCAGCTGGGTCGACACGACGTTGCCGATGAAGAGCGACAGCCAGAACGGCACCCCGTGGTCGGCGAACAGTGGGTCGGCGATGAAGTAGCCCCAGAGGAACACGATCGGGTAGAGCATCAGCAGCACGAGCAGGTTGCTCTTGAACACCGGGTCGGGCAGCGCCTTGTCCTTCTGGCCCGACCAGAAGCCGAAGCCGTAGCTCGCCCGGGTCAGCGTGAGCTGCTCGTTGTAGTCACGGCCGGCGTCGAGCAGCGCCTTGCGCTCGGGCGACTCGATCCACTTCTCGAGGTGCTCGGGGGTGTCGAAGCTGAGCGCGACGACCCAGTCGTCCTGCACGCCGGGGATGGGCCGCTCGATCTTGTGGCCGAGAAAGCCGTCGAAGCGCGATTCGGCCGCCGAGATCTGCCGCTGCCAGTCGAGGAACGCCCCCTCCTCGGTCTCGGGCACGCGGCTCGAGATGAGAACGGATGCCGCCTCGGCCGGCTTCTCGGAGTCCTCTGTGAACAGGTGCACGTCGTCGTTGCCGATGAAGTGGTCTTTGATCTGGTCGAGCAGGGCCATCCGGTCGGCGCTCTGCAGCCAGCCGCGGGCGGACTCGACGTCGCGGAAGCGCTGCACGATCACCCAGTCGACCTGCAGCGGCGGATCGGGCCGGATGACGCGGCGGTCGAGGAACCCCGGCCACGACTCGATCCGGCGCCCCACCTGCTCCTGCCACTCGGCGTACTCGGCGTCGCTGTGCTCGGCCAGCCGCCGGTGCACCACCAGGGCGACGGTCACGCTCAGGCCTTCTTGTAGGCGAGCTCGCCCATCACCCAGGTCTCGTCGACGGCGCGCTCGTCGCTCACCATCATGATGCCGAAGAGCAGGTCGGAGACCTCGTCGAGGGTGAGCACCTCTCCGGCCGATTCGGTGACGAGGCTCTGGTGCCACGCGGTGGCGGGCGGGCCGGCGGTGTAGTCGAGGGCCACGAAGTCGGCCTCCTTGCCGATGTCGAAGTTGCCCACGAGGTCGTCGATGTAGAGCGACTCGGCGCCGCCCTTGGTGAGCGAGTAGAAGGCGCGCATCGGCGAGAGCTTGTTGCGCTCCGACTCGGCGAGGTCCATCTCGCTCGGGACGATGCTGCCGTCGAGGATCGTGTTGTTCAGCATGCCCACCTTGTAGGCGTCCTCGAGGGTGTTCAGCAGGCTGAAGCGGTTGCCGCCGCCCATGTCGGTGCCGAAGCTCAGCAGCACGCGGTGCTCCGGATCGGTAGCGCGGCCCAGGCGGAACAGCCCCGAGCCGAGGTAGAGGTTCGACGAGGGGCAGAACGCCACGGCGGCGCCCGAGTCGGAGAAGCGGCGGAACTCGTCGTTCGAGAGCCACACACCGTGGCCTCCGGTGAACTTGGGGCCCACCAGGCCGAACTTCTCGTAGACGCCGAGGTAGTCGTGGCAGTCGTCGTGCAGGGCGAGCACGCCGTGGATCTCGGCCGGGTTCTCGGAGATGTGGGTGTTGATCCACAGCTCGGGGTATTCCTGCTTGAGCTTCTGGCAGGCTGCGAACAACTCGTTCGAGGCGCCGTAGCCGAAGCGCGGGGTGATGGCGTAGAGGTTGCGGCCGGTGCCGTGCCATTTCTCGATCAGGGTCTTCGAGTCGTCGTAGAACTGCTCGGGGGTGTTGGCGAAGTAGTCGGGCACATGCCGGTCGATGCCGGTGAGACCGCCGATCATGCGCATGTTGCGACGGGTGGCCTCCTCGAAGAACACCTCATTGCAGGTGAGGTTGCCGGTCGTGAAGGTCTGCGCCGTGGTGGTGCCGGAGGCGAGCAGGTTGTCGAAGAAGTGCTTCGTGCCCTCCTCGGCGTAGGCGCGGTCGGCGTACTTGTGCTCCTCGGGGAACACCCACTTCTGCAGCCACGGCAGCAGCTGCTCGCCGTAGGCGCCGAGCACCCGGGTCTGCGCGAGGTGGATGTGACCGTCGATGAAGCCCGGCAGGATGATGCGGTCGCGGATCTCCGTGATCTCGACCCCCGCGTGCTTCGGCGCGATCTCGGCGTAGGCGCCGAAGTCGACGATGATGCCGTCCTCGATCACGAGCAGGCCGTCGGCGTGGAACCGGGCAGCATCCTGTTCACTGCCGACGTGCTTCCAGGGGTCGTCGATGAAGTCGAGAAAAGTGCCTCGGATGGCTGTCGTAGACAAGAGGATCCCCATTCGTAGTCGGTGTCTTCATCGTGACATAGACACCCCACATCGGGGGGAATCGGCCTGCCCCCAGTACGGGGAGGGTGGCCGCTCCCGGATGGATTACCGTCTCACCCGGGCGCGGCGTAGAGTCCTGTCGTGCCCGAAGAACTGCCGTTCCCCACGCTCGCGCCGAGTTCCACCGAGGTGCGGCGAACCGGCCGCCGCGGGCGCGCATCCGGTTCCGCGGCGCAGGCCTTCGTGCCCGGCGCCGAGCAGCTGCTGGCCGCCCTGGCCGTCGCCGAAGGGGGCGAGTCCCTCTCGCACCGCGACGCCGAGACCCTGCTGCACGCCCGCGGCGACGAGCTCGACCGCCTGCTCGCGGTGGCGGGCCGAATGCGCGACGCCGGCCTGGCCGCGGCCGGACGGCCCGGGGTCATCACCTACTCCCGCAAGGTCTTCATCCCGCTCACGCACCTCTGCCGCGACCGCTGCCACTACTGCACCTTCGTGCAGTCGCCCGGCAAGCTCGCCGCCGCCGGCAAGGCCCCCTTCCTCTCCCCCGACGACGTGCTCGAGGTAGCTCGCCAGGGCGCCGCGATGGGCTGCAAGGAAGCGCTGTTCACCCTGGGCGACCGGCCGGAAGACCGCTGGGGCGCCGCCCGCGAGTGGCTCGACGAGCACGGCTACACCTCCACCATCGACTACCTGCGGGCGATGGCCGAGCTCGTGCTCGCCGAGACCGGGCTGCTCCCGCACCTGAACCCCGGCGTCATGTACCCCGAGGAGATCGAGCTGCTGAAGCCCGTGGGGCCGTCGATGGGCATGATGCTCGAGACCACCTCCGAGCGCATCTGGCTCGAGAAGGGCGAGGCGCACTTCGGCTCGCCGGACAAAGACCCGGCGCTGCGGCTCTCGGTGCTCGAGAACGCCGGCCGCCTCAAGGTGCCCTTCACCACCGGGCTCCTCTTCGGCATCGGCGAGAACTACGCCGAGCGCATCGACGGGATGTTCGCCATCCGCGACTCCGCCGAGCGGCACGGGCACGTGCAGGAGGTCATCATCCAGAACTTCCGGGCGAAACCGGCCACCGCGATGATGGGCGTGGCCGACCTCGAGACCCAGGAGTACGTGGCGGCCGTCGCCGTGGCGAAGCTCGTGCTGGGGCCGGATGCGCGCATCCAGGCCCCGCCGAACCTCACGGATGCGCTCGAGCTGTCGCTGCTCGTGCGCGCCGGCATCGACGACTGGGGCGGGGTGTCACCACTCACGCCCGACCATGTGAACCCCGAGCGGCCGTGGCCGCAGATCGACACGCTCGCGGCCCTCACGGCCGCCACCGGCTACACCCTGCGCGAGCGCCTCACCGCCCACCCGCACTACGTGCGCGCCGAGGAGCCATGGATCGACCCGCGGGTGCTGCCGCACGTGCGGGCGCTGGCCTCCGAAGACGGTCTGGCGATCGAGGGCCGCGTGGCCGTCGGCCTGCCCTGGCAGGAGCCGGAATGGGGCTCATCGGGGTCGGGGCGCACCGCGCTCCACACCGAGATCAACACGATCGGGCGCATCGGCGACCGTCCCAGCGACTTCGAAGACGTCTAAGGCGACTGGTCAGAGCTGCGCGAGCGCGTCGGGGCGAACGCCGGCAACGCGGTGCGGGCATCCGGAGACCGTGCGGCGCGCTCGGCGCTGCTGCGCGCATCCGTCGACCCGCTGGACTCACGGATGCCGAGTACCTCACGCTGCTCGGCGCCGACGGCCCCGACCTCGAAGCTCTCGCGGCCCTCGCCCACGAGGTGCGGCGCGCCACCGTGGGCTACGTCGTGAACCGCAACATCAACTTCACCAACGTCTGCTACACCGGATGCCGCTTGTGCGCGTTCACTCAGCGGCGCAACGATGCGGATGCCTATACCCTGTCGATGGAGCGGGCGGGCGACCGCGTCGACGAGGCCAGGCAGATCGGCGCCACCGAGATCTGCATGCAGGGCGGCATCCACCCCGACCTGCCGGGCACGGCGTACTTCGACCTGGCGCGCACGGTGAAGGCACGGCAGCCCGACATCCACCTGCACGCGTTCAGCCCGATGGAGATCGTGAACGGGGCGGCCCGCACCGGTCTGTCGTTCCGCGACTTCCTACTCGAGGCGAAGGCGGCGCTGTCGCGCATCCAGGACGAGACGGGCGGGTTCACGGAGTTCGTGCTGCTGCCGTTCATCCACATGAACTCCCCCGTCTACCTCGCCGGTGTGGCGCGGCCGGGGCCGAAGGTGCAGGAGAACCGGGCCATCCACGCGGTGTCGCGGCTCATGCTGCACGGGCGGATCGACCACGTGCAGACCTCGTGGGTGAAGCTCGGCAACGGCGGCACCCAGCAGATGCTGCGTGGCGGCCCCGACGACCTCGGCGGCACCCTCATGGAGGAGACGATCAGCCGCATGGCCGGCGCCGACAACGGTTCGGAGAAGACCGTCGACGAGCTGGAGCGCATTATCACCGAGATCGGCCGCACCCCCGTGCAGCGCACCACCACCTATGGTCGCCCGACCGACGAGCGTGTCGCGGTCGCCCGCGAGTTCGCCTCCCGAGGCTTCGCGGCCACGGGCAAGTCCCTGCGCCTCCTCCCCATGGCTTGACCCCGCACATCCGCAGGATCTTTCGTCATGCGTCGTCAGCGAACACGTCGACGAGCTCGAGCTCACCCGAGTAGTGCAGCGCGATGATCCGCCCGTCTGCGCCGATGCTCTGATCCACGCGCACCGCCGCGGCCCCGATTCCGGCGACGGTTCCCGAAGAGGGATCGAGCCGCAGGAGCTGTTCACCCGCGGCCACGACGATGCGGCCGGAAGTCGCGGCTAACCAGGTGGGCACGACAATCGGCCGGCCCGCGTCGGCGTGGGCGGATTCCGGCCCAGAACGGAGAACAGTGAGGGTGCCGGACGGTTGCCGCAGAAGCACGGCTCCGTGGCGTGAATCGGTTGTGACGACCGCGCCCTCCTCGCCCATCATGGCGATACTTCTCGGCATCGACTGGCGCGGAAGCTCGGCGAATAGCGCAAGGTCCTTCGTCACCGGGTCGAGGCGCCAGATGCAATCGCCGTGTGCGTCGGCGACAAGCAAGGTGGAGTCATGATCCACGACCACGGCGGAGGGCCTCATTCCGGCTGACGCCGTAGTCTGCCTGTCTTCCTCGAGCCCATCCAAGGAGCGCACGGTCCCGTCGTCAGTCATCACCACGTACGCTGCCGGAGAAGGGCGGCTCGCTATTGCCAAGAGCGCACGAGCATGGTTCGTTCGGGCCCGGAACGAGGTCGATTGCACCACCGCTCCGTCATTGTCGAGTTTCGACACCGTCACCACTGGTCTCCGACGTCCGCCGGGCGTGACCCCTGCGACATAGACGTTGCCCAAACCGTCGCGGCGAATGTCGGTCACGAAGCCGACGTCTATAGGTGTCATCCACTCGGTCTCGTCAGGGGTGCGTCGCAGGGCCCGGCGCCCTCGGTAGTCGACGACCACTGCGGCTCGCTCGTCGACTGCGACGAGTCTCGAGTACTCCCCTGGCGTGCACGACACAGTAAACCAGCCTACCTGAACAATAATCAGTTTCAGTAGTATCGGAACATGAGAATTCGTATCATCATTCGTGGGATCGCTGCGGTCGCTTCGGCTTCGTGCGCAATGGCGCTGTGCGCCTGCGTCGCCCAGCCCGGCGAAAGTGCGAGCACCGCTCCTTCGAACCTGTCTCGTATGCAGACCGTCCTGCAGCAGATCGACGATGATGGCGGTTACACGCCGCTGGTCGCCCTGCAGGCTTTAAGTGTGGCGTTCGGGCCCATCGCGGGGGTGAGGACGCCAGAAGGAAGCGTGAACGGAACCGACTCCGGGACACTCGCGGTCGACATGGTAAGAAGCAGCTGGAATGAACTCGAGCCGTCGGAGCAAGCCGCCGCTCTCGACCTCGTTCCGGAATTGAGCCCGTCGCCTTCGGCTCAGGGTGCATCGCTGACACCGACGTCCACGGTCGATCCATTCGAGCGGATCGCCGGCGATGCGTTCGCCTGGTATCTGCACGTCAGTGGAATTTCTGACCCAGGATGGCGCCCCCATGTCGCGTACGGGCAACACGAGAAAGCCACTGTTGCCGCATTCGCGATCGCGAATGCGGCCTCATGCGAAATCAAGCTCGTGCATGACCGCTTCGATCGCCGGGAGGCAAGCATCAAGAACTATCTGCTCGCCCATGAGGCATTCCACTGCGCGCAAGGACTTGTGACCGGCGGCGACGACGAATCGGCGCCGTGGCTGAATGAAGGTCTGGCGACGTGGGCCGCAGTCAATGCCCCCCGCGGCGCTGACGGCGCGATCCCGGCATCCTACTTCTACTCTGACGACAGCCCCGACTTCTGGTTCTCCTACTTTCTAGCCCCACATCGGTCTCTGTACGCGCGGTCCTACGACGCATTCGGCTTCTTCACCTATCTCGACCAGCACCGAGTCGACCTCTGGCATCTCTGGCCCACCCTTTCCTCCGACAGCCACGACGCGTTCGTGGCATTGACCGGTGCGACCAGCACCCTCGTCGATTGGGCGTCCGGTTACTTCCGCGACAGCTCGCGTGCGGGGTGGGACATGACGGGCCCTGGCATCCCTAGCGTGAAGCCCGACGACGTCGACGACACGTTTCGCATCGAGAACGGTTCGCACGAGGCGCAGCCGATTCTCGAGGCAGCCACCGATTACGCCCGCGTCGTCTCGACGGCAGACATTCTGGACGTCGTGCTGGACGGAGTCGGAAGAATGAAGGTGGGAACAGGTTCGGAGCCCTTCGTCCCAGCACATTCCATGTCGTTCTGCAGCCGTCCGGACGGGTGCAACTGTCCCGACGGGCTCACCTTGCTGAAGCCATTGGCGCCTCTGAGCAGGGGTGAGGAGGTCGTGGTCGCGCTGACCGGCGGTGTGCAACCGGGATCGTTCGGATTCACCGGCAGGTCGTTCGATCCCACACAGGAATGCGCCCGAACACCTGCCGGAGCGTGGACCCTGAAGTCGTTCGCAGTGACCGGGGACGAATTCTCGGTCGAGTATCGCCCGATCAGCGGCGCGACGACGATCACGGTCTCTGGAGCCGATCAACCCTCGACGATGGAGATGGCGTCAGACTTCGCGGGAACGCTGACACTGGGAAGTGACAGCACGACGAATGTGGTCTCGGGCCGTGGCCACGCATCACCTCAGCTCCTGTTCGATGCCACCTCGTCGACGTTGGAGTGGATCGACGGGCCGAACGACGTCGGATTCGCGTTCACGATCAACGGGCAGCAGGTCACCGACTCCGACGTCGGTGTGCAATCATCCTTCGAGCCGATCAACCATATGACATACTCGCTCAACGATTCGACGATGACCTGGGTCTATCCGGTAGAAGGTGGCAAGGGCACCTGGATCTGGCGACGCTGACTCGACAGCGCGTTCGCCATCAGGCAGTCACCCGTCAACGTTGAGCTGGAAGGCTGATCCGGTAGGTGCCGTCGTCGCTCAGAGTTAATCGTGTGCTCGTGTAGTCCTCGACCCGGGCCAGGCCCTCGGCCGCGCTCCCCGCGAAGCCTCCGACCACGACGACCTGGGCGCCCGAGGCGGTGGCCGCCCGGAGGCCGGCGTCGGTATCCTCGAAGATGACGATTCGGGGTCATGGCCGAGGAGTTCGGCGGCGCGGAGGTAACCCTCGGGGTGGGGCTTGCCGGCCGTGACGTCTTCGGCGGCGACCACCACCTTCGGAAGCCGGATGCCGGCCTCGGCCATGCACGGGCGCGCGAGTCCGCGTAGAGCCGAGGTCACGAGCGCGACGTCGACGGGGTCGAACGACGCCACGAACTCGGCGGCTCCGGGCACCTCGCGCACGACGCCCCCCACACCGGTCTCGTGCTCGCTCACGACGGCCAGCGCCGCGGCGACCTCGGCCTCGTCGTAGTCGGGCGCGGCGAGGAAGTGCTACACGGTGCCGGCGGCCCGGCGGCCGTGCGCGCAGGCGATGAGCTCGGCGAGATCGACGCCGTGCCGCTCCGCGAAGGCCGCCCACACCTTCTCGACCAGCTCGGACGAGTAGACGAGCGTCCCGTCCATGTCGAAGACGACGGCATCGGCCAGGATCTCGCGCTGTTCGTTCGCCTCCCCATCCTGTCAGGCCTATTGCCCGCGCTCAGCCGGCCTGCGGCTGGCTGAGCGCTCGTTGCTCGCGCCGCCGCTTCTGCGGCGCGACGCGACACGTTCGGTCGAGGTCGCTATCGCAGACTCGGCCTCACCCTGGGTCGTCGAACGCGGCCCGCGGCCTTCAATTCTCGTGCCGGATGGGTTGGGATGGGACGTGACGGAAGGGATGACGATGGGTGACACGCAGAGGACATATCCGCAAGGCGTGAGCTGCTGGATCGATACGGAGCAAGGGGCCCCGGCGCCGGCGGCAGCATTCTATGGGGGGCTGTTCGGGTGGACGTTCGACAACGCGATGCCGGCGGACGCCCCGGGCGTGTACCTCATCGCCCAGCTCGACGGGCTCGACGTGGCGGCAATCAGGTCGGGCGCAACCGGGTCGGTGACAGCCTGGAACACCTATTTCACCATCGACGACGTGGACGCCTTCGTGCCCGAGGTGGTGCGGGCCGGGGGTCTCGTGCTCTCCGGTCCCGACGACGCCGGCCCGGCGGCCGCACCGCAGCCTGCCGCGACTCGCAGGG
Source organism: Herbiconiux sp. 11R-BC (assembly GCF_049472555.1). Lineage (NCBI taxonomy): Bacteria > Bacillati > Actinomycetota > Actinomycetes > Micrococcales > Microbacteriaceae > Herbiconiux > Herbiconiux sp. 11R-BC. The sequence goes on along the minus strand of NZ_JBCEBO010000003.1, from coordinate 286,137 downwards.
CGCGGAGCTCCGCCTCTGGCGCCGGCGACCTCCCCACGGCGAAGGAGTTCTACGAGCGGCTTTTCCACTGGAAATACCTCGACCTCGGCGAGAGCGTCGAGGCGATGACAGCGGTCGACGGCTACGGCCGCCACCTTCAGAGCACGGTCGACCCCGGCATCTACGAGCGCCAAGCCGGCGCACCGGAGGGCTTCGCCGACGTCATCGGCACCGTGCAGTCCACCACCGGCTCCGAGCAGCCTCACTGGGAGGTGGTGATCAGCGTGGCCTCGCGCGTCGAGAGCGTGGAGCGCGCCCAGGAGCTGGGCGCGACCCTGCTGAGCACGGAGGACACGCCCTGGACGGACTTGGCGCGGATCGAGGACCCGCAGGGGGCCACCCTCGCGTTGAGTGAGTTTCGCGAGCCTGGCGACAGTTAACCAAAAATCACCCACGAGAGGGAGAGCTGCGGGCCGCGCTCAGACAACCCAAAGTGTGTGCGAGGCCGCGTGAGCGACCTCACCCGAACATGTCGCCTCGCGCCACAGAAACGGCGGCGCGAGCAGAAAGGGCTCGCCCAGCCGAAGGCCGGGCGAGCCCGAAGGGTGCGGGGCCGTACGCCTGTCGAGGCAACCCTCAACAGGCGATAACCCCACGGGCCCGCTAGTTGACGTCGTCGTCGACCCAGTCGAAGGTCTTGGTGACGGCTTTCTTCCAGTTGCGGAGCTGGCGTTCGCGTTCTTCGGTGCTCATGTTCGGGGTCCAGCGGGAGTCTTCCTGCCAGTTCGCGCGGAGTTCGTCGAGGTTGGCCCAGAAGCCGACCGCGAGGCCGGCCGCGTAGGCGGCGCCGAGCGCGGTGGTCTCCGCGACCACGGGACGCACGACCGGGACGCCGAGGATGTCGGCTTGGAACTGCATGAGCGTGTTGTTCGCGATCATGCCGCCATCGACCTTGAGTTCGGTGAGGTCGACTCCGGAGTCGGCGTTGACGGCGTCGAGGACCTCGCGGGTCTGGAACGCGGTCGCTTCGAGGGCGGCGCGGGCGATGTGGCCCTTGTTCACGTAGCGGGTCAGTCCCACGAGGGCGCCGCGGGCATCCGATCGCCAGTAGGGGGCGAACAGGCCCGAGAACGCGGGCACGAAGTACGCGCCGCCGTTGTCCTCGACGGTCTTGGCGAGTTCTTCGACCTCGGGGGCGGAGTTGATGATGCCGAGGTTGTCGCGGAGCCATTGGATCAGCGARCCGGTGACCGCGATCGAGCCCTCGAGCGCGTAGTGCGCGGGAGCGTCGCCGAGTTTGTAGCCGAGGGTGGTGAGGAGGCCGTTCTTGGAGTGGACGATCTCGGTGTCGGTGTTGAAGATCAGGAAGTTGCCGGTGCCGTAGGTGTTCTTCGACTCGCCCGCGTCGAACGCGGCCTGACCGAAGGTCGCCGCCTGCTGGTCACCCAGAATGCCCGACACCGGAACCTCACGCAGCARSGAGGAGTCGTGSACCGTTCCGTAGACCTCSGASGASSWCCTGATCTCCGGGNAGCATCGACTTGGGCACATTGAACGCCTCGAGGATGTCGTCGCGCCASYGGAGGGTCTCGAGGTCCATGAAGAGCGTGCGGGAGGCGTTCGTGACATCCGTSGCGTGCACGCCGCCRTCSRCGCCGCCGGTGAGGTTCCASAGMACCCAGCTGTCGGTSGTGCCGAASAWSAGGTCTCCGGCYTCGGCGGCCTCGCGGGCGCCCTCGACGTTCTCGAGGATCCAGACGATCTTCGTGCCCGAGAAGTAGGTCGCCAGCGGCAGACCGACGATCTGCTTGAACCGCTCCACGCCACCGTCGGCCGCGAGGCGGTCGACGATCGACTGGGTGCGCGTGTCCTGCCAGACGATCGCGTTGTAGACCGGCTCACCGGTGTTCTTGTTCCACACCACCGCGGTCTCGCGCTGGTTCGTGATTCCCACGGCCTTCACGTTGTGGCGGGTGATGTTGGCTTTCGACAGCGCCTGGCCGATGACCTCGCGCGTGTTGTCCCAGATCTCCTTCGGGTCGTGCTCGACCCAGCCCGCTTTGGGGAAGATCTGCTCGTGCTCCTTCTGGCCGCTCGCGACGATCGATCCCGAGTGATCGAAGATGATCGCTCTCGTGCTCGTCGTTCCCTGGTCGATGGCGATGATGTAGTCCGTCATGGCAACTCCTTCGTTATGAGACGGTCGTGATACGTGCGAAAGCTGCGTGCTCGAAAGAGCAGGGGGCCGATCCAGACTCTGGACCGGCCCCCTGTGTATCAGGTGAGGATGGGGAGGAGCGGGATGGCCAGCAGGCCGGCCAGGACGCCGCCGATGATCGGGCCCACGACAGGCACCCAGGAGTAGGACCAGTCGGACGAGCCCTTGCCCTTGATCGGGAGCACGAAGTGCGCGATCCGCGGGCCGAGGTCACGGGCCGGGTTGATCGCGTACCCCGTCGGGCCACCGAGCGAGGCGCCGATGCCGATCACGAGCAGCGCCACCGGCAGAGCACCCAGGGCCGCGAGACCCCCGTCGCCCTGACGACCRCCACCGAAACCGATCACCACGAACACCAGCACGAAGGTGCCCACGATCTCGGTCACGAGGTTCCAGCCGTAGGAACGGATCGCCGGCCCGGTCGAGAACACACCSAGCTTGTTCGCCGGCTCCGGCTCCTGGTCGAAGTGCTGCTTGTARGCCAGCCACACGAMCACCGCGCCGATGAACGCACCGATCAGCTGCGCACCGATGTAGGCGATGACGGTGAGGAAGTTCACATCCACCGGCGTCGCCGCCGACCCGAAGCTCTTCGCACCGTTCGCCACGAGACCCAGCGTCACTGCCGGGTTGAGGTGGGCGCCCGAGGCGTAAGCGACGATGACACCGGCGAAGACCGCGAGGCCCCAGCCGATGTTCACCATCAGGAATCCGCCGTTGAAGCCCTTGGTGCGGATGAGCGCCACGTTGGCGACCACACCRCARCCGAGGAGCACGAGCAKCGCTGTGCCCACCAGCTCCGATAAGAAGTCGATACCGAGATTGTCCACGATGACCTTCCTTCGCACCGTTCGGTCACCCGCTGTGACCCCCGTGGTGATCGGGTGTGTGCCAACGATATCCCCAGGGACTTGCCAGGGATAACCCCCCATTTCCTCGGTGTCAGGACCAAGGGCCTACCGGATCGCTCGCCCGACGGCGTAGATTTGCTCTGGATGGCCAGGTGCTGGCTCCCGTCGCGGGCGACGAACGTCCGATCGAAGGGATTTTTCAATGAAGAAGCTCATCAACGACCCGAAGAACGTGGTCGACGAGGCCGTGGTCGGGTTCGAAGCCGCCCATGGCGACATCGTCACCGTGTCGCACGACCCGATCTACATCGTTCGCAAAGACGCTCCGATCGCCGGCAAGGTCGGCATCGTCTCCGGCGGCGGCAGCGGCCACGAACCCCTCCACGGCGGCTTCGTCGGCTACGGGATGCTCGACGCCGCGGTTCCCGGCCCGGTGTTCACCTCGCCGACGCCCGACCCCATCCTCGCGGCGACCAAGGCGGTCGACGGCGGTGCGGGTGTGCTCCACATCGTGAAGAACTACACCGGAGATGTGCTCAATTTCGAGACCGCGGCCGACCTGGCCACCGCCGACGACATCGAGGTGCGCACCGTCATCGTCGACGACGACGTGGCCGTGAAGGACTCGCTCTACACGGCCGGCCGTCGCGGCGTGGCGGGCACGGTCTTCGTCGAGAAGATCGCGGGCGCCGCCGCCGAGCGTGGGGACGACCTGGATGCCGTGGTCGCGGTGGCCGAGAAGGTCAACGCCAACGTGCGCACCATGGGCGTGGCCCTCACGCCGTGCGTCGTTCCGCACGCCGGAGAGCCGAGCTTCGAGCTGGCCGACGACGAGATCGAGATCGGCATCGGCATCCACGGCGAGCCCGGGCGCGAGCGCATCAAGCTCGAGCCCGCGGATGCGATCGTCGACCGCCTGCTGGGACCGATCCTCGAAGACCTGCCCTTCGCATCCGGCGACAAGGTGGCGCTGATGGTGAACGGCATGGGCGGAACGCCCCAGGTCGAGCTCTACATCGTGTTCCGCCACGCCGCCCAGGTGCTGGCAGACAAGGGCATCGAGGTCACGCGCTCGCTCGTGGGCAACTTCGTGACCTCGCTCGAGATGCAGGGTGTCTCGATCAGCGTGCTGAAGCTCGACGACGAGCTGACCGCGCTGTACGACGCTCCGGTTCAGACAGCGGCTCTCCGCTGGGGAAGGTAGACGAATGAGTTTGGGCATCACCTGGACGACGGACTGGATCAGGGAGAGCGCACGCGTCGTCTCCGAGCATCGGGTCGAACTGGTCACTCTCGACCGCGCGATCGGCGACGGCGACCATGGCGAGAACCTCGATCGGGGCTACACGGCCGTCATGGCCAAGCTCGGCGACCTTCCGCCGGATGCCGTTCCGGGTGATGCCCTCAAGCTCGTGGCCACCACGCTCATCTCGACCGTGGGCGGCGCCTCCGGCCCCCTGCTCGGCACGGCCTACCTCAAGGCCGCCGGCGCCGTGGGCAAGGAGCCCGAGCTCGACGGCGACGCCATCGTGGCGCTGCTGACGGCGGCCCGCGACGGCATCGTGCTGCGCGGCAAGGCCGAATCGGGCGACAAGACCATGATCGACGCCTGGACTCCGGCGGTGGAGGCCGCCGCCGCCGCGAACGCGGAGGGCAAGAGCGAGGCCGAGATCCTGGATGCCGCCGCGACCGCGGCGGAGGCGGGCGCCGTGGCCACTGAGCCGCTGGTGGCCCGTAAGGGCCGAGCGAGCTACCTGGGGGAGCGGGCCATCGGTCACCGCGACCCGGGGGCGCAGTCGTCGTCGCTCATCATCCGCGCGGCGGCCGACGCCGCGAAGGGCGCCTGAGGTGGGTGGCACGGCCGGCAAGGTCGGGCTCGTCTTCGTCTCGCACAGCTCGCTGATCGCCGACGGGCTCGTGCAGCTCGCCGCGCAGATGGCGGGACGCACGACGCTCGTGGCCGCCGGCGGTACCGACGACGGTGGCATCGGCACGAGCTTCGACAAGGTCAGCGCGGCGATCAGCGAGGCCGACTCGGGCTCGGGCGTCGTGGTTCTGTGCGACCTGGGTTCGGCGATCCTCACCGCCGAGACCGCGCTCGACTTCCTCGACGACGAGGTGAGGGCGCGGGTGCGCATCGCCGACGCCCCGCTCGTGGAGGGCGGTGTCGCCGCAGCGGTGGCGGCCGAGTCGGGGGCGGAGCTCGACGCCGTGGTGGCGGCCGCGCAGACGGCCAACGGCGACAACCCCGAGCTCGTCGTCCCCGGGGCCGACGCCGGAGCGCCGGTCGACGCGGCTGGTGCACCCGACGTGGGAGATGCCCCCCGAACGCCGTCGCGCACGGTCACGATCGTGAACAAGGACGGCCTGCACGCGCGCCCCGCCGCCGAGTTCGTGAAGCTCGCCAGCACCTTCCCGGTGAAGGTGACGGTGAACGGGAAAGACGCCAAGAGCCTGCTCGGCATCATGTCGATGGGGCTCGTGAAGGGCGCCACCGTGGAGCTCGCGAGCGCCGACCCGGCCGGCGCCGAGGCCGTCGACGCGCTGGCCGCGCTGATCGAGTCGGGGTTCGGCGAGGTCTGAGCACCTGGTGCGGGCTCAGCCCCCGCCGGTCGCCTCGACGATCAGTCGCGGCGGGTGAGCACGAAGAGCGGGATCTCGCGCTCGGTCTTCTCCTGGTACTCGGCGTAGGGCGGGTAGGCCGCGACGGCACGCTCCCACCAGAGCGCCTTCTCCTCGCCCGTGACCTCGCGAGCGGTGTAGTCGTGCTTCTCCGGGCCGTCCTGCAGCTCGACGTGGGGCTCGGCCACGATGTTGAAGTACCAGACCGGATGCTTGGGAGCGCCGCCGAGGGAGGCCACGACCGCGTAGTCGCCGTCGTGCTCGACCCGCATGAGCGGCGTCTTGCGGATCTTGCCCGACTTGGCGCCGAGGGTCGTGAGGATGATCACCGGCATCCCGCGCAGGGTGGTGCCGGCGGTGCCGCCGGAGCCCTCGTACTCCTCGACCTGCTTGAGCGCCCAGTCGGCGGTTCCCGGTTCGTATTCTCCTGACAACGGCATAGTGGTACCCGTCCTTTCGGTCGGGTACCACTATTCCACTCGGAGCGGATGGACTCAGACGGTCTCGAGCGACTCCGGCAGGATGTCGCGCTCGATCGTCGTGGCCAGCGGCTTCTCCTTCACGAAGACGAGCAGCACGACCGCCACGAGAACGAGCGGGACCATGTACAGGAACACCGGGGTGAGGGCGTCGTTGTAGGCGCCCACGATGATGTTGCGCACCGCGTCGGGGAGAGCGTTGACGGCGGCCGGGGTGAAGGAGTTCGAACCACCGGCGACGGAGCCCGCCGAGGCCGGCATCCGCTCGGCGAGCAGTGAGGTGAGCTTCGATACGAACAGGCTGCCGACGATCGCCGTGCCGAGCGACGCGCCGATCTGGCGGAAGTAGTTGTTCGACGCCGTCGCCGTGCCGACCTCCGAGACCGGGAACGAGTTCTGCACGATCAGGATGAGGATCTGCATGCTCATGCCGAGGCCGATGCCCATCACGGCGAGGAAGCAGCAGAGGATCCACACCGGCAGGGCGGGGGTCATCGTGGAGAGCAGCAGCAGGGCCACCCCGACGACTGCGGTGCCGATGATCGGCAGGACCCTGTAGCGGCCGGTACGGCTCACGATCTGCCCGGAGACGATCGAGGTGACCAGCAAGGCGGCCATCAGCGGGATCATCAGGAGCCCCGCATCCGTGGCGTTCACGCCCGTCACCATCTGCAGATACGTCGGCAGGTAGGCCAGGGCCCCGAACATCGCGATGCCGATGATGAGACCGGCGCCTGTGGTGAGCAGGAAGTTGCGGTCGCGGAACAGGTGCAGCGGCATGATCGGCTCGGCGGCGCGGCGCTCGGTCATCACGAAGAGCACGCCCGCCAGCACGGTGCCGGCGATGAGGCCCAGGATGACGGGGGAGTTCCAGTCGTAGGTGGTGCCGCCCCAAGTGGTGAGGAGCACGAGGCAGGTCGAGGCGATGGCGAGCAGGCCCATTCCGGCCACATCGAGGCGCGGCTTGCGCTGTGCGCCCTTCGGCAGGCGCAGGAACGCGACGGCCGAGACGATCGCGAGCAGGCCGAGCGGGATGTTCATCCAGAAGGCCCAGCGCCAGCCGATGCTGTCGGTGAACCAGCCGCCGAGCAGCGGGCCCGCGACGGAGGACAGCGCGAACACACCGCCCATGATGCCCATGTACTTGCCGCGCTCCCGCGCCGGCACGACGTCGGCGATGATCGCCTGCGACAGGATCATGAGTCCGCCACCCCCGAGACCCTGCACCGCGCGGCCGAGGATGAGCCAGGTCATGTCGGGCGCGAGGCCTCCGACGACCGAGCCGATCATGAACAGGCCGATGGCGCCGATGAACAGGCCCTTGCGGCCGATGAGGTCGCCGAGCTTGCCGTAGATGGGGAGGGTGATGGTGGAGGCGAGCACGTACGCCGTGGTGACCCAGAGCATGTGGTCGACGCCGTTGAGCTCGCCCACGATGGTGGGGAGGGCCGTGCCGAAGATGGTCTGGTCGAGGGATGCGAGCAGCATCGTGACCATGAGGCCCGCGAACACGAGCAGGATGTTGCGCCTGGAGGCAGGCGCGCTGGAGGACGCCGGGGCGGTGGTGCGCGCGCCGGCGGAGACGGTGGTGGTCATTGGAGTCTTTCGATTACCTCTCTGACGAGTGCGACGGCGCGCGACTCGAGTACTTCGGTGGAGCCTGATGATTCGTTTCCGGCAGCGACCCAGCTCTTCACCGTGGACATGACGGCGGCGCCGCACAGAGCGAGCGTCGCCTCCACCCACGGGGACGCGGGGCCGGTGGCCGAGTTCTGGGGAACGTCTTCTTCGCCGGCGAAAGCGCGAAGGGCGGTCGTCAGCTGTTCGCTCATCGCGCGCATCCGGGTGAGATGGCGCTCGAGCAACTGCGGGTTCTTGCGCACCAGCGCCACCCGCGCGGCGCGCAACTCGGAGTCGTCCATCGCAACTCCCCACACCTCGAAAAGCAGCGCGACCGTCGCCTCGACGAGGGGGCGGTGGGCGTTGGATGCCCGGAAGGCGGTAATGCGCTCGGGGGAGAGCTCGACGCCGTGGAGGCCGACGATCGCGTCCTCCTTGCTGTCGTAGTAGTTGAAGAAGGTGCGCGGCGAGATCTCCGCCGCAGCACTGATGGCGTCGATCGTCACGCTCTCGAGACCGTTCGCCAGGGCGAGGTCGAGAGCGGCGCGCTCGATGCGCTCGCGCGTCTCGCGTCGCTTGCGATCTCGTAGTCCAAGGGTCTCCGTGGTCATGGATATATTATTGCGCATTCTGCAATGTTGCGCAAGTGCAAGAGTGCAGTTATGCAATCCTGCAGTAATGCAATCCGCGGGAATCGGAGAGACGTCACCCGGAGGCGGAGATCCGTGCGAAAATCGAATCATGGCCAGTGCAGCAACGAAATGCCCCGTGTGCGGCAAAAGCGTCTCGATCGGACTGGTCTCGCAGACGGTGCTCCAGCATGACAACAAGAACAGTGAGCAGTGCGCCGGTTCGGGCAAGATGCCGGCTGTCGCCGCGCCTCGGGCCGCGGCTGCGCCACGCAGCCCGCGTGCCGCCGCGGCGAAGTCCTCGAGTCCCACCACGAAGGGGAGCCTGAGCGTTCGCCGCGTCGAGGTCGACCCGGAGGTGCTGCGGGAGCGCAACGAGCGCGCCGAGCGGCTCCGGATCGAGCGTGCCGAAGCGGCCAGGGCCCGCAACGAGGTGCACGTCTCGTACTACGACGAACCCGGCGTCTAGAGCGCCTCCAGCAGGGAGCAGCCGACGATGGATCAGGGACTGCGCGGCAAGACCGTCGTCGTGACCGGGGCGAGCAAGGGCATCGGGCTCGCGATCGTCACGGCGTTCGTGGCCGAGGGTGCCCTCGTGGTGGCCGGCGCCCGCTCCTCGAGCCCCGAGCTCGATGCTCTCGTCGCCGGGGGCGGCGTGCGCTTCGTCTCGGCTGATCTCTCGACGCCGGAGGGACCGGATGCGCTGATCGCGGCTGCCGGCCCCGTGGTCGACGTGCTGGTGAACAACGTCGGCGCCGCCAAGACGCGCGTCGGCGGCTTCCTCTCGGTGACCGACGAGGAATGGTCGCGATCGCTCACCCTCAACCTCCTCGCCGCCGTGCGGACCACCCGCGCCGTGCTGCCCGGGATGCTCGCGGCGGGCGGCGGCGCCATCGTCACAGTCGCCTCGGTGAACGCCGTGCTGCCCGACCCGGCCGTCATCGACTACAGCGCGAGCAAGGCCGGACTGCTCAACTTCGTGAAGGCGGTGTCGAAGGAGTTCGGCTCCCGGGGCATCCGTTCGAACAGCGTCAGCCCGGGACCGGTGGAGACCGAGCTGTGGCTCGGCGCCGGGGGAGTCGCCGACACCGTCTCGAAGGCGGGCGGCGGCCGGCCCGAGGACGTGGCGGCGGCCGCGGTGGCGGGCACCGCGACGGGCCGCTTCACGCGACCCGACGAGGTCGCCGACGTGGTGGTGTTCCTGGCGGGGTCTCGCGCGGCGAACCTCACCGGCACCGACGTGACGATCGACGGCGGGCTGATCCCCACACTCTGAGTCTCGGTGCGGAGCGAACGGGAGGCGGGAAGCGGGCATGGCGCAGAAGCAGGTCGACTCGGTCGACGAGTACATCGCCGGGTTTCCGGCCGAGGTGCGGCCGGTGCTCTCCCGGGTGCGCGAGATCGTGACCACGACAGCTCCCACGGCGGTCGAGTCGATCGGGTACAACATGCCCGCCTACTCCGTGGCGAGCCGCTCACTCGTCTACTTCGCGGGCTGGAAGACCCACCTGGCTCTGTATGCGATCCCGGCGTTCGACGGCGAGCTCGAGGCGGAGCTCGCGCCGTACCGGGCCTCGAAGGACACGGTGAAGTTCTCCTACCGCGCGCCCTTGCCCGAAGACCTCGTGCGCCGGGTCGTCGCCGAGCTCGTCGTGCAGCGGGGCGTGTGAACGCGTCCGGACCTCGGCGCATCGGCTCGCCGTACCTCGACACCGCGCACAACCGGCGACTCGCCGAGTCGGTCGCCGCCGCCGTTCCGGCCGTCATGGCCGACTACGCGGAGCCGTTCCTCGACGGCGGTGCGGTCGCGCTGCGGATGATGCACGAGCATCCGGGCGCCGTGTTCTCGTTGAGCAGCCCCAACGCCGAGGTGATCGCCACCTGGGAGGCAGCGCGCGCCGACGTCGAGGGGGTGATCGACGCCGTCGGGCGGCTCGCCGCCGCTCACTCTCCCAGCGCCTTCGCAGCGCTGCGGGACCAGGACCCGGATGCGGTGAGCCGGCTTCCGATCGCTGAGCGCGCCGCCCGTTTCGTGTACCTGCGCGGCACGGCGCAACCGCATCCGCTCGGCGGGCCGCTGCAGGAGTTCTCCGGCGCGCGCTACGGGCGCGAGACGGTCGCCTTCGACGAGGCGAAGCTCCGGGAGTTCGGCCGGCTGCTCGGAGAACGCGAGGTGCGGCTCGCGGTGCGGCCGCTCTTCGCTGCGCTGCCCGGCATCCGCGACGACGATCTCGTGTACCTCGATGCACCCGAGCCGCCGCCTCCCGCCCTCACACGCGAGCTTCGGAGTTTTGTGTCGACCGTGACGGCGAAGGGGGCTTTCGTGCTCGCCGCGCGCGCATCCGCCGGTCTGGCGGTCATCGCGGGCGTGGACGGGGGTGAGCCGGTGTGGGGGAATCCTCTCGCCGTGCGGGCGGTGAGACCTGTTCGGGCGTAGGTTCGAGGGCACGCGCCGGAGCTCTGCCGGGAGCTGAGCGCGAGAAGAGAGGTGGTGGGCCGGTGCAGGTATGGATCGTTCTCGACTTGACCGAGGGGCACCCCGACGTGCTCGGCGTCTTCCAGACTCAGGAGGCGGCGATGCAGGCGGTGGAGCGCACGACGGCGTGGGGCTACAGCGTCGAACCGTGGACCGTCGAGGCCGCCTGAACCGCCGGCCGGATTCTCAGGGTCACCAACGGGCCTGAGTGGCGGCGGTGCCCAGGTCGACCTCGGCATCGGAGGGTTCGTCCATCAGGCGCAGATCTCCCTCGTTCGCGGAGCCCATCATCAGCTTGAGCCACGCGCGGTTCAGCGACGGGGGGCGGTTGCCGTAGAAGTGGAAGTGCACCATCGCGGAGGGGCTCAGCCAGACCGAGTGGCGGCCGCTGCCCGAGTCGGCGTCGACCTGCCACGAGAACGAGAAGGACTCGTTGCGCCGGAGCTTCGAGAAGATCGCGATCTTGAGGTGCGCCAGCGTGCGGTCTTCGATCTCGACTTCGACGCCGTTGTTGCCGTAGATGAACTTTCCCACGTCGTGGCCCCCTCGGCTGTGGGGCCCGACGGAGTCGTCGGGTAGCCCGCTCGCATTTCACTAGACAATCTAGCAATACTTCGGGGCACCAAAGAGCAGATGGGGCCAGCATGGAGCGTGCCTGCCGTGTTCAGGATATCGCTGGGCGGGGGGCTTGCCGCAAGGCGGGGGGTGTGGGCGAGAATCGACGACCGTGACAGTTCCCGTGCGCGTCTTCGACCTTCCCGAACGCCTGTCCGCCAAGGCGGACCCGGCCCTCATCGCCGACGACGAGGAGCACCTCTCGGCGGTCGCGCGGAACCTGGAGCGTTCGATCGCCGCGCTGATCGAACATCGTTCTGCCGCCCTTCGCGGCCCGGGCGGCAGCGGACAGCAGGCGCTCGACCGCGACCTCGAGGTGCACCGGCTCACCACGCGCCTCCGCGCTCTGCGCCGCTACGGACTCGACCTCTGCCTCGGGCGCCTGGTGTTCGAGGACGACCCCGAGCCCGTCTACGTGGGCCGTTTCGGCCTCACCGACGACGAGGGGCGGCGGCTGCTCGTCGACTGGCGCTCGCCCGCGGCCGAGCCGTTCTTCGCGGCGACCCGCGCGCATCCGCTCGGCCTCGCGAGCCGCCGACGGTATCGCTGGAACAGCGGGCGCATCTGCGATTACTGGGACGAGGCCTTCACTCCCCGCGCGCTCGCGGCGGGGGTGGCCCTCGACGACCAGTCGGCCTTCATCGCGAGCCTCGGCGGCAGCCGCTCGGCGCGGATGCGCGATGTGCTCGGCACCATCCAGGCCGACCAGGACGCCGCGATCCGGGCCGGCTCCCGTGGCGCCCTCGTCGTGGACGGCGGACCCGGCACCGGCAAGACCGTGGTGGCGCTGCACCGCGCCGCCTACCTGCTCTACTCCGACCCGCGGCTCGCGCCCGGCCGCGGGGGCGTGTTGTTCGTCGGGCCGAGCGCCGCCTACCTCTCCTACGTGGAGGACGTCCTGCCGAGCCTCGGGGAGGAAGGGGTACACAGCTGCACGCTCGCCGAACTCGTGCCGGAGGGCGCGAGCGCCGTGCGGGAGACCGATCCGGCCGTCGCGCGCCTGAAGTCCAGTGCGGCGATGGTGGCCGCGATCGAGAACGCCGTGCGGATGCACGAGCGGCCGCCTCGGCGCAGTGTGACGATCGAGACGGACTGGGCCGAGATCTCCGTCGAGGCGGCCGACTGGGCCGAGGCGTTCGACGCGGCCGAGCCCGGGGTTCCCCACAACGAGGCTCGCGACCAGGTCTGGGAGGAGCTCCTGGGCATCCTGCTGCAGAAGCACGGCGAGGCCGACGAAGAGGTGCCGCCCGCTCTGCTGCGCGCCTCCTTCGCTCGCGACGAGGAGCTCGCGGGAACGTTCGCTCGCGCGTGGCCGCTGCTGGACCCCGTGGGGCTGGTGGCCGATCTGTGGTCGGTGCCGGGGCATCTTGAGCGGTGCGCTCCCGGCCTCGACGTCGCCGAGGTGAGGATGCTGCAGCGTTCGGATGCGCGGGCCTGGACCGACGCCGATCTGCCGCTGCTCGACGCGGCCCGCCAGCGCATCGGGGACCCTGGAGCGCCGCGCCGGCGTCGCGACCGCGAGAAGGCGATCGCCCGGGAGCGCGAGCGGATGGACGCCGTGATCGACGATCTGCTCGCCGCCGACCACAACGACGAGCTGCACCTCGCCATGATGCTGCGCGAGCAGGACGCCCAGAACTCGCTGCTCGACGAGGCCGCGCTGCCCGGCGTGGAGCCCGACGAGCTCTCCGGCCCGTTCGCCCACATCGTGGTCGACGAGGCGCAGGAGCTCACGGACGCCCAGTGGCGGATGCTCGTGAGCCGGTGCCCTTCGCGCAGCTTCACGATCGTCGGCGACCGGGCGCAGGCCCGTCACGGTTTCACCGAGACCTGGCCGGAGCGGCTCGCGCGGGTGAGCATCGATCCAGGCGGTGTGACGGTGGCGACCCTGAGCGTGAACTACCGCACCCCGGAGGAGGTGATGGCGGTCGCCGAGCCCGCGATCCGAGCCGCGCTGCCCGAGGCGAACGTGCCGGCCGCCGTGCGGCGCAGTGGAGTGCCGGTCGAGTTCCGGGCTGTCGAGGAGTTGGACGCGGTCGTCGACGGCTGGCTCGCCGCACAGGACGAGGGGGTGGGATGCGTGATCACAGCCGACCGTGCCCGGAGCGCGGCCGGAGCCGGCGTCGGGGGTGCGGCGGCCGTGTGGGCTGGCGATCCGCGCATCCGTTCGCTCACCCCGGAGCTCGCGAAGGGCCTCGAGTTCGATCTCGTGGTGGTGGTCGACCCAGATGCCTTCGGTGAGGGCATCGAGGGGGCGGTCGATCGCTACGTGGCGATGACGCGGGCGACCGAGCGGCTCGTGGTGCTACTCCCGTGAGGTGAGGTGAGGTGAGGTGAGGTGAGGTGAGGTAATGCGAGCGGCGGCGACGGCTGCCGTCAGGCCGCGTTCACGCGGCGCCGGCCGGGATGCCCACCAGCGCGGGCAGCTCGGCCATGCTCGCGAAGGTGAGGGCCGCGCCCGCCTCGAGCAGCGCATCCGGAGCCTCGTGCACCGGGCCGCCCGGCGCGAAACCGAGCACCGTGGCGCCGGCGGCGACCCCGGCGGTGACGCCCGCGATCGAGTCCTCGACCACGGCCGCGGTGGCCGGGTCGATGCCGAGCGCGGCGGCGGCGGCGAGGTAGACGTCGGGTGCCGGCTTCGAGCGGGGCTGCTCCATGCCGCTGAAGACCCGGTCGCCGAAGGGGCCGTCGAGGCTCGTCAGCGCGAGCTGCATCTCGACCTTGTGGCGGTCGGCGCCGGAGACGCACGCGATGCGGTCGCCGTATGCCGTGGCGATCAGCGTTACGGCATCGACCGCCCCCGGGATGGGTTGCAGGCTGGCGCGAATGCCCGCGTTCCGACTGGCCCGGAACTCGACGAGCCACTCCTCGGTGATGCGGAACCCGGTGTGCTCGAGGATGACCGGCCACTCGTCCTTCAAGGCGCGGCCGACGAAGAGGCGCACACACTCGGCCTCGCTGATCGGCCAGCCGAGCTCGTGCAGCATCTCGTGCAGCACGCCGTTGGTGATGCGTTCGGAGTCGACGAGCACGCCGTCGCAGTCGAAGAGAACGGCGGAGAACGGTGTCGCGAAATCAGTCACGCCTGCGATCCTGCCGCATCGGCGACTCGGCGGACCGCCACCCACGCGGATGCGGGCGCGGTTGGTTTCGGTTCGAGGCTCAACCGAGGCCGATCTCGATCCAGTCGCCGTCGACGGCGACGGTGGTGCCGGCGAAATCGGGAATGTGGGGGAGCCCCCGCGTCACCGGGGCGCTGAGGCCGCCGACCACGACGGTGCGCATGCCGGCGGCGAGGGCGGACATCACGCCGGCCTCCGCGTCCTCGAAGACCACCACCTCGGCCGGGTCGAGGCCGAGCGCCGCGGCGCCGCGAAGGTAGGGTTCGGGGTCGGGCTTGCCCGTCGACACGTCCTCGGCGCAGACGAGCTCGGCCGGCGCCGGGATGCCGACGGTCTCGAGCCGGGCGAGGGCGAGAGCGCGCGGTGCCGAGGTCACGAGCGCCCAGCGTGGCACCGAGGCTGTGAAGGCGGCGGCGCCGCGGATCTCGACGATGCCGTCGACCATGCCGAGCTCGGTGCCGTGAAGGAGGGCGACCTCCGAGGCCGCATCGGTGCCGGCCGGGGCCCAGCGCCGCACGGTCTCCTCGGCCGTGCGGCCGTGCGAGGTCGCGAGCAGGGCGGCGGCGTCGAGGTCGTGGCGTTCGGCGAAGCGCGTCCAGACGTGCTCCACCACCGCGGTGGAGTCCACGAGCGTGCCATCCATGTCGAAGAGGATGCCTCGGGCGCGGAGTGTGCTCACCGCGGCTCAGTGCTCGTTCTTGATCGTGAAGTACGAGCCGCGGATGGTTCCGGCCAGCTTCGACTTCTGGCGCGCGAACTTGAAGCGGCTGGCGAGCTCCTCGGGGATCTCCATGCCGTCGGAGAGCTTGAACCCCACCGCGCGCTTGCCGGCGTCGTCGAGGGCGTACATCACGTTGATCGAGAGGCCGCTCTGGTAGAAGACGTAGGCCATCCGGTAGCCCTCGACCTCGAAGCGGGTCGCTTCGAGCGGGGGAGACGCGATCACGATGTCGCGTTCGTCCTTCAGGATGCCGCTGACCCAGTCGACGACCTCGCTCGCCTCGCTCGCGGGTTCGACGGTGAAGACGTGGTCGTACTTGTTCTTGAAGTAGCGCGCCTCGTTCGCGCGGAGACCGGCGAGAGCGTCGACGACCGGCGACGACTCCAGGCCCACGGGGGAGACTTCCACGAAATCCACTGCGTATGACATCTCGCGCCATCCTTTCGGTTCGGTTCGTGCATTCGCTAGCTTGTCAGAATGACCAAGCTCAGAGTGCACAACCTCGCCGTCTCGCTGGACGGATTCGCGACCGGGGAGGGCCAGTCGTTGGAGACGCCGTTCGGCCACGCCGGGCAGCGGCTGATGGGCTGGTTCTTTCCCACGAGCACCTTCGCGAGCGCGGTCGGCCAGGGCGCGGAGTCCGGCGGTGGCACACGCGGCGTCGACGACGCGTTCGCGGCGGCATCCTGGCAGGGCATCGGCGCGGAGATCATGGGCCGCCGCAAGTTCGGCCCGCAGCAGGGCCCCTGGCAGGACGAGTCGTGGCGCGGCTGGTGGGGCGAGGAGCCGCCGTTCCACACGCCGGTCGTGGTGCTGACGCACCACGCGCGTCCCGACATCCAGGTCGGCGAGACGACCTTCCTGTTCCGCTCGCTGCCCCCCGCTGAAGCGCTCGCCCTCGCGGCGGCGGAGGCGGACGGTCTCGATGTGCGTCTCGGCGGCGGCCCCACGGTGGTGCGGGAGTTCCTCGAGGCCGATCTCGTCGACCACCTGCACGTGGTCGTGGTGCCGATCCTGCTCGGGCGCGGGGTGCGCCTCTGGGAAGGACTGGAGGGTCTCGAGGAACGTTTCACGGTCGAGGTCACGGCCTCGCCCTCCGGCGTCGTCCACTACGTTTTCACGCGGCTGCCGCGATCTCGCTGACGCTCTGAACCCCTCGTCGGAGGGGAGAGAGGTCTTACTCGGTGGGCGGCAGGATCTCGGCGAGCAACGCTTCGACGCGGGCTTTGATGTCGTCGCGGATCGGCCGGACCTCGTCGGCGGGTTTCCCGGCGGGGTCGCTGAGCTCCCAGTCCTCGTAGCGTTTGCCGGGGAAGATCGGGCAGGTGTCGCCGCAGCCCATGGTGATCACGACATCCGATGCGCGCACGGCGTCGGTGGTGAGGATCTTCGGCTGGTTCGAGGCGATGTCGATGCCCTCCTCGGCCATCACCGCGATCGCGACGGGGTTGATCTGGTCTTTCGGCTCGCTGCCGGCGGAGAGCACGTGCACCCGGTCGCCGGCGAGGGCCTGCAGGTATCCGGCGGCCATCTGCGAGCGACCCGCGTTGTGGACGCAGACGAACAGGACGGTGGGCTTTTCGCTCATGGATCGCTCTTTCGGGGGATGTGGGGTTCAGGATGCGGCGAGCCGCGGAACGAGGCCCGATACGCGACGCCGTAGCTCGGCGAACGCGCTGTCGAACGCGGCTGCGGTGCCGATGCGGACCGGGTCGGGAATCGACCAGTGCAGATCGCCGGTCGCCCCGATCTCCTCGTGAGCGCTGTCGCACACGGTGACCACGAGATCTGTGTCCGTGAGCACGTCTCCGAGGATGCGCGGAGCGACATCGGGGAGAGTGAGGTGGTGCCGCTGGGCGACGGCGATGGCTCCCGCGGCGATGCGGTCGGCGGGGTGTGTTCCCCCGGATGCGGCCGGGATGGCCGACTGCGTCTTCCAGAGCGCGGCCGCGAGTTGCGAGCGGGCGGAGTTGGCGGTGCAGACGAACACCACGCGGTCGGCGTGCTCCTGGGCGCCCGGCGTGAGCCCGTCGAGTGCGGTCTCGGTCAGATGCACGTAAGAGCGCCTTCTGTCGGCCTCCGAGCGGGAGCGGGAGACCATCCCGACCGCTTCGAGGGTGTTCACGTGGTGGGTGAGGAGGTTCGCCTTGATGCCGAGGGCGAGCTGCAGCTCGGTGGGGGAGAGGTCGCCCAGGGTGAGCAGGTCGACGATGCGCAACCGTGCCGGCTCGCTGAGTGCGGCATGCTTCGCTGCGCGCTTGTCCAGCTCATGGATGAGTTCAATGGTCATTGGTTCAATGATGATTGAACTAATGCGTTCCCGTCAAGAGGGGTCGTGCTCGGCGTCGAGGAGCATGCCGACGGAGGTGGCGCAGGCGTCGCCCTTCCAGGCCTCGACGCCCTCGCGCACGGCGAAGACGACGATCACCAGCGCGGCCAGCGGATCGGCCCACCACCAGCCGAAGAGCGTGTTCAGCAGCAGGCCGAGGAGCACCGCTGCCGAGAGATAGGTGCAGATGAGCGTCTGCTTCGAATCGGCGATCGCCGTCGCCGAGCCGAGTTCCCGGCCCGTGCGCCGTTCTGCGAGGGAGAGGAACGGCATCACGACGACGCTGAGCGCGGTGAGCACGATTCCGGCGGTGCTGTGCTCGGCGGCGACCGCGCGGGTGAGGGTCAGGACGGCGGTGGCGCCGACATACAGGGCGAGGGCGAAGAAGGCGAGGGCGATGACGCGCAGGGTGCCCTGCTCCCAGCGTTCGGGGTCGCGGCGGGTGAACTGCCAGGCGACGGCGGCGGCGGAGAGCACCTCGATCGTCGAATCGAGGCCGAAACCGATCAGGGCCCCGGAGGCGGCTGCGGTGCCGGCCGCGATCGCGATGATCGCCTCGATCAGGTTGTAGCCGATGGTGACAGCGACGATCAGGCGGATGCGCCGCTGCAGCAACGCCTTCCGCTCCTGGTTCGGAGATTCGATCGTGGCGATCACGAGGTGGGCTCGCAGCATCCGGGAACGGTGCAGGTCTCGTCGTTGCAGGGGGCGGAGACGTCGACGGCGAGCACGACACCGACCAGATCGTCGAGCGCCTTCTTGAGGTGGGCGTCGGCGATCTCGTAGCGGTGCTGCCGTCCCTGGGCCTCCGCGACGACGATGCCGCAGTCGCGGAGGCAGGTGAGGTGGTTGGAGACGTTCTGGCGGGTGAGCTCGAGGTCTTCGGCGATCTCAGCGGGATAGGCGGGGCGATCCAGCAGCAGCATCAGGATGCGGGAGCGGGTCGGGTCGGCCATGGCCCGACCGAGCCTGTTCATGACGTCGAGTCGCGTGCTGAGGGTGAGCATGCTCCAATTAATACAGCTTCGACTGTATTAATGCGAGCCAAAGGCCGATGCCGGCGAGTGCGACCGCGGGTGCGGACCGGCGTCAGTGCGTGTGGCGGTGGTGGGTGTCGGGGTAATGCTCGTGCGTGTGGGTGATGGCGGCGTGCGTGTGCTCATGCTTGTGCCAGCCGTTCGCGGTGAGCTCCAGATCCGGCGTGTGGTCGTGCTGGTGATGCTCGTCGTGGGTGTGCCAGTGGTCGTGGGTGATCGCCTCGTGCGTGTGCTCGTGCTCGTGACGCTCGGTGAGGTGCAGCCAGACGCCGGCCGCCATGAGGATGCCGGCGACGATGACGGGCCAGCTGATCGGGTCGCCGAGCGCGATCGCGAGAACCGCCCCGAAGAAGGGCGCGATCGAGTAGTAGGCGCCGGCTCTCGCGGTGCCGACGTGGCGCATGGCGACGATGAACAGCACGAGACTGATGCCGTAGGCGAAGAGGCCGACGACCATCGAGGCGGCGATGTTGGCCACGCCGGGGAGGTGCGCGCCGAGAGCGAACGCCAGCACTAGATTGACCGGTCCGGCGACGCCGCCTTTGACGGCGGCGAGCCACGTCGCATCGGTGAGGGCGACCTTGCGGGTGAGGTTGTTGTCGAGCCCCCAGCTGAGGCAGGCGCCGAGGATCGCGAGCGAGGGCCAGGGGCTGCCGAAGCTCGCGCCCGAGGGAATGCTGAGCACGACGGCGCCGGCGACGATGGCGAGCATCCCGATCGCGATCCGGCGGTCGACGTTCTCCCGGAAGACGAACCAGGCCAGAGCTGCGGTGAACACCCCCTCGGCATTCAGCAGCAACGAAGCGCCGGACGCCGGCATGGTCGAGAGGCCGAGCATCAGCAGTACGGGTCCGGCGATGCCGCCGAAGAAGACGGCCCCGGCGAGCGGCAGCATCTCCGCTCGCGTGACCCCCACGCGTGGGGCGCGGCGGATCA
The DNA here is from genome assembly GCF_049472555.1 of Herbiconiux sp. 11R-BC. Classification (NCBI taxonomy): domain Bacteria; kingdom Bacillati; phylum Actinomycetota; class Actinomycetes; order Micrococcales; family Microbacteriaceae; genus Herbiconiux; species Herbiconiux sp. 11R-BC. The sequence goes on along the minus strand of NZ_JBCEBO010000003.1, from coordinate 266,503 downwards.
GCCGGTACAGACCCAATCCGATCCCGGATCCGCAGTAGAGGAGGCCGGCGAGCAGCCAGGGGCTGACGTCGTCATCGAGGAGGAGTTTCGCGAGCGGCGTGCCGGCGCCGAACAGGATCGCCGAGGCGAGCGCCGCCCGGACGCCGGGGTTGCGGAGAGCGCGAAGCATCAGCAGATCATGTCACACCGCGTGGGACGCGATCCGGCCGTCGGGGGAGCGATCCGGGTGATGGCCGAACGGTCGGCGGTCGTGATCGAGGGCGGGCCGGGCGGCTCTCAGTCCAGAGTCCCCGTCGTCAGGGCGAGGCGCGTGAGGTCGTCGCGGGAGTTCGTGCCGGTCTTGCGGTAGATCGAGGCGAGCTGCGACTTGACCGTGTTCACCGACACGAAGAGCTCGGTCGCGACATCCTGGATGCGCGTGCCGGCGACGATCAGGGTGAGCACCTGCCGTTCCTTGCGGGTGAGGCTCACGAACGGATCCTTGGACCCGTCGATGGCGATGGCCACCAGGCGCCCCGCCACCTCGGGATCGAGCGTTGTGGTCGATTCCTCGAGGAGTTGGAGCAGCTCGGTTCGGGGGACGACGGTGAGCGGATGGAACAACGCGCGTTCGTCGGCGAGACTCACCGCGCTGGCGAAGGTCGCGGCCGCTGCATCGCGGTCTCCGTCGCGGAGCTGGGTCACCGCCGTGAGCGCGAGGGCCGCCACACTGATCCGCGGAGTGCCGAGGTCGGCGCGGGCGATGGCCAGGATGCGGCCGGCTGCCGCGTCGTTGCTCGCGCGGATCAACTGGCTCGCGTTCAGCGACGCGACCAGCTTCTCGGCGACGCTGACGGGCCGCGCCGAGGGCTGCGGAAGGGCGCGGGCGGCGTCGGAGGGCTGGCCTGCCACGCGGAAGAGGATCGACCGGGCGATCGCCACGTACTGACCGATCGGCCCGTTCTCCGTCACGGCGGCCGGCACCTTCGACGCCGACCCGTCGATCTGCGCGAGGATGCTCATGGCGGCCGTCGGATCGGTCGTGACGAGAGCGGTCAGCAGTTTCTGGAAGGGCCAGCGTTCCGGTGAGACCGCGAGACTCGCCTTCGCGAGCTCGGCGCGGGCATCCTCGAAGTGCAGACTGTCGATCAGCAGGAGCGTGCGGGCGAAGATCGCCGGAACGGCGCTGCGGCCGTTCCACCATTCGCCGCCCGCCTCCGGCAGCTTGTCGAGCCAGTGGCGTGCCTGGAGGTTGCGTCCGCACAGGGCGTGGATCCAGGCGAGGGCGCCGGCGGCCACCATCCGGGCCATGCCGTTCTGGTCGCGCAGCGCTTCGTCGAAGCTGTCGACGTATTCGCGGATCGCCTTGTCGAAGTCCCCGGCGTACTCCCACACCATGCCCCACTCGAACTGCACCTCGGGGAGCGCCGACAGCATCTCGTCCCGAGTCGCCTGGCTCGCGGCATCCAGGAGTTCGCGTGCTTTGGTGACCGACTCCGTGGCCGCGTCGAGATCGCCGGCCGCGCGCGCGGACGCGCCTCGCGAAGTGAGCTGGGCGAGTTGGTCGAGGAATCCGACCGGTCGCGGGGGAGAGGCGGTGCCGCGGAACCGGGTCAGCTGCTCTCCGGGCCGCGGCACGATCCGTTGCAGGTAGTCGCGGGCCATCGCCCAGCGCGGGTATGTCTCCAGGACCGCGGGGGGCAGGCCCTCGACGACATCGCGCACCACGACGGGGTGGTCGGAGATCAGGGTGGACCAGTGCGCCTCGAGCACCCGGACCACTTCGGGCCAGTCGTCCTCGTCGGCGGCTACGGTCAGGAGCGATTTCGGGTCGGTGGTGTCACCCATGAGTCGAAGTGTAAGCCAGGCAGATGTCCTGGCTTCGCTCCCATCGCTCGACGACCGTCGGAAATGCGTTCGTGTCGCCGCGTTCACGATCTCCCGCGCGCATCCGGTCGATCGCGGAGGACGGACACCATCACTCCGTCAGGTTGTAGCAGAATTCACTGCTATGGCGACACGCAAGCGGATGCTCACCGACGATGAGCTGGCCGAGGTGCTGAGACGGGTCGGGGTGCCCGTCGCGACGGAGTACCTGGACGGCGGGATGTTCGCCAGCGCCTATCTGGTCACTCTTCGCGACGGAGTGCAGGTCGTCGTGAAAGCCGCGCCCGTCGCGGGATCGGCATCCCTCCTGTTCCACGAGCACGACTTGATGCGCACAGAGGTGGCCGTGCTCACGCTGGCCGGACAGTCGCCCGCGATGAAAGCGCCGCGGCTGCTCGACTTCGACCTCAGTCGGACGCGCCTCGACGTCGACGTCATGGTCGTCTCGAGCGCCCTCGGCGATCGATGGGATCTCGTCGAGGACTCGATGACCGCCGACGCCCATCGCCGGGCCCAGGGTGAGGTCGGCGGCGTCCTTGCGGCCTATCACTCCCACGGGGGTACGGCTTTCGGAGTCGATGTAGCCCGTGCGCCTGATCTCTCCGCCCGGACCTGGGTCGAGGCGTTCGGCATGCTGCTCGACGGGCAGCTCGCCGAGGCCGCCAGGCGGGGTGTCCGCCTCCCGGAGCGCGAGATCCGCGCCGTCGAGGCCTCGGCGCGAGGGGCCCTGGAGCGCGTCACCCACCCCGTGCTGTTGCACGGCGACCTCTGGCGCGGCAACGTGTTCGTCGACCGTGCGACCGGCGCGGTGACGTGTGCGATCGACTGCGAGCGGTCCCTCTGGGGTGACCCGCTCTTCGACCTCGCCATGGCCGACCCCATGTCGGTGGGCGCGCCTCCCGAGCCGATCCTCGCCGGGTATGCACGGGGCGGGTCGGCCTTCGATCTCTCGCCATCCGGGCGCACGCGCCTGGATCTCTACCGGCTCTGGCTGACCGTGACCATGATCGTCGAGATCACCGCACGCGAGTACCGAGACGAGGGCACACCCGCGTTCGAAGCACGCCTCCGTGACGACCTCGGCGTGCTGCTCGATCGACTCGGGGGAGAGGGGCGGCCAGGACCGTGGCCGGCAGGATGAGGTCCCGCTTAGGATGTCGTGAGCAGTGCCGTCGATAACGAGCCTCGGGGGAGCGAGCTGTGGAACGCAACGTGATCTTCGCGCCGGATGCGCCGTGGTCGCCCGGGGGATCCAGTCAAGCCATCACGCACAACGGTCTGCTCTACGTGTCGGGCCAGCTTCCGATCGATCCGGCGACCGGGCAGATGCTGCCTCGACCGCTGAACCCGGCGTTCGGCGGCGGCGATCAAGCGGTCAGCGCTCAGACGAGACAGTGCCTGAAGAATCTGGACGCGATCTGTCAGGCCGCAGGGGCAGACCTGTCCAACGCGATCAAGCTCACCATCTACACGCCCGTGCTGATCGAGTTCGCCTCCGCGATCGATCGTGTTTACCGGGAATTCTTCACCGTGGCTCCTCCCGCGCGCTCGATGATCGGCGTGAATGTGCTGCAGGGCAATGCGCTCGTGCAAGTGGATGCGATCGTGGCGATCGTCTGACACCGCGGACCTAGTCGCGCCGGCGGCGAGGGCGCGAGTGCCGAAGGTGGTGCGGTAGGTCTGATAGGCGGTGAGGCTCTGGAAGGTGAACACAGCAGTCGCCTTGTCGCTGGCCCCCTCCGACGGCAGGTAGTGGCCGTGATGCACGCCGCATCAGGCGGGCGGGGCCCGCACGGGTGGCGTGTTGTCGATCAGGTCGAGATGATTCCCGCGAGGATGATCTCCACGCCGGCGCGGAATTGGTCCCGATCGTCGTGTTCGGCGAGTCGCCGACTGATTCGATCCAGGAATGACAACCGGCTGCCTGCCGTCTGCCGGGCGTCGGACGTGGCGGCCTTCAGGAACGCCGGTCGACCCATCTCCATTCCGGTGAGACGCGTTGCGGCGTCGAACTGGCTGGCGACGCCGACCAGGTACTGTACGAGCACGGACGCGCCGTCGAACTGAGCCGCCTCCGGGGCGCCGAGCTCGTCGAGCTCGGATCCGACGCGCTCGAAGAGCAGCAGCACGGCTGGTTGCCAGGGCGCGGCGGCGAGTTGCGTTCCGACCCACGGGTGAGCGGCGATCGTGTCGAACACCCCCATCATCACGGTGCGGACGCCCTGACCCGGCCCGTCGCGATCGGCGTCGACGAGCACCGACTCCATGACGCTGCTGGCAGCGGCCTCGAGCAGCTCGTCTTTGCTCGAGACGTGGTGGTAGAGGGCTCCGGCTCCGGTGGACAGCTGGGCTGCCAGATCTCTGAAGGTCAGCGCCCTCACCCCGCCGGCGTCGAGCATCCGAACCGCGGCGTCGACGATCTGCGACTTCGACAGCGCGACGGTGCGCCGATCGGCTCGGGGCTTGTCGCTTTCCATGCGGCCATCTTGACACAGATTGGAATTGCGTTCCATACTGATGGAACAACGTTCCAATCGGGAAAGGATCCCACCGTGACCTTCGCGGACCAACCCTCATACATCATCAAGATGCGCGCGAAGCCCGGAATGGGCGACCGGCTCTTCGAGCTCGCGACGATCGGGATGGAGAAGTCGGATTCGTCCGACCGGTTCATCATGCTGCGGGAAGACGCCGATCCCGACGTGTTGTGGAACATCGAGGTGTTCCGCTCGGTCGAGGCGAAGGACGCCTACGAGACCAGCGACATGGCCGATGACCTGCGTGACGAGATCATCGACCTGCTCGCGGAACCGCCGATGCGGATCGAGGCGCACCCGTACTCCGCGATCCCCGCCCTCCCCGGTGACATCGCCTAGGCGCTGGCCCGTGCCTTCGTGGCACGGAAGTTCTCTGCGGCATCCGCCAGGGCGGCGTCGGCGTCACGGCGCATTCCCGCCGCGGCCGATTCTCGGGCTTCGCCGGCGATGATGGCGGCGCCGATCCGCACGGTGATGGCATGGATGACGGCGACCAGGGCGCTCGCGTGGGCGCGGGCCACGAGGGGGTGGATCTCAGGATCCGTCTCGGCGATGGCACGGGAGATCGCCTCGGCCTGATTGTCTCGGAACTCCAGTGCGAATCGTCGCAGCGTGTCGCTCTGCAGACTCTGAGCAGGGAATTCGCCCCGGGCCAGAGTCGGATCGGCATCGCGGAAGCGGTCGATGTCCTCGTGCACGAGGACGCGCACCGCGCCGGCCGGCGTCTGGTCTCGGGCGCGTGCGGCAACGACTCGTCGTGTTCGCTCCAGGATCTCATCGGCTCGGTCGAGAACGAGCTCCGGCTTCGATGGGAAGTAATTGTAGACGGTCTGATCCGCCACCTCGGCTGCCCGCGCGACATCGGAAACGGACACGGCGTCGTAGCCGTGCTCGGCAAAGAGTCGTGCGGCGACGTCGCCGAGCCGGTGCCGCGTCTCGAGCTTCTTGCGTTCCCTCAGGCCGCGTGGTTCATCCATCCGTCCATCGTGACACGAAAAGTAGAGTCACACCAATTTTGTGTTAGCGTCGTCGTGAAGTTGTAGTGACTACACGTTTGCAGATCGTCCGCACTGGGAAAGGAACCACCATGACACCGACACTCGCGAGCACGGCACCTCGGGTGCTCGTCTCCGGTGCGAGCTTCGCCGGCTTGACGGCGGCGTTCTGGATGCGCCGACTCGGCTACCGCGTCACCGTCGTGGAGACCGGGCCCGGCGTGAAGAAGGGGGGAACCCCCGTCGACATCCGGGACGACACGATCGCGATCGTCGAACGGATGGGCCATCCTCCCGGCGATCCGCGACAGGAGCCTGCCGCCCCGGCTGACAGAGTTCAAGAACATCGACGGTGGCACCGACGCGCGCATCGAACCCGAGCCTGCGAGCGCGGACGGTACGGTCGACGGCTACGAGATCCACCGCGACGACCTGCTCGCGATCCTGCTCGCAGCCCTCGATGAGGACGTCGAGGTGCTCTATGACAACGCCATCGCAACGCTGACAGACATTCCGAACGGCATCCGGGCCACCTTCCGCGACGGCTCCGAGGGCGAGTTCGCGATCGTGCTGGGCTGCGATGGCAACCACTCCGCCGTGCGGAGGATGCGCTTCGGACCGGAGCGCGACTTCAGCCACTTTCTGCACAACTACTTCACCGTCGCGATCGTCGACGAGACCCTCGCCGGCCAGGACACGACGATGATCCTGAACACGCCCGGACGGACTCTGATGCTGAACTCCTACGAGACGACCACCGATATCGTCCTCGCCTTCCATTCCGACGACGAGATCGAGTACGACTACCACGACCTCGAGCAGCAGAAGAGGATCGTGCGCGAACGGTTCGCCGACGCCGGCGCGCAGTTCACCACGATGGTCGAGAAGGCGGAGACCGCCGACAACTTCTACTTCGACAAGCTCAGCCAGACGAAGATGCCCCGTTGGACATCCGGACGCGTCGCACTGGTCGGAGACGCCGGCTACTGCGCTTCCCCCGCGGCCGGGATGGGCGGGTCACTGGCGATCATGGGCGCAACAGCCCTCTTCGACGCCTTCCAGACCGCCGAGGGTGACATCGACGCCGCGTTCGCGGAGTACGAGAGCACCTTCCGACCCGTCGTCGAGCAGATCCAGGCCGGCGCCGTCGACTTCGGGCTGGGCTCCTACTTCCCCGAAACCGAGGAGGCCATCCGCGAGCGCAACGTCCACCTCACGGGGAATTGAGCCCGGATCACGTGCCTTATCTGCAACAGGGTTCGCCAGCCGTCTCACTAGGGGACATGTGGGTAGACGTGCCCGCCGGCTATTGCGAGTACTGGTGGCGATGCGGGCACTGACGAGTTCGACGATCAGCTCACGCGCGTACTCGGCCAGGGTCGCCAGCATGTTCAGCATCACGCTATTGCCGGCGTCGCGGAGCCCATTCACGCGGTTGAGGACAGCAATCAGGGACCGCCCGAGCCGGTCCACTCGCCATACGACGACCGTGTCACCGGCGTCGGCGCATTCGAGTAGCCGCTGCATCCCGGGGCGCGATGCGGCGGTCTTGCTGCTGGAGGTGACGTCGGAGAAGACGTCCCGCACGATGCAACCAGGTCTCGCTAGCCCCCCGAGGCGCCGCTAAGACAGGCGAGCGACTGAGACGACTTTGCGTGACATGGAGGATGGCCGGGAATCTGGGGGAGGGGAGCGGTCGTCTCGGCCTGAACGGGTTGTCTCGTAAATCTTTGGCGAGCTAAACCGGTCATCGCACCGGATCCTCTTCCGAGGCTGGCGTCAGCTGCGCTGGAAGATGCGCAGTGAGTCTCATGGACAGGCATGCGCAGGTCCACTCCGAGTTGCTCCTGCTCGGCCATTTCCCGTCCCCGATCCCAGGTCAGCGACCGTCCCGCAGCAGCCGGCCCGATTCCACCGTGAATGCGAAGGAAGTACTGCAAGAGGTGCGCCGGCTGCCCAACCCGAGCACCGACCTGCAGGAACGATCCGCCCGCCCGCCGCCCCTCGCAAATCGATCGCTCCTGCTCCGCTGTGAACTCCACACGCACCTGTTGCAAGCGGCCCGAAGAGATGACTATGCTCGCGCACCTCCCAGAGTGTTCTTAGGGCTCGTGCCGTGCCGCAGCGGCGCGTATTTCGGGCTGTCGGGCATTTCAGCCAGGAGGTCTCCCGCACGGGAGAGAAGGACGCTCATGTAGTCGCTTCGGACGTGGACGTCGAGAGCGTGCTGATCGGCCCATTGTTCGATGATGACGAATCGGGTGGGATCATCCACGCCTTGGTGCACGGCGTAGAGGAGGCACCCTTCTTCGGCGTGGGTGGGATCGATGACGTCGGCCAGGGCGGCACCCAGCTCGGCCTCTTTCCCGGGCTGGGCTCGAAGCGATCCCACGATGGTGATTTCGGACATGGGAATGTTCTCCTCTGCGTGTGGGGGCATGCGTGTGGTCGTCTGATCAGCGGATGCTGCGGAAGGTGGCGCGGAGTTCTTCGGTGAACGCCTCGGGCTGTTCGAGGGCAGCGAAGTGTCCGCCGTTCCCGAGCTGGTTGTAGTGCAGGACGGTGCTGTAGCGTCTTTCGACCCAGCGGCGGGAGGCGCGGATGCCGTCCTTCGGGAAGATGCTGAACCCGGCCGGGATCGGATTGGGTTCGGTCATCGCGGGCTGGGAGGCGGCCTCTTGCGCCGCTTCCCAGTACAGGCGGGCGGAGGATGCGGCGGTGTTGGTGAGCCAGTACAAGGTGATGTCGTCCAGGAGTGCGTCGAGGCCGAACAGTGCTTCGGGGTTGTTGTCGCTGTCGGAGAAATCCTGGAACGTGTAGTAGATCCAGGCGGCGAGTCCCACGGGGGAATCGGAGAGTCCGTACGCGAGTGTCTGCGGTCGGGTCGATTGCTGCTTGGCGTACGCGGAGTACTCGGCGTCGTATCGCATCATCCCGGCGATCATGTCCTGCTCGTCCGCGGTGGCTTCCGCAGCCTCTTCCGGAGTGGGGAACACGAGGGGGAGGTTGAAGTGGATTCCCGCCAAGCCGGGGGGCGCCTTCCGTGCGATGGTCTCGGTGACAGGGCTGCCGAAGTCCCCGCCCTGCGCGACCCAGCCGGTGTAGCCGAGTCGGTCCATGAGTTCGATCCAGGCGTCGGCGATCCGGGAGACACCCCAGCCTGTCGTGCTGGGCTTGTCGGAGAAGCCGAAGCCCGGAAGGGACGGAATAATCAGGTCGAAGGCATCGTCCGCGGCGCCGCCGTGCGCGACCGGGTCGGTGAGGCGGTCGATGACGTGACGGAACTCCAGGACCGATCCCGGCCAACCGTGGGTGAGCAGCAGCGGAAGAGCGTTCGGCTCGTTCGAGCGGATATGCAGGAAGTGGATGGCGAGCCCGTCGATCGTCGTCGTGTACTGGCCCCACCCGTTCAGCATCTCCTCGACACGACGCCAGTCGTAACCGTCTTTCCACCGCGAGACGAGAGCCTGCAATTTGGCCAGTGGCGGACCCTGCGTGGTGTCGGTGACGGTCTCCCGATCAGGCCACCGCGTCAGGCTGAGTCGGGTGCGAAGATCGTCGAGATCGGCTTCCGGGACCCGGACCGTGAAGGGCTCGATCCGGCGGTCCTCGGGGGCGTTCTCAGCGGGATCATTGTGTGCATTTGTGGTCATGACCTCAGCATGATCACTCCCGGCGATACGATCCATAACCGAACGTCCGCTAATAGTTACGATTCGTCCACGCCGTCTGGGCTAGCCGGCGACCACCGTCGTCTGTTCCTTTCGGAAGGCGGCCGGTGAGATGCCGACCACTCGGCGGAACGCGGTGCTGAAGGCGCTTTCGGATTCGTATCCGATAGCGGCGGCGAGTTCGGTGATCGTCATGCTCTGGCGGCGTAACGCGTCACGGGCGACGTTCATCCGCCACTGGATGAGGTACTCCAGCGGGGCCGACCCGACTCGCGCTTTGAACGTGGCGGCGAAGGCCGAACGGGACATGTGACCGACCTCCGCGAGCTCCTGGAGAGTCCACCGGTGGGCGATATCGGCGTGCAGGGCGCGAAGTGCCGTCCCGATGCCGTCACCACTGAGGGCGGCCATCCATCCGGCCGGCTGGTGCAGGTCGTCGGCGTGGGCGCGGAGCATGTGGATGAACAGCGTTTGGGCGAGGTGGTCGAGAATCAGAGCGCTTCCGAGTTCGGTGCTCTCCACCTCCGCCACGAGGAGGGCGCTCAGGTGCGTGAGGAGCTGACCTCGAGGGTCGTCGGCTCGCACGCGGACCAGCGGTGGCAGCAGGTCCAGCAGCAGGCGGGCGTTCGCGTCATCGAACGAGAAGTAGCCGCCGCACAGATACGTGTCCTCCAGATCCGCGGGCCCGATGTGCGCGGCCCCTCGGCTGGGTCCGCCCCACAACGTCCGGGCGTCCACCGGTTCCTCCGTCAGTGCACTGGCCAGTACATAAGGCGGGGGATTGCACAGCAGGTAGAAGTCCCCCTCGTGCAGTAGCACCGGGTCGTGTCCCTCCAGGGTGATCCAGCATTCGCCTCGCGCGACCACTCCCAACTCCACGTGCTGGGTGGTCCCGAATCCGACCGCCCACGGCCCCGCGGCATGCAGGCTCGTCTCGTTGACGGCTAGCGGCCGCAGCAGGCCGATCGTGGCCGCAAGAGGATCTCCGCTCCAGGAACCGCTGGCCGGAATGGTCGATCCGTAATGTTTTATGGACGTCATGTTATGGATCGTAATGCTCCGGGAAGGCACCATGGAACACATGGACACCGACTCGCTGACGAACGCCCCGACAACCTCCGCCATCAAAGTCGACATCTGGTCGGACGTGCAGTGCGGCTGGTGCTACATCGCGAAACGGCGGCTCGAGGCCGCCGTCGAGCGATTCGGCGGTGAGGTGGAGATCGAGTACCACTCCTTCGAACTCGCCCCGGAGGCGCCGGCCGAGTTCGACGGGGCCACGAAGGAGTTCCTGAACCACTACCGGGGACTTCCTCTCGCCGAGGGCGAGAAGATGCTGGCGCGGGTCACGGAGATCGCCGCCGGCGCGGGCCTCGACTACCACTTCGACCGCACCCACCCGACGAACACGATCCTCGCGCACGAGCTGATCCACTTCGCGAAGTCCAAGGGCCGCCAGGGGGAGATGAACGAACGACTCTCCGACGCCTACTTCCAGCGAGGCGAGCACATCGGACGCATCCCGAACCTGGTCGAGATCGCTGTCGAACTCGGCTTCGACCGTGACGAGGTCGAGGTCGCCCTCACAGAACACCGTCATCTCGACGAGGTCAAGGCGGACTTCGCCCGCGCCACCGAGCTGGGCATCCAGTCCATCCCGTTCTTCGTCGTCGACGGCCGCTACGGCGTGTCCGGGGCACAGGACACGGGCGCATTCCTGCAGGTCCTCCAGCAGGTCGACGCCGAACGCGCCGCCGCCCCGACGACCGAGGCGGTGTCCCGATGAGCAGCACGACCACTGACCTCGTCGCCCCCCTCACTCTGCTCGGCGCCCCCGACGTCGACGCCTGCTCCGGCGATTCCTGCGGCATCCGCCCCACCACGACCACCACGCTGTGAGCGCGATGAACCAGACCGCACTCGTCACGGGGGCCAACAAGGGCATCGGATACGAAACAGCCCGGCAGCTCGCGCAGCAGGGCTACACCGTCTGGGTCGGCGCTCGAGACCGGGGCCGCGGAGAGAAAGCCGTCGACGCCCAGTCCTCCGCCGGCGATGTCCGTTTCGTCAGCCTCGACGTCACCGACGAAGCCAGCATCTCCCGTGCCGCCGCTCACATCGAGGCCGCACCCTCGGCTCACTCGACACCCTCACATCCCCCGAAAGTCCCTTCGCGGCGATCCCTGCGTTCGCCTACACCTCCTCGAAGACGCTCTTGAACGCCCTGACCGGGTGGCTCGCAATCGAACTGGCATCCACTCCCATCAAGGTCAACTCGGTGTGCCCCGGCCGCTGACGGGCCGACCGGCACCTTCTTCGACGCCAACGGCACACTGCCCTGGTGACAGCAGCTGTCGCCCTCGTGCCGGGCCGACACGTCCAGTAAGGAAGAAACATGGAATACCGTCGCCTCGGCTCCTCCGGACTCACCGTCAGCCGCCTCGCTCTGGGGGGAATGAGCTTCGCCGACCCCGACCCGGCAACGCCGTGGACGCTCGATGCCGAAGCCGCCGGCCCACTGTTCCGACAGGCCGTCGAACTCGGCATCACCTTCTGGGATACGGCGAACGCCTACGGCAAGGGCAGCTCGGAACGGATCGTCGGGAAAGCGATCCGCGAATACAGCACGCGGGAAGACATCGTCATCGCCACGAAGATCTACTTCCCCATGCACGACGGGCCCGGCGGGTCGGGCCTTAGCCGCAAAGCCATTCTCGAACAGGTCGACGCTTCTCTGACTCGGCTCGGCACCGATTACATCGACCTTCTCCAGATCCACCGCTTCGACCCGGCCGTTCCCGTGCACGAGACGATGGAAGCGCTTCACGACGTCGTCAAGGCCGGCAAGGTTCGCTACCTCGGCGCTTCATCGATGTGGGCATGGCAGTTCGCCACAATGCAGCACACCGCCGCGATCGGGGGCTGGACACGCTTCATCTCCATGCAAGATCAGTACAACCTCATTCAGCGCGAAGAAGAACGCGAAATGTTCGGTCTCCTCGCTGATCAAGGCGTTGGCGCGATGCCGTGGAGCCCCCTCGGCGGCGGAACCCTCGCACGACCCTGGGGCCAGAGCAGCAGCAGGAGAGCAACCTCTGACGGCCTCGGGGCGCCCGCGTTCCTCGACTCCGACGAAACCATCGTGGACGCTGTCCAGCGAATCGCCGACCAGCGCGGTTCGTCCATGGCCACGATCGCCCTTGCTTGGGTCCTAGGAAATCCCGTCGTGGACTCCCCGATCATCGGAGCGACAAAGCTCCACCATCTCACCGATGCTGCGGACGCCATCGACGTGGTTCTCCACGACGACGAGCGAGCAGAACTAGAAGCCTCGTATACCGTTCGGCAACCCACATTCTTCTGACCACCGCCACACACGTATCAAAGCCGCTGAGCACGGACGTCAGGCGTGCCGTGCTGGTAGCGAGCAATATTCGATCTGACGGTCATCTCCGGTCGGGCTTGCGTGCGGTCAGTCGGTGACGTCGAGGCCCGAAGCGAGGAGCGACCAGGGGGGACATGTTCGTGCGTCGAGTGGTCGATTGCGGTGAAAGTCCGGGTCTGCTGGCGCGAGTTCGTGTTGCAGGTATTCCAGAAGATCGCGGCCATAAACGATGACATCGCTCTGATAGACGGAGAATACGGGGGAGCCTGAGGGCGCGGGAGCGGCTGCCATGTAGCGGTGCCCGAATAGCGGAACCAGGGTCGGCCAGCTCTTGATTCGCCGGGTCGCGACTTGTCGCTGGTCCGAAAGGGAAGCCGGCTTGGTGCCCCACGTTGTGGGCCAGAACTCGTTATTCTCGACGTCGAACAGCAAGCCCTCCAGGGGCCAATCGAGTGCAGCCTGAAGGCGTTCGGCGCTGGCATTTCTCCAATGCAGCCATCCCTCGCCGGCTGGTTGGGCTGCCTCGAGCAACTGGCGGTGGTCGGGGTTGAACTCGAATCCGAAGCGCCGCTCGATTTCCCGGATCTCATCGGATGTGAGGCCATGGTCGAGCCGGATATTGCTCGTCTTCAGGATGGCGATGCATTCGGTGATGGACACGGTCGAATTCTAGGACTGGCGACCGTCCCTCGGCGGAGCGACGGAGTTGGCGTAGGTGGCGTATTCGACGGCGTTCTCGTTGGCGTGTTTCGTGGTGACTTGGTAGCTGTAGGCGACGAGGTCGTCGACGAGTGGTGCGGGCATGGCTGTGACGAGGTCGTCGAGGGCACGGTTTCGGGTGGCGAGTGGGTTGAGGCCGAGTTCGCGGATCTGGGTGAGTAGATAACTGTGGGTGATGTGGTGGTTGGCCTTGCTGCCGGGAAAGAGTCAGGGGGAGTGGTCGGTGCTTCTCGTGCTGGACCGTGAGCGGTCGGCGAGGCGCTGTTCCATCAAGGTGGCGCTTCAAACGCAATAATGCTCGTTCTGTTGGCGAAGCTGATTATCCGTTCCTTCGCTGATCGATGTTGACAGTTGTAGTTCAGTAGCGTGTCCTCATGGTCATCCCCGATGTCGAAACGACAGGCATTGCGATCCGAGCGGATCGCAATCTCGTCTCTATGGGCAAATTCGTCGTCTCGATCGGGCTGCCATTTGGGATCGTTTCAGGCTCCTATGCGGCATTGGCTTTTCTCTTCTCGCTGAGCGAAGACGACTGGCATTGGCTCGGCTTTGTAATACCGATGATCCCGTTCTTCTTGCTCCTTGGCGGGGCAATCGGGATGTGTGTGGGCCTGGTCGCAAGCATCGCGTCATGGGCGATCATGAAAGTGCTTCCGGCTCGGAAGGTGATCGCTCGAATTATCGCTTCCTCGGTGGTTCTGATCGGTGTGATCATCCTTGGATTGCTGCCGTTTTCTGCATATTGGGCAGGGTGGAGTGGCCCACTAAGTGACTGGGTGATGCTCCCTGCGTTTGTCGTCTTGCCGGCCTTCAGCGTCTGGCGCAACGCGCGTCTGATTGTGCGGTCTTCGCGCGCGTTCTGAGCGTCCAGAACTTATCGACCGCGTCTCAAGTCGATGAAGTCACTCAGGCGTGTGCCAGCGCGGGCGGCGTTGAGAGAGAGCGTCTGTGAGCTGTAGCTGATGAGGTCAGCGAGGGAGCGGGCGTCGAGGTGATGGGCGAGGTCCCGGAGCGTGGCGTTCCGAGCGGCCTGGGTGTCGATGCCGAGAACGCGCAGCCGGTCGGAGAGGGTGTTCGGGCTGATGGGGTGGCCGGCGTGATAGCTGGGGGCCGTGCCAGTATTCTCCCGCGCTCACGCCGACACGTCTTCTCTGTGCGCTGCGCAGCGTACGTCCCGATCAGGCGACTGTTTCCGTTTGGACGTGGGGAGTACCCGAAAGTTCAGTCATTGCACGAAGTGAGGTTAAGCAACTTCCTGCTGCTGTGCTCTCGTATTCAAGAGTCGTGTAAACGACCGCGTTTTGGTCCCTCGGACGTGATTAGACTGCGGATCATGTTGGATGATCTTCGTCGTGAGCTCGAGCTTCATCGTTCGGCTGCGTTCCCAATCGACGTCGAGCGCGGGCGAGTCTATGGCAGTGCGGACGCTGTTCTGATCGATGCCGATATTTATGGTTGGTGTTCGCGCCTGGGGAGCAGCGAACGCCTCTCCGAGATCGACATCCAGAGACTTCTTGAGGCGATGAGCTCCCTGATCGCATCGGTCTTTGCTTTCCCGTGGTCGGCGCGCCCATATTTCACGCGCCTCGTCTTGATCGCAAGTCTCGCTCTCGCCGTCGTCGGAGATCCGGACGGTGAGGAATCGCCCGTTGCCTGATCGTCTCTCTAGCGTCGTCTGAGTTTGAGGGGCTTTCGATCGAGGTCCCTGAGGGCGTCTCGCCCCTTCTTGGTGATGTCAAGGAACAGGGCTGGCTTGGAAGATGCCGGAGCGCGCGACGCGCTTGACAGCCAGTTCGAACGGTCTTCGAGTGCGCTCGTCGCAGGAGACTTCTTGAGGAGCACTGCATCGTCGGCTCCGAGGGAGTCTTCCCATAGCTGGATGTGTCCCGATTTCAGCAGGAGGAGGGCAGCATCGGCAAGTATCGAGACATCGGTGGCCATGTAAGAACCATCGACAGCGTCAACGTAGCCGCGCGCCAACGTGCCCAGAGTGGGCATCTCGAGGGCCTCGTTGAGGATGAAGATCGGGGTCGGCGGCCTCGTCGTAAATACTCGGAAGCCGGGCGTTCCGAAGTGGTATGAGATGCTTCCGATTGCGCCAGCCGGAGTACCTGGATCGAGCATCTGAAAGCCTCGACGACCGTCAGGGAATGGCCGGATCAGCCAACCCTCGGGCTTCATCGCGGCCACTTCTTCCGCGGTGGCTCCGACCATGGACTCAGGGTCAGAGAAGTTCCGTTCCACCATCTGCAAAGTATCTCTCACCTTGAAATGAGAGGTCGGGGATTCTGATGATCGGAGGTCCGTTTGCCGATGTAGTCGATGAAGGTGGCGCCGGCGTCACGGCGGTGTCGGTCGACGGTGGGGTAGGAGTAGCAGAGGGCGTCGGCGACGATGGGTACGCGCATGTCGATGACGAGGGCGCACGCGTCGCGGGGGACTCGATCATTCGCAGCAAATGCGAATACTCAATGTTTGTATTGACATAATGGGCATTATCAGCGGTCCGCAACCCTGCGCCGAAGTGCGGGATCATCGAGTATGGCCCGTGAAATCGACGTCGTGAGGTTCGTGCGTCTGTTCGGCGACAAGCCAATGCGTCTTCCTGATGGAGACGTCATCGGGTCGACGGGCGACGACTGGCCGGTCGTGCTGGAGACGATGCGCACCGCCGGCTGGCGAATCGAGCTGTACGAGTATGAATTGGAACCCGATGTCGACGGACGCGTCGGAGTGGCGACCGAGCATGCAGCGGTGTGGCCGGCATCCGCCGTTCAGGTCAATTTCTTTCCTGGAGACGGCGGGGTCGCCTTCGACATCGATCTCCGCGAGTTCACCGACCAGCGTGCCGCCGACGGCCTGGCGGCGCTCATCCGCCTCGTGAGCCGCACGACCGGTCGGGACATCGCGATCCGTGAGGAAGGCTCATCAGGCGAGGTGGTGCTCACCTACTCCGGGTCCACGGATGAGTTCACCTTCCGAAGCACGCCGCTGAGCTATTAAGCCCGCCCCACGCGGTCACCTGCCCACGTACTCCGCGAGGTGCTCGCCGGTGAGCGTGGAGCGCGCCGCGATGAGCGCCGCCGGCGTGCCCTCGAACACGACTCGACCGCCGTCGTGGCCGGCACCGGGCCCGAGGTCGATGATCCAGTCGGCGTGCGCCATCACGGCCTGGTGGTGTTCGACCACGATCACCGACTTGCCCGCGTCCACCAGCCGGTCGAGCAGCCCCAGCAGGTTCTCCACATCCGCGAGGTGAAGACCGGCGGTGGGCTCGTCGAGCACGTAGATGTCGCCCTTCTCCCCCATGTGCGTCGCAAGCTTCAGGCGCTGCCGCTCGCCGCCTGACAGGGTCGTGAGGGGCTGGCCCACCGAGACGTAGCCGAGCCCCACATCCACGAGCCGCTTCAGGATGCCGTGGGCGGCCGGGATGCGCGCCTCGCCCTCGCCGAAGAAGGCCTCCGCCTCCGCGATCGACATGCTGAGCACCTCGCTGATGTCCCGGCCACCGAGGGTGTAGTCGAGCACGGATGCCTCGAAGCGCTTGCCCTCGCACACCTCGCAGACGGTGCTGACACCCGCCATCATGCCGAGGTCGGTGTAGATCACCCCCGCGCCGTTGCAGTTCGGGCAGGCGCCCTCGGAGTTGGCGCTGAAGAGCGCCGGCTTGACGCCGTTGGCCTTCGCGAAGGCGGTACGGATGGGGTCGAGGAGCCCGGTGTAGGTCGCCGGATTGCTGCGCCGCGAGCCCTTGATCGCCCCCTGGTCGATCGAGACGATGCCGCCGCCGGCATCCGCGCCCCGCACCTCCGCTCCCCCGGCCGCACCCAGCGAGCCGTGCACGAGTGAGCTCTTGCCGGAGCCGGCCACCCCGGTCACCACCACGAGAACGCCGAGCGGGATGTCGACATCCACCTCGCGCAGGTTGTGCCGGCTCGCGCCCCGCACCTTCAGAACGCCAGTTCTCTCCCGCACTGTGCTCTTGACGCGAGCGCGGTCATCGAGGTGGCGCCCGGTGAGGGTGCCGCTCCCCCGCAGACCCTCGACCGTGCCCTCGAAGCAGATGGTGCCGCCGGCCGTTCCCGCCCCGGGGCCGATGTCGACCACATGGTCGGCGATGGCGATGGCCTCGGGCTTGTGCTCCACCACGAGCACCGTGTTGCCCTTGTCGCGCAAGCGGAGCAGCAGGCCGTTCATGCGCTGGATGTCGTGCGGATGCAGCCCGATGGTCGGCTCGTCGAACACGTAGGTGACGTCGGTGAGCGAGGATCCGAGGTGGCGGATCATCTTCGTGCGCTGCGACTCTCCCCCGCTCAGCGTGCCGGCCGGGCGGTCGAGCGAGAGATAGCCGAGCCCGATCTCGACGAAGGAGTCGAGCGTCTCGGAAAGGGCCGCCAGCAGGGGCGCGACCGAGGGCTCCGAGAGTCCGCGCACCCACTCGGCGAGGTCGCTGATCTGCAGAGCGCAGGCTTCGGCGATGCTGATGCCGCCGACCCGGGATGAGCGGGCCGCCGCGTTGAGGCGCGTTCCGTCGCAGTCGGGGCAGGTGGTGAAAGTCACGGCGCGGTCGACGAAGGCGCGGATGTGCGGCTGCATCGCCTCGCGGTCCTTCGAGAGGAACGCCTTCTGCACCTTGGGCACGAGACCTTCGTAGGTCATGTTGATGTCGCCGACCTTGACTTTGACGGGCTCCTTGTAGAGGAAGTCGTCGCGCTCACGCTTCGTGTAGTCGCGGATGGGCTTGTCGGCGTCGAGGAAGCCCGATCCGGTGAAGATGCGCACGCCCCAGCCGTCGGGCGTGTAGCCCGGGATGGTCAGGGCGCCGTCGTTGAGCGACTTCGAGTCGTCGAAGAGCTGGGCGAGATCGATGTCGTTCACCCGCCCCATCCCCTCGCAGCGCGGGCACATTCCGCCGGTGACGGTGAAGCTCCGCCGCTCCTTGACGGTGCGGCCGCCCTTCTCGAGGGTGACGGCTCCGGCGCCGCTGATCGAGGGCACGTTGAAGGCGAAGGCCTGCGGCGAGCCGATCTGCGGGTTCCCGAGCCGGCTGAACACGATCCGCAGCATCGCGTTGACGTCGGTGGCGGTGCCGACAGTGGAGCGCGAGTTGGCCCCCATCCGCTCCTGATCGACGATGATCGCCGTCGTGAGACCCTCGAGCACATCGACCTCGGGCCGGGCGAGGCTCGGCATGAAGCCCTGCAGGAACGCGCTGTAGGTCTCGTTGATCATGCGCTGCGACTCGGCCGCGATCGTGCCGAACACGAGCGAGCTCTTGCCCGAGCCCGACACCCCGGTGAACACGGTGAGACGCCGTTTCGGGATGTCGACGCTCACGTCTTTGAGGTTGTTGACGCGGGCACCCTGCACCCGGATGCGGTCGTGCTGATCGGCGACGTTCATGCGCTTCACCCTAGCTGCGGCCTTCCGTCGCGCGCTTCTCCATTCCGCTCCGATTGCACCGCCTCGAAGTAGCCGCTGTCGCGCGCACACTCGAAGTCGGCCATGGCGAGCAGTCGCTCCTCGCGTTGGAGCTCATCGACTGCCGCGCCGCTGGTGGCCTTGTATCGGCGCTCGATCTCTTCGAACGGCTCCCCCTTGCCCGTGAACCGGCCGAGGCCTGCGGCCGCCATGCAGACCACCCAGCCCTGCTCCGCCTCTCGCGCGGCCGACGAGAGCCCGGCCTCAAGGGCGCACCCGTCGGCTCGCCAGTCCCCGGCCGTCACCGCCCCGCCCGTTGCGGCGGGTGGCGAGGTCGAGACCCCGTAGCCGTACTCCTTGACGAAGCCCTCCCCCTCGGCGAGGCAGCCCGCGGCGCCGCCTGACGCCGAGCATCCGGCCAGCGGCGCGGACAGGGCGGCGAGCAGCAGGATCGCGGCGGCTCGCAGGCAGCTGGGCTTCGACGGCATGGCGGATCTCCGCCCGCACCCCCGGAGATGACGATTGCTCGATTCGGATGCTACGCCGTGCGGTCGGCATCGATCGCGCAGGCGCGACAGGCTCTCGGCGAACTCCCATGGAGGCCCGCCCGGGCGCTAGATTGAATGTCGACAGCTGAAGTCGCCGCGAGGCGCGCATGAGGGGAACACCATGACCACACCGACGAGCTCCGACACATTCGGATTCTGGCTCCACGACTCCGACATCACGGCGACAGCCGCGCGGTGGCTCAAGGGCGGCCTGTGGCTGCGTGCCATCCTCTCCGTCGTGCTCGGCATCGTCATCCTGGTGCTCGCGTTCACCAACCCGGCCACCATCGCCATCACGGTCGCCTGGCTGTTCGCGATCTACTTCTGGATCGTCGGCCTGGTGCGCGTGGTCTCGGGCATCGTCAACAACTCGGTCACCGGGGGGATCCGGGCGCTGAACATCATCCTGGGCGTGCTGCTCATCGTGGCCGGTGTCGTCGCCATCCGGAACCCGGTCGTGTCGCTCATCGCGCTCGCACTCGTGATCGGCTTCTCGTGGATCATCGAGGGCGTCATGGCGGTCATGGAGACCGCGAAGGACAGCTCGAAGTGGTTCGGCACCATCCTCGGCGTCGTCTCCGTCGTCGCCGGCATCGTCGTGATCTTCCTGCCGCTGGAGTCGATCGGCATCCTCGTGCTGTTCTCGGGGATCGCCCTCATCGTCACGGGCATCTTCTCGGCGATCACCGCGGTCACGCTCGGCCGGGCGCCCAAGAACGCCTGATCACAGCTCTTTCTCGAGTGCTCCCGCGAGCACCTCGGCAAGGACGGCCGGCTCCACGGAGTCGGCCGTCTGCTGTATCTCGGCCAGGCTCCACCAGCGCCAGGCCTCGACGTCGACATGCTCCTCGGGCGTCCAGTTCGTGTCCACCGGGTCGAAGGCCTGGGTGCGCAGGAGGTACCACTCCTCGTGGTAGTCGCGCAGGATGCCCGGGGCCGGCTCGGCCACGAAGTCGCGAGCCCAGATCGGCGCGCCGAGCGCCGTCTCCGGCACCGCGAGACCGGTCTCCTCGAACAGCTCGCGAACCGCGGCTTCGAGGTGCGTCTCCCCCGGCTCGAGGTGGCCGCCGGGGGTGAGCCAGCGGGTGGGCTGCGTGTCGACGTCGGCGCGCGTGTAGAACAGCAGCGCGCGGTCGTCGCCGTCGAGCAGCAGCACCCGCGACTTCAGGATCACGGCGTCGGCCGGCGTGGCGGCATCCGCTGCGCCGCTCATCGGCGCACCGCCCTCGCCGGCATGGCCATCGGCTTCGACGCGACCCCGCTCATCCGCGCGACCCGCTCACGCGTCGACGGCGCCGAAGCCCGAGACGTCGCCCACGTAGCGCGTGTGGTCCGCCGGCACCGGCTCGACCGCGGCCGAGGCCACCTCGGCAGCGAACTCGCTCACGTTGTAGAGGCGGCCCGCGGCCTCCTTGCGCGCCTCGATGGCGCCCGGGTTGGCGCGCTGCAGCAGCGTCGCCGTGATGGTGCCCTCGATCATGTCGCCGGAGACCACCACGAACTCGATGCCGAGCTCGTCGAGCTGCGGGATCATCGCGCGCAGCGCATCCTCGCCGGCCCGCTTACTCAGGGCCACGGCCTCGTACTCGGGCATGGTCTCCGTGGTGCGGATGAAGTGCGCCTGGTGGCTCGTGACGAACACCACGCGGGCTCCCGGCCCGAGCAGCGGCAGCGCCGCCGTCAGCAGCTGCACCTGCGCGTCGCGGTTCAGCTGCATCGCGTAGTCCTCCGCCATGCCGCTCTCCATGCCGCCCGAGGCGTTCATGACGAGGATGTCGAGCCCGCCGAGCTCGGCCTGCACAGTGTCGAAGAGGGCGGCGACCGAGGCCGGGTCGGTGAGGTCGGCGCCCACGATGACGGCCTGGCCGCCGGCTTCGCGGATGCTGTTCGCCAGCTTCGCGGCGCGGGCCTCCTTGTTGCGGTAGTTGATGACCACCGCGGCGCCGGCCTCGGCGAAGTAGCCGACGGTGTCCGCTCCGATGCCGCGCGAGGAGCCCGTGACGAGGGCCCGCTTTCCTGCGAGAGAACCGGGGGCGAGTGGATTGGACACAGAGAACTCCTCGTAGATCGAACGACGCTCCGAGACTACCAAGTAGCCGATACTCCGGCCGCTCGCGGTCCGAACCCTGATAGCGTCGAAGCAGGTCGCAGCACGCCGAAGTCCGCCGAGAGGAGACCGCAGATGTCCGCATTCCTCGACTCCTACGCCTGGATCTTCTGGCTCGGGCTCATCCTCCTGTTCATCGTGGTCGAGATGCTGACGCTCGAGTTCACCTTCCTGATGATCGCCATCGGCAGTCTCGGCGGCCTGATCTCGGGCGCCTTCGGAGCGCCGTGGTACCTGCAGATCGTGATCGCCGGGGTGCTCTCGCTGCTCCTGCTGCTCACGCTCCGGCCACCGCTCCTGCGGCTGCTGAAACGCGGGGGCGACCCCGCCCGCAGCAATGTCGACGCGCTCCTCGGCCTCGAAGGCCTCGTTGTTCACGACGTCACCGCCACGACCGGGCAGGTGAAGCTCGCGAACGGCGACATCTGGACCGCGAGGGTCTCCCCCGCCTCCGTCGCGCCCGGCCTGCACCGCGGCGAGCACATCCTCGTGGCCGCCATCGACGGGGCCACGGCGATCGTGGTCCCGGCAGAACGAAAGGAGCCGACCGCATGACCGACACGCTCGTGGGCCAGATCATCGTGATCGCCGTGGTGGTGATCATCATCATCTTCGTGCTGGTGGTGGTCTCGCGCGCCGTGCGCATCATCCCGCAGGCCTCGGCCGGCGTGGTGGAGCGGCTCGGCCGCTACCACAAGACCTTGATGCCGGGCCTGAACATCCTCGTTCCGTTCATCGACCGGCTGCGCCCGCTCATCGACCTGCGCGAGCAGGTGGTGTCCTTCCCGCCCCAGCCGGTCATCACCGAGGACAACCTGGTGGTCTCCATCGACACGGTGGTCTTCTTCCAGGTGACGGATGCGCGGGCCGCGACCTACGAGATCGCCAACTACCTCGGCGCGGTCGAGCAGCTCGCCACCACCACCCTCCGCAACGTGGTCGGCGGGCTCAACCTCGAAGAGGCGCTCACGAGCCGCGACGAGATCAACGGCCAGCTGCGGATCGTGCTCGACGACGCCACCGGCAAATGGGGCATCCGTGTGTCGCGCGTGGAGCTCAAGGCCATCGATCCGCCCGTGTCCATCCAGGACTCGATGGAGAAGCAGATGCGCGCCGAGCGGGAGCGCCGCGCCGTCATCCTCACCGCCGAGGGCACGAAGCAGTCGGCCATCCTCGAGGCCGAAGGCCACCGGCAGGGCGAGATCCTGCGGGCCGAAGGTGACGCGAAGGCCGCCGTGCTGCGCGCGCAGGGCGAGGCCGAGGCCATCACCACCGTGTTCAGCGCCATCCACCGCGGCGAGCCCGACAACATGCTGCTGGCCTACCAGTACCTGCAGACGCTGCCGAAGATCGCGGAGGGTTCGGCGAACAAGCTCTGGGTCATCCCGAGCGAGCTCACCGAGGCGCTCAAGGGCATCGGGCAGGCCTTCGGCGAACGAGGTGCGGCTTCGCGGCCGAAGACGGCGGGCGATGAGACCCAGCCGTAAGGGCGAGCAGCCGCCGTTCTTCGCGGCTCCCCTCCCCCGCGTGCTGGCCCACCGCGGCCTCGCGCTCGATGTTCCCGAGAATACCCTCGCCGCCTTCGACGCGGCGGTCGGCGCGGGTGCTCTCTACATCGAGACCGACGTGAACGCCTCGGCCGACGGGGTGGCCATCGTCAGCCACGACCCCACTCTCGACCGGGTGGCGGGGCGCGAGGGCCGGGTGGCGGAGCTGAGCCTTGACGAGCTCCGGCAGCTCGACCTGGGCGGGGGCGTGCGGTTCGCGACCCTCGCTGAAGCGCTGGCCGCGAATCCGGAGACCCGCTTCAACATCGACATCAAATCCGAAGACGTGGGGGCCCCGGCGGCCCGGGCGATCCTGCAGGCCGGCGCTGTCGACCGCGTGCTCATCACCTCGTTCTCCACCCGCCGCCGCCGCTCGGCCGTCGATCTGCTCGAGGTGGCGGGCGTGCGCGTCGCCGCCTCCGCCTCCGCGGGCGAGTTCGTGCCCGCCTTGATCGCGGCCAAGGTGGGTCTCGTGCCCCTCGTGCGGTTCCTGCTGCGGCGCGTGGATGCGGTGCAGATCCCCGAGGTGATCTTCGGGATGCGCACGACCACCGAGCGCACCGTGCGGCGCCTGCACGCGGCCGGCGTGGAGGTGCACGTCTGGACGATCAACGACGTGGCGGTCGCCCGGGGCCTACTCGAACGTGGCGTCGACGGCATCGTCACCGACCGCGCCGACCTCATGCTGCCGCTGGCTCTGGAGTTCCGCGCGGTTCGCTGAGAGAGTACTGGTAATACCCAGGTCTGGAAAGGATTCACGCAGCCCGACGGTTTATAACGTTTGAAGCAACGCGAGAGGAGACCACACAATGGCAGATCGCAGTTTGCGCGGAATGCGTCTGGGCGCACAAAGCCTGCAGAGTGAAGAGGGCGTGGTTTTTTCGCCCCGAACCAGCTACACGTACCGCTGCGCGACATGCGGCCGTGACACCGAGATGGTGTTCTCGGCCGAAGCCGAAGCCCCCGAGACCTGGGAATGCCGGTTCTGCAGCCACGAGGCGACCCTGATGGTGGGCTCCGAGCCCGTCACGGTCGACCACGCGGATGCGAAGGTGCCGCGCAGCCACTGGGACATGCTGCTCGAGCGGCGCACGCGCGCCGAGCTCGAGGAGCTTCTCGAAGAGCGCCTGCAGTACCTGCGGGCACGCCGCGGAACGCAGAAGATCGGCGCCTGACCCGAGGGTCACCGCCAGACGGGAGCCCGGCCTGATCGCCTGATCAGCGCCGGGTTTTTTCGTGCCCGGCAGCGCGCGCCGCACGGTCCAGCTCGCGCTCGGCGCGGGTACGCCAGCCGAACACGAGAGCGGTCAGCAGCCCGATGATGCCGAACCCCGAGAGCAGCCACTCGATCTGGAACCCCAGGATCGTCGCGGGCGTCTGCACCGTCGCGAGGGGGACATCCGCCACCATCGTGCCCGCCTGGTAGGCGGGGATGCCCGCGATGGTGCTGCCGTCGGGTGCGATGATCTCGCTCGTGCCCACGGTCGAGATGTTCACGACGCTCCGGCCCGACTCGATGGCGCGCAGGCGCGCGATCGCGAGCTGCTGCAGGTTCTCGTCGGTGCGCCCGAAGTCGGCGTTGTTGGTCTGCGCGAGGATGACCTGGGCGCCCTGGCCGGCCATCTGCCGCATCACCGCGTCGTCGGTGATGTCGAAGCAGATCGACACCCCGGCGATGAGGCCGTTGATGTCGTAGGTGAGGTCGGTGGTGCCGAACTCGTAGTCGCGGGTCACGAGGTCGACCAGGTCGGGGGCGAGCGCGTGGAAGAAGTCGCGGTTGGGCATCCACTCGGCGAAGGGCACCGGATGCCGCTTGTCGTAGTAGTCGGTGACCTGGCCGTTCTGCCACAGCAGCGAGGTGTTGTAGACCTTGCCGTCGCGCTGCTGGATGGTGCCCACGACGAGGGGGACGCCGCCGAGCCGCTGGCTCACCGCATCCAGTGTCTGCGCGGCGATCGGGTAGCGCGCCGGGTCGATGTCGGAGGCGTTCTCGGGCCACACCACCAGGTCGAGCTTCTGACCTGCGAGGGCGAGCGAGGCTGACACGTGGTCGCTCAGGATGTCGCCGGGCGCGTGCACGGCGAACAGCCCGGCGTTCGAGTTGCCCTGCACCCCCGCGATGCGCGAGGTGCCGGAGGTGGGAGCGGGCCAGGCGGGCACGGCCAGGGTCGCGGCGATCGCGATCCCGGCGCCCAGAAGCCTGCTCGAGGTGCGCAGGCCCGCCTCACGGCCGAGCTGGATCAGGAAGGCCACGAGCCACACGAGCACGAAGCTGAGCCCCGACATGCCGACCCAGGCGACGAGCCCGGCATAGGGGCTCTCGGACTGCGACATCGCGACGCGGCCCCAGGAGAAGCCGCCGTAGGGGGCGATCGCGTTGATGCCCTCGCGGAGGATCCACAAGCCCGCGACGATGACCGGCACGAGGCCGAGTCGCCCCCAGCGGCTCGGCCAGACGCGGTCGGCACGACGGTAGACGAGCGCGATGAGGATCGAGCCGAGCCCGAAGTAGACTGCTTCGAATCCGGTGAGCCCGATCCACGGAACCGGGCCCAGGTAGAGCGTCAGCCAGAAGATGTGCACGCCCCAGAAGCTCGCGCCCGCCACGACGCCGAGCAGGAAGGCGTTGCCCCAGCCCCGGCCCACGAGGCCTACTAGCACCATGGCGACGCCGATGAGGGTGAAGGGCCACCAGCCCTTGTCGGGGAACCCGGCGTCCAGCGCGATGCCGGAGGCCGCGGCGGTCAGGTAGGCGAGCCAGAGCGGCATCAGGGGGGCGGTGAACCGGGCCGGCGGTTCCGCCTTGTGGGTCTGCCTTGCCGGGGCGCTCACGGCATCCTTCACAGCCACGCTCATGCGAGCTCCTTCACGAACGCTCACGAGACCGAGGAGTAGGCGACGATGCCGCGCCGCACCGAGTCCATCGCGGCGCGCGCGATCGACGCGAGGCGCGCATCCGGGGTTCCCTGCAGCTGATCGAGCAGGTCGATGGTCTGCTTCGACCAGCGCACGAAGTCGCCGGCCGCCATGTCGGCCTCGTTCAGCACTTCGTCGAGCGACGCGCCGCGGGCCCACTTGTGCATGGCCGTGGACAGACCGGTCGCGACCGGATTGCTGCCCGGCAGGCGATGGTCGCGCTCGATGTCGTCGATCTGGGCCCAGAGCGTCTGCGTCTTGTCGAGCGCGACGCGGAACGCTCCGCGCGGCAGGAAGCGCTCGGCCGCCTCGCTCTCGTCGCGCCGGGGCTCGTAGACGAGCGCGCAGGCGATGGCCGCGAGGGAGGCCGGGTCGAGGTCGTGCCAGACCTCGCGGCGGATGCACTCCGCCACGAGCAGGTCGCGTTCGCCGTAGATGCGCTTGAGGGTCTGCCCCGAGGTGGTGAGCGAGGTCACCCCGTCGTCGTTCTGCTGCAGGTAGCCGAGGCCGAGCAGCACGTCGGTAACCCGGTCGAAGACCTTCGCGATCACGTTGGTGCGGGTCTGGATCTGCTGCGTCAGCCGATCGGTGTCCTTCTTGAGGGTGAACCAGCGCTCCGCCCAGCGGGCGTGCGACTCGCGGTCCTTGCAGCCGTGCACCGGATGCGAGCGCAGCTGTTTGCGCAGCGACGCGATCTGCCGCTGCCGCCGCTCGCGCTCGGCGTGCGGGCGCGACTCGCCCTTGCCGGAGCTCGCCCGCTCGAGGTCGGTGAGCTCGCGGCGGATGCGCGCGTACTCGCGGAAGTCGCCGAGGTGACAGGTCATCGCCTTCTCGAAACCGGCGAGCGACTCCTCCTGCTGCCGCACCTTGCGGGCGAGGTCGACGACGGCGCGGTCGGCCTGGAACTGGGCGAACGACGACTCGAGGATCTCGCGGGTGCGCGGCCGGCCGAACTGGTCGATCAGGTTCACGGCCATGTTGTAGGTGGGCCGGAAGCTCGAATTGAGCGGGTAGGTGCGGCGGGATGCGAGACTCGCGACCTCCTGCGGGTCGAGTCCCTCGCGCCACTGGATGACGGAGTGGCCCTCCACGTCGATGCCGCGACGGCCGGCGCGGCCGGTCAGCTGGGTGTACTCCCCCGCCGTGATGGGCACCCGCGCCTCGCCGTTGAACTTCTCGAGCTTCTCGAGCACGACGGTGCGGGCGGGCATGTTGATGCCGAGGGCGAGCGTCTCGGTGGCGAAGACCACCTTCACGAGCTTCTTCTGGTAGAGCTCCTCCACCACCTCCTTGAAGGCGGGGAGCATGCCGGCGTGGTGTGCGGCGACCCCGCGCTGGAGACCTTCGGTCCACTCCCAGTAGCCGAGCACGGCGAGGTCCTCGTCGAGCAGGGTGCGGCAGCGCTCGTCGACGATCTTGCGGATCTCCTCGCGCTCCTCCGCCGTGGTGAGACGCACGCCGCCGCGGAGCACCTGCTTCACGGCCTGGTCGCAGCCGATCCGGCTGAACACGAAGAAGATGGCGGGCAGCAGCTGGTGCTCGCCGAGCAGGCGCACCACGTCGGGACGGTCCATCCGCTCGAAGGGCTGACCGTGCGGGCGGTACCGGTTGCCGCCTCCCCCGCGACCGCTCCGGCGGCCTCCGCCCCCGCCGTGACCGCCGCGGCGGTCCACCGAGGCGAGTGAAGCGCCGCCGCGCACGAGCTGCGCGAGCTCGGGGTTCACCCGGTTCGTGGCGGCTCGGCCGGTCGAGTCGAAGAGGTCGATGAGCTTGGTCTTCACGAGGGCGTGCTGGTCGAGGGGCACAGGCCGCTCTTCGGACACGATCACCTCGGTGTCGCCGCGCACCGCCTGCAGCCAGTCGCCGAACTCCTCGGCGTTCGACACGGTCGCGCTGAGCGACACGAGCTTCACGCTCTGCGGAAGGTGGATGATCACCTCTTCCCACACGGCGCCGCGGAAGCGGTCGGCCAGGTAGTGCACCTCGTCCATCACCACGAAGCGCAGGTTCGCGAGCAGCCCCGAGTCGGCGTACAGCATGTTGCGCAGCACCTCGGTGGTCATCACGACGATGCGCGCATCCGCGTTGATGTTGGTGTCGCCGGTGAGCAGCCCCACCTCGTCGGGGCCGTACTCGGTCACGAACTCGTTGAACTTCTGGTTCGAGAGCGCCTTCATCGGCGCGGTGTAGAAGACCTTGTCGCGCACCGACTGCATGGCGAGGTGCACGGCGAACTCCGCCACCACCGTCTTGCCGGCGCCGGTGGGGGCCGCGACGAGCACGCTCCGGCCGTCTTCGAGGGCGCCTGCCGCCTCGATCTGGAACGGGTCGAGGTCGAAGCCGAGCCCCGCCCGGAACTGCTCGACCTGAGGATGCCCGGCTCGCTTCCGGCTCGCGGCGAACCGCTCCGAGGGGCTCAGCACTCCACTCGCGTCGCCTGCCGCCGCCATCAGACGGCCAGCTCGATGTCGAGCTGCTGGCGGGTGCGCCGCACCCGGCGGTCGTGCAGGGTGGCGATCCCGGCGGCCGCGAAGTAGAGCACGAGCATCGGGATCGCCAGCAGGAACATCGACATCACGTCGGCCGCCGGCGTGGCGATGGCCGTGAACAAGGTGATGGCGAGGATGGCGATGCGCCACGACTTCAGGATGGTCACCGCGCTCAGCACCCCGGCGAAGTTCAGCATCACCAGGAAGACCGGCAGCACGAAGGCGATGCCGATGGCGAGCACGAGCTTCAGCACGAAGTCGAAGTAGGAGCGCGCAGTGAGGAGGGCTGTGGTGCCCTCCGGCGCGAAGCCCGTGAGCAGGGTCACCATGTGCGGCAGGACGAACCAGCCGGCCACGCAGCCGGCGAGGAACAACGGCACCGCGGCGAGCACGAAGCCGATGGCGTAGCGCTTCTCGTTCTTCTTCAGCCCCGGCATGACGAAGGCGAAGAGCTGGTAGAGCCACACCGGCGAGGACAGCACGACCCCCACCGTGAAGGCGATCTGGATGCGCAGGTCGAACGCCGAGGAGACGTCGGTGAAGTTGAGGCTCGCGGCGCGACCCTGGTCGGCGGCCACCTCGGCGATCGGCTGGATGAGGGCGGTGAGCACGAAGTCCGAGGCGATGAAGCCCAGGACCATGCCCACCACGATCGCGAGCGCGGCGATGAAGAGCCGCTTGCGCAGCTCGATCAGATGGGAACCGAGCGACATCCGACCGTCGCGCGATCGCTGCCGCGGCTTGACGGCCACAGAGCCTACGACTTCGGTTCGGACGTGCTCTCCGGCGCGACGGCCGTGCTCTGCACCGGAGCCGGTGCCGGGGCGGCCGGGGCCGACGCCGCCGGAGCAGCGGGCTCAGCAGCCTTGTCGGCGGCCGCTTCGTCTTTCATCGCCTTGGTCTCGTTGCGGAAGATGCGCATCGACTGACCGAGGCTCTTCGAGAGAGCGGGCAGGCGGGTCGCCCCGAACAGGAGCAGGATGACGACCAGAATGATGACCAGGTGCCACCCGTTGAGGTTAGCGAACATGGGGCCACTTCCTTAGAGTCGGAATCTTCTCGGGTCTGATGAGGAGTTTACCCCGTCTGATGCGGGCATCCCTGCGTGCCTGCTTCAATTCCTCACGGCGTTCCTGATGGATTTCGCGGCGGCGCACCACTTCGGCGTACCCGAGCAGCATCGCGCGGTCGGCCGGTTCCTCCGGCTTCAGCGCTTCGGCGTTCTCCGAGAGCTTCGCCACCTTGTCGCCGAGTTCTTCGAGCGCCCGCATCGCTCCGCCGAACTTGCGGAACAGGCGGTAGCCGAGCCCCGCGAGCATGGCGAACAGACCCAGCACCAGAACGGTCCAGATGATCAGCCACGCCCACCACGCCATCGCGCCAGCCTATTCGTACTGGGCGAGCGCTGCGCTCGCCCACTCCACCACGGCGGCTCGCGCCTCGGGCGGGTCGATCACGGTGACGGCGGAGGGCATCGCCGTCACCACGCGCTTGAGGCCGTGGATGTGGGCCACCCGGATGCGCGCCCGCACCCGTCCGGTGCCCGCGCCCGGCGCATCCGCCTGCACGGGCTGCAGGGCTCGCGTGTCGAGGTTCGACACGAACTCGCCGAGCAGTGACAGCGCGGAGGGGTCGAGCTCGATGGTCACCACGAGGTCGTCGGCTGCACCCTGGAACAGGCGGTCGCCGAGCACGACGTCGTCGTGGGTGCCGGTGACGGGCTCGTCGGTGACTTCGAGGGAGGTCATGCGGTCGAGGCGGAAGGTGCGCACCGCCTCGCGGCGGTGATCCCAAGCCCGGAGATACCAGTCCTCGTTGTCGGAATCGATGCGCAGCGGATCGACCCGCCGGTGCTCCTGCGAGCCGCGGGAGGAGAGGTAGTCGAACTCGAGCTGCACACCGCGCTCCAGGGCGGCGCGGAGCTCGGTGAGCGAGCCCGTCGCATCTGTGCTCGCGATGGCCACCTGACTGGGGCTCTCGGAGGCTCCGCGGGCCAGCTTGTCCATCAACGAGGAGTAGACGCCGCTGTCGACGTTCTCGGGCAGCGACTGGAGATACTGCAGGCCGGCGATGAGGGCGGCCGCCTCGCGCGCCGAGAAACGCGGGGAGTCGTCGAGCGCCACCATGTGGGTGATCACGATCTCGTCGCGCTCGTCGAAGTCGTCCCAGGAGATGTCGAAGAGATCGCCGTGCTGGTACTGGGTGGTCTCCCCCGGCACACCCGACACCGCGATGAGCGAGACCGCGTCGCGGATCTGCTTCTCCGAGACCCGGAAGTGGGCTGCGGCCGCCGCCACGCTCACCCGGCCGTGGTCGATCAGGTAGGGCACGAGAGTGAGCAGGAAGGTCAGCTTGTCCTGAGCGTAGGAGAACTGCTGCGCGTCGTCGCCGATGCGGGCCATCAGCCGGCCTCGCCCTCGGGGATCGGGGAATGCATCCGCACCGCCGCGCGGAGCCGGGTCACCACGGCGTCGACGAGGCGCGCGGGGCCGAGCACACGCACTTCGGGGCCGAAACCGGCGAGTTCGTCGGCCAGCAGGTTCACGTCGGTGAAGTGCAGCCGCACCCGGTCGCCGTCGCCGGGCTCTGCGCCGCGCCGGCGGGAGAGCCGCACCGCCGCATCCGTTCCCGGGCGCACCTCGAGTTCGGCGAGGTTCGACTCCCAGATCTCGTCGAGCTCCTCGAGGGCGGAGCTCGCGTAGGAGCCCGGGGCCAGCTCGAAGCTCTGCCGAGTGAGCTTGACGGGGCCCGTGATGCGGGAGAGCAGGAAGGTGCGGGGCTCCCCTACTCCGTTGTCGATGCCCTTGAGGTGCCACCGGCCCTGGTGCTGAACCAGGGCGAGCGGAGACACCGTGCGCAGTCGCGCCGCGGCGTCGCCGGGCTTGAGATAGGGGAAGGAGACGATCAGGCGCCGGGAGAGCGCGTCGGACAGCGGATCGAAGGCGGCGTCACGGGTGCGGATGCGCGGGGCGTACCCCAGCACCGGCTCGCTCGTGTCGCCCCCGATCGAGCGCAGCTTCAGCAGCGCGCGCTGCGACTCCCGCGAGAGTGAGCCCTCGCGCCAGGCCATCGCCGCGAGGTTCAGCAGCGTGGTCTCGGCGTCGGAGAAGCTGATGTCGGCCGGGAGCTCGTATGCCGCTCGCGGAATACGATAGCGCAACGACTGGTTGTTGCCCGGTTCTCCCGGCGGCTCGGTGGTCTCCAGTGGCACGCCGAGCTCGCGGATGTCGTCCTTGTCGCGCTCGAACTGGCGCTCGAGGCTCGTGTTGTCGCCGGCCGGGTCGTAACGCTGCCGGTAGCCCTGCACGGTCGAGAGGATCTCGTTCTTCGTGAGCCCCGCGTCGGTGGCGAGCAGCGCCAGCACCAGGCTGAACAGTCTCTCCTCCACCGCGACGGGCGCGGGGGGATTCTTCTGCGACGACACCACTGAATTCTAAGTCGTCACCGCGCGGCGCCGGCGCCCGTGAGCGGGCGTCAGCCGCCCGCGGTCGGCAGCACGCCGAGGATGTCGATCACGTAGACCATCGCCGAGGAGCCGCCGGTGCTCGAGGTGCTCGCTGGGAGCACCACGATGACCTCGGAGCCGATCGTCTGACCGATGAGGTACTGCGTGATGCCGGCAGGCTGCGTCGAGCCGGAGGCGCTGCTCGCGGCCTCGGTCATCGTCCAGAGGTTGGGCGTGCCCTTCTCCCAGGTGGAGTCGACGACCTTCTTGGTGTCGAACGACACCGAGGTCGACTGCACGACGACCTGGTCGCCGGCGGCGATGACGGCGCCGTCGCCCTTCTTGAGCAGGGCCGACTTCGCCTCGGTGGGGGCGTCGTTGCTGGTGATGTTGATGCCCGGGCGGCCGGTCGAGTCGTGCACGACGCTCGGGAAGCCCGAGGGCGCCGGCTGGTCGGTGCCGTTCGCCGCCTGCGGGAAGGCGGCCGTGATGTCGAACACCATCACGATCGAACCGACGGCGCTGGAGACGATGCCGGTGGCCTGGTCGTGCGGCAGCACGATCGCCACACGCTCGCCGGTGCTCGTGCAGAGCAGACCCTCGCGCAGGGCGTCGGGAAGTGCGGAGGAGACCACGACTGCGGTGCTCTGCGGCGCGGCCACGGCGGTTCCCGTCTGGCCGTCGTAGGCGGTGTAGTTGACTGCGACGGTGCCGCCGAGGCCGACCGGGTCGCCGGTGCCGGGGATGAGCACGCTCCGCTCGGTGCTCGTGGACACGAGCGGGAACGGGAAGGTGGCCGCCGGGTCTGCGCCGAACGTGCCCGAGGCGGTCACCAGATCGCTCGACGCGCCCGAGGGGGCCGCACCCGAGCAGTCAGGGGTGGCCGGGGACGAGCTGCACGCGGCGAGCGAGAGCAGAACGCCTGCCGACAGAATGAGCGCGAGAGACTTGCGCACGGATCCTCATTTCCTGCATTCGACGAGCCGTCGGCCCGGGGAGCGAAACTATCCTATTTCATCGGGTCGGTGCTGGATTCCACGGCGGTGGCCGTGGCATCCTCGCCGGCCGGCGTCGCCCGGCCCGCCTCACGCGCATCGCGTGCGATCGCCGCATCGGCCGTGGCCGTCGCCGCCCGCACGCGCTTGCGCAGGCTCTTGGCGCTGATGCCGCGTTCGCCGAGGGCGCCCGGGGTCCAGGCCTCCATGTCCTCGTCGCTGAAGTCGCTCTTCGACGCGCGGCGCTTGAGCTCGGGGAGCACGGCGCCCGGGGCGAGCCGGCGGGCGGTCACGAGGAAGCCGGTGTGGCCGATCATCCGGTGCTCGGGGCGCACGGCCAGGCCCTCGACGTGCCAGCCTCGGATCATCGTCTCGCTCGGGTCGGGGTTGGTGAACTCCCCGGAGTCGCGGAGCGCCTCGATCAGCCGCGAGAGCTGCGTGACCGTGGCCACGTAGCACAGCAGCACTCCCCCGGGCTTGAGCGCCGCGGAGACCACGTCGACGCACTCCCACGGGGCGAGCATGTCGAGCACCACGCGGTCGACCGAATGCTCCGGATGCGCGGCGGGCAGCGCCTCGGCGAGGTCGCCCACCGTGACGGTCCAAGAATCCGGCGTGTGGCCGAAGTAGGCGGCGACGTTGGCCCGGGCCACGTCGGCGAATTCCTCGCGCCGCTCGAAGCTCGAGAGCCGGCCCTCGGGGCCGATCGCGCGCAGCAGCCAGAGCGAGAGGGCTCCGGAGCCGACACCGGCCTCCACCACGGTCGAACCCGGGAAGATGTCGGCCTGCGCGAGGATCTGCGCGGCATCCTTCGGATAGATGATGGCGGCGCCGCGGGGCATCGACATCACGAAGTCGGTGAGCAGGGGGCGCAGGGCGAGGTGCTCGACACCGACCGAGTTCTTGACCACCGAGCCGTCGGGCAGGCCGATCAGCTCGTCGTGGGAGAGGAAGCCCCGGTGGGTGTGGAAGACCTTGCCGGCCTCCAGGGTGATGCTGTTGAGCTTGCCCTTGGGGCCCGTGAGCTGCACCCGGTCGCCCTCGCGGAACGGACCGCTGTACTGCGCGGTCATGCGCGCACCTCCGCCAGAGCGGCGGCGAGGTCGTCGGGGGTGCGGCCGGCGAGGGTGTCCCAGATCTGGTCGGCGCCGGAGTCGTCGAGGTTCAGCAGGTGCTGCACGCCGATCACGGTCGCACCGGAGGCCGCGGCCGAGGTCACCCCGGTGACCGAGTCCTCGATGGCCACGCAGTCGCGGATGTCGACGCCGAGCTCCGAGGCCGCCGTCAGGTAGGCCTCGGGGTGGGGCTTGCTCTCCACCACGACGTCGGCCGACACGATGGTGTCGAAGGCGGCGAACGGGATCTGCTCGCTCACGTGGCGCGCCATCCTGCCGATCGACATCGTGACGAGGGCCATCGGCACCCCGCGTTCGTGCAGGGCGGTGAGCAGCTCCAGCGCCCCCGGGCGCCACGGCACGTGCTCGCTGATCTGCTCCATCACGCGGGTGGAGAGCAGCTGGATGATGTCGTCGGCGGGCATGTCGACGCCGAACTCCTGCAGGATGCGGGCGCTGCGGTCCAGACCCGAGCCCACGAGCGTCATGGCCGCCTCGTGTGTCCAGGTGCCGCCGTAGGAGGCGACGAGCTTCTCCTGGGCGAGCATCCAATACGGTTCGGTGTCGACGATGGTTCCGTCCATGTCCCAGAGGACGGCGGCGGGAGAGGAGGAGGTCACGGGCGACAAGTCTACGGTGTGCGCCCCGGCACCCCCCGAGCGCGGGTGCCCATCCGCGCCCGAGCGCCTATCCTTGACTGACGGCACCCGCACCGTGCGGACGTCTCGGAAGGCAGTGAGGTACCCATCACGGTGACAGACAACGGATTCCTGCGCGGACGACTGCTCCTGGTCGCCTTCGAGGGCTGGAACGACGCCGGCGAGGCCGCCACGGGCGCGCTGAAGCTGCTCAAAGACGAACTCGCCGTGGTGCCGATCTCCGAGGTCGACACCGAGGAGTACTTCGACTTCCAGTTCAACCGGCCCACCGTCACGGTCGACGACGACGGGCGCCGCGGCCTGGTCTGGCCCGAGGCCACCCTCTTCGGGCCCGACACGGCCATGGATCCGCTCGCGGGCGCCGAGCAGGGCGCCGACGCCGATCACGTCTACCTGCTCATCGGCACCGAGCCCTCCCGCAACTGGAAGAAGTTCACCGCCGAGGTGATCTCGACCGCGCTCGCGGAGGACATCACGGGGATCGTGCTGCTCGGCGCCATGCTCGCCGACGTGCCGCACACCCGGCCCATCTCGGTCTTCGCGACGAGCGAGAACCCGCTCGTGCGCAGCGAGCTCGACATCGAGCGCAGCTCCTACGAGGGCCCGGTGGGCATCCTCAGCGTCATCTCCGAAGCCGCCGAGGCGGCGGGCATCCCCACGGTGTCGATCTGGGCATCCGTTCCCCACTACGTGCACAACGCGCCGTCGCCGAAGGCCACACTCGCACTCATCGACAAGATCGAGGAGCTCATCGAGATCACGATCGACCGCGGGGAGCTCGTCGACGAGTCCAGCGCCTGGGAGTCGGGCATCGACGCCCTCGCCGGCGAGGACGAGGACATGGCCGCGTACATCCAGCAGCTGGAGCAGGCCCGCGACACCGTCGACTCGCCCGAGGCGAGCGGCGAGGCCATCGCGCAGGAGTTCGAGCAGTACCTCCGCAAGCGCGGCGGCGACGGCCGCCCCGGCTCCGACGGCCCCGGCGAGCCCTGGCGCCGCGACTAGCCCCTCCCCTCTCCCCCAAAAACAAGGAATCTGCGCAAAAACAAGGAGTTCTGGAACGACTCGCCGTGGCCGACCGGTCGACAGACGGCGTGTTGTCCCAGAACTCCTTGTTTTTGAGGGAGGGGTGTGGGGGTCAGAGGCGGATGCCGAGGAGGGCGTCGAGGATGCGCGCGGCGAGGGCCGTGGACGCCGGTGAGTGGGGCGTGCTGAACCAGGCGTCGAACTGCTCCAGGGCGCCGGGCGTGTCGAGGTCGTCGTGCAGGCGGGTGCGCACCCGCTCGAGCAGGGCGAGCGCGTCGTCGTCGTCGAGTCCGGCCGAGAGCTCGTCGGATGCGGGCCGCGCGGCCGAGGCACGCCAGCCGGCCAGACGTTCGGCGGCCAGCAGCTCGTCGCCGCGCTGCCACTCCCAGTCGTCGCGGTAGGGATGCGCGAGGATGGCGAGGCGGATGGCATCCGGCTCGGATCCGGCCGCCCGCAACTGCGAGACGAGCACCAGGTTGCCGAGCGACTTCGACATCTTCTCGCCGTCGAAGGCCACGAGGCCGCCGTGCGCGTTGACCCGGGCGAAACGCTCGCCGGTGAGCGCGGTCGCATGGGCGGCACTGAACTCGTGGTGCGGGAAGACGAGGTCTCCCCCGCCGCCCTGCACGCAGATGGTGTCGCCGAGGGTCTCGCGCGCGATCACCGAGCACTCGATGTGCCAGCCGGGGCGGCCGCGGCCGACGACGGAGTCCCAGGCCGGCTCTCCGGCCCGCTCGGCGCGCCAGAGCAGCGGATCCAGAGGGTCGCGCTTGCCCTCCCGCTCGGGGTCTCCCCCGCGCTCGGCGAAGAGGCGGCCCATCGTGCTCTGGTCGAGACCGCTCTCGGAGCCGAGCACCCAGGGGGTGGACTGCTCGGCCGCCGCGATGTCGAAGTACCAGTCGCTCGTGGCCGGGTCGAGCGCATCCGGGGTCGGCACCGCGTAGGCCATGCCGCGCGCCCGCAGGGCGGCCACGGCGGCGGCGATCGAGTCGATGGTCTCGGTCACGCCCACGTAGGAGTCGGGTGGCGTGACGCGCAGCGCCTCCATGTCGGTGCGGAAGAGCTCGACCTGCGAGGCGGCGAGTTCGCGCCAGTCGACGCCGGTGGCCGTGGCCCGTTCGAGCAGGGGGTCGTCGACGTCGGTGACGTTCTGCGTGTACAGCACGTCGAGGCCCGCGTCGAGCCAGGTGCGAACGAGGGTGTCGAAGGCGAGATAGGTGGCCGCGTGGCCGATGTGCGTCGCGTCGTAGGGCGTGATGCCGCAGACGTAGAGCGTGGCGGTCTCGCCGGGCTCGACGCCGGCCGCCGAATCGAGGAAGCGGCCGCTCGCGTCGTCGTGCAGCCGCGGCGCGGAGCCATGGCCGGGGAGAGCGGGGATGTCGGGTCTAGGCCAGGAGCGCACCGGACAAGCCTAGTTCGCGGGGATGATCCCGAGCGCCAGCACCACGATCAGGAAGGCGCCGAGGGCGAGGCGGTAGATCACGAAGGGCAGGAAGCTGCGCTTGGAGATGTAGCTCATGAAGAACGCGATCACCACGAGACCCACCACGAAGGCGATGACCGTGGCCACGAGCGTGGGCAGCGGGCCGTAGACGCTCGGCTCGCCGATGCTCTTGTAGACCTGGAAGAGACCGCTGCCGAACACCGCCGGGATGGCCAGCAAGAACGAGTAGCGGGTCGCCGCGCGGCGCTCGTAGCCCATGAACAGCCCGGCCGTGATGGTGCCGCCCGAGCGCGAGACGCCCGGGATGAGCGCGAGCGCCTGGGCGAAGCCGAAGATGACGCCGTGACCCACCGTGAGGTCTTTCAGGCGCCGGTTCTTGGCACCCACCCAGTCGGCGACGCCGAGCAGGATGCCGAAGACGATCATCACGATCGCCACGATCCAGAGCGAGCGCAGCGTGCTCTCGATGGCGTTCTGGAAGATCAGGCCGAGCAGGATGATCGGGATCGAGCCGACGATGATCAGCCAGCCCATGCGCGCATCCGGGTCGTTGCGCGGCACCCGGCCGGCGAGCGAGCGGGCCCAGCGGCCGATGATGCGCACGATGTCGCGCCAGAAGAACACCACGACGGCGGTCTCGGTGCCGAGCTGGGTGATGGCGGTGAACGCCGCCCCCGGGTCTTTCGCGCCGGGCAGGAACTCGCCCAGGATGCGCAGGTGGGCGCTCGAGGAGATCGGCAGGAACTCGGTCAGTCCCTGCACGAATCCCAGGATGACGGCGTTGAGAAAGTCCATGGCTCCCTTTGGGTTGGTCGGGCTGTGAGCGCCGCGGGCGGATCGGTGCGGCGGCCGCTCAGTAGCGCAGCAGCAACTCGGTCAGAACGTCTGTGCCAAACCCTAGCGCCTCGAGCGGCACGCGCTCGTCGACCCCGTGGAACATGGCCGGGAAGTCGAGCGAGGCCGGCAGCTGCAGGGGCGCGAAGCCGAAGCCGCGGATGCCGAGCAGGCTCAGCGCCTTGTTGTCGGTGCCGCCGGAGAGCAGGTAGGGCAGCACCTCCGCCCCCGGGTCGAAGTGCTGGAGGGTCGAGATCATGGTCTCGACCAGCTCGCCGTCGAAGGTGGTCTCGAGACCGATGTCCTGGTGCGAGATGACGATCTCGATGTCCTCGCCGACGATCTCGCGGATCTCGGCGAGCACCGCATCCTCGTGCCCGGGCAGCACCCGAACGTCGAGCATCGCCTCGGCCCGGTCGGGGATCACGTTGTGCTTGTAGCCCGCGGTGAGGCCGGTGGGGTTCGTGGTGGTGCGCAGGGTCGCCGTGATGAAGCGCGAGGCCGTGCCGGTGGCCAGGGCGATCTCGTCGGGGCTCAGCGTCTGCGCATCCTTGCCGAGGATCTCGGCCACCCGGTCGAGCAGCTGACGGGTGGTGGCGGTCAGGTGCACGGGCCACTCGCGGCTGCCGATGTCGGCGACCGCGCGGGCGAGGCGCGTGACGGCGTTGTCGTGGTTGATCTGCGAGCCGTGGCCGGCGGTGCCGCGTGCCACCAGCTTCATCCAGATCAGGGCCTTCTCGCCCGTCTGCACCAGGTAGGCGCGCTTGCCGTCGAGGTCGACCGAGTAGCCGCCCACCTCGCTGATGGCCTCGGTCGCGCCGGCGAAGAACTCCGGATGCCGGGTGACCATCGGGTGGGAGCCGAAGACTCCCCCGTTCTCCTCGTCGGCGAAGAAGGCCACCACGAGGTCCCGTTCGGGCTGACGGCCCGAGGAGAGGATGCGGTCGAGCGCGGACACGATCATCGCATCCATGTTCTTCATGTCGACCGCGCCGCGGCCCCAGAGCATGCCGTCCTTGACGACGCCCTCGAAGGGGTCGACCGACCAGTCCTCGGCGATGGCAGGCACGACGTCCGTGTGGCCGTGCACCACCAGCGCGGGCTTGTCGCGGTTGCGGCCCTCCACGCGGGTGAGGATGCTCGTGCGCCGGGGCGCCGCCTCGAAGGTCTCGACGCGCAGGCCCAGCCGCTCGAGGTGGGCCGTGAGGTACTCCGCCGCCTCGGTCTCGCCGTTGGACCGGCCTTCCCCGTAGTTCGAGGTGTCGAAACGGATGAGGTCGCGCGCGAGACGAGTCGTCAGGTCGAGCTCTTCAGGAGTTGACGTCATCCCTTCACGCTACCCGGCGCCTGCTCCCCGGACCGAGCGTGTGACGAGGTGGATTTGCGGACTCGTCATCCGTGCTATTGTCTTTCCTTGGCGCTGGAGAGATCCGGAATGCCGCACCTGAGTCCGGGTGGCGGAAATGGCAGACGCGCTAGCTTGAGGTGCTAGTGCCCGTATAGGGCGTGGGGGTTCAAGTCCCCCCTCGGACACTGTGTGACAACACAGAACTGGTTGAGACAGTGAAATGAAGGCCCGGTCGAGAGACCGGGCCTTCTGTCATTGTTCCCGGGTGCCGATTCACGATCTGTCGGAGCAATCCATGGCCTGATCGCTCTAGGCTTGGTTCACGATCGGGAGGAGAGCACCATGGGAATCGTCACACCGGGTTTCTTCGGCAAGCATCGCGAGGCCGACCCCAAACTGCCCCCGGGGCAGTACGAGACGAAGGACTT
Source organism: Herbiconiux sp. 11R-BC (assembly GCF_049472555.1). Classification (NCBI taxonomy): domain Bacteria; kingdom Bacillati; phylum Actinomycetota; class Actinomycetes; order Micrococcales; family Microbacteriaceae; genus Herbiconiux; species Herbiconiux sp. 11R-BC. The sequence goes on along the minus strand of NZ_JBCEBO010000003.1, from coordinate 227,007 downwards.
CCCGGTGCTCTCCGCCGGGCCCACGCCGAACATCCATCCGGGTGAGTGGTCGTTCTCGATCACCACCGAGACGGGCGAGGTGAAGCGCTGGTCGTGGGACGAGTTCATGGCGCTGCCGATCGAGACGGTGCACACCGACATCCACTGCGTCACCCGGTGGTCGAAGTTCGACACCACCTGGCGCGGTGTGTCGCTCGACACGCTCTTCGCCGAGGTCGACACGAAGTTCGGCTACACGATGGCGCACTCCTACGGCGGCTACACCACGAACGTGCCGCTCGCCGACCTGCTGGGGGGCAAGGCCTGGGTGGCGTTCGAGTTCGGCGGCGAGCCGCTCGACCCCGAGCACGGCGGGCCGGCGCGACTGCTGGTTCCGCACCTCTACTTCTGGAAGAGCGCGAAGTGGGTGAACGGGCTCACCATGCACGAGACCGACGAACTCGGCTTCTGGGAAGTGAACGGGTACAACGCCTACGGCGACCCGTGGAAGGAACAGCGCTATTACTACGACTCCTGATCCGGCTCCGGTCGCAGGCATCGGTCCCGGCACCTGGCAGGTCGCCGACGTCGTCGGCATCCGTGAGGAGACGCCCACCGCCCGCACGCTCATGCTGCGCGTGCCGGGCTGGAAGGGTGCTCTCGCGGGGCAGCACATCGACATCCGCCTGACCGCGCCCGACGGCTACCAGGCCGCGCGTTCCTACTCCCTGTCCTCCGCCGCCGGCGACGAGCTCGCCGCGGTGAGCATCGAGCTCATGCCCGACGGCGAGGTTTCCCCCTACCTCGTGCGCGGGGTGAGCGTGGGAGACCAGCTCGAGGTGCTCGGTCCACTCGGCGGCTGGTTCGTGTGGCGGCCCTCGCAGCAGGAGCCCATCCGGCTGATCGGCGGCGGCTCCGGCATCGCCCCGCTCGTGTCGATCCTGCGCACCCACATCGCCTCAGGCAACACCGCACCCGTGCACCTGCTCTATTCGGTGCGCTCCCCCGACTTCGTCTACTTCCACGACGAGCTGAGCGCTCTCACCGAGGCCGCCGGCGCCGCCGTGACCATCCAGTACACCCGGCACGCGCCGGAGGGCTGGCCGGGCACGCTCGGGCGCCTGGATGCCGCACGCGTGGCCTCCTGGGCGGCCGCGACCGACCCGTCCTCCTCGACTTACATCTGCGGGCCCACCCGTTTCGTCGAGCTCGCCTCGGACGCCCTCGTGGCCGCGGGCGCCGACCCCATGACGGTGCGCACGGAGCGCTTCGGCGGCGCGTAGATCGCTTCGGTGACTCCTCGGGAGGTCAGGCGGCCTTGACGACGCACCACTCGTTGCCCTCGGGGTCGAGGAGCACCTGGAAGGTCCCCACGGCATCCGCGTGGATCAGCCCTTGGCGTGTGGCCCCCAGGAGCACGGCCGCGTCGGCCGCCGCCGGCACGTCGTCGACGGCCACGTCGAGGTGCACGCGGTTCTTCACCCGCTTCGGCTCGGGCACACCCTGGAACGCCACCCGCAGGCCGGCGGGCGTGTCGAAGTACGACCAGCCTGCGCGGCGGTGCGTGGGCTCGGAGCCGCCGAGCACGGCGTGCCAGAACGTCGACAGCGCGACCGGGTCTGCGCAGTCGAAGACGATCTCGTCGACGGTGCCGAGCATCCGCTACCGCACCCCGCCCATCATGCGGCGCACCCACGGGGTGGCGATGACGAGCAGGCCGCCCACGAGGATCGCGACGAGGCCCGAGATGCCGAAGTACGGGATCTCGTTGGTCTCGTTGTAGAAGCCGGCCAGGATGCCCGAGAGGGCCGTCCCGAGCGCGATCGAGAGGAAGAACAGCGCCACCATCTGCGTGCGGAACACCGCCGGCGCGAGCTTCGTCGAGAGCGAGAGCCCCACAGGTGAGAGCAGGAGCTCGGCGATCGTGAACACGAACAGGATGCCCACCAGCGCCAGCAACGGCGTGCCGTGCGCCCCGGTGCCCGAGAACGGGATGAACAGCAGGAAGGCGAGGCCCATCACGACCGCCGCCGCCGCGAACTTGTAGGGCGTGGCGGGCTGCCGGTCGCCCCACTTCGTCCAGATGGCGGCGAACACGCCGGAGAGGATGATGATGAAGATCGGGTTGATCGACTGCACCCAGGCCACCGGCATCTGCCAGCCGAACAGGTCGAGGTTCAGCCGGTCGTTGGCGTAGAGGGTCACCACGGTGAACTGCTGCTGGTAGAGCGCCCAGAACGCCACGCTCGTGATGAACATCGGGATGAACGAGTACACCCGTCGGCGTTCGAGTCCCGAGATCTTCTTCGACGACAGGATGATGACGAAGTACGCGATCGAGGCCGCCAGCGTGACGACGGCCACCGCATCCGCGAGGTTGTCGGCGTTGAGCACGCCGATCAGCACGGCCGCGACGATGAGCACCACGGCGCCCACGGCCACCAGCACCATGACCAGCCGATGTGCCGCCGGCAGCGGGTTCGGCACCGCCTTCGCCTCGGGCGGCAGGCTGCGGCGCCCGAAGGAGTACTGGATGAGACCGATCGCCATGCCCACGGCCGCCACTGCGAAGCCCACGTGGAAGCCGAAGGAGGTCTGCAGCAACCCGGTGAGCAGCGGCCCGAGGAAGGCGCCGAGGTTGATGCCGAGGTAGAAGATCGAGAACCCGGCGTCGCGGCGCGGGTCTTTCTCGGAGTACAGCGTGCCCACCACCGAGGTCGCGTTCGCCTTCACTCCACCGGAGCCGAGTGCGATCAGGATGAGCCCGGTTCCGAGCCCGGCGACGCCCGGGATGAGCGAGAGCGCGAGGTGCCCCGCCATCACGACGATCGCGCTGTAGAACAGGGTGCGTTCCGAGCCGAGCAGCCGGTCAGCGAGCCATGCCCCGAGGATCGTGGCGAGGTACACCGACCCGCCGTAGGCGCCCACGATGCCGACGGCGACGGGCTTGGGGATGCCGAGGCCGCCCTCGGCCACCGAGTAGAACATGTAGAGCAGCAGGATGCCCTGCATGCCGTAGAACGAGAACCGCTCCCACATCTCCACGCCGAAGATGTGCACCAGCGCGAACGGCTGCCCGAAGAAGGACCTCTCCCGCCCCTGCTCCCGCCCAGAAGAACCGTCCGTCGACACCGCAGCCCCATTACTCATCCCGCCATAGTGGCATGCAAGTGGTGGGGGTCGGGGGATTTCGCCCCCGCCGCCTTTGAGCTCCGCTCAACCCCTAGGCGGGGGTGGAATCCCCCGACCCCCMCCACGACCGGCCCGCTCGCGTCAGCCGCGCGCCAGCAACTCCAGCGTGTCGACCACCCGGTTCGAGAACCCCCACTCGTTGTCGTACCAGGCCATCACCTTCACGTGCTTGCCCTCGGCCCGCGTGAGTGCCGAGTCGAAGACGGCGGAGGCGGCTCGCCCGGTGATGTCCGACGAGACGAGAGGGTCTTCGGTGTACTCCAGGATGCCCGCGAGCGGCCCGTCGGCAGCGGCCCGGTAGGCGGCGAGCACCTCGTCGCGGGTGACCTCGCGCGCCACGACGGCGTTGAGCTCGACGATCGAGCCCACCGGCACCGGCACCCGGATGGAATCACCCGAGAGCTTGCCGTCGAGCTGCGGCAGCACGAGCCCGATCGCCTTCGCGGCCCCGGTGGTCGTCGGCACGATGTTCACCCCGGCCGCGCGGGCGCGCCGGAGGTCGCGGTGCGGTCCGTCCTGCAGGTTCTGCTCCTGCGTGTAGGCGTGCACGGTGGTCATGAAGCCGTGCTCGATGCCCGCGAGCTCGTCCAGAACCGCCGCGAGCGGTGCCAGGGCGTTCGTGGTGCAGGAGGCGTTCGACACGATGCGGTGGCGCTCCGGGTCGTAGTCCCCGGTGTTCACGCCGTAGGCGAGCGTGACGTCGGCGCCCTCCGCCGGAGCGCTCACGAGCACACGCCGGGCGCCGGCCCGCAGGTGGGCGCCTGCCGCCTCGGCGGAGGTGAAGCGCCCGGTCGATTCGAGCACCAGGTCCACCCCGAGCTCCGCCCACGGCAGCTTCTCGGGGTCTCGCTCGGCGAGCACCCGGATGCGCCGGCCGTCGACCACGAGCGCGTCGCCGTCGACCTCGACGGAGCGGCCCAGCCGGCCGAGCGAGCTGTCGTAGCGCAGCAGGTGGGCGAGCGCCTCGGGTGCGGTGAGGTCGTTGATGGCGACCACTTCGAGCGCGCTGTCGCGCTCGAGCAGGGCGCGCAGGGTGTTGCGGCCGATACGGCCGAATCCGTTCACGGCGATTCTGGTCATGGGATGCGTCTCCTTCTCGGACCGTCTGTGGTCCTGAACCAGGATCGGCGCGTCGGGGTACGCGCGACAGTGGCCGCGTCGACAGCGGCCGCAAGCATCCGGCCACGTTCACCGTCACCCGGCGCAAGCATCCCGCCAGCCGAATCCGGAGATCCGGCAGCGGGCCTCAGGCTGAGAAGGTGTGCCGGTACTCGAGCGGCGAGGTGCCCAGGATGCGCTTGAAGTGGAGACGCAGGTTGGCGCCGGTGCCGAGGCCCACGCGGTGAGCGATCTGCTCCACCCCGAGGTCGCTGCGCTCGAGCAGCTCTCGGGCGAGGTCGATGCGGGCGCGCAGCACCCACTGCATCGGCGTGTAGCCGGTGTCCTCGACGAAGTGACGGGAGAAGGTGCGCTCGGAGACGGCGGCGTTGCGCGCAAGACCCTGGAGGGTGAGGGGTTCGGCGAGATGGGCGAGCGCCCACTCCCGGGTGCTCGCGAAGAGGTCGCCGAGGGGTTCGGGCACGCTGCGGGGAACGTATTGCGCCTGTCCCCCGCTACGGTAGGGCGCCGCAACGAGGCGGCGGGCCACGTGGTTCGAGAGCCCGACCCCGTGATCGCGGCGCACCAGGTGCAGGCAGAGGTCGATGCCGCTCGCGGCGCCGGCCGAGGTGAGCACCGAGCCCTCGTCGACGAAGAGCACGTTCTCGTCGACCCGCACGAGCGGATGCCGGGCGGCGAGCGCCCTCGTGTAGTGCCAGTGGGTCGTCGCCCGGCGGCCGTCGAGCAGCCCGGTCGCGGCGAGGGCGAAGGCTCCGGTGGAGATGGCGGCGAGCCGGGCGCCCCGGGAGTGGGCGGCGATCAGGGCGGCGACCACGGCATCCGGGGGCTCGGTGGTGGCGGGTTCGCGATAGCCCGGGATGAACACCGTGTCGGCCTGCTCGAGCGCCTCGAGCCCGGAGGCCACGTGGTAGGAGAGGCCGTCACCGCCCGAGATCGGCCCGGGCGCGGCGCCGCAGACGCGCACCTCGTAGGGCATGCTCGGGCGGTTGGAGAACACCTGGGCGGGGATGCCGACATCGAGGGGTTTGGCGCCCTCGAGCACGAGCACGGCCACGCGGTGAAGGGTCTCGGTCATGACCGGCCGTCCTCTCTCACAGTCAGTGGTTGGCTGCGCCCATCCATCTTCTTACGGTGACGATGCGCGCTTGCAGCTGTGTGACGCTCGCCTGCGCCACCGCCGGCCCCCCGCAGATGCGACGCAGCTCGGCGTGGATGAGGCCGTGCGGCTCGTTCGAGGTCTTCGACCAGATTCCGACGAGGGAGTTGAGCAGGCTGCGTTGCTCCTTGAGCGTGCGATAGAGCGGGGCCGGGACACCGCCCTGGTCAGGGGTGTCCTGCGTCGGTCGCCCGGTCTTCGCCGCGTGCTTCTGCTGCCGCGCCTGCCGGTGCTGCAGCAGGTCTTTCACCTGATCGGGTTCGAGCAGCCCGGGCAGCCCGAGGAAGTCGAGCTCCTCCTCGCTGCCCACCACGGCCTCGAAGCCGAACTCGCCGCCGTCGTAGACCACGCGGTCGAAGGTGGCGCCCGAGGAGATGGCCTGGAAGTCGAACTCCTGCGTGAGCGCCTCGGAGGCCTTCTCGTCGCGGTTCGCGGCCGCCACCATGGCGTCTTCGGGGTTGTAGATGTCGCCGTCGGGGTTCGAGCCGTCGTCGCGCTTGTCCAGCGCGTGGTCGCGCTCGAGCTCGAGCTTCTCGGCCAGCGCCATCAGTGAGGGCACGTTCGGCAGGAACACCGAGGCGGTCTCGCCGCGCCGCCGGGCCCGCACGAAACGGCCGATCGCCTGGGCGAAGAACAGCGGCGTGGAGGCGCTGGTGGCGTAGACGCCCACGGCGAGCCGGGGCACGTCGACGCCCTCCGACACCATGCGCACGGCCACCATCCAGCGCTTCGTGGAGTTCGAGAACTGCTCGATGCGGTCGGAGGCCTCCTTCTCGTCGGAAAGCACCACGGTGACGGGTTCGCCGGAGATCTCCTCGAGGATGGCGGCGTAGGCGCGCGCCACGGTCTGGTCGGTGGCGATCACGAGGCCGCCCGCATCCGGGATCGCCTGGCGCACCTCGCTCAGGCGGCGGTCGGCGGCCCCGAGCACCTGCGGGATCCAGTCGCCCTTCGGGTCGAGCGCCGTGCGCCAGGCCTGGGAGGTGATGTCCTTCGTGTTGCCCTCGCCGAGGCGGGCCTCCATCTCGTCGCCCACCTTGGTGCGCCAGCGCATGTGGCCGGCATAGACCATGAAGAGCACGGGCCGCACGACGCCGTCCTTGAGCGCGCGCCCGTAGCCGTAGCTGTAGTCGCTGCGGGAGACGCGGATGCCGTGCTCGTCGGGCGCGTACTCCACGAACGGGATCGGCGAGGTGTCGCTGCGGAAGGGGGTTCCGGTGAGCGAGAGCCGGCGGGTGGCGGGCTCGAAGGCCTCGCGCACCGCGTCGCCCCAGCTCAGCGCGTCGCCGCCGTGGTGCACCTCGTCGAGGATGACGAGGGTGTTCGCGCCCTGGGTGAGTTCGCGGTGCAGGGATGCGCGGGCCGCGACCTGCGCGTAGGTGATGGCCACGCCGTGGAAGTGCCGCCCGAACCGGCTCTCGCTGTTGCGGAACCCCGGGTTGAGCCGCACCCCGGCGCGGTCCGCGGCATCCGCCCACTGGCGCTTGAGGTGCTCGGTGGGGGCCACCACGATGATGCGGTCGACCGTGCGGCGGTGCAGCAGTTCGGAGGCGAGGCGCAGGGCGAAGGTGGTCTTGCCGGCGCCCGGCGTCGCGGCCGCGAGGAAGTCGCGCGGCTCGTGCTCGAAGTAGGCGGTGAGGGCCTCCTCCTGCCAGGCGCGCAGGCGGCCCGCGGTGCCCCACGGGGCACGCGCCGGGAACGAGGGCGAGAGCTGCCCGGCTGCACTCGTCCCGGGGGCGGGTTCGAAGTGCGGGAGCTCGGTCACGATGATCAAAGATACCTCGCTGCGCCGACAGTGAAGCCGACCCGAACCTCGACCCGGGCGAGCACAGCCCGCCCGGCGCTGGCGTCGCGGCGACGATCCACCGGATCGTCGCTCCCAGCTCCAGCGCGCGGAGTTACGCTTGAATGCACTCTGAAAGGAGCACCACCCCATGACCCAGCCACACCCCTGGCGCCGCTACGTCGCTCTCGGAGACTCGTTCACCGAAGGCATCGGAGACCCGGAGCCCGCGAGCCCCGGCGGCTACCGCGGTTGGGCCGACCGTGTGGCGGAGACCCTGGCGGCCGGGGCCGACGGCGAGTTCTCGTACGCGAACCTCGCCATCCGGGGGCGCCTGCTCCAGCAGATCCTCGACGAGCAGGTCGAGCCGGCGCTCGCGCTGCAGCCCGACCTGATCACCATCTCGGCCGGCGGCAACGACGTCATCCGCCCCGGTACCGACCCCGACGACATCGCCGCCCGCTTCGAGGTGGGCATCCGGCGGTTGCGGCGCGACGACGCGACCGTGGTGATCTTCACGGGCGTCGACACGAGCTTCACGCCGGTGTTCCGCGGCATCCGCGGCAAGGTGGCGATCTACAACGAGAACCTGCGGGTGATCGCCGACCGGTACGACTGCATCGTGGCCGACCAGTGGGGGCTGAAGGAGATCCAGGACAGCCGGATGTGGTCCGACGACCGCCTGCACCCCAACGCCCTCGGCCACCACGAGATCGCGCGGCAGGTGCTCAAGGCGCTCAACGTCGACAACGATCTGCAGCCGGGCTCCCCGGAGCCGCTGCCGCCGACCAGCTGGCGTCAGGCCCGCGCCGAAGATCTCGTCTGGGCGCGCGTGCACCTGGTGCCGTGGGTCATCCGCCGCATCACCCATCGCTCGAGCGGCGACGGCGTCGCCCCGAAGCGGCCGCAGGCCGAGCCCATGGTGTTCAAGACCCTCGACTGAGCGCATCCCTTCTCGATGAGGGGATCAGCGAGCGTCAGCGGAACGGATGCGTCAGCCGCCACCACACGTCGGGCCCGTCTAGCGCGCTCGCGAGCTGCAGCGGCACGGTGGCCGTGGCGCCGTCGAGGGTCACCCCGGCCACCGAGAACTGCGCGCTGCCGACCTCGGTTCCGGATGTGCCCGTCGTGAGCGCCGACACCTGGTTCGTCTCCGAGACGGTCGCCTCCGACCACACCGTGCTCGACGCCGCGCCGGCCGTCACGATGTCGGCGCTCGCGCCCCACTCCGTGAGATAGCTGCCCACCACGGTGCCCGGGGTCGCCACGTCGACGGTCTGGAAGCCCGCCTGGGCGCTCTGCAGCAGGGCGAGCACGGCCTCGTGGAGTGACGCATCCGAATCGGCGCCCAACACCACGCCGACGAGCGTCACCGTCCGGCCGCCGGTCACGTAGTCGGCGGAGAACAGCAGGCAGCGGCCGGCTTCGTCGGTGGTACCGGTCTTGATGCCGTCGATGCCACTCATGCCGATGAGCGTGTTGGTGTTGTCGATCTGGCCGAGCTGCGGCAGCTGGTCGGTGGCGGTGCCCACGATCGCGGCGAGCACGGGGTCCGCCAGCACGAGAGCGCCGAGCGCGAGCAGGTCGTGCGTGGTGCTGCTGCTGCCGGGATTCAGTCCCGTGCTGTCGACGACGCTGGTGCCGCTCAGTCCATGGGCGGCGATCCAGGTCGTGGCTGCGGCCAGATAGGCGTCGACCGAGCCGAAGGCCCAGGTGACGAGGGTGAGGCTGTAGTTGCCGGCCGATTCGAGCATCATGATCTCGAGCAACTGCCGCTCGCTCAGCACCTGCCCCGGATACACGGAGGCCCAGGAGCCGCCCTCGGCGATGGTGTCGGCGAGGAATTGCGCATCCTGGGCCGTCATCGTGAGCTCGGGGCCTTGCTGGCCGTCGGGGATGGGCTTCGCGTCGAGCACGACGAGGGCGGTGATGGTCTTCGTGATGCTCGCGATCGGCAGGGTTCCGGTGGAGCCGCTCGTGCCGAGGATCGTGCTCGCGCCGCCGATGCCGATGGCGCTGGCGCCCGTGCCCGGCGTGGTGAGGGCGACCGCCGGCGTGGTGCGGGGCGTGGCATCCGGAACCGTCGCCACGGCGGCCGGCAAGGGAGCCAGCAGTGCGAAGGGCACGTAGCCGCCCACGAGGGCCACCAGCACGAGCAGCGACACCACGACGATCCGCCGCCGACGATACGGAGACGAAGGAGCGCGGTTCACCCGACGAGTCTAGCCAGACGGGCCTTCACATCAGCCCGCCGTCGACGCTGCGCGGGATGAGCTGCTCGGAGTCGGGCACGAGCACGGCGGTCTCGCGGTTGAGGCTCTCGCCGCGGAAGAAGGGCTTCGAGCCGGCGAAGAAGAACCAGACCACCATGAGCACGGCCCCCACCGCGAGCGAGCCGATGCCGATCACGAACACCCCGCCCACGCCCCAGATGACCGTGTTGCCGTAGTCGGCCGCGAACATGTCGACCGCCGACTGGATGAACGCGGCCGTCAGCATGAGCCCGCCGAGCAGCGGGAACAGGCCCTTGAACAGGAAGTCCCGCAGGCCGGAGAAGATCTCGCGCCGGAAGTACCAGACGCAGGCGAAGCTCGTGATGGCGTAGTAGAAGGCGATGGCGAGACCGAGCGAGAGGATGGTGTCAGCCAGCACGTTGCCGGAGAGCAGCGACATGCCGAGATAGAACGCGATCGCCACCACGCTCATGAACACAGTGGCGAAGGCCGGCGTGCGGAAGCGTGGGTGGATGCGCCCGAAGCGCTCCGGCAGGGCCTTGTAGGTGGCCATCGCGAGGGTTCCGCGGGCCGTCGGCAGGATGGTGGTCTGCGTCGACGACACGGCCGACACGCCCACTGCGATCACGAGCAGCCAGGCCCAGGGCCCGAACAGCGCGTCCTTCAGCGCGAAGAACACGTCCTCGGCGTTGTCGGCGTTGCCGAGGCCCAGCCCGTCGGTGCCGAGGCCCGCGTAGGCCATGGCCGCCACGGTGACGGCCACGTAGGTCACCAGCAGGATCAGCGTCGACAGCACGGCCGCGCGGCCCGGCGTGCGCTCCGGATCCTTCGTCTCCTCGTTGAGCGCGAGGCAGGTGTCCCAGCCCCAGTAGATGAACAGGCACAGCAGGATGGCCTGCGTGAAGCCCGAGAGCGAGGTGAACGCGAAGGGGTTGAACCAGTCCGCCTGAGGCGCGGTCGCTCCGGCCGGAGCGGTGCCGGCGAACACGTTCCACAGGGCGATCGCCACGAACAGGATGAGCGCGAGGTACTGGATGCCGAGCAGCACGTTCTGCAGGCGCTCGCCGATCTCGAGCCCGCGCACGCTCACCACCGTCATCACGGCGATGAACACCACGCCGGTGGCCGTCACGAGCAGGGTGTTGTCGTAGAGGTCGGGGTTGTTCGTGAGCAGCCAGAGGTACTTGCTGCCGATCTGCGCGAGGTTCGCGAGCACGACGATGCCGGCCACCGCCACGCCCCAGCCGCCCATCCAGCCCACCCACGGGCCGAAGGCCTTCGTGGCCCAGGTGAACGTCGTGCCGCAGTCGGGCACCGCCCGGTTCAGCTCCCGGTAGGCGAAGGCGGTCAGGAACATCGGGATGAACGCGAGCACCATCGCGATCGGCGCCTGCGCCCCCACGGCGAGCACCACGAAGCCGATCGTGGCGGCGAGCGAGTAGACCGGGGCGGTGGAGGCGAGCCCGATCACGGTCGAGCCGAAGAGCCCCAGGGTCCCTGCGGCCAGGCCTTTGCCTCCCACGGGTGCCGAACGGGCCGAGACGGCGCTCTTCTCACTCACAGCAGACCTCCCTTGGTGCGGTACCCAGAGCATAGTGTCCGCGGGCGACGCGGGGCGGGCGTGCGGCCCCTCTCAGTAGTGCTCAGCGGCCGGATGCGTAGCGCACCGCGTAGAGGGCCACCGCGCTCGCCGAGGCCACGTTGAGCGAGTCCACGCCGTGCAGCATCGGGATCTCGACCCGCACATCCGCCGCCGCCAGCGCTTTGCGGCTGAGCCCGTCGCCCTCGGTGCCGAGCACGATCGCCACCCGCTCCGGCAGCGCGGCCGCGAACTCCGGCAGCGGCACGGAGTCGTCGCCGAGCGCGAGCGCCGCGATGGTGAAGCCGGCCTCGTGCAGCAGCGGGCCCGCCTCCTTCCACTCGCCGATGCGGGTCCACGGCACCTGCAGCACGGTGCCCATGCTCACGCGCACACTGCGGCGGTAGAGCGGGTCGGCGCAGCGCGGGCTGATGAGCACGGCGTCCGCGCCGAGGCCCGCCGCCGCCCGGAAGGCCGCACCCACGTTGGTGTGGTCGACGATGTCCTCGAGCACCACCACCGTGCGGGCCTCCGCCAGCAGCGATCGCGGGTCGGGCAGCACCGGCCGGTGCATCGAGGCGAGCGCGCCCCGGTGCATCTGGAAGCCCGTGAGCTCCGCGAGCAGCTCGTCGCTCGCCACGAAGACCGGCACCTCCGGGAACCGCTCCTCCACGAACGCGAGGTCGGCCAGCCACTTCTCCTGCAGCAGGATCGACCGCGGCCGGTGCCCGGCGGCGATCGCGCGCTCGATCACCTTGCTCGACTCGGCCAGGTAGAGGCCGCCGGCCGGCTCCAGGATGCGCCGCAGGGCGACGTCGGTCAGGTCGGCGTAGTCGGCGAGGCCGGGATGGTCCAGCGACTCGATGCGGATGACGGGCACGAGACCCTTTCTGGTTGCGGATTCACACCCCACTCTGCCAGTGCGGAAACATTCCCGAAAACTTCGCTGTCTAGACTCGGAGGTGGCGGCGCGCTGCGCCGCGAGGAGGTGTCATGGTCTCGCTGGTCTCGTCATCGCCCGCTGCCGTCGCCGACCTCGCCGTCGACGAGGCCGCTCAGCTGCTCTCCGGCCGGCGGATCGTGGTGCTCACGGGCGCCGGCGTCAGCACGGACTCGGGCATCCCCGACTATCGCGGCGAGGGCGCGCCCAAGCGCAATCCGATGACCTTCGACCAGTTCCTCGGCAGCGCCTCCTACCGCAAGCGCTACTGGGCCGGCAGCCACCTCGGCTGGCGCATGTTCGATGCGGCCCGGCCGAACGAGAGCCACCGCATCCTCGCCGAGCTCGAAGACGCGGGGCTCGTCTCCGGTGTCATCACGCAGAACGTCGACGGTCTGCACGCCCGCGCCGGCACCAAGCACCTCGTCGACCTGCATGGCTCGATGGACCGCGTGAACTGCCTGCGCTGCGGCCAGACCTTCGCGCGCGCCTCGATCGCCGAGCGCATCAGCGCCGACAACCCCTGGCTCACCGAGCCCTCTCTCGTGCGCATGGCGCCCGACGGCGACGCCGAGGTCTCGGAGTACGAAGCCTTCGTGACGCCCGCGTGCACCGTCTGCGGCGGCGTGCTGAAGCCCGATGTCGTGTTCTTCGGCGAGTTCATCCCCACCGAGAAGTTCGCCGAGGCGAGCGCCATGGTGGCCTCCTCCGACGCCATGGTGATCGCGGGTTCCTCCCTGGTGGTGAACTCGGGCATCCGTCTGCTCGAGCAGGCCCGTCGCCGCAAGCTCCCGATCGTCATCATCAACCGCGGCGCCACCAAGGGCGACAACCGGGCGGCCGTCAAGATCGACTCCGGAACCTCGGAGACCCTGCGAGCCCTCGCCGCGCGCCTGCTGCCGTAGCTCCGCCGGGGCCGGCCACGCGCATCCCTCCCGCGCTTGCCTAGACTGGGAGCGATGACTATCTTCACCTTCGTGCGGCACGGCCAGACCGACTGGAACTTCCAGAAGCGCATCCAGGGCGCCACCGACATCCCGCTGAACGACACCGGGCGCGAGCAGGCCGCCGAGGCGGGCCGGATGCTCGCCGCCCGCGAGTGGGACGGCATCGTCGCGAGCCCCCTGAGCCGCGCCCGCGAGACCGCGGAGATCATCGCTGCCCTCGTGGGCCTCGACGCCCCCGAGCTCGTTCCTCAGCTCGCCGAACGCAGCTACGGCGAGGCGGAGGGGCTCAACGCGGCAGAGCTGGCCGAGCGCTTCCCCGACCCGCTGGCCGACGTACCCGGGCGCGAGAAGCGCTCGCACGTGGTGCGCCGGGTGCTGCCGGCGCTGGAGGCGCTCGCGGCCGAGCATCCGGGCGAGTCCCTCATCGTGGTGTCCCACGGCGGTGTCATCGGATCGCTCATCCGCTACGTCACCGAGAAGGCGCTGCCCCGGCAGGGGCACGCCATTCCGAACGGCTCAGCCCACGACTTCGTCGTGGACGACGGTCATCTCTCGATCGCCGAGTTCAACGGCGTGCCGATCGACCCGGCAATCCGGTCGCGAGCTCCGCTAGCGCTCGAGCTGACTCTGCCCAGCTGAAGCCCTCGGCCTGCCGGCGCGAGGCGAGCGAGCGGCGGCGCCACTCCTCCGCCTCCTCGAGCGAGCGGATGCGCCGCGCGAAGGCCGCGGCGTCGGTCGCGGGCGCGAACAGCGCGGCCTCTCCCCCGATCTCGCGGAACACGGCGATGTCGCTCACCACGACCGGCGTGCCGTAGCCCATCGACTCGACGAGCGGGATGCCGAAGCCCTCGTCGAGCGAGGCCGTCACGAGCGCCGTCGCCTCCTGCAGCAGACGGTGGTACTCCTCGTCGCTGACGCCGTCGTGGAAGACGAGTCGCGCATCCGGGTCGACCGCCGTGAGCCGTGCCTTGTCGCCCTCGGAGGCCTTGCTCAACAGGTGCAGGGTGTAGCCGGGCAGTTCGCCCACCGCGCGCACGAGCGTCTCGACGTTCTTGTAGGGCATGAACGAGCCCATGTAGAGCACCGAGCGGGCCTGGGAGCGCGTCTCGGCGGCCGTGGCGGCGGCGGAGGCCTCGTCCGGTGCGGGGAGGTCGGCGGCGTTCCGGGCGACCACGACGGGCCGCTTCGTGAGGTGGTGCGCGTCGATCAGGGCCCGGGTCGTCTCGGAGACCGTGACGACCGCGTCCGCGCCGTTCAGGAGCATCCGCTGCGGCCACCAGGCCTTGTGGTAGAGCCGCCAGAGCACCCGCACGAAGCCGGGCAGCTCGCGCGGCGGCTCGGGGTTGGAGTAGTAGATGAGGTCGTGCACCGTGAGGGCGAGCGGGTAGCGGCGGCCGAGTGTGCCCATGGTCTGCATGGGCGTGATCACGGCATCCGGATGCAGCCGGTTGACCTGCAGGGCCACGAGCGGTTCGCGCACGCTCGTCGGCCCGGAGATCTTCACCCAGGGCAGCTCCGGCAGCATCGCGAGCTGGCGCTCGTCGCTGATCAGCATCGTCAGCTCGAGCTCGGGCCGCTTCGCGAGCTCGGTGACGACCCCCGCGGTGTAGCGGCTGATGCCGTCGTGACGCCCGATGCGCGTGTAGCGGCAGTCGAAGGCGAGCTTCACCCGGCTCACGAGGCGAGGAACTGCTCGATCGCGGCGGCGGCCTCGAGCGGGCGCTCGTAGTGGATGAGGTGGCCGACGTCGTGCAGCACCACGAGCTGGGCCTCGGAGATCGCCGCCTGCACCTGGTACTGCGCGGCCATCGGCGTGATGTCGTCCTTGTCGGCGGCGATCATCAGGGTCGGCACCGCGATGCCGGCCGCGTACTCGCTCACGTCGTGGCTGACGGAGGCCTTGAACGCGTCGAGCACGACGCTGCGGTTCGCGAAGGCGCTGAAGTAGCGGTGGTGCTGGTCGTGGATCCAGCGGCGCAGTGGCTTCTCCTTCGTCTTCGCCATGGTGTTGCTCATGATCTGCACGACGAGGCCGCTGCGCAGCACCGCGAAGCCGAGCTTCTCGGGCACGGCCGCCGAGAACTGGTAGTAGCCGATCGCCAGCCGGGTCATGAAGCCCCGGGGGCCCTTCAGCGCCGGGGCCGAGATCGGGTTGATGAGGATGGCGTCGTCGGCGGGCAGGCCCTGAGCGAGCGCGGCCGAGACGATGATCGAGCCGAAGGAGTGGCCGAGGATGACCAGGCGCGCCTCGGGCGACTCGGCGCGCACGGTGTCGACGAGTTCGCGGAGCCAGGCGGTGTAGCCGTCGATGTCGTGGGTGGCCGTGAGCGGGGTCGACTCGCCGAAGCCCGGAAGGTCGGGGGCCACGATCCGAGCGCCCGGCAGGCGGGTGTCGTCGAGCTGCGCGATCACGGGCTCGAGGCCGTGGTGGTCGCCGCGGAAGCCGTGCACCACCACCACGAGGGTGCGGGCGGAGGCGCGGGCCGCGTCGTCGGCCCCGGCCGGACCGTACTCCCACACACGGGTGCCGCTGCCCCCGAGGTCGAGCACGCGCGTGCTCACGGGCATGCGGGCGAGGGCGGGGGCATAGGGCGAGGCGACGGTCATCCGCTCCAGCATAGACGGGCCCGGCGAGCCTTCCCCTGGCGGTGTCGGTGACCTGGACTATCGTGAACGGCAGGAACGAGGAGGCCGACATCCGCGTTCCGAGAAAGGTCGCCGTGAACTTCACCGCACCCATCCAGCTGCCGGGTCTGACGCTCGATACGCAGTGGTACAGGCGGTCGGTGTTCTACGAGGTGATGGTGCGCTCCTTCGTCGATTCCAACGGCGACGGCTTCGGCGACCTCGCGGGCCTCATCTCGAAGCTCGACTACCTGCAGTGGCTCGGCATCGACGCCCTCTGGCTGCCGCCGGTCTACCAGTCGCCGCTCCGCGACGGCGGCTACGACGTCTCCGACTTCAAGGCCGTGCTGCCCGACTACGGCACGGTCGAGGAGTTCCGCGACCTCGTCACGAAGGCGCACGAGCGCAACATGCGCATCGTCATCGACTTCCCGCTGAACCACACCTCCGACCAGCACGAGTGGTTCCAGCAGTCGCGCGAAGACCCGGAGGGGCCGTTCGGCGACTTCTACGTGTGGAGCGACACCGACGAGAAGTACGAGAACATCCGCATCATCTTCGTCGACACCGAGGAGTCGAACTGGACGTTCGACCCGGTGCGCCGGCAGTTCTTCTGGCACCGTTTCTTCTCGCACCAGCCCGACCTCAACTTCGAGAATCCGGCGGTGCACGAGGCCATCTTCGACACCGTGCGGTTCTGGCTCGACCTCGGGGTCGACGGCATCCGCCTCGACGCCATCCCCTACCTCTACGAGAGCGACGAGGGCAACGGCGAGGGCGAGCCCAAGACGCACGAGTTCATCGTGAAGCTCCGCGCGATGATGGACACGGAGTACCCGGGCCGCATGCTCGTGGCCGAGGCCAACCAGTGGCCGCGCGAGGTCGCCGCCTTCTTCGGCACCGACGAGGAGCCGGAGTGCCACATGGCCTTCGACTTCCCCGTGATGCCGCGCATCTACTACTCGCTGCGGTCGCAGAAGGCCGACGAGCTGGTGCGGGTGCTCTCCGAGACCACCGACATCCCCGAGGGGGCGGCCTGGGGGGTGTTCCTGCGCAACCACGACGAGTTGACGCTCGAGATGGTGTCGGAGGAATACCGGCAGGCCATGTACGGCTGGTACGCCTACGACCCGCGGATGCGCTCCAACATCGGCATCCGGCGTCGACTCGCTCCCCTGCTCGACAACTCGCGGGCCGAGCTCGAGCTCGCCCACGCGCTCCTCTTCGCCCTGCCGGGCTCGCCCTTCCTCTACTACGGCGACGAGATCGGCATGGGCGACAACATCTGGCTGCCCGACCGCGACTCCTCGCGCACGCCGATGCAGTGGACGCCCGACCGCAACGCCGGCTTCTCCACCGCAGACCCCGGCAAGCTCTACCTGCCCGTGGTGCAGTCGCTCGTCTACAACTACAACCTCGTGAACGTCGAATCGCAGCTCGCGCAGTCGCGCTCGCTGCTGCACTGGGTGCGCAACGTCATCCACGTTCGCAAGGCACATCCCACCTTCGGGCTGGGCTCGATGGAGGTCGTGGGCTCCGATCACGAGTCGGTGCTCGCCTTCGTGCGCTCCTACGAGGGCTCGGGCGCCTACTTCGGCGACGGGCCCGAAGACGTGCTCTGCGTGTTCAGCTTCGCCCACAACCCGGTCTCGGCCACCATCACGGCTCCCGAGTTCGCGGGCCGGCGGCTGTTCGACCTGTTCGGGCACGCCGAATTCCCCAGCTTCGACGAGAACGGAACCGTCACCTTGACCTTCGGAACCCAGGCCTTCTACTGGCTGCACATCGGCCAGACCACCGAGCAGCAGGAAGGGCGCTGAACATGACCGACACCCAGTTGTCGCTGTTCGAGCTCGCCGAGCTCGCCGACGAGGCCGCGGTCGTCGAGGCCGCGGTGACCGCGGCTCCGGCCGCCGACGTCATCGTGCCCGTCGCCGTGCAGGCGCCGGTCGGCGTGATCGCCCTGGAGACCGCTTCGGTGCCCGAGTCCGATGCGCCGATGGTCTTCGCGGGGGCCGACGGGTCCGGCGCCCTGCCGGCCTGGGCCGAGCGCCTCGTCGTCTTCGACCTCGAGACCACGGGCATCGACGTGGAGACCAGCCGCATCGTCACCGCCAACATCTCCTGGCTCGACGCGAAGGGCGTCGTGGTTCACCGCCGTGACTGGCTGGCCGACCCCGGCGTCGAGATTCCGGAACAGGCCACCGCCGTGCACGGCGTCACCACCGAGCGCGCTCGAGCCGAGGGGCGCCCGGCCGCGGAGGTCGTGGGCGAGATCGTCGGCGAGCTGCGGCGCGCGCTCGGCGCCGAGAACGCGCTCGTGGTCTACAACGCCCCTTACGACATCACGCTGCTCGCCCGCGAGGCGGTGCGCCACGGCATCCCGCCGCTCGTCTCCCCCGCGCCCGTGATCGACCCGCTCGTCATCGACAAGCAGATCGACCGCTACCGGAAGGGCAAGCGCACCCTCGAGGTGTCCGCCGCGTTCTACGGCGTCGCCCTCACGGATGCGCACGACGCCGGCGCCGACGCCATCGCGGCCGGTCTCATGGCGCAGGCCCTGGGCATCCGTTACGCCTCGGAGCTCGACCTCTCGGCGCATGACCTGCACCGGGCGCAGGCCGAGTGGCACGAGGCGCAGTGCGACTCCTTCGAGGACTACATGCGCCGCGTGCGCGACCCCTCGTTCACCGCGCGTCGCGGCTGGCCCGAGGCGGCTCGCCCGGCCTGAGTCCTGCCGCCGCACGCCGCGGCGGCCGGCGGAGAGACGAAGGTCCTGCGAGACGGAGACCGGTCGAGTCACACTGGAGGGGTGACCGCTCGTACAGCCCACCTCACCGCCCTGCAGAACCTCGCCCCGGTGGAATGGCCTTCCTATCTCGCCGCCCACTCCGGGCTGCCGGGGCCGCGGGCGAACCTCGAGCTCGCCCAGGCGGTCGCCGACGCCGCCGACGCCGCTGCCCTGCGTTCCTTCGCCGGCAGCGACGACGAGTTCACGGCCCTGTGCGGCGTGATCGGCCTCGGCCGTCTGCTCGCTGCGGCGCCCGAGACATTCGGCGGCGCTGTGGCGCTCGAGGACGAACTCCGGATGCGTGCCACCGACGCGCGCTGGAGAGTGCGCGAGGGCGCCGCCATGGCCTTGCAGCGCCTCGGCGACGCTCAGCCGGCCCGCTTCTGGTCGCTCGTCGATCGGTGGACCTCCGACGTCGAGCGGGAGCCGAGAGTGACCGAGGCGGAGCTGCTCGTGCTGCGCGCGGTGGTGGCCGGTGTGGCGGAGCCGCGGCTCGTGAAGACGGCGTCGGAGGCGCGACGCGGCCAGGCCGTTCTGCGCCGGGTCACCGAGCTGCTGGAGCGGGTGCCGGGCGAGGAGCGGCGGCAGGAGGGCATCCGGGTGCTCCGGCAGGCCCTCGGCTACGCCTGGAGCGTGGTGCTCGTGGGCGCGCCGGAGGAGGGATTCGACCTGCTCGAAGGGATGGTGCGTTCCGGCGATCGGGACCTCGAGTGGATCGTGCGCGAGAACCTTCGAAAGACGCGTCTCGTGCGAGCCGGCCCGCAACGCGCCGCCGATCTGGCCTCCCGCTTCTGAGACCGTTCCTGGCGGCGGTACCGGGAGCGGAGACAAGAAGAACCCCGCCGACCGGAGTCGACGGGGTTCTTGAGGTGGGGGCAGAGACTACTTGCTGCCGCCGAAGCCCTTGTAGCGGCTGTTGAACTTCTCGACGCGGCCGGCCGAGTCGAGGATGCGCTGCTTGCCGGTGTAGAACGGGTGCGACTCCGACGAGATCTCGACGTCGATGACCGGGTAGGAGTTTCCGTCTTCCCACTCGATCGTCTTCGAGCTCGACACGGTCGAACGGGTGAGGAAGGTCGCGCCGGAGGCGAGGTCGCGGAAGACGACCGGTGCGTACTCGGGGTGGGTGTCAGACTTCATAGTTGTGTCCTTGGTTCACGGCTGGAGGGAGTTCAAATCTTCGCCCGGACAGAGCGGGCCAGCTACATAGCCTACCAGGTTTGCCGGGCTGGTTCCAGGAAGCGACTCACGCGGCGCGCGCGGAATACCGGCCGTCTTCTTCGACCAGGGTAATCGGCAGGCCGAAGGTCGTCTCGAGGTTCTCGGCGGTGAGCACGCCCCCGATCTCTCCGCTCGCCACGACGCCGCCCTTGTTGAGCAGCATCGCGTGGGTGAAGCCGCGCGGGATCTCCTCGACGTGGTGCGTCACCATCACGATCGCGGGCGCCTCGGGGGCGCTCGCGTAGCCGCCGAGCAGCTGCAGCAGCTCCTCGCGGGCGCCGAGATCGAGGCTGGCGGCCGGCTCGTCGAGCAGCAGCAGCTCGGGGTCGGTCATCACCGAGCGCGCGATCTGCACGCGCTTCTGCTCGCCGTCGCTGAGCGAGCCGAAGAGCCGCTCGGAGAGGTGGTCGAGCTTCCACTCCGCGAGCACCCGCTGCGCGCGACGGAGGTCGATGTCCTCGTAGCTCTCGTTCCAGCGCCCGGTCACCGAATAGGCGGCCGTGAGAACGACGTTCAGCACCGTCTCGTTCGCCGGGAAGCGGCGGGCCATCGCGCTCGAGGCGAAGCCCACGCGAGGCCGCAACTCGAACAGGTCGACCTCGCCGAGCTTGCCGTCCAGAACATGCACCGTGCCGCTGGAGGGATGGTTCATCGCCGAGGCGATCTGCAGCAGCGTCGTCTTGCCGGCGCCGTTCGGGCCGAGCACCACCCAGCGCTGATCGCCGTCGACTTTCCAATCCAGTCCGCTCAGGATGCGATTTCCATCGCGGACAACCGAAACGTCTTCGAGATCGAGCACAGTGGGCATGGAGATAAGACTAACGAACCCCGCTGACTCCCGAGGCACCTGGCCGGGGTGTCAACGCACCAGGGATCGGTAGATGTCGGCGGTCTGCAGGGCGATGCGCGACCAGCTGAATTCGGCTTCGGCGCGAGCCCGGCCCGCCTCACCCATGCGCGCCGCGAGTACCGGGTCGCTCACCACCCGGGTGAGTGCGTCGGCCAGGTCGAGCACGAAGCGATCCGGGTCGGTCGGGGTGCCCGTACCGTCCTGGAGCTGGTCGATGGGCACCAGCAGGCCGGTCACCCCGTCGTCGACGACCTCGGGGATGCCGCCGGTCGCCGTTCCCACGACGGGCAGCCCGCAGGCCATGGCCTCGAGATTCACGATGCCGAGCGGCTCGTAGACCGACGGGCACACGAACACGGTGGCGGCCGTCAGCACGGCGGCGAGCTCCGGCTGGGGCAGGATGTCGGCGATCCAGACGATGCCGCCGCGCGTCTCCTGCAGGGTGCGCACCGCCGAGCTCACCTCGTCGAGGATGGCGGGCGTGTCGGGGGCGCCGGCGCAGAGCACCACCTGCACGTCCTCCGGCAGCAGCGCGATCGCGCGCAGCAGATAGGGCAGGCCCTTCTGGCGGGTGATGCGGCCGACGAACACCACGGTCGGCCGGGTGCTGTCGATGCCGTGCGCCTGCAGCACGCTCTCGTCGTAGTGGGGCTTCCACTTCTCGAGGTCGATGCCGTTGTAGACCACGCTCACCTTCGACTCGTCGAGGGAGGGGTAGGAACGCAGGATGTCGCGGCGCATCCCGTCGCTGACGGCGATGACCGCATCGGCCGACTCGAAGGCGTCCCGTTCGATCCACGACGACACGCGGTAGCCGCCGCCGAGCTGTTCGGCCTTCCAGGGGCGCAGCGGTTCCAGCGAGTGCGCGGTGACGACGTGCGGCACGCCGTGCAGCAGCGCGGCGAGCCGGCCGGCGGCGTTGGCGTACCAGGTGTGGGAGTGCACCAGCTCGGTTCCGGAGGCGTCGATCGCCTGGGCGATCTGCAGATCCGTTCCCAGCGTGGTGAGGCTGGGGTTCGCGCCGGCGAGCTCGGCGGGCACACCGTAGGCGAAGACGCCGTCTTCCGTGCGCGGCGCGCCGAAGCATCGCACGGTGACGTCGAGGTGGTGGCGGAGCTCCTTCACGAGCTCGGCGACGTGAACTCCCGCGCCTCCGTAGACCTCGGGCGGATACTCACGGGAAATCACATCTACTCGCATAGTTGAACGGTAGTACTCCCCGCGGCAAAGCTCATTATGGTTAGGGGTATGGCTGCATCAAAGAAGATCTTCGGCATCGTTCTGGCCGGAGGTGAGGGCAAGCGACTCATGCCCCTCACGGCCGATCGGGCCAAGCCCGGCGTTCCTTTCGGAGGCGGCTACCGTCTCATCGACTTCGCGCTCTCGAACCTCGTCAACTCGGGACTGCGGCAGATCGTCGTGCTCACGCAGTACAAGTCGCACTCACTCGACCGGCACGTCTCGCAGACCTGGCACCTCGACGGACTGCTCAACTCCTACATCGCCTCGGTGCCCGCGCAGCAGCGCCTCGGCAAGCGCTGGTTCAGCGGCTCGGCCGACGCCATCCTGCAGTCGCTCARYCTMMYSCRYGRMSWKMRRCCMGAYRWYSYRGGCGCACATCGCCTCGGGCAAGGGCGCCACCGTGGCGGCCATCCGCCAGCCGATCGAGCTCTCCGACCAGTTCGGCATCATCCAGACCTCGGCCGACGACCCGACCGTCATCACGGAGTTCCTCGAGAAGCCGAAAGACGCCCTCGGTCTCGCCGACTCCCCGCACGAGGTGCTCGCCTCCATGGGTAACTACATCTTCGACGCCGACCAGCTGATCGACGCCGTCATCCGCGACGGCGAGCGGCCGGAGTCGAGCCACGACATGGGCGGCGACATCATCCCGGCCTTCGTGGCAGCCGGCAACGCGGCGGTCTACGACCTCAAGCGCAACGAGGTGCCGGGGTCCACCGACCGCGACCGCTACTACTGGCGCGACGTGGGAACCATCGACTCGTTCTACGACGCTCATCAAGACCTCATCTCGGCGCTGCCGGTGTTCAACCTCTACAACGAGAACTGGCCCATCTACACGCAGCAGCTCAACTCGCCGCCGGCGAAGTTCGTGCGCGACAGCCGCGGCAACGCGGGCGTGACGGTGGAGTCGATCGTGTCGCTCGGCTGCCTGATCTCGGGCGCGCGCGTCGAGGACAGCGTGCTGGGCCCGTGGACAACGGTCGACTCCGGGGCCCTCGTGCAGCAGTCGGTGCTCTTCGACCGGGTGCGCATCGAACCGGATGCCGTGGTGCGCCGGGCTATCCTGGACAAGAACGTCGTCGTGACCGCGGGCGCCCAGGTGGGCGTCGACCCCGACCGCGACCGGGAGCGGGGATTCACGGTCACCGACTCGGGCATCACGGTCGTCGGCAAGGGAGTACGCGTCGTTCCATGACAGAAGAAGTGCTGGCTCACGAGTCCCTTCCCGCGAGCCGGCCGTCTGCCGGTGAGACGCGCGGCCCGGTCGCCCCGGGCGACGCATCCGCTCGCTTCCTCGTCGTGCTCGACGTCGATTCGACCCTGATCGAGAACGAGGTCATCGAGATGCTCGCGGATGCCGCGGGTTCCCACGCGCTCGTCGCCGGCATCACCGAGCGCGCCATGAGCGGCGAGATCGATTTCGCCGAGAGTCTGCGCGAGCGGGTCGCGACGCTCGCCGGGCTGCCGGACTCGGTGTTCGAGGAGGTGCGGGCGGCCGTCGAGGTCACCCGGGGCGTGCCCGAGATGATCGCGGGGCTGCACGCCTCCGGCTCGCTCGTCGGCGTCGTCTCCGGGGGCTTCCACGAGATCCTCGACCCGCTCGCGGAGTCGCTCGGCCTCGACTTCTGGCGCGCCAACCGGCTCGGCGTGGCCGACGGCGTGCTCACCGGCTCGGTCTCCGGCCCCATCGTCGACCCGCAGAGCAAAGCGGATGCGCTCACCGAGTGGGCCGCATCCGCCGGCGTTCCGCTCTCCCGCACGGTCGCAGTCGGCGACGGTGCCAACGACCTCCGCATGATGGAGATCGCCGGTCTCTCGGTGGCCTTCGACGCCCGCCCCGTCGTCCGCACGAGCGCCGACCTCGCCCTCAACGACCGCGACCTCAGCGCCCTCCTCCCCCTCCTCGGCCTCAGGGGATGACGGCGGGTCGGAGTCGGTTCCCCTCTCCGGCGCCTTTGCGCAGCAACCGAAGCCGGGGAGAGACACCGACTCCGACCCGCCGTCGGTTCCGTGCCTAGTGCCCCATGCCCAGTCCGCCGTCGACGGGGATGACCGCGCCGGTGATGTAAGCGGCGTCGTCGGAGGCGAGCCAGGCCACGGCCTTGGCGACCTCCTGGGCCGAGCCGTAGCGGCCGGCCGGGATGCTCTTCTTGTACTCCGCCTGCTGCGCCTCGGGCAGCTCGGCGGTCATGTCGGTCTCGATGAAGCCGGGTGCCACGACGTTCGCGGTGATGCCACGGGCGCCGAGCTCGCGTGAGATCGAGCGCGCGAAGCCCACGAGGGCGCTCTTCGAGGCGCTGTAGTTGACCTGCCCGGCGGAGCCGTAGAGGCCGACCACGCTCGAGATCAGCACGATGCGGCCGAAGCGGGCCTTGAGCATCCCTTTCGACGCCCGCTTCACCACGCGGAAGGCGCCGGTGAGGTTCGTGTCGATCACGCTCGTGAAGTCGTCCTCCGACATGCGCAGCAGCAGCATGTCGCGGGTGATGCCGGCGTTCGCCACGACGACCTCGACCGGGCCGAGCTCCTTCTCGACCTCGTCGAACGCGGAATCGATGGAGGCGGCATCCGTCACGTCGGCGATCACGGTGAGGGTGCCCGCGGGGCCCGCGCCGGAGCGTGCCGTGACCGCCACCCGGTGGCCCTGTGCCACGAACTCCTCGGCGAGGGCATAGCCGATCCCGCGGTTTCCGCCGGTGATGAGAACGGTGCGGGGAGTGGTCGGAGTGGTCACGGCGGGGTGTTCCTAACGTCGGTGCGATGGTCGAGCTGTACCAGCTTAGGAGCAGATTCCGGAGCGTAGGCTAAGGGGGAATCATGAAGAGTCCGAAGCAGTCCCTCACGAGTCTTCCGCAGTCGCCCGACGACGAGCGGCGCAAGCGCATGATCAAGTACCTCAT
The DNA here is from genome assembly GCF_049472555.1 of Herbiconiux sp. 11R-BC. NCBI lineage: Bacteria > Bacillati > Actinomycetota > Actinomycetes > Micrococcales > Microbacteriaceae > Herbiconiux > Herbiconiux sp. 11R-BC. The sequence continues at coordinate 202,446 of NZ_JBCEBO010000003.1, read as the reverse complement.
CGTGATGGGCGTGCGCCTCGCGTGCCTGGTTCTGGTGCTCTTCGTGCACGTGTGGTGGGCCGTGGTGCTGCTCGCGATCGGCGCCATCCTGCTGCCGTACTTCGCGGTGGTGCTCGCGAACGTGGGCACCTCCTGGGTGAGCCGGGCCGAGCGGCCGACGGCGATCGAGGTGTACCGCAACCCGATTCCGCCGCAGGGCGTCGGCACCGAGGCCCCGGGCGCCGGTGCGAGCGAGCCCCACGCCTCCGGGACGTCCGGCGGGCCGGAGCCCCGATCGTGATCGGGCTGGGCCTCGAGCCGGGCGCCGAGGAGTGCTCGCGCGCCGGATGCCGCGAAGGCGCGACCTGGCGCATCGAGTGGCGCAACCCCAAGATCCACAGCGAGGAGCGCCGGAAGGTCTGGCTCGCCTGCGACGAGCACGTCGACTACCTGCGGGAGTTCCTCGGCGCGCGCGACTTCCCGGTGCAGGTCGCACCCCTCGCGGCGGCGGGAGCGGTCGAGGCATGAACGGCTGGCGTTTCGTGCTCAGCCGCCGCTGGGCCGGCTACCTCGCGCTCACCATCGTGTTCGCGATCATCTGTGTTCTCCTGGCCATGTGGCAGCTCGCGCGCCGCGACGAGGCCGTGGCCGAGATCAACCGCGTCGCCACGAACTTCGACGCCGAGCCCACCGCCCTCTCCCAGGCTCTCCCGCAGCTCGACTCCTACGACCCGTCGCAGGAGTGGCTCACCGTCTCGATGACGGGTCACTATCTCGTCGACCAGCAGACGCTCGTGCGCAACCGCCCGCTCGGTGGAGACGTCGGCTTCGACGTGCTGGTGCCCTTCCAGCTCGCCAACGGCGACGTCTTCATCGTCGACCGCGGCTGGGTGCCGACCGGCCAGCAGCAGGATGTCCCGGACACCATCCCCGCCGCCCCCACCGGCACTGTCACGGTCGTCGCACGCTTGAAGGCCGGCGAGCCCCATCTCGACAACCGCGGCGCGGTCGCCGGGCAGATCGCGACGATCGAGCTCCCGGTGCTCGCCGCGCAGGTGGGGCTGCCGACGTACACGGCCGCCTACGGTCTGCTGGCTTCGGAAGACCCGGCTCCCGCCGAACGGCCCACGGCGATGCCGAAACCGGTGCCCGACGAGGGCGCCCACCTCTCGTACACGTTCCAGTGGATCGCCTTCGGCGTGCTCGCCTTCGTGGGCCTCGGCTACGTCGTGCGGCAGGAGTTCCGCCGCGTCAACGAGGACGACCCCGAGGAGCAGGAGCGCGCCGCCGAGCGCGAGCGCAAGCGTCTGGCCAAGAAGACCGACGCCGAGATCGAGGACGAGATCATCGACCGCACTCGTTGACCCTCCTCGCGACTCGCCAAAAAGCGCCCCAAGATGCGCCCGGTAGGGCGGTTTGTGGCGATTCGCCCAGAGGTGGGTGGAGGCGGGAGCGTCAGGCCAGCGAGATCAGGTCGGCGTAGTCCTTGTTCCAGTGGTCTTCGACCCCGTCGGGCAGAATGAGCACGCGCTCGGGGTTGAGCGCCTCGACGGCCCCCTCGTCGTGGCTCACGAGAACCACGGCGCCCTCGTAGTGGGCCAGCGCATCCAGGATCTCCTCGCGGCTGGCCGGATCGAGGTTGTTCGTGGGTTCGTCGAGCAGCAGCACGTTGGCGCCCGACACCACGATCATCGCCAGGGCCAGGCGCGTCTTCTCGCCGCCGGAGAGCACGCCCGCGCGCTTGTGCCCGTCGTCGCCCGTGAACAGGAACGAGCCGAGCACGCGCCGCGCCTCGGTCTCGGTGAGGTTCGGTGAGGCCGAGACCATGTTCTCGAGCACCGAACGATTCACGTCGATGGTCTCGTGCTCCTGGGCGTAGTAGCCGATGCGCAGGCCGTGGCCGGGCTCGAGCTGCCCGGTGTCGGGCTTGTCGACGCCGCCGAGGATGCGCAGCAGCGTGGTCTTGCCGGCGCCGTTCAGCCCTAGGATGACCACCTTCGAGCCGCGGTCGATCGCGAGGTCGACGGCGGTGAAGATCTCGAGCGACCCGTAGCTCTTCGAGAGGTTCGAGGCCATGAGCGGCGTGCGGCCGCAGGCGGCGGGCGTCGGGAAGCGCAGTTTCGCCACGCGGTCGACCTCGCGCACCTCCTCGAGACCGGAGAGCATCTTCTCCGCGCGGGCCACCATCTGGTGGGCGGCGGCGGCCTTCGAGGCCTTGGCCCCGAAGCGCGCGGCCTGCATCTGCAGCTGCGTCGCCTTCTTCTCGACGTTGACGCGCTCCTTCTTGCGGCGCTCCTCGTCGGCCTCGCGCTGCTTGAGGTAGTTGCGCCAGTTCATGTTGTAGACGTCGATGACCTGGCGGTTCGCGTCCAGGTAGAACACCCGGTTGACCGTCTCGCCCACGAGCTCGATGTCGTGGCTGATCACGATGAAGCCGCCGTTGTAGGTCTTCAGGAAATCGCGCAGCCAGACCACCGAGTCGGCGTCGAGGTGGTTGGTGGGCTCGTCGAGGATGAGCGTCTCGGCATCCGAGAACAGGATGCGCGCGAGCTCGATGCGGCGGCGCTGACCGCCCGAGAGGGTCTTCAGCGGCTGGTCGAGGATGCGGTCGGGCAGGCTCAGGTTCGACGCGATCGACGCCGCTTCGGCCTCGGCCGCGTACCCGCCGAGCGCGTCGAAGCGCTCGGTGAGGTTGCCGTACTTCTTCATGGCGGCCGCGCTGACCTTGGGGTCGCTCGAAGCCATCGCGAGTGACGACTCCGTCATGCCCTCCAGCAGCGAGCCGAGACCCCGGGCGTTCAGGATGCGCGTGCGCGCGAGCTCCTCGGGGTCGCCCGAGCGCGGGTCCTGCGGGAGGTAGCCGAGTTCGCCGGTGCGGTTCACCGTTCCGCCGGAGGGCTGGAGGTCGCCCGCGAGCACCTTGGTGAGCGTGGTCTTCCCCGCGCCGTTGCGGCCCACGAGGCCGACCTTGTCGCCGCTGCCGACACGGAAGGAGACGTCTTCCATGAGGGTGCGGGCGCCGACCCGGATCGCCAGGTCTGTAACGCTGAGCACAGGGATATCCAATTCTTTCGTTGCGTTTCCACAACAGGCTTGAGGGGGAGGTGCCTTCTAGTATATTTCCAGGGACACCGGCGGCTGACCGCTGCTCGCTGTCCGCGCAATCGCCGTGCGTCCGGCGCCGGCTTCGTCGGCCTCGCGATCGCTCCGCCCCGATGTCGCACCGAGAAGGAGACACCGCATGTCCACCCTGTCCCTGGCCGCTGGCCGCCCCACCCTCGCCGATCGGCTGATCAGCCGCAGCCTCGTGAGCGACGCACTGTTGGTCGTCGGCGGCGCCGCCTTCACCGGCCTGCTCGCGCAGGTCGTCATCCCGCTCCAGCCGGTGCCGATCACGGGCCAGACCCTCGCGGTGCTGCTGGTCGGGAGCACCCTCGGCGCCGTGCGCGGCTCTCTCGCGATGGTGGTCTACGCCCTGCTCGGCGTGGTGGGCGTGCCGTGGTTCACGGAGGCCTCCTCCGGCTGGCACGTCGTCGCGGGCCCGACCGGCGGCTACATCGTCGGCTTCATCTTCGCCGCAGGCCTCACCGGATGGCTCGCGCAGCGCCAGTGGGACCGTCGCGTGATCGGCGCCTTCGTGTCGTTCATGGCCGGCACCGGCGTCACCTTCGCGATCGGCCTCCCCTGGCTCGCCGTCGCACTCGGTCTCGACCTCCAGCAGACGCTGCAGGCCGGCCTGTACCCCTTCATCATCGGCGGCGTCATCAAGGCCCTCGTCGCCGCGGGTGTCATCCCGCTCGCCTGGAAGCTCACCGACCGCTTCAAGAAGTAACCTCCGGCACCCCGTCGAGAAGTCGCAAATGGCCCCTAACCGGTTCGGTCAGGGGCCATCTGCGACTTGTGGGCGTACGACGTGCGGCGCGGGAGGCTAGATGCTGAAGCCGAGGGCCCGCATCATGTCGCGGCCGTCATCGGTGATCTTGTCGGGGCCCCACGGTGGCATCCACACCCAGTTGATGCGGAACTGCTCGACGACGCCGTCGAGCGCCTCGGCGGTCTGCTCCTCGAGCACGTCCGTGAGGGGGCAACCCGCGCTCGTGAGCGTCATGCTGATGACGAGCGCGTCTTGCTCGGCGTCCCAGCCGAGGTCGTAGATGAGACCGAGGTCGACGATGTTCACGCCGAGCTCCGGGTCCATCACGTCTTTCAGCGCCTCTTCGACCTGGTCGAAGAGCTGAGGTTCCAGTGTCGTGACCATTTCGTTATTCTACGATCGCGCCGGCAAGAAAGCGATCGTATCCCTCGTTCTCGAGCCGCACCGCGAGCTCGGGGCCGCCCTGCTCGGCCACGCGGCCGGCGACGAAGACGTGCACGAAGTCGGGCTTCACGTAGCGCAGGATGCGGTTGTAGTGCGTGATGAGCAGGATGCCGAGCCCGGTGTTCTCCTTGGCTCGGTTCACGCCCTCCGACACGATCTTCAGCGCGTCGACGTCCAGGCCCGAGTCGGTCTCGTCGAGCACCGCGAACTTGGGCTTCAGCAGCTCGAGCTGGAGGATCTCGTTGCGCTTCTTCTCGCCGCCCGAGAAGCCCTCGTTGACGTTGCGCTCCCGGAACGACTTGTCCATGCGCAGCGCCTTCATCGAGGCGTCGAGGTCTTTGATCCAGCCGCGGATGGCCGGCGCCTCGCCGTCGATCGCGGTCTTGGCGGTGCGCAGGAAGTTCGACACCGAGACGCCCGGGATCTCCACGGGGTACTGCATCGCGAGGAACAGCCCGGCGCGGGCGCGCTCGTCGACGGTCTTGTCGAGCATCTCGACGCCGTCGAGCTTCACGGAGCCGCCCTCGACGTGGTACTTCGGGTGACCGGCGATCGCGTAGGCGAGCGTCGACTTGCCGGAGCCGTTCGGGCCCATGATGGCGTGGGTCTCGCCCTCGCCCACCGTGAGGTCGACGCCGCGCAGGATCTGCTTGGTCCCCTGCTCGGTCTCGACGCTCACCTGGAGGTCTTCGATGGTCAGAACAGACATGCTAATCAATCACTTTCGTCACGGTCGGGTCGATGTAGATGTCCCCGTCGATCACCTGGATCTCGAAGACGGGAACGGGCTCGTAGGCGGGCAGCGTGAGCGGCTTGCCGGTCTCGAGCGAGAATTTGGAGCCGTGCGCCCAGCATTCGAGCGTGTCGTCTTCCACGAAGCCCTCGGCGAGCGAGATGTCGCCATGGGTGCAGGTGTCGCCGATGGCGTGGCACTCCCCTGCGCTGTCCTTCACCAGGGCGATGGCGACGCCGCCCACCACCACGCGCAACGCCTGGTTCACGGGCACGTCGTCGAACGCGCAGACCTTCTCCGCCATCGCTAGCGCACCCCGGCAGCCTGGGCCCGCAGGAGCTCGGCCTCGATCGACTCGCTGAGGCGGGCCTCCAGTGCGGGCGAACCGATCTGCTGGATGATCTCGGCCAGGAAGCCGCGCACGACGAGCCGGCGGGCCTCCTCCTCGCTGATTCCGCGCGACTGCAGGTAGAACAGCTGCTCGTCGTCGAAACGTCCGGTCGACGAGGCATGGCCCGCGCCCACGATGTTCCCCGTCTCGATCTCGAGGTTCGGGATGCTGTCGGCGCGCGGCCCTTCGCTCAGCACCAGGTTGCGGTTCTGCTCGTAGCTGTCGGTGCCGTCGGCGTGCGGTCCGATGAGCACGTCGCCGACCCACACGGTGTGTGCGCCCTGGCCCTGCAGCGCGCCCTTGTAGTTGACCCGGCTGCGCGTGTTGGCGGCCACGTGGTCGATGTAGGGGCGCTGCTCGAAGTACTGGCCGGCGTCGGCGAAGTAGAGGCCGAACGCATCCGTCGACGCGTTCTGCTCCACGAGGTGGATGGCGGGGTTGACCCGCACGACGTCGCCGCCGAGCGACACGATCACGTGCCGGAGGGTGGCGTCGCGACCCACCCGCGCGAAGTGGCTCGAGAGGTGCAGGGCGGTGTCGTCCCACTCCTGCACGGTCACGACGGTGAGCTGCGCGCCGTCGCCGAGCACGATCTCGACGTTCTCGGTGAGGTTCGCCTCGCCGTAGTGCTCCAGGATGACGGTGCCGTGCGCGTTCGCCGTCGCCTCGATCACGAGGTGCGCGGCCCGCGGCGCCGTTCCGAAGCGGTCGCGGCGGATGACGAGCTCGGCCGACTCCTCGCCGGAGACGGTGACGTGCAGCACCTTCTCGACGCTCGACCAGGCGTTGGCGGAGGCGCGGTCCTCGGGGATGCCCGCCGAGCCCACCGAGGCGTGGGTGCGGTCGACCCATTCCACGGCGGTGCCGGCCGACTCCGAGTAGGTGAACGCCACGGGCGAGCCGTCGAGCTCGCCGTCGATGAGGTGCTTGACCTTGTCGAGCGGGATGAACTTCCACTCGAACTCGCGGCCGGTCACGGCCTCGAAGTCCTCGACGGAGGTCGAGGAGGGTCGCTCCGACCGGGTCTGGACGGGAACGAACGCCGTCGCGGTCGACGTGACGACCTCGGCGGTTGCTGTGCTGTCGGGTGCCATCTAGCCTACGGAGCCTTCCATGCCCATCTCGATGAGCTTGTTGAGTTCGAGTGCGTACTCCATCGGGAGCTCGCGGGCGATCGGCTCGATGAAGCCGCGCACGATCATCGCCATCGCTTCGTCTTCGGGGAGTCCGCGCGACATGAGGTAGAAGAGCTGCTCCTCCGAGACCTTCGACACCGTGGCCTCGTGGCCGAGCTGCACGTCGTCGACCCGGATGTCGATGGCCGGGTAGGTGTCGGAGCGCGAGATCGTGTCCACCAGCAGGGCGTCGCAGCGCACCGTGTTGGCCGAGTGGTGCGCGTTCTCCGCCATCCGCACCTCGCCGCGGTAGCCGGCTCGCCCGCCGCCGCGCGCGATCGACTTCGAGACGATCGACGACTGCGTGTAGGGCGCCATGTGGATCATCTTGGCGCCGGCGTCCTGGTGCTGGCCGGGGCCCGCGAAGGCCACCGAGAGCGTCTCGCCCTTGGCGTGCTCGCCGACCAGGTAGATCGACGGGTACTTCATCGTCACCTTGGAGCCGATGTTGCCGTCGATCCACTCCATCGTCGCGCCCTCGTGCGCGATGGCCCGCTTGGTGACGAGGTTGTAGACGTTGTTCGACCAGTTCTGGATGGTCGTGTAGCGAACGCGGGCGTTCTTCTTCACGATGATCTCCACCACGGCCGAGTGCAGCGAGTCGCTCTTGTAGATCGGCGCCGTGCAGCCCTCGATGTAGTGCACGTACGAGCCCTCGTCGGCGATGATCAGCGTGCGCTCGAACTGACCCATGTTCTCGGTGTTGATGCGGAAGTAGGCCTGCAGCGGGATCTCGACGTGCACGCCGGGCGGCACGTAGACGAACGATCCGCCCGACCAGACGGCCGTGTTGAGTGCGGCGAACTTGTTGTCGCCGGAGGGGATGACGGTGCCGAAGTACTCGGTGAAGAACTCGGGGTGCTCGCGCAGGGCCGTGTCGGTGTCCATGAAGATGACGCCCTGGGCCTCGAGGTCTTCGCGGATCTGGTGGTAGACCACCTCCGACTCGTACTGCGCGGCCACGCCGGAGACGAGCCGCTGGCGCTCCGCCTCGGGGATCCCGAGCTTCTCGTAGGTGTTCTTGATGTCGTCGGGCAGGTCGTCCCAGGTCTGGGCCTGCTTCTCCGTGGAGCGCACGAAGTACTTGATGTTGTCGAAGTCGATGCCCGAGAGGTCGGCGCCCCAGGTGGGCATGGGCTTGCGTCCGAAGATCTGGAGGGCCTTCAGTCGCGTCTTGAGCATCCACTCCGGTTCGCTCTTGAGCGCGGAGATGTTGGCCACGACCGCTTCGTTGATCCCGCGTTTCGCGGAGGCCCCTGCGGCGTCGGAGTCGGACCAGCCGAACTCGTACACCCCCAGGTTCTCGAGTTCCGGTCGGTCGATGAGGACGTCTGACATGACTGACTCCCTTCCTGCTGTGGACAACCCGCCGGTGGTCTCCGACATTCCATCGTCGCATCGAAGCGGATGTCGATCGGCGACTCAGGGTGGATTGTGTGGTGTCCGCGACATCGATCCCGGTGCGTTCACGGGCCACGGCCGTGCCGGCAGGGAATCGGCGGACGATGGGATCCCGCGATCATCGCGCGATCCTCACCATCGATTCTATAGGCGCGAATCCACTTCCGGGGCCGGGATCCGCACGGGAACGTCCGAAGGGCCCCGTGCGCCCGCGAAGAGACCCGGATGCACGTCCAGCAGCACCCGGAGCGCGCCCACCCAGACGAGCGCTGAGCCGAGCAGGTGCAGCACCACGAGCCACTCCGGGAGGCCGAGCAGAGCCTGGGCGAGCCCGATCGCCGCCTGGGCGACGACGACCACGACGAAGGTGAGGGCCCGGCGGCGCGCGAGTGACGCATCCGGTACCCGCAGCAGCGCGGCGTAGAGCGCGATGCCGAGAACGAGGGTCAGTGCGCCCAGCACGCCGTGCAGCACCGTGACGCCCGCCCACTGGAAGGGCATCCGGGGCACGTCGGCGGAGTCTCCGGCGTGCGGGCCGGTTCCCGTGACGAGCGTGCCCGCCACGATGAGCACCGCGGTGACGGCCACGAGCACCCAGGCCATCGGTCCGACGGCGCGCGGGAGGACGACGGTGGCGGGTTGCCCGCGATGGGCCCGGTGCCAGGTGAGCGTGGTGGTGGTCAGCAGGGCCACGGCGAGCACGAAGTGCATCGCGACCACCCAGGGGTTGAGGCCGGTGTTGACGGTCACTCCCCCGGCGACGGCGTTGGCGACGACGAGCCAGAACTGCGACCAGGCGAGCCGCGTCATGCTGCGCTCGCGCGGCTTCTGCAGGCGGGCGGCGACGATCGCCCAGCCCACGGCCAGGATGAGAACGCCCGTGAGGGCCCGGTTGGTGAACTCGATGAAGCCGTGGATGCCGAGCGCGGCGGTGGTGGTGAGGGAGGTGCCGTCGCAGGTGGGCCAGGTGGGGCAGCCGAGTCCGGAGCCGGTGACGCGCACGACGCCGCCCGTGACGATGATGAGGATGCTCACGACGAGCGCGGCCGTGGAGCCCCAGCGCAGCGCGCGGGGCGTGAGGGTGACGCGGTCGGCGAGCCAGCCGAAAGGGGTCTGCACGAGGAGGCCTAGAGGGGGAAGAGGGTGACGAGCGGGTCGATCGCCACTGCCAGGAAGATGAGCGTGAGGTAGGTGATCGAGCCGTGGAAGACGCGCATCGGCTTGACCGACAGGTCGCGGATCGACCGGCTGTAGAGGCGGTGCGACTCGTAGAGGAACCAGGCTCCCGCGGCGATCGCCGTGGCCGAGTAGATGAGGCCCATGTGCCCCACCGGGATGAGCAGCAGCGAGCACGCCACCATCGCCCAGGCGTAGAGCACGATCTGCAGGCCCACCACCACGCGGCCGCGCACCACGGCGAGCATCGGCACGCCGGCGGTCTTGTAGTCGGCGCGGTACTTCATCGAGAGCGGCCAGTAGTGCGGCGGCGTCCAGAGGAAGATGATGCCGAAGAGGATGAGCGCCTCCCACGACAGCGAGTTCGTGACGGCCGCCCAGCCGATCAGCACCGGCATGCAGCCCGCGATGCCGCCCCAGACGATGTTCTGCGGGGTGCGGCGCTTCAGCACGAGCGTGTAGAGCAGCACGTAGATGAGGATGGCGGCCAGCGAGAGGGAGGCGGCCAGCAGGTTGGTGAAGACGGCCAGCCAGACGATGGAGACGACGCCGACCACCCAGGCGAAGACCAGCGCTTCGCGGTCGCTCAGCACGCCGGTGACGAGGGGGCGCTTCGAGGTGCGGTTCATCACGCGGTCGATGTCGCGGTCGATGTAGCAGTTGAACGCGCCCGCGCTGCCGGCGCTGAGTGCGCCACCCACGAGCGTGGCGAAGATGAGCCAGAGGTTCGGGATGCCGCGCTCGGCCAGGATCATGACCGGAACGGTGGTGACCAGGAGGAGCTCGATCACCCGGGGCTTGGTGAGGGCGAAATACGCCTTCGCCTTCTCCATCGGGCGGATCCGCTGCTCGTCCACTCGGCCGTCGACCGCTACGTCCATTACTCCTCTAACCTGCCCGTCGGTGAATCCCCGGCTAAGTCTATTCGATGGCGACCGGGGCCTCCGTCGGCGTCGATATGATTGATGAGAAGGACTCCGTAGACACGGACCGCAACCGAGAAGGGTCTAATACCTCGTGGCGACATTCCAATGGGAACCCATTGACGACAAGGCAGTATCGACAGTCAAGATCCTCGCGGCGGACGCCGTCGAGAAGGTCGGTAACGGGCACCCGGGAACGGCCATCAGCCTGGCCCCCGCCGCCTACCTGCTGTTCCAGAAGGTCATGCGCAAAGACCCGAGCGACCAGGACTGGCTCGGTCGCGACCGCTTCATCCTCTCGGTGGGCCACTCCTCGCTCACGCAGTACATCCAGCTCTACCTCGGCGGCTACGGCCTCGAGCTCGACGACCTGAAGGCGCTCCGCACCTGGGGTTCGCTGACCCCGGGTCACCCGGAGTACGGCCACACGAAGGGCGTCGAGATCACCACCGGCCCGCTCGGCCAGGGCCTCGCCTCGGCCGTGGGCTTCGCCTACGCCCAGCGCTTCGAGCGCGGTCTGTTCGACCCCGAGGCCGAAGCCGGCACCAGCCCCTTCGACCACCATGTCTACGTGATCGCGGGCGACGGCGACCTCGAAGAGGGCGTCACGAGCGAGGCCTCCTCGCTCGCCGGCCACCAGCAGCTCGGCAACCTCGTCGCCATCTACGACTCGAACCAGATCTCGATCGAGGACGACACCAACATCGCCTTCACCGAAGACGTGAAGGCCCGATACGAGGCCTATCACTGGCACGTCCAGGTGGTCGACTGGAAGAAGACCGGCCAGTACGTCGAAGACGTGCAGGCACTCTACGAAGCCATCGAGGCGGCCAAGGCCGAGACCTCGAAGCCGTCGCTGATCATCCTGAAGACGATCATCGGATGGCCGTCGCCGAAGAAGCAGAACACCGGCAAGATCCACGGCTCCGCTCTCGGCGCCGAGGAGCTGAAGGGCCTCAAGGAGGTGCTCGGCTTCGACCCCGAGCAGCACTTCCAGGTCGACGACGACGTCATCGCGCACACCCGCGGCGCCATCGCGCGCGGCGCTGCCGAGCGGGCCGAGTGGCAGAAGGGCTTCGACGCCTGGGCGGCCGCCAACCCCGAGAAGAAGGCCCTGCTCGACCGGCTCGAGGCCGGTGAGCTGCCCGAGGGCATCGAGTCCGCCCTCCCCGTGTTCGAGGGCGGCAAGGACGTCTCGACCCGCGCCTCCTCCGGCAAGGTCATCAACGCCCTCGCCGAGGTGCTCCCCGAGTTCTGGGGCGGCTCGGCCGATCTCGCCGAGTCGAACAACACCACGATCGAGTCGGCCGCATCCTTCGTTCCGGCCGAGCACTCGACGCACGAGTGGACGGGCAACCCCTACGGCCGCGTCCTGCACTTCGGCATCCGCGAGCACGCCATGGGCTCGATCCTGAACGGCATCGTGCTGCACGGCAAGACCCGCCCCTTCGGTGGCACCTTCCTCATCTTCAGCGACTACATGCGCCCCGCGGTGCGTCTGGCCGCCCTGATGAAGGTCCCCTCGATCTTCGTCTACACGCACGACTCCGTCGCGCTCGGCGAAGACGGCCCGACCCACCAGCCGATCGAGCAGCTCTGGGCCCTCCGGGCGATCCCGGGCCTCGACGTCGTGCGCCCCGCCGACGCCAACGAGGTGGCCCACGCCTGGCTGACCATCCTCCGCCGTCACCACAACCCGGCCGCCATCGCGCTCACCCGCCAGAACATCCCGGTGTACGAGCGCGGCGAGGGCGACGCCGCCGGCGAGGTCTTCGCCTCGGCCGCCAACACCGCCAAGGGCGCCTACGTTCTCGCCGAAGCGCCGAATGGCACCCCCGACGTGATCTTCATCGCCACCGGCTCCGAGGTGCAGCTGGCCGTCGAGGCCCGCGCCATCCTGGCCGGCGAGGGCATCAACGCCCGCGTCGTGTCGGCGCCGTCGCTCGAGTGGTTCGAAGAGCAGCCCGAGGCCTACAAGGAGTCGGTGCTCCCGGCCTCCGTCAAGGCCCGCGTGTCGATCGAGGCCGGCCTGTCGCTCGGCTGGCACAAGTACGTCGGCGACGCCGGCCGCAGCGTGTCGATCGAGCACTTCGGCGCCTCCGCCGACTACAAGACCCTGTTCCGCGAGTTCGGCATCACCACCGAGGCCGCTGTCGAGGCCGCCAAGACCAGCCTCGCCGCGCTCTGAACCGAAGACTTCACGTACCAAGGAGAAATGACGAAATGACCGAAGCAACTCCCACCCAGCAGCTCTCCGACGTCGGGGTGTCGATCTGGCTCGACGACCTGTCGCGCTCCCGCATCTCGTCGGGCGGCCTGCAGAAGCTGATCGCCGAGAAGAACGTCGTGGGCGTCACCACGAACCCGTCGATCTTCGCCGCGGCCCTCGCCAACGGCGAGTCCTACGCCGAGCAGGTCGCTGTTCTCGCGAAGGCCGGCACGGATGTCACCACCGCCGTCTTCGAGATCACCACCGACGACGTGGCCGCGGCCAGCGACATCTTCAAGCCGATCTACGACTCGACCGCCGGTTTCGACGGCCGCGTCTCGATCGAGGTCGAGCCGGGCCTCGCGCACGACGCGCAGGGCACCATCGAGCAGGCCAAGGCGCTCTACGCCAAGGTCGACCGCGAGAACGTGCTGATCAAGATCCCCGCGACCGTCGAGGGCCTCGAGGCGATCACCGAGACCATCGGTGCCGGCATCTCGGTGAACGTGACGCTGATCTTCTCGCTCGAGCGCTACCGCGACGTCATCAACGCCTACCTCGCCGGTCTCGAGAAGGCCAAGGAAGCCGGCCTCGACCTGTCGAAGATCCACTCCGTCGCCTCGTTCTTCGTGTCGCGCGTCGACACGGAGATCGACAAGCGCCTGGTGGCCATCGGCACCGACGAGGCCCTCGCCCTCAAGAGCAAGGCCGGCGTCGCGAACGCCCAGCTCGCCTACGAGGTCTACGAGCAGGCCTTCGCCACCGAGCGCGCCAGCTACCTGCTGGGCGCCGGCGCCAACAAGCAGCGCCCGCTCTGGGCCTCCACCGGTGTGAAGGACCCCGCCGTGCCCGACACCACCTACGTGGTGGAGCTGGCTGCCCCCGAGGTCGTCAACACCATGCCCGAGAAGACACTCGACGCGACCTTCGACCACGGCGTGATCACCGGCAACACGATCGCCGGAAGCTACGCGGAGGCCAACAAGGTGCTCGACGCCATCGGCGCCCTCGGCATCTCCTACGCCGAGGTCACCGAGCTCCTCGAGCAGGAGGGCGTGGAGAAGTTCATCGTCTCGTGGAACGAGCTGCTCGAGACGGTGACCGCCGCTCTCGAGGCTGCCAAATGACGATCGCCATCCACACCTCGGGTGACGCGAAGAAGGCTGTCGAGACGCACGTTCCGCAGCTGGTCGCCGATCTCGTGGCATCCGGCATCACCGCCGAGAACCCCTCCCTCTGGGGTGCGGCGGCCGAGCCGGAGGCGGCCAAGCGTCTCGGCTGGACGGAAGCCGTCTCGGTCTCGCGCCCACTCGTGGCCGAGGTCGAGGCGCTCCGCGCCGAGCTCCTCGAAGCCGGTGTCGATCACGTCGTCCTCGCCGGGATGGGCGGCTCCTCGCTCGCTCCCGAAGTGATCACCCGCACGGCCGGCGTCGAGCTCACGATCCTCGACTCGACGGCGCCGGAGCAGATCGCCGCCGCCCTCGCCGACCGACTCGAGAGCACCGTGCTGGTGGCCTCGTCGAAGTCGGGAGGAACGCTCGAGACCGACAGCCAGCGTCGCGCCTACGAAGCCGCGTTCCGCGCGGAGGGCATCGACCCGGCGACGCGCATCGTGATCGTGACCGACCCGGGCTCCCCGCTCGAGCAGCTGGCGACGGATGCGGGCTACCGCACCTTCCTCGCCGACCCCGAGGTGGGAGGCCGCTACTCGGCTCTCACCGCTTTCGGCCTGGTGCCGTCGGGGCTCGCTGGCGCGGACATCGGCGAACTGCTCGACGAGGCCGAGGCGATCTCGCTGAACCTCGCCGAGGACGGGGACGAGAACTTCGGTCTCATCCTCGGCGCCGCCCTCGCCGGAACCTCGCCGCTGCGCGACAAGACCGGGATCGTGGCCGACGGGACGCACATCGTGGGCTTCGCCGACTGGGCCGAACAGCTCATCGCGGAATCGACGGGCAAAGACGGCAAGGGCCTGCTCCCGGTCGTGCTCGAGGTCGACTCCCCCGAGATCACGGCGGGTCTGCCCGACCTGCAGATCGTGCGGCTCGTCGACAACGCCGGGGCCTTCCACCTGCGCGAGAAGCACCCGGGCGAGGTGCTGATCAGCGGCTCTCTCGGCGCGATGCTCCTCACCTGGGAGTACGCGGTCGCGGTCGCCGGGCGCCTTCTGGGCATCAACCCCTTCGACCAGCCCGACGTGGAGTCGGCCAAGGCCGCCGCGCGCGGCCTGCTCGACGACCGCCCCTCCCCCGAGACGCCGGCCTTCGTGGCCGAGGGCGTCGAGGTGCGGGGCACCGCCGCCGTCGTGGCCGGCACCGACACCCTCACCGGTGCCGTCGACGCCCTCCTCGCCACGCTGCCCTCCGACGGCTACCTGGCGATCATGGCCTACGTCGACCGCCTGGAGTTCTCCGGCCTCGCCGAGTTCCGCGATCGTCTCGCGGCGCGCTCCGGCCGGCCGGTGACCTTCGGCTGGGGGCCGCGGTTCCTGCACTCGACGGGCCAGTACCACAAGGGCGGCCCGGCGAACGGGGTGTTCCTGCAGATCACGGCCGACGCATCCGCCGATCTCGAGATCCCCGATCGACCGTTCACCTTCGGCCAGCTCATCCAAGCTCAAGCGGCCGGCGACGCCACGGTTCTCGAACAGCACGGGCGTCCCGTGCTGCGCCTGAACCTCAGCGGCGTCTCCGCCGTGCCGGGCCTTCTCAGCGCGCTGCGCTGAGCTACTGAAACAAGGAGTTCAATGCCTCCCGTGGAGATAACACCGGAGTACAACCCGCTTCGGCTTCCGACGGACCGCCGGCTGAACCGGATCGCAGGCCCCAGCGGCCTCGTGATCTTCGGCGTCACCGGTGACCTGTCGCGCAAGAAGCTGATGCCCGCCGTCTACGACCTCGCCAGCCGAGGGCTGCTTCCGCCTGGGTTCTCGCTCGTCGGCTTCGCCCGCCGCGACTGGGAGGACCAGGACTTCGAGCGGGTCGTGCACGACTCGGTCAAGGAGCACTCGCGCACCCCGTTCGACGAGGACGTGTGGCGCCAGCTCTCCGAGGGCATCCGATTCGTGTCGGGCGAGTTCGACGACGAGAAGGCCTTCGAGCAGCTGAAGGACACGATCGACGAGCTCGACCGGGAGCGCGGAACGATGGGGAACTACGCGTTCTACCTGTCGATCCCGCCGAAGGCGTTCCCGCTCGTCACGGAGCAGCTCCGCCGCTCGGGCCTCGCCGACCAGAAAGACGACCGGTGGCGCCGTGTCGTCATCGAGAAGCCCTTCGGCAGCGACCTCAAGACGGCGATCGAGCTGAACGAGGTCGTCGAATCGGTGTTCCCGCCCGACTCGGTGTTCCGCATCGACCACTACCTCGGCAAGGAGACGGTCCAGAACATCCTGGCGCTCCGCTTCGCCAACCAGCTGTACGAACCCATCTGGAACGCGAACTACGTCGACCACGTGCAGATCACGATGGCCGAGGACATCGGCGTGGGTGGCCGGGCCGGCTACTACGACGGCATCGGTGCGGCGCGCGACGTCATCCAGAACCACCTGCTCCAGCTCCTGGCGCTCACCGCCATGGAGGAGCCGATCTCCTTCGACGCCGCCGACCTGCGCGCCGAGAAGGAGAAGGTTCTCGCAGCGGTCAAGCTGCCCGCCGACCTCAGCACGGTGACCGCGCGCGGTCAGTATGCGGGCGGCTGGCAGGGCGGCGAGAAGGTGCTCGGCTTCCTCGAGGAAGACGGCATGAACCCGCAGTCGACCACCGAGACCTATGCCGCGGTGAAGCTCGACATCGGCACCCGCCGCTGGGCGGGCGTGCCCTTCTACCTTCGTGCCGGAAAGCGCCTCGGCCGCCGCGTGACCGAGATCGCCGTCGTGTTCAAGCGCGCACCGCAGTACCTGTTCGCGGAGAGCCAGACCTCGGAGCTCGGGCAGAACGCCCTGGTGATCCGGGTGCAGCCCGACGAGGGCGTGACGATCCGCTTCGGGTCGAAGGTTCCCGGCGCCGGCGTGCAGGTGCGCGATGTGACGATGGACTTCGGCTACGGCCACGCGTTCACCGAGGCCAGCCCCGAGGCCTATGAGCGGCTCATCCTCGACGTGCTGCTCGGCGACCCGCCGCTGTTCCCCCGGCAGAAGGAGGTCGAGCTCTCCTGGAAGATCCTCGACCCGATCGAAGAATACTGGACCACCCTCGGCCAGCCCGAGCAGTACCGCCCCGGAACCTGGGGGCCGGACTCGGCTGACGAACTGCTGGCCCGCGACGGAAGAACTTGGAGACGCCCGTGATCGTCGATCTGCCGGACACCACCACGAGCAAGATCTCGAAATCTCTCGTGAAGATCCGTGAGGAGGGCGGCGCGGTCGCCCTGGGCCGTGTGCTCACCCTCGTCATCGTCACCTCCCTCGGTGAGGAAGAGGATGCCATCGAGGCGGCGAACGACGCCTCGCGCGAGCACCCGATGCGCGTCATCGTGGTCTCGACCGACCAGGAGAACGACGGCCTGAGCACGGGTCGGGGCGCTCGCCTCGACGCTCAGATCCGCGTGGGCGGCGACGCCGGCGCGAGCGAGGTCATCGTGCTGCGCGCCTATGGCGCCGCGGCCAGCGACCAGGAGGGACTCGTCACCGGGCTCCTGCTGTCGGATGCCCCCGTCGTGGTCTGGTGGCCGGGCGTCGCGCCCGAGAACGTCTCCACCTCGAGCCTCGGCCGCATCGCGACCCGTCGCATCACCGACTCCTCGAACCAGGCGAACCCCTACGAGGCGCTGCTGCGCCGCTCGAAGACGTATGCCCCGGGCGACACCGACTTCGCCTGGACGCGGCTCACGCTCTGGCGTGCGCAGCTCGCCGCGGTGCTCGACCAGCCGCCCTACGAGCCTGTGACGGCGATCGAGGTGTCGGGCGCATCCGACTCCCCCTCGACGCTGCTGCTGGCTGCCTGGCTGCGCCACCAGCTGGAGGTGCCGGTGAAGTACGGCCTGCTCTCCCGCGCGACGGGCTCGAGCGGCATCCACGGCGTCATCCTGTCTCGCGACAGCGGGCCGATCGAGCTGGTTCGCGAGGTGCCGAACGTGGCACGCCTCAGCCAGCCCAACCAGCCAACCCACGACCTGTCGCTGCCGCGCCGCAACCTGCGCGACTGCCTGGCCGAGGAGCTGCGTCGACTCGACCCGGATGACCTGTATGGTGAAGTCATCTCCCAAGGCCTGGTCGAGTTGCTGGAGACGAACGAAGGCAGCGTTCGCGACGCGGTCTGAATTCATGGATCCGAGCGCCGTCGCGCGCCCGGATCGAGCGTGTGAAGGTGTGCCCTATGACAACTGATCGCCGAGTCCTCGTCCACCCGGACAAGGAGTCCCTTGCCGGCTCCGTGGCTGCCCGTTTCATCACCAAGGTGATCGACATCCTCGACGAGTTCGACGAGGCCACGATCGTCCTGACCGGTGGGACGATGGGCAGCGCGGTGCTCGCGGCGATCCGTTCGTCGGCGGCTTCCCACTCGATCGACTGGTCGCGCATCCACTTCTGGTGGGGCGACGAGCGGTTCGTTCCGAAGCAGGATGCCGACCGCAACGACCTGCAGGCCCGCGAGGCCCTGCTGGACCACATCCCGGTCGACCCGGCGAAGGTGCACGCCTTCCCCGCGTCCGACGAGGTGTCCGACCTCGACGAGGCCGCCGCGATCTACGCGCGCGAGCTCGCCGAGGCGGCACCCGAGGGAGCGGAGTATCCGCGGTTCGACATCATGTTCCTCGGCGTGGGCCCCGACGGGCACATCGCCTCGTTGTTCCCGGGGCACGACGAGATCCGCATCACCGACAAGACGGTGGTGCCGGTGCGCAACTCGCCGAAGCCTCCGCCGGAGCGGCTCAGCCTCACACTGCCGGTCATCCAATCGGCCGACCGCATCTGGATGGTGCTCGCCGGGGCCGACAAAGCCTCGGCCATCGGCCTCGCCCTCGCGGGCGCGAGCATCGACGAGGTGCCGGTGGCGGGCGCTCAGGGCCGCAAGCGCACGGTCTTTTTCGTCGACCGCGAGGCGGCCGCCGAGGTGCCGGAGTCGCTCATCGCACCGTCGTACTAGCCGGAACGCCGAAAGGGGAGGCCGCACGTCATCGTGCGGCCTCCCCTTTCGGTCTTCAGCGAAGAAGGGTGATCAGAGCGAAGAGCTGGGCTCAGGACGAGACGGTGCCCCGGCGCTCACGGAGCTGCTGGAGTGCGTCTTCGAGAAGCTGCTCCGCCTCCTGCTCGGTGCGGCGCTCCTTCACGTAGGCGAGGTGCGTCTTGTAGGGCTCGAGCTTGGCCACCGACGGCGGATTCGCCTTGTCGCGACCGGCCGGCAGACCCGAAGCGGGGCAGTCGATCGTCTCGGGGATCTCTTCGTCGGGCAGGTTCGCCGCGAAATAGCGCACCGTCTCGTTGCCGAGCGCATCCCAGTACGAGACCTGGATGCGTTCCGCGTGGAAACCGCGATCCTGCTCGCCCATGGGGCCGGCGCCGACGCGCGATCCGCGGATCGCACTTCCTCCTGATGCCATAGTTCAGACTCCGAATTTCGTCAGTAGACCGAGGACGATGATGCTGCCCACCCAGATCAGGCCGAGGATCACCGTGATGCGGTTGAGGTTGCGTTCCGCGACGCCCGAGGCGCCGAGGTTGGAGGTGACGCCGCCGCCGAACATGTCGGAAAGACCGCCGCCGCGCCCCTTGTGGAGCAGGATGAGGAGAGTCAACAAGAGGCTCGTGATGCCGAGAACCACATTGAGGACGACCTGAAGGATTTGCACTGCTTGCCTTTCACACGCGGGAGAGCCGGGTCGCTCCCCCGTGACCACAGGTAAGTATAACCTGCGGTTCAGACTCCGACATGCTTCTGGTATCGCACGATGGCGGCGAACTCCGCGATGTCGAGGCTCGCCCCGCCCACGAGAGCACCGTCGACGTTCGGTTCGCGCATGAAGCCGGCGATGTTGCCGGACTTCACGGAACCGCCGTACAGGATGCGCGTGGCGGCCGCCGCGTCGGCACTCAGGCTCTCGGCCACCACGGCGCGGAGTGCGGCGCACACCGTCTCGGCCTGCTCGGGCGTCGCTGCCTGGCCGGAGCCGATGGCCCACACGGGCTCGTAGGCCACGACGATGTCGGCGTCGGCCTTGAGCCCCTCGAGCGCCACCTTCAACTGGGCCACGGGCACCGCGCTCGGGCCGTGCGTCTCGAGGTCCTCGGCGGTCTCGCCCACGCAGATGATGGGCACGATGCCGTGCTTGATGGCGGCCTTGGTCTTGGCGCCGACGATCTCGTCGGTCTCGCCGTGCAGCGTGCGCCGCTCGGAGTGACCGATGATGACGTACTTCGCGTCGAGCTGGGCGAGGAACTGGCCCGAGATCTCGCCGGTGTAGGCGCCGGAGTCGTGCTGCGAGACATCCTGCCCGCCGTAGGCGATCTCCAGCTTGTCGGCCGCGACCAGGGTCTGCACCGAACGGATGTCGGTGAACGGCGGGAAGACCGCCACCTCCACGTCGGAGAAATTGTGCTTGGCGTCGGTGAGGCTCCAGGCCAGCTTCTGCACGAACGCGATCGCCTGCAGGTGATCGAGGTTCATCTTCCAGTTTCCCGCGATGAGCGGGGTGCGATTCAGGACCATCCGAGGACCTCCAGGCCGGGGAGACGCTTGCCCTCGAGGAATTCGAGACTGGCACCGCCTCCGGTTGAGATGTGACCGAACTGGTCATCGGTGAAACCGAGGGCGCGGACGGCCGCTGCGGAGTCGCCGCCGCCGACGACGCCGAGGCCGTCGACCTTCGTGAGGGCTTCGGCCACGGCTTTGGTGCCGGCGGCGAAGGGGGCGAGTTCGAACACGCCCATCGGGCCGTTCCAGAACACGGTCTTCGAGGCGGCGATGATCTGTGCGAAGGCCGCCGCGGTCTCCGGTCCGATGTCGAGGCCGAGCCCGGATGCGCCGAACGGCGTGTCCTCGATGGAGTCGGCCGCCGTCGTGGCGATCTCCGCGTCGGCGCCGAACCTCGAGGCGACCACGACGTCGGTGGGGAGCACGATGGTGACGCCGAGCTCCTCGGCCTTGGCCAGGTAGCCGCGCACCGTGTCGAGCTGGTCCTCTTCGAGCAGGCTCGAGCCCACCTCGTGGCCCTGGGCCTTGAGGAAGGTGAAGAGCATGCCGCCGCCGATGAGCAGCGTGTTCACGCGCGGCAGCAGGTGGCCGATGACCCCGAGCTTGTCGGAGACCTTCGAGCCGCCGAGCACCACGGTGTAGGGGCGTTCGGGGTTCTCGGTGAGCTTGTCGAGCACCTCGAGCTCGGTCTGGATGAGAAGACCGGCGGCGCTCGGCAGCAGCTCGGCGAGGTCGTAGACGCTGGCCTGCTTGCGGTGCACGACGCCGAAACCGTCGGAGACGAAGGCGTCGCCGAACGCGGCGAGCTGCTCGGCGAACGCGTGGCGCACCGACTCGTCCTTGCTGGTCTCCCCCGCGTTGAAGCGGAGGTTCTCGAGCAGGGCGATGTCGCCGTCCTCGAGACCGGCCACCGCATCCTGGGCCGCCTGGCCCACGGTGTCGTGGGCGAAGACGACCGGCTTGCCGAGCAGCTCGCTCAGGCGCTGCGCGACCGGCTCGAGCGTGTACTTGGTGTCGGGGGTGCCGTCGGGGCGGCCGAGGTGGCTGACCACCACGACACGGGCGCCCTGGTTGAGGAGGGCGTTGAGCGTGGGGAGGCTGGCTCGCACGCGTCCGTCGTCGGTGATGACCCCGTCCTTGACAGGAACGTTGAGGTCACAGCGGACGATGACGCGCTTGCCGGCGAGCGATCCGAGGGAGTCGAGTGTGCGGAGCGTCACGGTACTGCTTTCAGTCAGAGGACGGGCGGCGGATCGCTCCGCCGCCCGTCACACAGGGTTTGCTACAGCTTGTCGGCGACGTACTCGGTGATGTCGACGAGACGGTTGGAGTAGCCCCACTCGTTGTCGTACCACGAGGCGACCTTGACCTGGTTGCCGATGACCTTGGTGAGGCCGGCGTCGAAGATCGACGAGTGCGGGTCGGAGACGATGTCGCTCGACACGATCGGGTCTTCGGTGTAGCTCAGGATGCCCTTGAGCTCGCCCTCGGCGGCGTTCTTGTAGGCCTCGTTGATCTGCTCGACCGTGGCCGGGTTGGTCAGCTCGACGGTGAGGTCGG
This sequence comes from Herbiconiux sp. 11R-BC, assembly GCF_049472555.1. Classification (NCBI taxonomy): domain Bacteria; kingdom Bacillati; phylum Actinomycetota; class Actinomycetes; order Micrococcales; family Microbacteriaceae; genus Herbiconiux; species Herbiconiux sp. 11R-BC. Next base: position 180,950 of record NZ_JBCEBO010000003.1, on the reverse strand, counting down.
TGATCGAACCGGTCGGGACCGGAACGCGCAGCGCGTAGCCGTCGAGCTTGCCGACGAGCTCGGGGATGACCAGGCCGAGGGCCTTGGCCGCACCGGTGGAGGTCGGGATGATGTTGACCGCGGCAGCACGGGCACGGCGGAGGTCGCTGTGCGGGCCGTCCTGCAGGTTCTGGTCTGCGGTGTAGGCGTGCACCGTCGTCATCAGGCCGCGCTCGATGCCGAAGTTGTCGAGCAGCACCTTGGCGAGCGGCGCGAGGCAGTTCGTCGTGCAGGAGGCGTTGGAGATGATGTCGTGGATGGCGGGGTCGTAGGTGCCCTCGTTGACGCCGAGCACCAGGGTCGCGACATCCGAGCCCGTGGCGGGGGCGGACACGATGACCTTCTTGGCGCCGGCGGTGATGTGCGCACGGGCGTCGTCGCTCTTGGTGAAGCGGCCGGTCGACTCGATGACGATGTCGACGCCCAGCTCGCCCCAGGGGAGGTCGGCGGGGTTGCGCTCGGCGAGCACGATGATCGGCTTGCCGTTGACGACGATCTTGTCGCCGTCGAGCTCCACCTTGGCGTCGAGTCGGCCCGTGATCGAGTCGTACTTGAGCAGGTGAGCCAGCGCCTTGTTGTCGGTGAGGTCGTTGACCGCGACGATCTCGAGGTCGCTTCCCTTGGCGAGGGCGGCGCGGAAGAAGTTGCGACCGATGCGGCCGAAACCGTTGATTCCGATCTTTACAGACACGAATTGCTCCTGTTGCTGGGGCCCGAGTGGGCAGGGGTGGTGGGTAGCGGTGGAGAAGGAGGGGCGGCGGCGAAGGCGCCGACGCGTCCCGCCTGCGTCGCTATGACAGTACCAGGAGCCCGGTGGTGTTCGAGCGGGCGGCCTGGAGGCGGGTGGCGACGTTGGACCAGTTGGCGATGTTCCAGATGGCTTTGATGTAGTCGGCGCGCACGTTGAGGTAGTCGAGGTAGTAGGCGTGCTCCCAGACGTCGAGCATGAACAGGGGCACGACGCCGGCGGGGAGGTTGGACTGCTGGTCGAAGAGCTGGAAGACGGTGATGTTGCCGCCGATGACGTCGTAGCCGAGYACGGCCCAGCCGGAGCCCTGCACGCCGAGTGCTGTGGCGGTGAAGGCGGCYTGGAACTTCTCGAAGGAGCCGAAGGCGTCGTCGATGGCGGCTTTGAGTTCGCCTTCGGGGGTCTGGGTGTCGGGGGTGAGGTTGGTCCAGAAGATCGAGTGGTTGACGTGGCCGCCGAGGTTGAAGGCGAGGTCTTTCTCGAGTTTGTTGATGGCGGCGAGGTTGCCGGTGTCGGAGGCGTCGCGGATGGCGGCGAGGGCGGTGTTGGCGCCGGCGACGTAGGTGGCGTGGTGCTTGTCGTGGTGCAGCTGCATGATCTTGCCCGAGATGTGGGGCTCGAGAGCGGCGTAGTCGTACGGCAGCTCCGGCAGAGTGTACTCAGCCATGGATGATCTCCTCGCGAATTAGAGGCCGCCGACCAGAACCGCGGCGGCAATGAGTGACGATTTCAGTCTATTGCGATCTGGGTGGAGCCGGAGGCCCGCCCGGTTCCGCCGGGAAGCGCCTGAGCGAGCTCCGCTCGTCCGCGCACCCCCAGTTTCCGGTACACCCTCTGCAGATGGGTCTCGACGGTGCGCACCGAGAGCACGAGTGCCTCGGCGATCTCCCGGTTCGAGTTGCCCAGCACGGCCAGGGCGGCGATCTCCTGCTCCCGGTCGGAGAGCAGCGAGCGCACGTGGCCCACGACGAACGGCGAGGTCTCGACCCCGCAGATCGCCAGCTGCTCCTCGACGTGCCGCGCGGCCTCCGCGGCGGCGCGGTCGTCGCGCAGCCGGGTGAGCAGCGCTTCTGCACGGGAGTACGCCTCGGCTGAGTGGAGATGGTATCCCGCGGCGGCGACGCGGCGAGCCGCCGTGGTCAGATCGTCGGAGAGTCGCAGTGCGGCGGTGGCGTCCGGATTCCGGGCGCGCTCGAACCCGGTCAGCGCCCGCGCGAACTCGATCAACGCTGCGGAGTTCTCCCCCTGGGCCAGGACGGCGGCCGCCTCGAGGCGCGGACGCACCTGGACGGCGGCGCCGGCCCGAGCGGCTTCGACCCAGGCGAGGACGCCCGCTCCGACGTGCCCGAGCGCCATGTACGCCTCCGCGCCGGCGATGAAGGAGGCGGCGGCTTCGTCGGAGCTGCCCGATGCTGCGGCGATCCACCCTCGGGCCTGATGCTCTGAGGGCCCGACGACGAAGGGATGCCCGGTCGCTCCACCGGGTGTGCGAAGGGCGTCTTCGGCGTCGTCGAGCGCCCCCAGCTGCGCGAGCGCGATGGCCTGTTCGGCGCGCGTCAGACCGGTACCGATGTCCATCCCGAGCCGCACCATCAGTTCCTGTGCGGCGGTGAGCTCGGCCAGGGCTCGAGCGGCGCGCCCGGAGTACAGCAGCCGGTGACCCAGGATCCAGGTCGCCAGGGCTTGGTGGACACCGTGGCCGGATGCGGCCGCGTCGTCGCGGAGGGCGGTGATCACCGGGAGAGTGCTCTCCATCTCCCCGTCCAGGCCGTCGGCGAACGCGCGGCTCAGCCGCACCACGAAGGTGTCGGCATGCACCGCGGTGAGGATGCTCTCGGCCGCGTCGAGGAAGGCATGGCACTGGCGCAGGTCGCCCCGCAGTGCGGCGTTCTCGGCGGCCTGCCGGAGCCGCTCGCCCTCCATCACCTCCTGCAGGCGCGCGGCATCCGTCGCCTCCGACGCCGAGTCCGGCACGATCGTCTCGCGTGTCGACTCGAACTCCCGGAGCGACGCGGGGTCGAGACCGGCAGCATCCGGCGTCGAGCCCGTCGGTCGGTCCCAGCCGAAAGCCGGATCGTCCGAGGTGGACAGGATCACCTGCCGGATCGTGTCGAGCGCACTCTTCTTGTCCGCCTCGTCCTGCACGCCGTCGCGCACGGCATCCAGACGCTCAAGGGCCCGCGCGGGCCGTCCCAGGCGCCACTCTGCGGCCGCGAGGGCGACCTGCGCGTCGAAGCCACCGCCCTGGGCGTCGGCGGCGAAGGCGAGCTGGAGGGCGAGATCGACCTGTGAATGTTCGAATGCAGCGACGGATGCGAGCAGCAGTACCCGAGGACTGACCGGCCGGCCGAGCGGCAGCGCATAGCGTGCCAGGGCCGTGATCCGGGCGCTGCCGAGTTCGTCGGGGTCGAACGCGCCGAGAACGTCGACGACCGCGAGTGTCAGACGGCGGTGCCGCAGGCGCCCGATCGTGTAGGGCAGCACGAGTTCGATCACCGCATCGCGGATGCGCACGCGCGGTCCGGCGTGGTCGTCCAGCACCTCGACGACGTGATCGTCTTCGAGGCGCTCCACGACGCGCTCGATCCCCTCGCCGCCGACGACGCCGATCAGGTCGGTCGCACTCAGCTCGGGCGCGAGGGAGAGCACGTCGAGCACCGTCTCGACCTGCGGGGTGACGTCGGTGAACGAGGCGAGGCGCGCGTGGACGAGACGGCGCAGTCCGTCGCGAGGAGGAATGCCCTCGGTCAGCAAGAGGCGCTCGTCCTCGTCGCCGAGGGCGCCGCTGGCCAGAATCTCGAGGGCGGCGGCGCGCAGCACGACGAGGTCACCTCCCGCGCGGCGCGGTACGAAGGCCGGCACCGAGCGCGGATCCAGACGTGCCCCCAGTGCCTCCTCGACGACGCGGAGCATCACCATCGCCGAAGCGGGCTCCAGTTCGATGCGTTCGACCACGCCGTCGCGGCACAGCCGCTCGAGGGAATCGTCGAGAGTGGACCGCGACCAGGCCGTGGCCAAGGGCACAATGCGGCCGGCCTGCACGGCCGCGGCGAGTCGCTCCGCCTGCTCGGCGTCGAGGCGGTGCACGTCGTCACCGACCCACACGCGCTCGCGGGTCCCGGGCGCGGCCGCCGCAAGCACCTGCTGCACGAACCAGGTGCGACCGGCGCCGGGGGCACCGACCACGAACACGCCGATACCGCGGGCGAGGGAATCGGCGGCTCTGGCCACCGCAGCCGACCTCGTGGAATCGCCCGATGGCCTCGGCCGCTCGCGATCACGGGTATCGTCGATTCGCCCCACGACCTCACCCCCGTCTTCCGGTGGAGTCATTTCTACTAGCTGCGCCCGCGAAGGTCCATGCTCCCGGCGTCAACCGGCGTCAGTCGTCGAGATCGGGCGGGAGGTTCGCCTCGGTGCCGGGGATGCCGAGATCGACAGCCTGCTTGTCGGCCATCGCGAGAAGACGGCGGATGCGGCCGGCGATCGCGTCCTTCGTCATCGGCGGGTCGGCATGGTGGCCGAGCTCGTCGAGGCTCGAGTCGCGGTGTGCCAGACGCAGCTCGCCGGCGTACTTCAGGTGGTCGGGGATGTCGTCGCCGAGGATCTCCATGGCGCGCTCGACGCGCGCGCACGCGGCGACCGCGGCCTGCGCGGAGCGGCGCAGGTTCGCGTCGTCGAAGTTCACGAGGCGGTTGGCCGTGGCGCGCACCTCGCGGCGCTGGCGCATCTCCTCCCACTTCTTCACGGTGTTCGGGGCGCCCATCACGGCGAGCATCTGGGCGATGGCCTCGCCGTCGCGGATGACCACACGGTGCACCCCGCGCACCTCCCGCGCCTTTGTGGCGATGCCGAGGCGCGAGGCCGCGCCGACGAGGGCCATGGCGGCCTCGTTGCCCGGGGCGGTGACCTCGAGCGCGGCGGAGCGGCCGGGGTCGGTCAGTGATCCGCTCGCGAGGAAGGCCCCGCGCCAGACCGCGGCGAGCTCGTCGCGCCCGCCGGTGGTGAGGCGGTTCGGGAGGCCCCGGATGGGCCGGCGGCGCGCATCCAGCAGCCCAGTCTGACGGGCGAGGGTCTCTCCCCCGTCGAGCACGCGCACGAGGTAGTAGCCCTCACGGCGAACGCCGGAGGGAGCGATTCCCGACACGTCGCCCTTCACGCCGTAGAGCTCCGCGAGGTCGCGCAGCACGCGCTTCACGATGTCGGGGGTGTCGAGCTCGGCCTCGATCGCGATGCGCGAGGAGATGAGATGCAGCCCGCCCGCGAACCGGAGCACCGTCGCGAGCTCAGCGGCCCGCACGGTGGTCTTGCTGACCACGACATGGGCCAGTTCGTCTTTGACGTCGGCGGTGAGAGCCAAGATGGAAACCTTCTTCTACTACTGATCGGTGGTGCACGTGCGGTTCACCGGTGGAGGCGGCCTCGCCGCCGCCCACCGGCTGTGTCGTCATTCGCGACCGAGGTCGCGATGCTTGACGTTGACGACGACGCCAGGGAATTCGGCGATCTTCTCGGCCAGTTCACGGGCGATCGCGACCGAACGGTGCTTGCCTCCCGTGCATCCGATGGCGATCGTCGCGTGCCTCTTGTTCTCGCGCTGGTAGCCGGCGAGAACGGGTTCGAGAGCCTTCGCGTAGGCCTCGACGAAGTCGCGCGCTCCCGGCTGGCCGAGTACGTATTCTGCCACGTCGGCGTCGAGACCGGTGTGCGCCCGCAGCTCCGGCACCCAGAACGGGTTCGGGAGGAAACGGGCGTCGGCGATGCCGTCGGCGTCGGTGGGGGCGCCGTATTTGAAGCCGAAGCTCATCACGGTCACCTGCACGCCGGCGGTGTCGACGCTGGAGAAGCGCTCCTGCACCACCGTGGCGAGCTGGTGGATGTTGAGATCGGAGGTGTCGATGATGATGTCGGCCGACTCGCGGATGGGGCTCAGGCGCGACCGCTCGGCACCGATCCCGTCGAGCAGGGTGCCGTTGCCCTGCAGCGGATGCGGGCGCCGCACCTGCTCGAAGCGGCGCACGAGCGCCTGGTCGGTGGCCTCGAGGAAGACGACGCGCAACTGGATGCCGCCCCGGAGCGCCTGCAGGATCTCCTGCAGGTCGGAGAAGAAGTCGCGGCCGCGCACATCCACCACCGCGGCGATGCGCGGGAGCGTCGAGCCGGCGCGCTCGGCGAGGTCGACGAGAGGGCGCAGCATCTGCGGCGGCAGGTTGTCGACCACGTACCAGCCCAGGTCTTCGAGCGCGTTCGCGACGGTCGACCGCCCGGCTCCGGACATGCCCGTGACGATCAGGACTTCCTGCTGCTGGGTCGTGTCGGGGGCCATCGTGCGCTTTCGCTTCGAGATCGGGAGGTTCTTCTAGCCTATCGAGTGGCTTCGGCCGCCGGGGCGGCTGCGCACCCGATCACTGGCTCAGCACGGTGTGGATGGACTCGGCCAGCACCGGCCCGATGCCCTTCACCTCGGCGATCGCGGCGGCATCCGCCTTCTTCAGCTCGGCCACCGAACCGAAGTGACGCAGCAGCTCGCGCACCCGCGACGGACCGAGACCCGGAACCTCGGTGAGCACCGAACCGATGTCGCGCTTGCGCCGGTTGCGCTGATGGGTGATGGCGAAGCGGTGGGCTTCGTCGCGGATGCGCTGGATCATGAAGAGCGCCTCGCTGCCACGCGGCAGGATGACCGGGTAGTCGGTGTCGGGGAGCCACACCTCCTCGAGGCGCTTGGCGATGCCGGCGAGGAAGATGCCCTGCACGCCCGACTCCTCGAGCGCCCGGGCCGCCGCGTTCACCTGCGGCTGGCCGCCGTCGACGATGAGCAGGTTCGGGGGGTAGGAGAACTTCTTGCGTTTGGTGGGCTCGACGGGGCCCTCGCCGCTCTGCAGCACCTGGTCGTCGAGGTCGTCAGGCTCCTGCTTGAGGTAGGCGAGGCGACGGGTGATGACCTGGTAGATCGACTCGGTGTCGTCGGTGGAGTCGGCGATCGAGAAGCGGCGGTACTGGTCTTTGCGGGCCAGCCCGTCTTCGAAGACCACCATCGAGGCCACGATGTTGGTGCCCTGCAGGTGCGAGACGTCGTAGCACTCCATGCGCAGCGGCGCATCGGTCATGCCGAGCGCCTCCTGGATGTCGGTGAGCGCCTGCGAGCGGGCGACGAAGTCGGAGGAGCGCCGGGTCTTGTAGAGCATGAGGTTGTTCTTGGCGTTCATCGTCGCCGTCTGCATGAGCGCCGCCTTCTCGCCACGCTGGGCGGTGTGCAGGCTCACTTTTCCCGCGGAGCCGTCGCGCTTGGGGCGCCGCTCCCCCAGCCAGGTCTCGAGCTCGTCGGCGTCGTCGGGCAGGGCGGGCACGATGATCTCGCGCGGAGGCACCTCGCCGTCGTAGGCCGTCTGCAGGATCGAGTCGACGAGTTCGCCGGTGTCGACGTCGATCTCCTTGTCGACCGTCCAGCTGCGCTCCCCCCGGATGCGCCCGCCGCGCACGATGAACTGCTGAACGGATGCGGCCAGCTCGTCGTGCTCGATGGCGAAGAGGTCGGCGTCGACCCCGTCGCGCAGCACCACCGCGCTCTTGGCCAGCACGGCCTCGAGCGCCTGCAGCTGGTCGCGGTACCGCGCGGCGGACTCGTAGTCCTGTCTCTCGGCGGCCGCGCGCATCCGCTTCGTCGCCGCGGTCACGAAGCGCTTGTCGCCGCCCGCCATGAAGGCCACGAAGTCGTCGACGATCGCCCGGTGCTCCTCGATCGTGACCCGGCCGGAGCACGGGCCGCCGCAGCGCCCGATCTGGCCGGGGAAGCACGGCCGCCCGGTCTGTATGGCGTGCTTGTAGCTCGAGTCGGAGCAGGTGCGGATGGGGAAGGCCTTGATCATCAGGTCGATGGTGTCCTTCACCGCCCAGATCTTCGGGTACGGACCGAAGTACCGGGCCCCCTTGATGCGGTGGTTGCGTGTCACCATCACCCGCGGTGCCTCGTCGCCGAGGGTGATCGCGAGGAAGGGATAGGTCTTGTCGTCGCGGAACTTGACGTTGAACGGCGGGTTGAACTCTTTGATCCAGGTGTACTCGAGCTGCAGCGACTCCACGTCGGAGGCGACGACCGTCCACTCCACGCCGGCCGCGGAGGTGACCATCCGGCGGGTGCGCTCGTGCAGGCTGCGCAAGGGCGCGAAGTAGTTGCTGAGGCGCGCCCGGAGGTTCTTCGCCTTGCCCACGTAGAGCACGCGCCCGGAGGCGTCCTTGAAGCGGTAGACGCCCGGTTGCGTGGGGATCTCCCCGGCCTTCGGGCGATAGGAAAGCGTGTCTGCCATGTCTCCTCAATTCTCGCATCCGGCGCCGACACCGGGTGCCTCTACGATCGAGAAGCGGTGCGCGCTGAGCGGACGGCGTTCGAGAAGGAGCAGTGCGATGGGTGCGAGGGACAAGAAGCCGGGCAGGATGCACGGGGCGGGGCCGGCGGCGGGGTCCGGTTCGGGAGCGGCGGTCACCGCGACGCTGCTGGCGTTCGAGCGGTGGTACACCCGGCACGCGGCCGAGGGCGGACACGCGCATCCGCCGGCCGCCGAGGTGTCGGCTCTGCTCAAGCGGCTGTTCGCGCTCAGCGCCGGGCGGCTCCGTCAGCCCGCGGTGCCGGTGCTCGAGTCGCTGCTGGGCGCGGTCGAGGCCGAGCCCGAGCTCGCGGCGCGGCTGCCCGAGGTGATCGAGACCCTCGAGCACTACCTCGACTTCGCGGTCGACACCGGCGCCTGGCAGGCCGGCGACGCGCAGATCGACGCGAGCGCCGAGTTCCTGGAGGTGGCCTACGAGGTGAGCACCGGGCTGCTGCTGTTCCTCATCGACGCCCTCGACGACGTGGCCGACGTGCCGCCCGCCCAGGAGCGCGCGGCCCTCGGTGCTCTCGCCGCCCCGTTGCGCAGCGCCGACCAGCTCATCGTGCGGTTGCGCGGGCTGCTCGACGATGCCGACCCGCTCTCCGTGCCCGGCGCGCTGACGCTCGAACGTGTCCTCGGCGTGCTCAGCGTCGCGGCGTCGCCCGGCCTCCTGCCGGGCGCCTCCACGGAGGAGATCGTCCGGATGCTCGACACGGCGGCGGGCGTCTCGCCCGAGGAGGCTGCCGCGGCAGACGCCCCGACCGCCCGGATGCTCGCCACTCTGGAGCGCGAGGGTCTCGTCGCGACTCCCGCGGGAGCGTCCGGGGTGCGCCCGGTGGCCGCTCCGGCGTTGCGGGCGGCGCTGGCCGATGCGGTCATCACCATCGCCGACGAACTCGGGCTGCTCGACGACGAGAACCCGCACCCGTCCGGTACGGCCCTCGAGGTGCAGGTCTCCACGGTCGGCTCCGAGCCCGCCTCCTGGCGCCGCCTGCTGCTCGCCGCCGATTCCGACCTCGGCGGGCTGCACCTCGCCATCCAGCTCGCGTTCGACTGGGAGAACGACGAGCGGCACGAGTTCACGTCGGCGACGGACCCCGAGGTGGTGTTCACGGCCATCGACCCGCTCGACGAGGCACCGGATGACGAGTCCGTCGCCGACGAGAACGAGGTGGAGATCGGCGAACTACTCGTCGAGCCCGGCGACGAGGTCACCTACGTCTACGGCGACGACCAGCCGCGGCGGCTGGTCGTCCGGCTGGATGCCGTGCAGGATCCGTCGGAGACGTCGGCCGGAGCCGCTGCTTCCGCCTCGCCGTCTCCCGTGCTCCCTCGCTGCACCGGCGCATCCGCCGGCCTCGACGTCGCCGAGATCGACCGCCAGCTCGCGCCGCTTCGCCTGCGCTGAGTCGCCCGAGCCCGTCGGGAAGCATCGATCAGTCGCAAACGGCCCCCATCCGCAGAGGAGAGGGGCCGTTTGCGACGGGTCGAATGCAGGCTAGCGCCGCTTGACCGGGGCCGGCAGGATCTCACGAAGGAAGTGCCCGGTGTGGCTCGCCTCGATGGTGGCGAGCTTCTCGGGGGTGCCGCTCGCGATGATCGTGCCGCCGCCCGAGCCGCCCTCAGGGCCGAGATCGATCAGCCAGTCGGCCGACTTGATCACGTCGAGGTTGTGCTCGATGACGATCACGGTGTTGCCCTTATCGACCAGGCCGTTCAGCACGAGCAGCAGCTTGCGCACGTCTTCGAAGTGCAGACCCGTGGTCGGCTCGTCGAGCACGTAGACGCTGCGGCCGTTGGAGCGGCGCTGCAGCTCGGTGGCGAGCTTGACGCGCTGCGCCTCGCCGCCGGAGAGCGTGGTGGCGCTCTGGCCGAGTCGCACGTAGCCGAGACCCACCTCGACGAGCGTCTTCAGGAAGCGGTGGATGGCCGAGATCGGCTCGAAGAAGTCGGCCGCCTCGCTGATCGGCATGTCGAGCACCTCGGCGATGTTCTTGCCCTTGTAGTGGATGCTCAGCGTGTCGCGGTTGTACCGCGCTCCGCCGCACACCTCACAGGCCACGTAGACGTCGGGCAGGAAGTTCATCTCGATCTTGATCGTGCCGTCGCCCGAGCAGGCCTCGCAGCGGCCGCCCTTCACGTTGAACGAGAACCGGCCGGCCAGGTAGCCGCGGGCCTTCGCCTCGGCGGTCTCGGCGAAGAGATTGCGGATGCGGTCGAACACACCCGTGTAGGTCGCCGGGTTCGAGCGCGGGGTGCGGCCGATCGGGTTCTGGTCGACGTGCACCACCTTGTCGAGGTTCTCGAGGCCGGTGACCTTCTTGTGCTTGCCGGGGAGCTTGCGGGCGCCGTTGAGCTGGTTGGCGAGCACCCGGTACAGGATGTCGTTGACCAGGCTCGACTTGCCCGAACCGCTCACACCCGTGACGGCCGTGAAGACGCCGAGCGGGAAATCGGCGTTGACGTTCTTGAGGTTGTTCGCCTCGGCGCCCAGCACCGTCACCATCCGCTTGCGGTCGATCGCGCGTCGCTTCTTCGGCACCTCGATCGACTTGCGGCCCGAGAGGTAGTCGCCGGTGAGCGAGTCGGTGTTGGCCAGCAGCTCCTCATAGTGGCCCGAGTGAACCACGGTGCCGCCGTTGACGCCGGCACCCGGACCGATGTCGACGATCCAGTCGGCGGTGCGGATGGTGTCTTCGTCGTGCTCCACCACGATGAGGGTGTTGCCGAGGTTCTTGAGCTTCACGAGGGTCTCGATCAGCCGGCGGTTGTCGCGCTGGTGCAGGCCGATCGACGGCTCGTCGAGCACGTAGAGCACGCCGGTGAGGCCCGAGCCGATCTGGGTGGCGAGACGGATGCGCTGGGCCTCGCCGCCCGAGAGCGATCCGGCCGCGCGGGCCAGGTCGAGGTAGCTGAGGCCCACTTCGATGAGGAAGTCGAGGCGCGCCCGGATCTCGCGAAGTACCTGCGCACCGATCATCGCCTCGCGGTCGGTGAGCGTCAGGGTTCCCATGAACTGCTGGGCGTCGCCGAGGCTGAGCTCGGAGACATCCGCGATGCTGTGGTCGTTCACCGTGACCGCGAGCACTTCGGGCTTCAGCCGCTTGCCGTCGCAGACGGGGCAGTTGACCTCGCGCAGGTACTCGCTCCAGCGCACGCGCTGGGAGTCGCTCTCGGCCTGCACGAACTGGCGCTCGATGTAGGGCATCACGCCCTCGAAGCCCGAGGTGTAGCTCATCTCACGGCCGTAGCGGTTCTTCCACTTGACCTTGACCTCGAAGTTGTTGCCGCGCAGGATCGCCTCCTGCACCTCGGGCTTGAGCTTCTTCCAGGGCGTGTTCAGCGAGAAGTCGAGGTCGCGGGCGAGGCCGTCGAGCAGCTTCTCGTAGTACTGGAAGAGGCCCTTGCCCTGCGTGGTCCAGGGGATGATGACGCCCTCGTTGATGCTGAGGTCTTCGTCGCCGAGCAAGAGGTCTTGGTCGACCGACATCCGCGTGCCGAGGCCGGAGCACTCGGGGCAGGCGCCGAACGGGGCGTTGAACGAGAAGGTGCGCGGCTCGATCTCGGTGAGCTGGATGGGATGCTGGTTGGGGCAGGAGAGCTTCTCGGAGAAGGTCTGCCAGGCTTCGGGGCCGTTCTCGTCGACGAAGTTGATCTGCACCAGGCCGTCGGTGAGGCGCAGGGCCGTCTCGAGCGAGTCGGTGAGGCGGCCCAGGATGTCGGGGCCGGCCACCAGGCGGTCGATGACCACCGAGATGTCGTGCTTGTACTGCTTCTTGAGCGTGGGCGGCTCGCTCAGCTGGATCAGCTCACCGTCGACGATCGCGCGGGAATAGCCGCTCGCGCCGAGCTCCTTGAAGAGGTCGACGAACTCGCCCTTCTTCTGCGAGACCACCGGGCTGAGGATCTGGTAGCGGATGCCCGCCTCAAGCTCCATCAGCTGGTCGGCGATCTGCTGCACGGTCTGCGCCGCGATGACCTCGCCGCAGATCGGGCAGTGGGCGATGCCGATGCGCGCCCAGAGCAGGCGCATGTAGTCGTAGATCTCGGTGATGGTGCCGACGGTCGACCGGGGGTTGCGGTTGGTGGACTTCTGATCGATCGAGACCGCGGGGCTCAGGCCCTCGATGAAATCGACGTCAGGGCGGTCGACCTGGCCGAGGAACTGGCGGGCGTAGGCACTGAGGCTCTCGACGTAACGGCGCTGGCCCTCGGCGAAGATCGTGTCGAAGGCGAGGCTCGACTTGCCCGAGCCGGAGAGGCCGGTGAACACCACGAGCGAGTCGCGCGGGATCTCGATGCTGACGTCGCGGAGGTTGTGCACCCGGGCGCCGTGCACACTCAGCTTTCCGGCGGTGTGGAGGGGCTTCACGGGGAGGGAATCAACGTTTTCTACGCTCGTAATCGACACCCCGAAAGTCTATGTCGACCCTCCGACACCGGCTTCCGATTACGCTCACGGCGGCATCCCAACACCCGAAACGACGGAGGAATCGGGGCTGAGACGGAAACGACGGAGTGCGCATCCGAATTGCGCACACGCCTCCGTCGTTTCGGGCGGTCACCGCGGCCGTGCTCAGGCGATGTGGCCGGCCTTCTCCATCTGGCGGAGCTCGCGCTTGAGCTCGGCGACCTCGTCGCGCAGGCGCCCGGCGAGCTCGAACTTGAGCTCGGCGGCGGCCTCGAGCATCTGGCCGTTGAGGTCGGCGATGATCGACTCGAGGTCGTTGGCGCCGGCGGCGGCGATTCCCTCGCGGCGGAGGTTCGGCGTGGGGCTCTTCTTGCCGCGCCCGGAGCGGTCGCGCAGCAGCTCGGCGGTGTCGGCGCCCTCACGGGCGAGCGCCTCGGTGATGTCGGCGATCTTCTTGCGCAGCGGCTGCGGGTCGATGCCGTGCAGCGTGTTGTAGGCGACCTGCTTCTCGCGCCGACGGTCGGTCTCGTCGATGGCCAGCCGCATCGAGTCGGTCATCTTGTCGGCGTAGAGGTGCACCTCGCCCGACACGTTGCGCGCCGCGCGCCCGATGGTCTGGATGAGCGAGGTCGACGAGCGCAGGAAGCCCTCCTTGTCGGCGTCGAGGATGGCGACGAGCGACACCTCGGGCAGGTCGAGGCCCTCGCGCAGCAGGTTGATGCCCACGAGCACGTCGTAGACGCCCTGGCGCAGTTCGGTGAGCAGCTCCACACGGCGCAGGGTGTCGACATCCGAGTGCAGATACCGCACCCGCACACCGGCCTCCGTGAGGAAGTCGGTGAGCTCCTCCGCCATCTTCTTCGTGAGCGTGGTGACGAGCACGCGCTCGTCTTTCGCCGCGCGGATGCGGATCTCCTCGAGCAGGTCGTCGATCTGCCCCTTCGAGGGCTTGACGATGAGCGTCGGGTCGATGAGTCCGGTGGGGCGGATGATCTGCTCCACCACGCCGTCGGCGATGCCCATCTCGTAGCGGCCGGGCGTCGCCGAGAGGTAGACCGTCTGGCCGACGCGGTCTTTGAACTCGTTCCACTTCAGCGGACGGTTGTCGAGGGCGCTCGGCAGGCGGAAGCCGTGGTCGACCAGGGTGCGCTTGCGCGAGGAGTCGCCCTCGTACATGGCGCCGATCTGGGGCACCGTGACGTGCGACTCGTCGATCACCACCAGGAAGTCGTCGGGGAAGAAGTCGAGAAGGCAGTGCGGGGCCTCCCCCGGCTGGCGCCCGTCGATGTGCCGCGAGTAGTTCTCGATGCCGGAGCAGAAGCCGATCTGCTCCATCATCTCGAGGTCGAAGGTGGTGCGCATCCGGAGTCGTTGCGCCTCGAGGAGCTTGCCCTCGCGCTCGAGCACGGCCAGGCGGTCGTGCAGCTCGGTCTGGATGGTCTCGATGGCGCGGTGCATCACCTCGGTGTCGGCCACGTAGTGCGAACCGGGGAAGACGGCGACGCTCTCGAGCTTCTTCACGATGTCGCCGGTGAGCGGATGCAGGCTGTAGAGCCCCTCGATCTCGTCGCCGAACATCTCGATGCGGATGGCGAGCTCTTCGTACATCGGGATGATCTCGATGGTGTCGCCACGCACCCGGAAGTTGCCGCGCGAGAAGTCGACGTCGTTGCGCTGGTACTGCATCGACACGAAGCGGCGGATCAGCTTGTCGCGATCGATGCGCTGCCCCACCTGGAGGGCGATCATCGCCTTGAGGTACTGCTCGGGCGCACCGAGGCCGTAGATGCACGACACCGTCGACACCACGATGACGTCGCGCCGCGAGAGCAGCGAGTTCGTGGTGGAGTGCCGCAGCCGCTCCACCTCGGCGTTGACCGAGCTGTCCTTCTCGATGAAGGTGTCGGTCTGGGGCACGTAGGCCTCGGGCTGGTAGTAGTCGTAGTAGGACACGAAGTACTCGACCGCGTTGTTGGGCATCAGCTCGCGGAACTCGTTCGCCAGCTGCGCCGCCAGCGTCTTGTTGTGCGCGAGCACGAGCGTGGGCCGCTGCACCTGCTCGATCAGCCAGGCCGTGGTGGCCGACTTGCCTGTTCCGGTGGCGCCCAGGAGCACCACGTCGGTCTCGCCGGCGTTGATGCGGCCCGCGAGTTCGGCGATGGCGGCCGGTTGGTCTCCACTCGGCGTGTATTCACTGATGACCTCGAAGGGGTGTACAGAGCGAGTGGGTTCCATGCATTAAGTTTAGGGAGGGCCGCCGACATCAGGGTCGGTGCTCGCTCTCAGCGTCATCGCCGGCCGACCGGCGGCGCCGTCCACCACCTCACCACCACCTCGAGGCAGAGAACACATGAGAATAGGCATCCTGACCAGCGGCGGCGACTGCCCGGGTCTGAACGCGGTCATCCGGGGCGCGGTGCTCAAGGGCACCGAGATCAACGGGCAAGAATTCGTCGGCTTCCGAGACGGCTGGCGCGGTGTCGTCAACGGCGACATCCTGCCCCTCGAGCGCAGCAACGTGCGCGGCATCGCGAAGCAGGGCGGCACCATCCTGGGCACCTCCCGCACGAACCCCTTCGAGGGCAACGGCGGCCCCGAGCGCATCCAGGAGATGCTCGACGCCAACGGTATCGACGCCATCATGGCCATCGGCGGAGAAGGAACCCTCGCGGCTGCGAAGCGACTGACGGATGCGGGCCTCAAGATCGTGGGCGTGCCGAAGACGGTCGACAACGACCTCGACGCCACCGACTACACCTTCGGCTTCGACACCGCGGTGGAGATCGCCACCGAGGCCATGGACCGACTGCGCACCACCGGCGACTCGCACAGCCGCTGCATGGTGGCCGAGGTGATGGGCCGGCACGTGGGCTGGATCGCGCTGCACTCGGGCATGGCCGCGGGCGCGCACGCCATCCTCATCCCGGAGCAGAAGACGAGCATGGACCAGGTCGCCCGCTGGGTACAGAGCGCCGCCGACCGCGGTCGTGCGCCCCTCGTCGTCGTGGCCGAGGGTTTCATGCCCGACCATGAAGACGACGCGCACTCCGAGCGCGGCCTCGACGCCTTCGGCCGTCCCCGCCTCGGCGGCATCGGCGAGCGTCTGGCTCCAATGATCGAGGAGCTCACCGGCATCGAGACCCGCGCCACCACGCTCGGGCACATCCAGCGCGGTGGCGTGCCGACCGCCTATGACCGCGTTCTCGCCACGCGCCTGGGCATGGCGGCCTCCGACATCGTGAACGAGTCGGCCTGGGGCCAGATGGTGGCGCTGCGCGGCACCGAGATCGTCACGGTCGGCTTCGAGGAGGCCCTCGGCAAGCTCAAGGTGGTGCCGCAGCACCGCTACGACGAAGCGGCGATGCTCTTCGGCTGACGCGTCAGATGCATCCGTGCGCTTCTGTTGGCGGATGCAGAAACGGCGGGGACTGACGCCCTATTCGACGTCGGTCCCCGCCGTTTCTGCATCCTTCAACCGAAAAGCTCGCGGAAGCGCATCATGTCCCCTGGCCGGAGCTGCGCCGCCCGGTCGACGGCAGCCTCGGTGAGCACTCCGATCACGGGGTAGCCGCCCGTGACCGGGTGGTCACGGTGGAACACCACGGGCTGACCGCTCGGCGGAACCTGCACCGCGCCCGCCACCATGCCCTCGCTCGGCAGCTCGCGGGCATCGTCGAGCCAGGAGATCGCCGCTGTCGACGTGGTCGCTGTGGTCGCCGTCTCGAGCCGGATGCCGACGCGGTTCGAGTCGGCGCCCACGGTCCAGGTGGTGGCGAGCAGTGTCGACCAGCCGGATGCGCCGAACCAATCGTCACGCGGTCCGCGGGTCACCTGCAGCACGGCCGGTCCCTCGCCGGGGAGCGCCGGCGGGATGACCGTGGCCTCGGGCCACCCGGCCATCGTAGGGTGGTCGCCGGCCGCCTCGGGGTCGTGCGGGAGTAGGAGTCGGGCGCCGGACGCACGGGCTGAATCGGGTTCGTCGGCGAGCGGGAGCCGGGCGCCGGGCACGAGAGGCCGCGGTCCGAGGCCGCTCAGGATGTCGGTGGAGCGGCTGCCGAGAACCGCATCGACCCCGATTCCGCCGCGCACCGCCAGGTAGTTGCGGAGGCCCGTGGTGGGCGGGCCGAGCAGCACACGGTCACCGGCGAGCAGCGCGAGCGAGCATCCACTGGGCTGCTCGACCGGCGCTCGGCCCGGCCGCACGTGGAACACGGATGCCGCCGCCCCGGTCACTGCCACCAGCATCGCCCTGAGAGCCCTCACCTCGAGCCCGCCGAACACCGTCTCGATGGCCGCCGCGTGTGCCGGGTTGCCGACGAGCCGGTTCGCCGCGGTGAAGGCGCCCCGGTCGGCGGCTCCGGAGGCGGTGACGCCGAGGTGCGCGAACCCCGGCCGGCCGAGGTCCTGCAGGAGAGCCAGCGGGCCGGTGGCGAGCACCTCGAGCGCGGCGCGGCCGTCCTCGCTCATGGCGAGAGCTCCTCGGTGTGCCGGTCGTCGTCCCCGCCGTCCCGGCCGTCGGCAGCCCCGGGTCGCTGCCTCGAGCGACGTTCCCCCGCGCTGCGGCGTGCGGAGCGCCAATGGCGCGGGGCCGAAGCGGTAGGGGCCGCCTCGCTGCACTCAGACACGCACGAACCTCACCCGTGCACCGGGCGCCAGCAGTGCCGGGTCGGGGAGGGCGGCGTCCCAGAGCGTTGCCGAGGTGGTGCCGATGAGCTGCCAGCCCCCAGGAGACTCACGCGGGTAGATGCCGCAGTACCCGGCGGCGAGGCCGACCGAGCCGGCGTGCACCACCGGGCGCGGCGTGACCCGGCGCGGCACGGTCAGGCTCTCGTTCTCGCCGCTGAGGTAGGCGAATCCGGGGGCGAAGCCGATGAAGGCGGCCGTCCAGAGCTGCCCGGTGTGAGCGGCGATCACCGCGTCGACGGATGCGCCCGTGAGCTCGGCCACCGCGGCCAGGTCGGGGCCGTCGTAGCGCACCGCGATCTCGATCGGCTCCGCCGCCGGCTCGGAGGCCGGTGGCGCGACGAGGCGCGGGCCGCCGTCACCGGGCGTGCCGGCCCGCGCGGCGCCGACCTCCGGGCCTGTGCCGGCCAGGCGCAGAGAGGACATCGCCGCCGCGAGCCACACCCGGGCGGACGCCGGCGAGAGCACCGCCGGATCGAACTGCACCAGCACGGTGCGCGCTGCCGGCACGATCTCCACCACCCCGGCCGGCGCCGCGCCTGCGCCGCGTGTGGCACCCGGTCCCGCCGAGCCGTGCGGCTCGCCGGCCGTGCTGCGCGCTCGAGCAGCAACCATCCCGTCCCGCGCGGCACCCGGGTCACGTGTCGTGCCGAGCTCGTGCCATCCGTCCGGCGAGCCGGCCGGGCGGTTCGCTCGAGCAGTGACCATCCCGTCCCGCGCCGCACCCGTGTCACGTGTCGTGCCGAGCTCGTCCCATCCGTCCGACTCGCCTGGCTCGCCGGCCGCCGAGCTCGCTCGCGCAGCGACCGGCCGGCCCGGCGCGTCGGGCCCGCCGACCGCGGCGGAACCGGAGGGCGCGCTCGGGCCGGCCGGCTCGCTGCCGGTTCCGGCGTCGCCGCGTAGACGTCGGTAGAGCGCGAGCGTCGACCGCGCGTCCGGGAGCTCGGCCAGCAGGGCCGCCTCCCCCACCGGCAGGATGGTCATCGCGCCGAGAACGCCGCGATCGTGAGCCCGGCGGCCTCGAGTCGGCGGCGCAGTACGCGGGCGATCGCCACGGCGTCGGCGGTGTCGCCGTGCACGCAGATGGTCTCGGCCGAGACGGCGATCTCGGTGCCGTCGACCGCCGTCAGGATCCCCTCGGTCGCGAGGCGCAGCATCCGCTCGGCGATCTCCTCCGGGTCGTGCAGCACTGCACCGGGCCGGGTGCGGGGCACGAGGGTCCCGTCGGCGAGGTAGGCGCGGTCGGCGAAGGCCTCGGGCACGAAACGCAGCCCCTCGGCTTCGGCGATGCGGCCGAACTCGGAGTCGGGGAGCCCGACCACGGAGAGCGTCGGGTCGATCGCCACGATCGCGTCGACGACCGCCGCCGCCTGTTCGTCGTCGTGCACGATGCGGTTGTAGAGGGCGCCGTGGGGCTTCACGTACCGCACCCGGGTGCCGGCGGCAGTCGCAAGGCCTTGCAGCGCTCCGATCTGGTAGATCACGTCGGCCGTGAGATCGGCGGCCGGGATGTCCAGGGCCCGCCGCCCGAACCCCCGCAGATCGGGGTAGGAGACCTGCGCCCCCACCGCCACTGCGCGGTTCGCCGCGAGCCGCACGGTGTCGAGCAGGGTGGTCGGGTCGCCGGCGTGGAAGCCGCAGGCCACGTTCGCGCTCGTCACGAGCTCGAGCATGGCGGCGTCGTCGCCGAGCCGCCAGGCGCCGAACGACTCGCCCAGGTCGGCGTTCAGGTCGATGCCGGTCATGCCCGCCGCGCTTCCCGGAGAAGGCGCTCCCAGGCCGCGTCGACCTGCGCGAGCGTCTCGTCGAGGGTGCCCCCGGAGTCGATCACGACGTCGGCCAGGGCACGGCGCTCGGCATCGGAGGCCTGCGACGCGATGCGCCGCTCGGCCTCGTCCCGGGGCATCCCCCGCAGCGCGATCAGGCGCTCGACCCGCTGCTCGGCGGGGGCCTCCACCACCACCACGAACTCGAACAGGCCGCCGCGGCGCCCGCCGCTCTCGGCCAGGAGGGGCACGTCGTAGACGACCACCGCATCCGGGTCGGCGGCGGCGGTCTCGGCGAGGCGCTGCTTCAGCAGGGCCGCGATGGCCGGATGCGTGATGCCGTTGAGATCGAGCCGTGCGGCTTCGTCGGCGAACACGATGGCGCCGAGTGCCGGCCGGTCGAGGCTGCCGTCGGGTGCGATGACGGAGGCGCCGAAACGGTCACGGATCGCGGCCAGCCCCGGGGTGCCGGGCTCCACGGCCTCGCGCGCGAGCTGGTCGGCATCGATCGTGACGGCACCGAGCTCGCGCAGACGCTTCGTCACCGTCGACTTGCCTGCGGCGATTCCCCCGGTGAGTGCGATCACGAACACCTGCTCATGCTAGCGGGGCTTGAGGTTGCGCGAACGGCTCTGAACTGTGGCCGGGCGAGCGCTTTGCGCGACCTCGCGGCCGGTTGACGGCCGGAACGGCGAATGGCCGCCCCCGAAGGGACGGCCATTCACGCTGTGCTGTGCTGCAGAACTGCTTAGGAGTTCGAGCTGAGCTTCTCGCGCAGGGCGGCGAGGGTCTCGTCGTCGGCGAGGGTGCCGGCTCCGGTCGACTCGCTCGAGAACGAGGAGGCACCCGAGGGGATGTCGCTCGCGGCAGCGTCGGCAGCCGAGGCAGCGACCTGCTTCTTGTGCGCCTCCCAGCGAGCCTGGGCCTCAGCGTACTGCTGCTCCCAAGCCTCGCGCTGAGCGTCGAAGCCTTCCTTCCACTCGTTGGTCTCCGGGTCGAAGCCCTCAGGGTACTTGTAGTTGCCCTGGTCGTCGTACTCGGTGAGCATGCCGTAGAGCGCCGGGTCGAACTCGGTGCCCTCGGGGTCGACGCCGTCGTTGGCCTGCTTCAGCGAGAGGCTGATGCGGCGACGCTCGAGGTCGATGTCGATGACCTTGACGAAGACCTCGTCGCCGACCGACACGACCTGCTCGGCGAGCTCGACGTGCTTGCCGGAGAGCTCGGAGATGTGCACCAGACCCTCGATGCCCTCGGCGACGCGGACGAACGCACCGAACGGCACCAGCTTGGTGACCTTTCCGGGCGCGACCTGGCCGATGGCGTGGGTACGGGCGAACACCTGCCACGGGTCTTCCTGGGTGGCCTTGAGCGAGAGCGACACGCGCTCGCGGTCGAGGTCGACCTCGAGGATCTCGACGGTGACCTCCTGGCCCACCTCGACGACCTCGGAGGCGTGCTCGATGTGCTTCCAGGACAGCTCGGAGACGTGCACGAGGCCGTCGACGCCGCCCAGATCCACGAACGCACCGAAGTTGACGATCGACGAGACGACGCCCTTGCGGACCTGCCCCTTCTGGAGGTTGTTGAGGAAGGTGGTGCGGCTCTCGGACTGCGTCTGCTCGAGCAGGGCGCGGCGCGACAGAACGACGTTGTTGCGGTTCTTGTCGAGCTCGAGGATCTTCGCCTCGATCTCCTGGCCCAGGTAGGGGGTCAGGTCGCGAACGCGGCGGAGCTCGATCAGCGAAGCCGGCAGGAAGCCGCGGAGTCCGATGTCGACGATGAGGCCACCCTTGACGACCTCGATGACCGAACCGGTCACCACGCCGTCGGCGTCCTTGATCTTCTCGACGTCGCCCCACGCACGCTCGTACTGCGCGCGCTTCTTCGACAGGATGAGGCGGCCTTCTTTGTCTTCCTTCTGGAGGACGAGGGCCTCGACCAAGTCACCGACCTGAACGACCTCGGTCGGGTCGACATCGTGCTTGATGGAGAGTTCACGCGAAGGGATGACACCCTCCGTCTTGTAACCGACGTCGAGGAGGACCTCGTCGCGGTCGATCTTCACGACGGTGCCTTCGATGAGGTCTCCGTCGTTGAAGAATTTCAGAGTCTTTTCGACCGCGGCGAGAAAGTCTTCAGCAGATCCGATGTCATTGATGGCGACCTGCTTGGTTGCCTTTTCGGTCGTTGCGATTGTCATGTAGTGGTTGCTCCGTTATGGACATGGTTCGGGCCGGTCGCGGGTGTTGCGAGGTTCTGCGTGCTGTTGAATGGGCACTGTCGCGATCGGCAGGCGGATGATTGGTCACAGAAGTGACGCTCTAGTCTAGCCTCGTGGCGCCGGACGCGGCAAGCTGCGTTTCCCGGGGTCTCCTCATGCAACATCCGGGAGGCTCCCGGCATTCCGGCTCTCAGCTGCCGATGACCCGGTTGAGCTCGTCGATCAGCTCCGCCTGACGCGCCGAGGGGATGCCCCGCGCGGCCGCCGACTGCACGATCGGCTCCCACACGGGCACGGTCGTGTTGGTGTGCGGGATGCCGAAGCGTTCGAACACCGGCTTCGTCGCCGGGTATCGGCGGGCCACCAGCGCCACGGAGGCGAAGGGGTCGACGGGCAGCTCGAGACGGTCGGCGAGGGCGCGGCTGGCGGCGACCTCCTCGGCGAGCACCGCATCCGTCGTGGTTCCCCGCCGGGCCGGCTCGGCGCGGTCGATCAGGCGCAGGGCGTTCTCGCCGTAGAGGCCCGGATGCGTGGCCTCGCCGAGCCCGTCGGCCGCCATCTGGGCGAGGAACGGCTCGAACGAGGAGTCGGGATGCTCGGGGGTGACGGGGACGTTCCGCAGCGGGTAGTCGCTGCCGTAGAGCACCTTGTGCGGCGCGAGCGTCTCGGCCGCCACCCGGAACACGGATGACGTGGGGTACAGCAACGGAGACGCCGCCGTGTCGTAGGAGACATGCGCCAGCTGCTCGGCCACGAGCGGCATCATCTCGAAGAAGAACAGGCCGCCGCCCCAGTGCGCGAGAACGAGCTTGAGCTCGGGCACCGAGCGGGCGAACTCGTAGTACTCCCCCAGGCGCGGCGTGCTCTTGCCGAAGTAGAAGCGGCCCACCTCCTCGCTCACGTGCACGGTGAGCGGGATGCCCCGCTCGGTGCAGGCATCCGTCACCGCGCGCAGCTCGGGGCCGTCGAGCGCGCAGCCCTGCGCGTAGGGGTTGAGCTCGCCCACGCCGGCGGCGCCGCGGTCGAGGCAGCGGTCGAGCTCGTCGAGCATGGCCCGCCCCGCCGGGGTGCCGGCCGCCGCCGGGGTGAGCGAGACGAAGGGCACGATGCGGCCGGGGAACTCCGAGGCGAGCGCCAGCACGGTGTCGTTCGCCTCTCGGCAGCCGCGGGCGCTCTGCTGGTAGCCGGCGAGGAGGAACACCCGGTCGACGCCCGCGGCGTCCATGTCGGCGATCATCCGCTCGGCGGTGAGGAACGACTGCTCGCTCTGGTTCTTGGCGTCGGGAGTCATGATGAACTCCCAGTAGGGCTCGTCCTGCGTGCGGGCGATCGTCTCGAGCATGCCGGGCGGGGTGAAGTGCACGTGGGCGTCGACGATCATGCGGCCAGGCTAGAGGCTCTTCGTCACCGGGCGATGACGGCCGCGTTTCGTCACGATGTCGGCGAGGGCGTCGTCGTGCCGGTGGAAGAGGAACCGGTACCCGGCCGCCTCGAGCCGCTCGGGCAGCGCCCACCGGCTCTTCAGCACGAGCTCGGTCTCGGTGCGGATGACCGCGGAGCCGAGCTCGAGCATCCAGCGCCAGGTGGGCAGCCCGAACCGGGCGCCGGCCGCGCGGCGCACCGAGGCCATGAAGGTGCGGTTGTCGGTGGGTGTCGGTGCGGAGGCGTTGACCGGGCCGTCGATCTCGGGGTGGGCGTCGAGGAAGCGGATGATGCCGAGCACGTCGTCGAGATGGATCCAGCTGAACCTCTGCCGGCCTCCGCGGCTGCGCGGGCGGTAGCGGTGCCGGGTTCCGGCCGCCAGGCGGGCCCGGGTGGCCGGCCAGCGGCCGTCGAACTGCGGGCCGCCGAGGCCAGCCCTGGCCAGCATCACGAGGGGGGTGAGCGCGCTGCCGTCGCCCAGCACGATCGCCATGCGGAGCGCCACCCGGCGGGTGGCAGGCAGATCGCCGCGGAAGAACTCCTCCTCCCAGCTCGTCGCGACGTTCACCGAGAAGCCCTCGCCGATCTCGCCGGCCGACTCCGTCATCGGGCGGTCGTCGGCGTGCCGGTAGATGGTGGCGGTGGAGGAGTTGATCCAGAGCGCCGGCGGATGCTCCGCGGCCGCCACCGCCTCGCGGAGTTCGCGGGTGGTGTCGAGCCGGGAGCGGAAGATCTCCCGGCGGTTCTCCGCCGTGTAGCGGCAGTTCACGCTCTTGCCGGCGAGGTTGACCAGCAGGTCGGCGCCGTCGACCGCCCGGGCGAGGGAGGCGGGGTCGCCCCAGCGCGCATCCGGTCCGGTGCGGCCGACGAGCAGCACCTCGGCGCCCTCGGCGCGGAAGGACTCGACGAGACGGGCGCCGATGAAGCCGGAGGCGCCGGCGACGACCACGCGTCGGCGGGGTGCTGGAGCCGTCACGGCCGGGTGTCCCCGGCCGGGTCGGGCTCGGTGGATTCGGGCTCGGCAGATGTGGGCGCTGCAGGTGCGGGTTCGTCGGCTGCGGCTGCAGCCTCGGTGGCTGCAGCTTCGGTGGCTTCGGGCTCGGTCTCGGTCCCGGCGGCGGTCTCGGGCCTCAGCTCGTAGTGGAAGGTGCCCGTGTACTCGTAGAGGCGGCCGAGGAGGGGCGCGTCGAGGTGCACGGTGACGCGCTGCGCTCCCGCTCCCCCGTCGGCGGCGTCGTCGAAGCGCTCGATCAGAGCGAGACGCGGCGCGACGGCCCGAGGCAGCGCGAAGTGGTGGCGCCCGATCCGCAGTTCGACACTGCGGGAGTGCAGATGGAACTCGCCCCGTACCACGCGGGCCGAGAGCCGCACCCGGAAGCGGCGGCCGAGGCCGAGGTGGTCGACGAGGCCGTCGGGGCCGGGGTTCTCGGCGGTGATCGCGTCGACCATCACCGCGGGCCCCGTGAGGAAGTGGAAGCGCCGCACGGCCACGACCGCGGTGCGGCCGTCGCGGTCGGTGAGCGGGGCGTTGACGACGGTGAACGGCACGTTCTTCTGCCAGACCGGGAACAGGATCTGCTGGGCCGCCAGTACCCGGAGTGCCGGCCAGAGCCACCGCCGCGGGGTGCCGACCACCTCGAACACGCCGCTGCCGTGGCCGCGATGGCCCGCCGGGACGACCCCGAAGTAGCGGCGCAGCACGGGGTGCAGGTCGTCGAGGCCGGAGCCCACGGTGAGCTCGTAGGGAGAACGCGGTGCGGGAGCCATGGTTCTCGAGGCTACCGGAGGCGGACGGCTACTTCAGCAGCGCCCAGCGCAGGGTGTCGAGGCCGACGCCGCCGAGGGCGAGCGCCTTGCGGTGGAACTCCTTCGAGGAGAAGGCCTCCTTCTCGCGGGCACGATAGACGTCGCGGATCTCCTCCCAGATGCGCTGCCCCACCTTGTAGGAGGGCGCCTGACCGGGCCAGCCGAGGTAGCGGTTCACCTCGAAGCGGATGAAGGCGTCGTCCATGTTCACGTTCTGGCGCAGGAAGTCGAGGGCGTACTCCGCGTCCCACACCCCGCTGCCGTCGAGACGGGGCTTCTTCAGGTGCACGCCGATGTCGAGCACCACGCGGGCCGCGCGCATCCGCTGCCCGTCGAGCATGCCGAGGCGGTCGGCCGGGTCGTCGAGGTAGCCCAGCTCTTCCATCAGGCGCTCGGCGTAGAGCGCCCAGCCCTCGGCATGGCCGGAGGAGCCGGCGAGCTGGCGGCGCCAGGTGTTGAGCTCGGCGCGGTTGTAGACGGCTTGGCCGATCTGCAGGTGATGGCCGGGAACGCCCTCGTGGTAGACGGTGGTGAGCTCGCGCCAGGTGTCGAACTCGGTGACGCCGTCGGGCACCGACCACCACATGCGGCCGGGGCGGGAGAAGTCGTCGGTGGGGCCGGTGTAGTAGATGCCGCCCTCGTGGGTGGGGGCGATCATGCACTCGAGGGTGCGGATCTCGGCCGGGATGTCGAAGTGGGTGGCGCCGAGCTCGGCCACGGCGCGGTCGCTGGTGGCCTGCATCCAGGTCTGGAGCGCATCCGTTCCGTGCAGTTTGCGGCTCGGGTCGCCATCGAGGAAGGCGATGGCCTCGTGCACGGAGGCGCCGGGGAGGATCTCGGAGGCGATGGCCTCCTGCTCGCGCACCATGCGGCCGAGCTCCTCGATGCCCCACTCGTAGGTCTCGTCGAGGTCGATGGCGGCGCCGAGGAAGCGGCGCGACTGCAGGGCGTAGTGCTCGCGGCCCACGGCGTCTTCGACGGTGGCGACGGGGGCGAGCTCGTTCTCGAGGAACTGGGCGAGCTTCGAGTAGGCCTCGGATGCGGTCTGCGCGCCCCGCTCGAGCGCGGCTTTCAGAGAGGCCGGGAGCTCGCCCTCGCCGGGGGCGGTCGACGCCGCGCCGGCGAACTCGGCGAAGAAGCTCTCCGGGCCCGAGTTCTTGCGCACCTGCGCGAGCACCTCGGCCACCTGGCGGCGGGCCGGCGTGATGCGCTCGCGCATGCCTTCGCGCAGGGTGACGATGTAGCCGTCGACGGCCTCCTCGACGGCGGAGAGCCGCTTGGCGACCACCGCCCAGTCGTCGGCGGTGGCGGTGGGCATGAGGTCGAAGACCTCTCGGATGCTCTGCGAGGGCGAGTCGATGACGTTGAGATCGCGCAGCTGCAGCCGGGCGTCGGAACTCGCGAGGGTGAGCCGCAGCTCGCTGCCGAGGTCACGCTTGGTAACTTCGTCGGCCTCGTCGACGGCCTCGGTGCGGGCGAGCTCGGCGAGCACCGAGGAGACGGCCGCGATCTGGGCCTCGTGGCCCGCGGGTGAGAGGTCGCCGTAGCGGTCGTTCACCTCGGTGCGGCCGATGTAGGTGCCGAGAACGGGCTCGAGCTCGACGAGAGTGTCGACCCAGCGTTCGGCGATGCGGTCGATCGCGGTCTGCGGACGCGGGCTGTCGGCGGGAGGGGTTACGCTCATCCCTCGACCTTAAAGCACTGCTCCGACATCGCTCTGAAGGCCGCGGAGTGCAATTGACATATTCGAACATATATTCGAACATGAGGGCATGACGGATGCCGCACTCACCCTCTCCTCCCCCACCGGGGTGGGCGAGGAGATCCGTGCGCTGCAATCGCGCATCCAGCAGATGCAGGCCACGAAGCTCGACACGCGGAGTGTGCGCACGCATCCGGCGCTCGAGGGCCTGCTGCCGGGCGGGTCGCTGCGCTCCGGCGCCGCCTATTCGGTCGAGCGTTCCACGGCTCTCGTGATGGCGCTCATGGCAGGGCCCTCCGCTGACGGGGTCTGGTGCGGGGTGGTGGGGATGCCCGATTTCGGCGTGGAGGCGGCCTCGCGCTTCGGCATCGATCTCGAGCGGCTCGCGCTCGTGCCGCATCCGGGCGAGGAGTGGCTCACCGCCACGGCGGCGCTGGCCGACGTGGTGGGGGTCGTCGTCACCCGGCTGCCGGGGCGTGTGCCCGACGCGGCCGTGGCCCGGCTGCAGGCGCGCATCCGGCAGCGGGAGGCGGTGCTCATCGTGCTCGGCGACTGGCCGCAGAGCGAGGCCACCCTGCGCATCACCGAGAGTTCGTGGTCGGGCATCGGCCGGGGGCACGGGCACCTCACGGGGCGGCAGGCGATGGTGTCGGTGACGGCGAGGGCGGGCTCGGGGCGGCCCCGGCGGGCGCGGTTGTGGCTGCCCGACGGGGAGGAGCTGTTCCGGCCGGTGCTGGGGCAGGTGGGGCGTGCGACTGCGCCCGCGCCCGCATCCGTGCCTGCCGAAACGACGGAGGTCGACGGCGAGGACGGGCCGAGAGTCCGTCGTCTCCGCGAAGCGGCGCGAGACTCCGTCGTTTCGCCGGTGACGCCGGCTCGGATGCGCGGGGTGGCCGGATGAGCGCGGCCCCGAGGAGCCGGGTGAGCAGCCCCGACGCCTCGCCGATGCGCACGATGGTGGTGTGGTGCCCCGATTGGCCGGTGGTGGCGACCGCCGGCTTCGAAGGGGTGTCGGCCGAGGAGAGCATCGCCGTGATCGAGAAGGGTCTGGTGCTGGCCTGCTCGGAGGCCGCCCGCGCCGACGGCGTGCGGCGGGGGCTGCGGCTGCGCGAGGCGCAGGCGCGCAGCCCCCGCCTGCGCGACTTCGCCTACGACCCCGTGCGGGTCGACCGTGCCTTCGAGCCGCTCATCACCGCGCTCGAGGCGATGAGCCCGAACGTGCAGATCGTGCGCTCCGGCAGCTGCGCGCTGCGGGCGCGGGGCGCCGCGCGCTACTACGGCGGCGAGCACGAGGCCGCTCTCGCCTTTCTCGAGCGCTTCGCCGAGCTGGGCGTCACGGATGCGCGGGTCGGCGTGGCCGACGGCATGTTCGCCGCGGAGCAGGCGGTGCGGCTGCCCGGGGTCGACCTCATCCGGATCGTGCCCGAGGGGCGCTCCCCCGATTTCCTCGCCGGCCTGCCGGTGCAGCTGCTCGACGAGGACGAGCTCGTGGCCCTGTTCTGGCGGCTGGGCATCCGCACCCTCGGCGACGTGGCCCGGCTGCCGGCCGACGACGTGCGCACCCGGTTCGGCGAGGTCGGGGCCCGAGCCCACGCCCGCGCATCCGGGACCGACGGCGCCCGGGTGACGCCGCGCATCCCGCCCGAGGTGCGCGAGAGCCTCAACGACTTCGAGCCGCCGCTGGACCGCATCGACCAGGTGACCTTCGGCGTGCGCGCTGCGGCGGAGCGCTTCGTCGACGAGTTGGCGGCCGCCCGTTTCGTGTGCACCGCCCTGCGGATCGAGCTCACGAGCGATCGGGGCGAGCGGCGCGAGCGCAGCTGGCTGCATCCGCGCTGGTTCACCGCCGGTGACGTGGTGGACCGGGTGCGCTGGCAGTTGCAGGGCGGCAGCACCATCGAGAGCACGCTCTCCGCGCCGATCTCCCGGGTGCGCATCGTCGCCGAGACCATCGATCACAGCACCCGGCACGAGACCGGGCTGTGGGGAACCGGCTCCGAGGAGCGCATCCATCACGGCCTCTCGCGGGTGCAGAGCATCGTGGGGCATGAGGGGGTGCTGACCGCCTCGATCGGCGGCGGCCGTTCACCGCGGGAACGGCAGCTGCTCGTGCCGTGGGGCGACCGGCTCGAGGAGAAGGGCGGTGCGCGCGGTGCCGGTGGCAGTAGTCGCACCGCCTCTCGGACGGCACGCGGTAGGGGCGGCCAGGGTGTCGGTGGCGCGGTGAGGGCTGGTGGTCTCGGCGGCGCGGTCGGCGATGGCCGAGGGGGCGCCGGTGGCGGCCGCACCGGGGCAAGGGGCGCGGGCAAGACCGGAGCGGCGAAGAAGGGCGACGAGCCCGCGCCCTGGCCCGGCAGCATCCCGCCGCCGCTGCCCACCACCGTCTTCGAGCGGCGGCAGGCGGTGCTCGTGCTCGCGGAGGGCGAGCGTGCCGTGGCGATCACCGAGCGCGGGATGCTCTCGGCGGCGCCGGCCTTCTTCTCTTCCGATGCCGCCGGGCGGCGGCTGCGTGCGCTCGAGGCCTGGGCCGGCCCCTGGCCGGTGTACGAGCGGTGGTGGGATGCCGCGGCCCGGCGCCGCTTCGACCGCTTCCAGGTGGTGGATGCCGACGGCGTGGCTTGGCTGCTCGCCCTCGAGAACGGCAGCTGGTGGGCGGAGGCCCGCTATGACTGACGCCGCAATGACTGATGCCGCTCCGTCTGCTGCCGCCACCGCTGCCGTGACGGGAGGGACCCGCTGATGGGCTTCAACAATCCTCCGGTGCCCTGGTCGGAGCTCGAGCGCACGCTCTCGGGCCGCACCCGGCCGCAGAGCACCATGGCCTCGGAGGAGACCCACTCGCGCAAACGGCCCGCCTATGTGCCGCCGCCCGTCGAAACAGCGCCCCAGGAGGAGCTCGTGCCTTACGCAGAGCTGCACGCGCACTCCACCTTCAGCTTCCTCGACGGCGCCTCCTCCCCCGAGGAGCTCGTGCAGGAGGCCGCCCGCCTGCGGCTGAGCGCGCTCGCCCTCAGCGACCACGACGGCTTCTACGGCCTCGCCCGCTTCGCCGAGGCCGCCGAGATGCACGGTGTCAGAACCATGTTCGGCGCCGAGCTCTCGCTCGAGCTGAGTGCGCCGCAGAACGGGATGGCCGACCCCGAGGGCGCCCACCTGCTCGTGCTGGCCCGGCAGCAGCCGGGCTACCACCGCCTCGCCGGCGCCATCACCACGGCGCAGCTCGCGCCGGGCGCCGAGAAGGGCAAGCCGCTCTACTCGCTCGAGCAGCTCGCCGCGGAGGCGGGCGGCGACTGGATGCTGCTCACCGGCTGCCGCAAAGGGCAGGTGCGGCAGGCCCTCGCCCTCGAGGGCGAGGCCGGCGCCGAGCGGGAGCTCGACCGCCTCGTCGCCCTCTTCGGCCGGGAGAACGTGCTCGTGGAGCTGAGCGACCGCGGGCATCCGCTCGACAGCAGCATCAACGACGCCCTGTTCGCTCTCGCGCAGAAGCGCGGACTGGCCGCGGTCGCCACCGGCAACGTGCACTACGCCACCCCCGACCGTCATCGTCTGGCCGAGGCGATCGCCGCGGTGCGCGCCCGCCGCAGCCTCGACGAGCTCGACGGCTGGCTGCCGGCCGCGCCGGTGGCGCACCTGCGTTCGGGGGCCGAGATGGCCCACCGCTTCGCTCGCTACCCGGGAGCGATCGAGCGCACCGTCGAGGTGGCCGACGAACTCGCCTTCGAGCTGCGGCGCGCGAAGCCGAAGCTGCCGAAGCAGGAGGTGCCGGAGGGGCACACCCCGATGAGCTACCTGCGCGAGCTCGTCGCCGCGGGCGTGGCCGACCGCTACCCGGATGCCGGGGCCGCCGTCTGGGCGCGCATCGAGAAGGAGCTCGGCGTGATCGAGCTGAAGGACTTCGCCGGCTACTTCCTGATCGTGTGGGACATCGTGCGCGAGGCCCGCGCCCGCGGCATCCTCTGCCAGGGCCGGGGATCGGCGGCGAACTCGGCGGTCTGCTACGTGCTGAAGATCACCGCCGTCGACGCGATCGCCCGCGAGCTGCCCTTCGAGCGTTTCCTGTCGAGCCTGCGCGACGAGGAGCCCGACATCGACGTCGACTTCGACTCCGAGCGGCGCGAGGAGGTCATCCAGTACGTCTACGACAAGTACGGCCGCCGCAACGCCGCCCAGGTGGCCAACGTCATCCAGTACCGGCCGAAGTTCGCGGTGCGCGACATGGCGAAGGCACTCGGTCACAGCCCGGGGCAGCAGGACGCCTGGTCGAAGCAGATCGAGCGCTGGGGGCCGATGGTCGAGAGCGGTGACCACGACATCCCGCCGGAGGTGATCGCGCTCGCCACCGAGCTGCTCGGCTTCCCCCGGCACCTCGGCATCCATTCCGGTGGCATGGTGCTCACCGACCGGCCGGTGGGCGAAGTATGCCCGATCGAGAATGCGCGCATGGACAAGCGCACCGTGCTGCAGTGGGACAAGGACGACTGCGCCTGGATGGGACTCGTGAAGTTCGACCTGCTGGGCCTCGGCATGCTCTCGGCCCTGCAGTACACCTTCGATCTCGTGCAGGAGTCGACCGGGCGGCAGTGGGATCTCGACAGCATCCCCAAGGAGGAGCAGGGCGTCTACGACATGCTCTGCCGGGCCGACTCGATCGGGGTGTTCCAAGTGGAGAGCCGCGCCCAGATGGGCACGCTCCCGAGGCTGCAGCCGCGCAAGTTCTACGACCTCGTGGTGGAGATCGCCCTCATCCGGCCGGGGCCGATCCAGGGCGGGGCCGTGCATCCCTACATCCGGCGCAAGCTCGGTCTCGAGGAGGTGACCTACCTGCATCCGAAGCTGGAGCCCGTGCTCGAGCGCACGCTCGGGGTGCCGCTGTTCCAGGAGCAGCTGATGCAGATGGCCATGGCGGTGGGCGACTGCGACGCCGAGGACGCCGACCTGCTGCGCCGCGCGATGGGCTCCAAGCGCGGGCAGGAGAAGATCTCGTCGCTGCGCGAGAAGCTCTACGCCGGCATGGCCGGGAACGGCATCACGGGCGAGGATGCCGACGTCGTCTACACGAAGATCGAGGCCTTCGCGAACTTCGGTTTCGCCGAGAGCCACTCCACGAGCTTCGCGCTGCTGGTGTACGCGAGCTCGTGGTTCAAGCTGCACTACCCGGGGGCGTTCCTGGCCGCGCTGCTGCGGGCGCAGCCGATGGGCTTCTACTCGCCGCAGACGCTGTCGGCGGATGCGCGGCGCCACGGCGTCGAGGTGCGGCGCCCCGACATCCAGCGCTCGGGCGTGCAGGCGGGGCTCGAGCCGCTGTCGCCCGGCGCGCAGGATGCGCAGGAGGGCGGGAGCCCCGTCGCCGAGACCGGGCTCGACGGATGCCTGCACGCCCCGCCGCCGGTCGAGGAGGACTTCGACCGAGAGGCGCCCGACCGCACCGCCCTGCACCGGCGCGACGGGAACCTGGCCGTGCGGCTCGGGCTCGCCGACATCACCTCGATCGGCAGCACGCTCGCCGAGAAGATCGTGACCTCGCGGCGGGAGGGCGGTCCCTACCGCAGCATGGGCGACCTGGTGCGGAGGGTGGGACTCACCACCGCGCAGCTCGAGGCCCTCGCCACGGCCGGGGCCTTCGAGTCGCTGGGCCTGACGAAGCGCGAGGCGCTCTGGGAGGCGGGCAACGCGTCTCAGGATCGCGCGGAGTACCTGCCCGGCACCTTCGTGTCGGTGCAGCCGCCGCTGCTCCCGGTGCTCTCGGCCGAGGAGCAGGTGGTCTACGACCTGTGGGCCACCGGCATCTCCCCCGACGACCACCCGCTCAGCCACGCCCGCGACGAACTGCGGATGCGCGGGGCGCTCTCGGTGGGCGAGCTCGCGACCGCGGAGACGGGTCGCCGCATCGAGGTGGGCGGGGTGGTCACGCATCGGCAGCGGCCGGCCACCGCGAGCGGCATCACCTTCATGAACCTCGAGGACGAGACCGGCATCCTCAACGTCATCTGCGGCGTCGGCGTGTGGACCCGCTACCGCCGGGTGGCGCGGGACGCCCCCGCGCTCATCGTGCGCGGCATCCTGGAACGCTCGGCCGAGGGCGTCACCAACCTCATCGCCGACCGCTTCGAACCGCTCGTCCTCACCGCCAAAACCACCTCCCGCGACTTCCGCTAGTCCCGAAACGACGGAGTTCTCACCCGAAGACCAGAAACGACGGAGCCACAGCCCGTCAGGAGCCGCAGACTCCGTCGTTTCGGAGGGAGGGACTAGGAACTAGTGGGCGGCGGCGTTCCAGTTCTGGCCGCGGCCCAGCTGCACTTCGAGGGGGACGGTGAGTTCGGCGGCGGTCGACATGCGGTGGGTGACGATGGCGGAGAGCGCATCCCACTCCCCCGGAGCCACGTCGAACACGAGTTCGTCGTGCACCTGC
Source organism: Herbiconiux sp. 11R-BC (assembly GCF_049472555.1). Taxonomy (NCBI): domain Bacteria; kingdom Bacillati; phylum Actinomycetota; class Actinomycetes; order Micrococcales; family Microbacteriaceae; genus Herbiconiux; species Herbiconiux sp. 11R-BC. The sequence continues at coordinate 148,373 of NZ_JBCEBO010000003.1, read as the reverse complement.
AGCAGCATGCGCGACGAGAGCTCCTGGGCGTCGAGGTCTCCGGCGATGTTGATCATCGCGATCTTGATGATGTCGGCGGCCGAGCCCTGGATGGGTGCGTTGAGCGCCGCCCGCTCGTCGTTGTCGCGCAGCACGCGGTTGGTGCTGTTGAGGTTCGCGAAGGGGCGGCGGCGGCCGAAGATGGTCTCGGTGTACCCGTCGGCCTTGGCCTGCACCACGACGTTGCGCAGGTAGTCGCGTACCGAGCCGAAGCGCTCGAAGTAGTCGGTCATCAGCTGCTTGGCCTCGGCCGTCTCGATGCGGAGCTGCTTCGAGAGTCCGAACGCCGAGAGCCCGTAGGCCAGGCCGTAGGACATGGCCTTCACCTTGGTGCGCATGTTCGGGGTGACGTCGGCCGGGTCGACCGAGAAGATGCGCGCGCCCACGAATCGGTGCAGGTCTTCGCCGGAGTGGAAGGCGTCGATCAGCCCCGCGTCGCCGGAGAGGTGGGCCATGATGCGCATCTCGATCTGGGAGTAGTCGGCGGTGAGCAGCGTCTCGAAGCCCTCGCCCACCTGGAAGGCGGCCCGGATACGCCGGCCCTCCTCGGTGCGCACCGGGATGTTCTGCAGGTTCGGGTCGGTCGAGGAGATGCGCCCGGTCGACGACCCGGTCTGCACGTAGGTGGTGTGCACGCGCTTGTCGGGCGCGATCGCCTTGTCGACCGACTCGATGATCTGCCGCAGCTTCGTGGCGTCGCGATGCGAGAGCAGCAGGCCGAGGAAGGGATGCGGGTTCGAGGCCTGCAGATCGGCCAGCGCCCCGGCATCCGTCGAGTAGCCGGTCTTGGTGGCGCGGGTCTTCGGCATGTCGAGCTGATCGAAGAGCACCTCCTGGATCTGCTTCGGCGAACCCAGGTTGATCTCGCGCCCGATGATGCCGAAGGCCTCCGAGGCGATGGCCGCCGCCGATTCGCCGAGCTCGGCCGAGAGCTCGCTCAGCTCGGCGTGGCTGACGGTGACGCCCGTGAGTTCCATCTGCGCGAGCACCATGAGCGTGGGCATCTCGATCTCAGTGAGCACCCGCCGGGTGCGCTCGTCGAGCAGCTCGGAGAGCGCACGGGCCACCCGCCAGGCGTACCAGGCCTCACCGGCGGGACCGACGACGGTGTCGCTGTCGGGCACAAGCTGGTTGGGGTCGGGCGTCGGCAACGTCTCGAGCAGGTGCCGGTCGACGAGCTGGGCGAGCGAACGGTCGGCCGTCGAGTCGGGCTTGAGCAGCCACGCGGCGATCACCGGGTCGAAGGCGAGCCCGGCCACTCCGAGACCCGCGGAGCGCAAGGCCTTGATCTGCTGTTTCGCGTTGAAGAAGATCTTCGGGCTGGGGCCGGCGAGCCAGGCCTCGAGCGGCGCGTAGTCACGGCTGTCCGGAATCCACGGCAGAGAGACCGACTCGTGCTCGGTGGCCAGGCCGATGGCGATCGGGAAGCCGTCGAGCGTCTCGACCTGAACGGCGATGGCCTCGGGCGAGGGTTCGGAGGCGCCGGCCGCCGCGGGGGCGGAATGGCGAGCGAGCCACGCGGCGAGCTCTTCGTCGAGCAGTGTCACCGGCACGGGCGCGGTCTTCGCCTGGGCGGCGGCGGCCTCGGCGGCGGCGATGCCCACCTCGCTGTCACCGGCGATGCCCTCGAGCTTCAGCACCCGGTCGAGCAGGGTGCGGAACTCCAGACGCGCGAAGACGTCGCGGATGCGCTGCTCGTCGGCCGGCTTGCGCTCGAGGTCGGCCGGGCCCACGGGAAGCTCGACGTCGGTGAGCAGACGGTTCAGGCGCCGGTTGCGGATGGCGTTCTCAGCGAACTCCCGGAGGTTGTTGCCCACGACGCCGGGGATCTCGTCGCGGTGCTCGAGGATCGCATCCAGCGACCCGAACTGGTTGAGCCACTTGACGGCGGTCTTCTCGCCCACCTTGGGGATACCGGGCAGGTTGTCGCTCGTCTCGCCGACGAGGGCGGCGATCTCGGGATACTGCTCGGGCCGGATGCCGTAACGGTCGTAGACCTTCTCGATGTCGTAGCGCGTGAGGTCGGAGACGCCCTGGCGCGAGGGGTAGAGCAGGGTGACCTTGTCGTTCACGAGCTGGATGGCGTCACGGTCGCCCGAGACCACGAGCACGCGGTAACCCTCATCCGTTCCCTGCTTGGCGAGCGTGGCGAGGATGTCGTCGGCCTCGAAGTCCTCCTTCTCGATCGTCGTGATGCCGAGCGCGTGCAGCGCCTCCTGCAGCAGCGGCACCTGGCCGATGAACTCCGGCGGCGTCTCGCCGCGGGTGCCCTTGTACTCGGGGTACTCGCGAGTGCGGAAGGAGAACCGGGAGATGTCGAAGGCCACGCCGAGATGCGTGGGCTTCTCGGCCTTCAGCAGGTTGATCAGCATCGCGATGAAGCCATGGATCGCGTTGGTGTGCTGGCCGTCTCTGGTCTGGAAGCTGTCGACCGGAAGCGCATAGAACGCGCGGAACGCGAGCGAATGTCCGTCGATTATGAGAAGGGTAGGCTGTTCGTTGTCCGGCACACGGCCAGCCTACACAGGGCCCCCGACAGCCCCCAGAGCAGCCTCAGTGCAGCCACCAGAGTTCAGGAACACCGACGATGACGCAGCCCGAGATCTCCGCTGAAGAACCTCTTCCCGTCGACGTGATGGCGGTGTTCGGCTACCGGGGCATCGGCGCTCTCGCCGAGCGCATGGGCATCGAGTTCCTCGAGCTCTCTCCCGAGCGCTCGGTGGCCCGGATGCCTGTGGAGGGCAACACGCAGCCGCTCGGCCTCGTGCACGGCGGGGCCTACGTGGTGCTCGCCGAGAGTCTCGGCTCCACCGCCGCGAACCTCCACGCCGGTCCGACGAAGATCGCGGTGGGCATCGAGATCAACGCCAGCCACTCAGGCTCGGCCACCGAGGGCTGGGTCACCGGAGTGTGCATCGCGATCAGCCTCGGCCGCACGCTCGTGACGCACGAGATCGCCATCAGCGACGAGAACGGGCGCCGGCTCTCGACCGTGCGCATGACCAACTTCATCAAGAACCGGCCCGAGGGTCAGGTCTTCGAGTCGAAGTAGTGCCTAGGCCTTCTTCGGGCTGAGCTGCTCGATGATGGCCTGTGCCACGTCGTGCATGGTGAGCCGGCGGTCCATCGACGCCTTCTGGATCCAGCGGAACGCCTCGGGCTCGGTCAGGCCCATCTTCTCGTTGAGCAGTCCCTTGGCGCGATCGACGAGCTTGCGGGTCTCGAAGCGCTCGACGAGGTCGGCGACCTCGGACTCGAGGGTGATGATCTGGGCGTACCGCGAGAGGGCGATCTCGATCGCGGGGAGCAGGTCGTTGGGCGTGAACGGCTTCACCACGTAGGCCAGGGCGCCGGCCTCGGTGGCGCGCTCGACGAGCTCCTTCTGGCTGAAGGCGGTGAGCAGCACGACGGGGGCGATGTGGTCCTTCGACAGGCGCTCCGCCGCGGAGATGCCGTCGAGCTGGGGCATCTTGACATCCATGATCACGAGGTCGGGGCGGAGCTCGGTGGCCAGGGCGACCGCCGTCTCACCGTCTCCGGCCTCACCGACGACATCGAAGCCGTTGTCGCGCAGGATCTCGACGATGTCGAGGCGGATCAGGGATTCGTCTTCGGCCACCACTACGCGGCGCGGCACGGCTGTCGTTGGTTCTTGGTCAGTCACATTTCAACCCTACGGTATTCTGGACCCCGGTCGTAGCAGGCCGGTGTGGCGGAATGGCAGACGCGACGCACTCAAAATGCGTTGTCCGTGAGGGCATGTGGGTTCGAGTCCCACCACCGGTACACGTCAGAACCCCTCCGCGGCGCGAGCCGCCGGAGGGGTTCTGTCGTATCGGGTCGGCCCGGGAGCCGGTCAGCCGGCCGCCGGGATGGGCGTCGGGGTCTTCGTGGGCGTCGGCGTCGGGCTCGCCGCAGCCGCCGCCTCGGAGAAGATCGCGACCGGGATGTACTGGTGCACGATCTGGGTCGTGTAGGTGTTCGACAGCGGGCTGGTCTCGAATGAGACCTGCATGGCGAAGTCGAGCATCAGTCCCTGGGTGTCGTCGGCGAGCACGCCGATCTGCTGCGACTCGAGCTGGAAGCCGCCCTTCGGGGAGGTGATGAGAAGGCCGAGCCCCTGCTCGGAACGCATGGCCTCGGGGTCGAGCGTGACCTTCAGCGGGTCGGTGTTCAGCTTGTACGGCGTCTCGACGGCTCCGGAGACGGTCGACGTCTTGGCGGTCACCGAGATGTTCGACATGTACACGCGGCGCTTCTGGTCGAAGGACGCCTCGGCGGGCACGCGGTTGTCGTAGACGCCGATCACGAACGAGAAGCGCTTGTCGGCGAGGGGCGTCCAGTCGTGCGTCTTCTGCTCGGTCCAGACGTCGAGCTTGAGCTGGAGCTGGTCGGCGATATCGACCGTGGGGTGCACGGAACCCATGTCGGTGAAGACGGAGGCGAACTGCAGCGTGGAGTCCGACGCGGCGGCGGCGGGTGGGTTGGTCGAGGAGGAGCCGGCCGGTGCCGCGGTGGGCTGCAGGCCGAAGAGGGGCATGATCGTGGAGCAGCCGGAGAGGGCGACGACCGTCACGAGTGCTGCCCCGGCGCTCAGGGCGCGAACAGCGAGACGTTTGCTGGGCATGGGTGTCTTTCGGTTTCGGATCGACGATGACGGGGCTCTGGGAGCACCGAAATCTAACATCCGATTTCCGCGGCTTAAGGGAAATCGGCCAGGGCCCGATCAAACCTTGATCGAATCCTGGCCGAAACCTGAGGGTCGTGCACCCCGTCCGAGGGGTCCTCGTGAAACTAGTTGTCGAACGTCTCCGGCTTCAGCGGGTTGTGGGCCGAGCCGATGATGTGCACGCGCATGTCGTTCGTCGTGCCGGCGATTCCGGGAGGGGACCCGGAGATGACGATGACCTTGTCGCCGATCTGCGCCCGGCCGAGACCGAGCAGCACGTCGTCGACCTGCACCATCAGCTCATCGGTGTGCGTGACGCGGGGCACCAGGTAGGACTGCACGCCCCAGCTCAGTGCCATGCGGTTGCGGATGCCCGGCAGCGGCGTGAAGCCGAGGATCGGGATGGTGGACCGCAGACGCGTCATGCGGCGCACCGAGTCGCCCGACTCGGTGAACACGCAGAGGAACTTGGCGCCCACGAAGTCGCCCACCTCGGCGGCGGCCAGCGTGACCGCTCCGCCCTGGGTGCGGGGCTTGGTGCCGAGGGCGGGGATGCGCTCCAGGCCGTGCTCCTCGGTCGACTCGATGATGCGGGCCATGGTCTGCACCGTGATCACCGGGAACTCGCCGACGCTGGTCTCGCCCGAGAGCATGACCGCATCCGCACCGTCGAGCACCGCGTTGGCGCAGTCGGAGGCCTCGGCGCGCGTGGGGCGCGGGCTCGAGATCATCGACTCGAGCACCTGCGTGGCCACGATGACCGGCTTCGCCATCCGACGGGAGAGCTCCACGGCGCGCTTCTGCACGATCGGCACGGCCTCGAGGGGCAGCTCGACGCCGAGGTCGCCGCGGGCGACCATGATGCCGTCGAAGGCGTCGATGATCTCCTCGAGGTTGTCGACGGCCTGGGGCTTCTCGATCTTGGCGATGACGGGAACGCGGCGCCCCTCTTCGTCCATGATGCGGTGAACGTCGATGACGTCGGACGCGTCGCGCACGAAGGAGAGGGCGATGTAGTCGGCGCCGAGGTTCAGGCCCCATCGCAGGTCGGCGATGTCCTTCTCCGACATGGCCGGCACGTTCACCGCGACACCCGGCAGGTTGATGCCCTTGTTGTTGGAGACGGCGCCGGGCACCTCGACGACGGTGGTGACGACGGTGCCGTCGGTCTCGAGCACACGCAAGGTGACCTTGCCGTCGTCGATCAGGAGCGGGTCGCCGGGCTTCACGTCGCCGGGCAGGCCCTTGAAGGTCGTGGAGGAGATCTCCTTGTTGCCGATGATGTCCTCGATGGTGATCTTGAAGATGTCACCCTCGGCCAGGTCGTAGGGGCCGTTCTCGAACTTGCCGAGGCGGATCTTCGGGCCCTGGAGGTCGACGAGCACGGCCACGGCGCGGCCGGAGTCGTCGGCCGCCTGGCGGACGTTGCGGTAGACCGCCTCGTGCACGTCGTAGCTGCCGTGGCTGAGGTTCATCCGCGCCATGTCGACGCCGGCGTCGATGATCGCCCGGATGGTTTCGTAGGTCGACGTTGCCGGCCCGAGGGTTGCGACGATTTTCGCGCGTCTCATCAGGTGTACTGCTCCGAAATCTGCGCCGGGGCGCATGGGTGGTGGTGTGGTGGTGTGGTGGAGGCTGTCGGGTGGGAGGCTATCAGACCGAGATTGCGCGGTCGGTGGGCTTCACGGGGAAGGGGAGCTCGGTGGTTCCCTCGAGGTAGCGGTCGACCGCGGATGCGGCGGCGCGGCCCTCGGCGATGGCCCAGACGATGAGCGACTGGCCGCGGCCCGCATCCCCCGCCACGAACACGCCGGGGGTGGTGCTCTGGTAGTCGCCGTCGCGCTCCACGTTGCCGCGGTCGTCGAACTGCGTACCGAGCTGGCCGGTGATGTCGTCGGACTCGGCGCCGGTGAAGCCGAGCGCGAGCAGCACCAGGTCGGCGGGGATCTCGTGCTCGGTGCCGGCCTTGGGAACCCGGCGGCCGTCGAGGTACTCGGTCTCGGCCACGCGGATGGCGCGCACCTCGCCCGACTCGTTCGAGAGGAACTCCACGGTCGAGGCGAGGTACTTGCGCTCCCCGCCCTCCTCGTGGGCGCTCGAGACCTCGAAGAGGGTCGGGAACATCGGCCACGGCTGGTTCTCGGGGCGCTCCGCCGGCGGCTGCTTGCCGATGGCGAGGTTGGTGACCGAGAGGGCGCCCTGGCGGTGGGCCGTGCCGATGCAGTCCGCACCGGTGTCTCCGCCGCCGAGAACGACCACGTGCTTGCCCTCGGCCGTGATCTGGCCGAGGAGGTCGTCGCCCGCGCCGACCTTGTTCTGCTGCACGAGGTACTCCATGGCGAAGTGCACGCCGTCGAGGTCGCGGCCGGGAACCGGGAGGTCACGGGGAACGGTGGATCCGGTGCAGACGATCACGGCGTCGTAGCGGGCCCGCAGATCGTCCCACGAGATGTCGACGCCGATCTCGATGCCGGCGCGGAAGCGGGTGCCCTCGGCCATCATCTGGGTCAGGCGGCCCTCGAGGTGCTTCTTCTCCATCTTGAAGTCGGGGATGCCGTAACGCAGCAGGCCGCCGATGCGGTCGTCGCGCTCGTACACGGCCACGGTGTGGCCGGCCCGGGTGAGCTGCTGCGCCGCGGCGAGGCCGGCGGGGCCCGAGCCGACGACCGCGACGGTCTTGCCGGTGAGGCGCTCCGGCGGATGCGGGGTGACCCATCCGTTGGCGAAGGCCTGGTCGATGATCGAGACCTCGACCTGCTTGATCGTCACCGGCGGCTGATTGATGCCGAGAACGCAGGATGCCTCGCACGGCGCCGGGCACAGCCGCCCGGTGAACTCCGGGAAGTTGTTCGTGGCGTGCAGGCGCTCGATGGCCGCGCGGCCCTCGTCGCGCCAGGTGAGGTCGTTCCACTCCGGGATCAGGTTGCCGAGCGGGCAGCCATGGTGGCAGAACGGGATGCCGCAGTCCATGCAGCGCCCCGCCTGACGCCGCGTGGTGGCGGCGTCACCCTGCTCATAGACCTCTTTCCAGTCCATCAGCCGCACGGAAACCGGCCGGCGGGCCGGGAGCTCGCGCTCCTGCGTCTTCAGGAAGCCCTTGGGATCAGCCACCTGTCACCTCCAAAATACGGCCCCAGACGACGTCGCCGTCGGGGTCCAGTCCTTCTTCGACCGCTTCCTGCCGGGTGGCGAGCACGGCCGCGTAGTCGCGCGGCAGCACCTTGGTGAAGGCGGCGATGGTCGTGTCGAAATCGGCGAGCATCCGGGCCGCCAGCGGCGACCCCGTCTCGGCCTCGTGGCGCTCGAGCAGATCGCGCACGATCTCCACGTCGGCGCCGCCGAGCGGCAGCAGCTGCAGCTCGCCCGAGGCGAGGGAGTCGGCGTTCACGCGCTCCCTCTTCAGCTCGTGGATGTAGGCGGTCCCGCCCGACATCCCGGCGCCGAGGTTGCGGCCCGTCGACCCGAGGATGAGCGCGAGGCCGCCGGTCATGTACTCGAGCGCGTGGTCGCCCACGCCCTCGACCACCGCGGTGGCGCCGGAGTTGCGCACCAGGAAGCGCTCGCCCACGATGCCGCGCAGGAACATGCTGCCGCGCGTGGCGCCGTAGCCGATGACGTTGCCGGCGATGACGTTGCGCTCGGCCGGGAAGACCGAGTGGCGGTCGGGGCGCAGGATGATCTGCCCGCCCGAGAGGCCCTTGCCGACGTAGTCGTTCGAGTCGCCTTCGAGGCGCAGCGTGATGCCGCTCGGCAGGAACGCGCCGAGCGACTGGCCGGCCGAGCCGAGCAGCGTGATCTGGATGGTGCCGTCGGGCAGCCCCTGCTCGCCGTGGCGCTTCGTGACCTCGTGCCCGAGCATCGTGCCGACGGCACGCTCGGTGTTGCGGATCGGCAGCGTGATGGCCACCGGCTCGCCGTGGTCGAGCGCCGACACGGCCTCGTGGATGAGGCGCACGTCGAAGTGCTTCTCGAGCTCGTGCTCCTGCTTGCGGGCGTTCGAGCGCGGCTCGCCGTCGGCGAACCCGGGGCCGACGAGCACCGGGCTCAGGTCGAGACCGTCGGTCTTCCAGTGCTCGATCGCCGCGTTGACGTCGAGCAGCTCGTTGTGGCCGATGGCCTCCTCGATCGAGCGGAAGCCGAGCTCCGCGAGGTACTCGCGCACCTCCTGGGCGAGGAACTCGAAGAAGTTCACCACGAACTCGGGCTTGCCCGAGAAGCGGGCGCGCAGCTCCGGATTCTGCGTGGCGACGCCCACCGGGCAGGTGTCGAGGTGGCAGACGCGCATCAGGATGCAGCCCTCCACCACGAGCGGAGCCGTCGCGAAGCCGAATTCCTCGGCTCCGAGCAGGGCGCCGACGATGACGTCGCGGCCGGTCTTCATCTGGCCGTCCACCTGCACGACGACGCGGTCGCGCATCCCGTTCAGCATGAGCGTCTGCTGGGTCTCGGCGAGGCCGATCTCCCAGGGCGTTCCCGCGTGCTTGAGCGAGTTGAGCGGGCTGGCGCCGGTTCCCCCGTCGTGGCCGGAGACGAGCACCACGTCGGCCAGGGCCTTGGTGACGCCGGCCGCGACCGCGCCGATGCCGTTCTGGCTCACGAGCTTGACGTGCACACGGGCCTCGGGGTTGGCACGCTTGAGGTCGAAGATGAGCTGCTTGAGGTCTTCGATCGAGTAGATGTCGTGGTGCGGCGGCGGCGAGATGAGGCCGACGCCCGCGGTCGCGTGCCGGGTGCGCGCCACCCAGGGGTAGACCTTCGTGGGCGGCAGCTGGCCGCCCTCTCCGGGCTTCGCGCCCTGGGCCATCTTGATCTGGATGTCGGTGGCGTGCGTCAGGTACATGCTCGTGACACCGAAACGACCGGAGGCGACCTGCTTGATCGCGCTGCGACGCGTCGGGTCGAGCAGACGGTCGAGGTCCTCGCCGCCCTCGCCTGTGTTCGATTTGCCGCCGAGCTGGTTCATGGCGATGGCGAGGGTCTCGTGCGCCTCTTTCGAGATCGAGCCGTAGCTCATCGCCCCGGTGGAGAAGCGCTTCACGATCGACTCGACCGACTCGACCTCGTCGATCGGCACGGCCGGGCGCACCCCGGTGCGCAGCTTGAACATGCCGCGCAGCGTCATCAGGTGCTCGGCCTGGTCGTCGACGAGCTTGGTGTACTCGCGGAAGATGTCGTAGCGGCGCGACCGGGTGGCGTGCTGGAGCCGGAACACGGTGTCGGGGTTGAAGAGGTGCGGCGGGCCTTCGCGGCGCCACTGGTACTCCCCGCCGACCGCGAGCGGCTCGTGGGCCGTCACCGCGTCGTCATCCGGGTAGGCCGCGGCGTGGCGCGCGGCGCTCTCGGCCGCGATCACGTCGATGCCGACTCCGCCGAGCTTCGAGGAGGTGCCGGTGAAGTACTCCTTCACGAGCTCGGGGGCGAGCCCCACGGCCTCGAAGGTCTGGGCGCCGGCGTAGGAGGAGACGGTGGAGATGCCCATCTTCGACATGATCTTGAGCACCCCCTTGCCGAGCGCCTTGATCACGTTCTTGACCGCCTTCTCGGGCGTGATGCCCGAGATGACGCCGGAGCGCACGAGGTTCTCGCAGGTCTCCATCGCGAGGTACGGGTTCACCGCGGAGGCGCCGTAGCCGATCAGCAGCGCCACGTGGTGCACCTCGCGCACGTCGCCGGCCTCGACGATGATGCCCACCTTCATGCGGGTCTGCTTGCGGATGAGGTGGTGGTGCACGCCCGCGAGCATAAGCAGCGACGGCATCGGGGCCAGTTCGCGGTTCGAGTCGCGGTCGGAGAGCACGATGAACATCGCGCCGGCCTCGATCGCCTCGTCGGCCTCGGCACACATCGCCGCGATGCGGTTCTCCATCGCCTTGGGGCCGTCGTCGACGCGGTACAGCCCCTTGATGGTCGTGGTCAGACGGCTGCCCGAGGAGGGGTCGATGTGCTGGATCTTCGCGAGCTCGTCGTTGTCGATCACCGGGAAGTCGAGGATGACCTGGCGGGTGTGCTCGGGCGTGGCGGCGAGCAGGTTGCGCTCGGGGCCGAGCCCCAGGCGCAGGCTCGTCACGACCTCTTCACGGATCGAGTCGAGCGGCGGGTTCGTGACCTGCGCGAACTGCTGGGTGAAGTAGTCGAAGAGCAGGCGCGGGCGCTCGCTCAGCACGGCGATGGGCGTGTCGGAGCCCATGGCGCCGAGGGGCTCCGCCGCGTTCTTCGCCATCGGGGTGAGGAGGATGCGGATCTCCTCCTCGGTGTAGCCGAAGGTGCGCTGGCGCCGGGTGACCGAGGCCGGGGTGTGCACGATGTGCTCGCGCTCGGGCAGGTCGCGCAGGTTGATGCGGCCCTCCTCGAGCCACTGCCCGTAGGGCTCGGCGGCGGCGAGCTCGGCCTTGATCTCGTCGTCCTCGATCAGGCGGCCGGCGGCCGTGTCGACGAGGAACATCTTGCCGGGGCGCAGGCGTCCTTTGCGCACGACCTTCGACGGCTCGATGTCGGGGCTCACGCCGATCTCGCTGGCCAGGATGACCAGGCCGTCGTCGGTGATGAGGTACCGCCCCGGGCGCAGCCCGTTGCGGTCGAGCGTGGCGCCGACGAGGGTGCCGTCGGTGAAGATGAGCGCGGCCGGGCCGTCCCACGGCTCCATGAGCATGGCGTGGTACTCGTAGAACGCGCGGCGCGCATCCTCGAAGTCGGACTGGTTCTCCCAGGCCTCGGGCACCATCATCATGATGGCGTGCGGCATCGAGCGGCCGGCGAGGGTGAGGAGCTCCACCACCTCGTCGAAGGAGCCGGAGTCGCTGAGCCCCGGGGTGACGATCGGGTAGAGCGGCGAGAGGTCGCCGAGCAGCTCGGACTCGAGCTGGGACTGGCGGGCGCGCATCCAGTTGCGGTTGCCCTGCACCGTGTTGATCTCGCCGTTGTGCGCCATCATGCGCAACGGCTGCGCGAGCGGCCACGACGGGAAGGTGTTCGTGGAGTAGCGCGAGTGCACCAGCGCGAGCTTCGAGGCGAAGCGCTCGTCGGAGAGGTCGGGGTAGAACGGCTCGAGCTGGAGCGTCGTGACCATGCCCTTGTAGGTGATGGTGCGGCACGAGAGCGACATGAAGTACACCTCGTGCTCGAGCTCCGCGCGCTTGCGCAGGCGGAAGGCCTGACGGTCGAGCGCGAGGCCCGCGAGCGTGGCGCCCGACTCGGTGGTGCGGGTCGACTGCACGAAGAGCTGCCAGATGGCGGGCATGGCGTCGCGGGCGAGGCGGCCGAGCTCGGCCGGGCGCACCGGCACCTCGCGCCAGCCGAGGATGCGCAGGTCCTCCTGCTCGGCGAGCTCGCGGATGCGGTCGAAGACCACCTGACGCTCCCCCGCGTCGAGCGGGAGGAAGGCGTTGCCCACGGCGTAGCGGCCGACCGGCGGGAGCTCCGCCGGTGCGACCGCGCGCAGGAAGGCGTCGGGGATCTGGGTCAGGATGCCCGCGCCGTCGCCCGTGCCGGCGTCGGAGCCGATGGCGCCGCGGTGCTCGAGGTTGCGCAGGGCGCCGAGGGCCGTGTCGATGATGTCGTGACCGGCGGTGCCGCGCAGGGTCGCGACCATGGCGAGGCCACAGGCGTCCTTCTCCGCCGCAGGGTCGTACAGACCCTGGGCAGCCGGGAGCGTACTGAAGCTCGGGGTTGCAGGCTGATCGGCCATCGAGAACCGTCCTCTACGTGATTCTTAGGGAACTGGGACGCCAATGGCCCATGGATATCAGTGTGTCCGTAGGGCCCGTGGGGCCCCGTGGTGGTCAGATGTGTCTGCGCCGGGTGCGGTAACTGCGCGGACTAGGACTTCGCTCCGACTTCACTTTTGGCGCTCGGTTCGACTGCCTCGTTCTCGGAAGCTTCGAGAGCTTCCTCGCCCTCTCCGCTCGTCGCCCGAATACGTGTCGGTCGATTCTACCTCAGCGGATGCCGCAACCCGGTTCGCGGGTGCGGCGAGGCTATCGGGCCGTGCCGGTGGCGAGCTGGGCGGCGAGTCGTCCGACGGCGGCGACTCCCCCGTCGGCCAGTGCCTTGACGAGCGCCGAGCCCACGATGGCGCCGTCGGCGTAGCCGAGGATCTCGGCGATCTGCTCGGCCGAGGAGATGCCGATGCCCACCGCGATGCTGTCGGCGCCCTGCTCGCGGAGCCGGCCGGCCAGGGTGCGGGCGGCCTGGTCGAGGTCGGCGCGAGCACCGGTGATGCCCATCGTCGACACGGTGTAGACGAAGCCGCGGCTGTTCTCCACGGCCAGCCGGAGGCGGGCGTCGGTGGAGGTGGGGGCGGCGAGGAACACGCGATCGAGACCGGTGCGGTCGCTCGTGGCGAGCCAGTCGGCGCCCGAGTCGACGGTGAGGTCGGGCGTGATCAGCCCGGCGCCGCCGGCCGAGACGAGGTCGTCGGCGAAGCGGTCGACGCCGTACTGCAGCACCGGGTTCCAGTACGTCATGAGCAGCACCGGGGCGTCGACCCGGCTGCGGATGCGCTCGACGGCCGTGAAGGCGTCCTTCAGCCGCGTGCCCTGTGAGAGGGCCTGCACGGTGGCGGCCTGGATGACGGGGCCGTCCATGACGGGGTCGGAGTAGGGCAGGCCGAGCTCGAGCACGTCGACGCCGTTCTCGACGAGCGCCACGGCGGCGTCGATCGAGGCGTCGAGCGAGGGGAAGCCGACCGGAAGGTAGCCGACGAGTGCGCCCGCGCGCTCGGCGTTGGCACGCGCGATGGTGGTGCCCACCGGGCTCGTGATCGCGGTCATACGATGGCGTTCCCTTCGTGGTCGAGCACGTCGAAGTAGCGCCCGGCGGTCTCCACGTCTTTGTCTCCGCGGCCCGAGAGCGACACCAGGATGGTGGCGTCGGGGCCGAGCTCACGGCCGAGCTCGAGGGTGCCGGCCAGCGCGTGCGCCGACTCGATGGCGGGGATGATGCCCTCGGTGGTGCAGAGCAGACGGAAGGCCGCCATCGCCGCCTCGTCGGTGACCGGGCGGTAGTTCGCGCGGCCGATCGAGGCCAGCCAGGCGTGCTCCGGCCCCACGCCCGGGTAGTCGAGCCCGGCCGAGATGGAGTGCGAGTCGAGGGTCTGGCCGTCGTCGTCCTGCAGCATGTAGCTGCGCGAGCCGTGCAGCACTCCGGGGCGGCCCTTCGTGATGGTGGCCGCGTGCTGCGGGGTGTCGACGCCGAGACCGGCGGCCTCGTAGCCGTAGAGGCCCACGGCGGTGTCGTCGAGGAAGGCGTGGAAGATGCCGATCGCGTTCGATCCGCCGCCCACGCACGCCGTCACCGCATCCGGGAGCTTTCCGGTGAGCTCGATCATCTGCTGGCGGGCCTCCTCGCCGATGACCTTGACGAAGTCGCGCACCATCACGGGGAACGGATGCGGGCCCGCGACGGTGCCGAGCAGGTAGTGCGTCGACTCGACGTTGGCCACCCAGTCGCGGAAGGCCTCGTTGAGTGCGTCTTTCAGGGTGCGGGTGCCGCTCTTCACCGGGATGACCTCGGCGCCGAGCAGGCGCATCCTGGCCACGTTGAGGGCCTGGCGCTCGGTGTCGACCTCGCCCATGTAGACGACGCACTCCATGCCGAAGAGGGCGGCGGCGGTGGCCGTGGCCACGCCGTGCTGGCCGGCGCCGGTCTCGGCGATCAGGCGGTGCTTGCCGATGCGCTTGGCGAGCAGGGCCTGGCCGAGCACGTTGTTGATCTTGTGCGAGCCGGTGTGGTTGAGGTCTTCGCGCTTCAGGATGACGCGGGCGCCGCCCGCGTGGCGCGAGAACTTCGGCACTTCGGTGAGGATGGAGGGGCGGCCGGTGTAGCTCCGGCCGAGTTCCGCGAGCTCGGCGTGGAACTGCGGGTCGAGCTTCGCGAGCTGATAGGCCTCGTCGAGCTCGTCGAGCGCCGCGATGAGCGACTCGGGCATGAAGCGGCCGCCGAACTCGCCGAAGAACGGGCCGGATTCGGCGCGCAGCGACGCGGCGGCGGGGTGGATGTCGGTCATACGGAGAGGAACTCCTTCAGTGCGGCCACCGGGTCTTCGCCGGTCACCAGGGCTTCGCCGACCAGCACCACGTCGGCGCCGGCCGCCCGGTAGTGGGCGACGTCGGCTGCCGTCTTCACGGCGGATTCGGCCACCTTCACGGTGCCGGCGGGGATGCGGTCGACGAGCGTGCCGAAGAGGTCGGCGTCGAGTTCGAAGGTGCTGAGGTTGCGGGCGTTCACGCCCACGAGGTGCGCGCCGAGATCGACGGCGCGGGAGACCTCGGTGGCGTCGTGCGTCTCGACGAGGGGCAGCATCCCGAGCTCCACGATGAGCGCGTGCAGGCGCACGAGCGTGGGCTGGTCGAGCGCCGCCACGATGAGGAGCACCATGTCGGCGCCCGCGGCGCGCGCTTCGAACACCTGGTACTCGGTGGCGATGAAGTCCTTGCGCAGCACCGGAACGGCGACGGATGCGCGCACGGCTTCGAGATCGGCGAGCGAACCGAGGAACTTCCGCCCCTCGGTGAGCACGCTGATGGCGCTCGCACCGCCCGTTGCGTAGCGTGCGGCGAGTTCGGCCGGGTCGGCGATCGTGGCGAGTGCGCCGCGCGACGGGCTCGCGCGCTTCACCTCGGCGATGATCTTCACGGAGTCGGCGGGGGCCAGGAACGAGAGGGCGTCGAGCGCGGCCGGGCGTGCGGAAGCGGCGGCTTCGACCTCGGCCAGGCCGAGGGTCTGCCGTCGTTCTGCTGCGTCCTCGAGCGCTCCGGCGACGAGATCGGCGAGCACCGCGGTCAGTGCTCCTTGTGCTGCACGCGCGAGCCGCCGACGCCGTAGCCGGCCTTGCCGAGCACCCAGCCGAGCAGGAAGCCGATCAGCGTGATGGCGACGCCCACCCAGACGAGCCAGGCGATCTCGAGAAAGAAGGCGACAGTGCCGAGGGCGATGCCGAGGAGCGACACGACGACGAGCGTCCATGCTGCCGGGGAGTGGCCTTCGCCGAGTTCTTCGATTTCCGAGCTCATCGATCTCTTCCTGTTCTCACGGGATCGTACGATCCGAGTCTACCGGGGCCGGGAGGCGCATCCGGATTCACCGGGCTCACCGGGTGGGGTCTGTGCCGCGGGTGAGGCTGTCCCAGTCGTCGACGGCCGCATCGCGGGTGTTCGTGGCGGGAGGGCGGCCGAGCTGGGCGGCCGTTCCATTGGAGCCGGCGGCATCCGCCGGGGTCGTCGCACCCGTGTCGTCGCCGAGGTCACCGGGCTCCGACGGCGTGGCCGGCTCCCCCGCCACCTCGTCGTCGAAGAAGTCGGCCGGGTCGCCGCTCTGCCGGCCGTCGGCCGCCTCGAAGGTCACCGCCTGGTACTTGCGGCCGGCGTCCGGCCAGCGGCGGACGGTGGCGATGACGACGAGTCCGACGACCACCATC
The DNA here is from genome assembly GCF_049472555.1 of Herbiconiux sp. 11R-BC. NCBI lineage: Bacteria > Bacillati > Actinomycetota > Actinomycetes > Micrococcales > Microbacteriaceae > Herbiconiux > Herbiconiux sp. 11R-BC. The sequence goes on along the minus strand of NZ_JBCEBO010000003.1, from coordinate 132,252 downwards.
GCGCCGCCGAGCACGGCGGTCACGGCGGGCCAGGCGCTCTCGGAACCGACGGCCACGAGGCCGCGGATCGACTCGGTGCCGGCCACCCCGGTGGCGGTGGTGACCACGGCGGCGCCGGCGGCGACCGGGTCGGTGAGGGCGCCGATGGCCGACCAGAGCACGCTGGCGCCGAGCAGCACCTCGAGGGCGCCGAGCACGATGCGGATGATCGGGCCCGCGATCGCCAGGGCGCCGGCGAGGGCGATGCCGGCGAGGGCGAGCGCGGAGAGCGCCGGTGCGGCGACCGAGCCGGGCACGTCGAGCGTCGCGGCGGTGGTGGTGCCCCCCGCGATGCTGAGCGAACCCCACGACTGCGACCAGGCGAGGAAGGTGAGGCCCGAGAGCGCCAGCACGGCGAGGATCACGAGCAGCTTCAGCCGGCGACCGGAATCTCCCGTCGCGCGGCTCCGCGGAGCCGAGGACATCACTGCACCCTCGTCATGGCGTTAGCGACGGCGACCGCGCGCAGGGGCGCCGCCGCCTTGTTCTGCGACTCCTGGAACTCGCTCGCCGGGTCGGAGTCGGCCACGAGCCCGCCGCCGGCCTGCACGTGGGCCACGCCGTCGCGGATGGTGGCGGTGCGGATGGCGATCGCCAGGTCGGCGTCGCCGCCGAAGCCGAAGTAGCCCACCACTCCCCCGTAGACGCCGCGTTGGGCGAGCTCGAGGGCGTCGATGATCTCCAGCGCGCGCGGCTTCGGTGCGCCCGAGAGGGTGCCGGCCGGGAAGGTGGCGCGGAACACGTCGATCGCGTCGACACCGTCGCGCAACTGCCCCTCCACCGAGGAGACGATGTGCATGATGTGGCTGAAACGCTCCACCCGCATGAACTCCGTGACCTCCACCGAGGAGGCCTCGCAGACCTTCAGCAGATCGTTGCGGGCGAGGTCGACGAGCATGAGGTGCTCGGCGCGCTCCTTCTCGTCGCCGAGCAGCTGGTGCTCGAGGTCGAGGTCGTCCTGCGGCGTGGCGCCGCGGGGCTTCGATCCGGCGATCGGATGCGTGTGGGCGCGCCCCTTGATGACCTTCACGAGCGCCTCAGGGCTCGAACCGATGATCTGGTAGGGCGTTCCGTCGGTGTCGGCGAGGGTGAGCAGGTACATGTACGGGCTCGGGTTCAGCGTGCGCAGCGCCCGGTAGACGTCGAGCGGATGCGCGGTGCAGTCGAGTTCGAAGCGCTGCGAGATCACGACCTGGAAGATGTCGCCGTCGACGATGTGCCGCTTCGCGACCTCGACCGCGGCCAGGAAGTCCTCGCGCTCGGTGCGGTGCCGCGGCTCGGCGGCGGTGCCGAAGTCGGCGGTGGCGAGCCAGGCCTCTGCGGGAGCCGCGAGCCCCTTCTGGAGGGCGTCGAGGCGCTCCTGCGCGGCGCTCCAGAGGGCGTCGGCCGGCGCATCCGTGTCGGTGAGGACGTTGACGAGCAGCTGCACCGTGCCGAGGTGGTGGTCGACCACGACGATCTCGGAGACGAAGGAGAGGGCCTGGCTGGGCATCGGGTAGTCCGCGGGCGGGCGGTTGGGCAGGTGCTCGATCTGCCGCACGGCCTCCCAGCCGATGAAACCGACGAGCCCCCCGGTGAGGGGCGGGTGGCTCGCCACGGCGGGCGTCTTCCAGAGCTCGTAGAGGGCGCTCACGGCCGCGAGCGGCGCATCCGGGATCCCGGCCGGGAAGGCCCGTTCCACCGGCAGGCCCAGATCGATCCAGACCGCACGGTCGTCGGCCTCGGTCAGCAGGCCGAAGCTCGAGACGCCGATGAACGAGAACCGCGACCAGATTCCGCCCTGCTCCGCCGACTCGAGGAGGAACGTGCCGGGGCGGCCGTCGGCGAGCTTGCGGTAGATGCCGACCGGCGTCTCGCCGTCGGCGAAGAGCTCACGGATGACCGGGATGACCCGGTGCGAGCCGTGCAGTTCGTCGAACTCGGCGCGCGAGGTCGAGTTCTGGGCGGTGGAGGTCATGGTCTCTCGAGTATTTCAGGTCGCGGGCGAGCCCACGACGGGCTGGAGCGGATCGACGTCGAAGCACCGGCGCGCGCCCGTGTGGCAGGCGGCGCCGATCTGGTCGACCTGCACGAGGAGGGTGTCGTCGTCGCAGTCGAGCGCGGCGGTCTTGACGTACTGCACGTGGCCGGAGGTGTCGCCCTTGCGCCAGTACTCCTGACGGGAGCGCGACCAGAAGGTCACGCGGCCCTCGGTGAGGGTGCGGCGGAGTGCCTCGGCGTCCATGTAGCCGAGCATGAGCACCTCTTTGCTGTCCCACTGCTGGATGATCGCGGGCAGCAGGCCGTCGGCGCCGAAGCGCACACGGTCGAGCACGGCGGTGGTCTCGTTCGCGCCGGCGGTCTCGTTCGTCGGGTCGCTCATCGCACGACCACCCCTTCTCTGCGCAGTTCGTCTTTCACGTCGCCGACCGTCATCTCGCGCAGGTGGAAGACGGATGCCGCGAGCACCGCATCCGCGCCCGCCGCGATGGCCTGGCCGAAATGCTCGACCCGGCCGGCGCCGCCCGAGGCGATGACCGGCACAGAGCTGATCTCGCGCATGAGGCGCACCAGCTCGAGGTCGAAGCCGTCTTTCGTGCCGTCGGCGTCGATCGAGTTCACGAGCAGTTCGCCCGCGCCGCGTTCGATGGCCTCGCGCGCCCACTCGAGGGCGTCGAGCTCGGTCTCGCGGCGGCCGCCGTGGGTGGTGACGACGAATCCGGATGCCGTTCGGCCCGCCTCGGCCGTGCGCTTCACGTCGAGCGAGAGCACGAGCACCTGGGCGCCGAAGCGGTCGGCGATCTCGTCGAGCAGAGCAGGACGGGCGATGGCGGCGCTGTTGACGCCCACCTTGTCGGCACCCGAGGCGAGCAGCCGCGCCACGTCGTCGTCGGAGCGCACCCCACCCCCGACGGTGAGAGGGATGAAGACCTGCTCGGCGGTCTGGCGCACCACGTCGTACATCGTGGCCCGGTCGTCGACCGTGGCAGTCACGTCGAGGAAGGTCAGTTCGTCGGCACCCTGCTCGGAGTAGAGGCGCGCGAGTTCGACCGGGTCTCCGGCGTCGCGCAGGTTCTCGAAGTTCACGCCCTTCACCACGCGGCCCGCGGCCACGTCGAGGCAGGGGATGACGCGGACGGCGAGCGTCATCAGATTCTCGCGGCGTGGATGGGGCTGACCAGGATGGCGCGTGCACCCACGGCGTAGAGCGAGTCCATCACCTGGTTGGTGTCGTGGCGGGGCACCATCGCGCGCACGGCGACCCACTCGGGGTCGTGCAACGGTGAGATGGTCGGACTCTCGATCCCCGGCGTGAGCGCGCAGGCCTCGTCGAGCTGCGTGACGGGCACGTCGTAGTCCATGAGCACGTACTGCCGGGCCACGAGCACGCCCTGCAGACGGCGCAGCAGAACTGCGGCGCCGGGGTGGGTGGTGCCCGAGCTGATCAGCACCGCGGTCGACTCGAGGATGACGGGGCCGAAGATCTCGAGGCCGGCCTTGCGCAGGGTGGAGCCGGTCGACACGACGTCGGCGACCGCATCCGCGACCCCGAGCCGCACGGCGGACTCCACGGCGCCGTCGAGACGGATGAGCGTGGCGGTGATGCCGTGGGTGGCGAGGAAGGCGCCGACGAGCCCCGGGTAGCTGGTGGCGACGCGGGCGCCCTCGAGGTCGCGCAGCTCGATGGCCGTGCCCTCGGGGCGGGCGAAACGGAAGGTGGACTCGCCGAAGTTCAGCGCGGCGGTCTCGGTGGCGGTCGACTCGGAGTCGAGAAGCAGGTCGCGGCCCGTGATGCCCACGTCGAGGGCGCCGGAGCCGACGTAGGTGGCGATGTCACGGGGTCGGAGGTAGAAGAATTCGACGTCGTTGCGCGGATCGAGCACGACCAGCTCGCGCGGGTCGCGCCGGCCGACGTAGCCCGCCTCGGCGAGCATCTGGGCAGCGGTTTCGGAGAGGGAGCCCTTGTTGGGCACCGCGATCTTGAGCATGAGGGTCTTTCAGTGGGAGAACGAAGCGGAGGGAGGGGTGCTCAGTTCACAGATGTCGGTAGACGTCGGCCGGGGTCAAGCCCTTGGCGAGCATCATGACCTGCAGGTGGTAGAGCAGCTGGGAGATCTCCTCGGCCGCGTTCTCGACCGACTCGTACTCGGCCGCCATCCAGACCTCGGCGGCCTCTTCGACGATCTTCTTGCCGATGGTGTGCACGCCGGCGTCGAGTTCACGAACGGTGCCCGAGCCTTCGGGGCGTTCGGCCGCCTTGGCGGAGAGCTCGAGGAACAGCTCGTCGAAAGTCTTCACGGGTCAAGGTTACCGGTGTCCGTGGGCGTGCTGGGTCGCGAGGGCGCGCAGGTGGTCGATCTGGGCGGCGGCGCTCTCGGCGCCGAAGACGCTCGACCCCGCCACGAAGGTGTCGGCCCCGGCTTCGGCGGCGATGGCGATGGTGTCGTCGTTGATGCCCCCGTCGACCTGGAGCCACACGTCGAGACCGGATGCGCGCACGGCGTCGGCGAGCACCGTGAGCTTGGGCATCGTGCTCGCGATGAAGGACTGGCCGCCGAACCCGGGCTCGACGGTCATGACGAGCACCATGTCGAACTCGGGCAGGAGCTCGAGGTAGTCGCTCGCCTCGGTGCCGGGCTTCAGGGCGATGCCGGCGCGGGCGCCGCGCTCGCGGAGGCTCCGGGCGACGCGGACCGGGTCGGAGGCGGCCTCGGCGTGGAAGGTCACCGAGTAGGCGCCGGTCTCGGCGTAGAGCGGCGCCCAGTGCTCGGGGTCGTCGATCATCAGATGCAGGTCGAGCGGGATGGGGCTCACCTGCTGCAGCCGCTCCACCACGGGGAGCCCGAGGGTGAGGTTCGGCACGAAGTGGTTGTCCATCACGTCGACGTGCGCGAGATCGGCGTTGGCGATGCGGCCGAGCTCGGCCTCCAGGTTCGCGAAGTCGGAGGCGAGGATGCTGGGGTTGATGCGAAGGACCACGCGTCGACCCTACCGGCTCTCGCGGGCGTCGGCGTGGGCGTCCGTCGTGCCGGGGGTGGCCCTGGGCTCGGCGAGCTCCAGGCGTTCGACCGCCTGGCCCGTCACGGCGGAGATCACCTCGAAGTCCTTGTCGACGTGAAGCACGGTGAGCCTGGTGAGCTCGGCTGTCGCGGCGATCAGGAGATCGGGGACCGACGGCGCGCGGTGCCGGCCGGTCGCGGCGAGCATCCGTTGCACCTCGACGGCGCGCTCCTCGATGGCCGGAGTGAGGTGCTCGATGAGGAGCGCCGAGGTGGGAGGGGTGCTGACGATCTCGTGCAGATGCTCTGCCGAGCGCGCGCTGAAGCCGAGTTCCAGGCGCGTGACGGAGCAGACACGCACCAGCCCGCGCTCGATCCGCTCGGCCCAGAGCCCGGGGTCTGCCGAGGATCCCAGCCGGGCGAGCGCCGACTTGTCGATCAACCAGTCGTTCATCGCCAGGCGTTCGCGATCAGTTCGTCGTCGAGCAGGCCGGCCAGCCGCGCATCGGAGGCGAGGAGGTCGGCGGCCGACACCGATCGCCGACCGCGCGCGGCTTCACGCACGAGCTGGCGGCGCACGAACTCCGCCCGGGACAGCCCGAGCTGCGCAGCCTGGGCGTCGATGTCGGCGACGACCTCCTCGGGGAGGTTCCGAATCAGGATATCGGCCATGTCGTCCTCGCTCTCAGTGGGATATCGCACGCTATCACACGAGGGTGGTCGCGTGCAGGATGTTTTCCACAGGCGCCGCAGACAACCCGTTTCTCCACAGATTCGCGCCACACCCGGACGGCGGGCGACTGCGCGACGCAGCATCTCCGCATGACATTCATCGCTCCCCCGAGTTCCGCCCCTCGCCCTTCCGTGCCCGACGACGTCTCCCTCGCGAGCCTCGTCGACGAGATGGTGGGCGCCGCCATCCGCTCGCAGCTGTGGCTGCTCTATCTCGATGCCGACGACCGGCCGATACCCGTGGCCATGCCCCTCGAAGACGTCGCGCCGGAGCTCGACGACGCCGAGATCGACCAGGTGACGTGCCTGGCGCGCGAGACCGCGCGCCAGCTCGGCGCCGCGCAGCTCGTGCTCGTCTGGGAGCGTGAGGGCGGCCCCGCCCTCACCGTCGGCGAGCGGGCGGGCATCGCCCGCGTCGCTGAACGCTACCCCGACGGCGGACTGCGGCTGCGGCGGCAGTTCCTGAGCCACTCGACGGGCGTGGTGGCCCTGTGAGCGGCGTCAGCTCCGGCGGCGGTCAGTTCTTGCGGAAGAGGGCGATGAACATGGCGTCGGTGGTGTTGCGATGCGGCCAGAGCTGCACGGCGGCCGACGGGGCGCCGAGGTCGATCGCACCGCCGGTGACCTCGCGGAGCACTTCCTGCGCGTCGAGCTGCTCGAGCTGGTCGCCCCAGCGCCGGAGCGCGCCTTGAACCTGTCCCCGGGTCTCGCCGACATGTGGGGAGCAGGTGACGTAGGCGAGCACGCCGCCGGGCTTGAGAGCGCGCACGGCCGAGTCGATGAGCTGCTGCTGCAGGATGACGAGGTCGGCCACGTCGGACGGCGTCTTGCGCCAGCGGGCCTCAGGGCGGCGGCGGAGTGCGCCGAGGCCCGTGCAGGGCGCATCGACCAGTATGCGATCGAACGACTCGGGCTCGTCGGCGCCGATCGTGGTGCCGTCGCGCTCCCACACCGCCGGGGCGTCCGGGATGGCCGCGACCGCGCGGCGCACCAGTCCGGCTCGGGCCGCCACGGGCTCGTTGGCGATCACCACCGCTCCGCCGAGCCGCGCCTCGGCGGCGAGCAACGCGGTCTTGCCGCCAGGCCCTGCGCACAGGTCGAGCCACCGCTCGCCCGCCGTGATGGGCCGTGCCCGGCTCAGGGCGAGAGCGGCGAGCTGGGAGCCCTCGTCCTGAACGCGGACGGTTCCCTCGTGCACGGCCGGAATGCCCGACGGGTCACCGGTCGGCGCGAGGAGCCCGACCGGCGAGAGCCGCGACGGCTCGGTACCGTGCTCCACCTCGTCACGATCGATCAGGCCGGGAAGCGCGGTGAGGCTCAGGCGGGCGGGCGTGTTGTCGGCCTCGAGCAGTTCGTCGAGCTCGAAGGGCAGGGCCGTGGCGTCCACACCGTCGGCGGTCAGGGCGCGCCGGAAGGCACGCACCACCCAGGCCGGATGCGAGGCGGCCACCGCGAGGCGCTCGTCGTCGTCGATCGCGGCGGCCATGGCCTTCTCGAGCCATTCGCTCGCGGGAACCCGCGTGATGGCCCGCAGCACGCCGTTCACGAAGCCGGTCGACGAACGCGAGGCCACCTGGCGGGCGAGCTCGACCGATTCGTTCACGGCGGCGTGCTGGGCGACGCGCAAGGAGAGGATCTGATGGCAGCCCAACTCCAGCACGTCACGCACTGCTCCGTCGATCTCGGAGATCGGGCGCCCGGAAGCCAGCTCGATCACCCGGTCGTAGTAGCCGCGCATCCGGAGCGTGCCGTAGGTGAGCTCGGTGGCGAGTCCCGCATCCGCGGTGTCGAGCCCGGCCGCAGCGATCTTCGAGGGCAGCAGCAGGTTGGCGTAGGCGTCGTCCTCGCGCACGGCCGTGATGACCTCGAGGGCGATGCGGCGTGCCGGCTGCACCGGCGAGGGTGCGGGAGCAGCGGGGCGACTGCCGGGTCTCTGGCGGCCTCCGCGGCTCTGAGGGGCGCGACCGCGGTGCGATCCCCGATCGTTGCCGGGGCGTCCGCCGGTGGGAGTGCTCATCGTGCGATCATCCTCTCCGCGCCGGCGCCGCGCCACCAGTCGGCGGCCGCCATCGCCTTCTTGCCCGCCGGGTGCACGGTGAGGAGCTCGAGCGGAGCACCGGCCGTCCCCACCAGCACGTGCGAGCCGTCGGCCACCACGACACCCGGGTCGAGGCGCGGCCGGTCGCGTGCCGGTGCCGCATCGAGGATCTTCATTCGTGCTCCATCGATCTCGGCGAAGGCACCGGGCTCGGGGGTCACCCCGCGCAGCCGCCGGTACACCGCATCGACGTCCTGCGAGAAGTCGAGGTGGGCGTCGTCGATGCCGAGCTTGGGCGCGAGTGTGACCTCGCCCTCCTGCTCGCGCGCCGACAGCGTGCCGTCGCCGATCCCGGCCACGGTGGAGGCCAGCTGCTCGGCGCCCGAGAGCGAGAGCCGCGAGAGCAGGGCGCCGGCGCTCTCGTGCGCGCCGATCGGGGTCGAGCTCATCGACCACACCGCGCCGGCGTCGAGGCCGGGTACGAGCTGGAACACCGTGGCGCCCGTCTCGGTGTCCCCGGCGATGATGCTCCACTGAACCGGTGCCGCTCCGCGCCAGCGCGGCAGCAGCGAGAAGTGCAGGTTGATCCAGCCGAGACGGGGTGTGCTGAGCAGCGGCTCCCGCACGAGGCCGCCGTAGGCCACGATCACACCGAGGTCGGCGTCGAGCGCGGCGACCCGGGCGGTGACGTCGTCGTCGAGCCGGTTGGCCTTGATGACCGGGATACCGAGTTCGTCGGCGGCCGTCGCGACCGGCGACGGCGTCAGCACCCGCTTGCGCCCGAGCGGGGCATCGATCCGGGTCACGACGCCGGCGACGTCGAAACGCGCGGCGAGCGTGGTCAGGCTCGGCACCGCGACGGCGGGGGTGCCCGCGAACACGAGTCTCATTCCATGATCTCCGAATCGTCGAACCGCACACGAAGCGTGGGCGGGGGCCGGTAGGCGGCGCTGCGGCCGCCACGGGGGCGGCGGGTCGTGGCGTTCTTCACCACGAGAGCCCGCAGGTGCCGGGCCACGGAGGCGCCGACCGCGTAGTCGAACCGCACGATCACCCGCACCAGTCCGTCGTCGGCCGGCACCGGGCCCAGCGTGTCCATCTTGGCCCATTCCTCGTCGGTCACGAGCACCCGGAGCTCCGTCATCGCCGTGGCCACCGTGTCGGCGGCGCCCGTCACGGTCGCGATCCGCACCGCCGGCGGGAAGCGCAGCCGCCGCCGGTCGACCAGTTCCTCGGCGGTCACCACGTCCTGCCGCCAGGTCACGAGGCTCTTGGCGAGCTCGCCGCCCACCCCCACGAGCACGGTCGTGGCTCGCGGAGCCGAGAGCGCGATCGCATTCGACCACCAGCGCAAGCAGTCCTCGGCGACGCGCAGCGATTCGCGGGCGAGCATCCGGGGGCCGTCGAGCAGCAGCACGGCCCGATACCCGCCGGAGGCGATCGGTTCGGCGCCGCGGGTCGCCACCACGAGCGCGGGGCGGGCATCGACGGTCAGCACCGGATGGTCGCCGTCGGCCACGATCACGCGTGTTCCGGGGAAGGCTCGGCCGAGCTCGTCGGCGGTGCGCCCGGAGCCGGTCGACGCGAAACGGAAGCTCGTGCCCTGGCAGTGCGAGCAGCTCCAGTTCACGGCGATCGCGCCACAGAGCGAGCACGAGGGTCGCTCCCCCGCACGGGCCACCCGCAGCGGGCCCGAGCAGACGGTGCAGAGGGCGGGCATCGAGCAGCCCTGACAGGCGAGCACGGGGGCGTAGCCGGGGCGCGCCACCTGCACGAGCACCGGCCCGGTCTCGAGGGCCTTGCGGGCCACCGCCCAGGCGGAGGACGGGATGCGCGCCGAATTCTGCGGCGAATCGGGGTCGTCCTGCTCGGCGGTCGGGACCACGCGTGGGAGGTAGCGGGGCGCAGGGAAGACCGGATGCAGGAAGCCGAGCTCGACGAGACGCTCGACCTCGGTGCTCCGCGAGTGCGAGACGAAGGCGAGGCGGGCGCCGGACTGCTCCTGGCGCACCAGTGCTGCATCCCGCACGTGCACGTAAGGCGCCAGAGGTTCGGTCTGCAGCGAGTCGCCTTCGTCCCACACGACGATCAGGCCGAGGCGGGAGACCGGGGCGTAGATGCTCGAGCGGTTGCCCACGACGATGTGCGGGGCGCCGTCCAGCGCCGTGAGGAAGTTGCCGTAGCGCTCGTTGCGAGCCTGCCGGGCGTCCAGGGGCACGACCGCCTCCGTCACACCGACGTGGGCCAGCGCCTGCTCGAGAGAGATCTGGTCGCGGTAGTCGGGCACCGCCACGATCACCGATTCACCGGCCCGGTAGACGGCCGCGGCGAGCTCGGCGACCGTGAGGGCCCAGTGGCCGACCGTGTGCGCGGCCCCCGCGGCATCCGTCACCGCCGTGACCGTGGCGACGGCGTCGATCGCGCTGCGTGCCCCGGGCTCGGCGAGGTGCCGCGCGTCGTCGGGCGAGTAGGCGGTGAGCTCGAGGGCGACCACTCCGTGGCCCCGGCTCGACGACGCGCTCGCGGTATCGGCGTGCGCTCGCCGAGACCCGCCGTCCTCGGCAGGGCCTGTCGCGGCACCGTCGCCGCCTCGTCGCGCCGCCGCGGCGTCGCCGAGGCCGGTGCTGGGCGGGACCGAGTCCGTCGGGTCGTTCGATGATTCCGCCGCCTGTTCCGCCGCACGGCGCGCGAGGAATGCCTTCTCCACACGCACGAAGCGCGGGGGCACGGCGAGCCGGACGATGTCGCACGCGCTCCCGGCGGCGCGATCGGCGAGCCGTCGGGCGAGCGCCCACACCTCGGGCGTGAGCACCGGGAGCGGCGACACGATCTCGTCGATCTCGCTCAGCGAGCCCTGGTAGCCGGGATGGTCGACGAGCTCCACGATGTAGCCGCGCGCGGTACGCCCGGCCGAGCGCAACGGAACCTTGACCCGGACGCCCGCGCGCGCATCCGCTCGCAGAGCCGGCGGCACGAGGTAGTCGAACAGACGGTCCAGCTGCGGCAGCGGCGACTCGAGCATCACGCGCGCGACCACGGCGTGCCGCTCGTCCGACGCCGGAGACGGGCCGTGCGCCCTGCCCGCAGCGCCCTCGACGTCGGTCACGACGCCGCCCACCGCTACAGGCCTGCAGCGGCGCGGATCTCCTCGACCCGGTCGAGGCGCTCCCAGGTGAACTCCGGGAGCTCGCGGCCGAAGTGGCCGTAGGTGGCCGTCTTGGCGTAGATCGGGCGCAGCAGGTCGAGGTCCTCGATGATCGCGGCGGGCCGCAGGTCGAACACCGAACGCAGGGCCGTGGTGATGGCCTCGTCGCTCATGACGCCGGTGCCGAAGGTCTCCACGTAGAAGCCGACGGGAGCGGCCTTGCCGATGGCGTAGGCGATCTGCACCTCGAGGCGCGTGGCGAGCCCGGCGGCCACCGCGTTCTTCGCCACCCAGCGCATGGCGTACGCGGCCGAGCGGTCGACCTTCGACGGGTCCTTCCCGCTGAACGCGCCGCCGCCGTGGCGGGATGCCCCGCCGTAGGTGTCGACGATGATCTTGCGGCCCGTGAGCCCGGCGTCGCCCTGGGGGCCGCCGATCTCGAAGCGGCCGGTGGGGTTGATCAGGGTGCGCACCTGGGAGAAGTCGAGCGAGACTCCCTGGGCCTCGGCACTCTCGAGCACGGGCCGGATGACGACCTCTTCCACCTCGTGACGCAGTTCGTCGAGCTCGATGAACGGCGCGTGCTGGGTGGAGAGCACCACGGTGTCGATGGTCTTGGGCACGACGCCGTCGTAGCCGATGGTGACCTGGGTCTTGCCGTCGGGGCGGAGGTAGCCGAGCAGGCCCTCCTTGCGCACGGTCGCGAGCCGCTCCGAGAGGCGGTGCGCGAGCCAGATCGGCAGCGGCATGAGCTGGGGGGTCTCGGTGGTGGCGTAGCCGAACATGATGCCCTGGTCGCCGGCGCCCTGGCGGTCGACCTCGTCGGTCGAGGAGCCCTCACGGGTCTCGAAGGCGTTGTCGACCCCCTGCGCGATGTCGGGCGACTGCCCGCCGATCGACACCGAGACGCCGCAGGATCGGCCGTCGAACCACACGTCCGACGAGGTGTAGCCGATCGAGGTGATCTTCTCGCGCACGATCGCGGGGATCTCGACGTAGCCCTTGGTGGTCACCTCGCCCGCCACGTGCACGAGGCCCGTGGTGACGAGGGTCTCCACGGCGACGCGCGAGTGCGGGTCGACCGTGAGCAGTGCGTCGAGGATGCTGTCGGAGATCTGGTCGCAGATCTTGTCCGGGTGCCCCTCGGTGACGGACTCGGACGTGAACAGGCGAAGAGAGGTCATTGTGCTCCTGATAGGGCGGCGGCGAACACTCCGAGAATGTCATCGGCCACCGACGACTTGCTGCCGGATGCCTCGAAAACTATATCGCCGGATGCGTCCAGAACCGTGACCGTGTTGCTCTCGGTTGCGAAACCGGTGGTCCAGCCCACGCCGTTCAGAACGAGGAAGTCGCAGCCCTTGCGGGCGATCTTGGCGCGCCCGAGCGCGAGCAGCTCCTCGTGCGAGCCCACGGTCTCGGCCGCGAAGCCCACGATCACCCGGCCGTCGCGCGGCCCGGCGGAGATGATGGCGAGCACGTCCGGGTTCTGCACGAGCTCGAGGGTCAGCCGCTCGCCGGTGTGGGCCTTCTTGATCTTGGCGTCGGAGACCGCGACGGGCCGGTAGTCGGCGACGGCGGCCGCCATCACCGTGAGGTCGTGCCGGGCGGAGGCCTCGACGGTCGCCGCCAGCAGCTCCTCGGTCGTCTCCACCCGCACGAGGTCGACGCCCGCGGGCGGCTCGACCTCGATGTGGGCGGCGATGAGGGTGACCCGCGCCCCGCGGTCGCGGGCGGCGGCGGCGATGGCTGCGCCCTGGCGGCCGCTCGAGCGGTTGCCCAGGTAGCGCACCGGGTCGAGGGGCTCGCGCGTGCCCCCGGCGGTCACGAGAACGCTGCGCCCCTCCAGGTCCCGGATGCGCGGGGCCGGTGACCCCGAAGATCCCGCCGGCACGCCCGCCACGGCCAGCGCCGCCGCCACGATGTCGTCGGGCTCGGCCATCCGGCCCTGACCGGCGTCTTTCCCCGTGAGCTGGCCGCTCACGGGCCCCACGAGGTGCACCCCGCGCGAGCGCAGGGTGGCGATGTTGGCCACGGTGGCGGGGTTCTGCCACATCTCGGTGTGCATCGCGGGCGCGAGCACGAGCGGCGCGCGGGAGGCGAGCACCGTGGTGCCGAGGAGGTCGTCGGCGAGCCCCGCGGCGAGCTTCGCAATGGTGTTCGCGGTCGCCGGGGCGATGACGATGAGATCGGCGGCCTGGCCGAGCGCCACGTGCCGCACTTCGGCCACGGCCTCGTAGAGGTCGGTGTTGACCGTGTTGCGTGAGATCGCCTCGAGCGTGGGGCGGCCGACGAAACGGAGGGCCGCCTCGGTGGCGACGACGTGCACGTCGTGCCCCGCCAGAACGAGGCCACGGATGACGTTCACGGCCTTATAGGCCGCGATGCCACCCGTGATCCCGACGACGATGTTCAATTGGATTCCCTGCGTGTGCGAGCTGCGGAGCCGACCGGCTATTCGATCGGCGCGGCGGCGCGGACGGTGAGCTTGTCCTCGTTGATCTCGTGCATGGCCACGGAGAGCGGCTTGTCGTCGATCGTGGAGTCCACCAGGGGCCCCACGTTGTCGAACAGGCTGCCCTCGTGCAGGTCGGCGTAGTAGTCGTTGATCTGGCGGGCGCGCTTCGAGGCGAAGATCACCAGGGCGTACTTCGAGTCGACCTTCGAGAGAAGTTCGTCGATGGGCGGGTCGATGATGCCGAGCTTGTTGGTGGGCATTGTGTGCTTACTCCTTGCCGTGAAGGTCAGTCGCCTTCTGAATCTGCATCAATTCTACGACCTCCGCCGCCGCGGCCCGCACATCGCGGTTCACGACGCGGTAGTCGAACTCGTCCTGGGCCGCCAATTCGACCCGCGCGGTGGTCAATCGGCGCTCCTGCTCCTCGAGCGTCTCGGTGCCGCGGCCGATCAGCCGGCGCACCAGTTCCTCCCAGGTCGGGGGCAGCAGGAAGACCAGTGTCGCCGCCGGCATCGCCTGCTTCACCTGTCGGGCGCCCTGGATGTCGATCTCCAGCAGAACGCTCTTGCCGGCGGCCAGAGCGGCGTCGATCGGCGTCCGTGGGGTGCCGTAGCGCGACTTGTTGTGCACCACGGCCCACTCGAGGAATTCGCCGGCCTCGATCATCCGGTCGAACTCCTCGTCGCTGACGAAGTAGTAGCTCACGCCGTCGATCTCGCCCGGGCGCGGTGCGCGCGTGGTGGCCGAGACCGAGAGCAGCACCTCGGGGTAGTTCTCCCGGATGTAGGTCGAGACGGTGCCCTTGCCCACCGCGGTGGGCCCGGCGAGCACCACGAGGCGACTGAGACCGGTGTTCTCCACGACGGGGGCGCGCTTGACGAGGAACTCGCGCAGACGCTCCTGCTGGTGCACTCCGAGGCCGGAGAGGCGCTTCGAAGAGGCGATCTCGAGCCGGGTCATGATGCGGTCGACGCGGATGGGGCCGAGCCCGGGGATGCTCAGGAGCAGGTCGCGCACACGCAGCGTGGCCTCGATGCTCTCGGTGCTGGTGAGGGCGGTGTCGAGCACGGAGACGGCGCTCAGCCGGCGTTCGTTCACGGCGTTCTTCACCGCCGCACGGGCGCGGCGGGCGGCGACGGCGGCGCGGGAGGCCGCCGCACGATCGACCTCGGGCGGGTTCACGCGATCACCTCGCCCACGAGCCGGGCGTCGTTCTCGATCGCAGCGGCGAGGCCCTGAGGCCCGTGTCCGAGGATCGAGCGCGAGACGCTCACGATCACGTCGGGCGCGAGCGGCCCGAACACGTGCGGGATGGCCGAGAACTCGGCACCCTGGAAGCCGAAGCCCGGCGCGAGCACCGGTGTGGTGCTCAGGCCGCGCACGGCCTCGGCGGTGAAGCCGTACTCGTCGAGGCGCTTCGTGGCGCCGAGCACCAGTCCGAAGTCGCCGAGCCGGGTGCGGTCGGTGTTGCGGGCGGCCACCCCCTCGGCCACGAGGCGGGAGACCGACTCCCCCGAGGGCGTGCGCGCGGTCTGCAACTCGCGCGACTCCGGGTTGGAGGTCGCGCTCAGCACGAACAGGCCCTTGCCGTTCCGCTCGGCGAGGTCGAAGAGCGGGGCGAGCGCGCCGACGCCGGTGAAGGCCGTCACCGTGAGCGCATCCACCTCGAGCGGTGAGCCCGCGGTGAGCCAGGCGGCACCGTAGCCGTCGTTCGTGGAACCGATGTCCCCGCGCTTCGCGTCGCCGATCACGAGCAGGCCGGATGCGCGGGCCGCGGCGAGCACGTCCTCCAGCGCCGCGAAACCGGCCGATCCGTAGGCCTCGAAGAACGCGACCTGGGGTTTCACGATGCCGGCGCGCGGCGCGGCCGCGACTGCCTCGACCACGGCGAGTCCGAAGGAGCGCACGCCGGCGGCATCCGCCGTGAGTCCCCACTGCTCGAGCAGGTAGGGGTGTGGGTCGATACCCACGCAGAGGTGCCCGCTCGCCCCGAAGGCGGCGTCGAGGCGCGAGCCGAAGCTCGGCCCCGCGCCGGTGCCGGGATGCCCGTCGCTCATCCGCGCGCGCTCCGGGCGAGCGCGTACTCCTGCAGCGAGGTGACCTCGAATCCTTCGGTCAGCGCATCGAACGACGCCACGGCGGCACCGAGCTGCGCGATCGTGGTGAACAACGGCTTGTCGGCGGCCACGGCCGCGGCGCGGATCTCGTAGCCGTCGGCCCGGGCCGAGCGACCGCTCGGCGTGTTGATCACCATGTCGACCTGGCCGGAGTTGATGAGGTCGACGATCGTCTCGCCGCCCTGGCCGTTCTCGTCGGCGGCGCCGGCGGCCTTGCCCTCGGAGTACTTCGCCACGATCCGGGCGTGGATGCCGTTGCGGTTGAGCACTTCGGCGGTTCCGCTCGTGGCGAGGATCTCGAAGCCGAGCTGCTGCAGCCGCAGCACCGGGAGCACGATGGCGCGCTTGTCGCGGTCGGAGACCGAGACGAAGACGGTGCCGGATGTCGGCATCCCGCCGTACGCGGCCTCCTGGCTCTTGGCGAACGCCCGCGGGAAGTCGCGGTCGATGCCCATCACCTCGCCGGTGGAGCGCATCTCCGGGCCGAGCACCGAGTCGACGATGAGGCCCTCCTTGGTGCGGAAGCGCTTGAATGGCAGCACGGCCTCCTTCACGGCGACCGGCGAGTCGAGCGGCACGATCGAGCCGTCCTGCGACGGGAGCATGCCCTCCCCCACCAGCGAGTCGATGGTGGAGCCCACCATGATCCGCGAGGCGGCCTTGGCGAGCGGGATGCCGAGCGCCTTCGACACGAAGGGCACCGTGCGCGAGGCGCGCGGGTTGGCTTCGAGCACGTAGAGGATGCCCGCGCCGATGGCGAACTGCACGTTGAGCAGTCCGCGCACGCCGATGCCCTCTGCGATCTTGAGCGTGGCGTCGCGCACGGCGTCGATCTGCGAGCGGCCGAGCGTCACGGGCGGGAGCGAGCAGCTCGAGTCACCGGAGTGGATGCCGGCCTCCTCGAGGTGCTCCATGATGCCGCCGACGTAGAGCCGGTGCCCGTCGTAGAGCGCGTCGACGTCGATCTCGATGGCGTCGTCGAGGAAGCGGTCGACGAGCAGCGGGTTGCCCGCTCCCACCATGCCCTGGCCCTCGATGCGCTCGAAGTAGTCGGCGAGCGAGGGGGTGTCGTAGACGATCTCCATGCCCCGGCCACCCAGCACGTAGGAGGGGCGCACGAGCACCGGGTAGCCGATCTCCTCGGCCACGGCGACGGCCGAGTCGAAGTCGGTTCCGACGCCGTTCTTCGGCGCGAGGATGCCGGCGGCGTCGAGGATTCCCGCGAACAGCCCGCGCTCCTCGGCGAGGTCGATCGCGTCGGGCGTGGTGCCGAGGATCGGCACGCCGGCCTCCTCGAGGCCCTTGGCGAGTCCGAGGGCGGTCTGGCCGCCGAGCTGCACGACGACGCCCACGAGTTCGCCCGACTGCTGCTCGGCGTGGATGACCTCCAGCACGTCTTCGAGCGTCAGCGGCTCGAAGTAGAGGCGGTCGGAGGTGTCGTAGTCGGTGGAGACCGTCTCCGGGTTGCAGTTGATCATGATGGTCTCGAAGCCGGCGTCCGAGAGCGCGAAGGAGGCGTGCACGCAGGAGTAGTCGAACTCGACGCCCTGGCCGATGCGGTTCGGTCCGGAGCCCAGGATGACGACCTTGCGGCGGTCGGAGGGCTCCACCTCGGTCTCGAGGTCGTAGCTCGAGTAGTGGTACGGCGTGAGCGCCGGGAACTCGCCCGCGCAGGTGTCGACGGTCTTGTACACCGGGCGGATGCCGAGGATGTGCCGCACCTCGCGCACCTCCTTCTCGCCGAAGCCGCGCAGCGACGCGATCTGCGCATCCGAGAAGCCGTGCTCCTTCGCCAGCGTGAACATGGCATGGTCGGCGTTGTCCGAGGCGTGGATGGCTTCGGCGACCTCGTTGATGAGCACGATCTGGTCGAGGAACCACGGGTCGATCTTGGTGGCCTCGAAGACCTCCTCGATGCTGGCCCCGGCCCGCAGGGCCTGCTGAACCGTCACGATCCGGCCGTCGGTCGGCACCGCGGCGATGGCGAGCAGTTCGTCCTTCGATGCCGCGAGCGGCTCCCAGTGGAACGACGACCCGCGCTTCTCGAGCGAGCGCAGCGCCTTCTGCAGCGCCTGGGTGAAGTTGCGGCCGATCGCCATCGCCTCGCCCACCGACTTCATGGTCGTGGTCAGCGTCGCATCGGCGGCCGGGAACTTCTCGAACGCGAAGCGGGGCACCTTGACCACGACGTAGTCGAGCGTGGGCTCGAAGGAGGCCGGCGTCACCTTGGTGATGTCGTTCGGGATCTCGTCGAGGCGGTAGCCGATGGCCAGCTTCGCGGCGATCTTGGCGATCGGGAACCCGGTCGCCTTCGACGCCAGCGCCGACGACCGCGAGACGCGCGGGTTCATCTCGATCACGATGATGCGCCCGTTGGCCGGGTCGACGGCGAACTGGATGTTGCAGCCGCCGGTGTCCACACCCACGGCGCGGATGATGTCGATCCCGATGTCGCGCAGCTTCTGGTACTCGCGGTCGGTCAATGTGAGCGCGGGGGCCACCGTGATCGAGTCGCCGGTGTGCACGCCCACGGGGTCGACGTTCTCGATCGAGCAGACGACCACCGTGTTGTCGGCGGTGTCGCGCATGAGCTCGAGCTCGTACTCCTTCCAGCCGAGGATGCTCTCCTCCAGCAGCACCTCGGTGGTCGGGCTCTGGTGCAGGCCGTCGCCGACGATGCGGCGGAGCTCGGTCTCGTTGTAGGCGAAGCCCGATCCGAGGCCGCCCATCGTGAACGAGGGCCGCACGACCAGCGGGTAGCCGAGGTCTTCGGCGAATCCGATGGCCTCCTCGACGGTGTGCGCGATGTGGCTGCGCGCCACGTCGGCGCCCGCGTCGAGCACGAGCTGCTTGAAGATCTGGCGGTCCTCACCCTTGTTGATGGCCTCGAAGTTCGCGCCGATCAGCTCCACGTCGTACTTCTCGAGGATGCCGTGCTCGTGCAGCTGGATGGCCGCGTTCAGCGCGGTCTGGCCGCCCAGGGTCGGCAGGATCGCATCCGGCTTCTCCTTGGCGATGATCGACTCGATGACCTGCCAGGTGATGGGCTCCACGTAGGTGGCGTCGGCGAAATCGGGGTCGGTCATGATGGTGGCCGGGTTGGAGTTCACCAGGATGACGCGCACGCCCTCCTCGCGCAGCACGCGGCAGGCCTGGGTGCCCGAGTAGTCGAACTCGCAGGCCTGGCCGATCACGATCGGGCCGGAACCGATGACGAGAACGCTCTGGATGTCGTCTCTCTTGGGCATTACTCGTGGTCTCCTTCAGAGGGGGCCTCGACGAAGTGCGCGTCGGCCTCGAGGGCCGCGGTCTTCTTCGCCAGGATCATGTCGCGGAAGCGGTCGAACAGGTACATGGAGTCGTGCGGGCCGGCGGCGGCCTCGGGGTGGTACTGCACCGAGAAGGCGTCGATGTCCAGGCACCGGATGCCCTCCACCACGTCATCGTTGAGGCTCACGTGGCTCACCTCGACCCGGCCGAAGCCGGCGGGCGAGTCGATGACGCCCTCGCGGGGCGCGTCGACG
Organism: Herbiconiux sp. 11R-BC; assembly: GCF_049472555.1. Taxonomy (NCBI): domain Bacteria; kingdom Bacillati; phylum Actinomycetota; class Actinomycetes; order Micrococcales; family Microbacteriaceae; genus Herbiconiux; species Herbiconiux sp. 11R-BC. The sequence continues at coordinate 113,220 of NZ_JBCEBO010000003.1, read as the reverse complement.
GCGAAGCCGTGGTTCTGGCTGGTGATCTCGACACGGCCCGTGGTCTTGTCCAGCACCGGCTGGTTGATGCCGCGGTGACCGAAGGGCAGCTTGTAGGTGCCGAAGCCGAGGGCGCGGCCGAGCAGCTGGTTGCCGAAGCAGATGCCGAAGTAGGGCGTGCCGGTGCGCAGCACGTCGCGCAGCAGCTGCACGTGGGTCTCGGACGCCTCCGGGTCGCCCGGTCCGTTCGAGTAGAAGAGGGCGTCGGGCGCGAGCTCCTCCACCTCGGAGGCCGTCACCGACTCGGGCAGCACCTCCACGTCGAAGCCGCGCTCCGCGAGGTAGTTCAGCGTGGAGGTCTTCACACCCAGATCGAGCACGGCGACCGAGCCGATGCGCTCGCCCACGGCCGGCACCTGATAGCGCTCGGCGGTCGAGACCTCGGCCGAGAGGCTGCGCCCGGTCATCTCGGCGCCCGAGCGCACCGCGTTGAGCTGGTCGGTCTGGCTCAGCTCGTAGTCGGCGCCCGAGAAGATGCCCGCGCGCATGGCGCCGAAGTTGCGGATGTGGCGGGTGACCGCGCGGGTGTCGACGCCGGAGATGCCCACCACGCCGTCGGTCTGCAGGTCGTCGTCGAGCGAGCGCTGCGCGCGGAAGTTCGACACGACCCGGGAGGGGTCGCGCACGACGTAGCCGGCCACCCAGATCTTCGACGACTCCTTGTCGGTGTCGTTCACGCCGGTGTTGCCGATGTGCGGGGCGGTCTGCATCACGATCTGGCCGGCGTAGCTCGGGTCGGTCAGGGTCTCCTGGTAGCCGGTCATGCCGGTGGCGAAGACGGCCTCGCCGAGGGTGCGGCCGCGCGCGCCGTACGCACGGCCCTCGTAGCGTCGACCGTCTTCCAGCACGAGAACGGCGGGTTCGGTGGTGATCACGACGAGGTTCCTTCCTGTTGCGGGATGCCCGGGTGGGGCACGAGGGTGTTCGCGGCCGCGATGAGGCGGTTCGCGTCGCCCAGTTCAGTGGCGCGGAGGTAGCTCTCGACCTCCGCGGGGCCGTCGGCCGAGTCGAAGACCCAGTCGATGCGAACGAGTCCGCCCGATTCGACCACGCGGTCGATGGTCCAGGTCGAGGTGCCGACCGAGCGCAGGGCGTCGCGGATCACGAAGGTCTCCGGTTCGCCCGGGATGACGATGGAGATGCCGGACTCCCAGACCGTGAGCACTCCCCGACCGCGGAACGCGAGGCCGGGGATGGTGAGCCGGTTCAGCGGGTCTCCGGCGGCCGTGGTGGCCACGTAGAGGACGGGCGCGGCGGCGAGTTCGCGGCCCCGCACGTCCGGAGCCGGCACCGCCGTGGTGCGGTCGAAGGCCGACTGACGGCGGCGGCGGCCGCGCCAGGCCCACACCATGGCGCCGAGCGCGGCGAGCAGGAGCAGCACCACCACGCTGACGGGCACGATCATGTCGGGGTTCATCCGGCGATCCCCCGCCCGGACGGCCCGGACGCGAGTTCGCCCGACGCGAAGGCCGCGGCCTCGGAGGCGTCGGCCAGTTCGCCGTCGCGCAGCGTCGCGAAGCCGTGGTGGAAGGTCCAGCGCACGCTGCCCGAGAGCGTCATGCCCTCGTAGGGCGTGTTCGTCGACTTGCCGTGCAGCCGGTCGAGTGTGAAAGCGCTGCGCGCCGAGGGGTCGACGAGCGTGAGATTGGCAGGGCTGCCGTCTTCGAAGGAGTGGCTGTGCCCCGGGAGCCGGCCGATGCGCGCGGGCGTGTTCGAGAGCACGCGGGCCACGTCGTCCCAGCCGAGAAGCCCGGAGTCGACGAGCGCGGTCTGCACGACGGGCAGCGCCGACTCGAGCCCGACCATGCCGAAGGAGGCGGCATCCCACTCGCTCTCCTTGCTCTCGCGCGGATGCGGGGCGTGGTCGGTGGCCACGATGTCGATGGTGCCGTCGGCGAGCCCCTCGCGGAGCGCCTGCACGTCTTCGTCGCGGCGCAGCGGCGGATTCACCTTGAAACGCGCGTCGTAGCTGCGCACGAGGTCCTCGGTGAGCAGCAGGTGGTGAGGGGTGGCCTCGGCGGTCACCGCGATGCCCCGGGCCTTCGCCCAGCGGATGACGTCGACCGAGCCGGCCGTCGACAGGTGGCACACGTGCAGGCGCGCCCCCACGTGCTCGGCGAGCAGCACGTCGCGGGCGATGATCGACTCCTCCGCCACCGCGGGCCAGCCCTTGAGGCCGAGCTCGGAGCTCAGGGCGCCCTCGTTCATCTGGGCGTTCTCGGTGAGCCGAGGGTCTTGCGCGTGCTGCGCGATCACCCCGTCGAAGGTCTTCACGTACTCGAGGGCGCGCCGCATCAGGAGCGAGTCGTGCACGCACTTGCCGTCGTCGGAGAACACCCGCACGGCGGCCCGCGACTGCGCCATGGCGCCGATCTCGGAGAGCCGCTCCCCCGCGAGGCCCACGGTGACGGCGCCGATCGGCCGCACGGTGGCGTAGCCGGCCCGGGCGCCGAGCGCCTGCACCTGCTCGACCACGCCGGCGGTGTCCGAGACGGGCAGCGTGTTGGCCATCGCGAAGACGCTCGTGAAGCCGCCGGCCGCGGCGGCGCGCGTGCCGGTGAGCACGGTCTCGCTCTGCTCGAAGCCGGGCTCGCGCAGGTGGGTGTGCAGGTCGACGAGTCCGGGGAGGGCCACGAGGCCAGCCGCGTCGATCACGACGGTCCCGGATGCGCCGGTGCCGGCCCCGGGCGCCGTCGACACGATGCGCCCGTTCTCGATCAGGATGTCGGCCACCGTGCCGTCGGGCAGCGTGGCGCCCTTCAGCAGGGAGCGCGCGCCGCCCTGCCGGATGCTCGTGTCGCTCACGCCTGTGCCTCTCGTTCGCCGGACAGCAGCAGGTAGAGGACCGCCATCCGGATGGACACCCCGTTCGCGACCTGTTCGAGAACCGTCGACTGCGCGGAGTCGGCCGCGCCGGCCGAGATCTCGAGTCCACGGTTCATCGGTCCGGGGTGCATCACAATGCTATCCGGGCGCAGACGCCCGAGCCGCTCGTCGTCGAGGCCCCACTGCCTCGCGTACTCGCGGGCGGTCGGGAAGTAGGCCGCGTTCATCCGCTCGCTCTGGATGCGCAGCATCATCACCACGTCGGGCTGGGTGAGGGCGAGGGTGGCGTCGAGGTCGTAGGAGACGTCGACCGGCCAGCTCGCGGTGCCGAGCGGCACGAGGGTGGCGGGGGCCACGAAGGTCACGGTGGCCCCGAGCGTGCGCAGCAGCCACAGGTTCGAGCGGGCCACGCGGGAGTGCAGGATGTCGCCCACGATCACCACGCTCACCCCGTCGAGGTCGCGGCCCCGGCTCGTGCCCGGGAACAGGCGCCGCCGCATGGTGAAGGCGTCCAGCAGCGCCTGGGTGGGGTGCTCGTGGGTGCCGTCGCCGGCGTTCACGATGCGGGCGTCGATCCAGTCGCTCTGGGCGAGCACCTGCGGTGCGCCGGAGGCGGAGTGCCGGATGACGACCCCGTCGGCTCCCATGGCGGCGAGGGTCTGCGCGGTGTCCTTCAGGCTCTCGCCCTTGGACACGCTCGAGCCCTTGGCGCTGAAGTTGATGACGTCGGCCGAGAGCCGCTTGGCGGCCGCCTCGAAGGAGATGCGGGTGCGCGTGGAATCCTCGAAGAAGAGGTTCACCACGGTCTTGCCGCGCAGGGTCGGGAGCTTCCTGACCTCGCGGTTCTGCACATCCGCCATGTCCTCGGCGACGTCGAGGATCTGGATGGCCTCGTCGCGGCTGAGGTCCTTCGTGCTCAGGAGGTGTCTCATGCTCCGGGCACCTCCTCGATGCTGACCTCTTCGGCGCCGTCGATGCTCTCGAGCCGCACGTTGATGCGCTCCTCGCGGGAGGTGGGCAGGTTCTTGCCCACGAAGTCGGCCCGGATCGGCAGCTCGCGGTGGCCGCGGTCGACGAGCACGGCGAGGCGCACCGCCCGCGGGCGGCCGAGGTCGTTCAAGGCGTCGAGCGCAGCACGGATGGTGCGTCCGGAGAACAGCACGTCGTCGACCAGCACCACGGTCTTGCCGTCGATTCCCTGGCGGGGCACCTGGGTGGGGCTCGGGGTGCGCGTCGGGTGCCGCGCGAGGTCGTCGCGGTACATCGTGATGTCGAGGGAACCGACCATCTCGGCCGGAACCGCGCCGGGCTCGATGCCCGCCACGATCGCCCCGATGCGCTCCGCGAGCACGGAGCCACGGGTCGGGATGCCCAGGATCACGAGATCGGCGGCTCCCCGGTTGGACTCGAGGATCTCGTGCGAGATCCGAGTCAACGCCCGGGCTATGTCAGCCTGCTGCAGCACTGTGCGCGCCACGACCGACCTCCTTCCCCGCCTCTCGGACGGACTTAAAGGATGTGGTTTGTCTTGCCCTCGAGCCTATCATCGCCCGGCTGGGTCCGGTCCACGCCAGCGACCACGAACGACGGAACCTCGGGCGTGATCGCGGAATCGACGGAGTCTGGGCCCGGCACTTCCCCGACTCTCCGTCGTTTCGGCGGCGCAGGGTCGCCTTCGGCCGACCGATCAGGCCGATTCCGCGACCTTGCCCAGCACGCCGTTGATGAAGCCGGAGCTGTCGTCGGTCGAGAGGGTCTTCGCCGCCTCGACGGCTTCCGCGATGGCCACCGAGGAGGGCACCTCGTCGTTGTAGAGGATCTCCCAGATCGCGATCCGGAGGAGCGCGCGGTCGACCGTGGGCATCCGCGCGATCGTCCAGCCCTGCGAATAGGTCTCGATGGTCTCGTCGATCTCGGCCGCGTGGTCCATCACGCCGTCGACGATGTCGCGGGCGTAGAGCCACGAGGTCTGGCGGTCGGGCTCGCTCGCGGCGCGCCCGGCCTCGGCGGCCAGGCTCTCGGCCACCGGGATCTGCCGCACGTCGGCGGCGTAGAGGATGTCGAGGGCCCGCTTACGGGCCTTCGTGCGTGCGCTCAACGACGGAACCTAGTTGACCCGGCCGAGGTAGTCGCCCGTGCGGGTGTCGACCTTGACCTTGGTGCCGATCTCGAGGAACAGCGGAACCTGGATCTCGTAGCCGGTCTCGACGGTGGCGTTCTTCGTGCCGCCGGTCGAGCGGTCGCCCTGCAGGCCCGGCTCGGTGTAGGTGATCTCGAGAACGACGGAGGCGGGGAGCTCGACGTAGAGCGGCTCGTCGCCGGTGAGCGCGATGGTGGCCATCTGCTGCTCGAGCATGAAGTTGGCCGCCTCGCCCACGATGGCACCGGGGATGGTGATCTGGTCGTAGTCGGTCGTGTCCATGAACACGTAGTCGTCGCCGTCCTTGTAGAGGTACTGGAAGTCGCGGCGGTCGACATTGGCCGTCTCGATCTTCGCGCCCGCGTTGAAGGTGCGGTCGACGAGCTTGCCCGTGCGCACGTTCTTGATCTTGGTGCGCACGAACGCGCCACCCTTGCCGGGCTTGACGTGCTGGAACTCGATGACGTTCCAGAGCTGGCCGTCGATGTCCAGCACGGTGCCGTTCTTGATGTCGTTCGTTGAAGCCATGAAAAAGGTGATCCGTTTCGAAGAGTGTGGGGTGCGACCGGCGTTTCGGTCCTGAAAGAGTGTAGCGGCTCAGGCCTGAGGGCGGCTCAGAGGGCGAGCACGGCGCGCAGCGCCAAGCGGTAGGAGCCGAATCCGAAGCCCGCGATCACTCCGGTGGCGATGCCCGAGATCACGCTCGTGTGCCGGAAGGTCTCGCGGGCGTGCGGGTTCGAGATGTGCACCTCCACGAGCTCGACGCCGGCCTTGGTGACGAGGGCTGCGGCATCCCGCAGCGCGTAGGAGTAGTGCGTGAACGCGGCCGGGTTGAGGATGACCGGAGTCTTCGTGTCGACCGCCTCGTAGAGCCACGAGATGAGTTCGGCCTCGTCGTTGGTCTGCCGCAGGTCGACGGTCACGGGCTCGGGCAGGTTCATCGCCTCGACGTCGGCGACCAGCAGCGCCTCGAGCGCCACCAGGTCCTGCGAGCCGTACACGTCGGGTTCTCGGCTGCCGAGCCGGCCGAGGTTCGGGCCGTTCAGAACGAGCACGGATGCCATGGAAGTCTCCTCAGGGCGACCGCTACGAAGCGATCTCTTGGTAGGCAGCGTAGAGCAGCGCGGTCTCCGGCCCCTGCAGCACGCTCGGGCGCGCGAGGTCGTCGAGCACGATGAAGCGCAGCATGCCGGCTCGCGCCTTCTTGTCGCGCTGCATGGTGGCGAGCAGGGTCTGCCAGCGCCCGGCGGGGTAGCTGATCGGCAGGGTGAGCGCGTTCAGGATGCTGCGGTGCCGGTCGACCACGGCGTCCGGCAGCGAGCCGGTGAGCCGGCCCAGCTCGGCCGCGTAGACCATGCCGACGGCCACCGCGGCGCCGTGCCGCCACTGGTAGCGCTCGGCGTGCTCGATGGCGTGGCCGAGCGTGTGACCGTAGTTCAGGATCTCGCGGAGTCCGGCCTCCTTGAAGTCACTCGACACCACGCGGGCCTTCACCCCCACGGAGAGCTCGATCAGGCGGCGGAACTCGTCGCTCAGCGGGTCGGTGGCCACATCGACGTCGCGCTCGATGATGTCGAGGATCTCGGGTTCCGCGATGAAGCCGCACTTCACCACCTCGGCGAACCCGGCGAGGATCTCGTTGCGCGGCAGGCTCGCCACGAGGTCGAGGTCGGCGATCACGGCGCGCGGCGCATAGAACGCGCCGACGAGGTTCTTGCCCTCGTTGGTGTTGATGCCGGTCTTGCCGCCCACCGCCGCGTCGACCATGCCGAGCAGCGTCGTCGGCACCTGCACGAGCGTCACGCCACGCAGCCAGGTCGCGGCCACGAAGCCGGCCAGGTCGGTGACGGCGCCCCCGCCGAAGCCGATCACCGCATCCGTCCGGGTGAAGTCGGCCTGACCCATCACCTGCCAGCAGAAGGCGGCGACCTCGACGCGTTTGCCGGCCTCGGCATCCGGGATCTCGGCCAGCAGCACCTCGAAGCGCCCCAACAGGGTCTCGCGGAGCTCGGCCGCGAGCAGCGCGAGGGTGGGCGGATGCACGATCAGCACCTTGTTCACGCCGGCGCCGAGGCTGTCGCCCACGCGGTCGAGCACGCCCCGGCCGATGACGATGTCGTAGGCGCCGTCGCCGGTGACGGGGATGACGGTGGCGTCGGGGGCGCCGAGTGCGTCGGGGGTCATCGGATGCTCTCCTTCGGGAGGGGCTGCTCGTGCGGTCGCGTGCGCACCCAGTCGGCGATCTCGGCCGCGAGCAGCTCGGTAGGGCGGTCGGTGGTGTCGACGGTGTGGTCGGCGAGGCGCTCGTAGAGGTCGCGGCGGCGTTCGTAGAGCGCCATCCATGCGTCGAGGTCGGGCACGAGGGGCCGCTTGGCGTTGCCCAGGCGCGACACCACGGCGTGCGGCTGCACCGTGAGCAGAACCACCGGAACGGCGGCGAGGTCGTGCTGCGTGTCGGGGTCGAGCACGGCTCCCCCGCCGAACGACACGACGGCGTCGACGCTGAGCGCCTTCACCACCTCCGCGCGCTCGAGCGAGCGGAAGTGGGGCTCCCCGTGGGTGGCGAAGAGCTCGGGGATGGGCCCGTGCGCCTCGACCACGAGGCGGTCGGTGTCGATGAACGGCAGGCCGAGCAGCCGGGCGACGCGCTTGCCGATCCGCGATTTCCCGGCCGCCGGAGGCCCGATCAGAACGACGCTCACGGGCGGGCGATGCCCGTCCGGAGCGCCTCGGGGATGGCGGCGAGGTACGACTCGAGGTTGCGGCGGGTCTCGCCGACCGAGTCGCCGCCGAACTTCTCGAGAACCGAGTTCGCGAGCACGAGCGCGGTCATCGCCTCGGCCACCACGCCGGCGGCGGGCACGGCGCAGACGTCGGAGCGCTGGTGGTGCGCCGCGGCGTCTTCACCGGTGGCGACGTCGATGGTGTGCAGGGCGTGCGGGACCGTGGCGATCGGCTTCATGCCGGCGCGCACGCGCAGCACGGTGCCGGTGGACATGCCGCCCTCGGTGCCGCCGGCGCGATCGGTGGAACGCGTGATCTCGTCGCCCTCGCGGTAGAGCTCGTCGTGGGCGGCCGAGCCGCGCCGGCGGGTGGTCTCGAAGCCGTCGCCGACCTCGACGCCCTTGATGGCCTGGATGCCCATGAGGGCGGCGGCGAGCTGCGAGTCGAGGCGGCGGTCCCAGTGCACGTGCGAACCGAGACCCGGCGGCACGCCGTAGGCGAGCACCTCGACGACACCGCCGAGGGTGTCGCCCTCCTTGTGGGCGTCGTCGATCTCGGCGACCATGCGCGCGCTCGTCTCCGCATCCCAGCAGCGCACCGGGTCGGCGTCGAGGGCGTCGACGTCGGAGGGGCGGGGCAGCGGGGTGCCGTCGGGAACGCGCACCGGGCCGATGGCGAGGGTGTGGCTCACGAGCTCGATCCCGAGCTCGGCGAGGAAGGCCTTCGCGACGGCGCCGAGGGCGACGCGGGCCGCGGTCTCGCGGGCGCTCGCGCGCTCGAGGATGGGGCGGGCCTCTTCGAAGTCGTACTTCTGCATTCCCACGAGATCGGCGTGCCCGGGGCGGGGGCGCGTGAGCGGGGCGCTGCGGCCGGTGCCGGAGAGCGCCTCCTCGCGGGGCTCGACGCCCATGACCTCGGTCCACTTGGGCCACTCGGTGTTGCCGATGCGCACCGCGACCGGGCTGCCGAGGGTGCGGCCGTGCACGACGCCGCCGGAGAGGGTCAGCTCGTCCTGCTCGAACTTCATGCGCGCGCCGCGGCCGTAGCCGAGCTTGCGCCGGGCGAGGTCGGTGCGGAGCTGATCGAGTGTAATCGGGATGCCGGACGGGAGTCCCTCGACGATCGCGACGAGTTCTTGACCGTGGGACTCCCCGGCGGTGAGCCAACGAAGCATGATTACGATCTTCCCACAGACCACGGAGCCGTCAGGTCCGCCGCCGCCGGTCGTGCCTCGGTCAGGCGGTGAAACCGCCGGCGGCGTCGAGACCGGCGACCTCGAGGAGGGCCGCCGTGATCTGCTCCTCGCCGGGCAGGGCGAGGAGGGGGTCGCCGTTCACGAAGACGCGCACCTGCGCGACGGCCTGGTGCACGAGCATCGCGAGGCCCGGGATGACGGCGCTGCCGGCCTCCGACCACAGCGTCGCGAACTGGCTCGGCCACGGGCTGTACGCCACGTCGAGCAGCGTCGAGGAGGCCACCGCCGCCGACCCGGCGAAGTTCTTCGCTGCATCCACGCCGCCCGGCAGCGAACTGATCGTGACGTCGGGCGCGAGCCCGGCGACGGCGGGATCGTGCAGCGCGAGCACCGAGGAGCTGAGCCCGGCGCGCCGCGCGGTCTCGGCGGCCGCCTCGCCCTTCGCGGGGCTGCGCAACACGATGTCGACGTGCTCCGCGCCCAGCCGCGCCACCGCGAGCACCGCCGAACGGGCTGTGGCTCCCCCGCCCACCACGAGCGCGTGCGAGACGCTCGGCACGCCGGCGCGGGTCAGGGCCTCGGCGATGCCGAGCACATCCGTGTTGAAGCCGTCGAGCCGACGGCGCCCCTCGGCGCGTGTCACGAGCACGGTGTTGACGGCGCCGCTCGTCGAGCCGATCGCGTCGACCGAGTCGAGCAGCTCGAACACCGTCTCCTTGAGCGGCATCGTGAGCGAGAGCCCGCGCCAGGATGCGTCGAGCCCCTCCACGAACGAGGCCAGCGCCTCCGCGGTCACGTCGGCGACGCCGTACTCCCAGGGCAGGCCGAGGGCCGCGTAGGCGGTGCTGTGCAGGAGCGGCGAGCGGGTGTGCGCGATGGGCGAGCCCAGCACGGCGAGTCTCCGGGGCGCGCGCAGCGCATCCGGATCGTCGCCGGCGAAACCCGACCCCGCGAGATCGAACGGTGTCATGGTCTTATTTGTACTCGGGGTGGTCGGCCCACCACTGCTGCAACTGCAGAACCGCGGCGTCGTGCTCCTCGATCGTGGTCGAGAACACGGTCTCGCCCGTCTCGAGGTTGACCGTCACGAAGTAGATCCAAGGGCCGTCGGCCGGATGCAGCGCCGCATTGATGGCGTCGTCGCCCGGATTCGAGATGGGCCCGATCGGCAGCCCCGGGTTCGCGTAGGTGTTGTAGGGGTTCGAGGCGTCGTCGCGCTCCGCCTGCGTGGTCTCGACGAGCTTGACGCCCGCGCCGTAGGCGACCGTGGCGTCCGACTGCAGGTTCATGCCGTCGGCCAGGCGATTGGTGAACACGCGCGACACCTTGGCCATGTCGGGTACGCTGCCCGCCTCCTTCTGGATGAGGGCGGCGAGCGTCACGACGTGGAAGCGGTCGGCGGGCGCGACCCCGGCCGCGTCGAGCGACTGGAAGGAGCGCTTCACCATGGTGGTGATCATGTCGGCCGCGGTCTGCCCGGGCTGGAAGGTGTAGGTCGCCGGGAACAGGAAGCCTTCGATGCTCGGCGCCTCGGCCGGCACGCCGAGAGCCGCGTAGTTCGCGCCGGCGGCCTGGAAGTCGGAGAGCGGCAGGCCGGTGGCATCGGCCAGCGACTGGTAGATCGTGGCGGCGCTGGACCCCTCGGGGATCGTGACCTGGTAGTCGACCTTGTTGTTCGGGTCCAACAGCGCGTCGAGCGCCGACTGCGCACTCATCTGATTGGCGAGCTTGAAGGTGCCGGCCTGGAAGACGGGCGCCGGGCTCTGCTTCACCAGCAGGTCGTAGAACGCGGCGGAGCTCTTCACCACGCCGGCGGCGGCGAGGTTGTCGCCGATGGTGGAGCCGATGTCGCCGTCGTTGATGACGAACTGCACCTCGCCGGTGCCGGACCCGCTGTAGTCGTCGACCTCCTTCGAGGCGAACAGCGACTGCACCTGAGTTCCGAAGGTGTTCCACACGAACACGGCGGCGCCGCCGAGCAGTCCCACGATCACGACGGTGACGATGAGCCCGGTGAGCCAGCGCCGCGGCTTGCGGTCGCGCCCGCCGCCCGAGCGGCCGCCACCGGATCGCCGGGTGCCGCCGCTGCCGGCCCCGCCGCCGCTCGCGCGCGTGGGCGTCGCCGCTTGGTGGTGGGCGCCCTGCGGGGTCACGGCCGCCTGCCGGGCCTCGCGGCGCGACGACGGCTGCCCGGCCTGGTTGTCGACGTCGGTTCCGGCAGCACTCTCTGCGCGGAAGAACTCGGCGAACGGGTGGTCTTCGGGTGCCTGTCGGTCAGTCACTGCCTATTCCTCGGGTCGGCTCGATGAGGGTGCCGGGCGGTCTGCCCGATGCACGCTCGCTGTCCAGGGCATGTTGCACGAGTATAACCGCGGCCACCTGATCGATCACGGGACGCGAGCTCCGAGTGTTCCGACCGCTCTTGTGCAGCGCCGATTGTGCCGAGACCGTGGTCAGGCGCTCGTCGATCATGCGCACGGGCAGCCCACCGGATGCCGCGAGCCGCTCCGCGAAGTCCCGCGCGTCGGCCGTCGAGGCCGTCTCGCCCCCGCTCATCGCGAGCGGCAATCCCACCACGTATTCGAAGGCGTCGAGCTCCGCGGCGATGGCACGGATGCGCTCGAGGTCGGCGGTCGCCCCCTCGGCCGAGCGGGCGACGGTCTCGACCGGGGTCGCGAGCATGCCGTGCAGATCGGTGCGCGCGACGCCGATGCGGGCCTTGCCCACGTCGATGCCGATCCGCACGCCCGTGCGCATTCCTTAGCCGGCCACCGCGGTCGAGATGGCCGCGAGGGCCTGGCCGAGAGCCGATGCGTCGGTTCCGCCGCCCTGGGCGAGGTCGTCCTTGCCGCCTCCGCCTCCTCCGAGCACGCCGGCGGCGAGCTTGGCGAGCGCACCGGCCTTGGCCCCGGCGGCGCGGGCGCCCTCGGTGGTGGCGACGATCACGACCGGCTTCTCGTTCACCACGGCGCCCAGGGCCACCACGGCGGCCGAGCTTCCCCCGGCCACGAGAGCCTCGCGCACCCCGGTCACGAGGGTGCGCACGTCGTCGGCAGAACGGAGCTCGCCGAGATCGTCGGCCACGAGCGTCACCGCGCCCACCGGGTGCGCGGAGCCGGCGAGGGCCGGGATGCGCGTGGAGAGCTGGCCGGCCTCGAAGGCCGCGATCTTCTTCTCGGCCGCCTTGAGGTTCGCGGTGAGCTCGGCCACGCGGGCGGTGAGCTCGTCGCGCGGCGTCTTGAGCGAGGAGCTGAGCTGCGCCACGAGGGCGCGCTCGGTGGCGAACTCGCGGAAGGCCTCGATGCCGACGAGGGCCTCGATGCGGCGGTTGGTGGCGCCGATCGACGACTCGCCCTGCAGGTTGATCATGCCGATCTCCGAGCTCGACCCCACGTGGGTGCCGGCGCAGAGCTCGCGCGACCAGGGGCCGCCGATGTCCACCATCCGCACGATCTCGCCGTACTTCTCGCCGAAGAGCGCCATGGCGCCCATCGATCGGGCCTCGTCGAGCGGCAGCTCGCGGGTCACGACGTCGAGGTCGCTCCGGATGGCGAGGTTCGCGATCTCCTCGATCTCGGTGCGGGTCGAGGTCGAGAGCGGCTGGCTCCACGAGAAGTCGAGCCGCATGTAGCCGGCCTTGTTGTAGGAGCCCGCCTGGTGCGCTTCTTCGCCGAGCGTCTGGCGCAGGGCGGCGTGGATGAGGTGGGTCGCCGAGTGGGCCTGGGTGGCCCCCCGACGCCAGTCCGCGTCCACCACGGTGCGCGCGCGGTCGCCGACGGCGACCTGGCCGCTCGTGACCTCGGTGCGGTGGCTGATGAGCCCCTTCACGGGCTTCTGCACGTCGAGCACCGTCAGTTCGAAGCCGTCGCCCACGATGGTGCCGGCGTCGGCCTCCTGACCGCCCGACTCGGCCCAGAGGGCGGTCTCGGCCAGGATGACCTCGACCTGCTCGCCCGCGACCGCCGAGTTCACCGAGACGCCGTCGAGGATGAGGCCCAGGATCGGAGCCTCGGCCTCGAGCGCGTCGTAACCGCGGAACACCGTCTCGCCGAGGGCGCGGAACTGGCTGTAGACCGTCAGGTCGGTGATGCCGAGCTTCTTGGCCTTGGCGTCGGCCTTGGCGCGCTGCTTCTGCTCGGCCATCAGCGACTCGAAGGCCACGCGGTCGACGGCGAGGCCCGACTCCTCGGCGATCTCGAGGGTGAGGTCGATCGGGAAGCCGTAGGTGTCGTGCAGCAGGAAGGCGGTGTCGCCGGCGAGCACCGGCGCGACACCGGCCGAGCTGGCGCCCGACTTCACCGCGGAGACCGCGGTGTCGAGGATGGTGGTGCCGCCCGTGAGGGTGCGCAGGAACGACTCCTCTTCGGCGTAGGCGCTGCGCGAGATGCGCCCGAAGTCACGCTCCACCTCGGGGTACGCGGCCTTCATCGCGTCGCGCGAGGCGGTCAGCAGCTCCGGCATGGTGGCGGTGTCGACGCCGAGCAGGCGCATCGAGCGCACCGTGCGGCGGAGGAGGCGCCGCAGGATGTAGCCGCGTCCCTCGTTCGACGGGGTGACGCCGTCGGACATCAGCATCAGAGCGGAGCGCACATGGTCGGCGACCACGCGCATCCGCACGTCGTCGTCGTGCACGGCGCCGTAGCGGCGCCCCGAGATCTCGGCCGCGCGGTCCAGCACCGGGCGCACCTGGTCGATCTCGTAGAGGTTCTCGACGCCCTGCTTGAGGAAGGCCACCCGCTCGAGGCCCATGCCCGTGTCGATGTTCTTGCGCGGAAGTTCGCCGAGGATCTCGAACTCCGTCTTCGAGGTGCCCTCGCCCCGCAGATACTGCATGAACACGAGATTCCAGATCTCGATGTAGCGGTTCTCGTCGGCGACCGGACCGCCTTCGACGCCGTAGGCGGGGCCGCGGTCGAAGTAGATCTCCGAGCAGGGGCCGGCCGGGCCGGGCTGGCCGGTCGACCAGTAGTTGTCTTCCTTGCCACGGCGCTGGATGCGCGCATCCGGGAGGCCGGCGACCCGCTTCCAGATGTCGATGGCCTCGTCGTCGTCTTCGTAGACGGTGACCCAGAGATCGCGCTCGGGGAAGCCGAGGCCGCCGTCGGCCTCCGGCGTGGTGAGCAGCTCCCAGGCATAGCCGATGGCGCCCTCTTTGAAGTAGTCGCCGAACGAGAAGTTGCCGTTCATCTGGAAGAAGGTGCCGTGTCGGGTGGTCTTGCCCACCTCTTCGATGTCGAGGGTGCGGATGCACTTCTGCACGCTCGTGGCGCGCGGGTACGGCGCCGGAACGAGACCCGAGAGATACGGGATGAAGGGCACCATCCCGGCCACCGTGAACAGCAGCGAGGGGTCTTCGCTGACGAGGGAGGCCGAGGGAACGACCGTGTGCCCCCGGGATCCGAAGAAGTCGAGCCAGCGGGAGCGGATGTCAGCGGTCTGCATGGAGTGCGGGGGTCCTTGTCGAGCGGTGGAGGACACCGCCCCGGCCCGGGCGCGAACGCCCGGCCGGCCGGTGCGGGGCCTGGTGGGGCGGAAGACTACTTGCCGGCGATGGCGGCGCGGAGCTCGGCTTCGCGCTCACGGTAGCCGTCGATCAGCGAGTCGCTGAACTCCTTGGTGCGCTTGTCGAACTCGCTGAAGAACTTCTTGCCGCTCGACGTCTGGTTGAACTGGTGCGCCACCACGAATCCGATGCCGACGCCGGCGATCAACCACAGAACCTTCTTCATTGTGTTCTCCTCGTTCGTGTCTCGGGCAGAAAGAGCCTCACGACAGTTTAGTGCGCGTCGGTGCCGCTCGTCTTCGCGCGGCGGAAGCTGAGCATGGCGGCGCGGACGGCCGCGCTGAAGCCCGCGACCTTGATCAGCGGACCGCCGACGGATGCCGCGAACAACGCCACCAGCGAGGACACGTTGCCGGTGACCTCCTCGACGTTGCGGGTGATCACGTCGACCCGGGCGAGCTGCTTGTTCGCCTCCTGCACGGTCACCGTCGACTCGGCGAGGATCGGCGTGATGCCGTCGCTGACGTCCTTGATGGAGTCGCGGGTCTGGTCGAACACTCCCCCGAGCTTCACCAACGGGATGGCCATCAGGCCGACGAGCACGGCGAACACGCCCGCGGCGATGAGTCCTGCGATGTCTCCACCGGTCATGGGATGCCTCTCTCTACGACGAAAGCGGGCCACCCAGGGGTGACCCGCTCTCCAGTATGTCGTGTGGACGACCGCTGCGCCTTATCGGGCGGCGTAGTACTCCACGACCAGCTGCACTTCGCAGGTCACGGGGACCTCGGCGCGCTTCGGGCGACGCTCGAGGCGGGCCTGCAGCTTGTCGAGCTCGACGGTCAGGTAGCCCGGGGTCTTCGGCAGGAGGTCGATGTGACCACCGGCAGCGGCGACCTGGAAGGGCTCGGTGCCCTCGGACTTGGCCTTGACGTGGATGAGCTGACCCGGCTTCACGCGGAAGGAGGGGCGGTCGACGAGCTGGCCGTCGACCAGTATGTGACGGTGCACGACCATCTGACGGGCCTGGGCGGTGGTGCGGGCGAAGCCGGCACGCAGCACCAGGGCGTCGAGGCGCATCTCGAGGAGCTCGACCAGGTTCTCACCGGTCAGGCCCTTCGCGCGGCGGGCCTCTTCGAAGGCGATCTTCAGCTGCTTCTCGCGGATGCCGTACTGGGCGCGCAGACGCTGCTTCTCGCGCAGACGGACGGCGTAGTCGCTGTCCTGCTTGCGCTTGGTGCGGCCGTGCTCACCGGGAGCGTAGGGACGCTTCTCGAGGTACTTGGCCGCCTTCGGGGTGAGCGGGATGCCGAGTGCCCGCGAGAGGCGGG
Source organism: Herbiconiux sp. 11R-BC (assembly GCF_049472555.1). Classification (NCBI taxonomy): domain Bacteria; kingdom Bacillati; phylum Actinomycetota; class Actinomycetes; order Micrococcales; family Microbacteriaceae; genus Herbiconiux; species Herbiconiux sp. 11R-BC. The sequence continues at coordinate 97,462 of NZ_JBCEBO010000003.1, read as the reverse complement.
TCTTGCTGCGCGTACGCGACTTGGTAGCCACTTACGTCCTTTCGTAGAAATTCTTACAAGATGGATGCGCGCCGGAGCGCGCGGGTGAATCCACAGGATTCCAAGTAAGAGGGTGTCTGCCGGGCCGTTCGGCTAATGAACGCGATCCCGTCATCGAACGTCGATCGGCAGCCGCTCCGAAATGACGCTGATTAGGCGTCTCTGAGATTAGCACAGCGAAGGCGGCTAATTCGGCTTTCCCCGCGTGATGTCGCGGAGTTTCTGCAACCGCGCCGACACCTCGCGCTCGTGCCCGTGATCGGTGGGGTTGTAGTACGTGGTTCCGGTCAGCTCGTCGGGCAGGTACTGCTGGCGCACCACCCCGAGGTCGTCGTCGTGCGGGTACTTGTAGCCCTTGCCGTGGCCCAACCGCTTGGCGCCGGCGTAGTGCGCGTCACGCAGGTGCTTGGGCACCCGCCCGAAGTTGCCCGCCTTCACATCGGCGATCGCCGCGTTGATGCCCATGTACGCGGCGTTCGACTTCGGCGCCGTGGCCAGGTACACCACCGCCTCGGCGAGCGGGATTCGGCCCTCGGGCATGCCGATCATCTGCACCGCCTCCGCGGCGGCGACCGCGATGGGCAGCGCCTGAGGGTCGGCGATGCCGATGTCCTCCGACGCCAGGATGATCACCCGGCGGGCGATGAAGCGCGGGTCCTCCCCCGCCTCGAACATGCGTGCGAGGTAGTGCAGAGCGGCATCGACGTCGGAGCCGCGCACCGACTTGATGAAGGCGCTGATGACGTCGTAGTGCTCGTCGCCGTTGCGGTCGTAGCGCAGCAGCGCCCGGTCGACCGACTGCTCGAGCACCTCGGTGGTGATGACGGGCACCTCGTCGTCGTCGTCGGGGTCGATCCCCGCCAGCACCGTGCCGGCCGACGCTTCGAGCGCGGTGAGCGCCCGCCGGGCGTCTCCCGACGACATCCGGATGATGGCGGCGCGCGCCTCGGGGTCGAGCGTGACCGCACCGGCCAGGCCCCGGGCATCCGCCACCGCCCGGTCGAGCAGGATGCCGAGGTCGTCGTCGGTGAGCTGCTCGAGGGTGAGGAGGAGGGAGCGCGAGAGCAACGGCGAGATCACCGAGAACGAGGGGTTCTCGGTGGTGGCCGCCACGAGGATGACCCAGCCGTTCTCCACCCCCGGGAGCAGCGCATCCTGCTGCGCCTTGGTGAAGCGGTGGATCTCGTCGAGGAAGAGGACGGTGGAGAGGCCGTAGAGGTCGCGGTTGCGGAAGGCGTCGTCCATCACCTGGCGCACGTCTTTGACGCCGGCCGTGACCGCCGAGAGCTCCACGAACTTGCGGCCGGAGGAATGGGCGATGGCCTGCGCCAGCGTGGTCTTGCCGGTGCCGGGCGGTCCCCACAGGATGACGGACACCGAGCCGGTGGTCCCGCCCACGTCGGAGGCCAGGTTCACCAGGGGCGAGCCGGGGCGCAGGAGGTGCTTCTGACCGGCCACTTCGTCGAGACTGCGCGGTCGCATCCGCACCGCAAGCGGGACCGCTCCGGAGTGGAGTCCCGGTTGCTGATAAGCCATACGTCTAGGGTACTGTGATGGGCCGACAGAGCCCGGCGATCAGAGACACATGGAGGACCCGTGGCACCCAGCAACCAGGAGCGCGCTGCCCGCGAGGCACGGACCCGTTTGCGCGATTACCAGGCCCGGCAGAAGGCTCACAACGAGCGCACCCGCCGGCGCGTGCGCGACAACGTGATCGCCGCGGTCGTGGTGGTGCTCCTCATCGCCGGGGTCACCGGAGCCCAGCTCTTCTACTTCAACGGCGGCCCGGGTTCGCCGGTCGCCTCCGCCTCGGCGACGCCCACCCCGGCGGCAACCGACGCGGCGGGCCAGAACACCGGTGACGTGCCCTCGGCCTCGGTGGCCGAGGACCGAACCTGGACCGGGACCATGACCATCGACGGCGCCCAGCTCGGCCTCCAGCTCGACGGCGCCGCCGCCCCTCAGGCCGTCTCGGCCTTCATCACCCAGGCCCAGTCCGGCTTCTTCAACGGCACCTCCTGCCACCGCCTCACCACTTCGGGCCTGTTCGTGCTGCAGTGCGGGGACCCCACGGGCACCGGCACGGGCGGCCCGGGCTACAGCTACGGCCCGGTCGAGAACGCCCCGGCCGACAACGTCTACCCGGCCGGCACGCTCGCCATGGCGCGCCAGAGCGGCAACGGCTACAGCATGGGCAGCCAGTTCTTCATCGTCTACCAGGACACCACCCTCCCCACGGATGCGGCGGGCGGCTACACCGTGCTCGGCACCGTCACGAGCGGCCTGGATGCGCTCCAGTCGGCCGTGATCGCCCAGGGCGTCGCCGGCGGTGCCACCGACGGCAAGCCGGTCGCCCCCGCCGTCATCAGCAGTGTCACAGTTCAATAACCGTGGCGGCACTGTGCAATAGGCTTGTGGCCGTACTCCAGACATCGTCGACAGGATGGTTCCGTGACCAGTAGTGATCAACTCCCGTGGGGCCGAGTGGACGACGACGGTTCCGTCTACGTTCGCGAAGCAGACGGCGAACGGCTGGTCGGCCAGTACCCCGACGGCAGCAAAGAAGAGGCCCTCGCCTACTTCGAGCGCAAGTTCACCGATCTCGCCGGCCAAGTGACCCTGCTCGAGCAGCGAGCCAAGCGCGGTGCTCCGGCCACCGACATCGCCAAGGCCGTCAGCTCGCTCACGGCCGCCGTGCAGTCGGCCAATGCCGTCGGCGATCTCGCCGCGCTGCGCACGCGACTTCAGGCTCTGGCGGGCACCGTCACCGAGATCACCGAGAAGCAGTCGGCCGAGGCTCAGGCCGAAGTCGCCGAGGCTCTCGCGCAGCGCACCGCCATCGTGGTGCAGATCGAGACGCTCGCCGCACACGACCCGGCCAAGGCGCAGTGGAAGGCGGTCACCGCGAAGATCGACGAGCTCTTCGCCGAGTGGCAGAAGCACCAGCACGAGAGTCCGCGGCTCCCCCGCGCTGAGGCGCAAGACCTCTGGAAGCGGTTCCGCGAGGCGCGCACCTCGCTCGAGACGCAGCGCAAGGCGTTCTTCTCCGAGCTCGACCAGGTGCACCGCGACGCCCGATCCCGCAAGCAGGAGCTGGTCGACCAGGCCGAGGCGCTCGCGTCGCGGGGTGTCGAGGGCATCACGGCCTACCGCGATCTCCTCGCACAGTGGAAGGCCACCGGCCGCGCCGGCAAGAAGTACGACGACGCGCTCTGGGACAAGTTCAAGGCCGCCGGCGACGTGCTCTACTCCGCGCGCAGCGAGGTCGTGGCGCGCGACGAGCAGGAGTTCGGCGAGAACCTCACGCAGAAGCTCGCTCTGCTCGACGAGGCCGAGCCGCTCCTGAAGGAGACCGACCGCACCAAGGCGCGTGAAGCCCTGATCTCGATCCAGCAGCGCTGGGATGCCATCGGCAAGGTTCCGCGCGAGCAGGTGAAGACGGTCGAGGAACGGCTCCGCAAGGTCGAGGCCGCCGTGCGCAAGCTCGACGAAGACTACTGGAGCCGCAACAACCCCGAGAAGAAGGCGCGCTCGGAAGGGCTCGCGTCTCAGCTCTCCGACGCGATCGACAAGCTCCAGCGCGAGATCGACGAGGCCCAGGCCTCGGGCGACAGCAAGAAGGTCGCCGAGCTGCAGGAAGCGCTCGACGCGCGCAAGATCTGGCTCGACGCCCTGGGCTGAGCGAGGCCACTCCTCCGGAGTGATCTGTGGATGAACGGAATTCTCCACAGATCACCCGCTGAGCCCGCACGCCGGCGGGCACGCTGACACCATCGGACGATGGCATCCGCTCTCCCCCTTCTTCTCGACTCCCCGTCCTTCCCGGTCGCCGAATTGAGCGCACTGGTGCTCGACCAGGAGGTGCGAGCTGTGGCGGGCGTGCACTGCCCGGCCGACATCCGGCCCTCGCCCGGGCTGAGGGCTCTGGCACTGCTCGCCTGTGTGCCGGCCGGCCTGATCGCCGAGCGCCGCACGGCGGCCTGGCTGCACGGTGCTCTGGGGCGGCTGGAGTCGCCGTTGCAGCTGTGCGTGCGATCAGCACACCGCGTGAACGTCACGCCCTCGCCCGAACGGCGGGTGCGGCAGGTGGTGCTGACCGAGGGCGAGATCGTCGACCACGGCGGGGTGCTCGCGACGGATGCCGTGCGCACCGCCGTCGACCTGCTGCGCTGGGAACCGCGTTTCGGCCTGGAGCAGGCTGCCTGCGTCGCGACCCTGCTCCTGTCGGTCTCCGCCGCGCCGGGCGATGCCCGGGCGGGTCTCGGCCGGAATCCGCACCTGCCGCACAAGCAGCGGGCGCTGCGTCGCCTCGAGCGGCTCCCGGGGTTCGGGAGCCCCTCGGTGGAACTCAGCCGCCGGTGACGCGGTAGACGTCGTAGACGGCGTCGATGCGGCGCACCGCGTTGAGCACGCGGTCGAGGTGGGTGGTGTCGCCCATCTCGAACACGAAGCGGCTGAGCGCGAGGCGGTCGCTGGAGGTGTTGACCGAGGCCGAGAGGATGTTGACGTGATGCTCCGAGAGCACCCGCGTGACGTCGGAGAGCAGTCCGGAGCGGTCGAGGGCCTCCACCTGGATCTGCACGAGGAAGACGCTCTTCGAGGAGGGGGCCCACTCGACGTCGATCATCCGCTCGGGTTCGGTCAGCAGCGAGGCGACGTTGTGGCAGTCGGCCTGGTGCACCGAGACGCCGGAGCCGCGGGTCACGAAGCCCACGATGTCGTCGCCCGGCACCGGGGTGCAGCACTTCGCGAGCTTCACCAGGATGTCGGGCGCTCCACGCACGAGCACGCCGGAGTCGCTGTGGGTGACCCGCGGGCGGCCTCCGACGAAGACGTCGAGGTCGGAGTCCTCGCTCTCCACCTCCGTCTGCAGCGAGGCGATGACCTTCTCGATGACCGATTGCGTCGAGATGTGGCCCTCGCCGATCGCCGCGTAGAGCCCCGACACGTTGTCGTAGTGCATCTGCGATGCGACCTCGGCGATGGAGTCCTGGCTCATCAGCTTCTGCAGCGGGAGGTTCTGCTTGCGCATGGCCCGCGCGATCGCATCCCGCCCCTGTTCGATGGCCTCGTCGCGCCGTTCCTTCGTGAACCACTGGCGGATCTTGTTGCGCGCACGCGGGCTCTGAACGAAGCTCAGCCAGTCCTGGCTCGGCCCGGAGTCGGGGTTCTTCGAGGTGAAGACCTCGACGACGTCACCGGAGCCGAGGGTCGAGTCGAGGGGTACGAGCCGCCCGTTGACCTTCGCGCCCATGGTGCGGTGGCCCACCTCGGTGTGCACGGCGTAGGCGAAGTCCACCGGCGTGGCCCCGGCCGGCAGGCCCACGACCTTGCCCTTCGGGGTGAAGACGTAGACCTCTTTCGCCCCGATCTCGAAGCGCAGCGAGTCGAGGAACTCGCCGGGGTCGACGGTCTCGGCCTGCCAGTCGGAGATCCGCGCGAGCCAGGCCATGTCGGTGTCGGGTGCGGTCGAGGAGGTGGTCGACGCCTTGCCGCCGTTCATCCGCTCCTTGTACTTCCAGTGCGCGGCCACACCGAACTCGGCGCGCTGGTGCATCTCGTGGGTGCGGATCTGGATCTCGACCGGGCGCCCGCCCGGGCCGATCACCGTCGTGTGCAGCGACTGGTACAGGTTGAACTTCGGGGTGGCGATGTAGTCCTTGAAGCGGCCGGGGATCGGGTTCCAACGCGCGTGGATGGAGCCGAGCACGGCGTAGCAGTCCCGCACGGTGTTCACGAGCACCCGGATGCCCACGAGGTCGTAGATCTCGTCGAACTCGCGGCCGCGCACGATCATCTTCTGGTAGATCGAGTAGTACTGCTTCGGACGGCCCACGACCTTGCCGCGGATGCGCCCGGCCTTCAGGTCGTCGCCCACGGCGTCGATCACCTGCTGCACGTACTCCTCGCGCTGCGGGGTGCGCTGGCGCACGAGGTTCTCGATCTCCACGTAGAGCTTCGGATAGAGCACGGCGAACGAGAGGTCTTCGAGCTCCCACTTGATCGACTGGATGCCCAGGCGGTGCGCGAGAGGCGCATAGATCTCGAGGGTCTCCTTGGCCTTGCGGGCGGCCGACTCGGCCGGCACGAAGCCCCAGGTGCGCGCGTTGTGCAGACGGTCGCAGAGCTTGATGATGAGCACACGGATGTCGCGCGACATCGCGACGATCATCTTGCGCACCGTCTCGGCTTGCGCGCTGTCGCCGTACTTGACCTTGTCGAGCTTCGTGACGCCGTCGACCAGCATGGCCACTTCGTCGCCGAAGTCGTGCCGCACCATGTCGAGGGAGTAGTCGGTGTCTTCTACGGTGTCGTGCAGCAGGGCCGCGGCGACGGCCTTCGAGCCGAGGCCGAGCTCGGCCAGGATCTGGGCGACGGCCACCGGATGCGTGATGTAGGGCTCGCCGCTGCGGCGCTTCTGCCCGTCGTGCGCCCGCTCGGCAGCCGTGTAGGCCCGTTCCACGATGGTCAGGTCGGCCTTGGGGTGATTGGCCCGCACTGTGCGGATGAGCGTGTCGACCGCGCCGGCGGGCTGAGCCCGCGAGAAGATGCGCGGCACGAGACGGCGCAGCGTCGCGGTGGATGTCGCTGTGGTCTCCGTCATGTCAGGCCTCCACCTCGATTATCCCTCAGTCGCGCAGCGCCGCCGCACGCGCGGTTGCGCTGTGGGCGGAGCGGTGACGACTCTCAGTGGCGTCCGAGCTCGCTCAGGGGGTGACGACGCGCACGCCGGCCGCGTCGAGGGCGGCCTGCATCTGCGCCGAGGGCGGTGCATCCGTCACGAGGAAATCGGCGCCGCCGAGGGGAGCCACCTGCGCGAACAGCCGCTGATCGAACTTGCCGGAGTCGGCCATCACCACGACTCGCTCGGCCCGGTTCATCATCTCGGCCATCATGGCGGCGTCGCCGAGGTTGGAGGTGGAGTAGCCCTCCTCGGAGACCGCTCCGACGGCGATCAGCGCCAGATCGCACCGCAGGTCGATCTCGGCGCCGCCCGGGCCGAGGTTGAAGCTCACCGGCCCGGTCGTGGCCTGGGTGATGGAACGTACGGAGCCTCCGAAGACGTAGAGGTCGCGGAAGGCCGTCGGCATGATCTCCGCCGGAACCTGCAGGTTGTTCGTCGCGATGGTCAGGTCCCGGTGGTTGCGCAGAGCGCGCGCGAGCGCGAGCGCGGTGGTTCCGGCATTGATCATCACCACGGAGCCGTCCTCCACCAGCGTGGCGGCCAGTTCTCCGATCTGCTCCTTCTCGGCTGCGCGCAGCCGCAGTCGCACGTCGAGCCCGCGATCGGTGGTGCGGCTCACCGCGGCCAGGCTGAGAGCGCCGCCATGGGTGCGCACGATCTGGCCATCCGAGTCGAGCTGGTCGAGATCGCGCCGGATGGTGTCGATCGAGACCGAGAACTGCTCCGCAAGTGCGGCGACGGTCACCTGTCCGTGCTGATTGATCGCATCCGCGAGGGCCGCCTTCCGTCCAGCGGGAAGTCGTCGTAGTTCGCTCATACGGCAACAAATAGCACGAAACCGGGAAATAGTGGGCAAGCTCGCGGAACAAATTCCGTGAAGTTGCAGCTTGACGCCGTTTTATGCGCGGTCTAGCATTCAAACACTGCATCAAGGCGCAAATTACCGCGCCGACGTCCTGAATGGAGAATCATGAGCAAAGACGCTCGTACACGAGGCGCACTCCGCCTTCTCGGTGTTCTCGCGGTAGCCACCACGGTGGCTGCCACGGCCGGCTGTTCCGCCTCCGGATCATCGGCTTCCTCCGATGGCCCCGTCACCCTCGAGTTCGCGCAGTGGTGGGAGCCGGAGCTTCCCGCCGGTGCACTGCGCGGCATCATGGACGACTTCGAGGCCGCCAACCCCGGCATCAAGGTGAACCTGCTGAGCGGCCCGTACGCGTCGACGAAGGAACAGCTCTTCGCCGGCGCCGCCGCCGGAACCATGTCCGACGTCGTCGGCCTCGACGGTGCCTGGGTGAGCGATTTCGCCAAGCAGGGCGCGCTCGCCGACCTGACGCAGCTGATGTCCGATGCCGGCTACGACGAGAGCCAACTGGCGAGCCAGATCAAGGTCGACGGCTCGACCTACATGATCCCGGCCGTCAACTTCGTCTATCCGCTGTTCACGAACGACGACCTCCTCGCGAAGGCGGGCGTCACCGCCCCGCCCTCGACCCGCACCGAGTTCTCCAACGCGGCCAAGGCCGTCACCGCCCTCGGCGACAACACCAGCGGCTGGATCCTCCCACTCTCGCAAGAGGCGCCCAACGGCATCCAGAACGACGTCATGTCGTGGGTGTGGGCCTCGGGCGGTTCCATGCTCAAGGACGGTAAGCCCGACCTCACCAACTCCGACGTCAAGAGCGCGGTCGAATTCGTGCAGGGCATGTGGAACGACGGATCGATCGCGCCCGGCTCGTTCACGATGAAGGAGCAGGACAAGGTCGAGGAGTTCGGCAACGGTCGGGTCGGCATGATGATCGACTCGCTCGCCCACATCAACCTCTTGCGCAAGAACGACCCCAACCTGAAGTTCAGCATCTCGGCCATCCCGGCGGCCGACGGCTTCACCGGCGAACGCGGCATCCCCTACGCCTCGTGGGGTCTGGGCGTCTCGGGAAGCTCGGCACACCCCGCCGAGGCCTTCAAACTCGTGTCGTACCTGATGAGCGAGAAGGTCAATGCCGATCTGTCGACCAAGGCGAACGCCTTCCCCGGCAACACGAAGTCGGTTCCCGACTTCTCGGGCAGCGACCCGCTGTTCCAGACGGCGTTCGACATCTACAAGAAGGGCTACCCGGCCAACGAGTTCACCGGGCTGCCGGTGGCCGAGGAGCTGATGCGCACCTTCGACACGCAGTTCCAGAGCCTCTTGAACGGCGACCAGTCGGTCGACGACACCCTCAAGAACGCTCAGAGCCAGTGGGAGTCGCAGTTCTAGCCTCGCGACTCTGAGGCTCCCGCTCCGAGCGTCCTCGTTCGAGCATCCCCGATCGGCCGCGTCGCGGTGACGCGCATCGTCGTACTCCCGCGACGCGGCCCCCATCTGAAGGAACCCGGCATGACACCGACGTCAGTCGACAGAACCCGGCCAGGCGCCGGCCGGCTCGCGAGAGCCCGCAGAGGCAGCGAACCGTACGCCTTCATCCTGCCCACCGCCGTACTCCTCACGGTGCTGATGATCGTCCCCATCGTCATGGTGATCGGCTACTCGTTCACCAACAACGTGATCACCAACAAGCACCCCCAGCTGGTGGGGTTGCAGAACTATCTCGAAGTGCTCGGCGACCCCGTGTTCCACACGGCGGTGATCAACACGACCGTGTTCACCGTCGGCAGCGTCGCGGCGCACCTCGTGCTCGGGCTCGCGTTCGCCATGCTGCTGAACACCCCCCTGCTCGGCCGGTTCACCAAAGCGCTGTTCCGCACCGTGTACATCCTTCCGTGGCTGTTCACCGCCGCGGTGATCGCGGTGCTCTGGCGGCTGCTGCTCAGCCCGAACGGCGTGATCAACTACCTGCTCGACTCCTCCGGAATCGCCGGCGGGCAGATCGAGTGGCTGTCGAACCCGAGCCTCGCCCTCGGATCGGTCACCTTCATCAACATCTGGGCGGGCTACCCGTTCTTCATGATCAGCCTGCTCGCCGGACTGCAGGGCATCCCTCAGGATCTCTACGAGGCGGCCACCGTCGACGGCGCCAACGGCATCCAGAAATTCTTCAGCGTCACCATCCCGCAACTGCGGCCGATCATCATCAGCATGCTGCTGCTCGACCTGATCTGGACGTCCCAGCAGTTCGCCCTGATCTGGATGACGACGGGCGGTGGCCCGATCAACGTCACCGAGATGCTGAGCACCTACACCTACAAGCTGGCGTTCAGTCGCTACGAGTTCGCCCTCGCCTCGACCAGCGCCGTCCTCGTTCTCGCACTGTCGATGGTCCTCGCCATCTTCTACGTGCGCCACCAGAGAGCACGTGACTGACATGACGATGACCAAGCGCGGCCGCAACCGCCTCCTCATGAAGGCCGGCGTCATCCTGGCCCTGATCGCCGGCGCCCTCTTCGCGGGTTTCCCGATCCTCTGGATGCTCTCGAGCTCCTTCAAGTCCAACGGCGAGATCTTCGAGTTCCCCCCGCGCCTGCTGACCGAGGACTTCTCCTTCAGCGCCTACATCTCGATCCTCACCGATCCGACCAAGGTGCGCTTCTTCGTCAACAGCTACGTCGTGGCCATCGCCGTGACCCTGCTCACCCTCGTGGTGGCCATCCTGGCGGCCTACGCCTTCAGCCGCTTCCAGTTCCGGGGCAAACGCATCATCAACGTGGTGATCGTGAGCGTGCAGGCCGTGCCTCCGATCACGCTGCTCATCCCGTACTTCGGGCTCGTGGTCGTGCTCGGTCTCTACAACACCTACCCCGGCCTGATCCTGACCTACATGGTGTTCACCCTGCCCTACGCCATCATCATGATGACCGGCTACTTCAACACCCTCCCGCGCGAACTCGATGAAGCGGTGCGGATGGACGGGGCCGGCTCCATGACGGCCCTCTGGAAGGTGCTCGTCCCGATCGCCGTGCCCGGCATCGTCTCGGTGGGCATCTACACCTTCATGATCGCCTGGAACGAGTACCTCTTCGCGCTCACCCTCACCAAGACCGAGGACATGCGCACGGTGCCGATCGGCATCCAGCTGCTGATGGGCCAGCACTCGTACCAGTGGAACGAGATCATGGCGATGAGCATCCTGGGTTCGATCCCGGTTCTGATCCTCTTCCTCTTCTTCCAGCGCTATTTCATGGGCGGTCTCGCCTCCGGCTCCGTGAAGAGCTGACCCCGGTTTTCCATTCCCCCCTGCCAACCACACAGAACAAGGAGAAACACCAGTGCTGATCACAGGAAAAGATCTGCTCGCCGTCGCCCACGAGAACTACTTCGCGGTGCCGGCCTTCAACATCAGCGATTGGGCGATGTTCAACGGAATCGTCGAGATCAGCGAGGAGGAGCAGTCCCCGCTGATCGTCGCGATCCATCCCGATGAGCTCAGTCACATCACGGCCGACCTGCTCCCCGCGATCATCGCCCGGTCGCACCGCGCCTCGGTGCCCGTGACCATCCACCTCGACCACGGGGCGAACTACGAGCAGGCACTCACCGCCATCCAGGCCGGTTTCAAGTCCCTGATGATCGACGGCTCGATGCTCTCCTTCGAGGAGAACGCGGCGCTCACCAAGCGCGTGGCGGAGACGGCGCACAAGGTGGGACTCTCCGTCGAGGGCGAGCTCGGCACCATCGGCAAGATGGACGAGGAGGCCGAGGACGGCGCGGTGGAGATCATCTACACCGACCCCGCCGACGCCGTGCGCTTCATCCAGGAGACCGGCGTCGACAGCCTCGCCGTGGCCATCGGCACCTCGCACGGCATCTACCCCTCGTGGTTGAAGCCCGCGCTGAAGCTCGACCTGCTTAAGGAGATCAAGGCGGCCACGGGCATCCCGCTCGTGCTGCACGGCGGTTCCGGCAACCCCGACGACGAGATCGCCGAGGCAGTGAAGCTCGGCATCAACAAGATCAACATCTCGAGCGACATCAAGCACGCCTACCACTCGAAGATGCGCGAGGTGCTGGCCGACGCCGGAGTGCGCGAGCCCAACACCATCCAGCCTCCCTCACTGGTGGCCATGAAGGAGACGGCGAAGCACAAGATCCGCCTCTTCGACGCCGCCGGAAAGGCCACACTGTACTGATGGACACAGAGATCGTGCTCGGACTCGGCGGCACCGTCGACTACGAGATCGACTGGGACGAGAGCCGTCTCGATGAGCTCATCCGCTGGTACGGCATCCAGCCCTCCGAGCTCTCGCGGCAGCTGCCGATCGAGTCCGAGCGCGATCTTCTCCGCACGCTCGCCGCCTTCATCGCCGACGGTGTGGGCGGAGAGCGGTTCGTGGCCTCCTCCGACATCGTGGAGCAGTTCGCGGCCCGCTTCGAGCGTCGCATCACCCTGGGCGGAACCTGCGTGCGCGCGGCGATCGCCCTCGACCGCTTGGGCGTGCCGAGCACCGTGCATCTGGTCTCGATCGACGATCACGTGCGCCGGCTGCTGCCCGCCTCGGTCTCGGTGATCTGCAGTGCCGCCCACGACAGCACCGACCCTCATCTCATCGTGCAGTACCCGGCCGGCGCCTCGCTGCGCGTCGGCGACCAGCTGTACCGCGCGCGGCATCCGAATCGGATCATCTACACCAACGATCCGCCCAACCGATCACTCGTGATCAGCCCCGAGCTTCCGTCTGCCGTCGCCACGGCGGCGCTGTTCCTCGTCTCCGGGTTCAACACCATCCAGAGCGAAGCCGTGCTCGAAGCCCGTCTCGACAGCGTCGTCGAGGCGATCGGAACGATTCCCGAGACCGGCCTCGTCGTCTACGAGGACGCCGGATATCACCTTCCCGAATACACCGAGCCGGTACGCCGGCGACTGCTCGGCGCGGTGGACCTCTGGAGCATGAACGAAGACGAGCTGCAGCACTACCTCGGCCGCACCGTCGATCTGCTCGACGCGGAAGACGTGCGCTGGGCGCTCGTCGACGTGAGGCGGGCCTTCCCCGGCCCGGCGCTCGTCGTGCACACCCGGCACTGGTCGGCGGTGCAGGCCCCGGATGCCGGCCGCTGGGCGGCCGCGGTGCAGGGCGGCATCACCATGGCGAGCACACGGTACCTGCACGGAGACGACTGGAGCGACGCCGACTATCGCGCGACCGGCCTGCTCCCCCGGCAGAAGGACGCGGTCACGCTGGCCGACGCGCTGCACGCTGACGCCGGCGATGAGCTGCTCGTGGTGCCGGCGTTCGAACTCCGCACCGACACCCCGACCACCATCGGGCTGGGGGACTCCTTCGCCGGCGGCCTCATCGAAGCCCTCAGCCGCGAGACCCGGCTCTAGGCCGGCAGACCCGGCCTAGGCCGGGAGAGCCGGCTCTAGGCCGAGACCGACGGAGACGACGGCGCCGCGGCGGTGGAGCGCTGGCGGTCGGCCAGAACCCGGGCGTCGTTCTTCTTGATCTTCGCCTCGTTCGAACGGAACTGCACGTAGAGCGGCGAGGCGATGAAGATCGTCGAGTAGGTGCCGACGATGATTCCGATCAGCAGCGCGAGCGAGATGTCGCGCAGCGTGGCCGCGCCCAGCACGAACGAACCGATGATGAGGATCGACGCCACCGGCAGCGCGGCCACGATCGAGGTGTTGATCGATCGTACGAGCGTCTGGTTCACCGCAAGGTTCACCATCTCCCCGAAGGTCTGCGTGCCCCGCTCCCCCATGCTCGCCGTGTTCTCACGGATCTTGTCGAAGACCACCACCGTGTCGTAGAGCGAGTAGCCGAGGATGGTTAGGAACCCGATGACGGCCGCCGGAGTGATCTCCAGACCGGTGAGGCCGTAGACGCCCGCCGTGATCACGAGGTCGTGCAGCAGGGCGATCAGGGCCGCCGCCGCCATCTTCCAGGTGCGGAAGTAGATCGCCATGAAGATCGCCACGAGCACGAGGAAGATCACGAGACCGCGAATGGCCTGGGTGGTGATGTCCGCGCCCCAGGTGGCGCCGATGAACGACACCGTGACGTCGTTCGGGGTCACGTCGTAGGCCGTGGCCAGTGCATTCTGCACGGCCGTGCTCTGTGCCGGGTCGAGCTCGTCGGTCTGCACGCGGATGGCATCCGTGCCGAGGGTGCTGACGCGCGGGTTCACACCGGGCTGGGCCTGGTTGACGGTGTTCGTCGCCAGGGTCTGGTCGAGGTTCGAGACCTGCGACACGGTGAACTCCGAGCCGCCGCGGAACTCGATGCCGAACTCGTAGCCGCCGCGGAGCCAGGGCCCCACGAGCGCGATGAGCACGAGGACCGCCGAGATGATGTACCACAGGCGACGACGGCCGATGAAGTCGATCGATCGCTTGCCGGAGTAGAGGTCGTTTCCGAACTGGGAGAAGCTGGCCATCAGGAGTTCTTCCCCTCGTCGGTGCTGGGTTTCGAGTCGGTGGTTCCGGCCTTCGCCGAGGTCCCGGCGAGCTCCGCCGCCTTGCGCTCGGCGATGGTCTGGCGCTTCTGCACCTCACGGCTCGACGAGCCCTTCTTGGCCGCGGAGACGGTCTCGGACGGTGCCCGGAACTGAGCGCGCCCGCGGTAGACCGCTCCGAGCGCACGCGGGTCGAGGCCGCTGAGCTTGTGCCCGTCGCGGAAGAACGGCAGCTCAGCGAGCAGCGTCATCAGCGGATGCGTGAACAGGATCACGACGAGGATGTCGACGATGGTCGTCAGGCCGAGCGTGAACGCGAAGCCGCGAACGTTTCCGACGGCCAGCACGTAGAGCACCGCAGCCGCGAGGAAGTTGACCGTGTCGGAGGCGGTGATCGTGCGCAGGGCACGCTTCCAGCCCGACTGCACGGAGGAGGTCAGAGCCTTCCCCTCGCGCAACTCGTCGCGTATTCGCTCGAAGTACACGATGAAGGAGTCCGCGGTGATACCGATGGCCACGATCAGACCCGCGACGCCCGCGAGCGAGAGCCGGAAGTCGATGCGCCACGACATCAGGGTGACCAGCAGGTAGGTCAGCGCGGCGGCGATCACGAGCGAGGCGATCGTGACGAGGCCGAGCAGGCGGTACTGGATCAGCGAGTAGATGATGACCAGCAGCAGACCGATCGCGCCGGCGATGAGGCCGGAGAGCAACTGAGTCGATCCGAGGGTCGCCGAGATGGCGTCCTTCGACTGCACCGTGAAGGCGATCGGAAGGGCGCCGAACTTCAGCTGGTCGGCGAGCGACTGCGCCGAGGTCTGCGTGAACGACCCGGAGATCTGCGCGCGTCCGTCGGTGATGACGCTGTTCGTCGAGGGGGCGGTGATGACCTTGCCGTCGAGCACCACGGCGAACTGGTTCTGCACGCCGGTGAGCCCGTAGAGGCGGGTGGTGACATCCGAGAACTGCTGGGTTCCGGTGCTGTCGAAGGTGAGGTCGACCACCCACTGGCCCGTCGAGGAGCCGTTCTGGGTGGTGGCCACGCCGGCGGTCGCATCCGAGATGTTCGCGCCTTCGATCTCCACCGGGCCGAGGAGGTACTTCACCCCGTTGGAGTCGCAGGTGACGAGCGGCTCGGCGGCGGGCGCGAGGCCGGCGTTGTCGGCCTGGGTCGAGGCGCAGTCGAAGTTGTCGTACTCGGCCTGCAGCGCCGGGGTCACCCAGGCGAGGTCGCTCGCGTTCGTGGGCTGGGCCGTCGGCGTGGTCGAGAGATTCGGGTCGACCGTGGGGGTCGGGCTGCCCGCGGCGACCGAGGAAGCCACCGACGCCAGCAGCACCGGGCGGAACTCGAGCTTCGCCGAGGACTCGATGCGGTTGAGCGTGGCGTCATCCGGAGTGCCCGGAATCGACACGACCACGTTCGAGGAGCCCTGGGTGGTCACCTCGGCCTCCGACACACCGCTCGCGTCGACACGCTGACGGATGATCGACACGGCCTGCGTGAGCTGGTCGGAGGTGACGGTCTGCCCCTGCTCGGTGACCGGCGTGAGGATGATCTGCGTTCCGCCCTGCAGGTCGAGCGCGAGCTTCGGCGCCCACGTCGCAGTGCTCCAGATCACACCGCCCGCGATGGTGCCGACGAGGACCGCGAAGAGGACGACCAGCCAGATGAGCGTTCTCCACGCCTTCTTGACCGCGGTAGTTTGTGCCACCTAAGTTACTCAGCTTTCTGTGCCGCTCGAGCGCCCTCGCGGCGAGCGTAGATCTGGAGGGGACGAGTGTTACTCGTCGCCCTTCTTCTTGTCGGTCTTGTCGGCAGCGGACGTGTCGGCGGCAGGGGCGTCCGTGCTGGTGTCGGCTGCGTCGTCGATGCGCTCACCGTAGGCCGGCTCGCTCTCGTCGATGTGGTCGGGCGAGGTCTCGATCTCGGCCAGGGGCGAGGGGGTGACGACGCGAGTGACGGTCTGGCGGTGCACGGTGAGAACGGTGCCGGGAGAGGTCTCGACCAGAACCTTGTTCTCTTCTTCGTCGATCGCGAGGATCGTGCCGTACACGCCGAAGTTCGTCATGACCTCCGCGCCCACGGCCACCTTGCTCTGCAGTTCCTGAGCATCGCGCTGACGCTTGCGGCTGTTGCGGAACATGAAGAACACCAGCACGGCCAGAACGACCAGCATGCCGATGGTTAACGGATCGAGGGTCATGAAGAAAGACGCCTTCCAAATGGGGGTGGGGTTGATGGCCAGGGCACATCATAGCTACGGGTCCTGAAGACCAGCTTGAATTATAGGTCATCCCCGAAGAGCGCGTCTGCACCGCGCTTCAGGCCGAAGTGCGCCCAGCCCGCTTTCGTGGCCACCCGGCCGCGCGGAGTGCGCGAGAGCAGACCGATGCGCACGAGGAAGGGCTCGACCACGGCCTCGATGGTGTCGGCCTCCTCGCCGACCGAGACCGCGAGCGTGTTGAGGCCGACCGGACCGCCGTCGAAGCGCTCCAGGATGATGGACATCACGGCCCGGTCGAGGCGGTCGAGACCGAGTTCGTCGACGTCGTAGAGCTCGAGCGCGGCCCGCACGGCGGAGAGCGTCGCGCCTCCCCCGTCGACCAGCGCGTAGTCGCGTACCCGCCGCAGCAGGCGGTTCGCGATGCGCGGTGTACCGCGGGAGCGCGAGGCGATCTCGCGCAGCGACTCCTCGTCGATGGTCACCGAGAGCAACTGCGCAGCCCGGTGGAGCACGCGCACGAGTTCTTCCGTCTCGTAGAACTCGAGGTGCGCTGTGAAGCCGAAGCGGTCGCGCAAGGGGTTGGGCAGGAGGCCGGAGCGGGTGGTGGCGCCGACGAGGGTGAACGGGGCGAGATCCAGCGGGATCGACGTCGCGCCGGCGCCCTTGCCCACCATGATGTCGATGCGGAAGTCCTCCATCGCCAGGTACAGCATCTCCTCCGCCGAGCGGGCCATGCGGTGGATCTCGTCGACGAAGAGCACCTCGCCGGGAACGAGCGAGGAGAGCACCGCCGCGAGATCGCCGGCGTGCTGGATGGCGGGGCCCGAGGTGAGCCGGAGAGGCCGTCCGCTCTCGTGCGCGACGATCATCGCGAGAGTCGTCTTGCCGAGGCCGGGCGGGCCGGCCAGCAGGATGTGGTCGGGCGTGCGTCTTTCGATCGCCGCCGCATCCAGCAGCAGCTGGAGCTGCCCTCTGACCTTGCGCTGCCCGACGAATTCGGCGAGGGAGCGCGGCCGCAGGGCGCCCTCGAAGGCGATCTCGGTCTCCGACTCCACCTCAGGGTTCACCAGATCTTCACCATCGAACGCCGCTGTCATCGCGACGCCCCCCGGTTCTGGGCCGGGCCGAGCACGGCGAGGGCGAGGCGGAGCAGGGCCGGCACGCTGTCGGCGTCGGCCGGGGATGCGGTCTCGAGAACTTCGTCGACCGCAGCGGTGGCGTTGCGCTCCTGCCAGCCGAGCCCCACGAGGGCGCGCTCGACGTCGGCGCGCACGCTCCGCGCTCCGCCGTTCTGCGGCGTGCTGGCCGGTGCCGCGTGCACGGCGATCTTGCCGGCGAGCGAGAGCACGATGAGCTTGGCGGTCTTGGGGCCGATGCCGGAGACCTTGCGGAAGGCGCTGTCGTCTTCGCGGGCGACCGCCGTGGCGACCTCTCCCGGCGACAGCTCGCTCAGCACGCCGAGGGCGGACTTCGGGCCGACCCCGGTCACGCCGACGAGCAGCGAGAAGATGTCGAGAGACTCCTGGTCGGGGAAGCCGAACAGGGAGAGGCTGTCCTCGCGCACGATCAGGCTGGTCAGCAGCGTCGCCTCACTGCCGGTGCGCAACAGGAACGCGTGCCCGGTGGTCACGTTCACGGCGAAGCCGACCCCGCCGACGTCGATCACGGCGGTGCCTCCGGCTACGGAGAGGACGGTGCCGCGCAACGCAGAGATCATCGGGCCAGCTTATGCCGGGCGGTGCGCCCGGCCGTGCCTTGCTCGGCGGCGCGCCACGCCCGTTGCGCCGCGGTGAGCCCCGCGGTGGGGGCCGCGGATGCGCGGGGCAGCGTCGATCCGCTCGTCGCCCCGGTCACCGGTGCGCCCAAGGGGATTCGCCAGGCGTGGCAGATGGCCAGGGCGAGGGCGTCGGCCGCGTCGGCGGGCTTCGGGATGCTCTCCAGCCGCAGCACCTTGGCCACCATCGTTCCCACCTGCTTCTTGTCGGCCTGGCCGTAGCCGGTGATGGCGGCCTTCACCTCGCTCGGCGTGTGCAGCCCCACGGTGAGCGACCGGCTCGCCGCAGCGAGCAGCGCGATGCCGCTCACCTGAGCGGTTCCCATCACGGTGCGCACGTTGTGCTGCGCGAACACCCGCTCCACGGCCACGCTGTCGGGCCGGTGCTCGTCGAGCACGGCCTCGATGCCGCGGGAGACCAGGAGGAGACGCTCCTCGAGGGGCAGCTCCGGGCTCGTCGTGATGACCGAGACGTGCACGAGCACCGGAACGCGGGTGCTCGACACGTCGACGATGCCGATGCCGCAGCGGGTGAGTCCGGGGTCGATGCCGAGTACGCGCATCCGTTCTCCGTTCCTCTCCCGGCCGGACTCCGCCCGCTCGATCAGTCTTCTTCGAGCTCGGCCTGGACCTCGGGCGTGATGTCGAGGTTCGTGTACACGTTCTGCACGTCGTCGGAGTCTTCCAGCGCGTCGATCAGGCGGAACACCTTGCGCGCGGTCTCGGCGTCGGCCTCGACCTGCAGGCTCGCCACGAACTCCACATCGGCGGAGTCGTAGTCGATGCCGGCCTCCTGAAGCGCGGTGCGGGCGTCGACCATCGCGGAGGGCTCGGTGAGCACCTCGAACGACTCGCCGCGATCGGTGACCTCCTCGGCTCCGGCATCCAGCACGGCGGCCAGCACGTCGTCTTCGGTGAGGCCGTCAGCGTGCGCGACGGTGATCACGCCCTTGCGGGCGAAGTTGTAGGCGACGCTGCCCGGGTCGGCCATGGTGCCGCCGTTGCGGGTCATCGCGGTGCGCACGTCGGCCGCCGCACGGTTCTTGTTGTCGGTCAGGCACTCCACCAGCAAGGCGATGCCGTTCGGGCCGTAGGCCTCGTACATGATGGTGTGGTAGTCGATCGACTCACCGGTGAGGCCGGCGCCGCGCTTGATCGCGCGGTCGATGTTGTCGTTCGGAACAGAGGTTTTCTTGGCCTTCTGCACCGCGTCCACCAGCGTGGGGTTGCCGGCCATGTCGGCACCGCCCATCTTGGCGGCGACCTCGATGTTCTTGATCAGCTTGGCGAACGACTTGGCACGGCGCGAGTCGATGATCGCCTTCTTGTGCTTGGTCGTCGCCCACTTGGAATGTCCGGACACGAAAATCTCCTTCAGGAATCGGGCACAAGTCTACGCGAGAGCGTCCTCAGGGGCGGGATGAGCGCGCGGTGCCGTTGTCGAAGCCAGCCACTTTCTGAAGGAAGTACTGGTGGAAGCGGTAGTCGGCCGTCATCTCCGGGTGGAACGACGTGCCGAGGAGGTTGCCCTGCTCGACCGCCACCACCGTTCCGTCATCGAGGGTCGCCAGCGCGGTGGCCCCGGGGCCGAGCTCGGCCACCACCGGGGCGCGGATGAAGATCGCGTGCATCGGCGGATCGCCGAGCACCGGAACCGAGAGCTCGGCCTCGAACGACTCGGTCTGACCGCCGAAGGCGTTGCGGCGCACGGCCACATCGAGACCGCCCAGGCTCTCCTGGCCCCGGATGCCGTCCACGATACGGTCGGCGAGCATGATGAGGCCGGCGCAGGTGCCGTACACCGGCATCCCCTCGGCGATGCGGCGCTTGAGCGCCTCGGCCACACCGAAGGCGCGCGAGAGCTTGTCCATCACGCTCGACTCCCCGCCGGGGATCACGAGGCCCGAGATCGCAGCGGCTTCTTCCGGGCGGCGCACGGTCACCACCTCGGCTCCCAGCCCGCGCAGCACGGAGACGTGCTCGCGGAAGTCGCCCTGGAGAGCCAGGACTCCGACGGGTCGCGCGGCGCCCGCCGCGCCCTCTTGGTGACCCTGCGGGTTACCAGCCACGCTCGGCGAGCCGGTGCGGCGCGGGGACGTCGGCCACGTTGATGCCGACCATCGCCTCGCCGAGACCGCGCGAGACCTCGGCGATGACGCTCGGGTCGTCGTAGAACGTCGTGGCCTTCACCACGGCCGCCGCGCGCTTCTCGGGGTTGCCCGACTTGAAGATGCCCGAGCCCACGAACACGCCGTCGGCGCCGAGCTGCATCATCATGGCCGCGTCGGCCGGAGTGGCCACGCCACCCGCGGTGAACAGCACCACGGGGAGCTTGCCGGTCTCGGCCACCTCGACCACGAGGTCGTAGGGGGCCTGCAGTTCCTTGGCCGCCACGTACAGCTCGTCCTTCGACATCGACGACAGCGCCGCGATCTCCGACTTGATCTTGCGGATGTGCTTGGTGGCCTCCGAGACGTCGCCGGTGCCGGCCTCGCCCTTCGAGCGCACCATCGCGGCGCCCTCGTTGATGCGGCGGAGTGCCTCGCCCAGGTTGGTGGCGCCGCAGACGAAGGGAACCGTGTAGTCCCACTTGTCGATGTGGTTCACGTAGTCGGCGGGGCTCAGCACCTCGGACTCGTCGATGTAGTCGACGCCGAGCGACTGCAGCACCTGCGCCTCGACGAAGTGGCCGATGCGGGCCTTCGCCATCACGGGGATGGAGACCTCGGCGATGATCGCCTCGATCAGGTCGGGATCGCTCATGCGGGCCACGCCGCCCTGGGAGCGGATGTCGGCGGGCACGCGCTCGAGGGCCATCACGGCCACCGCTCCGGCGTCTTCGGCGATGCGCGCCTGCGCGGCCGTCACGACGTCCATGATGACGCCGCCCTTCAGCATCTCCGCCAGACCGCGCTTGACGCGGCTGGACCCGAACTGGTGTGTGGTGCTCTCGCTCATCATGTCCTCTCAGAAACCAGAAGAATTCTACTGCCCGGGCGCGCCGGCCACCGGCCACGCCGCCTGGATCTCCGCACGCACTTCGCCGAGCAACTGCGGCAACGCCTTCGTGCGGGCGATGATCGGGAAGAAGTTGGAGTCCGACATCCACCGCGGCACGATGTGCTGATGCAGGTGACCCGCCACGCCCGCGCCGGCGACCCGGCCCTGGTTCATGCCGATGTTGAAGCCGTCGCAGCGCGACACCGCCTGCAGCACGCGCATCGCGGTCTGCGTCAGGGTCCCAATCTCCTCGACCTCCTCGGGCGTCGCCAAATCGTATGTCGCCACGTGACGGTAGGGGCACACCAGCAGGTGACCGGAGTTGTAGGGGAAGAGGTTCAGCAGCACGTAGGCGTGCGTGCCGCGCGCCACGATGAGCCCTTGCTCGTCGGAGAGCGACGGCGCCCGGCAGAACGGGCACTCGTCGATGTGCGGCTGCTCCCCGCCCTGGATGTAGACCATGCGGTGCGGCGTCCAGAGCCGCTGGAAGGCATCCGGGATCGCCGCGAAGTCCTCGGAGGACTCGACCTCGACCGGACCGTCCATCAGTGTCCGCCCGCCATCACAGCTGACCGGCGGTCGTCACCTGCTGGTGCGACGCCACGGCGGCCACGATCCGCTCCACGGCCTCGTCGACGGCCACGCCGTTCTCCTGCGAGCCGTCGCGGAAGCGGAAGCTCACCGAGCTGTTCGCGGTGTCCTCCGCGCCGGCGATGAGGAGCACGGGCACCTTGTCTTTGGTGTGCGTGCGGATCTTCTTCTGCATGCGGTCGGCCGAGTCGTCGAGCTCGGCGCGGATGCCGCGCTTCTTGAGCTTTCGCACCACCTCGGCCAGGTAGTCGGCGTGATCGTCGGAGATCGGGATGGCCACGACCTGCACCGGGGCGAGCCACACCGGGAAGGCGCCCGCGTAGTGCTCGAGCAGGATGGCGAAGAAGCGCTCGATCGAACCGAGCAGCGCGCGGTGGATCATCACCGGCTGCTGACGGGTGCCGTCGGCAGCGGTGTACTCGAGTTCGAAGAGTTCAGGCTGGTTGAAGTCGAGCTGGATGGTCGAGAGCTGCCAGGTGCGGCCGATCGCGTCGCGCGCCTGCACCGAGATCTTCGGGCCGTAGAACGCCGCTCCCCCGGGGTCGGGCACGAGCTCGAGGCCGGAGGCGAGAGCGACCTCGCGGAGCGTCTCGGTGGCGGTCTCCCACATCTCGTCGGTTCCCACCGACTTGTCGGGGTCGCGGGTGGAGAGCTCGAGGTAGAAGTCCTCGAGCCCGTAGCCGCGCAGCACGTCGAGCATGAAGTCGATCTGGCGGGTGAGCTCCTCGCGCACCTCGCCCGGCGTCACGTAGATGTGCGCGTCGTCCTGGGTGAGACCGCGCACGCGGGTGAGGCCGGAGAGCGTGCCGCTCTTCTCGTAGCGGTAGACGGTGCCGAATTCGGCCAGGCGCAGCGGGAGCTCGCGATAGCTGCGGCCGCGCGCCCGGAAGATCAGGTTGTGCATCGGGCAGTTCATCGGCTTCAGGTAGTAGTCCTGCCCCTGCTTCGTGACGTTGCCCTCGGCATCCGACTCCTGGTCGAGATGCATCGCCGGGAACATGCCCTCCTTGTACCAGTGCAGGTGGCCGCTGGTCTCGAACAGGTGTGCCTTGGTGATGTGCGGCGTGTTCACGAGCTCGTAGCCGTTGGCGATGAGCTGCTCGCGCAGGTAGTTCTCGATCTCGGAGCGGATGATGCCGCCCTTGGGGTGGAACACCGCGAGACCGGAGCCGATCTCGTCGGGAAAGGAGAAGAGGTCGAGCTCGGAGCCGAGCTTGCGGTGGTCGCGCTTGGCGGCCTCCTCGAGGCGCGTCTGATAGGCGCGCAACTCGTCTTTGGTGGGCCAGGCGGTGCCGTAGACGCGCTGCAGCTGCTTGTTCTTCTCCGAGCCGCGCCAGTAGGCCGCCGCGAGACGGGTGAGGGCGAAGCCGTTGCCGATCATGCGGGTGTTCGGCAGGTGCGGGCCGCGGCAGAGGTCTTTCCAGACGGTCTCGCCGGTCTTCGGGTCGACGTTGTCGTAGATGGTGAGTTCGGCGCCGCCGACCTCCACCGACTCGCTCGCGGCGTTCTCGGCCTCGTCGATGCCGTCGGCGCTGCTGCCGCCCTTGAGGCCGATGAGCTCGAGCTTGTAGGGCTCGTCGGCGAGCTCGGCACGGGCCTCGTCTTCGGTCACGACGCGGCGCACGAAGCGCTGGCCGGCGCGCACGATGCGCTCCATGCCCTTCTCGATGGCCTTGAGGTCTTCGGGCGTGAACGGCTCGGCCACGTCGAAGTCGTAGTAGAAGCCGTCGGTGACGGGCGGGCCGATGCCGAGCTTGGCCTCGGGGTTGATGGCCTGCACGGCCTGGGCCGCCACGTGGGCGGCCGAGTGGCGCAGGATGGCGAGGCCGTCGGGGCTGTCGATCGTCACCGGCTCCACGGCATCCGTCTCGGTCACCGTGGCGGCGAGGTCTTTCAGCTCGCCGTTGACCCGCATGGCCACGACGGCCCGGTCGGTGAAGTGATCGAATCCTGTTGCCACGGGTGAGGGCTCCTGCCTAGGTGAAAGACGACCAGACAATCCTACCGACGGCGGGGGCGGCTCAGTCCCAGTCGAGGTAGTCCTCGATGGCCCAGGCGGTCTCGCCGATGTGCGTGGCGGGGAAGCCGTGGCCGGCGCCGTCGATGGTCACGACGCTCACGAGACCCGGCGCGGCCGCCTTCAGCGCGTCGCCGTTGGCCGGCGGCGTGACCGCGTCGTCGGCGCCCTGGATCACGAGCACCGGGATGCCCTCGGGCTCCGGGAGACCCGTGGCGTCTTCGACACCGAGGAGGATGATGCCGTTGACGCGATCGTGGTGATCGCGCGCGACGATCCGTGCGAGCGAACCGCCCGCGCCGTGGCCGCCGATCCAGGCGTCGGCCACGCCGATCTCGTCGAGGCGGGCCAGCACCTCGTGCGGCTCCCCCGCTTCGATGCGCACCACCCGGAAGTCCTCCGAGGCCACCGAGTGGGCGAGCCCGGCCAGATAGCCGATACCCTCCCCCGGTTCGGCCAGCAGCACGACGGCGGGTCCGGCACCCTCCTCGGCGTAGGGAAGCGGCGCGTCGGTCATGGTGTCTCCTCACGATCCCGGGATGAGAAAAGGCCCCCGAACGTCATCGGGGGCCTCTTGCGTGGTGGGCGATACTGGGATCGAACCAGTGACCTCTTCCGTGTCAGGGAAGCGCGCTACCGCTGCGCCAATCGCCCAATGCTCTTCTGATGATAGAGCCTTCGGTGGAGTGGAGGTGGCGACGGGATTTGAACCCGTGTGGACGGCTTTGCAGGCCGCTGCCTCGCCTCTCGGCCACGCCACCCAGTTCGTGCACGAGGAAACCAGGTGGTTCCCATGACGAGTAACTTCACTCGAGCGGATGACGAGATTCGAACTCGCGACCCTAACCTTGGCAAGGTTATGCGCTACCACTGCGCCACATCCGCATTTGCTCGCATTTCTGCGTGCGGAAGAAACTCTATCCGATTCATTCAGCGTTAGCCAAATCGTCACAGGCCGGGTGTGTCGCCCGCCCGATGTGCACGAAGCACCCCTCGGCATCCGGTACTATCGATAACTGTCCAGGGCGATTGGCGCAGTTGGTAGCGCGCTTCCTTCACACGGAAGAGGTCATCGGTTCGAGTCCGGTATCGCCCACCACGACACAGCGGAAGGCCCCCAGATCAGTTCTGGGGGCCTTTTGCTTTGCCTCCCACACGTGTGTGAAGCGCCGCGGCGGCGATAGCGCTCACTCGTAGGGAGCGGGGGCCGAATCACCCTCCCCTGGCCGCACGACGAGAACGGGGCGCCATCCCGAAGGATGACGCCCCGCTCGCGGTTCGCCCGAAGGCGGACGGAGACTAGACAGTCTCGAGCACGTAGCCCTCTTCGCCGTGCACGACGGTGTCGACGCCGGCCACTTCGTCTTCGTTCTTGATGCGGAAGCCCATCGTCTTCTGGATGACCCAGCCGATGACGAACGCCAGGATGAAGGAGTAGAACAGCACCGAGAAGGCACCGAGCGCCTGGGCACCGAGCTGCGAGAACGGCGTCGCGTCGCCGGCCGAGATGCGGTCGATGAGGCCGATTCCGGTGCCGAAGATGCCGATGTAGAGGGTTCCGATGAGACCACCGACGAGGTGGATGCCCACGACGTCGAGCGAGTCGTCGAAACCGAGCTTGAACTTCAGCTCGATCGCGAGCGCACAGACGGCGCCGGTGACCAGACCCAGCAGCATGCCCCAGCCGGGCGTCAGGATGTTACAGGCCGGGGTGATGGCGACGAGGCCGGCGACGGCGCCCGACGCGGCACCGATCGAGGTGGGCTTGCCGTCCTTGATCTTCTCGACGACGAGCCAGCCGATGATGGCGGCCGCGGGGGCGGCGAGGGTGTTGATCCAGGCCAGGGCGGCGATGCCGTCGACACCGGCTTCGGAACCGGCGTTGAAGCCGAACCAGCCGAACCACAGCAGTGCGGCGCCGAGGAGGGTGAGCGGCACGTTGTGGGGCTTCTGGATGCCCTTCTGGAAGCCGACGCGACGGCCGAGCACGAGGGCGAGTGCGAGACCCGCAGCACCGGCGTTGATGTGCACCGCGGTACCACCGGCGAAGTCGTTCACGCCGAGGAGGTAGACGATCCAGCCACCGTCGGTGAGCTTGCCGTCGGTGAGGGTGAAGTTGAACACCCAGCTCGCGACGGGGAAGTAGACGACGGTGACCCAGATACCGGCGAAGACCATCCACGCACCGAACTTCGCGCGGTCGGCGATCGCACCGGAGATGAGGGCGACAGTGATGATCGCGAAGGTCGCCTGGAAGCCGGCGAAGGCCAGCATGTTCAGGTTCGGCGTTCCGCCGTCACCGCTGGTCAGCAGCGGCTCCATCAGGAAGTTGGTGAACGGGTTGCCCAGCACGTGCGGGATGACCCAGTCGGCGCCCGAGGTGAACGACAGGCTGTAGCCGTAAAGCACCCACAGCACTCCGACAAGGCCCATGGCCCCGAAGCTCATCATCATCATGCTGATGACGCTCTTGGCCTTCACCATGCCGCCGTAGAAGAACGCCACACCCGGCGTCATGATCAAAACGAGCGCGGCGGCGACCATCAGCCATAGGGAATTTATGACGGTTGTGGTGTCCATGCGTAAATGGTTACCTCTCTATAACGTGCTGGCGGGTACTTCTGAACTGCTGTGTTGCTCACGGCTAGCACGGGGCCGATGGCGCAATTACAGGCAAGGGAAGTCTGCCGAAGAGAGGTTTCGCCGGACGACTATCTATGTGTACGTCGTGTTACGCGGCAAGGCCTTGTGTAAACATCGTGTTTCGGGAGCCGGGAAATCCGGTGGGAGATCGGCCCCTGGTTCAGAGGGTGGCGGAAGCGATGAGCCGGGAGACCGCGCGCAGGTACTTCTTGCGGTAGCCGCCGTTCATCATGTCGCCCGCGAAGACCTCGTCGAGCGGGGTTCCGGAGGCCAGGATGCGCACCTGGGCGTCGTACACCCGGTCGACGAAGGCCACGAAGCGCAGCGCATCCGTCTGGTTGGCGAAAGGGGCGACATCCCTCAGGGCGATGACGTCGACGTCTTCGACGAGCCGCACGTAGCGTGAGGGGTGGATGCTGCCGAGGTGCTGCACGAGGGCGCCGAAGTCGTCGGAGGTGATGCGCTCCCCCGCCTCGGCGCGCTGCTCGACGGCGACGGCCAGCTCGGCGTCGGAGCCGAAGGCGACGGCGTGGCCCTCGATGTCGCGCCGACGGTAGTCGAGACCGTCGATTCGGAGGATCTCGAAGCGGTCGGCGATGGCCTGGATCTCACGCAGGAAGTCGCTCGCGGCGAAGCGGCCCTCACCGAGTGCGTTCGGCGGCGTGTTCGAGGTGGCGGCCAGGCGCGTGCCCTTCGCGACGAGCTCGCCGAGGAAGCGGGTCATCAGCATGGTGTCGCCCGGGTCGTCGAGCTCGAACTCGTCGATCGCGACGAAGGCGGCGCCGGTGAACAGCTGCACGGCCCCCGCGTAGCCGAGGGCCCCGATGAGGGCGGTGTACTCGATGAAGGTGCCGAAGTACTTCGGACCCGGCGCCGCGTGCCAGAGCGCGGCGAGCAGGTGGGTCTTGCCCACGCCGAATCCGCCGTCGAGGTAGATGCCGGGTTTCGCGGCGGGGATCTTCTTGCCGCGGCCGAAGAACCCTCCGGCCTTGGCGGGCTTCCAGCCCTCGGCGAAGGCGCGGATCTTCGCCAGCGCCTCGCCCTGCGACGGGTAGTCGCGGTCGGGCCGGTAGCTCTCGAAGGTGGCGCCGTCGAACTGGCGCGGCGGCACGAGGGTCTTGGCCAGCTCGGCCGCCGACATCGCGGGTGTGCGTTCCGTCAAGCGCGGGACAACCGCCTGCCGCTCTTCAGTCATCGGGATCCGGGCCGTTCGTTCGTGTCGAAGTCTTACGCCACCATGGAAGTACGAACACAGACGCGGAATGCTTGAATTCGTCAGGCAGTTGTATTGAGCCTAAACCGCCAGGAGGTACCACCATGCCCGTTGCACCCGATCCCTTCGAGAAGTTCGCCGGCTACGCGCATCCGGAGCGCCTGGTCTCGGGCGACTGGCTCGAGGCCCGCCTCGGTGAGCCCGGGCTCGTGATCGTCGAGTCCGACGAGGACGTGCTGCTCTACGAGACCGGCCACATCCCCGGTTCGGTCAAGATCGACTGGCACACCGACCTCAACGACCCCGTGCTGCGCGACTACATCGACGGCGCCGCGTTCGCCGCCCTCGTCGGCGGCAAGGGCATCTCGCGCGACGACACCGTGGTGATCTACGGCGACAAGAACAACTGGTGGGCCGCCTACGCGCTCTGGGTGTTCACCCTCTTCGGCCACGAGGACGTGCGCCTGCTCGACGGCGGCCGC
Organism: Herbiconiux sp. 11R-BC; assembly: GCF_049472555.1. Classification (NCBI taxonomy): domain Bacteria; kingdom Bacillati; phylum Actinomycetota; class Actinomycetes; order Micrococcales; family Microbacteriaceae; genus Herbiconiux; species Herbiconiux sp. 11R-BC. Next base: position 69,460 of record NZ_JBCEBO010000003.1, on the reverse strand, counting down.
GACAAGTGGATCGCCGAGGGCCGCCCGATCACGACCGACCGCCCGGCTCCGGATGCGGTGGACTACCCGGTCGTCGAGCGCCACGACGACGAGATCCGCGCCTTCAAGGACGACGTGCTCGCGCACCTCGGCCACCCGCTGATCGACGTGCGTTCCCCCGAGGAGTACAGCGGAGAGCGCACGACGGCGCCCGCCTACCCCGAGGAGGGCGCGCTGCGCGCCGGCCACATCCCGAGCGCCGCGAACGTGCCCTGGGCCCGCGCGGCCGCGGAGGACGGCACCTTCAAGCCCGTGGCGGAACTCGACGAGATCTACCGCAGCGAAGCCGGGCTCGGTCTCGACGGCTCGGAGCCCGTGATCGCCTACTGCCGCATCGGAGAGCGTTCCAGCCACACCTGGTTCGTGCTGACGCACCTGCTCGGCTTCGAGAACGTGCGCAACTACGACGGCTCGTGGACCGAGTGGGGCAGCGCCGTGCGCGTGCCCATCACGACGGGCTCCGAGCCCGGCGCGGTGCCGGCGAAGTAGAGCGATACTGGAAGGGATGACCGACACGACCCTGCCCACCGCCCTCGCCGACATCCGCGACGACTTCCTCGCCCTCGAACAACGGGAGCGGCTGGAGATGCTGCTGGAGTTCTCGAACGAACTGCCGGAGCTCCCGGAGCGCTACCAGGAGCATCCGGATCTCTTCGAACGGGTCGTTGAGTGCCAGTCGCCGGTGTTCATCTTCGTCGAGGTCGACGACGAACGCGTGGTGCACCTGTTCGCCACCGCGCCGAAGGAGGCCCCGACCACGCGCGGCTTCGCGTCGATCCTCGTGCAGGGGATCGCCGGCCTGACGGTCGACGAGGTGCTCGGCATCCCCGACGACTTCCCGAACACGCTCGGACTCACCGCCGCGGTTTCACCGCTGCGCATCCGGGGCATGACGGCGCTGCTCGGGCGCACCAAGCGTCAGGTGCGCGAGCGGATCGCCGCCTGAGCGCTCGATCGCTCAGAGCCCCTGGGCGGTGAGCCAGCCGTCGATCGCGGCGTTCCACTTGGCGCGGTCGTAGTTCCAGAGCTTCGTGTGGCGCGCCACCTGGAAGGGCACGAAGGTCACCAGGTCGGGTCGAGACTCGGCGAGCCGCCTCGAGCCGCTGACGGGCACGTAGCCGTCGTCGTCGCTGTGCAGGATGAGCAGCGGCACGTCGACCTCGCCGGAGCGCTTCACGAAATCGAGCCGGTCGAGGTCGAGGGGCTCCTCCTGACCGGTGATGACGCTCCCCCAGCCGTGGGTGATCGTGGCGAAGGCGGCGTCGCCGACGAGATCGGGGATGCGGCGCATCCGGCCCTGGAAACGCAGCACCTCGTGCCAGTCCACGGCCGGGGAGTCGAGGGCGATGGCGCGGATGCGGTCGCGGTGCACGGCGCGCCCCATGGCCTGCAGGGCGATGGTGCCGCCCATCGACCAGCCCATCAGCACGATGTCGGTGGCCCCGTTGTCGACGGCGAAGGTGATGGCGGCGTCGAGGTCCTGCCACTCGATCTCGCCGAGCGCGTAGCGGCCGTCGGAGGAACGGGGCGCGTCGCCGTCGTTGCGGTAGGAGATGAGCAGCGAGGTGTAGCCGCGCTGCCGGAACACCGGCACCGCCCGGATGGTCTCGCCGCGGCGCACCCCGCGGCCGTGCACCTGGATGACCCACTTGGATCCTCCCCCCGCCGAGGCGAGCGCGGGGTCGGCGGGCACCAGCCAGGCCGGCGCGGGGCCGACCGGCGTGAACACCTCGACCTCCTCGACCGGCACGTCGAGCTCGCGCGGGTGGATGTAGTACCAGCCGCTGATGCGCCCGTGCCGCGCCGCGGTCAGATCGCCGTAGTCCACGGCGATCACCGAGCGCACCACGACTCCGTCGGAGACCGAGAGCACCTCGCCGATGCGCGCGTGCCCCGTGTCGCCGGAGAAACGCAGGCTGTAGAGACCGGGCAGGATGGCGTCGGCCGAGACGGAGAGCGACACGGTGCCCGCGCGCGGGTCGTAGCCGAGGATGCGCACGTCGTCGATGGGCAGCGACGGGGTGACGATGGCCCGCGAGAGCCGGGCGGTGACGACGGCGCCGGCGGCCGCGGCCAGGGCGGCGAGCGATCCGCCCACGAGCGCGACGACGGCCCAGCCGGGAACCCGGGCGGGCCCGGATGACTTCTGACTCACGAGAAACACCCCTTCGAGCAGGAATCCGCGGCGCCGGGATCGTTCTCCGGCCGCGAACAGATGCCGCATCACCGTGCGGCGTGCCTTCGCCGCCCGGAACGTAAAGAACTCTAGTCTGCAGACGTGGCCGATTCCCCCTTCACCCCGGACATTCCGGCGGCGTTCGGCGCAGCGCTCGATTCGCTGCGGCGGGCAGACACGCGCGAGGAACTCGTCGTGCACGAGATCCCCGCCCCCGCGAATCTGGCGCCGAACGCGGTGGCCCTGGCCGCCGACGTGACGCCGGCGCGGCACGGCTCCGATTCGGAGCTCGGCACCGGCCGGTTCATCCTGCTGCACGACGAGTCGCGGCCGGAGGCCTGGGGCGGCGAGTTCCGGGTGGTCTGCTTCGCGCAGGCGCCGCTCGAGACCGAGATCGGGCTCGACCCGTTCCTGGCCGACGTGGCGTGGTCGTGGCTCGTGGATGCACTGGACGCACGCGGCGCCAACTACACGGCAGCCTCGGGCACCGCCACGAAGATCATCTCCACCGGCTTCGGCGAGCTGTCCGCCCAGGGCGACGGGGCGCAGATCGAGCTGCGCGCATCCTGGACCCCCACCGACCACAACCTCCAGGCCCATGTGGAGGGCTGGAGCGAACTCCTCTGCATGCTGGCCGGTCTGCCCCCTGTCGTCGATGGTGTGACGATGCTGCAGACCAGGCGAGCGCGACGCGACTGAAGAAGACGTGACTGACGAAGAACCGAACGACCACCTCATCGAGACCCCCGTCCGCACCGTCATCTCGACGGTGGACGAGTTCCACGACGCCGTCGAGGCGATCGCACTCGGCACCGGCCCCATCGCGGTCGACGCCGAGCGCGCGAGCGGCTTCCGCTACTCGCAGCGGGCCTATCTCATCCAGCTCTACCGGCGCGGCGCCGGCACCTTCCTGATCGACCCGCCCGCCATCGAGGAGTTCGCTCCCCTGCAGTCGGTGATCGGCGACCTCGAGTGGGTGCTGCACGCGGCGAGCCAGGACCTCGCGTGCCTGCGCGAGGTGGGCCTCGACCCGACGACCGTCTTCGACACCGAGCTCGCCGCCCGGCTGCTCGGCATCCCGCGCGTGGGCCTCGGCACCGTCGTGGAGGAGCTCCTCGGCATCCATCTCGCCAAGGAGCACTCGGCCGCCGACTGGTCGACCCGGCCGCTGCCCGCCTCCTGGCTGGAGTACGCCGCGCTCGACGTGGAGCTGCTGATAGACCTGCGCGACGCCATGGCCGTGCTGCTGCGCGAGCAGGGCAAGGAGCGCATCGCCGCGGAGGAGTTCGCCGCCGTCGTCGCGAAAGAGGAGAAGACGCCCCTGGCCGAGCCCTGGCGCCGGCTCACCGGCATCCACGCCCTCCGCGCCGATCGTCACCTCGCCGCCGCGCGCGAGCTGTGGCTCGCCCGCGACGAGCTGGCCCGGGAGACCGACATCGCCCCGGGCCGCCTGGTTCCGGATGCCTCGCTCATGGTGGCCGCTCGCGCCCTGCCCACCTCCCGACGGGAGCTCGCCGCCCTCAAGCAGTTCTCGGGGCGGGCGAGCCGCTCGGAGATCGACCGCTGGTGGGCGGCGATCGAGCGCGCCCTCACCACCGACGACATCCCGGTTCACCGGCGCGCGGGCGACACGCTGCCGCCGCCACGCAGCTGGGCGGACCGCAATCCCGAAGCGGATGCGCGCCTGAAGAACGCGCGCGCCGCTCTGGCCGCCGTCTCCGAGGAGCACGCGATCCCGGTGGAGAACCTCCTCACCCCCGACTTCCTCCGGCGCGTCTCCTGGAACGCACCCGATCCGCTCACCGTCGAGACGGTCTCCGAGGCCCTCCGCGAGCTCGGGGCCCGGCCGTGGCAGATTGAACTGACTGCACAGCCGATCCTGCAGGCCTTTGTCGATGCCCACCAAAAGGTCGAGACCGCTCCGGAAGCCGATTCGTAGGAAGAAGCAAACGATTCCGGGGCTTCGGGCGCCGGTTCTAGGATCGAAGCCGATCCAATCTCAGGAGGCATAGTGGCCGAAAGATCTGAAGTCGTTTTCGTCGATGGTGTACGCACGCCGTTCGGGCGTGCCGGCGAAAAAGGGATGTTCTGGCAGACCCGCGCTGACGACCTCGTCGTCAAGGCGATGATCGGTCTGCTCGAGCGCAATCCCGCTGTCCCGAAGGAGGCGATCGACGACGTGGCGATCGCGGCGACGACGCAGCAGGGCGACCAGGGGCTCACCCTGGGGCGCACGGCGGCGTTGCTCTCCGGGCTGCCGCTCTCGGTGCCCGGCTATGCGATCGACCGGATGTGCGCGGGAGCAATGACGAGCGTCACCACCGTCGCCGGGGCCATCGCCTTCGGGGCCTACGACCTCGCGATCGCGGGCGGCGTGGAGCACATGGGCCGGCATCCGATGGGCTTCGGGGCCGACCCGAACCCGCGGTTCCTCGCCGAGAAGCTCGTGAGCGCCGAGGCGCTCAACATGGGCAACACGGCCGAGCGCATCCACGACCGCTTCCCGCAGCTCACCAAGGAGCGCTCCGACCGCTACGCGCTGCGCAGCCAGCAGAAGGTGGCCGCGGCCTACGAGGCCGGCAAGATCCAGCCCGACCTCATCCCGGTGGCCACCCGCAACGCGGAGGGCTGGGGGCTCGCGACCCGCGACGAGGCGCCCCGCCCCGAGACCACCATGGAGGGTCTCGCCGGGCTCCGCACGCCGTTCCGCCCGCACGGGCGTGTGACGGCCGGAAACTCCTCGGGCCTGAACGACGGCGCAACGGCCTCGCTGATCGCGAGCGAGGCGATGGCCAAGGAGCTCGGCCTCTCCGTGAAGATGCGCCTGGTGTCGTTCGCCTTCGCCGGTGTCGAGCCGGAGATCATGGGCATCGGACCGGTGCCCTCCACCGAGAAGGCTCTGCGCAAGGCCGGGCTGTCGATCGACGACATCGGCCTGTTCGAGCTCAACGAGGCGTTCGCGGTGCAGGTGCTGTCGTTCCTCGACCACTTCGGCATCGACGACGACGACCCCCGCGTCAACGAGTACGGCGGAGCGATCGCGCTCGGCCACCCGCTCGCCTCCTCGGGCGTGCGCCTGATGATCCAGCTGGCGCGGCAGTTCGAGGAGCACCCGGAGGTGCGCTACGGCGTCACCGCGATGTGCATCGGCCTCGGCCAGGGTGGTTCCGTCATCTGGGAGAACCCGAACTGGAACGCGAAGGCCTCGAGCAAGAAGGCGGCACGATGACCGACTACTCCACCATCGACTTCTCCGAGCTCGAGGTCCTGTCGGAAGGCGAGGTGGTGTCGCACTCCTACGTGCGCGACATCCCTCTGCCGAGCGGCAAGACGCTCGCGCTCATCACCCTCGACAACGGGCGCGACCACACCCGGCCGAACACGCTCGGGCCGGCCACGCTGATCGAGTACGGCAAGACGCTGGATGCTCTGGCCGGACGTGCGGCGGCCGGCGAGATCGACGCCGTGGCCGTCATCGGCAAGCCCTACATCCTCGCGGCGGGCGCCGACCTCTCGAAGGTCGGCGAGGTTCCGAGCCGTGAGGTGGCGAAGCAGATGGGCCAGCTCGGGCACTTCGTGTTCGGCAAGATGAAGAAGGTCGGCGTCCCCTCCTTCGCCTTCATCAACGGCCTCGCGCTCGGCGGTGGCGTAGAGATCGCCCTGGCCGCCGACTACCGCACCGTCGACTCCTCGATCCCGGCGCTCGCGCTCCCCGAGGTCTTCCTCGGCATCATCCCGGGCTGGGGTGGCGCCTACCTGCTGCCGAACCTCATCGGCATCGAGAACGCCCTCAAGGTGATCATCGAGAACCCGCTCAAGAACAACCGCACGCTCAAGGGCCAAGAGGTCTTCGAGCTGGGCATCGCCGACGCGATCTTCGCCCCGTCGAACTACCTCGAGGACTCGCTGAAGTGGGCCGACGGCGTGCTCGGCGGCTCGATCAAGGTCAAGCGGCCCAACGAGCCGGGCAAGGTCGAGAAGCTCGTCAAGTGGGACGTGGCCATCGGCATCGCCCGCAAGATGCTCGAGTCGCGCATCGGCACGGTCGCGAAGTCGCCCTACCGCGCTCTCGACCTGCTGAAGGCCGCGAAGTCGGGCACCGCCGAGGAGGGCTTCGCCCGCGAAGACGAGGCGCTGGCCGATCTCATCTCGGGCGACCAGTTCCGTGCGAGCATCTACGCCTTCGACCTCGTGCAGAAGCGGGCCAAGCGGCCGGCCGGCGCACCCGACAAGGCGCTCGCCAAGCCCGTCACGAAGGTGGGCGTCATCGGCGCCGGCCTGATGGCATCCCAGTTCGCCCTCCTGTTCGTGCGCCGGCTCCAGGTGCCGGTGGTCATCACCGACCTCGACCAGTCGCGCGTCGACAAGGGCCTGGAGTACATCCGCGGGGAGATCGCGGCTCTGCTGGCGAAGGGCCGCATCTCGCATGACGAGTCGAACCGCCTGAACGCGCTCATCTCGGGCACCACCGACAAGGCGGAGTTCAACGACGCCGACTGGGTGATCGAGGCCGTCTTCGAGGAGCTCGGGGTGAAGCAGGACGTCTTCGCCGAGATCGAGAAGCACGTCTCGGAGACCGCCGTGCTCGCCACGAACACCTCCTCGCTGTCGGTGGAGCAGATCGGCGCCAAGCTCGCGCATCCGGAACGCCTCGTGGGCTTCCACTTCTTCAACCCGGTGGCCGTGATGCCCCTGGTCGAAGTGGTGAACGCCCCGGCGACGGATGAGGCCACGCTGTCGACCGCGATGGTCACGGCCGCGAAACTCAAGAAGAACGCCGTCATCACCCGCGACACCCCCGGATTCGTGGTGAACCGCATCCTGGCCAAGGTTCTCGGCGAGGCGATGCACGCGGTCGACACCGGCACCTCCTTCGAGGTGATGAACCGGGCGCTCGCGCCCTTCGGCCTGCCGATGACGCCGTTCGAGCTGCTCGAGCTCGTCGGTCTCAAGGTGGGTGCGCACGTGCTCGACACGCACCACGCGGCCTTCCCCGACCGCTTCTTCGAGAGCGAGAACCTCCACCGCCTCGCCGAGCACGGCAAGATCTTCGATCGCGACGCCAAGGGCAAGATCACGGGCTTCGACAAGGAGGCGGTGAAGATCGTCACGCCGCCCAAGGGCTCGTCGACGCCGATGACCGAGGAGCAGATCCTCCGCCGCGTCGAAGACGGCCTGGCCGACGAGGTGCACCGGATGCTCGAGGACGACGTGGTGCACGCCGCCGAGGACATCGACCTCTGCCTCATCCTCGGCGCGGGCTACCCGTTCCAGATGGGCGGGGTCACGCCCTACCTCGACCGCGTCGGCGCGTCCGAGCGCGTGTTCGGCGACACCTTCCACCACCCCGTCATCCGCGGCGTCTCCTAGCGAGACGCTCACATCATCGCGTGCGCCCGACCTACCCGGTTGGGCGCACGCGTGTTTTCAAATTGAGTAAGTATTGCTCATAACGCCCTGATCAGAAATGTCGCAAGGATCGTGTCTACCCAGTAGAAAGTAGACCCTCGTGACCAGCCCAATCAGATACCGACGACCTTCCCGGCAGGTATCAGCTATCTCAGCCACCCTGGCTGCTTGTCTCGCACTCGTGACTTTAGGCGCGCAATCCGCCACGGCGGAGCCGACGGACTCGATTCTCCCCACGCCATTGTGCCCACCTGCCGTCCAGACAGTCGGTACACACGTGAGCGAGCGCCTCTACGATGTAGACGTATACCCGGGGCACTTCATCCCTTCGGTCGCGTCGGGCGCACTTCCTGGAGGAGGGGCGCTCTACGACGGCAAATGGTATTCGGAGTACCAGGCGAATCCGACGACCGTCGGCAGCTTCGACTTCACACTTCAGCTTGCCACGTCGGCAGGCGAGACCGTCCACCTCGCATGCCATGTTGACGTCAACGACGAACTGAGTCTGCCGGCTGGAATCGATGTCCTACGTGTGTCGGCCGAAGATCGTTACGCCGAGTCCGCTGCGATCTCACGCATCCTGCCTGGAGTCGGTGGGACCGTCTACATTGCGAGCGGTGAAGTCTTTGCAGATGCACTCAGCTCGTCCGCGATCGCCGCACAGAGGGGTGCGCCCGTCCTCTTGACCCGAGCCAATGCCATCCCCGAAGTCGTCAAGACCGAGCTTGTGCGCCTTCGACCGTCAAAAATCGTGATTGTCGGTGGTCCCGACACGATCCAGCCAGTCGTCGAAACCCAGTTGGGATCGTACGCCCTAACTGTGACCAGAATCGGCGGAGCAGATCGATATGAGGTGGCCAGGAACTTGATCGCCGATAGCGCTGCGCCCTCGAGCACGGCCTACATCGCGAGCGGAAATGTCTTCCCCGATGCTCTCGGTTCAGCCGCTGCAGCTGGCAATGTCAAAGCCCCCGTGGCGCTGGTGGACGGGGCGGAGTCGAGCCTCACTGCTGAGGAGGTGGCAATGCTCTCAGGACGGAGCGTGACCCGCGCGATCATCGTCGGTGGTTCTGCCACGATCTCAAGCAACGTCGAGAACGATCTGCGGACGCGCATTCCCCAGGTCAAGCGAATAGGGGGCGCAGACCGATACGAAGCTTCTGCTGCAGTCGCGAGGGACTCGTTCCCCTCCAACGGCTCCGCGCTACCCGACACGGTGTACCTCGCCACCGGTGAGAAGTACCCTGACGCGCTGACAGGCGCAGTTCTGGCCGCACAGAAGCATTCTCCGGTATACCTTGTGCACCCGGATTGCATCCCTCGCGACGCTGCACGGCACATCCTCGACATCGGTGCGACCCATGTCGTGCTTCTGGGCGGGAGTGAGACTCTCACCGACGATGTCGCCAACCTCACTGTCTGTGCCAGCTGATCGGATGTGAACTCGGAAGCGACCACCGACATCTCCGCGATGTGGGTGGTCGCTTCTAGGGTTGGGGGCATGACGGAAGAGCGCGCAGTGAAGACGCAGTACTACGTGGCCTCGAGCCTCGACGGATTCATCGCCGATCGCGAGAACCGCATCGATTGGCTGATGGACTTCGGCATGGAGGAGTTCTCGGCCGACTACACGGCCTTCATCGAGAACATCGGTGTGATCGTGATGGGCTCGCGCACCTACGAGTTCCTGCTCGGCGAAGGTCTGGCGGAGTGGCCGTACGCCGGGCAGCTGTGCTGGGTGCTCACGAGCCGCGAACTGCCTCGAATCGAGGGCGCCGACATCCGGTTCGCCCGCGGGGACATCGCCGAACTGCATCGCGAGTGGGTGGTTGCTGCGCGTGATCTCGGCAAGGACATCTGGATCGTCGGCGGCGGCGAGGTGGCAGCCCAGGTCTACGACGCCGGGCTGCTCGACGAACTGCTGATCACGATCATGCCGGTCGTGCTCGGCGCGGGCGCTCCCCTGCTGCCGACGGCCGCGAACAGCCCGGTCTTCGAGGTGGTCGAGACCCACGCCTTCCCCGGCGGGGCGCTCGGGGCCACCTATCGCACGAGGCGCTGATACGAGGGCTGCTCGGCGTTCACGGGCCGCGCGATGGGGATCTTGTTGCCCTGCACCTGCGCGATCACGTCTTCGGCGATCTGCGGAGCCGTGAGACCCACGCGCTCCATGATCTCCTCGCGACTCGCGTGCTCGAGGAATTCGTCGGGAAGGCCGAGCTCGGTCACCGCCGTGTCGACGCCGGCCTCGCGCAGGTCTTGCCGGATGCGGGTGCCGATTCCGCCGACGCGCACGCCGTCCTCGATCGTCACCACGAGGCGGTGGGCGTCGGAGAGCTCGATGACGCTCCACGGCACCGGCACCACCCAGCGCGGGTCGACCACGGTCGATCCGATGCCCTGCGCAGCCAGGAGTGATGCGACCTCCAGAGCCAGCGCGGCCATCGTTCCGACGGCGACGATGAGAACATCCTTCTTCTCGTCTTCGCGCAGCACGTCGACCCCGTCGCCCGTGCGGCGCAGCGCCGGCAGGTCGGGGCCCACGCTGCCTTTCGGGAAACGGAGCACCGTCGGCGCATCCGTCACCCGCACGGCCTCGGCGAGCTCCTCGCGCAAGCGCTCAGCGTCGCGCGGGGCGCTCAGGCGGATGCGCGGCACAACCTGCAGGATCGCAAGGTCCCACATGCCGTGGTGGCTGGGGCCGTCGGGCCCGGTGACGCCGGCGCGGTCGAGCACGAAGGTGACGCCGGCCTGGTGGAGCCCGACATCCATCAAAACCTGATCGAAGGCGCGGTTCACGAAGGTGGCGTAGAGGGCGACGACCGGATGCAGGCCGCCGAAGGCGAGACCGGCGGCGGAGGTGACGGCGTGCTGTTCGGCGATGCCGACGTCGAAGACGCGGTTCGGGAACCGCTCGGCGAACTTGTGCAGTCCCGTAGGGCGCAGCATCGCCGCGGTGATGCCGACGATCGTGTCGTCGGCCTCGGCCTGACGCACGATCTCGTCGGCGAAGACGCCGGTCCACGACGGCCGGCCGGAGGGCGCGGTGAGGGACTCCCCGGTCTCGGGATCGATCTGCCCGACGGCATGGAACTGGTCGGCGACGTCGGTGAGAGCCGGCTCGTAGCCGCGGCCCTTCTCCGTAATCGCGTGCACGATCACCGGAGCCGCGTATTCCTTCGCCTGCCGGAGTGCCTCCTCCATCGCGTGCAGGTCGTGCCCGTCGATCGGCCCGACGTACTTGATGTCGAGGTTCGCATAGAGCGAAACGTTGTTCGTGACCCGGCTGAGGAAGCCGTGCAGACCGCCGCGCACCCCGCGGTAGATCGCACGCCCGGGAGCTCCGAGGTGGTCGAAGAGACGACGGCTGGACTGGTGCAGCTGGCGGTAACCCTGCTTGGTGCGAACCGTGTTGAGGTAGCGCGCCATGCCGCCGATGGTCGGGGCGTAGGAACGGCCGTTGTCGTTGACGACGATCACCAGGTTGCGCGAGTTGTCGTCGCTGATGTTGTTGAGCGCCTCCCAGGTCATGCCCCCGGTGAGGGCGCCGTCGCCCACCACCGCGACGACATGACGGTCGGTCTGGCCGGTCATCTCGAAGGCGCGGGAGATGCCGTCGGCCCAGGAGAGCGAGCTGGAGGCGTGGGAGGACTCCACGACGTCGTGGGGGCTCTCGGAGCGCTGCGGGTAGCCGGCGAGGCCGCCGCTCTGACGCAGGCGTGAGAAGTCCTGCCGGCCGGTCAGCAGCTTGTGCACGTAGGACTGGTGTCCGGTGTCGAACACGATCGCGTCACGCGGCGAGTCGAACACCCGGTGGATGGCGATGGTGGTCTCCACCACTCCGAGGTTCGGGCCGAGATGGCCACCGGTCTTGGAGACTTCGGCGATCAGGAACGCACGCACCTCGGCCGCCAGCTGCACCAGCTGTTCGGGCGTCAGGGAGTCGAGATCGCGCGGTGTGTTGATCCCTTCGAGCAGGCTCATACCTTCCACCTTCCCATGACAGCGTGATCTCGCAGTCTACGCCGCCGTCCTTGGCCAGATCGTTATCGACCTACCATCCAAAAACAAGGAGATTTTCGGCGGCTCGCCGCGGCCAGAAACCAGCACACGGCATGTCGCCAAAAATCTCCTTGTTTTTGTGAGGACCGGTCAGACCAGGCTGCGGAGCACGTACTGCAGGATGCCGCCGTTGCGGTAGTAGTCGGCCTCACCGGGGGTGTCGATGCGGACCACGGCGTCGAACTCGATCGTCTGCTTGCCCGCGGGCGAGTCGGCCGAGGGGGCGGCGGTGACGTGCACCGTCTTCGGAGTCGTGCCCTCGTTGAGCTCTTCGATGCCCGCGATCGAGACGATCTCGGTGCCGTCGAGGCCGAGCGAGGCCCAGCTCTCACCGGCCGGGAACTGCAGCGGAACGACGCCCATGCCGATCAGGTTCGAGCGGTGGATGCGCTCGAAGCTCTCCACGATCACGGCCTTGACGCCGAGGAGCGAGGTGCCCTTCGCCGCCCAGTCGCGCGACGAACCCGAGCCGTACTCCTTGCCGCCGAAGATCACGAGCGGGGTGCCCGCGGCCTGGTAGTTCTGCGAGGCGTCGTAGATGAACGACTGCGGGCCGCCCTCCTGCGTGAAGTCACGGGTGTAGCCGCCCTCCACGCCGTCCAGCAGCTGGTTCTTCAGACGGATGTTCGCGAAGGTTCCACGGATCATGATCTCGTGGTTGCCACGGCGGGAGCCGTAGGAGTTGTAGTCCTTGCGGTCCACACCGTGCTCGTCGAGGTACTTGCCGGCAGGGCTGTCGGCCTTGATGTTGCCGGCGGGCGAGATGTGGTCGGTGGTGACCGAGTCGCCGAGCTTCGCGAGCACGCGGGCACCGGTGATGTCGGAGACCGGGGTGGTCTCGATCGTCATGCCGTCGAAGTACGGGGGCTTCCGCACGTAGGTCGACTCCGAGTCCCACTCGAAGGTCGGGCCGGTGGGCGTGGGCAGCGAACGCCAGCGCTCGTCGCCCTCGAACACGCTCGCGTACTCGTGGGTGAACATCTCGGTGTTGATCGAGGTGTCGATGGTCTGCTGCACCTCGGCCGCGTCGGGCCAGATGTCGCGCAGGAACACGTCGTTGCCCTCGGTGTCCTGGCCGAGCGCGTCGACCTCGAAGTCGAAGTTCATCGAGCCGGCGAGGGCGTAGGCGATGACCAGCGGAGGCGAGGCGAGGTAGTTCATCTTCACGTCGGGCGAGATGCGGCCCTCGAAGTTGCGGTTGCCGGAGAGCACGGCGGTGACGGCGAGGTCGTTGTCGTTGATGGCGGCGCTCACCTCGTCGATCAGCGGGCCGGTGTTGCCGATGCACACCGTGCATCCGTAGCCCACCGTGTAGAAGCCGAGGGCCTCGAGATCGTCGGTGAGTCCGGCCTTGGCGTAGTAGTCGGTGACGACCTTCGAACCGGGGGCCAGCGTGGTCTTGACCCACGGCTTGGCTTTGAGGCCGAGCTTGTTCGCGTTGCGGGCCAGCAGGCCGGCGGCGAGCATGACGCTCGGGTTGGAGGTGTTGGTGCACGAGGTGATGGCGGCGACCGCGACGGCACCGTGGTCGAGCGTGTACTTCTCGCCGGCTGCCGTGGTGACCTTCGTGGGCCGGGACAGCGGGCCGGGAGCGTGGCTGACGTGCGAGGTCGTGTGCGAGTGCTCGTGCGCCGAGTTCTCGTCCTGCGCGGTGAAGCCGAGCGGGTCGGAGGCCGGGAAGGTGCCCTCGAGGGAGGCGTCGACGCGCGAGAGGTCCTGATCGGCGTTGGCGTAGTTCTCGAGGTCGCGGATGAAGGTGGGCTTGGCCACCGAGAGCTCCACGCGGTCCTGCGGGCGCTTCGGGCCGGAGATCGAGGGGACCACGGTCGCGAGGTCGAGCTCGAGGTACTCGCTGAAGACGGGCTCCTCGTCGGGGTTGTGCCAGAGCTTCTGCAGCTTCGAGTAGGCCTCGACCAGGGCGACCTGCTCCTCGCTGCGGCCGGTGAGTCGCAGGTAGTCGAGCGTGACGTCGTCGATCGGGAACATGGCGGCGGTGGAGCCGAACTCGGGGCTCATGTTGCCGATCGTGGCGCGGTTCGCGAGCGGCACCTGGCCGACGCCCTCGCCGTAGAACTCCACGAACTTGCCGACCACGCCGTGCTTGCGTACCATCTCGGTGATCGTGAGCACCACATCCGTCGCCGTGACGCCGGCGGGGATGGAGCCGTTGAGCTTGAAGCCCACGACCTTCGGGATGAGCATCGAGACGGGCTGGCCGAGCATGGCCGCCTCGGCCTCGATACCGCCGACGCCCCAGCCGAGCACGCCCAGGCCGTTGACCATCGTGGTGTGCGAGTCGGTGCCGACGCAGGTGTCGGGGTAGGCCCGGAGCACGGTCTGGCCGAACGCGTCGACGACCTCACGGGTGTAGGTGACACGCGCCAGGTACTCGATGTTGACCTGGTGCACGATGCCCGTTCCGGGCGGGACGACCTTGAAGTCGTCGAAGGCCGTCTGGCCCCAGCGCAGGAACTGGTACCGCTCGCCGTTGCGCTCGTACTCGATCTCGACGTTGCGCTCGAGGGCGTTCTCGGTGCCGAAGAGGTCGGCGATGACCGAGTGGTCGATCACGAGCTCGGCGGGCGCCAGCGGATTGATCTTGGTCGGGTCTCCGCCGAGTGTGCTGACGGCCTCACGCATGGTGGCGAGGTCGACGATGCAGGGAACGCCGGTGAAGTCCTGCATCACCACGCGCGCGGGGGTGAACTGGATCTCCGTGTCGGGCTCGGCCGTGGGCACCCAGCCGCCGAGCGCCTTGATGTGCTCGGACGTGATGTTCGCGCCGTCCTCCGTGCGCAAGAGGTTCTCGAGCAGCACCTTGAGGCTGAACGGGAGCTTCTCGTGGCCGGGGACCTGGTCGATCCTGAAGACTTCGTAAGACGCATCCCCGACCTTGAGGGTGTCCTTCGAACCGAAACTGTTGACTGCCGACACGTCGACCTCACCTTCGCTGACTCACGCCAATCCTTGTGCGTGAGAGGGGGGAATGGCTAGCAAGGCGATCCTTACCGGAAGGCTCGTCGTGTGCCGCCAGACCTCGTTGATTTATCTTGACGTCAAGATAAATGTATCACTCATTCGCGGTCGAAGACGAGCCCGCGCCGGCGCGCCACGCGGTACCAGAGCTCGACGCCGAGAGCGCCCATCGCGCCGATGCCCACCGCGAGGGCGAGCCACTCCGGGTGTACGGGCTGGAGCTCGAAGAAGCGCCGCGCCACGGGCACGAAGAAGGCGAGCACGAACGCGGCCGAGACTCCCCCGATCAGTCCGAGGCGCCAGCCGCTGAGCGGCCGCGCGAGCACACAGAGCACCCAGAGCGAGACGATGAAGAGCGTCACGGTGGCGAGCGTGCGCGCCTCGGGAAGGGGCAGCGCGTCGCGGTAGACCGCGAAGCCGCCGACCACCGCCGCGGCCGCGATGAGACCGGTCGGCACGGAGAAGCTCAGGATGCGCTTCAGCACGCCGGGCACGTAGCGCCGGCTGTTCGGCGCGAGGGCGAGGAAGAAGGACGGGATGCCGATGGCCAGCGAGGAGACGAGCGTCATCTGCCGGGGCAGGAACGGGAACTTCCACAGCAGCACGGCACTCACGAGCGCCAGGACGATGCCGTAGACGGTCTTGGCCAGGAAGAGGTTGGACACGCGCTCCACGTTGGCGATGACGCGCCGCGCATACGAGAGCACGGTGGGCAGCCGGTCGAAACGGCTGTCGAGCAGCACGATGCGCGAGACCGCCCGGGTGGCGGGGGTCGCGTTGCCCATCGCGATGCCGAGGTCGGCGTCTTTGATGGCCATCGCGTCGTTCACGCCGTCACCGGTCATGGCCACCGTCCGGCCCTGTTCCTGGAGCGTGTGCACCACCCGCCGCTTCTGCTCCGGCGCCACCCGGCCGAAGACGCTCGAGGTCTCGAGGGCGGAGGTGACGGCCCCGTCGTCGGCGAGCGAGCTCGCATCGACGGGCCGCGAGCCGAGCCCGAGCTCGCCGGCGATGGCGCCGACCGTGACCGGGTTGTCGCCCGAGAGCACGACGACGCGCACCTCCTGCTCGTCGAAATAGGAGAGCGTCGACTGCGCATCCGGCCGCACCGTCTCGCGGAACACCGCGATGGCGGCCGGGCGGAAGCCCTCGCCGGGAGCCAGCGTCTCGGCGTAGTCGCTCGCGAGACCGGAGCCGAGGCCGAGCACCAGGGCGCGCCGCCCGCTCGAGGCGATCGCGTTGGCCTGCGCGAGCGCATCCGGAGCGGCGGAGAGCAGTCGCTCGGGGGCGCCGAGCAGCCAGGTCGAGCGCCCCTCGGCGCTGTCGACGGTGACCGCGCTGAAGGCGCGGCGCGAGCTGAACGGGAGCCGCTCCACCACCACGGCGCCGGTCTCGGCGAAGTGGGTGCGCAGGGCCAGCGCGGTCTGGTTGGCGGCCACGTCGTGCGCGATCGCGCCGAGCACGGCGTCGAGATCGGCGTCGCGGAACCCGGAGTCGAGGGTCACGAGCCGCTCGAAGCCGATCTCACCGGTGGTCAGGGTGCCCGTCTTGTCGAGGCAGAGCACGTCGACGCGCGCGAGCACCTCCACGGCGGCGAGCTCCTGCACGAGCACCTTCTGCCAGCCGAGCTGGATGACGGCGACGCCGAAGGCGAGGCTGGTCAGCAGCACGAGCCCCTCGGGGATCATGCCGACCACGCTGGCCACCGCGTCGAGCCCGGCAAGCCGCCAGGCGTCGATGCCGACCGTGTCGAGCCCGCGCAGGCCACCGTAGGTGAACACGCGGCCGACGAGCACCACCAGGATGACGGGCACCAGGATCCAGCTCAGATACACCAGGATGCGCGTGGTCGCCGCGCGGAGCTCGGAGTACACCAGGCTGTGCTTCTTGATCTCGCGGGTCAGCGTGTTCGCGTAGGAGTCGGCCCCCACGGAGGTGACCTTCGCCTCCGCCGTGCCGGAGACCACGAAGGAGCCCGAGAGCAGCGTGTCGCCCGGGCGCTTCGCGATGGGCTCCGACTCCCCCGTGAGCATCGACTCGTCGACGAGCAGGTCGGCCACGGCGTCGAGCTGCGCATCCGCCGTCACCTGGTCGCCGGGGCGCAGCAGCAGCAGGTCGTCGAGCACCACCTGCTCGGGCGGGATGACCACCACGGCTCCCCCGCGGCGCACCGCGGCTTCGGGGGCGGCGAGCAGCGCGAGGCGCTCGAGGCTCGCCTTGGCCCGCAGCTCCTGCACGATACCGATGAGGGAGTTGACCACCACGATGCCGAAGAAGAGCGCATCGCCCAGATGACCGAGCAGCAGCACCGCCACGAAGCAGACGGTGAGGATGCCGTTGAAGAAGGTGAAGACGTTCTCGCGGAGGATGCTGCCGACCGAACGCGAGGTGGAGTTGTCGCTGACGTTGGTGAGGCCGCGGCGCACCCGGTCGGCGACCTCGGCCTCGCTGAGCCCGGCGGCGGCGATCCTCGCTTCGGTCATCGCTCTACGGCGTCTCGGAGGGCTGGTCGGGCTCGGCGGGCGCGGGGGCCGTTCGGTACGCGGCCCGCACGAGCAGCCAGGTGACCCAGAGCATCCCCGCGTAGAGCGGAACGCCCATGATGAGCTTCACCGAGGCCAGTATCTCGGCCTGGCCGGCCAGGTAGAGCGGCACCTCGAAGACGAGCCTCGCGGTGAACAGCCCCACCCAGCACCAGGTGGCGACGAGCACGACCCGCGCCTTCGCCTTGTCGGTGCGGTAGCCGTTGCCGTCGCCCGTGAGCAGGCCCACGATCACGCCGATGAGCGGCCGGCGCGCGACGAGGGAGACCAGCAGCACCACCAGGCACACGATGTTGATGACGATGCCCACGACGAAGTTGTCCTCCGCGCGGCCCGTGAAGAGGGCGAGGCCCGCCGACACGCCCACGCCGAGGAGGCCCGCGATGGCCGGCATGACCGCGCTGCGGGTCACGATGCGCACGAGCACGAACACCACCGAGACCGCCACGGGCGCCGTCACCGAGAGCACGAGGTTCTTCGTGAAGGTGAAGAGCACGAGGAACGCGAGGCCCGGCAGGATCGACTCGATCAGGCCGCGCACTCCGCCGATCGCGCGCAGCAGGGACTGCCCGGTCGGATCTTCGCCGGGCGTGACCTGACCGAAACCACTGCGGCGCGCCGCCTCGGCGAACGCCTCGGAGAAGGTGGGCTGCTTGGGCTCCTCGGACATGCTCAGGATGCAGCCGACTGCGCGCCGCCGGTGGCGCCGGTCTTCGGGATGGTGAGCGGGATGAGGTCCCGCGGCGGCATCGGGGCCGTGCCACGCACCACCACGACGCTGCGGAACAGCTCCTCGACGGCGGCCTGCGCGGCCGGGTTCTGGATGGCCTCTCCGGCGATCACTCCGCGGAGCAGCCAGCGCGGGCCGTCGACGCCGACGAAGCGGGCGATCCGCAGGCCCTGCGTGCCGTCGGGCGCCGTCGCCGGCACACCGGCCACCAGCTCGGGCCCGAAGACGCCGTTCTGGATCGTGCTCTGGCCGCCCTGCTTGAGGATCTGGTCTTCGATCTGCTCGCGGATCTCGTGCCAGAGGCCCGACGACCGCGGCGCGGCGAAGGCCTGCACCTGCAGCGTCGATCCGGCGTAGTCGAGTCCGACCGCCACCACGCGGTTCGTGCCCTCCTCGACCTCGAGCCGGAGGTGGAGTCCCTCGCGCGGAAGGATCTTGAGGCCGCCGAGATCGACGTACGGCCGGGCCGGATTCGCCTCGGTGGCGTCGAAGGGCCCCGCGGTCGCCCGGTCCTCGGGCGCGGACTTGGCGTCGTTCGCAGCCTCGGGGAGGTCTGCGGCGTCGGGGTTGGACTCGTCGGGGACGATGTCGTTGTCGCTCATGACTGGTTTCCGTTCGTTGACGACGAGTATCCGGTGGAGCCGAAGCCGCCCTCGCCCCGATGACTCCCGGGGAGCGTCTCGACGGGCACGAAGACGGCCCGCGTCACCGGCATCACGATCAGTTGCGCGATTCTGTCGCCGACGGCGATATCGTACGGCACCGAGCTGTCGGTGTTCAGAAGGGCGACCTTGATCTCGCCGCGGTAGCCGGCATCCACGGTTCCGGGCGAGTTCACGACGGTGATGCCGTGTTTGGCCGCGAGGCCGCTGCGCGGGACGACGAAGGCCACGTAGCCGTCGGGCAGCGCGATCGAGACGCCGGTGCCCACGGTCCGGCGTTCGCCCGGGGCGAGCGTGAGGGCCTCCGTCGACAGCAGATCGGCCCCCGCGTCGCCCGGGTGGGCGTAGACGGGCGGCTGCGGTGCGGTGATGAGGATCTCGACGGAAGAAGTCACGAGTCGAGGGTAGTGCAGAAAGAATGATCGAATAGAGACATGCTGCACTACCGGGAGAGACTCACTCCTGCCCTCTGGGTCTTCGTGTCCACCGCCCTGCTGATTCCGGCGAGCATCATCGTGCTCGCCCCGCTGCCGACCGTCGACGGCGTGCTGATCGGCAGCATCCTGGGCATCGTGCTCTACCTCGGCGTGGTCGGGACGCTCGTCATCAGTGCACCGCTGATCGAGGTCACCCCGGGCCAGGTGCGCGTCGGACCCGCGCGCATCCCGGCCGAGCTGGTCGGAGAGTGCACCGCCTACACGGGCGAGGAGGCGCGGGCCCAGCGGGGACCGCAGATGGACATGCGGGCCTGGTTGTGCATCCGCGGCTGGATCAAGCCGGTGGTGAAGATGCAAATCGCCGATCCGCTGGATCCGGCACCCTACTGGCTGGTGTCGACCCGGCGTCCCGGCGATTTCATCGATGCGGTGACGGCCTCCCGCGGAGCCTGATCTCTCGATCGGCCCGCGGCGCGCCCTCCGCGCGGACGCTCCTCTACGAGGCGCACTCCACGCAGATGGCGCCGAGCTTCTCCTGGTGATCGATCTGCGAACGGTGCTTCACGAGGAAGCAGCTGATGCAGGTGAATTCGTCGGCCTGCGGAGGCAGGACGACGACATCCAGATCGAGATCCGAGAGGTCGGCTCCGGGCAGTTCGAAACCACCCGGGTTGTCGGCGTCATCGACATCTACGACGCCGGACATCTTGTCCGGAACTCGCTCCTTCAGCGCTTCGATCGAATCCGAGTCGTCATCGGTCTTACGCGGTGCGTCGTAATCAGTCGCCATGCCCATCCACTTCTTGAATACAGCCCATTAACGAAATCGGCGGCGTTAGTTTGCATCAATCCTCACGGAATAGCAAACCGTCGAATGAGCAATGAATACTCATGCCGCCCTCAACTTGCGGCACGCCACGAACATTCCCGGGATACCGGGGCCCGGCGTGGCATCCTGTCTTCGAACAGTGACCTCTGGAGGCCTTTCACCATGCAGGATTTGACGGTAATCGGAGTCGAGAACGGGGCGTTGGTCGTCTCGAGCGATGATGGCGAACGCTTTCGCATCGTCATCGACGAACTCCTCCAGTCCCGGCTCCGCCAGGGCATCGCGTCCGCGCAGAGCGGAAAGAAGGTCTCGCCGCGCGAGATCCAGACCCACATCCGCGCCGGGCTCTCCGCCTTCGAGGTCGCCGAGCTGACCGGCGCGGCCGTCGAATACATCGAGCGCTTCGAGGGGCCGGTGGTGGCCGAGCGGCAGTTCATCGTGGAGTCCGCCCTGCGGGTCGCCGTGCAGCCCACCACGCCGGCCGATCCTCTCGGCGAGGAGCAGCTGTCGACCTTCGGCGACGCCATCGAGGAGCGCCTCGAGAGCCTCGCGGCCGCCGACGTGCGCTGGGCGAGCTGGAAGGACGAGACCGGCTGGATCGTGAAGCTCACCTTCACCTCGCGCGAGATCGATCACGACGCCCGCTGGCAGTTCGACCCCAAGCGCCACGTCCTCACCCCGCTGAACAACGAGGCCACCACGCTCTCCCGCAACGGCGAGCTCACCGAGGGCCTCATCCCCCGGCTCCGGGCGGTGTCGACCCGCACCGAGGAGGACACCCGCTTCGACAGCGGCGCCTTCTCCCCGCTCGAGCGGGTTCCGGCTCCGGATGCGCTGCCCAGCGAGCCCGTGCGGCTCCCCGCCGGTCCCGACGACGAGTCGGCGGCCGAGACCCCGGCCGTCCCCGTGGCCGCTCCGGCCGCACGCGCGCCGAAGGAGACCACACGTCCCTTCGACGCCTTCAACATCAAGCGCACCCCCGACGACGCCGACACGGCCGATCACAACCAGACCGCCGACCTCCTCGAGGCGCTGAGGCGCCGCCGCGGCGAGCGGGAGGCGGCGGCGTTCGAACCGGCCGCCGCCGAGGAGCCGAGCGCCTTCGGTGGCCCGCGGCCGCTGCAGCCGCACACCGCCGAGCCGGCCGACACCCCGGTGGAGGTGCCACTCGACGGCTTCGGGCTCCTCGGCCTCGACACCGACGAACCCGCACGTCCGGCGCCCGCCGTGCCCCCCGCCTCGTCGTCGCCCGCTCCCGCATCGGCGAAGCCCTCCTCCGCCAAGCGACAGCGCGCCGCGATGCCGAGCTGGGACGAGATCGTCTTCGGTGCGCGCACCGACGACGACCCGGCCTGAGCCCGGCCTCCTCGCGAGTCGCCAAAAAACGCCCCAAGTCCACTCGGATGGGGCGTTTTTTGGCGACTCGCGAGGAGCTTTAGTTAGCGGGCGAACGCTCCCGCGCGGATGAGGGGCACGATGGTCTCCTCGGGCGTCATCGAGCCGTGCTGGCCCACCATCGACTGCCCGGTCTTGTCGTCGCCGCGGCCGTCGTAGTAGGCCACCAGCTTGCGGGCGGCCACGATCACGTCGCCGATCCGGGGCTCCACCTCGGGGTCGACCGCGCCGAACCACCCGGCGGCGATCGCCTCCTCGCGGGTCGCGATCCAGGCGCGCCCTCCCTCGCTCCGGCGCCAGGCCTCCGCCAGCCGGCCCCGGGCATCCGGAGTCGCGCCCCCGCCCAGGTAGAGCTGCAGGCAGCGCGGATCGCCGCCCACGTGCACGACCCCCGCCACGAGCTCCGGCACGCCGCCGAAGAGCACGTGTCCGGTCGCCGGCACATCAACGACACCGTGGTCGGCCGTGAGCAGCAGTCCCTCGGCGGCGCGGAGCGAGCCGGCGAACCGCCCGTACTCGGCGTCGAGCGTCTCGAGCGCGGCGAGCCAGCGGCCAGACTCCCAGCCCTTGGCGTGCGCGAGCTGATCGAGCTCGGGAACATAGAGGTAGACGAGCCGGCGCCCCCCTTCGTCGAACAGCCGACGCGCGGCGGCGAAGCGCTCGGCGACCGTCCCGGCGACGACGTAGTCGGCGCCACGGAGGATCGCGTGGGTGAGACCGGAGTCGGCGTACTTCGCGGGGCCGATCGTGTTCGACGGGATGCCCGCGTCCCGCAGCCCCTCGAAGACCGTGGGGAGGCGCTGCCAGGTGGCCGGGTCCATCTGCTCGGACCAGCCGGAGAGCTGGTTCAGCACGGCGCCTGCGGCCGGCACGAGGGCGGTGTAGCCCACGATGCCGTGCTCACCGGGGGTGCCGCCGGTCGTGAGGCTCGCGAGTGCCGCAGCCGTGGTGGTGGGGAAGCCGCTCGCGAGGGTCGAGCGCTTCGTCATGGCGGTGCTGAGCATCCGGGCGTGGCCGGCACGCGCGCGCAGGGCGGCAGCGCCGAGCCCGTCGACGAGAACCACCACGACGCGCTCCGCCGGGGGCAGCTCGAGCCGGTTCGGTTCGCCGTCGAGGGAGCGCACGCAACTCGGCAACACGTCGGCGAGCGTCAGCTCGTCGGGCTGCCTCGTCGGTAGCATGGTGGACATTCGGCCAAGTCTGGCACACGACCCTCCGCTCCCACCCGCCGCCCAGTCGGCTCCGGATGGGGGCACGCTCGAGAAAAACAGGAATGACAGCAGCCACGAACGATCCCTCTGCAGGCGCCGGCGGAACGAGCGTCGAGAAGATCCTCGATGTCGACGTCTCCACGGAGATGCAGGACTCGTTCCTCGAGTACGCCTACTCCGTCATATACTCCCGGGCCCTGCCGGATGCGCGCGACGGCATGAAGCCGGTGCAGCGGCGCATCCTCTACATGATGAGCGAGATGGGCCTGCGCCCCGATCGCGGGCACGTGAAGAGCGCCCGCGTGGTGGGCGAAGTGATGGGCAAGCTGCATCCGCACGGCGACACCGCGATCTACGACGCCCTCGTGCGGCTCGCCCAGTCGTGGACCATGCGCGTTCCGCTCATCGACGGACACGGCAACTTCGGGTCTCTCGACGACGGCCCCGCGGCGCCGCGCTACACCGAGGCCCGCCTCGACGCGGTGGCGATGGCCATGGTGGAGGGGCTCGACGAGGACGTCGTGGACTTCGTGCCCAACTACGACAACCAGCTCACCCAGCCCGACGTGCTGCCCGCCGCCATCCCGAACCTGCTGGTGAACGGCGCGAGCGGCATCGCGGTGGGCATGGCCACGAACATGGCGCCGCACAACCTCATCGAGGTCGTGGCCGGTGCGCGATACCTGATCGAGCACCCCGACGCCACGCTCGACGACCTGATGTCGTTCATCCCCGGCCCCGATCTGCCGGGCGGCGGCACCATCGTGGGCCTCGCCGGTGTGCGCGACGCCTATGAGAGCGGCCGCGGCGCCTTCAAGACCCGCGCCAAGGTGACCGTCGAGAACCTCAGCGCACGCAAGACCGGGCTCGTGGTGACCGAGCTGCCCTACCTCGTCGGCCCCGAGAAGGTGATCGCCAAGATCAAGGACGGCGTGACCTCGAAGAAGATCCAGGGCATCAGCGACGTCACCGACCTCACCGACCGCACCAACGGGCTGCGCCTGGTCATCGGCATCAAGACCGGATTCAACCCGGATGCGGTGCTCGAGCAGCTCTACAAGCTCACCCCGCTCGAAGACAACTTCAGCATCAACAACGTCGCGCTCGTCGACGGAGGCCCGCTGACTCTCGGCCTCCGCGACCTGCTCGTCGTCTATGTCAACCACCGCATCGACGTGGTGACCCGGCGCACCCGCTACCGCCTCGACCGGCGGCGTGAGCGGTTGCACCTGGTCGAAGGCCTCCTGATCGCCATCCTCGACATCGACGAGGTGATCCAGGTCATCCGCACGAGCGACGACACGGATGCCGCCCGCACCCGTCTGATCGAGGTGTTCGAGCTGAGCGTTCTGCAGGCCGACTACATCCTCGAGCTGCGCCTGCGCCGGCTCACGCGCTTCTCGCGCATCGAGCTCGAGGCCGAGCGCGACAAGCTGCGCGAGGAGATCGCCTTCCTCGAACAGCTGCTCGCGAGCCCGGCCCTGCTGCGCAAGACGGTCTCCGACGAGCTCGAGGAGATGGCCGAGAAGTTCGGCACACCGCGGCGGACGCTGCTCACCGAGGCTCGGCCCGCTCTCGCCACGGCCTCGAAGCGGGCGCAGCCCGTGCTCGAGGTGGCCGACGTGCCCTGCACGGTCTACCTCAGCACGACGGGCCGCGTCGTGCGGGTCGACCGCGAGGGAGACGAGGAGGCCGACGGCCCCGCCGTGAACGTGCGCCGCAGCAAGCACGACGCCCTGCGCAGCGAGGTCGAGACCACTCGACGCGGCGAGGTCGGCGCGGTGACCGACACCGGTCGCCTCATCCGGATGCCCGTGATGGATCTGCCGGCCGTGCCGGTGAACTCGGTTCAGCTGGCCGCCGGAGTGAAGGTCGGCGATTACCTCGCGCTCGACGGCAAGCGCGAGCACGTGGTGGGGCTCGTCTCCCTGAGCTCCGAGGTGCCGATCGCGATCGGCACGAGACAGGGCGTGGTGAAGCGCGTGGCCGCCGGCGCCTACCCGGCCAAGCCCGACTTCGAGGTCATCGCGCTGAAGCCCGGCGACGCCGTGGTGGGCGTGGCCCAGCACTCCGAGGACGACGAGCTCGTGTTCATCACCTCGGACGCCCAGCTGCTGCGCTTCTTCCAGGCGAGCGTGCGGCCGCAGGGCGTGGCGGCGGGCGGGATGGCCGGCATCAACCTCGGCGCGGGCGCCTCCGTCATCTGGTTCGGCTCCGTTCCCGACTCGGGCGATGCCGTGGTGGTGACCGTCTCGGGCAGCACCTCCACGCTCGCGGGAACGGATGCGGGAGCCGGCAAGGTCTCCGACTTCACCGAGTTCCCGCCCAAGGGCCGCGCCACCGGCGGCGTGCGCGCGCACCGCTTCCTCAAGGGCGAAGACGTGCTGACGGTGGCCTGGGCCGGCGCGGCGCCGGCGCTCGCCGTGGGTCCCGACGGCGCCGCCCGGGTGCTCCCGGAGGTCGGAGCCAAGCGCGACGCCTCCGGCACTCCCCTCGCCGCCCTCATCGGGTCGATCGGGTCGGCCCGCAGCTGAGGTATCGGTCCACGAACGGACGAAGAAGGCCCGCCCCGCGATCTCTCGCGGGGCGGGCCTTCTGTGGTCTGGATCGGGTGGGCCTACGGGCGGTCGTTCAGCTTGGCCGACTCGTCGTGCCATCCGGTGGCCACCTGGGAGAGCTTCTCCTGGTACTTGCGGCCGTGGTGGGCGCAGAAGAGGAGTTCACCACCCGAGGGCATGTCGACCCGGATGTAGGCCTGGGCTCCGCAGCTGTCACAGCGGTCGGCCGCGGTGAGCTGATAGACGTTCTCCAGATCGGAAACAGTGCTGTTCTCCGCTGCAACTGACTGCATCTTCTGCTCCTTAAGCGACTCGAACGGTGACGGGCTGGTAGTCACATCCAAGCACTCTTCTGTAACGGCCATGCGTCAATCACCTGTGTTTCGCTGTACGCGTAGTGGGAATACGGGCGCTGTGTCGTGGCCGGGCGGTGTCGCCGGCGGCGGTTAGCCTTGGTGGTTGGAACGCCTCGCCGTTCCGCAGTCCTACCCCGAAGGAGACCCGGTGGCCTCACCGTCCGACTACTCTGCCCGGCACCTGTCCGTTCTCGAGGGCCTCGAGGCGGTGCGCAAGCGCCCCGGCATGTACATCGGCTCCACCGACTCACGCGGTCTCATGCACTGCCTCTGGGAGATCATCGACAACTCCGTCGACGAGGCGCTCGGCGGGTTCGGAACGAGCATCGACATCCGCCTGCACTCCGACGGCAGCGTGGAGGTGCGCGACACCGCGCGCGGCATCCCGGTCGACATCGAGCCGAAGACGGGTCTCTCGGGCGTCGAGGTCGTGTTCACCAAGCTGCACGCCGGCGGAAAGTTCGGCTCGGGCTCGTATGCGGCATCCGGTGGTCTGCACGGTGTCGGCGCCTCCGTCGTCAACGCCCTCTCGGAGCGGCTCGACGTCGAGGTCGACCGCGACGGCAAGACTTGGGCCATGTCGTTCCACCGGGGTGAGCCCGGCGTCTTCGCCGACCCGGTGAAGGGCGAGCCGAGCCCAGATGCGCCGTTCACGCCGTTCGAGAAGAAGAGCGAGCTGCGGGTGGTCGGCAAGGTCGCCAAGGGTGTCACGGGCACCCGGGTGCGCTACTGGGCCGACCGGCAGATCTTCACCAAGGGCGCCGAGTTCCAGACCGACGACCTCCTCGTGCGTGCCCGGCAGACGGCCTTCCTCGTGCCCGGCCTCCGCATCGCGATCGACGACGAGCGCGGAGAGGAACCCCGGGCCGAGTCCTTCCAGTTCGAGGGCGGCATCTCCGAGTTCGTCGAACACCTCTCCCCCGATGCCCCGCTCACCGACATCTGGCGCATCACCGGAACCGGCAGCTTCACCGAGACCGTCCCGGTGCTCTCGGAGTCGGGTGCCATGCTCCCCACCGAGCTCACGCGCGAGTGCACCGTCGACCTCGCGATGCGCTGGGGCATCGGCTACGACACCACCTTCCGCAGCTTCGTGAACATCATCTCCACCCCGAAGGGCGGCACCCACCAGGCCGGCTTCGAGGCCGGGCTGCTGCGCTTCCTGCGCACCACCGTGGAGGCCAACGCCCGCCGCCTGAAGGTGGGCAACGACAAGCTCGACAAAGAAGACGTGCTCGCCGGCCTCACCGCCGTGCTCACCGTGCGCTTGCCCGAGCCGCAGTTCGAGGGGCAGACGAAAGAGGTGCTCGGCACCCCGGCCGTGCGCAACATCGTGTCGACCGTGCTCACCAAGGGCCTCGCCGAGCGCTTCTCGTCGACCAAGCGCGACGACAAGGCGCAGTCCTCGCTCGTGCTCGACAAGGTGGTGGCCGAGATGAAGTCGCGTATCTCGGCGCGGGCGCACAAAGAGACGCAGCGCCGCAAGAACGCGCTGGAGTCGTCATCCCTCCCCGCGAAGCTCGTCGACTGCCGCAGCTCCGACGTCACCAACAGCGAACTCTTCATCGTGGAGGGCGACTCGGCCCTCGGCACGGCGAAGCTCGCCCGCAACAGCGAGTTCCAGGCGCTGCTGCCCATCCGCGGCAAGATCCTCAACGTGCAGAAGGCCTCGGTGGCCGACATGCTCTCGAACGCCGAGTGCGCCTCCATCATCCAGGTGATCGGGGCCGGATCCGGGCGCTCCTTCGACCTCTCCGCGGCCCGCTACGGCAAGATCATCCTGATGAGCGACGCGGATGTCGACGGCGCGCACATCCGCACCCTCTTGCTCACCCTGTTCTTCCGCTACATGCGACCGCTGATCGAGGACGGCCGGGTCTACGCCGCCGTGCCTCCGCTGCACCGCGTGGTGGCGATCAACCCCGGCTCGAAGCCCAACGAGACCGTCTACACCTACTCCGAGGCCGAGCTGCAGGGCGTGCTGGCCGGTCTCAAGAAGTCGGGCCGCAAGTACCAGGACCCGATCCAGCGCTACAAGGGCCTCGGCGAGATGGATGCCGACCAGCTCGCGTCCACGACGATGGACAAGCGCTACCGCACTCTCCGCCGGGTGGGTGTGGCCGACGCGGCCATCGCCGAGAAGATGTTCGAACTCCTGATGGGCGACGAGGTGCCGCCGCGCAAGGAGTTCATCATCCAGGGCTCCGACAAGCTCTCGCGCGACCGCATCGACGTGTGACCCTGCCGCGAGCCGCTACTGGCCCAGCGTGACGTAGCGTCCCAGGATCTCCGCGGCCCCTCGGACGTCGTCCAAGGCAGGTGCTTCATCGGCGGATGCGGTGAGAGCATGCAGCGGGATTGCCGGATCGGTCCATTCGTTTCCACCATTCCGTGTGTTCACCAAGAGGTCACCGGCGTGGACCACTCGTGTGGACTCGTCCGGCCAGCTCCAGCTATCACCCGCACCCGCGTAGAAGGCGCTCGAGATCGAATCGTAGACGCTCGTGAGGCGATACGTGTCGGCCCCCGAATGCGGGTAGAACCTCGCAAGATAGCTGTGCGCGAACTCGGCGATCAGGTAGGTGATCGCATCCTCGACATCCTCGCGGCGATTCTGTGCCCCGATCGGAAGCCGGTCTGCCACCAGATGCATGAGCAAGGGGAATCTGCCCCAGAGATCCAAGACCAATGGAAGCTGAGACGTGTCGAGGAGTCGTGTCTCATCTCGCGTGATCCTCTGGCGTGGCGGCCGCAGGTCGCGCACCCGTCGCAACCAGCGGTCAAGATCCCCAGGAGTCATGAAACGGTGACGCTCCGCGGTATCTCGGACATTCGCTCTGACGATCATCACGAACGTCGGGCTCCCCATCAGGCTCGCCTGGAGCCAGGCGGAAACCGTGCGTCGGTCGAGCTGGGGATAGCGGGCGGCGCGCATACTCTTCACCTGCACGTGAACGGCTCTCGCAGAGAGCTCCCACGAGGCGGCAGTCAATGCTGACATTCCCGTCAGCACCAGCGGAGTCTCCGGCATCTGACCATGGAGATCCCATCCGAAATCAGACCCGGTCAGACTATTGAGGCTGAATCCAAGCCGCATCAGATGGCCCGTGGCTTCGTTCTCAGCCATCTGACCTTGCGCTTGGTTTCGTGTCATCTCCGCCACGCAGCTCAGTCTACAAATGCAGAACTGAGCAAGAAGTACTCCAGATCGGGTATCTACTCGCTGAGGGGGGCTGCCGCGATGGTGGCGCGGGCCTGGCGGGCGCGCTCGTCGATGGTGCGCAGGGCCTCGGCCGCTTCGGGAGTCGGCTCGGCGTAGTCGAGGCCGCGGCGTGCGCGCGCGCTGTCGAGCAGGACGTCGGCGAGGGCGGGGTTGTTCGCGAGGATCGGCCCGTGCATGTGGGTGCCGAGCAGATCGCCCTCCCAGAAGCCCTCCTCACCCGGCGTCTCGGTGTTGCCGCGCCCGTAGACCACGCGACCGAGGGTGCTGTGGGGGCCGACGTCCACGAACGAACCGCGGTTCTCGAAGCCCACGACGGTGCCGAGTCGCGGCGACTCCACCACGAAGTCGCCCACCACGCGCGTGCCGCCGTGCCGGGTGACCACCGGGAAGACGCCGGCGCCCTCGAGCGCCTCTCCGCTCTCGAGCACGACCTTCTCACCCAGGAGCTGGAATCCGGCTCCGACGGCGAGGAAGGGGCGACCGTCGGCGGCCAGCGCCCGGAGCTCCGGCGCCACCGCGATGACGAGCGGATGCGCGAGCAGTTCGGCCGAGACCGGCCCGCTGCCGATGAACACGAGGTCGGCGTCGTCGAACCCGAGCGGCGCGCCCTCGTCGTAGGTGGTCACCTCGACGGGGAGGCCGCGCCACTCGGCTCGCCGGCGCAGGATGTCGACGTTGCCGCTCTCGCCGTTCAAGCCCAGCAGGCGCGGGAACAGGTGCAGGATGCGCAGGGCGCCCTCGTTCGTCATCAGGCCGCTCCCCCGCCCTCGAGCTCCTTGAAACCCAGGATCTTGCGGATCAGCATCATCTGCTCGTAGTTCAAGATCATCACCTTGTGGCCGGTGGCGGGTGCGGGCCGCGCCAGGAACGACTTCAGCGCCCGGCGCACGTCGAGGTCGACCTCGCCGACCGGGATGCCCAGGTAGCCGAGGCGCACAGCGAACTGCCAGGCCTTCGACCCGGTGATGCCGCCGACGTGGTCGAGTGCTGAGAAGTCGATGTCGTAGATCCAGGACGGATCGGGAGTGCCCTCGTCGACGGCGAGGAAGACCTGCTCCGGCGCGCTCTCGAGCGAGTCGAGGTTCAGCTGCAGGGATGCGGGGTTCTTCATCATGATGATCTCGATCTGCTCGCCCTCCACCTCCAGCAGCTCGCCGCGGCCGTAGACGGTCTCGAGCGAGTCCAGCGCCTCCACCACGAACTGCGGGCGGAACAGCGGGCCGAGCACGTTCTGCGCGGTGGCCGTGGCGCCCGCCGCATCCAGGGCGTAGTGCATGCCCCGGGCCGGCAGCCGCACCTCGATGGTGGAGTCGCCGATCGCGAGCGTCGCGCGCGTGCCGTGCAGGGCGACGACCTCCACCGCCGCCGGCCGGCTGCCGGGAGCCACGGTCGTCTCGCCGAAGCGGTCGGCCGACGCCACCCCGTGGCTCGCGCCCGCCACGAGCTCGGGGGTGCCGCCGAAGAAGGACACCTCGCGGTTCGGCCGGGCCGGGATGCGCGTGTCGAGGTCGACGAGGAAGTTGTCCTCGCGGTTGAGCACGAGACCCTCGGTGGCCGAGGCCGCGACCCGGCCGAGCATCGCGGCGACGCGATCCGGCTCGTGATAGCGGTTGAGCTGGTCGATCTGGATGTTCAGCAACAGCACCGTGCGGGGCTTCAGCAATTCGGCGAGCCGGGTTCCGTAGCCCTCGTCGACCTCGAGGATCGCGATGTCGGCGTCGAGCCGGCCGCTCGCGGAGACTTCGGAGAGCAGCGCCGAGGCGATGCCCTGCGGGAGATTGCCGCCCGAGGGGTTGGTGAACACCTTCAGTCCGTGCCGCCGCATGATGGCGGCGAGCATGTTCGTGGTGGTCGACTTGCCGTTCGAGCCGGACACCGCCACGACACCGTTCGGGATGCTCGCGATGGTGCGTTCGAGGAACCCGGGGTCGATCTTCAGGGCGATGTTGCCGGGGATCGCCGAGCCGCCGCCGCGCAGGCGCGCGGCGACCCGGACGGCCCGCCCGACGAGGACGGCGGCCGTGGTGCGGAGGCCCATCGGCCTACTCGAGGTAGTCGCGCAGCGACTGCGAGCGGGACGGGTGGCGAAGCTTCGCCATGGTCTTCGACTCGATCTGGCGGATGCGCTCGCGCGTCACGCCGAAGGTGTCGCCGATCTGGTCGAGGGTCTTCGGCATGCCGTCGCCGAGCCCGAAGCGCATCCGGATGACGCCGGCCTCGCGCTCGGAGAGCGAGTCGAGCAGCGACTCCAGCTGCTTCTGCAGCATCGTGAAGCCCACCGCGTCGGCCGGGACGACGGCCTCGGTGTCCTCGATCAGGTCACCGAACTCGCTGTCGCCGTCCTCGCCCAGGGGCGTGTGCAGCGAGATCGGCTCGCGGCCGTACTTCTGCACCTCGACGACCTTCTCGGGCGTCATGTCGAGCTCGCGGCTGAGCTCCTCGGGCGTGGGCTCGCGACCCAGGTCCTGCAGCATCTGGCGCTGGACGCGGGCCAGCTTGTTGATGACCTCCACCATGTGCACCGGGATGCGGATGGTGCGCGCCTGGTCGGCCATGGCGCGGGTGATGGCCTGACGGATCCACCAGGTGGCGTAGGTGGAGAACTTGAAGCCCTTGGTGTAGTCGAACTTCTCGACCGCACGGATCAGGCCCAGGTTGCCCTCCTGGATCAGGTCGAGGAACTGCATTCCACGGCCCGTGTAACGCTTGGCCAGCGAGACGACCAGACGGAGGTTGGCGCCGAGCAGGTGGCTCTTGGCGCGCTGGCCGTCTTTCGCCACCCACTGCAGCTCGCGCTTGGCGGAGGGGCTCAGGTTGTCGGTGTTCGCCAGCTTGTCCTCGGCGAACAGGCCCGCCTCGATGCGCATCGCGAGCTCGACCTCTTCGGCCGCGTTCAGCAGCGCGACCTTTCCGATCTGCTTCAGGTAGTCCTTGACCGGGTCGGCGGTCGCACCCGTGATGGTGCTCGAGTAGACCGGCACATCGTCTTCGTCGTCGACCAGCGAGAGCACGAGGGCGCCGCTGGGCAGCGCCTCTTCGGCCGCGGCCGGCTTCTTCGCGGAGTCGGCGTCGTCGTCGCCGTCGGCGGCTTCGGCATCCGTGTCGTCGTCGGCGACCACGACCTCCACGTCGTCCGTCTCCTCGACGGCGTCGTCGTCGACTTCGTCTCCGGGCTCGATGTCGGCCTCGTCGTCGGTGGCCTTGGCGGCCTTCTTGGGAGCAGCCTTCGCTGCGGTCTTCTTGGCCGGCGCGCGCTTCGCCGCGGGGCGGGGCGCAGCCGACGTGACCTCGTCAGGCGCCGTTGCCTTGTCGAGGATGTCTGCGGACTTGGGGGTGGCCATGAGTTCACCTTTCATGCCACGCGATGTCATCGCGGAGAACACGGGAGCCCTGGCAAGTCGGAATCCCGAAAATCTCCGCCGCGTGAAGATGTTTTTGGACATTACTAAGACCCATGTCAAGTGGGAGATTCTCGCAGCCCGAACAGCAGCTGCGTCCCCTCACAGGAACGGGTCTTCATTATCAATTATTGCACGGAAAAGCTAGGGTTCCCGCCGTCACGCCCCCCGGCGCTTCCACGCTGTAGAGAGTGCAACCCAGATGGGGCCCACGGATATTCCCTCATCCTCCTCCAGCTGGCGGCGGGTGCGGCGGCGCGCCAGGAGGAACATCACCACTCCGAAGCCCACCACCAGGTATTGCACGGCGAACGCCCGGCGGAAGGCGTCGAGATCGTAGAGCGCCGGGCTGATTCCCGACGAGAACTGGGCGTCGAGCAGCAGCCCGATCAGGAACATAGTGACGAAGCTGGCACTGAAGCCGCCGACGTTGACGACGCCGTTGGCCGAGCCGAGCGAGCGGATCGGGTTGAACGAGCGGGCGAAGTCGAAGCCGATGAGCGAACCCGGACCACCGATGCCGAGGGAGATGACGAGAAGCAGGATGAGCCAGGTCGGCGGCACCCCGGGCCAGAGCAGCACCGCCGTCCACACGACGCCGAGCAACGCGACGATCGAGAGCACGAGGTTCGACCGCCGCAGCGGGAACCGTGCGGTGAGCACACCGAGGATCGGGCCGGCGATCAGACCCGATACGACGATGACGACGAGGAACAGCGAGGCCTTCGCCTGGTCGAAGCCGAGCGCCGACACCATGAACGGGAATCCCCAGAACAGCGCGAACACCGTGCCCGACGCCTGCGTGGTGTAGTGGGCCCAGAAGCCGAGCTGGGTTCCCGGGCGCCGGAGGGTCAGACCGAGGCCGCGCAGCGCATCCCGCACCGAGGCGGCCCGGGGAGGTTCGGCGGCCTCGGCCGGCCGGTCGGCGAGGAGTACGACGCCGAGCACGAAGGCCACGAAGGAGAGGGCGGCGGCGGCGGAGAAGGCCGGGGTCCAGCCTGCGTTGTGCAGCACCCAGGCGAAGGGCAGCGCCGAGAGCACCTGGCCGATGGCGCCGATGTTGCCGGTCCACTGCGAGAGCAGCGGGACGGTCCGCCCCGCGAACCAGGAGTTGATCAGGCGGATGAGCGAGATGAAGACCGCGGCATCGCCGGCGCCCACGAGGACACGCCCCGCGATCGCTGTGCCGATGTCGGGCGCGAAGGCCAGCACGAGCTGCCCGGCGGCCATCACCGCACTGCCGCAGCAGATGAGGAGCTTCGGGCCCACCCGGTCGATCAGCAGACCGATCGGGATCTGCAGCCCGGCGTAGACCACGAGCTGCAGCACCGCGAGGCTCGAGAGCAGCGCCGCGCTCGTGTCGAAGCGCTCCGCGGCCGAGACGCCGGCGACGCCGAGTGTCGAGCGTTGCAGCACGGCCGCCATGTAGGCGAAGACACCGACCGCGAAGACGATCCAGGCGCGGCGAGAGTTCACCGTCCCCAATCTACTCCGCGGAGGGCGGAGCCTGACCCGGCGTCAGAGCGGGCGCGAGTCGCCCGAGGGGTCGTCCCCGGGCCGGTTGCCGGCCAGGAAGCGCTCGAGCTCGTCGGCGATCTCGTCGGCCGAGGGCAGCGCCCCGTCGATGTCGGTGAGCGGCGAACGCAGGCTCGTGCCCTCCATGTAGGTGTCGTGCCGCTCCTCGAGCGTGTGCACGAGTCGCGCCAGCTCCGGATTCGACTCGACCTGCTCGTCGATCTTGCCGGCGAACAGCCGGCCTTCTTCGCGCAGGCGGTCGGTGGGGAAGATGAGCCCCGTGGCCGAGCTGATGCTCTCGAGGCCGACGAGCGCCGTGGTGGGGTACTCGGTGTCGGCGAGGTAGTGCGGCACCAGCAGCACGAAGCCGGTGATCGGATGCCCCAGCTCCTGCAGGCGGTACTCCACCAGGTGGAGCGCATTGCCCGGGGCCTGGGTGCTCGGCCGCCAGACCGACATCGAGTCGATGAGCTCGATGCGGTTGCCGCTCACCGTGACGCTGATCGGCCGCGTGTGCGGCACCGGCATCGGGATGGCGTGCACCCACGTGGTGGCCTTCACATGGAAGAGCTGCACCAGCTCGATCACGGCCGCGGTGAACCGCTCCCACTGGAAGTCGGGCTCGAAGCCGTTCAGGAACAGGAACCTCTGTCCGAGCTCGTCGGTCATCAGGTACAGGCGGAGGGTCTGCGGCCGGTAGTCGCTCAAGTGGTCTTGATCGAAGGTGATGATGGGCCGGCGCGCGCGGTAGTCGAGCAGCGCATCCGTGTCGAACTCGGCGACCACCCGGTTGTCGAGCGTGTCGAGAAGGTACTCGCCCAGCTGGGCGACCGCCCCACCCGCGTCGGTGAAGCCGGTGAGCGCGGCGACGAGGTTCAAGCCGTCGGGCACGAGGCCGTCTTCGGCGACGACGTCGTAGAGCCCACTCGGTTCTTCCATGCGTCAACTCTAAACCGGGCCCCTGGGCACCACCCGGCGCGGCGGCATGCCGAGAGCGAACACGTCTCGGGAATAGAGTCGGGATGCCGTGGATACGATGACGGCATGACTACCGCCCCGCTCTCCCTCCGCTCCGACTCCGCGTCCTCCGCCCTCGATGCCGGGCAGGAGATCCTCGTCGTCGCCGCGTCGAAGGCGGGTGAGGGGCTGCTGCTGCGCGGCGGAGCCGCCCTCGCGCAGGCCGGAGTGGTGACCGAGGTGCAGGCGGCGCTCGCCGCGGTCGGGTTCGCGGGCAAGAAGGACGAGCTCGTGCGCATCCCTTCGCCCGCCGGCGTAGAAGCGAAGAGCCTCGCCGTCGTCGGGCTCGGCGCCGCGGATGCCGGAGCCGAGGAGCTGCGCTACGCGGCCGGCGCGGCCGCGCGGCGGCTGAGCGAGCGTGAGGCGCTCGTGATCGACTTCGCTCCGCGCTCGGCACAGGAGCTGACCGCGGTGATCGAGGGCGCGGGCCTTGGCTCCTACGACTACACCGACTACCGCGGTGCCGGGACGAACGACGGGGAGACCACGTCGCCTCCCGGCATCGCGATCGCGACCGCGGCCGTGCCCGGCGACGAGGCGAGGGACGCACTCGCCCGGGCCCGCGCATCCGTCGACGCCGTCGCGCTCGTGCGGGATCTCGTCAACATCCCGGCGCTCGACCTCTACCCCGAGGTCTACGCCGAGCGGGTGCAGGCACTCGCCGAGGGCAAGCCGCTCGAGGTGACGGTGTGGGATTACGAGGCGCTTCTCGAGGGCGGTTTCGGCGGCATCGCCGGCGTGGGCCAGGGCTCAGCGCGCCTGCCGCGGCTCGTGCGCGTGTCGTATGCACCCGCCGGGGCGGCCCGGCACATCGCCCTCGTGGGCAAGGGCATCACCTTCGACACGGGCGGCCTCTCCCTGAAGCCGCCGGTGTCGATGATCGGCATGAAGTACGACATGGCCGGTTCTGCCACGGTGCTGGCGACCGTTCTGGCCGCCGCGGAGCTGGGCCTGCCGGTGCGGCTGACGGCGTGGCTCTGCCTCGCCGAGAACATGCCCTCCGGTGAGGCGATCCGCCCGGGTGACGTGCTCACCATCCGGGGCGGCCGCACGGTCGAGGTGCTCAACACCGACGCCGAGGGGCGGCTCGTGCTCGCCGACGGGCTCGTGGCGGCGGCGGAGGAGCATCCCGACGCCATCATCGACGTGGCGACGCTCACGGGCGCCGCCGTCGTGGCCCTCGGCAACCGCTACGTCGCCACGATGGGCGACGACGAGCTGGTGTCCGCCGTGCTCGAGGCGGCGCGCGAGGCCGGGGAGCCGCTCTGGCACATGCCGCTGCCGGCGGAGATGCGCTCGCTGCTGGCCTCCGACATCGCCGACATCGCGAACGTGAAGCCGGGCAACACCGCGGGCGGGATGCTCGTGGCCGGGGTCTTCCTGCAGGAGTTCGTCGCGAAGCGCGACGACGGCAGCCGCATCCCGTGGGTGCACCTCGACATCGCCGGGGCGGCGCAGAACAAGGAGGGCGGCTACGGATTCACCGTCAAGGGCCCCACCGGAGCCACGGTGCGCACGCTGCTGCGATTTGCAGAGGCGCAGTCCCGCGCGTAGTAAGCTCGCATGGGCGAAAAAACTTTGCCCGTCTCTCCGGTTCGGTCCGAACGATGCGAATCGGAAACGTATGCACGAGGGAGTTGCTGGGTGTCGGAACAGAACTTTGACATTGTGGTTCTCGGCGGGGGCAGCGGCGGCTACGCCGCGGCACTGCGGGCAAGTCAACTGGGCTTCTCCGTGGCGATGATCGAGAAGGACAAGGTCGGCGGCACCTGCCTGCATCGCGGCTGCATCCCCACCAAGGCGCTCCTGCACTCGGCCGAGGTGGCCGACGTCTCGCGCGAATCCGCCAAGTACGGCGTGAACACGACCTTCGGCGGCATCGACATCGCCGCCGTCACCGCCTACCGCGAGGGCATCGTCTCCTCCAAGTTCAAGGGGCTCGAGGGCCTCGTGAAGGCTCGC
This sequence comes from Herbiconiux sp. 11R-BC, assembly GCF_049472555.1. Lineage (NCBI taxonomy): Bacteria > Bacillati > Actinomycetota > Actinomycetes > Micrococcales > Microbacteriaceae > Herbiconiux > Herbiconiux sp. 11R-BC. The sequence goes on along the minus strand of NZ_JBCEBO010000003.1, from coordinate 32,962 downwards.
GGAATCACGACGATCGCGGGCGAGGGGCGGCTCACCTCCCCCACCACGGTGCAGGTCGGCGACGACACCATCGTGGGCAAGAAGATCGTGCTCGCCACCGGCTCGTACTCGCGCACCCTCCCCGGTCTCGAGATCGGCGGGCGGGTCATCACCTCCGAGCAGGCGCTGTCGCTCGACTTCGTGCCGAAGAAGGTCGTCATCCTCGGCGGCGGCGTGATCGGGGTCGAATTCGCGAGCGTCTGGAAGTCGTTCGGCGCCGAGGTCACGATCGTCGAGGCGCTCCCCCACCTGGTGCCCAACGAGGACGAGGCGATCTCGAAGCAGTTCGAGCGCGCGTTCCGCAAGCGCGGCATCGCCTTCAACCTCGGCGTGCGCTTCTCCGGCGTCACGCAGAACGACGAGGGCGTCGTCGTCACCCTCGAAGACGGCAAGACCTTCGACGGCGAACTGCTGCTCGTGGCGGTGGGCCGCGGCCCGGCCACGCAGGGCCTCGGCTTCGAGGAAGTGGGCGTCACCATCGACCGCGGCTTCGTCATCACGAACGAGCGCCTGGAGACCAGCGTTCCCGGTGTCTACGCCGTCGGCGACATCGTGCCCGGCCTCCAGCTCGCGCACCGCGGATTCCAGCAGGGGATCTTCGTGGCCGAGGAGATCGCGGGCCTCGCGCCGCAGATCGTCGAGGACGTCAACATCCCCAAGGTCACCTACTCCGACCCCGAGGTCGCCTCCGTGGGCCTCACCGAGGCCAAGGCGGCCGAGAAGTACGGCGCCGACAAGATCTCGGCCTACGACTACAACCTCGCCGGCAACGGCAAGAGCCACATCATCGGCACCACCGGCTCCGTCAAGGTGGTGCGCGTCAACGACGGCCCCGTCATCGGCATCCACATGATCGGTGCCCGCGTGGGCGAACTCATCGGCGAGGGCCAGCTCATCGTGAACTGGGAGGCCTACCCCGAAGACGTGGCCTCGCTCATCCACGCGCACCCCACCCAGAACGAGGCCCTCGGCGAAGCGCACCTCGCGCTGGCCGGAAAGCCCCTGCACGCCATCTAGTCCTGCCGCAATAGGCTTAGTTTCGAATCGGTTCCATAAGGAGACATGCTCATGAGCGAATCCGTCAACCTTCCCGCACTCGGTGAGAGTGTCACGGAAGGTACGGTCACCCGCTGGCTCAAGAACGTCGGCGATCGTGTCGAGGTCGACGAGCCCCTGCTGGAGGTGTCGACCGACAAGGTCGACACCGAGATCCCGTCACCCGTGGCCGGTGTGATCGAGGCGATCCTCGTGCAGGAAGACGAGACCGTCGAGGTCGGCACCGCCCTCGTGACCATCGGAGACGGCTCCGGTGCTGCAGCTCCGGCCGCGCCCGCGGCTCCGGCCGAGGAGCCGGCTCCGGCCGCGCCCGCCGCGGAGGCGCCGACCGAGGTCGTCACCCCCTCCACCGAGGCGCCCGCCCCCGCCGAGGCCGCGCCTGCCGCGGCCCCCGCTCCGGTGCAGGAGGCTCCCGCCGCCGCCCCGGCACCCGCTCCGGCTCCGGCCGCCGCTGCTCCGGCTCCTGCTGCTCCCGCTCCGGTCGCCGCGGCCCCGGCACCGGTTGCCGCGCCGGCTCCCGTCGCTGCTGCGGCCCCCGCGTCGGCTGCTGCTCCCGCTCCGGCGGCTGAGGCGTCCACCGGCGGCAACGCGGGCTACGTCACCCCGCTCGTGCGCAAGCTCGCCCACGACCGCGGCATCGACCTCGCGAGCGTGACCGGCACCGGCGTCGGCGGACGCATCCGCAAGGAAGACGTGCTCGCTGCGACGACCGCCCCCGCCGCGGCTCCCGCTGCTGCCACCGCTCCCGCCGCTTCGTCGTACAAGGCGCTCGAGACCTCTCCGCTGCGTGGCACCACGCAGCCGATGTCGCGTCTGCGCAAGGTCGTCGCCCAGCGCGCTGTCGAGTCGATGCAGGCCTCCGCTCAGCTCACCACCGTGGTCGAGGTCGACGTCACCAAGGTGGCCGCCTACCGCGACGCCGTGAAGGGCGCCTTCCTCGAGAAGACCGGCACGAAGCTCTCGTTCCTGCCTTTCTTCGCCCTCGCGGCGGCCGAGGCGCTCAAGGCCTACCCGATCATCAACGCGACGGTGGACGGCGAGTCGATCGTCTACCCCGACCACGAGAGCATCAGCATCGCGGTCGACACCGAGCGCGGCCTGCTCACCCCCGTGGTGAAGAACGCGAGCGAGCTCGACATCGCCGGCCTGGCCGCGCAGATCGCCGACCTCGCTGCCCGCACCCGCGACAACAAGCTGAAGCCCGACGAGCTGGGCGGCGGCACCTTCACGCTCACCAACACCGGTTCGCGCGGCGCACTCTTCGACACGCCGCTGGTCTTCCTCCCGCAGGTGGCCATCCTCGGCACCGGCATCGTGGTGAAGAAGCCGGCCGTCGTGAAGGTCGACGGCGGCGAGGCCATCGCCATCCGCTCGATGGTCTACCTCGCGCTGAGCTACGACCACCGCATCGTCGACGGCGCCGACGCCGCGCGCTTCCTCTCCGCGGTGAAGAGCCGCCTCGAGGACTCGTCGTTCGAGGCGAACCTCGGCATCTAGTCACGAGCTGCCCGCGTTCGAGTCGGCGCGCTGACCCGACGAGATCCACCGCAGACGCCAGCCCGTCTCGCCCCTCACCACGAGGAGCGAGACGGGCTTCGTCGTCTCCCCCGGCGGAGCCCCGCCGGATTCGGCGCTCAGGATCGCCAAGGCGCCGAGCCGCTGCACGAGGCGCAGTTGTTCCCGGTCGACGGATACCCCAGGCTGACCACCCGGGGTGTGGGGCGCCGATCTCCTCGAGCCGTCCGATGCCGCCGGGTCTTCCGTGGGACTGATCGGAGTCGTGAGCGCGGCCAGGTCGCGATCGGCAACGGCCAGCGGCGAGCCCCATTCATCGACGCCGGACAGGCAGTTCGGATCGCCCTCCTGCAGACACCTCCCCCGCAGCTCGAGCAGCGATCTGGCTGCCACGACCGGGTCGTCGCCCATCACCGCGGAGGCGAACGCCTCCGCGGAAGTCTCACCTGACCTGCCGTCGGGCACCCCGTCTGCGTCGCTCGCGGCCACCCGTGGTCGCGATGCGTCTCCCGCACCCGCCGAAGGCACGCCGTCTTCGCCGGGCGAATCCGCCACGGTGGCGGAGGCACCGGGATTCGCGGTCGGTGAGCCATCGGAAGGCGGAGCCAGTGGGACGACACCCGCCCGCGTGCTCGGGAGCGACGCGCGTGACCCGTCGGCCGCAGAGCCCGCCGGCACCGCCAGACTCGCGGCCACCGCCGCGAAGACAAGGAGCGCACCGCCGATCACCAGGGCGCGCCGCCGCCGGGACGTCACGAGGCACTGCACGATCACTCGCGCGCTCCGCCGGGCAGCCCGCCCGAGCTCGAGTGCGGCGTGCCACGCCGGCGCGAACGCTTCGGCGAACTCCGGCTCCGAGCGACTGGCGGCCTCCTCCTCGACCTCGTCTCGAGCCCACGACCACCCTCCCCGCTCCGACGCTCGCTCCCACGGTTCCGACTCCGACCCCGACGACTCGAACGCCAGCTTCGGCGGATCGGACGCCGACCGACTCCCGGCCGCCTCCTCGACATGGTCCCAAGCCCTCGACCGCCCTCCCGGCTCCGATCCGCGCCCCAACGGCTCACGCTTCGACCTGCCCACGGGGCCCTCCTCCGCATCGTCACGAACCCATGAACTGCCGCCCCGTTCCGATCCGCGCCTCGACGGCCCACGCTTCGGCCTGCCCACGGGGCCCTCCTCCGCATCGTCGCGAACCCATGAACTGCCGCCCCGTTTCGATCCGCGCCTCGTCGGCCCACGCTTCGGCCTGCCCACAGGGCCCTCCTCCGCTTCGTTCCCGACCCATGAAGTGCCGACCCGTTCCGATCCGCGCCTCGACGGGTCACGCTCCGGCCTGCCCACGGGGCCCTCCTCCGCATCGTCCCGAACCCATGACCTGCCGCCCCGTTCCGAACGCCACTCCGGCTTCGGCTGCTGCACTGGCGCTGAATACGACTCCGACTCCGGGCTGTCGCCACTCGCGCTCGGCAGTCTCCACTCGCCTGGCCGAGGGATGCCCTCTTCTCGTGGCCGTCTCTTGCCCGTCCGCTGCTCACCGCGCTCGCGTCGAGCACGCTCGCTCACCAGCGGTCGGGCGCCGTCGCCCGGACCCGCCCTGTGAGAACCGGGGAGCACCGAGCCACCCGCCCGCACCTCCGCGAGGGAGATCAGGTGCAGCACCGCTCGCCGGTCGGCCGCCGCAGCGGTGTGAAATCGGTCGGTCGCGTCGGTGCCGGAAGTGGCGCCCCCACCGCCCTCGAGCAGGGCGGCGCGACCGAAGCCCACGAGGAAGAGTTCGCCGTCGGAAGCCACCAGCACGTGATCGGCGTCGAGCCCGCCATGGGCGATGCCCGCCTCGTGCAGCTCTGCCACCAGGTCGCGGAGCTTGCGTGCGAAGCCGGCCACGGGCATCCCGAGAGCGGGAATCCGCGCCAGGGGCCTCCCCGCGCACACGGACATCACGATCACGAGGTCGCCGGCCGGAGTCGTCCCGACGTCGAGAAGGCGCGGCATCGCACTGATCGGGTGCCGGGCGAGAACGCGACACTCCTCGTCGCGGGAGGTCGGTGCATCCCGAGCAGGCGGCGCATCCCGAGCAGCCGGCGCATCCGGAGCAGGCATCGGCAGTGAGACGGGCAGCGCATGCGGCGCGCACACCTTGATCGCCACCGGGGAGCCGGGGGCCCGTGCATCCGCTGGCTCAGCGCGCACCCCGAAGTAGACGTTCGCCGAGACCCCCACCGACACGAGTTCACGAGCACGGAAGCCGGCGAAGACGGGCGAGGCGGAGGTGGACATGACCCCGATCGTGCCTTCCCGCGGGCCGTCGCGCGGTGGTCCCCCGCACATCTGTGGAGAGCGGCGGCAGAGGCCGCGATGTGCACAACGGTCGTGGCCCTGCGGGTCGGCCCGAAGAAGTATCCTTGGAGGCATGGCACGCAAGACCGACTCCGCACCCAAAGCCCCGAAAGAACCGGGCCGCATCAAGCAGATGTGGCAGGTCTTCGGCATGACCCGCCGTTACGACTCGAAGGCCGTCTGGTACATGGCGGCCGGCTTCGCCGTGCCCACCATCGCCGGCATCGTGCTCGCGCTGGTGCTCTCGGCCGGCAACGTCTTCGGCACCGTGCTCTGGATTCTCGCCGGCGTGCTCGGCGGCTTCCTCGCCGCGCTCATCATCCTCGGCCGTCGCGCCGAGCGCGCCGCCTACAAGCAGATCGAAGGCCAGCCCGGTGCCGTGGGCGCCGTTCTGCGCTCCTCGCTCAAGCGCAGCTGGCGCGGCAGCGAGATGCCCATCGCGGTGAACGGCAAGACGCAGGATGCGGTCTACCGCGCCGTCGGCCGCGGCGGCGTGGTGCTGATCAGCGAAGGCCCGCGCTCGCGCACCAACCGCATGCTCGAGGAGGAGCGCCGCAAGGTGCTCCGCATCCTGCCGAACGTTCCCGTGACCTTCCTCTCGGTGGGCCCCGACCCCGACGCCGTGCCGCTGCACCGCATCCCGGCCAAGATGGCGCGCATCAAGCCCACCCTCACCAAGCCCGAGGTCATGGCCGTGAGCAACCGCCTCACCTCGCTGTCGAGCTCGCCGCTGCCGATCCCCAAGGGCATCGACCCGATGCGGATGCGCCCCCAGCGCGGGCGCTGACGACCTCGCCGCACGCAGAGAAGCCCGTTCCTCCTGGAGCGGGCTTCGTGCGTTCTAGCGCTTGACGAGCACCGTCCCGGCGAAGACATCGTGCAGGCCACGCTGATCGGAGTCCCAGATCAGGGCCGGGATCAGCAGCACCAGCAGCACGGTGCGCACGATGGGCCGCCACCAGCCGGCGTAGCTGCCATCGAGGCGCACCAGGCGCATCCCGAGCAGCAGGTGGCCGATTCCGCCACCGAGCGTGATGAGCAGGACGATCTGCTCGATCATGAAGATGATGAGGCTCGCCCAGTCGCTGCCGAAGAAGAACGCGAAGTAGATCACGTAGCAGAACGCGAAGTCGATCAGGAGCCCGGCGATGCGACGTCCGGGACGGGCCACCGAGCCCCGGCCCTCGCGGCGGAAGCCGAGGCGCTCCCCCGGCCATTCGCTGGGAGCTGCCGCCCGTGATGCTGTGGAGTCGTCGGGAGTTCTCGTCACCGCTCAAGCCTAGGCGCTCCGGACTCCGAGCCAGCCGTAACATCCCCGAAACAATCGTGACACTACCGAGTAATGGCCGCCCCATAGTGTTGTCTTGGCTGCATCTGTAGCTGTTTTCTGTACCAAGCCATTTGGAGACTCTTCACATGTTCAGTGATTCTTCCGAGGTGCTCAAGTTCATCAAGGACACCGACGTCAAGTTCCTTGACATCCGGTTCACCGATCTCCCCGGTGTTCAGCAGCACTTCAACATCCCCGCCTCCACCGTCGACGAAGAGTTCTTCGCCGTCGGCCAGCTCTTCGATGGCTCGTCGATCCGCGGTTTCGCGTCGATCCACGAGTCGGACATGCAGCTCATCCCTGACGTCTCCACGGCTTACGTCGACCCCTTCCGGGCCGAGCGCACCCTCATCCTCGTCTTCGACATCTACAACCCGCGCAACGGCGAGATCTACTCCCGCGACCCGCGTCAGGTCGCCAAGAAGGCCGAGAAGTATCTCGCGTCGACCGGCATCGCCGACACCGCGTTCTTCGCCCCCGAGGCCGAGTTCTACATCTTCGACGACGTGCGCTACGAAGTGAAGCAGAACTCCTCCTTCTACTCCGTCGACTCCTCCGAGGCCGCCTGGAACACGGGCCGCGTCGAAGAAGGCGGAAACCTCGCCAACAAGACCCCCTACAAGGGCGGCTACTTCCCCGTCTCGCCGGTCGACCAGCACGCCGACCTGCGCGACGACATCTCGCTCAAGCTCATCGACGCGGGCCTCATCCTCGAGCGCGCGCACCACGAGGTCGGCACCGCCGGTCAGGGCGAGATCAACTACCGCTTCGACACCATGGTGCACGCGGCCGACGACATCCTGAAGTTCAAGTACATCGTGAAGAACACGGCGAACCTCTGGGGCAAGACGGCCACCTTCATGCCGAAGCCGCTCTTCGGCGACAACGGCTCGGGCATGCACACCCACCAGTCGCTCTGGAACGACGGCAAGCCGCTGTTCTACGACGAGGCCGGCTATGGCGGACTCAGCGACCTCGCCCGCTGGTACATCGGCGGTCTGCTGAAGCACGCCCCCGCGGTGCTCGCCTTCACGAACCCCACGGTGAACTCCTACCACCGTCTCGTTCCGGGCTTCGAGGCCCCCGTCAACCTGGTCTACTCGGCCGGCAACCGCTCCGCCTCGATCCGCATCCCGATCACGGGCACGAACCCCAAGGCCAAGCGCATCGAGTTCCGTGCGCCCGACGCCTCGGGCAACCCGTACCTCGCGTTCGCCGCCCAGCTGATGGCGGGCCTCGACGGCATCCAGAACCGCATCGAGCCGCACGAGCCGGTCGACAAGGACCTCTACGAGCTGCCGCCCGAGGAAGCCAAGAACATCCCCCAGGTGCCGGGCTCCCTCGGCGAGGCGCTCGACGCGCTCGAGGCCGACCACGAGTTCCTCACCAAGGGCAACGTGTTCACCCCCGACCTGATCGAGACCTGGATCAACTACAAGCGCGAGAACGAGATCAAGCCGATCGCCCAGCGCCCGCACCCCTTCGAGTACGAGCTGTACTACGGAGTCTGATCCGCATCACTGAACACGACGAGGCCGCATCCTTCCGGGGTGCGGCCTTCGTCGTTCCGTGGCGGCGGATGCGCCGAGCGCGGATGCCTCGGCCGCGGTTGCATCGGGATTGACGATGGATCACGGCGGCAGGATGCTGGAGCCATGATCGAGAGCAACGCCACGGAGCACGCCACCCCACCGGCGACCCCCGCGGCGGCATCCGGCACCGGCGCGTCCGCGGCCGACTGCGCCGCGGACTTCGACGACGCGTTCCGCCGGGTGTACCTCGCGTTCCATCGCCGCGACGGTGTGCGGCGCGACATCTCCCCCGCCTCGCGCGCCGTGCTGATGCACCTGGCGCACAGCGGACCGATCACCATCGGCGAAGCCTCCGCGCACTTCGCCCGCTCGCAGTCGGCGGTGAGCGAGCTCGTGACGCAGCTCGAGAGCAACCGCCTCGTGGAACGTCGGCACGACGACAGCGACCGCCGGCGCACACTGATCTGGCTGATGGATGCGGGGCGAGCCGAATTGCGCCGCGACGCCTCCGTGCTGAGCCATGAGCTGCTCGAGCCGGCCATCCTCCGGCTGGGTGCAGGCGAGATCGAGCGGGCCCTCGGCATCCTGAACGCGCTCGTCACCGCGAGCGCGCCCGAACCCCGAGCGAAAGGACACCATCATGACCAGTTGTGAGAGCTGCAGTATGCCGATCGAGAGCGGCCGCTACTGCGAGCACTGCACCGACGACAACGGGCAGCTCCAGGATTTCGACACCCGCTTCACAGCAATGGTGTCGTGGCAGCAGCGCTCGCACCCCGAGGCCAGTCAGGCGCAGGTGGAGGCCGACACCCTCGAGTTCATGGCGGCCATGCCCGCCTGGCGGGAGCATCCGCGCGTCGTCAGCCGCTGAACGCGCCGGCCGGCGTCGGTGCGCCGGGTCCCGGATTCTTGCGCACGTCGTCGAGTTCTGCGAGCTTGGCACGGAAGGCGTCCAAGCAGAACCGTGAATGCTGCAACGCCGTCCAGGGCGTGGCGGGATCTGTCGCGACCTGCTCGATGTACTGCCAGGCTTCACTCATCCGCGCTTCCTCTGCCGCCCTCCAGGCGAGGAATGATTGCTCTGAGGTCGAATCCAGCGGGATCATCATCGGCGTCCGGGCTCGTGGAGCGACGTGGAGTGCGATGAAGTACGCCGCCTGGACTGCCACGATCGGATACGTCTCGCCGACCGGAAAACGGCGGTTATAGCCCGTCGCTCTTCCGTTGAGGTAGGCGACCATCCAGTGCGGTCCTATGAGCAGGATGTCGACCCAAAAGCGCTCATCGACCGCGAGGCGCACGCCGTGATGGTGGTCTACGACGACCGGAGCGCAGCTCGTCGACGGCATGATCGTGCGCAGGTAGCCGGCCAAGTCGGCTGCGATCTTCGAGTCCTTCACGTGTCCCCCCGGCGCAGCATCCTAGGGGTCCCAAGTGACGGGGCGGTTGCACTTGCGGTTCACCGCACAACCTGGGAGAAAGCTATGCGTGGGCTTGGCCCCCGTTATAGGGTCAAGCCGTCGGCGCGGGACGCCGGCACCGGGGTGAGAACGTGATCGGTCGCGGCGGCGCGACGAGCGGTTCACCCTGCCCGGAATGCCGTTCTCTCCGCCACTGATCCGCCTCACGCCCGGCCCACCCCACCCCACCCCACCCCACCCCGACCCGGGATCATGGAGCAGAACATGCAGAAGCGAACCATCGTCATGGCCGCCCTCGCCGCGGCCGTCCTCGCCAGTGTGGCGATCGCCTCACCGGCCGCCGCCTGGCAGCATCATTCCGAATCCGACGCCCCGGACCTCCGCTTCGATCCGGTGGCGACGCTTGCCGACGGGCTCACCTCGCCCCTCAGCTTCGACGTCGACCGGAACGGGGATGCGGTGCTCTCGCAGAACTTCCTCGGTGAACTGACCGGCGTCACCGCCGACGACGTGAGCACGACGCTCGCGACCGCCGCCGCGCCCGGGCAGGAGATCGGCGCCGTGTCGACACGCCGTGGCACCGTCTACTTCACTCAGAACGACCAGCCGAACGGCGTGGCCCAGCTGATGTCGCTCGAGGAGGGCGGCACCCCAAAGCTACTGGCCGACCTCGGCGCCTACGAGGCGGCGAACAATCCCGACCAGGTGAACACCTACGGCTTCTCCGACCTCGCCCCCGCGTGCGCGGCCCAGATCGACCCGAACGGACCGGCCGGCCCGCCGACGTACACGGGCACGGTGGACTCGCATCCGTATGCCTCCCTCGCCCTGCGCGACGCCATCTACGTGGCGGACGCGGGCGGCAACGACATCCTGCGAGTCGGCTACGACGGCGAGATCTCGACAGTGGCCGTGCTGCCGCCGACCGAACCGGTGACGGTGACGGCCGACGTGGCCGCGGCCTTCGGATTCCCGGACTGCGTCGCCGGCCACGGCTACGCCTTCGAACCGGTACCGACCGACGTCGAGCGCGGCGAGCACAGTGCTCTCTACGTCTCCTCGCTTCCGGGCGGACCCGAGGATGCGAGCCTCGGCTTGCGAGGCAGCGTCTTCTCGGTCGACCCCGAGTCGGGTGACTCGGAGCTCCTGGCCACCGGATTCGCCGGCGCCACCGGCATCGCTGTGGATAAGGACACCGGCGTGGTGCTCGTGGCCGAACTGTTCGGCGGAGCCGACGGCACCGGGCAGATCTCGGCCGTGGCCACTCGCTCGGGAGACGTTCTCGCCACCTACGCGGTGCCGTCGCCGGCGGCGCTGGAGCTGCGTGACGGTCTCGTCTACGCCACGACGAACGCCTTCGTGCCCGACGCATCCGGAAATCCCCAGCCGATCGGGCAGCTGACCACCTGGCAGCTCACCGACCAGAACGACGGGCAGTGCTGGGGCGACGACGGCGAGCACGAGGAGGAGCAGAACTAGAAGCAGGCACCCGCCGCTCCCGCGCTCGGACTACTGGCCGTAGAAGAGGCGCTCGAACACGGTGCGGGCGCGGCGGGTGACGCCGAGGTAGTCCTCCTCCAGCCGGGTGGCGGAGCCGGGCGGGTACTCCATCAGGCGGGCGACCCCCTCGAGCTGCCGGCGGTCGGAGGGCAGCACGTCGGCCGTCTTGTTGGTCCACAGCGTCATCGCCGAGCGCGCGCGGGAGGCGAAGATCCAGGCCGCGTGGAGCTTGCGCGTGTCGTCGTGGTTGATGAGCTCCGCCGCCTCCGCGGCGGCGAGGGCGTCGAGTGTCGAGGTGGTGCGCAGCTGGGGCAGACGCCAGGCGTGCTGCAACTGCAGCAGCTGCACGTACCACTCGACGTCGCTCAATGAACCGCGCCCGAGTTTCAGGTGCCGCGCAGGGTCGGCCCCCTGGGGCAGGCGCTCCTTCTCCACACGCGCCTTGATGCGCTTCACCTCGCGGATCTCGGTCTCGGAGATCGCCGGCGGATAGCGCACGGTGTCGGCCAGCGTGTGGAAGGCCTGGATCAGCGCCCGGTCGCCCGCCACGCCGTTCGCCCGGAGCAGAGCCTGGGCCTCCCAGGTGAGCGACCACCGCTCGTAATAGGCGGCGTAGGAGTCGAGCGAACGCACCGCCGGGCCGTTCTTGCCCTCGGGGCGTAGATCGATGTCGAGGTCGAGCGGCAGCCGGTTGTCCTCGGTGAGCCGCACCAGCTCGTTGACGATGAACTGCGCCACCGACTGGGCGGTCTGCGGGTCGACCCTCACCGCCCGGTAGACGTAGAGCACGTCGGCGTCGGAGCCGAAGCCGAGCTCGGCCCCGCCGTAGCGGCCCATGCCGATGATCGCGAACTCGATGCCGTCGCCCGAGGCCGGCGCGGCCGACTGCCGGATGACGCTCAGGGTGCCTTCGAGGTGCACGGTGGTGATGTCGGTGAGCGCGAGCCCGAGTTCCTCGACGGTGATCATTCCGAGGATCGACGCGATCGCCATCCGCAGCACCTCGCGGCGCCGAGCGGTGCGCAGAGCCATCGCCGCCGCATCCGGAGTGTCGTGGCGGGCCACGATGGCGCGCGTCTCGTCGGCGAGCACCGCCATCGGGCGCGGCCTCAGCTCCTCGTCGTTCTCGAGCCAGGCAGCGGCCTCCGGGATGCGCTCGAGCAGCTCTCCGACGAAGCGGGAGCCCGAGAGCACCTGGGTGAGTCGCGCCGCCGCGCCGGAGGAGTCGCGCAGCATGCGCAGGAACCAGTAGGTCTCGCCGAGTGCGTCGGAGAGCCGGCGGAAGGCGAGCAGGCCGTAGTCGGGGTCGGCACCGTTGGAGAACCACTGCAGCATCACCGGCAGCAGGGTGCGCTGGATGGCGGCCCGCCGGGACACGCCGGCCGTCATGGCCGCGATGTGGGCCAGAGCGCCGCGCGGGTCCTGGAAGCCGATCGCCGCGAGCCGGGCCTCGGCCTGCGCGCTCGTGAGGGCCTGCTCGTCGGGCGAGAGGGCGGCGACGGCGGCGAGCAAGGGGCGATAGAACAGCCGCTCGTGCAGGGTGCGCACCCGCACCTTGATGGCCGTCCAGCGGGCGATCAGCTCGTCGGCGCTCCCCGCCAGGCCGCTGCCGCGGGCGAGCACCCGCTGTTCGGTCTCCTCGCGCGGCATCAGGTGGGTGCGGCTCAGCTGCCGCAACTGCATGCGATGCTCGAGCAGCCGGAGGATGCGGTAGTCCTGCGCGAACTCCACCGACTCCACCCGCCCGATGTAGCCGCCCTCGGCCAGTGCCGCGAGAGCCGCGAGCGTGCTCCCCTGTCGCACCGAGGCATCGATCTGACCGTGCACGAGCTGCAGCAGCTGCACGGTGAACTCGATGTCGCGCAGGCCGCCGGGGCCGAGTTTCAGCTGGTATTCCACGTCGGCCGGCTTGATGTGCTCGGTCACGCGCTCGCGCATCCGCTGCACCGACTCCACGAAGTTCTCGCGCGACGAGCTCGACCACACCTTCGGCGCCACGAGTTCGACGTAGGCGGCACCCAGCTCCGGATCGCCCGCGAGCGGGCGCGCCTTGAGCAGCGCCTGGAACTCCCAGTTCTTGGCCCAGCGCTCGTAGTAGGCCGCGTGCGACTCGAGCGAGCGCACGAGTGCGCCGGCCTTGCCCTCCGGGCGGAGGTTGGGGTCGACCTCCCAGAGACCGGGCTCGAGGCCGGTCTCGCCGATGCCGCGCATGGTCACCATGGCGAGGCGTGTGCCGATCTCGACGGCGGTGCTCGTGGGCAGGATGCCGTCGCCTGGGTTGCCCGGGTCGGCCGGGTCGCCCGCACTCCTGCCGCTCGACGCGAGTTCGCCGCCCTCGGCCACGAAGATCACGTCGACGTCGCTCACGTAGTTGAGCTCGCCTGCGCCGGCCTTGCCCATGCCGATGATCGCGAAGCGCGTGGCCCGCACCTCCTCGACCGGGAAGTGCCAGAGCCCGTGCCCCTTGGTGGACACCTGTGACCGCGCCACGGCGAGGGCCGCCTCGAGCGCGCCCGAGGCGAGGTCGGCGAGGCTGCGCGCCACCGTGTCGAGGCCGATGACGGGGTTCGCCTGCTCGAGGTCGAAGGCCGTCACCCGGGCGAGCAGCACGCGATAGCGGATGCGCAGGGCCGTCCAGGCGTCTTCGCCGAGCAGAGTGGAGAAACCGTCGACCGCGCCCACCGAGGCGAGGAGTTCTCGTTTCGCGATCTGCGCATCCGGGAGCGTGAGCTCCTCACCGCCCAGCGCCGGCAGCTGCGCAGGATGGCGGGCGAAGAAGTCCGTCAGCCCTTCGGAGGCGCCGAACACCCGCACGACCCGGTCGCGCGAGGCGGTGTCGGCCAGGACTCCGAGGATGGTCTCGGGCGCCCGCTGCTGGATGCGCTGCACGCTGCGCAGGGCGAGGTCGGGGTCGGCGGCGAGCTGGAACGAGGCGAGCAGCGCCTCCAGCTCGATGCCGGTCGACGCCGCGAGCTCCCGCAACCCCTCACCGGCCCGGCCGAGATCGGCGAAGCCGACCCGGGCCAGATCGGTGAGGCTGGTCTGCGAACGGGGCATCAGGAGGTTTCGGTGGGCTAATCGGTTCAGAGGAGATTCATTCGCGCCGGCCGCAGGCCGACGCCATGTGCACGGTGCGCCGGCCGCAGGCCGACGCCATCAACTCAGAGGATCTCGAGGTTCGACTGCAGCTCGTACGGGGTGACCTGCGCGCGGTAGGCCTTCCACTCCTGCCGCTTGTTGAGCAGCACGTAGTTGAACACCTGCTCGCCGAGCGTCTCGGCCACGAGCTCGGACTCCTCCATCAGGCTGATGGCGCGGTCGAGCGAGGCCGGCAGGGCGTCGTAGCCGAGCGCCTTGCGCTCCGCGTCGGTGAGGCTCCACACGTTGTCCTCCGCCTCGGGCGGCAGCTCGTAGTTCTCCTCGATGCCCTTGAGGCCCGCCGCCAGCAGCAGCGAGTAGGAGAGGTACGGGTTGGCCGCCGAGTCGATGGCCCGGTACTCGATGCGCGACGACTGGCCCTTGTTGGGCTTGTAGAGCGGCACGCGCACGAGCGCGGAGCGGTTGTTGTGGCCCCAGCAGACGAAGCTCGGGGCTTCGTCGCCGCCCCAGAGGCGCTTGTAGGAGTTCACGAACTGGTTCGTGACCGCCGTGATCTCGGGCGCGTGCTTGAGCAGGCCTGCGATGAAGTTGCGGCCGATCTTCGACAGCTGGTACTCGGCGCCGGCCTCGTAGAAGGCGTTGGCGTCGCCCTCGAAGAGCGAGAGGTGCGTGTGCATGCCCGAACCCGGGTGGCCCGAGAGCGGCTTGGGCATGAACGTGGCGTAGACGCCCTGCTCGATGGCCACCTCTTTGATGACCGTGCGGAAGGTCATGATGTTGTCGGCCGTGGTGAGCGCATCCGCGTACCGCAGGTCGATCTCGTTCTGGCCGGGACCCGCCTCGTGGTGGCTGAACTCCACCGAGATGCCGAGGTCTTCGAGCATCCGCACCGAACGACGGCGGAAGTCGTGCGCGGTGCCACCGGGCACGTTGTCGAAGTAGCCGGCCGAGTCGACCGGCTCGGGGCCCTCGGGGCCGTACTTCGACGACTTCAGCAGGTAGAACTCGATCTCGGGGTGCGTGTAGAAGGTGAAGCCGCGGTCGGCCGCCTTCGCGAGGGTGCGCTTCAGCACGTTGCGCGGGTCGGCCACGGCGGGCTGCCCGTCGGGCGTGGTGATGTCGCAGAACATGCGGGCGGTCGGGTCGATCTCGCCCCGCCACGGCAGGATCTGGAAGGTGGTGGGGTCGGGGTGCGCCAGCACGTCGGCCTCGAAGGAACGGGTGAGGCCCTCGATGGCCGAGCCGTCGAAGCCGAGGCCCTCGGCGAAGGCGCCCTCCACCTCGGCCGGAGCGATCGCGACGGATTTCAGGGTGCCCACGACGTCTGTGAACCACAGCCGCACGAACTTGATGCCCCGCTCTTCGATTGTGCGAAGAACGAAGTCCCTTTGCTTATCCATCGGCGGAACAAACCCTCTCTCCGGCACTGGTTCATGCCCCTATTAGGCTAGTGGCTATGCCGAGACTTCGCTTAGCGTTGGCCCAAACCAACCCCGTTCTGGGAGACCTCGAGGGCAACGCGCGCTCCGTCGTCGCGACCGTGCGCGAGGCGGTGGAACGGGGCGCCGACCTCGTGGCCTTCGGCGAGATGGTGGTCTCCGGCTACCCGATCGAAGACCTGGCGCTGCGCCCGAGCTTCCTCGCCGCCGCTCACGAGCGGGTCGGGATGCTCGCCCGCGAGCTCGCGGAGGCCGGCCTCGGCCACGTGCCGGTGATCGTCGGCCACCCCGACGGCCCGTTCGAGCCGCGGCTGCTCGGCACGAGCAACGCGCCCACGGCCATCGCCCAGAATGCGGCGAGCGTGCTGCAGAACGGCGAGGTGGTGGCGCGCTACGCCAAGCACCACCTGCCGAACTACTCGGTGTTCGACGAGTACCGCATCTTCATCCCGGGCGACGAACTGCTCATCCTGCGCCTGAAGGGCGTCGACGTGGCGCTCATCATCTGCGAGGACCTCTGGCGCGACGGTGGACCGGTGGGGCGGGTGCTGCACGCCGACGCGGGGCTGCTCGTGGTGATCAACGGCTCGCCCTACGAGCGCGACAAAGACGAGGTGCGCCTGCCGCTGGTGACGCGCCGGGCGGTGGAGACGGACACGATCGTGGCGTACGTGAACCTCGTGGGCGGGCAGGACGACCTGGTCTTCGACGGCGACAGTGTGGTGGTGGGCCGCGACGGCGCCATCCTGGCCCGCGCACCGCAGTTCGTCGAGCACCTGCTGATGGTCGACCTCGAGCCGGAGGGGGCGACGGATGCTCCGCTCACCGACGACATCCGCCGCGTCGAGCTCGCCCCGGCCGAGGTGCCCAAGCCCGCTCTCGCGGCCGATGTGGCCGAGCTGCCAGACGACCGGGAGCAGATCTGGAACGCCCTCGTGCTCGCGCTGCGCGACTACGTGGAGAAGAACGGGTTCCGCTCGGTCGTGCTGGGCCTCTCCGGAGGCATCGACTCGGCGGTGTGCGCGGCCATCGCGGCCGACGCCATCGGCCCGTCGCGCGTGTTCGGCGTGTCGATGCCCTCGCGCTACTCCTCCGACCATTCGCGCTCGGACGCCGACGACCTGGCCGAGCGCATCGGGCTGAACTTCCGCACCGAGCCGATCGCCGCCCTCGTCCTCCCGTTCGAGACCCAGCTCGGCCTCACCGACATCGCCGCCGAGAACCTGCAGGCGCGGGCGCGGGGCGTCATCCTGATGGGGCTGTCGAACCAGGAGGGGCACCTCGTGCTCACCACCGGCAACAAGAGCGAGCTGGCGGTGGGGTACTCGACGATCTACGGCGACTCGGTGGGCGGTTTCGCCCCGCTCAAGGACGTGCCGAAGCTGCTCGTCTGGGAGCTCGCGCGCTGGCGCAACGAGCACGCGCTCGCGCAGGGTCTCGTGGCGCCGATCCCGGAGAACTCGATCTCGAAGCCGCCGTCGGCGGAGCTGCGCCCCGATCAGACCGACCAGGACTCGCTGCCGGAGTACGACGTGCTCGACGCGATCCTCGAGGCGTACATTGACGGCGGCCAGAGCATCGCCGAGATCACCGCGCTCGGTTTCGACCGGGCCGAGGTGCAGCGCATCACCCAGCTCGTCGACCGCGCCGAATGGAAGCGCCGCCAGAGCGCCATCGGCCCCAAGATCTCCCGCACGGCCTTCGGCCGCGACCGCCGGCTGCCGATCACGTACCGACCGCACCTCTAGGCGACTGGGCACCTGCCGAGGGTCCCGCAGCGCACTTCTCCGCGCTCGGCCGGCCTTCGGCAGGTCGGGCGCTCATTGCCGCGCCGGTCCCCGCCCGGCGCGGGCGACATGTGAGCGTTCGGTCGCTGTCGCGGCCGAGCGCTCACCTTGGGTCGTCGGGCGCGGCCCGCTGGCTTCATTCACGTGCGAAGCACTGGCGGTGCCGGCCTTGTGAGCACAACTAGCTGGGGAGCACTACGATCCAGACGAACCAGGCGCCCATCGCGAGCCAGACCAGGGTGGCCGCCGCGGCGAGGGCGGCCGTGGCGCGGCCGGGGAGGCGCCAGACCGGGATGATGGCGAGGAAGCCGATGCCGAGAAGGATGCCGAGCCAGGGCGCGGTGGTGGGCACTCCGACCAGGTCGAAGGCGGGGAAAGCTGCGAGTTGCGCGGTCAGCACCACCCAGAGCGCGCCGAGGAACGCCACGCCCGTGAGCGGTGCGATGCCGGTGAAGAGCAGCAGCACGATCGGCTCGCGGCGGAGCGCCTGCACGAGCACCGCGATCAGCCAGCCCAGCAGCCAGAGGGCGGCGAACCCGGCGAAGATGAGCGGCACGGTGAGCTCGAAGAGGCTGCGTTGCTCCACCGCGGTCACCACCGAGGCGATGCGGGTGCTCTTGTGCACCTCCGAGGCGGGGATGGCCGGATGCGCGGCCACGCCGTCGGTGCAGCTGGTCGTCACCGCCGCCCCCGGCGAGGCGAGCCAGGTGGCCAGCTGATCCATCGCGCAGACGTCGTTCGTGGCGCCGGCGCGGCCGTTCGACTGCACGACCACGAGCTGGTTGTTCGGGAAGGCCGCCTGCCCCGACTGGGCCGCGGCCACCGAGACGAGCGGATCGGTGTCGCTCGCGAAGATGAGCGTCGGCTGCCCGACCGCCACCGCGGAGCGGGTCTCGATGCCCGACGCGGGGAGGCCGAGGCCGGCACAGATCTTGTCGGCGGCGGTCAGATAGGTGATCACCGGCAGCGGTTTCGGCGTGGTGTCGGCCGGCGCGCCCTCGGGCAGGGGCTCGGTCGGGTCGGCCGACCAGAACGGCTGCTCGTCGCGGCAGGACTCGAGCCAGTACTGCCCGAGGTTGATGGTGGTCAGATGCGCGAGGGCCTCCGGGATGAACGGGTCGATCGCATCCTTCTCCCCCGCCGCCAGGCGCGAGAGCAGGTAGGGCACCGCCTCGGCCGTGTCGGGGTCGTAGAGCACCTGCTGCACGATGGTGACGAGATCGGATCCGGTCAGCGAGTAGTAGCGCTGCTGGCCGCTGACGGGGTTGGTGAGCAGGCCGTGCACCGGCTTGTCGCTGAACAAGCCCTCCGCGGTCACGAGATCGGCGTTCAGATCGGGGTAGGCGCCGTTCGACCGGGCCGAGAGGTTCGTGAGGGCATCCGAGAGGGCGAGGTAGGCGTCGCCCTTGAGGTCGCGATCGATGGGCGAGAAGGAGTCGAGCACCACGGCGTCGACCCCGGCCTGATCGCGCACGGCGGCCAGCTGCATCACCTTGGTCGACCAGGAGTCGCCGTAGAGCGTCCAGGTGGGGTAGTTCAGCAGCTGCCGCAGCTCGATCAGATCGGAGGCGGTGCTGGCTTTCGTGTAGGCCGTCGGGTCGCCCCCCGCCTTCTGGAACGCCGTCATGCAGTCCTTCATGGCGAGCGTGACCTCGGTCATCTCGGTGGCCGGCGAATCCGACTTCGTGAAGGTGTCGACGTACTTCGACGTCGCCGCCGGGCAGTCCAGCGACGCGCTCGACTCGGTGCTGCCGCGCTGGGCGAGCACCACCACGTCACGGGCGCCCCCGATGCGCGGGTCGGCCGCGAGAGCGAGCGCCACCGCGGTGGACGTCTGCCCCGGGCCCCCGGCCATGGTGACGATCGGCGTTCCGGTGGCCGGCTGCGTCGACGCGGGAATGACGACGTACGGCATCTCGATGGCCCGGGTCGAGGGGTTGTCGCGGTTCTCCGGGGCCGTGAGGGTGCCGCAGTGCGCCGTGGCGGGCAGACCGGCGGGGCAGTCCGCCTCGGCCACGGTGGAGGCGCTCGCCGAAACGGGATGAGCGGAGACCAGCAGCGCTGCCAGGGCCGCTCCCAGCACCAGCTGCGCAACAATTCGACGGCCCACGTCTCCCTTTCGATTCCGGGTCAGGATCCACGCATTCGGGTTACGTGCCCATCAACCTAACGCATCGGCCGCTCAAAGCAGCCGAACTAGACTGGCGACATGCCAGAGCAGTCATCGACGCCCGAGAAGCCCGTCTCCAAGCGCGTGCGCACCCGTCACTTCCAGAACGCGAAGGACAACGGGATCGTCATCACGGGCCTCACGAGCTACGACCAGCTCTCGGCGCAGATCTTCGACGAGGCGGGCATCGACTTCCTGCTCGTCGGCGATTCCGCGGGCAACAACGTCTACGGCTACGACACCACGCTGCCCGTCACCGTCGACGAGCTCATCCCCCTCGCCCGTGCGGTGGCCGGGTCGGTGTCGCGCGCCTTCGTGGTGGCCGACATGCCGTTCGGCTCCTACGAGAACAGCGCCGAGGAGGCGCTGCACACCGCGGTGCGGTTCATGAAGGAGACCGGGTCGCACGCCGTGAAGCTGGAAGGCGGGGTGCGCAGTGCCGACAAGATCCGCCGCATCGTGGATGCCGGCATCCCGGTGATGGCGCACATCGGCTTCACCCCGCAGAGCGAGCACGGTCTCGGCGGACACATCATCCAGGGCCGCGGGGAGGGCGAGGCCCAGCTGCTCGCCGACGCCCTCGCGGTCGAGGAGGCCGGGGCGTTCTCGGTGGTGCTCGAGATGGTGCCCGCCGAGGCGGCGAAGAAGGTCACGGCGGCCCTGCGCATCCCGACCATCGGTGTCGGCGCGGGCCCCCACGTCGACGGGCAGTTGCTCGTGTGGACCGATTTCGCCGGGTTCTCGACCGGGCGCATCCCCAAGTTCGTGAAGCAGTACGCCGACCTGCGCGGTGTGCTGACGGATGCGGTGACGAGCTTCCGCGAGGATGTCGCCGAGCACCGGTACCCTGGCCCAGAACACAGCTACGACTAGCAGCACCCGCGACGATCAAGCATGGAGACGACGGAGGAATCATGAGCGAAGACCCCTCGAAGCAGTACTGGTACAACATCAAGACCGGGGCGGTCGAGAAAGGCTACGAGTCGTCGGTGGTCGACCGGGTCGGGCCGTTCGAGACCCACGAGGAGGCCGAGCACGCTCTCGAGACCCTGCGCGCGAACAGCGCGAAGTGGGCCGAAGACGACGCGGCCGAGCGATGACGGAGAACACACCCGACGAGGTCGCGGTCGGCATCGACATCGGCGGCACCGGCATCAAGGGTGCCATCGTGAACGTCACCACGGGTGAGCTGCTCACCGAGCGCAAGAAGCTGCCCACGCCCGAGGGCGGCAAGCCCGACGACATCGCGGCGACGGTGGCCGAGCTGGTCGACGCGCTCGGCGAGATCCCGGCGCACGCCTCCGTCGGCATCTGCTTCCCCGCGGTCGTGCGCCACGGCGTGACCATGTCGGCGGCGAACGTGTCGAAGAAGTGGATCGGCTTCGAGGCCGAGAAGCTCTTCGAGAAGACGCTCTCGCGGGACATCACCTTCGTGAACGACGCCGACGCGGCGGGCTTCGGCGAGGTGCGTTACGGAGCCGCGAAGGGCAAGGGCGGACTCATCATCGTCACGACGCTCGGCACCGGCATCGGCAGCGCCCTCATCTACAACGGCGTGCTCATCCCGAACGCCGAGCTCGGCCACCTCGAGATCGACGGCGTCGACTACGAGACGAAGGCGGCCTACTCGGCGAAGGAGCGCGAAGCCCTCAGCTGGAAGAAGTGGGCCGAGCGCCTGCAGAAGTACTACACGACGCTCGAGAGGCTCTTCTCCCCCGACCTGTTCCTCGTGGGCGGCGGCGTGTCGAAGAGCTACGAGGAGTTCCTCCCGCTGCTGTCGCTCGACACGCCGATCATCCCGGCCGAGCTGCGCAACAACGCCGGCATCCTCGGTGCGGCCTGCCTGTCGACCATGAAGACGACGTTCCTCGAGTAGCCGGCACACCCGCCGACCGGCCCGCGGCATCCGTGCCACGGGGACATCTGTGCCGTAGGCTGATGGACGGTGAACAGGCCGGCAGACGGTCGCGTCGCCGCGCTCGTGCTTCGTGCACGGGTGCGGTGCCGAGGAACGTCCGGGCTCCACAGAGCAGGGCGGTGGGTAACACCCACCCGGGGCAACCCGCGAGACAGTGCCACAGAAAGTAGACCGCCACGGGCTTCGGCCCGAGGTAAGGGTGAAACGGTGGTGTAAGAGACCACCAGAGGCTGCGGTGACGCAGTCGGCTCGGTAAACCTCGCCCGGAGCAAGGTCAGACAGGATGCGCTAACGCTGCTCGCTCAGCATCCGGGTAGACCGCTTGAGGGTTGCGGCAACGCAACTCCTAGATAGATGGCCGTCAGGGAGCTCGCTCCCCTACAGAACCCGGCGTATCGCCGGCCTGTTCATCTGCCTCGGGCGCCGTGCTACGCGCGGCGTCCGAGGGTCGCGCCGGCGGGTCTTCTGCCGTGGGCGCCGTGCTTCGCGCGGCGTCCACGGGTCGCGCCGGTCCCTGCCCGGCGCTCCGCGACATGTGAGCGTGCGGTCGCTGGCGCGGCCGCGCGCTCACCTTGGGTCGTCGAGAAGGGCCTGTTGCGTTGGTTATCGATGCCGTCGGGTCTGGATGCCGTCGGGTCGGGTGGGAGCGCGTTGGTTCTCGACGGCGTCGGGTATGGACGCCGTGCGCTTGGGTGGGAGCGCGGTGGGTGGGGCGGGGGCGGGTTAGAGGCCGGATTCTTCGGTGCGGATCAGGATGCAGTTGCTTTCGGGGTCGAGGACGACGTCGTCGTCGGCGGCGGCGCGGATGGCGGCGAGGTCGCTGCCCGTGATGGCCACGTTGCTGCCCATCGAGATGCCCCGCTGCAGCAGTGCGGCGCCGATGCCGTAACGCTCGCGCTGCCGCTCGTAGAGGGCGAGCAGCTCGGCGCCGATGCCACCGGCGATCGCCGAGCGCTCGGAGCGTGCGACCTCGAGTTGCGCCTCGATGCGGGCCTTCTGCTCGTCGCGCTGGGCCACGAGCAGGCGCTCCTCGGTCGCGATGTCGTCGCGGCGCGCGGTGATGGCGGCGAGTCGCAGCTCGATCTCCTCCATGCGCTCCATCACGGTGAGCTCGATGTCCTCGAGGTTCGAGCGGCGCACGGCGAGCGAGGCGAGCTCGTGCTCGAGACCCTGGATGTCCTTCGACGACGAGCTGGCCTGCAGCCGTTCCCGGTCGCGCTTCTCGCGGGCGGCGACGGTCTGCACGTCGGCCTCGACCCGCGCGATCTCGGCCTTGGCGTCTTCGAGTTCGCCGTTCACCCCGCCGGCCTCCTGGCGTGCGGCGATGGAGTCGCGCTGCAGTTCAGCGAGCCGGGCCTCCTGGGGAAGCGTGCGCAGCGAGTGCAGCAGCTGCGACACCCGGTTGTCGGCGGCCTGCAGGTCGAGGAGCTTGCGTTGTTCGAGGGCCGGAGCCTTCATCTGTGGTTCCTTCGTTGTTCGTCGGGAAGAGGGGTGGTCGTCCGGCGCCGGTCATTGCGTGATGACGAAATCCCACGGGTCGGTGCGGAGGTCGCTCACCACGAACTCCACCTCGGGCAGGGCCTCGGCGAGCTGCGCGGCCGCGGTCTCGAGCCAGAGCCACTCGCTCGCCCAGTGTGACACGTCGACGAGCGCCGGACCGGCGACACCGCCGGCGCCCGTGCCGAGCAGGCTCTGCTCG
This sequence comes from Herbiconiux sp. 11R-BC, assembly GCF_049472555.1. Lineage (NCBI taxonomy): Bacteria > Bacillati > Actinomycetota > Actinomycetes > Micrococcales > Microbacteriaceae > Herbiconiux > Herbiconiux sp. 11R-BC. The sequence continues at coordinate 10,117 of NZ_JBCEBO010000003.1, read as the reverse complement.
CGCGACTCGGAGGCCGGGTGGTGGCGCAGGTCGGAGGTGATGTAGACGTCTGCTCCCCGCACCAGCGGATGCGCGAGCAGCGAATCACCGGCCCCGCCGCAGAGGGCGACCGTCGAGACGGGCTGCTCGAACTCCCCCGAGACCCGCACGCCCGTACCCGTCGCCGGCAGGATCTCGCCGAGCTCGAGCGCGAGCCGGCCGAGCGTGGTCGGCTCGGCGAGCCGCCCGACGCGCCCGATTCCCGTACCGGGCCGGACGCCGGCTTCGATCGGCTGCTGCTCGAGCAGACCGAGCCGGCCGGCGAGCACCGAGGAGGTGCCGTCGTCGACGATGTCGGCGTTGGTGTGCGAGGCGATCAGGGCGCAGCGGGAGCGGATGAGCTTCGCGAGCAGCACCCCCTTGTACGTGGTTTCCGCCACCGAGGTCACTCCGCGCAGCAGCAGCGGGTGGTGCACGAGCAGCACGTCGGCCCCCGTGCCGACCGCTTGGTCGACGGTGGCGGACACGGCGTCGACCGCCAGCAGCACGCGCGAGACCTCGTCGTCGGGGGCGCCGCTCAGAAGACCCGGGGCATCCCAGGCCTCGGCGAAGGCGGTGGGCCAGAGCCGTTCGACCGCCGCGTTGAACTCGGTGAGTGTTGTGGGCACGGCTCCAGACTACTTCGCCGCCCGGCTGGGGCCCGAGCAGGCGGTCGACGAGCGCGCGCCCGCTCCGGTCGAGGTCAGGGCTCGAGCCCGACCAACCGGGCCGTCGTCTCCCAGAGCGCGCCCTGGAGGGCGATGTCGGAGGCTTGCTTCGCGACCGGGCCGTTCGGGCGCAGCCGGTCGAAGTACGCGCCGCTCGCGGCCGGCACGGGCACCGGGGAGGCGAGCGCGATGAGCGGCGCCGCGCCGACCTCGGGCGTGACCCCCCAGCGCCCGCGCGACACGGCGGTGCCGAAGCGGATGAGGGGCGAACCAGATCCGAAGCGGGTCACGACGGCCCCCGGATGCACGGAGTACGCCTCGATGCCGGCCCCGGCCTCCGCGGTGCGGCGGGCCAGCTCGCGGGTGAAGAGCACGACGGCGAGCTTCGCGGATCCGTACGCCCGCCATCCGCCTCGCCACGGCCGACCGGCGCCGTCGAGGTCGGCGAGGTCGATGTGGCCGAAGCGGTTCGCGACACTGGAGGTCGACACCACCCGCGCGTCGCCCTCGGCGGCGGCGGCCTGCTCGAGTCGCGGCAGGAGCATCCGGGTCAGGAGGTAGGGCGAGAGGTAGTTGTTCTGCAGCGTGGCGGAGTGTCCGTCGGGAGTGACGGTGCGGGTCGAGACCAGTCCCCCGGCGTTGTTGAGCAGCACGTCGATGCGGTCGTAGGCACCGAGGAGCTCGGCCGCGAGGGTGCGCACCTCGGCGAAGCGGGCGAAGTCGGCCACGAAGGGGCGGCCGCCGATGCGCTCGGCGACCTCCCGGGTGCGCTCGCGGTTGCGCCCGACCACGGCCACCGCATCCCCTCGTTCGGCGAAGTGCGCGGCGGCGACCGCACCGATGCCGGAGCTCGCGCCCGTGATGACGACCACCCGTTGTGCGCTCATCTCCCCAGCATCGCACGGGGCGCCGTCCACGGGCACAGAAGAACGCCTTCGCAGCCTCACGGGCAACCAGGGGGTACCTGCGTGACAGGTAGCGCGAGGGCCTCTCGTCGCGCAGACGTGCGGCTTACCGTGGGAGTCATCACCACCGAAGCGAGGAACCACATGCAGATCGAACCGCGCAAGCCCACCGTCAAGAACCCGCCCGAGCAGTTCGCCGGCGACGTCTGGCTCGACGTCATCGCCGCACCGCACACCGACGACCAGCGGATGACGGTCGCCACCGTGCGGTTCGCCCCGGGGGCCCGCACGGCGTGGCACTCGCACGCCCGTGGCCAGTATCTGCGGGTCACCGCGGGCGTCGCGCGCTTCGGCGACCGCGAGGGCAACATCCTCGAGGTGCGGCCCGGCGAGACGCTCTACACCCCACCGGGCCAGGAGCACTGGCACGCCGCCGGGGGCGAGGGCTTCATGGAACACATCATCATGATGGAGTCGGCCGACGATCCGTCGCAGAGTGCCGTCTGGGCCGAGCACGTGAGCGACGAGGACCTCGCCGGCCGCTGACTCCGGCCCGGCCCGGCGGCGTCCGCGTCGGCTCCGCTCAGGCAGCGGGGCTCAGGGGGTGGGGCTCAGGGGGCGGGGCTCAGCGTCGTGAGCGCGCAGGTCACCGAACCACCGCCCGGCACGGCGGTCGCGGCGTCGCAGGCCGGGGGCACGACGGTCTGCGCCAGAACGGCCCAGCCGACACAGGCCGCCACGACCACCACCCCCACGATCAGCGCCGCCCGGCCGGCCGCCCTCTCCCGCCACATCTCAGACCATCCCGAAGCGCTCGGAGTGCACGACGTCGCGTGGAACGCCGCCGGTGGCGAGCGCCGCCTCGACCGCGTCCATCATCGCGTCGGGGCCGCAGATGCAGAACGACGACCCGGGCGCGACCCCCGGGAGCCGGACGGCCACGAAATCGGCGTCCACCCGCCCTCGGGCGCCCGTCCAGGCATCCGAGGCCCGTGACAGCACGTGCACCACGGTGAGGTCGAGGCGCCGCTCGAGGTGCTCGATCTGCGCCAGGCACGCGATCGTGGTCTCGCTGCGGTTGCCGAGCCAGAGCTCGCAGCTTCGCCGGTCGCCGCGATCGGCGAGTGTCTCGAGCATGCTGAGCAGCGGCGTCACGCCCACGCCCGCCCCGATGAAGACGACCGGGCCCGTCTCCGGCAGCACGAAGGCGCCGAACGGGCCGTCGAGGTACATCGTCTCGCCGGGGACGAGATCGGCGATGTCGCGGCTGAACCGCTCGTGCTGCTTGATCGAGAACCGGATCGATTCGGGATGCTCGGCGCTCGACGAGATGGAAAAGGGATGGTACGTCAGCGCGAAGGGCGAGCGCCGCGCCTGGAGCCAGGCGAACTGGCCCGGATCGAAGTGGAACGGCCGCGTCAGCCGGGAAGCCGGGTCGCGAGGCCGGAGGGAGATCGTGGTGACCGCGTCGACATCCTGATCGATCGACTCCACCACCCACGGCCGCCGCTTGCGGAGGGCGGGCTTGAGCAGACGCACCCAGACGCCGAGGCCGACGAAGGCCGCGCTCAGCACGATCCAGAGCAACTGCTCCCACCACTGCCGCACGTAGTAGCCCACGAGCAGCACGTGGGCGAGCGCGGTCACCACCACGAGGAGGGCGAGCACCGCATGGGTCGCCTGCCAGGTCTCGTAGCTCATCCGCAACCGCTGCCGGAAGACCGACAGCACGATCACCGCGAGCAGCAGCACCCAGGACGCCACGGCGAACTTGGCCCGCAGCGGCGAGGTGAACACGTCGAGCAGGCCGAGGAACTGGGAGTCGACGAGGAACAGGATGATCGGATGCGCGAACACGAGCCCGGTGGCGAGGTAGGCCATCTGCCGGTGGAAGCCGAGCACGAGGTCCATGCCCACCGGATGCGCCACCACCATCGAGCGCGCCGCCATCACGAACTGCAGGCCGAACATCGCCAGGCCCACGAAGCCGAAGGCGACGGAGAGGTTGATCCAGAATCCGCGGCCGGGATCCATGCTGATCAGGCCGAGCGGCAGCGGCAGCACGACGAGCAGCGTGTACAGGGCGACCCAGATGGCCCAGGCCGCGCGGCTGCGCCGCCGCACCAGCCTGCGCACACTCCCCAACCCCGCCCCTCTCCGCGTCGATTCTAGCCTCGGCCCCGNSSTCAGCGSCCSGAGAGCACSCGSAYGAARTCGGCCAGGAACGCCTCGCGGTCGACGTCGAGCACCACCACCGTGTCGGGCGCGTCGGTGGTGGGCCAGCTCACCGGSAGSCCCTCSGCSGTGCGCACGAGGTGGGCGCGGAYSGMGWAGYSRTCGSYSGTGAYGTTCACSGGKCCYTCSACCTGCTTCGTGATCCACTCCGGCTGCACGAGCARMGCGGCSGCGAGTCCGTCGTGKGCCGRCGASACGCGGCGCCCCCAGGYGWRCTGGTAGAAGTCCATGTAGGCCTCGAGCACCTGMGCCGAGAASGTGCCCCACTCGGTKCCSGCRCGSTGCAGCGCCTGCACGGCCTGCTCGTCGACGATSGTSYSSGNCNGTSRCGTTSACGCCCACCATGACCAGSCGGTTGCGCGGCGCRGCGAACACMCGYGCSGCCGCCWCSGSGTCGTTCTGGATGTTCGCRTCGMCCATSWGCACCGTGCCGAGCGGCGGGAACGGGCCCGAGCCGCCCATGATCACGACCGAGCGGTAGAGGGTGAGCAGCTCCGGCTCGATCTCGAGCGCGAGNGCCNASRTTSGTSAGCGGRCCSAYCGGSAGRAGGTCGTAGTRGCCGGGGCGSGAGCGSCCGAGCTCSACSAGSAGYTCKGCRGMRSKCAGCGGSGAGARGTTCTTGGGSGYGATCGGCTCCGACCACAGGTCKCCGAGGCCGTCRNCGSCCGTGCACGNGCGNAGGCGATGYSSGCCTCSCCCWSGAYSGGCCCGGCSGCSCCSSSKGCCACSAGGGTGTCYTCGAGWCCSGCSACCTTGAGCACACGGGCGATGTTGGTGAGCGCCGACTCCACCGGGGTGTTGCCGTAGACGCTCGTGATCGCCGACAGCTCCACGTCGGCGCGGCCCGCGAGATACAGCAGAGCGAGAGCGTCGTCGATGCCCGTGTCGGTGTCGAGCACGACATGGAGCGTTTCAGCGCGAACGGATGCGCCAGCGGGCGGGTGGGTCATCGTGGGGTCCTTCTCCGGTTCGGTGGGGCAGGCGGGATCGGAGCCGTCGCGCGGATCGACCGCACCCGGCGCGAAGGCCGTCAGAGGTGGAGCACGCCGTCGGCCACCACGAGGCCGGAGCCGCTCAGCCGCACCCGGTCGCCCTCGACGACCACGCGGAGCAGGCTCGGCCGGCCGAGGGCGGCGCCCTGCTCCACGATCGCCACGGCGCCGGCCGGAACCCGTCCGGCCACGACGAGCCGCGCCACGAGCGGTCCGGCGGCGGTGCCGGTGGCCGGGTCTTCGGGAATCCCGGCGGTGGGGTTGAAGAACCGCGCGTAGGCGACCGTCCCGGCTGCACCCGCATCCGGCGCGGAGCCAGCCGCGGGAGACTCCGTGTACACGTAGCAGCCTTCGGCGTCGACCGAACGCAGCACCTCGAGCAGCGCGGCGCTGTCGGGGCGCGCTGCGTCGACCGCGTCGCGGTCGACCACCGGCACGAGCAGGTGCGGCGCACCGGTCGACACCACCTGTGCGGCGTCGGCCGAGACGAGGGATCCTGGGCCGAGACCGAGCGCGCGGGCGAGTTCCGCGGATCGGCCGGCATCGATCTCGGCGCCGAACAGCGGAGGCGACTGCTCCATCGTCACGATCGGAGCGCCCTCCGCGTCCCACGTCAGCTCCACGCCGAGCAGGTCGTCTCCGATCTCCTGCACGAATCGCGTCTCCCCGGACGGCAGCACGCCGGCCCGGGCCAGCCACAGCCATGCGCCCATCGCGTTGTGGCCGGCGCCGAACACCTCCACACCGGCCGGCGTGAACGATCGCAGCCGCCAGGTCGCGGTCTTCCCGGTGGGCCGCAGCAGGAAGGTGGTCTCCGATTGGTTGAACTCCCGGGCGATGGCCGCCAGCGTGGCCGGCGACAGGGCGTCCGCCTCGGGCACGAGAGCGAGCGGGTTGCCCGTCAGAGGCGAAGCGGCGAAGACGTCGACGACGTGGAACGGGACTTCGGAACCCATCTGCGCATCCATCCTTCCCGGCGGGCACAGCTCGTGCGCGGCACCGTCGCCTCGACACTAACCAGCGGGGGCCGACCCGCGGCGCAGGTTCCGGAATGTTTCATCGCGGGTGGCCGCGAAGGGCACCCGCGTCCTACACTCCTCACCGTGCCTCTCACGCTGCACCGCTCGCCGGTGGTCCTCCCGGTCGGCGCACCGGCGATCCGCGACGGCGGCGTCGCCGTTCTCGACGGCACCGTGGTGGCCGTCGGGGCGTACGACGCCGTGCTCCGGCAGCTGCGCGAGCGCGGCCCCGTGCATCCGGTGGAGTGGTTGGGCACGCTGACCCCGGGGCTCGTGAACGCCCACACGCACCTGCAGTACACCGACATGGCCGCCGTCGGCCTCGGAAGCTACGGCGGCTTCGAGGACTGGTCGCGCGCTTTCCAGGCGGCCTACGTGCAGCCGCACGACTGGCGCCGCTCCGCGGCGGACGGCGCCCAGGAGGCCATCCGCACGGGAACCACGGCCGTGGCCGACATCGCCACCGACCGTGAGGCCGCGACCGCGCTGCACGACGCAGGGCTGCACGGCATCGCCTTCTGGGAGGTCTTCAACTGGAAGATCGCCCGCTGGGATGACGACGGCCGGAACGCACTCACCCGGCAGCTGGCGCGCATCCCGGCTCCCCCGGTGTCGGGCATCTCTCCGCACGCCGTGTACTCCCTCGACACCGACGTGCTCCGCGACCTCGTGGCCTTCGCCGCCGAGCACGGGCTCCGGCAGCACATCCACGCGGCCGAGGCCGCCTCCGAGGACGAGTTCACACGCAGCGGCACGGGCACCCTCGCCGAGCAGTGGCGCCGCTACGGCCACCACGACCTGCAGCTGCTCGCCGGCGGCGGCACCGGGCTCGGCAGCATCGCCTACCTCGACTCCCTCGGCGCCCTCGATCCGACGACCCACCTCGCCCACGGCATCTACGTCGACGCCGACGATCGTGCGCGACTGCGCACGAGGGGGGTCTCCGTGGCCCTCTGCCCACGATCGAACGCCGTCATCGGCCTCGAACCGCCGCCCGTGCGCGCCTACCTCGACGAGGGAAACGCCATCGCCGTCGGCACGGACTCACGCTCCTCCTCGCCGTCGCTCGACGTGCTCGCCGATGTCGCGGAGCTCCACCGCCTGGCACGGCGGCAGGGCTACCACGGAGCTGACCTCGCGGAACGACTGCTCGAGGCGGCCACCCTCGGCGGCGCCCGCGCGCTCGGACTGCACGAGGGCGCGCGCCCGGCGGGTGCTCTCGCGCCGGGAGCGCGTGCCGACTTCGCCGTGTTCGACACCGCGAGCAGCGAACCGGCGGATGCGCTGGCCGAGCTCACCGAGTCCGGCGGCCTCGTCAGCACCACAGCCACATTCGTCGACGGCCGGCCTCTCTGGCTCGACCCGGTCGGCGACGGAAAGGAACGCATCCATGTCTGAGCCTCGCCCGCTTCTCTGGGGCCTCTACGAGCAGGCCTGCGTCGGCAACGGCTCCTCGGCCGTGAGTCTGTGGACGCACCCGGCCGACGAACGCCTCACCTCCACCGGTCTCCGCTACTGGCTCGACCTCGGCCGGCGCGCCGAGGAGGGCGGTCTCGACCTGTTCTTCTTCGGAGACGTGCTGGGGCTCTACGACACCTATGGCGGTTCGGCGGCCACGGCGCTGGAGTGGGGACTCGAGATCCCGGCGCACGACCCGCTGCTGCACATCCCCGCGCTGGCCGCGGTGACCGAGCGCATCGCCTTCGGGGCGACCGTGTCGACGACCTACGAGCACCCCTTCGCCCATGCGCGCCGGTTCAGCACGCTCGACCACCTCACCGCGGGCCGTCTCGCCTGGAACGTCGTCACCTCCTACCTTCCGGGCGCCGCCCGCAACTTCGGGCTCGACGTCATCGCGCACGACACCCGCTACGACCGGGCCGACGAGTTCCTCGACGTGGTGTACCGGCTCTGGGAGGCCAGCTGGGAGAACGGCGCCTACCTCGGCAGCAAGGCGGAGCGCCGCTTCGCTGACGCCTCGAAGGTGCACGAGATCGACTACCAGGGCACCCAGTTCCGGGTGGCCGGCCCCCACCTCAGCGTGCCGTCGCCGCAGCGGACCCCGCTGTTGATCCAGGCCGGCTGGTCGTCGCGCGGGCGAGAGTTCGCGGCACGCCACGCCGAGCTCATCTTCGTGGGCGAGTCCGACCCGGTGAAGATCCGCGAGGGTCTCGACGACATCCGGCGACGGGCTGCCGACCTGGGCCGCGACCCCGCGGAGATCCGTGCCGTCGTCGGGCTCAATCCCGTGATCGCGCCGACGCGCATCGCGGTGCAGGAGAAGATCGACGACTACCAGTCGTACTACTCCGCCGAGGCGCAGCTCGCGGCCTACGCCGGCTGGAGTGGCATCGACTTCACGAAGTACCGCGACGACGAGCCGCTCGTGAAGCAGGAGACGAACCACACGCAGATCGCCGCTGCGCGCTCGGACACCCCGCCGTTGCTCGCCGGCGACGTGCGCCGCCGCTTCAGCAAGGTCACGGCCTTCGCCGACGACCGCTTCATCGGCACCCCCGAGGAGGTCGCGGGCGAGATCGAAGGCTTCGTGGAGGAGTCGGGGGTCGACGGGTTCCTGCTGCACCAGTTCCTCTCACCCGGTTCGCTCGACGACTTCACGACGCTGCTCGCGCCCGGTCTCCGGGAGCGCGGCCTCTTCGGCCGCTTCCCCGCATCCGGAACCCTGCGTTCCCGGCTGCGCGCCGACGGCGCCGACCACCTCCCGGCCGACCACCCCGCGGCGGCCGTCCGGCGCCCCTGAACGCCCTTTTGTTACGCATTCTTTCGGAGTGTGTCGTCCGGTTTACCTCCCGATGGCGGCGACGCCCGGGGGTGATCAGAATGTGCTTCAGCATCACCTGCGTCACAGCACACCCGAACCGCACCGCCGGTGGCGAGCCCGCGCTCGCCCGTGAAAGGACCCCACCCCCATGGCACTCTCGCCGAAGCACGCACTCCCCCGTGCCCTCTCCGTCGTCGCCGTCGCCGGCACTCTCGCGCTCGTCGGCTGCTCGTCGGGCACGAGCACACCGGCCGCGACGACCGGCTCCACGACCGATTTCGGCGGCGTCAAGCTGACGGTCTGGAACAACATCGACTACGACCCCTACCAGAGCCTCCAGGAGAAGTACTTCGCCGACTGCGCCACGAAGCTGAACATCGAGGTCGACAACCAGACCATCACCGGCGACTACACCTCGAAGCTGCTGCAGGCCGCGAGCTCCAAGTCGCTGCCCGACATCGCGCTGCTCAGCACCGACGTCCAGCTGCCGCTGCTCGCCTCGCAGGGCGTGCTGAGCGACCTCGGCTCCCTCGGCGTGACCACCGACGGCCTCGAGGACAGCGTCGCCGCCCTCGGCCAGTACAAGGACACGCTGTACGGCCTCCCGGTTCAGGTCGAGGACTATGCGCTGTTCTACAACAAGGCGGCGTTCGCCGCGGCCGGGATCACCGCTGCCCCCACCACCTTCGACGAGCTCGTGGCCGATGCCAAGAAGCTCACGACCGCCGACCAGTACGGCGTCGCCTTCGCGGGCAACGCCACCGACGGGGCGGCACCGGTGTACTTCTTGCCGTTCCTGCTGAGCGCCGGCGGCGACCCCGCCGACCCCACCAGCGCTGGGGCCGTGGCCGCGGTCGACCTCTACAAGACCCTCGCCGACGACGGCAGCCTCTCGAAGGAGTTCGTGAACTGGGGCTGGGACGCCACCGACCAGTGGACGGGCGGCAAGGCGGCGATCACCGTCACCGGTCCGTGGCAGCTGGTGACCGACACCTCCTTCGACTACGGAATCGCACCGTTCCCCACCCTGAAGGCCGGCGGAGACCCGAAGGTGGGCCTGCTCGGCTACGCCTACGGGGTCGCCGCGCAGTCCGACCAGAACAAGGCCCAGGCCGCGGCGGCGCTCGTGAGCTGCCGCGCCTCGGAGGCGAACCAGCTCGAGACGGCGGTGCAGGGTGGCTACATCCCCGCGCTCACGAGCGCTCAGGCGAGCTTCGTCGAGAAGGTTCCCGGTGCGAAGCCGTTCGTCGACGCCGTCCCCACGGCGGTGAACACCGCGACGCTCGGCACCGACTGGAACACGCTCCAGCAGCAGTACGTGACGGCCATCCAGAACGCCACGGTCAACGGGGTGAGCGCCCAGCAGGCGCTGAGCGACGCCGTCGCCGGCAAGTGACCTCACCGACCATCGGGCCGCGCCGGCCGGAGCCSTCSCGMKCMGTGGGGGCTGCTCGTTCCGGCGATCGTGTTCTTCGCACTCTGCTTCGTGTTCCCGCT
>NZ_JBCEBO010000002.1:0-749143 GCF_049472555.1 Herbiconiux sp. 11R-BC | reverse complement strand
CGCGATCTGCGCGCCGGCCCCCTCTGCGCTCCCGGTCGCAGCCGGTGTGCGGATGCCTCGACGGGCATCCGCACACCGGTCAGCCGAGCAGGAAGCGCGCGGCCATCTCGCCGATCAGTACGGCCGGGGCGTTCGTGTTGCCGGTGGTGATGCGCGGCATGATCGAGGCGTCGGCGACGGTGAGCCCCGTCACGCCGTGCACCCGCAGCCGGGGGTCCACCACGGCGAGTTCGTCGACGCCCATCTTGCAGGTGCCGACCTGGTGGTGGTACGTGATCGCCGTGCGGCGCACGTAGTCGCGCAGCGCGTCATCGTCGTCGGCCTCCGGGCCCGGGTAGATCTCGGCGGCGCCCCAGCCCTCGGCGAGGGCCGCGGCCCGGCCGATCTCGCGCACCTGGCGCACGCTGGCCTCGAGGGAGGCGAGGTCGTCGTCGTGCCCGAGCGCGTTGATGTCGATGAGCACCTCGGCGTGCGGGTCGGAGCCGGCGAGGGTCAGCCGGCCGCGCGCCTTCGGCGCCACGATGCCGCCCATAAGGGTGAACCCTGACGCGGGCCCGGTCATCCACGGTTCGTACATCGGCACGCTGAAGTGGATGGGCTGCGTGTCGGGCAGCTCGAGCTCGGGCCGGCTGCGCCAGAACAAGTGGGTCTGGGTGATGCCGTTGCCCGGCGTGGGCGGATCGATCGGCCGCTCGGTCGAGAAGATCACGGGGCTCAGCAGATGGTCGTGCAGGTTCTGGCCGACGCCCGGCAGGTCGACCACCACGTCGAAGCCGAGCTCGCGCAGCTCCTCGGCCGGGCCGATGCCGCTGCGCAACAGCACGCGCGGCGAATCGATCGCGCCGGCCGCGAGCACGACCTCGTCAGCGAAGAGCTGCTGCACCGACCCGTCCTGCTCGTACTCGACCCCGACCACGCGGGTGCCCTCGAGCAGCAGCCGATGCACCCAGGCGCCTGTGCGCACCTCGAGCAGCGGGCTCTCGAGCACCGGCTGCGCATAGGCCAGCCAGGTGCTGAGACGCCTGCCATCACGCACGGTGACCTGTTCCTTCGAGACTCCGTCGAGGCTCTCTCCGTTGTAGTCGGGATTCTCGGGCACCCCGCTCTGCACGGCCGCCTCGAGGATGGACTGCTGGATGGGGTCGAGATCGTAGGTGGTGACGTCGAGCAAGCCCTCGGTGCCCCGCAGATCCGAGGGAGCGCCGTGCCAGTTCTCGATCTGCTTGTAGACCGGCAGCACGTCGGCCCAGGCCCAGCCCTCGTTGCCGAGGGAGGCCCAGTGGTCGAAGTCCTGCGGGGCGCAGCGCACCCAGATCATGGCGTTGAGGGCGTGCGAGCCGCCGAGCACCTTGCCGCGGGGGAGGTGCAGCCGTCGGCCGGCCGCGTGCTCCTGCGGCACCGTGAAGTAGTCCCAGTCGTCGGCGCTGTGCCAGATCTCGCCGAGCCTGGCCGGGTCGTGGATCGCAGGATTCGTGTCGCGGCCGCCGGCCTCCAGCAGCACGACGCTGCGGCCGGCGTCGACCAGCCGGCGCACCAGCACCGATCCTGCCGAGCCCGCCCCCACCACGATCACATCCGGACGTTCGATCATCCTGCGTCTCCTCTCTGAGATCCTCCGTTCACCGTGTCAGAGCACGAGCGTGCATGGGGCATCTGTTCGCTCTCAGACAATCGACGTTCCCCGCCTGACAACCGCGCCGCACGGTGCTCCGGGAGGCTGGGCGCATCGACCGATCGCGACGAAGGGATCCTCATGGCCGACATCTCCGAACGCCTCGACGCGGCAGGCGACGAGTGGCGCAGTTACGACGAGTTCGCCGACGGCATCGACGCCTATCGGCTGCCGCCGCTCGACCTGGCCGGCCGGCGCCTCGAGCTCGCGCTCGACGACGGCGGATCGCTCACCCTCGACTTCGGCGACGGCGGATCGGCGCACTGGTCGTGGTCGCAGCCCGGCGTCACCGGGTCGTCGCCGGCCACCGACCCCTACGACGCCGTGCAGGTGCGCCCCGGCGTCGTGTTCGTGAACCTGGAGCTCATGAGCCGCGAGAGCGAGGCCGTGACCCTCGTCTGGTCGACGGCGACGAACCGCGCCCTCGTGGCGCATTCGCGCATCCGGAGCGTCGAGGAGTCGGCCGCCGACGGCGAACCGCGGGTGACGCAGTCGTTCCGGGCGGCCGTACTGACCGCCACCGAGTCGGGACCCGCCTCCGCGCCGCGCGGCGACGCGCCCGCGCCGTCGCGGGACCTCATCGGCAGGCGCAACGTCTACCGCTACAGCCCCGACCACCTCTACGAGCACACGTACATGTCGTCGGAGCGCTACATGTGGCAGTGCCTGCAGGGCGTGCAGCGAGGGCACGGCGACGTCGACCGTTCCACCGTGTGGCGGTTCGACCACGGCCTCTACCTGTTCTGCTTCCGCGAGTTCAAGATCGCGGTGGCGAGCGTCTGGTTGCACGATCTCGGCTACGAGCTGCGCACCACCGGCGTCTTCCTGGGCCTCACCGCCGAGGGGCGCGCCGAGCACTCGCGCGCCGGCGGCCACATCTACCCGCTCGGTGCCGTCGCGTACCCCGACGTACAGCCGGTCTGAGGCCCGGGGATGCCGAGCGAGCAGGAGGCCGTCGAAGCCCACTACGCCGGCTTCGAGACGGGAGACTGGGATGCCGTGCTCGCCCTGCTCGACCCGGCCATCGTCTGGGTGGAGGCGGCGGGATCGCCGATCGCCGGCACCTACGTGGGGCCGCAGGCCGTGGTCGATCACGTGTTCACCGCCCTCCGCGAGGAGTGGGACGGCTTCGCCCTCGCCGTCGACGAGATCGTGGCGGCCGCCGGCACTGTGGTGGCGCTCGGCACCTACTCCGGCACCGACCACCGCACCGGGAGGGCCTTCGAGGCCCGGGTGGCGCACGTGTGGCACTTCGAGAACGGGCGGGCGGTGCGATTCGAGCAGATCGCCGACACGGCCGTGCTCGACGCGGCGGCGCGCGAGCCCGCCACCGGAGGCCCCGACTCCGCCGGCTGTGCCCCCGGAGCCTTCGCGGAGAGTCAAGACGTGTGCCCTCGCTGACAAACCGCCCCGCGACCGCCGTCCTTACTGTGAACCAGGCTCTTGCAGCCGAGCAGTGCCGATGCGGGACATCGAGGTCCCGCACGGAAGTCCGAGAGGTAACGCAGATGCGAATTTCCAAGCGCACCATCGCCATCGCGGCGATCACGGCGGGCAGCGCCCTGGTGCTGGCCGGATGCTCCGGCAGCAGCGGGAGCGGATCCACAGCCACCGGCGACCCCATCGTGGTCGCCTCGGTCAACGCGCTGAGCGGCGCCGCGACGTTCCCCGAGGCCTCGGCCGCGGCCCAGGCGGTCTTCGACGAGTTCAACGCGTCGGGTGGGCTGAACGGCCGCCCCATCCAGTACACCGCCCTCGACGACAAGGGCGACCCCTCCGCCGCCTCCTCGGCGGCTCGCGACGCGGTGGAGAGCACCAACGCGGTGGCCCTCGTGGGCTCCGCCAGCCTGCTCGACTGCGAGGTGAACTCCGGCTACTACGAGAAGAACGGCATCGTCTCGGTGCAGGGCACCGGCGTCGACCCGTTCTGCTTCAGCACGCCCAACATCTCGCCGACGAACGCCGGCCCCTACCTCGACACGCAGCTCACCCTGAGCTACGGATCGCAGACGCTGGGCCTGAAGAAGATCTGCGGGCTCCTCGAGATCGCGGGTTCCACCCGCGCCGCCTACCAAGCCGCGTTCGACGCCTGGACCAAGGCGACCGGCCAGGACTTCGCGATGCTCGACGACACCGTGCCCTACGGCGGCTCGGACTACACGCCCTACGTCATCAAGGCGAAGGAGGCCGGCTGCGACGCCATCTACTCCAACGGTGTCGAACCCGACGCCGCCGGCGTGCTCAAGGCGGCCGAGGCGCAGGGGATGAACGACATGACCTTCCTCTTCCTCACCTCCGCCTACTCCGCGCAGTTCGCCGACGCGGCGACCTTCGTGGGCAAGGGCGTCTACGTGCCAGCCGAGTTCGCGCCGTACACCGACAGCTCGAACGCAGCGAACAGCGACTGGAGCGCCCTGATGCAGAAGCACGACGTGCCGCTGACCTCCTTCGCGCAGGGCGGCTACCTGGCCGCCACGCACTTCATCGAGATGCTCAAGTCGATGACCGGCGACATCACCCGCGAGACGGTGACGGCGGCCTTCAAGGCCCAGAGCGCCGGCTACGAGAACGCGATGGCGGGCACGCCGTGGCTGTTCGGCCCCGGCAGCTCGCACTCGTCGAACACGGCCGGCTGGCCGATCGTGATCAAGCCGGGCGAGACCACCTGGAGCAATGCGGCCTCCACCTGGGTGACCGCCGCGTCGTTCAGCAAGTAGCGACCACCGGATGCGAGGGGCCGGCAGACCCGGCCCCTCGCATCCGCTCACCCCCCACCGACGGAAGGCAGGAACATGCTGCAGGGCGCACTCGCCGGGCTGGCGGCAGGCGGCGTCTACGCCGTCGTCGCCGTGTGCCTCACTCTCATGGCGCAACTCGTCAAGGTCATCAACTTCTCCCAGGCGGCCATCGGCATGTTCGGAGCGTTCATCGCGGTGACCTTCGCCGACGCCCACGTGCCGCAGTGGCTCGCCGTGATGCTCGGCATCCTCTGCGGCGTGGTGCTGTCGGGGGTGATCGGCTGGATCATCGCCACCTGGCTCCCCGAAGCCTCCATCAGCGCGCGCTCGGCCGTGACCGTGGCGTCGTTGCTGCTGCTCATCTCGATGTCGTACATCCTGTTCGGCACGAAGCCCAAGACGTTCCGGGCGGTCTTCCCCGGCCCGGCCTTCGAGGTCGGCGGCGTGGTGGTGAGCCAGGTCACCGTCGTGATGGTCGTGCTCGCCGTGGCCGTGGCGATCGCCGCGAAGATCGTGCTCTCGAAGACCGGCGTCGGCATGAGCCTGCGGGCGATCGCCGACCGACCCGTCGCGGCCGAACTGATGGGTGTGCCGGTGAAGCCCTTCGCCATCGGGGTGTGGCTGGTCACCGGGCTGATCGTGGCCGTGGCGATCGCCATCGTGGCGCCCACGCAGACCAGCGACGCCGCCTCGCTCTCCCTGCTCGTCATCCCCGCCTCAGCGGCGGCGCTGCTCGGCGGCTTCCGTCGCCTCGACCTCGCCGTCATCGGCGGCCTCGCGCTCGGAATGATCCAGGGCGCCACCGCGCAGTTCCCCGAGCTGTCACTCGTGCGCGACTGGATCCCGCTCGTGCTCATCGTCGTCTTCCTGCTCTGGAACCAGCGAAAGGAGGTGTGGGATGCCGCTCGTTGACCGCGTCTTCCGCTCCCGGCGGCTGTCGCCGTTCGTCTACGGGGCGCTCGCCCTGCTCGTCTTCCTCGCCCTCGGTGCCCTGCTGCCGAACTACCTCGTCTATCTCGCCATCACGGCGATCGTGGCGACGATCGCGCTGATCGGCCTCGGCATCGTCACCGGCACCGCCGGCATGATCGCGCTCTGCCAGCTCACCTTCGCCGCCGTGGGCGCGTGGATCGTGTCGCTGTTCACGGTGCTCCAGGTGCCGGGCGGGTACCTCCTCTGGCTGATCGTGGGTGGCGTGGTGGCCGGCCTCGCCGGTGTCGTGATCGGGCTGCCGGCGCTCCGGCTGCGCGGCGTGAACCTCGCCGTCGTCACCCTCGGCTTCGCGGCGGCGGCGGATGCGACGTTGCTCAAGACGCAGTTCCCGGGGGCGCCCCAGGGCACGAAGGTGCCGCGCCCCGAGGGCTTCGCCGACGACCGCGGCTTCTTCGTGTTCTGCGCCATCGTGCTCGTGGTGATCGCGGTGGCCGTGCACTTCCTGCAGAAGAGCCGGTTCGGCAGCGGATGGCGCTCGGTCGCGTTCTCCGAGCGTGGCACGGCCTCGGCCGGCACGAGCGTGCGGCTCTCGAAGCTCTCGGCCTTCGCCGTGAGCGCGGCGATCGCCGGCATCGCGGGCGGGCTCATCGCCGGACAGGTGGGCACGGCGTACCCCGCCGGATTCAACACCATCCAGTCGCTCGCGCTCTACGTGCTCGCGATCGTGTCGGGGTCGTACCTGCTCGAGATGGCGTTGTTCGGCGGCATCCTGTGGGTGCTCATCCCCGAGCTGCTCAAGCGGGTGGGGATTCCGCAGGACTGGGGCTTCGTCGTGTTCGGCGCCCTCGGCATCCAGGCCCTCACCACCAACTCGAACCTCGGCCAGGACCTCCGGAACGCCGTGACCCGCCGGCGGCGGCGCCGGCTGCAGGCAGCGGGAGTCGCCGCCGAGTCGGGGCTCGTTCCGCTCGGCGAGGAGGAGTTCGCCGGGGCGCTCGCCGCCGCGCCCGCGCGGGACCGCGCGCCGCGTGCCTTGCTCACCGTCAGCGGACTCTCGGTGACGTTCGGCCAGGTGAAGGCGCTGCAGAACGTCGACCTCACCGTGGAGGAGGGGACGATCGTCGGGCTGATCGGGCCGAACGGCGCCGGCAAGTCGACCTTCGTCGACGCGGTCGCCGGGTTCCTGCCGCAGCACGAGGGCACGGTGCGGCTCGGCGGCGACACGCTGGACGGGCTCCCGCCGCACCGCCGTGCGCGGCTCGGGCTGCGCCGCACCTTCCAGCAGGACCGTGTGCCGCCGAGCCTCACCGTGGGCGACTTCGTCACCTTCATCTCCCGGGGCCGGGCCACGGCCGCCGAGACCGCCGAGGTGCTCGAGTTCTTAGGATGCCCGCCGGCGGCCACCCGCATCGCCAACGTCGACGTCGGCACCCGCCGCCTCGTGGAGGTGGCCGCGAACCTGGCCGCGAAACCGCGCCTGCTCGTGCTCGACGAGCCCGCGGCCGGCCTCTCGCACGAGGAGCACGTGGCGTTCGGGCAGCGGCTGCGGCTCATCCCGGCGCGCTACGGCACGAGCATCCTCATCATCGAGCACGACCTCGACCTGGTGCGGAGCGTCTGCGGCAGCATCACCGTGCTCAACTTCGGCGAGGTGCTCGCGAGCGGCGACCAGGAGACCGTGATGAACGACCCCGAGGTGCTCAAGGCCTACATGGGAGAGACGGAGATGCTGTGAACAGCGGAGCCCCTGACACGCTCGTGCTCGACGACCTCACGGTCAGTCGCGGGATCGGGCCGGTTATCTCGCACGTGTCGCTCGCGGTGGTGCCCGGATCCATCACCGCGGTGGTGGGGCCGAACGGCGCGGGCAAGACGAGCCTTCTCGAGTCGATCTCGGGCGTCATCCAGGCCCGCGCGGGCACGGCCACCTTCGACGGGGTGGACATCACCAGGCTCTCGCGGCGCAGGCGGGCGAAGCTCGGCATCGTGCACGTGGAGCAGGGTCGGGCGATCTTCCCGTCGCTCACCGTGCGCGAGAACCTCCAGGTCGCGTCGCGCGATCGCGTGACGATCGACCGCACGCTCGAGTACTTCCCCGAGCTGGAGAAGCGGCTCGATGCGCCCACCGCGCTGCTCTCCGGCGGCGAGCAGCAGATGGTGGTGCTCGCCCGCGCCTTCGCCGCCCGGCCGAAGGTGCTGCTGATCGACGAGATGTCGCTCGGGCTCGCGCCTGTGGTCTTCCTGCGGCTGCTGCCCGTGGTGCAGGAGTTCGCGGCCACCGGGGTCGGTGTGCTGCTGGTCGAGCAGTTCGCGCAGCTCGCCCTCGAGATCTCGTCGGATGCGCTGGTCATCACGAGCGGCCACGTCACCTACAGCGGCGCCGCCGCGCGCCTCCTCGACGAACCGGAGACGCTGCGCAAGGCCTACCTCGGCTGAGGCGGCCGGCGGCCGAGCCGACCCGAGCCGCCGCATCAGAGACCGAGGGCACCGCGGATGCGCTCGCGTTCGGACACCAGCGCCGGGAACCCGTCGAAGAAACGGACCTTCTGCGACCACACCGCCGAGCCGGAGGCGTCGCGGTAGCTGAAGCCCGGGGTCGCCGACAGCACATACGCGGCCCAGCTCTCGGCGACGTCCTCGGTGAGGTTGGTGGCGGCGTATTCGCTCACGAAGGAGTCGGAACCGCCGTTGGCCTGGTAGAACGCGGTGACCTCCGAGTCGGAGGGCGTACCGCCCGGGGTGCCGACGTCGAGTCCCGACCAGAACCGCTCCTGGAACGCGGCGATCGCCGAGCCGGGCCGCGCGCATCCCTCGCTGAGCTGCAGCGTCGGGCAGGCGCCCGTCACCTCCGCGACGTCGGCGGGGGAGAGGGAGAGCAGGTGGCCGAACTCGTGCACGAGGGTGTGATCGAGCTCGCCGGAGTCGGCGGCCCAGGCCGCGTTCACCTGGAGGTCCCAGGCGGACGCCGTGCCGTCGTCGCGGGCGACGGAGGCCTCGGAGGTGTCGTCGGGGTCGTCGTAGAGCGAGAAGGCGGTGACGCTCGCGGCCGCGTCACCGGCGATCAGGGAGAACCGCGCCCAGTACGCGTCGGCGGCGGCCTGCGTGGCCGCATCCTGTTGCGGCCCGCTGGGATCGGGCACCAAGGCGCCGTCGGAGATCGCGAACGACACGGCCTCGTCGCTGGTGCGCGCAGGGCCCGACGGCGCCGGCCCCTGCGCTGCCGCGGATCCGCCCGAGGGTGACGGCGTCGAGTCCTGCCCGACCAGGAGGAAGAGGCCGCCGGCCAGCACGAGCACACCGAGGAACACCGCACCGAGCACGACGAAGGGGTTCCGCGACATGGGGGGGAACACCAGCGGAGCCGGGCGGTGCTGCGGGGGCGCTTTTCGGGGGTGTTACGGGCTCGTGAAGAGTGGCCGCCGATGCCCACGGCGTGCGCCGCCGCTGCCAGGATCGGCACGTGAGCCCCGCCATCGACGACGTCGACGAGTTCGACCTCAGCGCCACCATCGCCCCGCACGTGATCGTGCTGTTCGGGGCCGCCGGCGACCTGGCCAAGCGCAAGCTTCTGCCCGGTCTCGCCCATCTCATCCTCTCCTCGCTGGCCCCGAGCATCCGGGTCGTCGGCACGAGTCTCGAGGACTACACCGTGGAGTCGTTCCGCGATCATGCCGTCGCCGCCTGTGCGGAGTTCAGCAGCCGGCCGCTGACACCGGAGCAGCTCACCGAGTTCGCCTCGTGCATCACCTATGTGAAGTCCGAGGAGGGGCCCGCGGCGCTCGCGAAGGCGGTGCGGGCCGCGCAGAAGGAGCTGGGCGAGCAGGCGCGGCTGCTGCACTACCTGAGCGTGCCGCCCCGGGCGGCGCTCGCCGCGGTGAAGACGCTCGGCGACGCGAAGCTCGTGGAGCGCAGCCGCATCATCATGGAGAAGCCGTTCGGCACCGACCTGACGACCGCCATCGAGGTGAACGCGAAGCTGCACGAGACCTTCAGCGAGCGCCAGATCTTCCGCATCGACCACTTCCTCGGCAAGGAGCCGGCCCAGAACATCCTCGCGTTCCGCTTCGCGAACGGCCTGTTCGAGCCGATCTGGAACCGCAACTTCATCGACCACGTGCAGATCGACGTGCCCGAGACGCTGGGGCTGGACCGCCGGGCCGGCTTCTACGAGTCGACGGGGGCGTTCAAGGACATGGTGGTGACGCACCTGTTCCAGATCCTCGCCTTCATGGCCATGGAGCCGCCGACGGCGCTCGAGCCGCGGGCCATCTCGGAGGAGAAGAACAAGGTGTTCCGCTCGATGCGGATGCTCGACCCGGCCAACGTCATCCGAGGCCAGTACGGCGGCTACCGCGACGAGCCCGGCGTCTCGCCCGAGTCGGACACCGAGACCTTCGTGGCGCTGAAGGCCGAGATCGACAACTGGCGCTGGGCCGGAGTGCCGTTCTACCTGCGCACCGGCAAGAAGCTCGCGGAGGGGCAGCGCATCATCTCGATCGCCTTCAACGAGCCGCCGAAGTCGATGTTCCCGGCGGGTTCGGGCGTGGGGCGGTCCGGGCCCGACCACCTGACCTTCGATCTCGCCGACCGCTCGAAGGTGTCGCTGTCGTTCTACGGCAAGCGCCCCGGGCCCGGCATGAAGCTCGACAAGCTCTCGATGCAGTTCGCCCTGCACGACCACGAGCGGGCCGGCGACGTGCTCGAGGCCTACGAGCGCCTCATCCTGGATGCCATGCGCGGAGACCACACGCTGTTCACCACCGCGGAGGGCATCGAGCGCCTCTGGGAGATCTCGCAGCCGCTGCTCGACGACCCGCCACCCGTGAAGATCTACGCACCCGGAACCTGGGGCCCGAACGCCATCCACCAGATGATCGCGCCGCACGCCTGGCGCCTGCCCTTCGAACGCGCCTGGCGCGAGCAGAAGCAGTAACCCGGGCACGGGAGGGGGCTTCAGAGAGGGGAATCCTGCTGGGGGTCGGAGCGGCGGTAGGCGCGCACGCTCTGGATGAGCGCGGTCTTCGGGTAGGCGGCGGGTGGGCGCTCCTCGGTCGCAGGGAACTCGAAGAGGTCGATCATGAGCTGCAGGGGGTAGCCGACACCCTGGTCGAGAGTGCGCACCACCTCGCCGTCGACGAGCAGGTGCACACGCTCGGCGTTCCAGGCGGCGCCGTAGCGGTGAGCGGCGGTGGCGTCGATCGGCAGCTCGATGTCGGCCACGTCGGTGACCAGCCGCAGGTCGTTGACCGCCTTCACCCCGCAGCGCACCGTCGAGCGCTCCGGGGCGATGCGCTCACCGAAGAGCTCGGCGATCGTGATCTCGCCGGAGTCGGCCGGGCCCGACTCCTCGAAGCCCACGAGCCAGATCGCGAGCATGCAGCCCGGGTCGGCCGGTGCGCGGAGGGTGGCCTCCACGTACCCGGCGAGCGGCGTCCACGGCCGCCGAATGGGAACAGGGGTGCGCACGAGCAGGCCGGCGGTGTGCCTATGCGTTCCGCGTTCCGAGCCGGCGTCGCCCGAGAAGGCGCCGTTCTGGATGTTCGACACGCGCATCCGGCCGTCTTCGGCCCGCCAGGCGGGCTGGTCGGCGTCGATGCGCAACTGCAGACCCTCGCTGCCGAGGTCGTAGCGGGCCGCGGAGCGTTCGGCCGTCGTCCAGTGCGGCAGGTAGTGGTCGAGCCAGAGCCCCTCGTCGACCCGCGGGCCCGCGAAGTCGTCGGCCACGGCGAGCTCGTAGCGCTCGCCGGCGATGGTGAGCGAGGCGTCGTCCCCGGCCATGGGATACTCCGCCTACTCGCCGGGGCCGGCCGACGGCGAGGCCTCGTCCGGGCCGGCGGGCGCGGCGGGGAGCACGTGCTCGAGGTATCGCCCGTCGGCACCGCGCACCCGCCAGCCGCTCGAGGCGAGCGTGGGGTTCGTGCCGCGCCGGCGCCAGTGCACGTCGAAGAGCACGGCCGCGGTCACCATGCGGGTGACCGACGCGTCGTCGGCGTCGGAGAGCGACATCGAGCGCGGATCCATGTCGACGATCTGCGCGTCCTTGAACGCGTCCTCGTCCTCGACGTCGATCTCGAGCTCGATCACGATCCGGTGCACCGCCATGATCCCGAGGCTACTCCGTGCCCGCGCTGCTCCCGCACCGGCTCTGGCCGAGGGGCCCCGGCGGGCGTAAGGTCGGCGTGAAGCCGATGCGGGCATCCGGATGCCTGCGAGGAGGTGGCCGGATGTGCCGTTGGCTGGCTTACGCGGGAGAACCCCTGACCCCCGGAACCCTGATCCTCGAGACGCAGCACTCGCTCGTGGCCCAGTCGCTTCACTCGCCGATGGGCAAGGAGACGGTGAATGGCGACGGCTTCGGGATCGGCTGGTATCCGGCCGGGGGAGTCCCCGGGGCGGCACCGGCGTTCTTCCGCAGCGTGGAACCGGCGTGGCACGACGAGAACTTGCGCGAGTTGGCCCATGCCATCCACAGCCCGCTCTTCTTCGCCCACGTGCGCGCGGCCGCGGGGCCGCCCATCCAGCAGACCAACTGCCACCCGTTCCGGCACGAGAACTGGCTGTTCATGCACAACGGCGCGCTGCGGGAGTTCGGGCTGATGAAGCGCGACATCATGCTCGGCATCGACCCGGCGTTGTTCCCTGCCGTGCACGGCACCACTGATTCCGAGGCGATGTTCTACCTCGCGCTGACCCTCGGGCTCCGCACCGACCCCGTGGGGGCGATGGCGGAGGCGATCCGCGAGGTCGAGCGCATCGGCCGGGCGCTCAGCATCCCCAACCCCGTGCAGGGGACCTTCGCGGTGACCGACGGCTCGAGGATCTGGGCGTTCCGCTACTCGACCGAGCACCGCTCACGCACGCTGTTCTACTCAGAGGAGATGGACACGCTGCGGGCCACCTACCCCGACCTGGACCGGCTGAGGGTGTTCGGGGCGAATGCCCGGGTCATCGTCTCGGAGCCGCTCACCGACCTGCCGGGCGCCTTCATCGAGGTGCCGGAGTCCACCGTGGCGGTGCTCGACGCCTCCGGCTACCACCAGGAGCCGTTCCTGCGAGCGGCCTGACCCGCGGGACGGCGGGGCAGGCGTGCGATCAGGCGCCGGGCGCGGGCCCGTCGGTGGGCGTGGCGGCGGCGATGTAGGTGTGGATCTTCGCCTCGAGGTCGCGGTCGAAGGAGTCGACCTCCTCGCCCGCGCCGGAATCGGCCCGGTCGTCGGGGTCGTCCACCGTGCGCTTCGCGTCGTCCATGACTCCACAATAGCCACGCGGGGCATCCCGTCACAGGGGCCACGCGGGGCGCGCCGGGGCCAGGGCGCCCCAGGGCGAACCGCCGTCGGGGGCGGGGTGGGCGGGCTGGTGGCCCCGAGCTCAGAGGTGCAGCACGCCCAGGGCGAGGAGCGCGCCGCTCAGCGCGGCGATGCCGAAGCCGGTGGCGACGGCGGCGAGAAGGGCCTCGCGCCGAGGCGGGCGCATCGACTCCATGCCGGTCGCGCGGCCGGTGGGGGAGTCGTCGCTGTGCGCCTGTCCAGGATGCGCCGCACCCGCCACCGCCACCGCTGCCGGGTGCGGCGCGCTGCCGGGCGTGAGCACGCTCTTGGCGTCCCGGAGGGTCGCGGCGGTGCCGATCTCGGCGCCGAGACCGTCGGTGACGCGGTAGTGCCCCTCGCCGAACTCCACGAAGCCCGCGAACTCGCCGGCCCGCGTCGCCACCCAGAGCTTCGCCTCGGGCGAGTTCCACTGCAGCGGCGCGGCACCCGCGCTCTCGCCGGGGGTGGAGCTGGTCGTGGTGGCCGTGGCCGTCATCGTCGTTCCTTCTGCTCGGGTGCCGTCGTGTGCCTCCAGCCTCGTCGCATCGGACACCGCGCGAATCCCTCCGCGGGATGATCCGGTCCTACTGCGAACGCGGTAGGGCGGCCGGGCGGCCGTCTCCGGGGCCGGTCGCGCCGGTGGTCGCAGCCGGT
This sequence comes from Herbiconiux sp. 11R-BC, assembly GCF_049472555.1. Lineage (NCBI taxonomy): Bacteria > Bacillati > Actinomycetota > Actinomycetes > Micrococcales > Microbacteriaceae > Herbiconiux > Herbiconiux sp. 11R-BC. Next base: position 735,839 of record NZ_JBCEBO010000002.1, on the reverse strand, counting down.
GCGTACGGCTCGAGCGTCGCCCGCGCCGAGGCGCGCAGCACGCGCCGGAGGGTCTCGCGGTCGATGTCGGCGAGCGCGCGGTCGATGCCGGCCACCATGAGGCCGCCGCCGGCCGTCGCGAGCGCGACCCGCGCATCCGGTGCCGGGTTCTCGCCGATGAGCAGGCGGTCCATCCGGGACTTCAGCGAGAGGAAGCGGGCGTGCTCTTCGAGCAGGCGGCCGATCTCACCGTCGCGTTGCAGCGAGGCGGCGAAGGCGCGGTGGTCGAGCACGAGTTCGACGAGGCCGTCCAGCATGGCCTCGAACCCGTCGCGCGCGTCCGGTGCGGCCTCGGCGGCCGACACCGCCTGCTCGATCTGCCCGAGCGCGGGCGCCGCGGCCGCGACCACGATCTCGGCCTTCGAATTGAACTGGTGGTAGACCGCCGCCTTCGTCACGCCGAGGTGGTCGGCGATCATCTGCAGCGAGGTGCCGCCCATCCCGTGGGCGGCGAACAGCGCCAGGGCGGCGTCGAGCAGGCGCTTGCGGCTCTCGCCCTGCTGGGCGGCCGGTGGTCGGCCCATCTCGCCTCCTTCGATGCTGTGAAGTGTACGCCGGTCTTGTCCTAAACTAGCCGATCGGCTAGTTTTAACGCGACGAGAGAGAGGATGCGCTCATGCGCGTGACGATGGTGACCGGTGTCGGCGAGACCGCGGTCGTGGAGGCTCCGGAGCCCGAGGTCGGGCCGAACGACGTGCTGGTGAAGATGAAGGCCTGCGGCATCTGCGGTTCGGACGGGTTCTACGTCTCGATCGGCGGCATCCCGCCCCGCCAAGGGGCCACGCCGCTCGGGCACGAGCCCGCCGGCGAGGTCGTGCGGGTCGGCGCCGAGGTCGACGGCATCCCGGTGGGCGCGCGCGTGGTGATCAACCCGATGGCCGCCCCGAGCGGGGTGATCGGCAACGGGGGCGCCACGGGCGCGCTCGCCGACCACCTGCTGATCGAGAACGCGGTGCTCGGCACGAGCCTCGCGATCGTGCCCGACCACATCCCGTTCGAGGTTGCCGCGCTCAACGAGCCGATGGCGGTGGCGCGCCACGCCGTGAACCGCACGAAGCCCGGCCCGGGCAGCAAGGTCGTGGTGTTCGGCGCGGGTCCCATCGGCCTCGGTGCGGCCATCGGCTACAAGTCACTCGGGGTCGAGAGCGTCGTCGTGGTCGACGTCATCCCCTCACGCCTCGAGAAGGCCCTGCAGGTGGGCGCCGACGGGGTCGTCAACTCGGCCGAGGAGGACGTGCTCGAACGCCTGATCGCCCTGCAGGGTGCCGGCCCGTCGCGCCGCGGCAAGCAGAAGCCCGACACCGACATCTTCCTCGACGCCGCCGGCGCGCCCGCCGTGGTGAAGACCGCGCTCGAGATCGCCAAGTCCGGCGCCACCCTCGGTGTCGTCGCCGTGCACAAGAAGCCGGTCGAGATCGACCTGGGCGACATCCTGAGCGCCGAGCTCACCATCGTCATGGCGATGGGCTATCCCACCGAGATCTTCGAGGTCACCCACGACATCGTGGCGAACTGGGAGAAGTACCAGCTCATCATCAGCGACCGCTTCCCCTTCGAACGGGTTCAGGATGCGCTCACCACGGCGTCGACTCCGGGCGCGGCCGACAAGGTGGTCGTGACCTTCGACTGATCGCCTCGGTCGGTGCGCCTCAGGCAGCCGGGCCGAGCACGGCGGTCACGAGGCGGCCCGTGACCCCGGGGCTGGAGGGCGCCCGGGTGAGGGCCCGCACGATGAAGGCGCCCATGAGGGCCTCGCTGATCTCCTCGAAGGGCGCGTCGGCGCGGAGCTCGCCGGTGCCGACCGCTCGGCGCAGGCGCCCGACGAGCACGGTGGTGACCCCCATCGCCTCGTTGAGGCGCCGGCCGACCTCGGCGTTCTCCGCTCCGGCGGCGATGAGCGAGCGCATGATCGACTCGCCGCCGGGCTGCGCCGTGAAGTCGAAGAGGCCGTCGAGCCAGCTGGTGAGGTCGGCCCGCAGATCGCCGGTGTCGGGCGGCACGAAGTCACCCGGCAGCAGCATGTTCTCGATCAGGCAGTCGGCCACGAGGGCGCCGCGGTCGGGCCACCAGCGATAGATGGTCTGCTTGCTCACCTTGGCCTCGGCGGCGATGCCCTCCATGGTGAGGTGGTCGTAGCCGCGGGCCGCGAAGATGCGGGCCGTGGCCTCGAGGATGGCGACGCGGGCGCGCTCGCTGCGCGCGGGGCCCCGCCGGTTCTCGGTCATCCGTTCATGCTAGAGCCCGGCCCTGGCAAACCGCGAGACGGTGCGTTGCGTATTATGAATGCGCGGCCAACGGCGCTCCGCGACGATCCCCACTCCCGTTCTCCCTCGAGAGGCCATGTCATGGCAGAGCTCCTCTACCGCCTCGGGCACTTCGCCGCCCGCCGCGCCGTTCCCGTGATCATCACCTGGGTGGTGCTGTTGGTGCTCGCCGTGGGCGCGTTCCTGCTCGGCGGCAAGGCCCTCACCTCGAGTTTCGACATTCCGGGCACCGCCTCGGGCGCCGTGCTCGACGAGCTCGCCCAGAAGCTGCCCGACTTCAGCGGCGCCTCGGGAACCGTGGTGTTCTCGACCATCGACGGCTCGGCGCTCAGCGACTCGCAGAAGGCCCAGATCAGTGCGGAGGTGGCCGACGCCACGGGCCTGCCCGACGTCTCGGCCGTGAACGACCCCTTCACCACCGAGCAGCAGCGCGCCGACCAGGCCGCGCAGATCGCCGACGGCCGAACGAAGATCGCCGACGGCCAGGCGCAGCTCGACGCCGGCTCCGCCCAGCTGACCGCCGGGCAGGGCCAGCTCGACGCGGCCCGGGCACAGGCCGTCGCGGCCGGCGCCCCCGCCGAGGCGATCGCCGCCCTCGACGCGCAGCAGGCGCAGCTCGACGCGCAGAAGCAGACGCTGGCCGACCAGCAGGCGAAGCTGGATGCGCAGAAGGCCCAGCTCGACCAGGGCGCCGAACTCATGCAGCTGGCCCAGGGCATCCGCCTGGTCTCCGAAGACGGCTCAGCGGCGCTCGTGAACGTGGCCTTCACCGTGCCGCGCCTTGAGCTGCCCGAGGAGTCGAAGCAGGCCGTGGTCGACCACTTCGAGGCCACCCCGATCGCCGGCGTCGATGTGGCGTTCTCGACCGACATCGCCCAGGGTGTGCCCGAGATCCTCGGCGTCGGCGAGGTGGTGGGCGTGGTGATCGCGGCCGTCGTGCTGCTCGTGGTGCTCGGCTCGATCCTCGCCGCCGCCCTGCCGCTCGTGACCGCGATCGTGGGAGTGGGCATCGGGGTCACCGCCTCGCTCGCCTTCTCGGGCATCGTGCAGATGTCGTCGGTCACCCCCGTGCTCGGCGTCATGCTGGGGCTCGCGGTCGGCATCGACTACTCGCTCTTCATCGTGAACCGGCACCGCAAGCAACTGCTGCAGGGCGCGGAGGTGCGCGAGTCGATCGGGCTCGCCAACGGCACCTCGGGCAACGCCGTGGTGTTCGCCGGATCGACCGTCATCGTCGCGCTGCTCGCGCTCAACGTGACCGGCGTGCCGTTCCTCGGCCTGATGGGAACCGTGGGCGCCGTGTGCGTGGCCGTGGCCGTGCTGATCGCCATCAGCCTCACCCCGGCCCTGCTCGGGCTGCTCGGGATGCGCGTGCTCACCAAGCGCGGTCGCGCGAACGTGGGCCATGAGCAGCACCGCGCCGCCCCGGCCAAGCCGATGTCGATGGTGCGGGCCGTGGTGACGGTGCTGGTGAGCGTGGCCGCCCTGCTCGTGGTGGCCATCCCCTCGCTCTCGATGCGGGTCGGCCTGCCCGACGGCTCCTCGGAGCCCGTGGGCTCGGTCTCGTACAACGCCTTCGAGATCACGCAGAACCAGTTCGGTGCGGGCGCCAACAGCACCCTCCTCGTCACGGCGCACCTGCCCGCCGGCCTCACGGCCGAGGAGGTGACCGCGAAGCAGCTCGACGTGGCGCGCATCGTCGCCGCGCAGCACAACGTGACGGCGGTGGCGCCGATCGCCGTCTCCGACGACAAGCAGCTCACGGCCTTCCAGGTGGTGCCGGCCGAGGGGCCGAACAGCGTCACGACCGAGCAGCTCGTGCGCGAGCTGCGCGGGCTGCCCGCGATCGACGGGGACATCACGCTCGGCGTCGCCGGGCAGGCCGCCATCAACATCGACATCTCCGAGAGCCTCGCGGCCGTGCTGCCGGTCTACCTCGTGGTGGTGGTCGGGCTCTCGCTGCTGATCATGATCCTGGTGTTCCGCTCGCTGCTCGTGCCCGTGATCGCCACGGGAGGGTTCATCCTGTCGCTCTTCGCCACCTATGGCGCCATCGTCGCGGTGTTCCAGTGGGGATGGTTCGGCAGCGTCATCGGCATCTCGAACCCGGGGCCCATCCTGAGCTTCCTGCCGGTGATCCTCGTGGGCATCCTGTTCGGTCTCGCGATGGACTACCAGCTGTTCCTGGCCTCCGGCATGCGGGAGGCCTACGCCCACGGGGCGAGCGCGCGGGCGGCGGTGATGGAGGGCCTGAAGGCGGGGCGCACGGTCGTCATCGCGGCCGGGCTCATCATGGTGTCGGTGTTCGGCGGGTTCATCTTCTCGCAGGCCACCATCATCCGCTCGATCGGCTTCGGACTCGCGTTCGGCGTGCTCCTCGACGCTTTCGTGGTGCGGATGCTGCTGATGCCGGCGCTCATGCACCTCATCGGCCGGGGCGCCTGGTGGCTGCCGAAGTGGCTCGACCGCATCCTGCCGAACGTCGACGTCGAGGGTGCCGCCCTCGAGCGCAAGCACCACGTGGTCTGAGCTCCGGGCGCGCGAAGGGCCCCGGGATCGGTGATCCCGGGGCCCTTCACGGCGTCCGGCTGGGCGCGGGAGCGGTTACGCCACCGACCAGCCGCCGTCGGAGGGCAGGATGACGCCGTTAACGTTCACGCCGTCGTCGCTCAGCAGGAAGGTGATCGACGCGGCCAGCGCATCCGCCTCGGCCGCGGCCGGGATGATCGACAGCGCCATCTGCACGCGCTCGGCGCCCAAGGGTGAGGCGAACGAGGCCTCGATGTTCGTGATGGTGGGGCCGGGAGCCACGGCGTTCACCCGGATGCCCGAGTTGCCGTACATGAAGGCGCTCGACTTGGTGAGGCCGGCGACGGCGTGCTTCGACGCGGTGTAGGCCGCTCCGGCGGCGGAGCCACGGAGAGCGGCCTCCGAGGCCGTGTTCACGATCGATCCGGCGCCCTGCGCGAGCATCGTCGGGATGACGGCGCGCATGAGCTTCATCGTGCCGTCGACGTTCACGGCGAAGACGCGCTTCCACACGGCGTCGCTCATCTCGCCGACCGGCGTCATGTCGTCCATGATGCCGGCCACGTTCGCGAGGGCGTCGATGCGCTCGCCCGCGGCGGCCACGATCGAGGCGATGGCCTCGTCGTCGGTGATGTTCGCGACCACCGGCACGATGTCGGCGCCCGGGTGCTCCGACACGAACTCGTCGAGCCCGGCCTGCGACATGTCGACGGCGATCACGCGACCGCCCTCGCGGGCCACGCGCGAGGCGGTGGCGCGGCCGATGCCGGAGCCGGCACCCGTGACGATCACGGTCTTTCCGGCGAAGCGGCCCTGGTCGATGCGCTCGACCCACTCGGCGATCTCCACGGGAGCCGGGCCCTGCTCGGCGGTCTCGGTCGGAGCATCCGTCGCCCCGTCGCCCGTGACGACGCCGGCCGGCACCTCGCCGGCGGCGGCGCGGGCCACGAGGCCGTCGATCATCTCCTGGGTGAACTGGCCCTTGCTCAGCTTCACCAGGCGCTTGAGGGCGAGGCGGTGCACGGGCTTCAGCTGATCGGCGGAGCCGCCGCCCGCCGCGAGGAAGTCGCGCATGATGGGGCCGCCGATCGGGTCGTCGAGCCAGGTCTTGATGGAGGAGTCACCGCTGAGCGGGGTGGATGCCATGGGCTGGGTTTCGCTTTCTTCTTCGGGTTGGGTGTGGGGTGTTCGGTCGTTCGGTCAGGAAGTCGGAGCGGGGGAGGCCGCGTGCCGGGCGGCGAGGTGCCCGAAGATCACGGCGGGCGCGATGGTGGATCCGGGCCCGGGGTAGGTGTGCCCCATCACCGAGGCGGTGGTGTTGCCCGCCGCGTAGAGGCCCGGGATGACGGCGCCGGTCTCGTCGAGCACCCGCGCGTGCTCGTCGGTGAGCAGACCGCCCTTCGTGCCGAGGTCGCCGGGCACGATCTTCACCGCGGTGAACGGGCCCTTCTCGATGGTGCCGAGGTTGGGGTTGGGCTTGACCGCCGGGTCGCCGTAGTAGTTGTCGTAGACGGTGCGGCCGCGCCCGAAGTCCTCGTCGACGCCTTTGAGCGCGAAGCCGTTGAACCGGTTCACGGTGGCGCGCAGCGCGGCGGGCTCGATCGCGATCGCCCGGGCCAGCTCGTCGAGGGTGGCGGCGGTCACGACCGTGCCGGCCGCGCGCATCCGCTTGCCGCCGATGAGCAGCGAGGCGAAGAGGTAGCGCTGACGGTGGCGGTGGTCGAGTACCAGCCAGGAGTGGATCGCCGGAACGGTCTTGTTCCGCTCGATCATCTCGTGCCCGAAGTCGATGTAGCTCTCCGACTCGTCGAGGTAGCGCGAGCCCGACTGGTCGACCACGATGCCGAAGGGCATCGAGCGCTCCTGCAGCATGAACTGGTTGCTGCCGTCGGGCATCGGCACGGCCGAGCCCCACCAGGCGTCGTCCATCATGGCGAGCGCGCCCCCGGCCGCGCGTCCCACCTCGATTCCCGAGCCCTGGTCGCCTGCGGCGGCCGAGCTGTAGCCGGGCAGGCCGTGGTAGCGCTCGCGCCACTCGCGGTTCTGTGCGAACCCGCCGGCGGCCAGCACCACGCCACGGCGGGCACGGATGCGCGTGGGCCGGCCGGCCACCGTCACGACGGCGCCCACGACCGCCCCGTTCTCCTGCACCACCGAGGTCACCGGGCTGCTGAGCAGCACCTCCGTGCCCTGGCGCCGCACGATCGCCATCAGGTTCATGGCGAGCGAGGTGCCCATGCCGAACAGGCGCTTGCCGGAGACGAGGCCGCCGAGGGTGCGGAACGCGAACTGGGCGCCGCGCAGGAACCCGCTCGACGACGACCAGGCCCGCGAGAGCAGCCACACGTCGTCGTTGCGCAGGGGCACCGGCAGGCCTTCCGCGAAGCGCGACTGCGCCACCCAGTCGCCGAGCTTCTTGGCGTCGAAGGGCTGCGGCTCGATGCTGCGGCCCACCTTGCCGCCGGGGCGGTCGGGATAGTAGTCGGGGTAGTACTTCGCGATCGACCAGCGCACGCCCCAGCGCTCGAGCAGGCCGTAGACCTCGGTCACGGCGTCGACGAAGGCCTCGCGCCGGGCGGTGGAGCTGGCCGGGCCGGCGTCGCCGATGGCCTCCTGCATGTACTCCAGGGCCTCCGCGCGGGAATCGAGGATCCGGTGGCGCTTCATCAGCGGATTGGCGGGCATCCAGAGTCCGCCGCCGCTCAGCATGGTGGTGCCGCCCCAGCGCTCGGTGCTCTCCACCACGAGCACGTCGAGGCCGGCGTCGGCGGCGGTGATGGCCGCACTCAGCCCGGCGGCGCCCGTGCCGGCGACGAGCAGGTCGACCTCGCGGTCCCATTCCTGGGCGGCGCTGGTGGGTCGTGTCGCGGTGGCGGTGTCGTTCATCTCTTCGTTCGAGTCGGTCATGAGTCCCTCTCCAACCGGACAACACTGTCCGCTAGTAGGCTACACGGATGCCGGAGACAGCGAAAGCCAATCGGGGCCCGAGTGCCGGGCCGGCCAACCGTGCCGCGCTCATCGCAGCGGCCCGTGATGTGTTCGCCGATGCCGGCTACTCGGCTCCGCTGAGCGCGGTGGCGCGCCGGGCCGGAGTCGGCCAGGGGAGTCTCTACCGGCATTTCCCCGACCGGGTGTCGCTGGCCGTGGCCGTGTTCGACGAGAACATCAACGAGCTCGAGGGGGTGTCCGACGCGCCCGACGGCACCCTCGACGACCTGCTCGACCTCGTGATCGAGCAGGCCCTCGTGTCGAAGGCGCTCATCGACCTGATCACGGCCGACATCGGCGACGAGCGCGTGGAGCACCTCGGCACCCGGGTGCAGGCCGTCGTGGAGACGATCCTCGGGCGCGAGAAGGCCGCCGGCCGCATCCGTGCCGAGATCGACACCACCGACGTGATGCTGGCGGTGGCCATGCTGGCTGGGGTGCTGGGGTGGAACCCGATCGACGACCGCCGTGAGGTCGCCCGGCGGGCCTGGGCGCTCTTCCACGCGGCCTTCCAGCCTCGCTGAGCCTGTACGCGGGCCCGGCCGGCTGCCCGGGCGGGACCGGCGCCTTGCCCGCCCCACCGGCCCTCCTCGGGCTCGAGGTGCCGGCGGCGACGGTCAGGCGCCGAGCAGCGCAGCGATCTCGCCCGAGGTGCCGAGTTGGCCCAGTGCCGGGACGACCCGGGTCAGGGTGGTGGTGTGGGCCCCGGCGCTGCGGTCGGAGACCGCGTCCGTCGCCACCACCACGGTGTAGCCGAGGCCGTAGGCGTCGCGCGCGGTCGACTCCACGCCGAAGCTCGTGGCCACGCCGGCGATCACCACCTCGGTGACACCGAGCGCCTTCAGCTGCTCGTCGAGGCCCGTGCCGGTGAAGATGCTCCACGAGCGCCGCACCACGGCGAGGTCTGCCGGCCGGCGTAGGGCCTCGGCGGCGGGTGCGAACGCCGACCACTCGGCCGGGAAGTCGCGCGGGCCGTCGGCGTATTCGGTGCGGCCGGGCGGGGTGCCGTCGACGGTCGCGAACACGATCGGGAGCTCCTTCGCGCGGAAGGCGGCGACGAGCTCGGCGACGTGCTCCAGGAGTTCCGCGACAGGGTGGGCGAGCTCGGCGCCGAGCGTGCCGGCCTGCAGGTCGATGAGCACGAGAGCGGTACGGGGGTCGATCGCAGCGAGGGTCACGGGTATCTCCTGGGCGGTGTCGGGTGCCATTCGGACAGTGTTGTCCGGTGCACACCCTAGCCCAGCCCGGTGTCCGTCACCCGGCATCGCCGAGGCCGGCCCGCCATGAGAAAAGCTCGGAAAGCATGAGCATCGAACGCCATATGTGTATAAGCTGTGTGCGCTGGTAGGACCGGGGAACGGTTGTACTCGACGGAAGGCCCATTCGGTGACTCACTCCCATCGACCACAGCTGCGGCTTCTCACTCTCACTCTCGCGACGGCCGTGGCCGCCGCGATCGGCTCGGCCGGCCTGCCCGCGTCGGCGAGCACGCTCGACGGCCCGGGCTGGGGTTCCGGTGCGCCTGGCACCTCGGTCGACCTCGGTGACGCGGCGACGGTGATCGCCCGCGTCGCCCCGGGCCTGCTCGCCGAGACCCGCGCCCCGGCCACTCCGGCCGAGGAGCAGGCCGCCGGCTCGACCGGCTTCCAGCTGGCCGTGCCCGCGAACCCGGCCGAGGCCATCCGGATGTCCCCGGCCGATGCCGAAGGGGCCGGTCGGCCCGTGGGCATCACCATCGGCGGAGCCGCGGGCCAGCCCCGGCAGACGCAGGGCGTCACCGCCTTCACGAGCGGCGCATCCGGGGCCTCGGCGTCGTACGTGCAGCCGATCGCGAACGGGGTGCGCCTGATGACGGCGCTCGCCGGGCCCGAGGCCGGGAGCGACTTCTCCTACGCCTTCGACCTGCCGGCCGGCAGCTACACGACCGAGCTGCCGGGTGGCGACACGATCGTCTCCGACGCCGCCCACCACTACGTGGGCAGTCTCGAGCAGGCCTGGGCCACGGATGCCGACGGCCGGGCCCTCGAGACCTCCTACCGCTGGAGCGGCTCGACCCTCACCCAGCACGTGGAACTGCCCGCGGGCACCGCCTACCCGGTGCTGATGGACCCGACGTGGTTCTACAGCTACGACTTCGACGTCACGATTCCCGGCTATCACGCCGCCTACCCGACGACGTCGGCCGGCGCGGTGGACCACATGCTCCACGCCTGCTTCAACTGCTACTTCCCGATCACGGGTGCGCCGAAGGACTATCCGATCGACGGGCAGATCCTCTCGCTCAACGCGAGCCCGTTCACGCTCCTCACCCTGACGGCCGCGCCGGTGCGGGTGCAGACGGCGAACGGCGGTGCGATGCAGTTCGTCGCGCAGCCGGGGCACTTCGACGGCGAGGGATCGATGATCACCTTCTCCTGGTACAACGATCCGAGCGGCTACCTCCATCTCTACGTGCACGCGAAAGTGCTGCACGACTACGGCTCGGCGCTCAACATCCTGAACTTCCGCGTCGCCGGCATCAGCTGGCTGCGTTACTGGCAGACTGTCGCCGACACGCGACCGACGGGCAGCGGTGGCGGAGGAGTGTGACAGTGGCATCGCGGCGGCCCTCGATCGGACTCCTCGCTTCGTTCGTGGGCCCCGCGGGCGTCGTCGCCGGTGCCTGGGGCGGCGCGGTGTACGCCGCGTTCGCCACGGGCCCGTTGTCCGGCGACGGCGTGGCGTCGCTCGGCTCGATGCAGATCGGCGCCGTCTTCGGCCTCGCCATCGGCGGAGGCGCCGGGGCGGTGGTCGGAGGCGTCACCTCGGCGGTGCTCGCGCTCACGTGGTGGGCGCGCTGGCCCAAGGCGCTGATCGCGGTCGCCGGGATGATCGCCTCCACCGTGGCCATGATCGGCCTGACCGTGGGCTCCGCGGCTCTGCTCGCGATCGGGATCGAGCCGCGACCGCCCGTCTTCGACGCCCAGACGATCGCCGGTGTCGTGCTCGGGTCGGTGCTCGCCGCCGCCGGGGTCGTGACGGTCGTCGCACTGGGCGAGGTGCGGCCGGCTCCGCCCGGGTGGGCAGTCCGCATCGGCTAGCCGGCGCCGGCTGGATTCGCGTCGCCGCGACGGGGCGGAGCGGGTAGCGTCGGAAGGGTGGAGGAGCAGCACGGGTCGGGCCGCGAAGGCGGCAGCGCAGGCGGCAGCGCGGGCGGTGACCCGGACGGTGTCGACGCGGCCCGGGCCGATGCGGCGCAGGCCGAACCCGCCGGAGCCGCGGCAGCCCGAGCCGACGACGCGCGCATCGCGGGGGAGCTGAAGGCGCTCCTGCAGCGCACGGTGCAGACCCTGCAGGAGACGGGCGCCCGCACCGAGGCGCTCGGGGCCTTCGAGGCCCGGCGGCGCATCCTGGGCCTTCGGCGCGACCCGGTGCTCGCCAATCGCGGGCGCGTCTGGAGGCTCGGCGTGCTGCTGCTGGATGCGCAGGGCCGGCTGCACACCACCGGCTCGGTCACCCGCGCGGTCGACCCGGGTCGCGTCACCAACCAGTCCGAACGAGCCGAACTGCGGCGCGACGACCGGCGCGCAGCGTTCCAGGGAACGTTCGAGCGCGGCGACACGGTGAACTTCGGCACGAGCGAGATCGCTCTCGACATCCCTGCGCTCCGCGCCGGCGAGGGGATGCTCGCCCTCCGTGGCGACACCGTGCTGGTGCGGTGGAGCACGCTTCCCGGAGCCGGGCTGACACCGCTCGAGCCCTACCTCGCCGACCGCGCCGCCCTGCTCGTCGCGCCTCCTCCCTGACGGCCGGCCGCGGCATCCGGAGCCCCGCCGGGCCGTTCGCCCACCGGACACCCGCGGTTCACCTTCCGTCCGCATCCGGAACCTACGGTTCGACGATGCAAACGTCATCTGCCGGAAACGTGACGCATGATTGACTGTCTCGCATGATCGATCGCGTGGATCCCTTCATCGGCACCGATGTCACCCGACTGCCGGAGCCCACGGGCCTCGCGGCGACCTGGTGGTGGCCCAAACCCCAGATCGGCAACACCCACCCGGGAGCGACCTACCCGCTCGGGATGGTGTCGGCGTGCGCCTACTCGGGCGCCTACCCGACCGGCTACGGGCGCTACGACCTCAGCCTCGAGGGCGTGCCCTCCACCATCCACGACACCAACCTCGCCTCGGGCTTCACGCACTTCCAGCAGTCGGGCACCGGAGCCATCCGCAAGTACTACAACTACTTCCGGGTCACGCCGATGGTGGAGCCGCTCGACGTGCTCGGCCGCAGCTGGGACATCACCGAGGAGGAGGCGACGCCCGGCTACTACTCGGCCACCCTCGACTCCGGCGTCACCGCCGAGATCACGGTGGGGCCGAAGAGCGCCGTGCACCGCTACACCTTCCCGCGGCACTCCAACGCGCGCATCGTGATCGACTTCTCGCTCGGCGGCCTCGCCATCCCCTACGGCCGCACCATCCCGCTGCGCGCCCACCTCGAGACCATCGAGCCGGGTGTCGCGAGCGGCGTGGTGGTGGCGGAGGGCGCTCCCATCGCGGTGCACATTGAGTGCGACACCCCGCAGTGGCGGCAGATGCTCTGGTACGACCGTCGGCTGATGCCGGGCGGCACGCGGCTCGATTTCGACCACATCCGGCCCACCACCCTCCGGCCCTTCGGTCTCATGTGGGCAGGCCCGAGCGAGCCCGGTCAGACCATCGAGCTGCGCATCGGCTTCTCGTTCCGCGGCGTCGAGCAGGCCGAGCGAAACCTGCGCCACGACTGCGGACCCGGCCCCGCGCGGTTCGAGGCCCGCCGCGACCGCACCCAGAAGACCTGGCGCAAACACCTCAAGGCCATCGTCGTCGACACCCCGAGCCACGACCGCAAGACGGTCTTCTCGACCGCGCTCTACCACTCGCTGATCAAGCCGAACTTCGCCGCCGACGAGAGCCCGTTCTGGCCGGCGGACGGCCCTTTCGCCTACGACATCTCCACGATGTGGGACATCTACCGCACCCAGCTCCCGCTGCTCACGGCGCTCCACCCCGAGAAGGCCGTCGAGCTCGCCAACGCCCTGCTCACCATCTGCGAGGAGGAGGGCAACTTCCCGATCGGCTACCGCCTCGCCCGTGGCGGCGACCGCTTCTCGCGGCAGGGCAGCGCCCTCGCGCACACCTTCCTCGCCGACCTCTGCGAACTCGGGCTGCCCGGCATCGACTGGGACTGGGCGCTCGTGCACATGTCCGACGACCTGCGCCGCACCTACGGCGAGGAGTTCCTGCTGCGCGGCGAGGCGCATCCGATCAGCCACACCCTCGACATCGCCTTCGGCTACTGGTGCACCGCGAAGGTGGCCCGGCACGTGGGGGACAAGGCGCTCGCGCAGCAGTTCGAGGCGCTCGCCGAGCGCTGGATCAACGCCTACGACCCGGCCTCCGGGCTGCTCAAGGACTCCACCTACTACGAGGGCAGCCGGTACAACTACTCCTTCCGCCTGCAGCACGACATGGCGGGGCGCATCGCCGTGTCGGGCGGTGCGGAGCGCTTCCTCGCCCAGCTCGACGAGTTCTTCGGCTACGGCGCCGAGCCCGTCACCCAGCCCGGCAACAAACCCGGCGCCGAAGAGCTGCTCGCGGGCTACACGCTCGGCCGCTTCGAGGGCCTCAACAACGAGCCCGACATGGATGCGCCCTGGGCCTACCACTACGCCGGCCGGCCCGACCGCACGGCCGAGATCGTGCACAACGTGGTGCACCAGCAGTTCGGCACCGGTCGCGGGGGACTCCCCGGCAACGACGACTCGGGCGGACTCAGCTCGTGGTTCGTCTGGGCCTCGCTCGGGCTGTTCCCGGTGGCCGGCCAGAACATCCTGCTGGTCAACGCGCCCTCGTTCCGCGAGTCGACGATGGCTCTGGAGGCGGGCGACTTCACCGTGCGCACCCGCGGCTTCGTCGAGCCCGTGCCCGGCGGGCCCGTGCAGTACGTGCAGTCGGTCACCCTCAACGGCGAACCGCTCGAGCGCACCTGGCTGCACGGCCACGAGTTCCACGGCGGGGGAGAGCTCGTCGTCACCCTCGGGGCCGAGCCCAGCAGCTGGGGAACGGAGGCGTCCGCGCTGCCGCCCTCGAGCCGCCCGGCCGCGCACGCCTCCACCACCGTGCCCGCGCTCGCCGAGCCCGCGGCGGTGACCGAGAGCATCCCGCTCGTCGAGCTCGACTCCGAGCCCGACGACGACGAGGTGCCGCACGCGGCGAACCCCACGATCATCACCGACAGCGGAAGCCCCACGAGGACTCTGCCCACGACGGGCGGCGAGCCCAGCACGACAGGAGACACCCCATGAACGAGATCCGCAACCGCCTGGTGATCGTGGTGCGCGCCGATCCGGTGATCTGCGGCCACTCGGTCGAGGGGCGCAACCTCGCCGAGACGGCCCTGACCCGCGGTTTCGACGAGGTGCGCATCGTGACCTGGCCGATCGAGCGCCTCCAGGCGGCCGGCCTCCCGCTCAAGCCCCTCGAGTCGGTGCTGCCCTACAGCCCCGGCATCATCGTGGAGCGCCCCGAGCCCGTGGGCGACTACAAGGTGCCCGACGGCCGCTACCTCGCCGGCATCACCGGGCGCCTGGTGGAGCTGTTCACCGACGGCGTGCCCACGGTGGCGCTCTCGCTCTACCTCAGCCCGCACACCATCGCGGTGGCGGATGCGGTGCGCGCGGCCTGGGGCACCGGCCTCCCCGTCAACGTCACCACCATCGCCGAGGCCGTGGGCTCCGACGTCACCAACGTGGTGCGCAAGGCCGTGGAGGAGGGGCGCCTGGGCGCGGCCGCGCACATCCTCTCGTCGTACCTCTCGCAGGACCACTGCGTGGCCGTGTCGGAGTACACCCGCGACCTCATCATCTCCGAGGCCGAGCGGGTCGACGAGCAGCACGGCACCCGCTTCGCGGAGCAGTGCCGGGAGCGCATCGTGGTGTCGTACCCGGCCATCGACGCGGCGCAGTACCTCGACCTCGACCCGGCGGCGAAGGCCGCCGAGCTCTCCGCGCGGGGGCTCGTCGACGACGGCTACCTGTTCTTCCTCTCCCGGCTGACGGATGCGAAGGGCGTCGACGACCTGATCGCCGGCTTCGAGCGCAGCGAGATCGGGCGCACCACCGACATCCCGCTCGTGATCGCGGGGCGGGGGCCGCAGGCCGAGGCGCTCAAGGAGCTGGGGGCGGCCTCGCCGCTGGCCCACCGCATCCGGTTCCTGGAAGACGTGGGGGATGCCGAGAAGCCGTATCTGATGGCCGGATGCGCCGCCTTCGTGCTGCCCTCGAAGCCACGGCCGGAGTTCGTGGAGACCTTCGGCATCGCCCTCGCCGAGAAGATGCTCGCGGGCGGCGGACCGGTGATCACCACCCTCACGGGTGGCATCGGAGAGGCGATCGGCGATCACGCGCTCGTGGTGCCGGTGAACGACCCGGATGCGATCGCCGCCGCGATCGACCGCGCCGTGCTGCACACCACGCCTGCCGACCGTCGCGAAGCGGCGGAGGCGGCCCGGGCCTACGCGCTGCAGTTCGACCGCCACGCCGTGTTCGACAAGCTCTTCGAGCGCTTCCCGCGCCCCCTCCCCGCCGTCTGAGCGATTCGACCGGTCGCGAACGGCCCCTTCAGAGCGGGAATGGGGGCCGTTCGCGACCGGTCGATGAGTCACGGGATAGGGTGTCGGCATGTGGAGCGACGACGCAGCCGAACGGCATCGGGAGGTGGCGGGGCGCTTCGCGGCCCTCACCACACGGGTGAGCGACGAGGGTGCGCGGGGGTGGGATGCGCCGGCTCCGGTCGAGGGGTGGACGGCGCGCGACGTCGTGCGGCACCTCGTGGGCTGGTTCCCGGGCTTCTTGGCCGGCGGCAGCGGCATCGTGCTGGAGGAGGGCCCGAGCGTCGACGACGACCCCGTCGAGGCCTGGCGTGTGCACGCGCAGAGCGTGCAGGATGTGCTCGACGACCCGGCGACCGCCGGCCGCACCTTCAGCAACCCGTACACGGGCGACCATCGGCTCGCCGACGCGATCTCGCAGTTCTACACGACCGACGTCTTCCTGCACAGCTGGGATCTCGCGACCGCCACCGGGCAGGAGGCCGCCCTCGACCCGGAGGTCTGCGCGATGCTCCTCGCGGGCATGGAGCCGATCGAGGAGATGCTGCGCGCCTCCGGCCAGTACGGCCCGCGCGTCGACGTCCCGCCGACCGCCGACCCGCAGTCCCGCCTCATCGCCTTCATCGGCCGCGACCCGGCCTGGCGGCCGTAACTCCTCGCGAGTCGCCAAAAAACGCCCCAARWCTSSRRTTRTGGGGCGTTTTTTGGCGAGTCGCGAGGAGGGGGCGCCGGACTGCGGGGCGGGCCGGGCTACTCCCCGGCCGCGATGCGCTCGTGGTGGTGGATGACCTCGGCCACGATGAAGTTCAGGAACTTCTCGGCGAAGGCCGGGTCGAGGTGCGCCTCCTCGGCGAGCCCGCGCAGCCGCGAGATCTGCCGGGACTCGCGCTCGAGGTCGGCGGGCGGCAGCCCGAACTCCGCCTTCAGCTTGCCCACGGTCTGGGTGAACTTGAACCGCTCCGCGAGCATGTGGATGAGGGCCGCGTCGATGTTGTCGATCGACTGGCGGATGCTCTCGAGCCGAGCGTAGACATCCGCTGTGCTGTCGAAACCACCCGCGGACGCCCTTGATTCAGCCATGGTCAAACTTTAGCGGCTGCGGAACTCCCCGGCAGCCGCAGCCGCCCCTGCGCCAGCAGGATGCCCAGGAACACGAGCAGGGCGCCGACCGGCGCGTTCCAGCTGAGGTGCTCGCCGAGCAGCAGGATGCCGAGCGCCACCCCCACGACCGGAGTCACGTAGGTGACGGTCGAGGTCGCGGTGGGGCCCCAGGCGAGGAAGACGTTCATGTTCCAGAAGTAGGCGACCCCGGTTCCGACGATGCCGAGCGTGAGCAGGCAGAGCACGATCGGCAGGTTCAGCTCGATCGGTCCGAGCGCGACGAACGGGGTGATGAGGAGCATCACGACCGCTCCCGAGGCGATCTGCAGGAAGGCCGCGCCGATGCCCCCCACCGTGCCCTTGCTGGTGACGAAGCGGCGCAGGTAGGAGAAGGTGAAGCCGTAGCAGACGGCCGAGCCGAGGCAGGCGAGCTGGCCGGCGAGCTCGGTGAACAGGGAGCCATGGGCGGCGTCGTTCGCCACGAACGACCAGGGACCGATGATGACGACCACGCCGAGGATGCCGGCGACGACACCGAGGACGCGGTCGCGGTTCAGGCGCTCCACCCGGAAGACGAGGGTGGCCATCAGGGCCGTGGTGATCGGCGTGACCGCGTTGTAGATGCTGGCGAGACCCGAGCTCACGTACTGCTCGGCCCAGGCGAAGAGGAGGAACGGGATGACGCATCCCACCACCCCGATGACCAGGAAGTGCAGGTAGACGCTCGGCCTGCGCGGCAGGCGCGTGCGCGTGACGAGCACGATGACCGCGAGGGTGAGGCCGCCGAGCACGAGCCGCGTCCAGGCCACCTGCCCGAAGGAGATGCCGCCGAGCGCCACCTTCATGAAGAGAAAGCTCGAGCCCCAGACGATGCCCAGGGCGGCGAACTGCACGGTCACCGCCAGCCGGCGCCGGGGGGCTGCGGGCTGGAACGGTGTCACTCCGAGACCCTATCGCGCGGGCCCCGCATCCGGGACCCGCGCGCGGCGTTCGGCACGGACTTTGGCAGTCCGCGCGACGGATCTGGCTATTCGACGACGCTGAGCGTGACCTCGATGTTGCCGCGGGTGGCGTTGGAGTAGGGGCAGATGGTGTGCGCCTTCTCGGCGAGCTGACGGGCCTCGTCGGGGTTGACGTTGGGGATGTAGATGTCGAGCTCGACGGCGAGGCCGAAGCCGCCCGCGCCGTTGTCGCCGATGCTCACGCTGCCCGACACCGCGGCGTCGGTGGTGTCGAGCTTCAGCTCGCGGCCGGCGGCGTGCACGGCGCCCAGGAAGCACGCCGAGTAGCCGGCGGCGAAGAGCTGTTCGGGGTTGGTGCCCTCGCCGGAGCCGCCCATCTCCTTGGGCGGGCGGGTGTCGAAGTCGAGTCGGTCGTCTTCGCTGCGGACGTGTCCGTCGCGGCCTCCACCGGAGGCGTGGGCGATTGCGGTGTAGATAGCTTCCATGGGGCTAGTCCATCACTACCGGGCCGCTTCGGCCAAGCTTCGCCACCCGCTCTTCCAGACCGGCCCGCACCCGGGGCCAGTCGTCGACGATGATCGAGAAGACGGCGGAGTCGCGCCAGCTGCCGTCGGCGCGCGGCACGTCGCGCCGGCTGATGCCCTCGAAGGTGGCGCCGAGCTTGGCGATCGCGGCGCGCGAACGCTCGTTGAGCACATCCGCCTGGATCTTGACCCGGCCGAAGCCGTTGTCGAAGGCCAGGCCGAGCATCAGCAGCTTGGCTTCCGGGTTCACCACGGTTCCCCAGACCCGGGGGTCGTAGGCGGTCCAGCCGATGTGTGCGTATTCGACCTCCGGCGCGAAGTCGCCGAGGGTCGTGGTGCCCACGAGGGCGCCCTCGTTCGGGCCGCCGACGAGGCGGATGGCGTAGGGGTTGCCGACGTCCCACTGGTAGTAGGTCTCGGCCCAGTCGACGAAGCCCTGCTCGGTGTCGCGGTAGCCCATCGGGCCGCCGCCGTAACCGCCGGCGAACACCTCCGGGTGGCCGATCGCGGCGTACAGCTCGGGGAGCAGCCCACGCGTGAGCGGCTCGAGACGGATGTGGCGGCCGGTGACGACGCCGGGCTGCGGGCGGGTGGCTGGCATGCGTCAAGTCTGGCACGCGGGGTCGCGGCGGGTCGCGTGGTCGCGTGGTCACCCGGATGCGTCGACATCGACGCGAGGAATCGCGCGGCACCTGTGCCACGATGTAGCCATGGGCAACGCCGCCATGTTCTTCCATTCCGCCACCGCCTTCCACGACCTCGTCGCACGCATCGACGACGCCCAGTGGGACACTCTCGCGCTCGGGGAGTGGACCCTGCGATCACTGGTGGGCCACACCACCCGGGCCATCCTCACGGTCGAGAGCTACCTGCTGCTCGACGACCCGGGCTACCCGAACGTGCCCAACGCCGAGAACTACTACGCCCGCGTCTACCGCGAGCTCACCGACCCCGCCGCCGTCGCCGCCCGTGGGGTGGAGGCCGGGCTCTGGCTCGGTGACGACCCGGCGCGTGCGGTGGCGGATGCCATCACCCGCGCGATGGTGCTCGTCGACGGCGCCCACGCCGAGCGCATCGTGTCGATCGGCGGCCTCGGCATCGCCCTGCGCGAATATCTGCGCACCCGGGTCTTCGAGCTCGTGGTGCACTCCATGGACATCTCCCGCGCCACGGGGCTGCCGCACGGCCAGTCACCCGAGGCCGTCTCGGCGACCCTCGCGCTCGCGGCCGGCGCCGCGGCCGCGCGGGGCGAGGGCGAGCTCCTGCTGCTCAGCCTCACCGGGCGCACCACCCTGCCGGAGGGCTACACCGTCGTCTAGGGCGCAGCGTGGTCGAGGGCGCAGCGTGGTCTGGGGCGCGCGTCGGCTAGGGCGCAGCGTGGTCGAGGCTCGCGAGCACCTCTCGGAGGGCCTGCACCACGGCGGGACGACGGGCTTCCGGGATGCCCGCGACGAGCGTGCGTTCGAGGGCGAGCAGGCGGGGGAAGGCGTCGTCGATGAGCGCGATGCCCGCGGGCGTCAGCGCGATGAGGGCACCTCTGCCGTCGTCGGGGTTGGCCGATCGCCGCACGAGCTCCCGCGACTCGAGCGAGCGCAGGCGTTTGGTGGTGCTGGGGCCGGTGGCGAGCGAGATGGTGCGCAGCGCGCCCGGCGAGAGGGGCGCATCCGCTCGCCGCAGCACGGCCAGGATGTCGAACTCGCCCCGGGTGAGCACGAAGCCCGCCAACAGCTCGTCGGCGCGGCGGGTGATGAGGGCGGCGCTGCGCAGGACGCGGCCGACGACGTCGACCACGGCGGTGTCGAGCTCGGGCCGGAGGTGCTGCCACGCGGTCCGGATGTCGTCGATGTCGTCGCTGTCGTCGCTCATGGAATTCACGATACAATAGTTCACTAGTAAACTATTCTCGGTCGAGGGCGACCGTGCCCACACGCCGTGGCGCGCATCCGCCCGGCCCCGACTCGGGAGAGTTGTCATGTCCGTTCTTGCGCCCGCACGCCGGCTCGTCGAGCTCGCGCCGCACCGGGGCGCCCATCGTGCGGCTGCGCGCGCCGGGATCGCGATCGCGGTGCCGCTCCTGGTGCTCGCGGCCACCGGGCATCTGGAGCTCTCGCTCTACGCCGTCTTCGGCGCCTTCACCTCGCTCTACGGCCGCACCCACACGCACGGCTCGCGGCTCCGCATGCAGGCGAGCGCCGGCGCCGGGCTCGTGATGGCCGTGGTCATCGGCACGGCGATCAGCACGCTCCCGGCGGCCGACACGGTGGTGGTGCCGGTCGCGGCGCTGGTGGCGGGAGCGGCGACCTTCCTCTCGGACGCCTTCGGCTGGCATCCGCCCGGCGCGCTGTTCTTCGTGTTCGCGCTCGCAGCGTGCGCCGCGGTGCCGAGCGACCCCTCGCGCATCGTGGTGGCCTTCGCGCTCGCCGCGGCGAGCGGACTGCTCGCCATGGCGGTCTCGGGAGCGGGGGCCGTGCTGCCCGCGGCGCGGGCACGCCGACCGACCGCGCTCGCCGTGTCGTTCGCGACGGCCGCGCGCCGGCCGGGGCAGCTCGGCACGGTGGTCGCCGTCGTGGTCGCGGTCGCGGTGGCCGGGGCGATTCCCACGCTGAGCGGGCTCGGGCATCCGTACTGGGCGATGGTGGCGGCCACCGCGACGCTCGGTGGAGCGGATGCCGCGGCGCAGTTCGTGCGCGCCGGTCACCGCTTGCTCGGCACGCTGCTCGGCATCGTGCTCGCGGCTGCGCTGCTGACGTTCCCGCTTGCGTCGATGCCGCTGCTCGCGATCGGGGTGGTGGTCGTGCTGCAGGTGGGCGCCGAGCTCTTCGTGGGGCGCAACTACGGGCTGGCGATGGTGTTCGTGACGCCGCTGGCGCTGCTCATGACCGAGCTCGCACACCCCACGGGCACTGCCGGCCTGCTGCTCGACCGCACGGTCGAGACCGTGCTCGGCGTCGCGGTAGGCGTCGGCGTGATCGCCGCCATCCACCTCGCCCGCCGCGCGCACCGCGCCCGCCGCGCCCGCGCCCGCGCCAGCGCCTGACGCCCGCGCCGACCCCTGCCGCACTCGCTCCCACGCCGCCGACGCGCACCGCCAGCCCCGCACACACGGCACTCACACCCCCGGCCGACCCCAGCGGGCGGCCCCAGTCGACTCCACGACGCCCAAACGACGGAGCCACGCGGCATTGCACCAGACGACGGAGCGCCGCGCCGCCTGCACGCGACGACGGACCCTCAACCCGAACTCGGCCGAATACTCCGTCGTTTTACGCACCGGCCGTCACGCCCCCAGCCGACCCACGCGCGCGACCCACGTGCGACCCCGGGCGACTCCACGACGGCGAAACGACGGAGCCGCGCGCCGCCCACGCAAGACGACGGAGTGTCAGGCCGAACTTGGCCGGATACTCCGTCGTCTTGTGCGCGGGGCGGGCGCGAGCGACCCGGGCTTGGCTGGCGCGAGTGGCCCGGGCGGGGTGGGCGGGGGCTACTCGAGGAGGTCGTGGCGGGAGATGATGGCGTCGCGGGACGGGCCGACGCCGATGGCCGAGATGCGGGAGCCGCTCATCTCCTCGACGGCGAGCACGTAGCGCTGCGCCGCCGGGGGCAGGTCGGAGAAGGTGCGGGCGCCGGTGATGTCTTCGCTCCAGCCCTCGAAGGTCTCGTAGATGGGCTTCGCGTGGTGGAAGTCGCTCTGCGACACCGGCACCTCGTCGACCCGCACGCCGTCGACGTCGTAGGCCACGCACACCGGGATGGTGGGCAGCCCCGTGAGCACGTCGAGCTTCGTGAGCACGAAGTCGGTGACGCCGTTGATGCGCGCGGTGTAGCGGGCCACCGGGGCGTCGTACCAGCCGGTGCGGCGCGGGCGACCCGTGGTGGTGCCGAACTCGAAGCCCTGCGAGCGCAGGAACTCGCCCGACTCGTCGAACAGCTCGGTGGGGAAAGGCCCGGCGCCGACGCGCGTGGTGTAGGCCTTGACGACCGCGATCACGCGGTCGATGCGGTTCGGTGCCACACCGGAACCGGTGGCCGCCCCGCCCGAGGTGGCGTTCGAGGAGGTGACGAAGGGGTAGGTGCCGTGGTCGACGTCGAGCATCGTGGCCTGGCCGCCCTCGAACAGCACCGTCTTGCCCTCGTCGAGCGCGCGGTTGAGCACGAGCGAGGTGTCGGCGACCATGGGCCGCAGCCGCTCGGTGTACGACAGCAGGTCGTCGATGACCTCGTCGGCGGCGATGGAGCGGCGGTTGTAGACCTTCAGGAGAATGTGGTTCTTGAGGTCGAGGGCCGCCTCGACCTTCTGGCGCAGGATGCCCTCGTCGAACAAGTCTTGGATGCGGATGCCCACCCGGTTGATCTTGTCGGCGTAGGCCGGCCCGATCCCGCGCCCGGTGGTGCCGATCTGGCGCTTGCCGAGGAAGCGCTCGGTGACCTTGTCGATGGTGCGGTGGTAGGCCGTGATGACGTGCGCGTTGGCCGACACGAGCAGGCGCGACACGTCGACCCCGCGCGAGCCCAGGGCCTCCAGCTCGTGGAAGAGCACCTCGACGTCGACCACCACGCCGTTGGCGATCACCGGCGTGACACCGGGGGTGAGGATGCCCGAGGGCAGCAGGTGCAGGGCGTACTTCTTGTCGCCGACCACGACCGTGTGGCCGGCGTTGTTGCCCCCGTTGAACTTCACGACGTAGTCGACACGGCTGCCGAGGAGGTCGGTGGCCTTGCCTTTGCCTTCGTCGCCCCACTGGGCGCCGATCAGGACGATCGCTGGCATGTGGATTCCCTCCGGGTTCGGATCGAGGTTCCGATGTCAGTGCCCGGCGGACTGTGCCGGTTGACAGTCGATTCTACCGTGGGTGGCTCCGAGCATCCGGTTGTCCACAGGCGGAAGGGAATCACCGGGCCGCCTGCACGGTTGTGGAGAACAAGACGATGAGGAGAACGGCCGTGGCAGAACTGAGCGTGACGCTCTACTCCTCCAGCTTCTGCGGGGCCTGCACGAGCACCCGCCAGACCCTCGACAGCCTGGTTCCGCTGCTCGGCGAGCGCGTCGACTGGCGCGAGGTGAACGTGGCCGACGCCCCCGAGGAGAGCGAGCAGCTCGGCATCATGGCCACGCCGACCATCGTGATCACGGGTCCGGACGGCACCGAGCGGATGAGGGCATCCGGCGTCCCCACCTCGCAGCAGGTGCTGACGGCGATCGCGAACGCGCTGCCCTAGAACGCGACCCGCGTCACGCCGCAGGGGCGGCGGCGTGGATCGAGCACAGCGCGCCCGACTCCATCGCCACCCACACGGTGCCGTCGGCCGCGACCGCGAGGCCGTGCGGCTCCGACTGCCCGCCGGGCAGGTCGAGCACCGAGATCTCGCCGTCGAGCGCGATGTGCGCGAGCTGGTTCGAACCCCACAGCGTCGCCCACAGCCCGCCCTCGACCTGCCCGTCGCGGCAGATCGCGTGCGGCTTCGACTCGCTCCAGGGCAGCGGATGCTCGGTGAAGCGCCCGGCTCGGTCGACCCGCCCGATGGCCCCCGCGTGGATCTCGCAGAACCAGGCCGCACCGTCATCGCCCACCGTGATGCCAACGGGGCCGGCGTGCGGCGTCGGGATCGGGAACAGCTGCACCGCGGCATCCCCGCCCCGGATGTAACCGATCGCGCCGGTCTGGTTCGCCGTGAACCAGAGGCTGTCGCCCGAGGCTGCGATCATCGACACGAAGCCCTCGTGGGTGCCGGCCGGAAACTCCGTGACCTGACCGAGGATGTCGATGCGACCCAGCGCATCCTGCCCCAGCTCGGTGAACCACACCGTGCCGTCGTGCATCGCCGCGATGCCGAAGGGCTGCGCGTCGGGGGTGGGCACGGCCACCTCGAGCTTCACGACCGGCGTGCCCGAGGCGTCGACGCCGAGAAGTAGAACGCGGTTCCCCGTGGTGTCGGTGACCCACACCGAGCTCTCGTCGGCGACGGCGAGCTGCGAGGGTTGCGCACCGGCGGCAGGATGCTCGTGACGCGGATGCTCATGCGGCTCCGGATGCGCCCGGCCGGCCCCCACGGGCTCCAGGTCGAGCCGCGCCACGGCTCCCGTGGCCGGGTCGAACCGCACCACGGCGCCGGCGTGCACGAGCGTGCACCAGACGGCCCCGTCGTCCGTCACCGCCACCGCGTAGGGACCCTCTCCCTCGCGGGCGATGACGTGCTCGACGATGCGGCGTGCGCTGGCGCTCATGCCCCGAGCCTACCCACGCCCCCACGCGCCGCACGCCCACGCCCCGACGCCCCAGCCGGCGCTCAGAACCCGAACGCCACCGCGTTGTTCAGCTCGTCGGGGTCGACGCCCAGCCCGCGCGCGTCGAGCAGGTTGGTGAGCAGCACGAAGCACACGTCGAGCTCGGGGTAGATCCACCACTGCGTAGTCGTCCACCCCTCGTGGCCGAAGACCTCGCGGTGCAGCAGCGCCGTGGAGCCGCCGCGCAGGTTCCAGGTGAGCCCGAACTCGCGGCCCGGGTCGCCCGGCGCCGGGTCGGGCAGGCCCGCGGTGCGCGAGACCAGCATCCCGCGCAGGGTCTCCGGATGCAGCACCTCGCCCCGCGCTCCCCCGAGCGCCCGCAGCAGCGAGGAGCCGACGGCGAGCAGGCCCTCGGCGGTGCCGGAGACGCCGGCGGCGGGATGCCGGTGGCCGGCGAGCACCGAGGCGTCGAGCCCCACGCGCTCCTGCCCGTAGACCCGGTGCGGGTCGCTCGCGGCGTCGAAGGTCAGTGAGCCGGCGGGAGCGCCCGCGAGGGCGGCGACGGCGGCGATGTCGTCGTGCACCGTGCGCCCGGTGGCCGCGGTGAGCATCCGGGCCGCCCCGTGGAAGGCGATGTTGGAGTAGCTCGCCATCGTGCCGGCGGCGAAGGCTTGGCCGGCTTCGGCGAGCTGCTGGTCGAGCGGACGCGGGTCGTCGAGGGCGGGTTCGGCGAGGCCGGCGGTGTGCGAGAGCAGGTGCTCGAGCCGCACGGTCTCGCGCCAGGCCTCGGGGCGCCGGCCGGGGGCATCCTGGACCACCGAGGCGAGGTTCTGGCGCAGCGAGAGCTCGCCGCGTTCGACCGCGCGCGCCATCGCGATGCCGGTCAGCGGCTTCGTGACGGAGAACAGCGCATAGTGGTCGTCGACCCGGGCCGGCCGCTCGTCGGTGCCGCTGAAGGCCTCGACCAGCTGGGCGCCCTGGGAGTTCGCCACGCCGAACACCGCCGACGGGAGCGCGCCCCCGTCGACCTGCCGGCGCACCCAGCGGATGGCGTCGTCCGGTGTCTCCACAGATCCTCCTCGTTCTCGTCGACTACACCGTATCGGGCTGCTCAGCGAGGTAGCGCCAAGTGCTCTGGCTCTCGCCGAGGGCAGCACTTGGCGCTACCCCGCGGGCGTCGGGCCGGGACAAGGTCAGAGCAGCGCGGGCCGCGGCCCGAAGTGCTCGCCCGTCGTGCCGTCGACGATGCCGAGGTCGGTGAGGTGCGGGCCGGGGATCGCCACCAGTGAGGCCAGAGTGAACTCGAACACGGGATCGAAGAGGTCGGCGACCATCCCGATCTCGGCGGCCGCGGCCTGCAGGGCCTTCTGCAGCGCGATCGTCGTGGGCACGTCCTGGCCGGTCATGAGCCCCGCGAGCGGCAACGGGATGACGGCCGAGACCTCTCCGCCCTTCACCACCGCGTAGCCGCCGTCGTGACCCACGACGGTGTTGGCCGCGAGAGCCATCTCGGCCGCGTCGGTGCCGAACACCACGAGGTTGTGCGAGTCGTGCGACACGGTGGTGGCCATGGCGCCGCTCCACTCGCCGCGGCCGGCGATGAGGGCGAAGGTGGGCGCCGCCTCGTGGCCGCCGCGGCGGCCGTGCCGGTGCACGATCGCCATCAGCAGGTGGCCGTCGGGCACCACGGCGACGCCCTCACGCAGCTCGACCTCGGCCTCGCTCCAGGCCGAGAACATCAGCCCCGTGATGGTCGCGACGCGGGCGGTCCTGGCCTCCGTCGGGAGCACGAGCGAGAAGTCCGCCGGCGTGAAGGCGCCGAGCTTGACCGAGGCGCGGTCGGGCTCCACGGTCTCGCGCGGCGGGGTGACGAGCATCCGGCCCTGCTCGGCCACGAAGCGGCCCGAGGCCATCACGCGGTCGATGGCGACGGTCTCGAGGTCGTCGAGCAGCAGCAGATCGGCGAGGCGCCCGGGGGCGACGAGGCCGAGGTCCTCGCGGCGCAGCCGCAGGGCCGAATTGAGGGTGGCGGCACGGAAGGCCTTCGCGGGCGACAGGCCGTACCCGATGAGCAGGCGCACGACCGTGTCGACCCCGCCGTCTTCGAGGTACTGCACCGCGAGCAGGTCGTCAGTGGCCAGCACGACGTTGGTGGGGAAGACGGGCAGCTCCTCGAGCCGCTGCGCGATCGCCTCGAGCGCGCCGCCCACGAACAGCCCCACGAGCTC
The DNA here is from genome assembly GCF_049472555.1 of Herbiconiux sp. 11R-BC. Classification (NCBI taxonomy): domain Bacteria; kingdom Bacillati; phylum Actinomycetota; class Actinomycetes; order Micrococcales; family Microbacteriaceae; genus Herbiconiux; species Herbiconiux sp. 11R-BC. The sequence continues at coordinate 709,343 of NZ_JBCEBO010000002.1, read as the reverse complement.
CACGGTCATGCCCGAGAACAGGCGGTCGTCGAACTCCTCCACCGAGAACATGGTGTGGTCGGAGGTCACCCCGGCGGCCAGGTAGGCCTGCAGGCTCGCCCCTGAGAGGCCGGCGGCGTGGCCGTTGAGGGTGTGGCCGGAGTCGAGCACGGCCTCCATCAGCGGCGTCATGCGCTCCGAACCCTCGAGGATGCCCTGGTAGTCCATCAGCTCGCCCACGCCGCTGACGCCCTCCCAGCTCAGCACCTCGACGAGGTCGGCTGCGGTCAGCTCGGCGCCGCTCAGCTCCACGCCCGGCACGGCCGGCACGCACGAGGAGGCCTGCACGATGTAGCGCAGCGGCTGCCCCTGAACCGCGTCGAGGGCATAGCGGATGCCCGCCAGGCCGCTCACGTTCGCCAGCTCGTGCGGGTCGCAGGCGACGGTGGTGGTGCCGTGCGGCAGCAGCACCTCCGAGAATCCCGAGGGGGTGAGCATCGAGGTCTCGAAGTGCAGGTGGGCGTCGATGAGGCCGGGCGTGATGGTCTGGCCGGTGCAGTCGACGGTCTCGACCGCATCCGTGCGGGTGCCGCGCGGGTGCACCGAGGCGATCAGCGGGCCCACGATGCCGACATCGGATGCGCGCAGCTGCCCGGTCGAGACGTCCAGCACGGTTCCGCCGGCGAGCAGGGTGTCGAAGGGCTCGTTTCCGAGGGCCGCCGCGATGGCGCGGCGGCGGAGGTCGTGGTCGACGTGTTCGCGGGCTTTCATGGGGTGTCCTGATCTCGCTGCCGGTGCGAGGCGCGCGGAACCGCCGCGCCCCTCCCCTCACTCTGCTCGCGTCGCGTTTCCCGGGAGTTTCGCCGCCGTATCGCGCAGGTGACGCCTCCCGAGCATCCGCCCCGCAAAACCCGCGCAAAGCGAGGCGCCGCGGCACGCGTGAGGTCGCGCGAACGGTCCTCGCGCGCCTTCGTTCGAGCGCTTTGCGCGACCTCGCGGCCGGCAGCGGATGCGCGGGGCCGGCTCAGCGCGAGACGAGCGTGAGGGTCATGGTGGAGTGGTAGGTGCCCGCGGGGCGGTCGGGCGGGGAGAGCAGGCTCACCTGGCCGGCGAGCACGGTGTCGCCCACCCCCGAGCCTTCGGCGGCCGTGGCGAACACGGTCGGGTAGTGCGCACTGCCGGCCCGCTCGCCGGGGCCGGCCGTCACGCCCGCGTCGAGGCTGCCCGTCACGGCGGGCGCGAGCCCGGCGTTCAGGCTCGGAATGACGATCGAGGCATCGGCCGCGTTGCGGTAGTCGGCGATGGTGGCGAGGAGATCCCAGCCCGGATGCGACACCACGCGCCCGTCGTCCACCGTGAACTCGGGCAGCTCGCCGACGGTGAAGGAGAGGCCGTTCACGCGCTGCGGGGGCGCGAAGTCGGCAGCGGCGTTCGCGGGCACCTGGAGCGAGAGCGGAGCGTCGACGGCCGTCGTGGTCTGCACGCAGAGCGACACCTCGCCCGCAGCTCCGACGCCAGCTGCGCATCCCTCCCCGGGGGCGTCGGTGCGATCGCTCTCGGGCGGCATCGGCGCGGTGCGGGTGAGGAGCGAATCGGCGACGGTGTCGCCGGCGACGAAGGTGGGGTTCGCGCATCCGTCGATCGACGCGGGAGTCGCGCCCGGAACTCGGGCGAGCTGGCCGAGGCCCTGCTGCACGAGGTTCATCGGCAGGGGAGCGTACCCGAGCACCTCGGCCTTCTGCTGCCCCAGGCAGAGGGCGTACGCACCGAAGGCACCGAGGGTGGCGCCCTTCTGCTGCGTGACGATGGCGTTCGTCTCGGTGGGCAGGATCATGTAGCTGACGGAGGAGAGCGGGTAGGCCCGGGGATCGGGATTCGAGTAGACGCCGTCGAGCTGGAGCAGAGCGTGATCGACGGAGGACGGGTCGGTCTCGGGCTGAGCGCCGGAGATGCCGATCGCCACGGCTGACGCCGTCGGAGCCACGTAGTAGCCGGCCGCGTTGAGCACCTTGGCCACGGGGAACCCCGCGTTCTGGGCGTAGGAGTACTCGACGTAGGTGATGGCACCCTCGCCGTAGCTCTGCGACACGTAGCCCGCCACACCGAGGGAGCCGTTCTGGGCCTTCATCGTGCCGCTGACCGGGTACTGCGAGGTGAACCCCGAACGCCCGAAGTAGGGCTCCCACAGATCGGGGTGCTGTGTCGACATCCAGCGTGTGAACTGCGCAGTCGACCCGGAGCCGTCCGAGCGCACCACGGGCACGATCGGCTTGTCGGGGAGTCCGAGACCGGGGTTGTCGGCGCGGATGGCCGGGTCGTTCCAGTTCGTGATGGCACCGGTGAAGATCTTCGTGATGACCTGGCCGCTCAGCCGCAGGTTCGTCACCTGCTGGCCTCCGACGCGCAGGTTGTACAGGAACGACGTTCCGCCGGCCACGATCGGCAGGTAGGTGTAGGCCGTGGTCGGCACCTCGGGCGCCGAGCCGTCTTCGGGCGCAGCCTGGAACGGCAGCTCGGAGACGGCGAAGTCGGCGGTCTGCGCGATGAAGTCGCGGCGGCCCGACGAGGAGCCGGTGCCGGAGTAATTGATCGTCATCCCGTAGTCGGAGGACACTTGCTTGCGCCACTCGTCGAGCGCGCTCTGCGCCCAGGTCGAGCCGGTTCCCGAGATGGGGACGTAGCTCTCCGCCTGCGCCGGCGCCGCCGCGAGGGGCGACCCCGCGAGCAGTGCCGCCCCGAGGACGGCGGCGGCCGAGAAGCGGGCGAGGAGCGCTCCCCGGCGCGTTCGTGACATGGCGTGAGGCTAGGGGCGCCGGGCGTCCGGGGCGTGAACGACGGCAGAACGACACGTGTCGCCGGAGGCCACCGGGTAGACTGGACCTCCACCCTCTCTCCCCGACACGAGGAGATCCGCGTGATCCTGGTCCTGCTGCTGTTCGCGGGACTTTCAGCGCTCACTCCGCTGCTCACACGCATCCTGTCGACCCGGGTGTTCTACCTCATCGCGGCGCTGCCGGCCGGCGCGTTCTTCTACACGCTCACGCAGAGCGACGCCGTGCTGCACGGGGATGCCGTCACCGAGCGGGTGCCGTGGATCCCGCAGCTCGGCATCGCGCTGAGCTTCCGGGTCGACGCGCTCGCCTGGCTGCTGGCCCTCGTGGTGACGGGGGTCGGCGCCCTCGTGCTGATCTACTGCGCCCGCTACTTCTCGCCGCGCGAACCGCAGCTCGGGCGCTTCGCCGCCCTGCTGCTCGCTTTCGCCGGCACGATGTACGGCCTCGTCACCGCCGACGACATCTACATCATGTTCATGTTCTGGGAGATCACGAGCGTGCTCTCCTACCTGCTGATCGGCCACTACACCGACCGGCGCGAGAGCCGCGGTGCCGCCCTGCAGGCCTTGCTCGTGACGACCTTCGGCGGGCTCGCGATGCTCGTGGGCGTGGTGCTGCTCACCGTGCAGGCGGGCACCACCTCGATCGCCGCCCTGGTGGAGCATCCCCCGCCCGGCGGGCCGGTGGTGACCACCGCGGTGCTGCTCGTGCTCGTGGGCGCCCTCTCGAAGTCGGCGCTCGTGCCGTTCCACTTCTGGCTGCCGGCCGCCATGGCCGCCCCCACCCCGGTGAGCGCCTACCTGCACGCCGCCGCCATGGTGAAGGCCGGCATCTACCTCATCGCCCGCCTCGCCCCCGGCTTCGCCGACACACCCGGCTGGACGCCGCTGCTCGTAAGCCTCGGCGTCTGGACCATGCTGCTCGGCGCCTGGCGCTCGCTCCGCCAGAACGACCTCAAGCTGCTGCTCGCCTACGGCACCGTGAGCCAGCTCGGCTTCCTCACCGTGGTCGTGGGCTTCGGTTCGCGGGATGCCGCCCTGGCCGGGGCCGCCCTGCTGCTCGCGCACGCCCTGTTCAAGTCCACGCTCTTCCTCGTGGTGGGCATCGTCGACCACGACGAGGGAACCCGCGACCTGCGCGAGATCTCCGGCCTCGGCCGCCGCCGACCGCTGCTCGCCACGGTCGCGGTCATCGCGGCCGCCTCGATGGCGGGCATCCCGCCCCTGCTCGGCTTCGTGGCCAAGGAGGGCGTGCTCAGCGCCTTCCTCGAGGCGGGCGCCGGTACGGCGGAGGCGCCGGCGAATCCCTGGGGCTGGGTGGCCCTGGCGGGCGTCGTGCTCGGCTCGGTGCTCACGGTGGCCTACTCGGCGCGCTTCATCTGGGGCGCTTTCGCCACCAAGACGACGGATGCGGCGCGCGAGTTCGCAGCCGCGCATCCGCCCCACACGCCCACCCGCGGCATCCTGGTGGCCCCGGTGCTGCTCACCGTGGCCACCATCGCGGGCGGCCTGCTCGCGACGCCGCTCGGGCACGCGCTCGAGAGCTACGCCGACACCGTCGCCGGCGGCGGCGACTACCACCTCGCACTCTGGCACGGCTTCGAGCCGGCACTCGGCATCTCGGCCCTCGTGATCGCAGCCGGCCTCGGCCTCTTCGCCCTCCGCAAGACCGTCGCGCGGCTGCAGAAGGCCGTGCCCCCGCTCATCGACGCCTCGCGCGGCTACTGGTCGATCGTGCGCGCGGTCGACCGCCTCGCCGCCGAAGTCACGGTGTTCGCGCAGAAGGGCGGCCTGCCGCAGTACATCGGCACCATCCTGCTCGTCTTCGTGCTGTGCCTGGGCGCCGCGACCGCGCTCAACCGCACCTGGCCCACCGAGCTCGTGGCCTGGGACTACCCGGCGCAGGTGTTCGTGGCCCTCGCGATGGCGGTGGCCGCCGTGATGGCGGCCCGCGCCGCCCACCGCCTCGCCGCGGTGCTGCTCGTGGGCGCCACCGGCTTCGGGCTCGTCGTGCTCTTCGCCTTCCACGGCGCCCCCGACCTCGCGCTCACCCAGGCGCTCGTCGAGAGCGTCACCATCGTCGTGTTCGTGCTCGTGCTGCGCCGCCTGCCGGTGAAGATCGCGCAGCACAACAAGCCCGTGCGCAAGGGCTGGCGCATCCTCATCGGCACCCTCGTGGGCGTGACGATGGGGCTCGTGGGCTTCATCGCGCTCGGCGCCCGGCAGGCCGGCGGCCTCGGCGAAGAGCTCGCGCGGCTCGCCGTGGAGCAGGGCCACGGCGCCAATGTCGTGAACGTGATGCTCGTCGACATCCGCGCCTGGGACACCATGAACGAGCTCTCGGTGCTCGTGGTCGTGGCCACCGGCGTCGCGAGCCTCATCTTCGTGACCGGGCGCAACTTCACCGTGCCGCGGCTGCGCGAGTCCCGCGGACGCCGCCAGGGCCGGGCCCGCGCCCGGCTGGTCGACGACCCGCACACCTCGGTGGAGACGCCCGACGAGCGGCAGCACTCCTGGCTCCTCGGCGGCCGCACGCTCTCGCCCGAGAACCGCTCGCTCATCCTCGAGGTGCTGGTGCGGCTCGTGTTCCACCCCGCGATCGTCGTGTCGATCTTCCTGCTGTTCGCAGGGCACAACGCGCCCGGAGGCGGCTTCGCCGCAGGCATCCTGGCCGGTCTCGCGCTCATCGCCCGCTACCTGGCCGGCGGCCGCTACGAGCTCGGCGAGACCCTGCCGATCGGCCCCGGTGTGCTGCTCGGGGCCGGCATGCTGCTGGCCACGGGAACGGCGCTCGGCTCGCTCTTCTTCGGCGGCGAGATCCTCCAGTCGGCCTATTTCTCCGCCGACGTGCCGCTGCTCGGATACGTCTCGTTCGGCACCTCCACCATCTTCGACATCGGCGTCTACCTCGTGGTGATCGGCGTGGTGCTCGACATCCTCCGCGCCCTCGGCGGCGAGGTCGACCGGCAGCAGGCGGAGGACGACGTCGACGCAGCCCCCGACGACCACTCCGTCACGGCCGACGAGGCCGCCACCCGCGGGCGCGTGGCCGGCAGCGACACGAGCGGGCCCAGCACCCGCGTGGCGAGCGGGGGTGCCCCGTGAGCGCCTCCCTCACCCTGGTCGTGCTGATGGCGGTGCTCTACGGCACCGGCGTCTACGTGATGCTCGAGCGCAGCCTGACGCGCATCCTGATCGGCTTCCTGCTCGTCGGCAACGCCACGAACCTGCTCATCTTCCTCATGTCGGGGCGCTCGGGCGACTCGCCCATCGTCGACGGCTCGAGCGGGCCGGGCGGGTCCGGCATGGTCGACCCGGTGCCGCAGGTGCTCATGCTCACGGCGATCGTGATCAATTTCGGGGTGACCGCGTTCATCCTCGCCCTCATCTACCGCTCCTGGTGGCTGTCGAACCTCGGCGACGAGGGCGACGACGTGATGAGCGACGAAGAGGAGCAGGATGCCGCCGAAGCCGACGCCGCGCTGGCCTTCCACGCCGGGCTCGAAGACGACGACGAGGCAGTGCGGCACGTGCTCGAAGAGGCCGGGGACGGCGCCGACGAGGATGCCCCGCCGCCCGGCGGCGAGCCCTCCGAGCACGACAGGGACGTGATGCGATGAACGCCCTCGTGCCCCTGCTCGTGATCATCCCGCTCGTCGGAGCGGCCGTCACCCTCATCCTCGGCCGCTACCCGCGGGTGCAGATCGTGATCAGCGTCTCGGCGCTCACCCTCGTGACCGCGGCGGCCGCCGTGCTGCTCGTACTCGTCGACCACAGCGACACCCCGTTCGTGGTGAAGGTGGGCGGCTGGGAGCCGCCGTTCGGCATCGTGCTCGTGGTCGACCGGCTCTCGGCGATCATGGTGGTGGTCTCGGCGCTGATGCTGCTGGGCGTTCTCATCTTCGCCGTCGGCCAGGGCATCGCCGACCGCGACCGCGACACCCCGGTGTCGATCTTCCACCCCACCTACCTCATCCTCTCGGCCGGACTGTTCGACGCCTTCATCGCAGGCGACCTCTTCAACATGTACGTGGGCTTCGAGATGCTGCTCGCGGCCAGCTACGTGCTGCTGACCCTCGGCGGAACCGGCGCGCGCATCCGGGCCGGCGTGACCTACATCGTGGTGAGCCTGGTGTCGTCGCTGCTGTTCCTCGGGGCGATCGCGCTCATCTACGGGGCCACCGGAACCGTGACCATGGCGCTGCTGTCGGACCGCATCCGGGCCCTGCCCCTCGACGTGCAGGTGATCCTGTGCGCGGCGCTGCTGATCGGCTTCGCCGTGAAGGCGGCCGTGTTCCCGCTGTCGTTCTGGTTGCCGGATTCGTACCCGACGGCGCCGGCGCCCGTCACCGCCGTCTTCGCCGGCTTGCTGACGAAGGTCGGCGTGTACGCCATCATCCGCACCGACAAGCTGCTGTTCTTCGACGTTCCGCTGACCGTCCCGCTGCTGATCGTGGGCGGGCTCACGATGCTGATCGGCATCCTGGGCGCCCTCGCGCAGGCCGACGTGAAGAGGCTGCTCTCGTTCACGCTCGTGAGCCACATCGGCTACATGATCTTCGGCGTCGCGATCGGCACCGAGCTCGCCACCGGGGCCACGATCTACTACATCGTGCACCACATCATGGTGCAGACGGCGCTGTTCCTGGTGGTGGGGCTGATCGAGCGGGTGGGGCGCGCGACGTCGATCACGCGGCTCGGGGGGCTGCTCAAGAAGGCTCCCTACGTCGCGGTGCTGTTCTTCATCGGGGCACTCAACCTCGGCGGCATCCCGCCGTTCTCGGGCTTCCTCGGCAAGGTCGGGCTGTTCGAGGCCGGGGCCGAGAGCCCCTCGCCGCTCGTGTACGCCCTGCTGGCGGCCGGAGCGGTCACCTCTCTGCTCACGCTCTACGCGCTCATGCGGGTGTGGAACATGGCGTTCTGGCGGCCCGCCGCCGACGTGGAGGGCTACAGCTCGCCCATGATCGAGTCGCTGCAGGAGAGCCCGGATGCGGTGAACGGCACCGCGACGGGCGTCGCCACCGCGACGGGCACCTCCAAGCTCATGGTGGGGGCGACCACGGGGCTGATCGCGCTGACGCTGTGCCTCACGGTGTTCGCGGGGCCGCTGTTCGAGCTCGCACAGCGGGCGGCCGTGAACGTGTCGACGCCGGAGCAGTACGTCGACTCGGTGTTCCCGGGAGGTGCGCCGTGAGCGGGGAGGAGCCGATGGGCGGTCCGGATGCGACGGGCCAGGCCGCGGGAGCAGGCGGGCCCGGACGGGCGCCGCGGCGCATCCGGGCTCTGATCGCGAGCGGGCTCGTGCCGTTTCTCGGGCTCGTGCTGCTGTGGATGCTGCTCTGGGGGCAGTTCACCTGGCTCGCGCTCGTCACCGGCGTGGTGCTCGGGCTGCTCGTGTCGGTGACGTTCTACCTGCCGGCCGTGCGGCTGTCGGGGCGGCTGAACCCGTGGTTCGCGCTCGTGTTCGCGGTGCGGCTGCTCGGCGACATCGTGGTGGCGTCGCTGCAGATCGCGTGGACCGCCGTGAGCCCCTGGTACCGGCCGTCGAACGCGATCATCGCGGTGGCGCTGCGCACGCGGTCCGACCTCGTGATGACCTTCACCGCCGAGGCGGTGTCGCTCGTGCCCGGGTCGATCGTGCTCGACCTCGACCGCGAGAACGCGACCCTGTACCTGCACGCGCTGAACGTGCGATCGGCCGCGGATGTCCCGGCGCTCAAGCGCGGGGTGCTGGCGGTGGAGCGGCGGCTCATCCTGGCCGGGGGCTCGGCCGACGACCTGGCGCGGCTGCGGGACGACCCGGAGGGGGCGCGGGCCTCGGCGCCGGTCGTGCCGGAGGTGCCGACGGCGGCCGGCGCCGCCGAGCCGGCCGGCCCCGCCGATTCCACCGAGAGGAGCGAGCCGTGATCGTCGTCATCATCATCGCCGGCGCCCTGTTCGCCGCCGGGGCGGTCGGAGCGCTGTACCGCATCATCCGCGGGCCGTCGGCCCTCGACCGCATCATCGCCTCCGACGTGCTCGTGGCCACCGCGATGTGCGCGATCGGCGCCGAGATGGCCATCAACCGGCACACCGACACCCTGCCGGTGCTGCTCGGGCTGGCCCTGTTCGGCATCGTGGGCTCGGTCAGCGTCGCCCGCTTCATGTCCTCGAGGGACGACACATGACCCCCGCCGACGCCGTCGCGAACCTCGGCTTCGCCCTCGACACCCGCGGGGTGATCACCGCGGTGCTCGTGCTGCTCGCGGCGCTGATGTGCTTCGCGGCCGGGGTGGGCCTCATCCGTTTTCCCGACGTGCTGTCGCGGCTGCACGCGGCGACGAAGCCGCAGATCCTCGGCATCATCGCCATCGTGGCCGACGTGGCCGTGACGAACCCCTCGGTGGGCACCGTGACGCTCGCCCTGGCGATCGTGTTCTTCCAGAGCCTCACGGCGCCGGTCTCGGCGCACATGATCGGGCGCGCGGCCTACCGCACCGGCCACTTCCGCCGCGACCTCCTCGTGGTCGACGAGCTCACGCCGCCTGCTCCCCTCAAGCCCTGACCGCCGTGTCGTGATGGAACTCGCTTTTTAGTGTTTGCTTTGAGTATTTAGTGCCGTATGCTGATATTTCATCACTAACTGTCTCTGAGGCGCCCGATGCAACTGCAGAATCCACTGGCCGTGCTGGTTCCCACCCTCGATGCTCTGGTGCTCGACACGGTGACGCGAGCGAACGGTGAACCGCTGGATGCCGCCGCGCTGGCCCGCTCGATCGGCAGGTCCTATACGGGCACACGAGAGACGCTGGAGCGGCTGGTCCGGCAGGGTATCGTCCTCTCGCAATCCATCGGGCGCACGAGAATCTACTCGATGAATACGAGCCACCTTCTGGCGCCGATGATCATCGAGATGGTGAACGCCCGACGCCTGTTCGTCGAGACCCTGCGGGCGCGGTCCTCTCAGATCTTCACCGAAGAGCCCGCCTACTCCGCGCTCTTCGGCTCGGCCGCGCGGGGAGAGATGCGCGAGGACAGCGACATCGACGTGTTCCTCCTCCGGCGCCGTGGCAGCTCGGACGACGTCTTCGAAGGCGAGGCCCAGGAGTTCATGAGGGAGATCACCGCGCTCACCGGAAACACGGCGAGCGCGCTGATCTACGGCGAAGAAGAGATCAGCGCCATGAGAAGCCAACGCGTCTTCACCGACATCATGCGGGACGGCATCGCCATCACGGGAACCGTGGGCGATTTCCGAAGACTGCTGCGCGAAGCGGCGTGACGTGGGCAGAATCGATCGCGATCCACGATCCGTGGCCGGCCGCCGAGCCAAACTGCACCAGTTCCATGAGGCCGTCAACGTCATCCGCACGGTGGTCGACGACGATGACGAACTGATCGATGTGGTCGTCACTCTCTGCGTTCACGCGGGTATCGCAGCATCCGACGTCATCTGCCTTCGAAGCCTCGGGCACTACTGGAGAAGCGGAAATCATGCCGAAGCCGTGACGCATCTGCGTCGAGTCGATCCGGAATCGGCGCGACTGCTCCACGAGCTGCTGAATCTGAAGTCCCGCGCAGCCTACGGGCACGACGCCGTCACGAAGGCGCAGCTCACCAAGGCCACGAGAGCGATGGATCGACTCGTCGAGGCGGCCTCCTTGGCATGAGCCCTCGCGCGACGGGAGGCCCGCGTCGGAGGGAACGGCGGGCATCTCGTAGGATCGAAGGCATGTCCAAAGTTCTCAGCAGCCTCCCCGTCGGCGAGCGCGTCGGCATCGCCTTCTCCGGAGGTCTCGACACCTCCTGCGCGGTGGCGTGGATGCGCGAGAAGGGCGCGGTGCCCTGCACCTACACCGCCGACATCGGCCAGTACGACGAGCCCGACATCGATGCCGTCCCCGGCCGCGCCCGCGAGTACGGCGCCGAGATCGCGCGGCTCGTCGACGCGAAGGCCGCCCTCGTCGAAGAGGGCCTCGTCGCCCTCGCCTGCGGCGCGTTCCACATCCGCTCCGGCGGCAAGACCTACTTCAACACCACCCCGCTCGGCCGCGCCGTCACCGGCACCCTGCTCGTGCGAGCCATGAAAGAAGACGGCGTCGACATCTGGGGCGACGGCAGCACCTACAAGGGCAACGACATCGAGCGGTTCTACCGCTACGGCCTGCTGGCCAACCCCCGCTTGCGCGTCTACAAGCCGTGGCTCGACTCCTCCTTCGTGAACGAGCTGGGCGGCCGCACCGAGATGAGCGAGTGGCTCGTCGCCCGCGGCTTCCCCTACCGCGACGCCACCGAGAAGGCCTACTCCACCGACGCCAACATCTGGGGCGCCACCCACGAGGCCAAGCGCCTCGAGGAGCTCAGCTCAGGCCTGGAGATCGTGGAGCCCATCATGGGCGTCGCCGCCTGGCGCGACGACGTCGTCGTCGAGACCGAGGTCGTGACCGTGCGCTTCGAGGCCGGTCGCCCGGTCGCCCTCAACGGCCAGGAGTTCCCGGATGCCGTCGCCCTCGTGCTCGAGGCCAACGCGATCGGCGGCCGCCACGGCCTGGGCGTCTCCGACCAGATCGAGAACCGCATCATCGAGGCGAAGAGCCGCGGCATCTACGAGGCCCCGGGCATGGCCCTGCTGCACATCGCCTACGAGCGCCTGCTGAACGCCATCCACAACGAGGACACCCTGGCCAACTACCACGCCGAGGGGCGCCGCCTCGGCCGCCTGATGTACGAGGGACGCTGGCTCGACCCGCAATCGCTCATGCTGCGCGAGTCCATCCAGCGCTGGGTCGGCTCGGCCGTCACCGGCGAGGTCACACTCAAGCTCCGCCGCGGAGACGACTACACGATCCTCGACACCACGGGCCCGCACCTCAGCTACCACCCCGACAAGCTCTCGATGGAGCGCGTCGGCGACGCCGCCTTCGGCCCCGACGACCGCATCGGCCAGCTCACCATGCGCAACCTCGACATCGCCGACTCCCGCGCCCGCCTCGAGCAGTACGCGGCGGCCGGCATCGTGGGCGGCGCCACCGCGGCGCTCGTGGGGCAGCTCGAAGAGGGCGAAGCCGACAGCATCTTCGCGGTCGACGGCGCTCCCGTCTCCGCCGCCGAAGACGCGCTCGAGCGCGCCACCGACGCGGCCTCCGAGGGCGCCGCCTTCGACTCCGGCACCGACTAGCATTCACGCCCGGCGCGGGGCCAAACGCGCCGTGCTGCCGCTTCGACAACGACGGGTCAGCTGGGCGGTGCGCTATCGAAGCCTGCACCTGAGTTGATGATCTATCATATTCGATCTATACTCACTGTTTTATGACCCATACTCGTTTTTCTCGCGCCTTGGTGACACTGGTCGGCTGCATCGCTCTGGCCGCCACGGCCGCGATTGCCCCGGGTTCCGCAGCAGTCGCATTAGGCTCCCGGAACATCCGCGTCGATTACCTTGACACGACGATGATCGGTTCCGGCCTCAGACCATCGATGGTCATCGACCCCACGACGCACCGCGGCTACGTCCTCGACGGTACGAAGGTTCGGGTTCTGAACATTGCAGGCGCCACTTTTTCGCCGATTGCGTCGATCGACATCCCGTTTCCCTCGCTCACTACCGTCGACATCGACGTCAGCTCGCACCGCTTGATCGTCGGTGGCAACAACGGTCCTTCGATCGCCTTGGTCGATGTCGATCCGCAGTCCGCCACCGCCAATACCGTCCTCCAGGTACTCGGATCGGGCGCTGAGGATGCGAGTTTGTACGTCGCCATAGATGGAGACTTCGCCTACGTGACGGACAAACAGAAAACCCTCTCGCGAGTGGACCTTCGAAATGGTTCATGGACGAACACTGCGGTCGCGTACGGATTCAAAACGATCGTGGTCGACAGCGCCTCCCACACTGCGTTTCTCGGCACGTGGGCGGACACGACGGTGCACGCGTATGGCAGGGACGGTTCTCAGCGGTCGGTGCTCACAGCTGGCGAACCACAGGTTCTTGCCGTCACCGGCGCCAGTCTTCTCGTCGGTGCCGAGAACTTCATAAGTCGCTATGACGCACAGACTCTGGCATCGACGGGCCAAACTCAGGCTTTCCATATTGCCAGGACGATCGCTGCCGATGCGGGCGCAATCTATGCATCCAACGGGACATCCAGGATCTCCATGTTCGACAGCGAATCACTTGCGCTCGTCGCGTCGTTCCCCTCGCAGATAGAGCCCAATTTCATCGCAGCGGACACATCGAGCCACAAGATCCTCTTCAGCGAGGGTGTTCAGATCGAAATGTATGCGGCGAGTCCGACGGTATCAAGGATCGAAGGGGCTGACCGATACGAGGTGTCCGCGGCCGTGTCGCGCGGGCAGTTCACAGCACCGGCACCCGTGGTCTACGTCGCTTCGGGCGGTGTGTTCAGCGACGCGCTGTCCGCCTCTGCGGCAGCAGGCGCTGAGGGCGGACCCGTGCTACTGGTGCAGAAAGACCGGATCCCTGATGCCATCGCCACGGAGCTCACGAGGTTGAAGCCGGCGCGTATCGTCGTCTTGGGCGGCACGGCGACGATCGATTCCTCAGTCGAGAGCGCATTAGGGAACTACTCGGCTAACGTGAGCCGCATCGGAGGTGCCGACCGGTTCGACGTGTCGGCTGCGGTCTCGCACGCTGTCTTCGGCACCTCACGCCCGATCGCCTATATTGCGGCCGGCGCGACGTTCCCCGATGCCCTTTCCGGTTCTGCGGCGGCGGGCAAGCTCGGCGGCCCGGTTCTCCTGACCGGAAGGGACGCCCTGCCAACCTCAGTGGAGGCAGAGTTGCGACGGCTCAACCCGACAAGGATCGTCGTGCTCGGTGGTCCCAACTCCATCAGCCAGACCGTGATAGACACCCTCACCACCATCCAGAGCAACACCACGCGCATCACCGGGGCTGATCGCTTCGAGGTCTCCGCGGCCGTCTCCGCCGCGGGGTTCGCATCAAACCCAAAGGTCGTCTATGTCGCATGCGGCTTGGTGTACCCGGACGCACTCTCCGGTTCCGCGGCGGCGATCGCCAATGGTGCGCCGGTTCTGCTCGTGACCTCGGACGGCATTCCCGCTGCCGTCGCTGCTGAGTTGTCGCGACTCAAGCCGAGCCACATCGTCGTGCTGGGTGGCCCCAATTCGGTGTCGCCGACCGTGGAGGAGGCTCTGCACGACTACATCGGGTGACGAAGCTCAGCGCACGCCGTCACCGCCAGAGGGTGAGCTTCTCGGGGTTCATCATGATCCAGACCTCGGAGATACGAGGGCCGGATGCGGCGGGCGCCTCGACCACGCCGGCACCGGGTGCGGCGGGCTCGCCCGCGATGCCGGCACCAGATGCGGTGGGCTGGCTGGGCGCACCCGCCGCGACCCCGAGCGTGATGACGCCCGCCACCACTCCACCGTAGGCGAAGGTGAGCACGACGCCGTCGGCCGTGACCCGCTCGGCGAGCTCGGCGTGCGGGTTCTTCTCCGCGATGCCCAGCAGGAATCGCGCCACGTTGAGGGCGCCCACCACTGGCTTCCGCGCCGCGGACACGAACCCGCCACCGTCCGAGCGCAGCTCGACGCTCGGGTCGAGCAACGCCAGGAGCGCCGCGAGGTCTCCTCCCCCGGCCGCCGCCACGAAGGCTCGCACCACCTCATCGTGCTGGGCGGCCGGGGCGGCTGTGGCCCGACCCTCGCGCACGTGGCGGCGGGCCGACGTCGCCAGCTGGCGGCACGCATCCGATGACCGCCCCACCACCTCGGCGATCTCGCCGAACGGCACCGCGAACACCTCGTGCAGCACGAACACCACGCGCTCGGCGGGCGTGAGCGACTCGAGCACCACGAGCAACGCCGTGCTCACCGACTCGTCGAGCGCCACGCGTTCGAGCGGGTCGGCCAGGGCCACGGATGCTCCTGCCGCAGCGAACATTCCCCCGCCGGGCCCCACGGGCACCGGCTCCGGCAGCCACTCGCCCACGTACCGCTCGCGGCGCGCCCGCGCACTCCCCAGCAGGTCGAGGCAGATGCGGCTCACGACCCGCGTGAGCCAGGCGGCGGGCGAGACGATACCGGCGCGCTCGGCCTCACCGAGCCCGTGCCAGCGCAGGTAGGACTCCTGCACGGCGTCCTCGGCGTCGGCGAGCGTGCCGAGCATCCGGAACGCGATGCCGGTGAGCCGCGGCCGCTCGCGCTGGAAGTCGTCGAGCCCGATCGCGGTGGTCACTTCTCCAGTATCCCGCGGCCCCGCGCCTCCCGTCACACCGCCCGCGCCGCCGCACCGTGCGGTCACCTCACACCGGCGCGCGCTGCGTCGTCACAGCAGCATGACCATGACCGCACGCCGCATCATCCTCGCCGTCACCGCCGCCATCGGGCTCTTCGTGGGAGCCTGGGCGGCCTTCTGGCCCCGGGAGTTCTACGACGCCTTCCCGGGCCTCGGGCGCATCTGGATCGCCGTCGACGGCCCCTTCAACGAGCACCTCATCCGCGACGTCGGCGCGCTCTACCTCGCCCTGGCCGGCGCCAGCGTGGCGGCGATCTTCTCGCGCACACCGGATGCCGCCCGCGCGGTGGGCGTGGCCTGGACCGTCTTCGGCGTCCCCCACCTCGCCTACCACCTGGCCCACCTCGAGTCGCTGGCGCCCCTCGACGCCCTGGGCAACATCGTCTCCCTCGGCGGCTGCCTCGCCCTCGGCCTGGTGCTGATGCTCCCCGGCCCCCGCCGTACGACCCGGCCCGCGCGGGGCGTCACACTCGGGCGACGGGGGCCCCGCCCTGATTAGCATGGGCAGCATGACATGGCAGGTGCAGTACCGGGAGTTCGGCGGCCCCGAGGTGCTCGAGTTCGTGGAGGTGCCGACGCCCGCCGCGCCGGCCGGCGGTGTGGTCGTGGAGACCCGGGC
The DNA here is from genome assembly GCF_049472555.1 of Herbiconiux sp. 11R-BC. Taxonomy (NCBI): domain Bacteria; kingdom Bacillati; phylum Actinomycetota; class Actinomycetes; order Micrococcales; family Microbacteriaceae; genus Herbiconiux; species Herbiconiux sp. 11R-BC. Next base: position 693,650 of record NZ_JBCEBO010000002.1, on the reverse strand, counting down.
CATCGGGGTGAACCCGATCGATTCCAAGCTGCGGTCGGGGCTGCGCAAGAGCAGCCCGATCGCCGCACCGCGTGTACCGGGGTCGGATGCGGCGGGCATCGTGGTCGAGGTCGGTGCCGGCGTGAGCGACTGGGCGGTGGGCGACGAGGTGATCCTGCGCGGCGCGCACGGCGCCTACTCGACCCACGTCGTCGCCTCCGCCGGGCAGTTGGTGCAGAAGCCCGCCGCCGTGGGGTGGGACGAGGCGGCGGCGATCGGCATCCCGGCCAGCACCGCCTACCAGGCGCTGCGGTCGCTCGGCGTCGAGCAGGGTTCGACGCTGCTCGTGCACGGCGGGTCGGGAGCCGTCGGGCAGGCGGCGGTGCAGTTCGCCCGCGACTGGGGCGCCTCCGTCGTCGCCACGGGGAGCGAGGCCAACCAGGAGCGCCTGCGCGAGCTGGGCGCGATTCCCGTCGTCTACGGGCAAGGGCTGACGGAGCGCATCCTCGAAGCACTGGAGCACGCCGGGCTGGAGGGCATCGACCGTGTACTCGACGCCGCCGGCACCGACGAGGCGCTCGAGACGTCGTTCGAGCTCGTCGCCGACCGCTCGGACATCGGCACGATCGTGGTGGGCGCGCGCGCCGCCGAGCTCGGCATCCGGGCATGGGCGGGCGGGAGCCCGGTTCCGCTCACCGAGGAGGAGCAGGCCCTGCGCGCCGAGGCCTACGGGGTGACCGCCGAACTGATCGAGCTCGGCGACTTCGAGGTCGAGATCGGTGCCCGCTACCCCCTGGCAGAGGCCGCAGCCGCCCAGGTCGCGAGCCTCTCCGGCACCCACCGCGGCAAGATCATCCTCTCCCCGCTGCCCCTGCCCTGACCCCGGGGGCCAGGGCAGGGCCTTCCACCTAGAAGTCGGTGTGGCCGAGTTCGTGGTGGGGCGCGAAGCCGACGCAGGCCGTGGCCGCGTGAAGCTCGAAGACCACGATCTCGTTGCCGGTGGCGCGCAGCGCCGACCCGGGAACGTAGAGCGTCGCCTGCGGACCGCGCGACCAGTAGCGACCGAGGTTGAAGCCGTTGACCCAGACCACGCCCTTGCCCCACGAGGTGGTGTCGAGGTAGAGGTCGGGCAGAGCGCCGGATGCGTCCGCCGCACCCGCCGGCAGGTCGAACTCCCCGAAGGCGAACGCCGGTCCACCGAAGGCCGCACCGACGATCTCGGTGACCCCCGCCGAACCCTCGCGCAGCGCATCCGCCACCGGAGTGATGTCGCCGAGGTCGAGCCCCAGCACCTCCCAGCGCAGGAGCGGCTCGCCGTTCAGCAGCGCGCCGCCGATGAGTCCCTTGGCCTCGCCGATGCGCGGGCCGTAGTTGACCCGGCCCTGGTCTTCGACGAGCAGCTCGAGCACGCCCCGGGCGTCGTCGGGCAGCGCGATCGACACGTCGTGGTGGTCGCGCGCGAGCACGCCGAGCGGCCGGCCGTCGAGCGTCACGATGGCGCGGTCGCGCACCTCGCCGAAGCTCAGCACGCCCGGCCCGGAGAGGGAGATCTCCGCGCGGTAGAGGGCGAACCCGTCCCACCGGCCGATCGCATCCATGGTGGGCAGGTGGTCGTACCAGTCCCAGGCGCCCACGAGGGGGGCGGCGGATGCCAGCCCCAGCGAGCGGGTCAGCGGCGTCTTGAACGACGGCGAAGCCGGGGCGGGCGTCGGCTGCGCCGAGCCCACCACCGCACCGTGCTTCTCGAGCACCGACCGGAACGCCCAGTACTTCTCGTTCGGGTTGCCGGCCTCGTCGAGCGGGGCGTCGTAGTCGTAGCTCGTGATGGTGGCCTGGTAGACGCCCTTGTCGTTGGCGCCGTTGGTGAAGCCGAAGTTCGTTCCGCCGTGGAACATGTAGATGTTCACGGATGCGCCCGCCGAGAGCAGGTCGTCGAGGTCCGCGGCGGCCTGCGCGACCGAGGTGGTGTGGTGGTGCGCACCCCAGAAGTCGAACCAGCCGTCCCAGAACTCCGAGCACATCAGCGGACCGGTGGGCTGGTTGGCCCGCAGCGTGGCGAGACGCTCGGTGGCGCGCGAGCCGAACGACCCGGTCTTGTGCAGGCTCGGCAGGCTGCCGTCCTGCAGCATCTGGTCGGTGGGCTGGTCGACCGTGGTGAACGGCACCGTGAGCCCGATGCGGCGGTTGAGGTCGACGAGCTTCTGCAGGTAGACCTTGTCGGAGCCGTAGGCGCCGTACTCGTTCTCGATCTGCACGAGGATGATGGGCCCACCGCGGTCGATCTGCCGGGGCACGATCACGGGGGCGATCTGCTCGAAGAAGGTGTCGACGGCGGCCAGGTACTTCGGCTCGTCGCGCCGCACGCCGACTCCCTCCTGGGCGAAGAGCCAGGCCGGCAGTCCGCCGTTGTCCCACTCGGCGCAGATGTAGGGGCCGGGGCGCACGATGGCGTACATGCCCTCGGCGGCCACGTCGTCGAGGAAGCGGCCGAGGTCGAGACCGCCGCTGAGGTCGAACTCGCCCTCGGTGCGCGCGTGCGCGTTCCAGGCCACGTAGGTCTCGATGGTGTTGAGCCCCATCTCCTTGGCCTTGCGGATGCGGTCGCGCCACTGGTCGGGATGCACCCGGAAGTAGTGCAGTGCACCAGCCAGGATGCGGAAGGGTTCGCCGTCGAGAAGGAAGTGCTCCTCGCCGATCTCGAAGTCAGCCACGGGATGCCACCGTTTCGTCGGAGTGGGAAGGGTCGGATGCCGCGCCGAAGACGAAGACCGTCCAGGAGAGCGCGGGAAGGGTTGCGCCGACGAGGCTCGACGCCCCGTCGGGTGAGGGTGTGATCGTCACGCCGGCGAGCTCGCGCGGCGCCACGGGCTGCTCCGTCGCCGTGTTGCTCGTGTGGCGGTCGCCGCCCTCGGGCACGCCGAGGGTCGACGCGCGCTGCAGCCGCAGGCCGGCGCCGGGCAGCAGGGCCTCGAGCGCGAGCTCCTCGGTTGCCGAGCGGTTCACGGCGAAGAGCGTGACGGTGCCGGAGTCGTCGACCGTCGCGACGGTGTCGAGAACCTCGACAGCGCCGTACTTCGCCGTCTCGTAGCGCGGCGACGCGACCGAAGGCCGCACCACCTGCCCCGAGGCGAGCGCCGCCGTCAGCTGGAACGGGAAGAAGGTGGTCTGCCGCCAGGCGGGGCCGTTCGGCTCGCTCCGGATGGGGGCGATCACGTTCACGAGCTGAGCCAGGTTGGCCATCGAGACGCGGTCGGCGTTGCGCAGCAGCGAGATGAGCAGCGAACCCACGACCACCGCATCCGTCACCGAGTACTCGTCCTCGATGAGCCGCGGATGCGCGGGCCAGTCGCCGTTCATCACGCGCGGCTTGTCGATCTCGTTCCAGCGGCGCTGGTACCAGACGTTCCACTCGTCGACGCTGATGCCCACCGGGGCCGCGCCGGTCTCGGCGGCGACCTCGTCGATGATGGCGGCGACGGTGGCGATGTAGCGATCGAGGCCGGCGCCGGAGGCGAGGAAGCTGTCGACGTCGCCGTCCCATTCCTCGTAGTACGCGTGCAGCGAGATGTGGTCGACGAGCCCCGCGGTGTGGCGCAGCACGGTGCGCTCCCACTCGCCGAAGCTCGGCATCTCGGCGTTGGAGGAGCCGGCGGCCACGAGCTCGACCGTCGGGTCGATGAACTTCATCAGCCGCGCCGACTCGGCGGCGAGGCGGCCGTACTCCTCGGCGGTCTTGTGACCGATCTGCCACGGGCCGTCGACCTCGTTGCCGAGGCACCACAGACGGATGCCGAAGGGCTCGGGCGTGCCGTCGGCCGCCCGGCGCTCGGAGAGCGCGGTTCCGCCGGGGTGGTTGGCGTACTCGAGCACGTCGGCCGCCTCGGCGATGCCGCGGGTGCCGAGGTTCACGGCGTACATCAGCTCGAGCCCGGCATCGGATGCCCAGCGGGCGAACTCGTGCAGCCCGACCTCGTTGGTCTCGACCGAGTGCCAGGCGGCGTCGAGCCGCACGGGGCGCGACGCGACCGGGCCGACGCCGTCCTCCCAGCGGTAGCCGGAGACGAAGTTGCCGCCCGGGTAGCGCGCCGTGGTGGCACCGAGCTCCTGCACGAGGGCGAGCACGTCGCCGCGGAACCCGGCCGCATCCGCGGTGGGGTGCCCGGGCTCGTAGATGCCTTCGTAGACGCTCCGGCCCATGTGCTCGACGAAGGTGCCGAAGATGCGACGGGGAACGGGCCCGATCGCGGTGCCGGGGTCGACCTCGAGTCGTGCGTGGAGCATCCGGAGCCTTTCAGAAAAGAGGGGAGAGCAGAGAGAACGCGGCGGTCCCGGGGAACCGCCGCGTTCGCACTGCGAGGGGACTACTTGACGGTGAAGCCCTGCTGGTTGCCGTAGTCGACCAGCTGCTTCTGCCAGGTCTGCAGACCGACGTTCAGATCGGAGTTGTTCTCGTACGCCTGGCCGACGGTGTCGCCGAAGATGCTGTTGGCGTAGACCTGGTAGGGCAGGTACTGCCATCCGGTGGGCACGTTCTTCGACGCGTCGACGAGGACCTCGTTGATCTTCTGGCCACCGAAGTAGTCAGGAGCCTGGGCGAGGAAGTCGGGCGACGAGAGCTCGGCCGTGGTGGAGGGGAAGCCGCCCGAGGCGAGGAAGACCTTGATCGACTCCGGGTCGGAGTTCAGCCAGCGCAGGAAGGCCGCGGCGAGAGCCGGGTTCTTGCTCTGCTTGAGCACGACCTGGCCGCCACCACCGTTCTCGGCGGTCACCGGGGTGCCGTCGTAGGTGGGCATCGGGGCCACACGCCAGTCACCGGAGGCCGCGGCCACCGAGGACTCGAGCACGCCGGGCATCCAGGCGCCGGTGAGCAGCGTCGCGATGCTGCCGTCGCCGAGGCCCTTGTACCACTCGTCGCTCCAGCCGGGGGTGGTGGAGAGGAGCTTGCTCTCGACGAGCTTGTTCCAGGAGTCGGCCCACTTCTTCGAGCCGGTGTCCTGCAGGTTGACGCTGACGTCGGTGCCGGATGCGGTGAACGGGTTTCCGCCCGCCTGCCAGATCATCGAGGTGGCGAAGCCGGCGTCGCCGGTGTCGCTGGTGATGTACTTGGTGGGGTCGGCGGCGTGCAGCTTCTCCGCGGCGGCGATGTACTCGTCGTAGGTGGTGGGCACGGTGAGGCCGTACTGGTCGAAGACCTTCTTGTTGTAGAACATGGCCATGGGGCCCGAGTCCTGCGGCAGGCCGTAGATCTTGCCGCCGAAGGCGACCGAGCTCCAGGGGCCGGCGCTGTACTGGCTCTGCAGGTCGCCGAAGCCGTAGCCGGTGAGGTCGACGAGCGAGTCGGAGAGCGCGAACTGCGGGATGGCGTAGTACTCGACCTGGGCGACGTCCGGAGCACCCGAGCCCGCGGTGATCGCGTTCTGGAGCTTCGTGTACTCGTCCTTGTTGGTGCCGGCGTTCACGAGGTTGACCGTGACGTTCGGGTAGGCCTTCTCGAAGGCGGCGACCTGGGCCTCGCCCGAGGGGGTCCAGCTCCAGTAGGTGATGGTGCCGCCGGTCTTGAGTGCGGCGTCGAGGTCGGCGGCGCTGCCGGCCGCTCCGCCCGAGGTGCTGGTGCTGCCGGAGGCGCACGCGGTGAGGCTCAGCCCCACGGCCAGCGCCGATGCGGCGACGACGGCGACACGACGCAGTGCCTTCCGCTTGATGATGGAACTCATCAGTGGTCTTCCTTTCGATTTCACTTCGTTGTAAATGGGCAGGACGCCCGGGTGGGTGGGTACAGCGGGGTGTCAGTGCGCGATCGCGGGGGCGATCACGCCTTGACGCTTCCTGCGCTCAGGCCGGACTGCCAGAAGCGCTGGAGGAAGAGGAAGGCCACCACGATCGGCACGATCGTGAGGAGTGCGCCGGTGATGACGAGGTTGTAGATCGGCTGGGCGGCCACGCCGGTGGCCTGGGCGCTCCACTGGCTCAGACCCACGGTGAGGGGGTACCAGGTGGGCTCCGACAGCATGATCAGGGGCAGGAAGTAGTTGTTCCAGGTGGCGACAACCGCGAACAGCAGCACCGTCACGATGCCGGGCATCAGCAGCCGCAGCGAGATCGTGAAGAAGGTGCGGAATTCGCTGGCCCCGTCCATCCGGGCCGCTTCGAGCACCTCGGTGGGAACCGCATCCACCGCGTAGGTCCACACCAGGTAGAGGCCGAAGGGGCTGATCAGCGACGGCAGGATGACGGCCCACGGCGTGTTCGTGAGGCCGAGCTGGCTGAACATGAGGAACGTCGGCACCGCGAGCGCGGTTCCCGGGATGGCGACGGCGCCCAGCACCACCGCGAACACGGCCTTGCGGCCCGGGAAGTTGAACTTGGCCATGCCGTAGCCCGCCAGGGTGGCGAGCAGGGTGGCGCCACCGGCGCCGACCACCACGTACATCAGCGTGTTGCCGAACCACTGGATGAAGATGCCGTCGCGGTAGGTCAGGGTCTCGTAGATGTTCTGGAAGAGGTTGAAGTCTTTTCCGAACCACAGGCCGAAGCTCGAGAACAGGTCGTCCTGCGACTTGGTGGCGTTGATGATGAGCCAGAGCAGCGGGACGATCGAGTAGATCACGAACACGGCCATGACGATCGTGAGCACGATCGACTTGCGCTGGCGCTTCTTCGGGTTGGTGGAGCTCTGCACGTAGTTCAGGCGGCGCGGCTTGCGGCGCACAGGGGCGTCTGCGGGGCTGGCGGGCACGGATGTTGCGGCGCTCAACTCAGCGCACCTCCTGTCGGGAACCGCGCAATTGCACGATGTAGGCGATGACCGCCGTGATGATGCCCATCACGATCGCGACGGTGGCCGAGTAGTTGAACTGCTGGCCGGCGAACGAGAGGTTGTAGGCGTACATGTTCGGGGTGAAGTAGCTCGAGATCACGTTCGGCGCGAGGTTCTTCAGCAGGTTCGGCTCGTTGAAGAGCTGGAAGCTGCCGATGATCGAGAAGATGGTGGCGATCACGATCGAGCCGCGCAGGGCCGGGATCTTGATGCCCGAGATGATGCGGAACTGGCCGGCTCCGTCGATCTCGGCCGCCTCGTAGAGCTCGGTGGGGACCACCTTGAGCGCCGCGTAGAAGATGAGCATGTTGTAGCCCATGAACTCCCAGGTGACGATGTTGCCGATCGACGCCAGGATCCACTCCGAGGAGAAGGGCTGGAAGAGGTCGAAGCCGATGAACTTGTTGAGCGAGCCGGTGAGGCCGAACTGGTTGCCGTAGATGAATCCCCAGATCAGGGCGGCGACGACGCCGGGAACCGCGTAGGGGAGGAAGATCGCGATGCGGAAGAAGCCGCTGCCGTGCAGGCGCAGGCTGTCGAGGGCGAGCGCGGCCACCAGCGAGAGCACCAGCATGATGGGCACCTGCACCAGCAGGAAGAGGGTCACGCGGAACAGCGACTCCCAGAACTTCGAGTCCTGGAACAGGGTGACGTAGTTGCTGAGGCCGACGAAGCCCGAACCGCCGACGAGCTGCTGACGGAAGAGGGTGAGGACGATCGCGTACACGACGGGAGCGACCAGGACGCCGAGGAAGACGATCATGAAGGGGCCGACGAAGCCCCATCCGCGCCAGTCGCGCTTCGCGCGGCGCTTGGGCCGCGCCGTGGTGACTGCGATAGACGCCATCGTCACTCCTCTTCGTTGAAAAACAGTTCATCATGTTTACGTCAACATGAACGAAGTGAGCATAACATGTTGGCGTAACCATGCAAGTGCCCGTGCGGCATTGACCACTCCAGGGAGAACTGTGAGCGAAACGCTCCAAAGCGATGAGAGACGACGACGTCCTCCGTCGATGGCCGATGTGGCCCATCACGCCGGGGTGTCGTCGCAGACCGTCTCCCGCGTGTCCAACGGTCTGTCCAACGTCGACGAGTCCACCCGGCAACGCGTGCTCGATTCGATGCAGGCGCTCGGCTACCGGCCGAACGGGGCGGCCCGGGCCCTCAAGAGCGGTCGTTTCAACACCATCGGCGTCATCATGTTCACGCTCGGGACCCTCGGCAACATGCGCACCCTGGATGCGATCGCCACCGAGGCGGCCAAGGCCGACTACTCGCTGACGCTCATCCCCCTCCCCGACCCGACGCTCGGCGCGGTGAGCGGCGCCTATCGCCGGCTCAGCGACCAAGCGGTCGACGGTGTGGTCATCGTGTTCGAGGCCGCGCTGCTCGACAAGGGCGACATCACGCTGCCGCCCGGTCTGCCCGTAGTGGTCATCGACTCCAACTCGGGCTCGGGCTACCCGGTCGTCGACACCGACCAGGCCGAGGGCGCCCGCAAGGCCACCCAGTACCTGCTCTCGCTCGGCCACAGCCAGGTGTTCCACGTGGCCGGTCCGCCCACCTCGTTCTCGGCCGTGCACCGCATCGAGTCGTGGCAGGCCACCCTCCTCGCGGCCGGCATCACGCCACCCGAGGTGCTCCACGGAGACTGGACCACCGAGTCGGGCTACCGGCTCGGGCTGGAGCTGGGGCGCCGCGACGACGTGACGGCGATCTTCGCCGCGAACGACCAGATGGCGCTCGGCGTGCTGCGCGCCCTGCACGAGCTCGGCCGCGACGTGCCGGGCGAGGTGAGCGTGGTGGGCTTCGACGACATGGAGGAGGCGCACTCCTTCTGGCCGCCGCTGACCACCGTGCGGCAGAACTTCGCCGACGTGGGCCACGTGGCCATGGCGAACCTGCTGGCCCAGATCGCGGGCGAGCGGGGAGTGGCCGGCACCACGACGGTGCCGACCGAGCTCGTGGTGCGTGACAGCACGGGGCCCGCGCCCCGCTGACCCGGCCCGTGTCGCGCCACGCGACTGATCGGCCGGCACCGAACGCACGAAGACCGGGCGGCCCCTCGAGAGGGACCGCCCGGTCTTGTCGTCTCCGGGTGCCGGTCGGCGTCAGCCTACGCGGCGGCGGCGGATGACCAGGGCACCTCCCGCGATCGCGGCGAGCGCCCCGAGGGCCACGAGCAGCAGCAGGATGCCGTCGGCACCCGTCTGCGGCAGCGACCCGCCGTTGCCCGAACCGGAGCCCGCGGCATCCGCCACCGGCACCGCCGTCACGCCGCCGGCCTCGACGACCACCGCGACCGAGGCGAGCTCGGTGCCGCCCATCGTGAGCACCAGGTGGTGGGTGCCCGCGGTGGCGTCGGCGGGAACGACGCCCGAGAGGGCGAGGCTTCCGTCGGCGGCCACGGTGCCGCTCGCGAGCTGCACCACGTCGGAGTGGAACTCGAACGCGATCTGTGCGCCCGCGGTGGCTTCGCGGATGTTCGCCGTGACCGTCTGGCCCGGCTTCACGACGGCTCCGTCGATCACCGCGGCGCCCGAGGCGTCGGTGAAGGCGAAGGTCGAGCTGCCCGGCGTTCCGGGGTTGCCTCCCGGGTCGCCGCCGTTGCCCGGGTTGCCGCCCGGCTCGCCGGGGTTGCCTCCCGGGTTGCCCGGGTCGACGTCCGCGGCCTGCACGACGACACCCTCCGAGGAGGCCGGCTGCGAGGCCGTGTAGCCCACGGCACCCGAGGGCGCCGACGCCGTCACGGTCACCGCGACCGAGTGCGCCACGTCGGCGGCGCCGAGCAGGTAGCTGCCCGTCGTCGCGCCGTCGATCGCGGCGCCGTCACGCGTCCAGACGAAGGCGAGCTGCGCATCCGCCGGGTCGGTCACAGCCGCCGCGGTGAGCGTCTGCCCCGCCTTGGCCACACCGGACACGGTCGGCGTCTGGAGCACCACGGTGCGCGAGAACGTCACCGAGTACTCCTTCACCGTCGTGCCGTCTGCCGCCGTCACGGTCACGGTCGCGGTGGGCGCCGCATCGGTCGCCTGCACCACCGACACGCGCGCTGCGGTGTCGACGGCGACGGCCGCCACCACCGGCAGACGCGATCCCGCCACGGCCACCGAGTAGGAGCCCTGCGCCGCGTCGAAGCCGGCGATGGATGCTCCGTCGGCCGAGAGGGCCGCCAGCGACGCCTCCGTGGAGACCCCGGCCGCCTTCGCGTAGACCTCGACCTCGGAGACCACCATGTGGGTGTTCGCCTTCGCCGTCAGCACGGCGCGCACCTGCGTGGCCTGCACCCCGCCGAGGTCGACGTCGACGACGGGCGCCTTGCCGTCGGACGGCGTCGCCACCACGATCGGCGTCGCCGTGGCCGGCACCCACGCACCCGCCGGCGTCTGGTACTCCACCGAGAGGGCGTCGGGCCAGCTGAGCGTCGAGCCGTCCTTGTAGAAGTACAGCATCACGTGGTCGACCACCTTGGTCGAGCCGAGGTTGTAGCTCAGGGTGTCGGAGAGCGGCTTGTTCGTGCTGCGCCAGTTCGACCAGCCCTTGTCGTCGATCACCCGGTTGCGGGTGCGATCGACCGGGTAGCCGCTCTCGGTGGAGGTGGCCGTAGCCGTGGTGGTGGCATCCGGCGCGATGTTCGTCGACACCGGGGTGGTGAGGATGACCGACAGCTTCGCCGCGAGCGGCGCCGCGGCCGGATCGTTCGACACGGCCGAGCCCGTCACGGTGACGACACCGGTCGAGGCGAACGAGGCATCCGTCACGCCAGACCAGTCCCAGGTGACGGCCGCGGGGTAGCTCGTCGAGCTGGCCCCGATGCGCGCCGGAACCGTGGTGGGCGCACTCGCCGCGAGCGCCGACAGGGGCACCCCGGCGTAGCTCGTCACCGAGACCGGATCGGTGGTGGTGAAGCCGCCCACCTCGACGGTGGCCGTGGCGTTCGTGAACGCGGTGCCGAACAGGTCGGTTCCCGAGCCCTGCACCGTGACGGTGCCCGCCTGGTTCCAGTCGATGCCCTCGGTGTTCCAGGTGACGGCCGTGGCGGCGCCGGCACCGCTGCGGTACTGCGGCACGACGGTGCCGGGCAGGGTCGGGGCGATGCCCGCGATGGTGTTCACCGAGACCGGCGCGAAACCGGTGAGGGCGGTGTCGCGGAAGCTCCACGCCTGGTTGGCGCCGTTGTTGGAGTCGTAGACGTTGACCGGGGAGCCCTCGGCGGTGGCCTGTCCGGGCACTTCGAGCGCCTTGGGCAGCGCTCCGTTCACGAGCGACCAGCTGGAGCCGTTCGTGGTGGTGAGGATCCACTGGCTCGACGCATCCGCCGCCGCCTGCTCCGCGGTCTGGTCGCGCAGCACGACTCCTGCCGAGGTGGCGGCGAGGACCTTGCCGTTCGCGCTCGTGAGCACGTAGCGCTCGTGGTTGGTTCCGCCGCCGGTCAGCTGCTTCACGGTCCAGAGCTGGCTCGCCGCGTTGCCGAGGGTGGTGGCGTTGATGGTCGCGCCCGGGGTCGCGCCGGTGGCGACGGCCGTGTTCGGGGTGAGCGTCTTGCCGCTCTGCGATCCGACGATCTGGTACTTGTGGCCGTCGACGAGGGGCGCCGCGGTGTCGGCGACGCCGCTCACGCCCGAGATCACGAAGGTCGACACCGACTTGGCCGGCACCGTGACGACCGCGCTCTTCGAGGCCGCGTCGACCCGAACGGATGCGCCCTGCACGAGGGCGTTCTTCGTCACGTCGTCGGCGGGCGACTCGGTGGTCACGATCGGGGTCAGGGTGGCGCCCGGCGCGATCGTGCCGAACTTCGACAGGTCGACCGTGATGGTGCGGGCGGTGGAGTCGGGGTTGGCGTGCACCAGGGTCACGCCGGTGCCGTCGGCCGTGACGGCCGTCGTGGTCTGCGTGTTGGTGGACGGGATGATGTGGTCGCCCGGGTGGATGTAGTGCGTGAAGTTGCGGATGGTGTTGTACTTCGCGTTGGTCTGCACCTTGCACGACGGGTCGGCGTCGTGGTCGGCGAGCCGGCGCACCGAGTTGCCGTCGGCGTTGCAGTCGAAGTCGATCTGCACCGAGCCCCAGTTGAGCTTCTCGACCTTCTGCATGTTGTAGGCGTCCTCGACCGGCTGCCAGAGCACCCAGGCGCTCGGCTCCAGTTCACGCAGGTCGTCGGTGATGCGCGCGGCGACGCCCAGGCCGTTGTTGATGTTGGTCTGGTTGTTGACGCCCGAGCCGTCCCAGTCGCCCTCGATCTCGCTCATCCACAGGTCTTTGCCCGCGGTCTTCGCGATGTCGCGGGCGACGGTGCGGCCGCTCGTGCCGTAGGTGTGCACGTTGAGCTGCGACACCTCGGACTTGGCCTCGGCCGACCAGCCGTTCCAGTCGGTGGCGAAGATGCTGGGATTGGTCTCGTCCATCGCCGAGATGATGGCGTCGGTCGTGGTCGAGTCCTTCGCGAGCTCGGCGGAGAGGGCCTTGATCACCTGGTCCTGCAGCGCGGGGCCCATGTGGGCGCCCTCCTGGCCGCCCTGCTTGGGCCAGCCGGTGGCGGAGTCGATGTTGGTGCCCCAGTAGTTGGTGTTCGGCTCGTTGAAGGGGTCGATCGAGTCGAAGCTGATGCCCTCCTGCGCCTCGACCGACTGCACCACGGTCTTGAGGTAGGTGACGTAGTCGGCGATGCTCGAGGTCTTCAGCTGGTCGGCGCTCGAGTTGGTGCCGCCCGAGACGAAGCCGCTCTGGGTCATGAAGTAGGGCGGCGAGTTGCTGAAGGCCTCCCACTTGGTGATCTTGTCCTTCAGCTGGCTCACCCACCAACGCTGGGTCTGGTCGGCGGTGAAGTCGTACGAGGCCGGGTCGTCGGCACGCCAGGCCGCCGCGTAGCGGTCGCGGTCGGCGTAGTTCGAGGTGATGGGCCCCTGGCTGTCGGTGGCGGCGAGGTCGGGGTTCCACCAGCCGTCGACCGCCGCGCCCTGGCGCAGGTACGGCGGCACGTCGGAGGCGTTGCCGCCGCCGATGTTGTAGCGGGCGATGTTGAGGTTCAGCCCGTCTTCGCCGAAGACCTTGTCGAAGAGCTCCTGGCGCACAGCCGGCGGGTAGTCGCCGGTGGCGTTGGCGAACCAGACCAGGCTCGTGCCCCAGCCCTCGAAGGCGTCGTTCTGGTAGGCGGGATTGGGGGTGATGGTGACAGGGGTCCCGGTCGCGGCGGAGGCCGGTGCGGAGGTGAATCCGCCGAGGCCGCCGGTGAGCGCTGCTGCACTCATCGCGATCGCTGTGAACCCCGCCAGCGCGCCCGTTCGGGCTCGTGACGACAGTGTCATGGGGGTGGTGCCTTTCCTCCATTGGAAAGCAGCCGGAATCCTCCGACCGCGAGTGTTTACGTCAACATGTTGGCAGAGGCACGAATGGTGACGCAAACATTTTTCTTCGGATGTCGACTTCGCGACGTGTCATGATCGTCTGGGCGCACTTCCCGCGCCGCTCGCACCCGCGCGCGCCCCGCGCATCCGTTCTGGAAGGACTCCCCTCGATGACCGCCGAGAGCTACCTCGCCGATTCCACCCGCTACGACCGGATGCCCTACAACCGCTCGGGTCGCAGCGGCCTGAAGCTCCCCGCCCTCTCCCTCGGCCTCTGGCACAACTTCGGGCACGAGCGCGCCCTCGACACCCAGCGCGGCATCCTGCGCCGCGCCTTCGACCTCGGCATCACGCACTTCGACCTCGCGAACAACTACGGCCCGCCTGCCGGCTCGGCCGAGACGAACTTCGGTCGCGTGTTCGCCGAAGACCTGCGCCCCTACCGCGACGAGCTGATCGTGTCATCCAAGGCGGGCTATTACATGTGGCCCGGCCCCTACGGCGAGTGGGGTTCGCGCAAGAACCTGCTCGCCTCGCTCGACCAGTCCCTCGCGCGCACCGGGCTCGACTACTTCGACATCTTCTACTCCCACCGCTTCGACCCCGAGACGCCGCTCGAGGAGACCATGGGCGCGCTCGCCACCGCGGTCACCTCCGGCAAGGCGCTCTACGTGGGCGTGTCGAACTACTCGCCCGAGGCCACCCGCGAGGCCGCGCGCATCCTGGCGACCCACGGCATCCCGCTCACCATCCACCAGCCCTCGTACTCGATGTTCAACCGGCACATCGAGGGCGGGCTGCTGCCCGTGCTCGACGAGGTGGGCGCCGGCTCGATCGTGTTCTCCCCCCTGCAGCAGGGGCTGCTCACCGACCGCTACCTCGACGGCACGGTGCCCGAGGGCTCGCGCGCGGCGACCTCGCACTTCCTCTCGGCCGACCGCATCGAGGACACCTACCTCGCGCGGGCCCGGGCGCTCAACGACATCGCCGCCACGCGCGGGCAGACGCTCGCCCAGCTCGCGCTCACCTGGGTGCTGCGGCACCCGCAGGTGACCTCGGCGCTCATCGGCGCGTCGAGCGTGGCGCAGCTGGAGCAGAACGTGGCGGCTCTGGATGCGGCGCCGCTCACCCCCGAGGAGATCGCGGCCATCGAGCCCTACGCCGTCGACGGCACCGCCCGCGGCTGAGCCGGGTTCGGGTTCGGCCTCATCGCCGTGCACCGTGGGCGGAGCACCCACCACCTCGCTGCCCCTGACGATCGGGCTGGTCGGCGCGGTCTCGTCCCCGTCATCCCGTCATCGTCTGAGAGACTCGGCCACGTCGCTCAGACGATGACGCAGCCACTGGTGCCCCAGGTCCTTCTCCCGCGCCTGGCTCCACCAGAAGGCGTGCCGCACTCTCGGGATGGCGACCGGGCACTCGACCACGCGCATCCGCGGGTTGAGCTGCATGCGCTCGGCCAGGCTCCGAGGGATGAACGCGACGCGGGGGGTCCCCTCGACCACGTCGGGGAGATTCAGGAAGCTCCGCGTGACGACCTGGGTCGACGGATAGATCCCGATCGAGTGAAGGTGCCGCGCCGCGAGCGTGACGGACGTGCGCCCGCTGTAGGTCATCGCCCAGGGCAGGGCGCCGACGGCCTCCAGGGTCAGGTCGGCGGCCGCCGGATTCTCGCGGTCGACCAGGCAGAGCCATTCGTCTTCGAACAGGTCGAGCGAGTCGGTCGTCTGGAGGTAGCCGTGCGGGAGCACGATGCCGTCGATGTCGCGCAGCGAGTCCGGGGCGCCGTCGACGTGGCTGTCCGAGACCGTCTCGAAACTGATCTGCGCTCCGGGAGCGGCGCTCGAGATCACCCGAGACAGCTCGGCACCGAACACCGCCGTGACGTAATCGGAGCACATCACCCGGAACCGCCGGCCGGTGGTGGCCGGGTCGAAGGCCTGCTCGAGCCGGAACAGGCGCGAGATGAGCTCGTCGACCGCGGGCAGCTCGGCCAGGAGGTCTTCGGCGAGCGGGCTGAGGAAGTAGGCGTTCGACGCACGGATGAGCAGTTCGTCGTCGAAATACCGCCGCAGTCTGCTCAGCGACGCCGAGACCGCAGGCTGGCTCAGGTGGAGCCGTTCAGCGGCACGGCTGACGCTCTTCTCCTCGAGCAGCGCTTTCAGCGGCACGAGAAGGTTGAGGTCAATCGTCGACAACTCCACGGGTCCACGCTAGCCGAGTGTGCGGCCGATCAGGCCGAACTGCTCTCTCTCACGATGAGGGCGGGCTCGAGCACCACCGAGCGGTGCACGTGCGCGTCGCCCTCGACGAGCTCGGCCATCGCGAGCTCGGCGCCCACGAACCCCATCTCCTCCCCGGGCTGGCCGATCGTCGTGATGGGGATCGGCGAGTCCCAGGCCGCCTGGTTGTTGTCGTAGCCGACGACGGCCACGTCGTCGGGCACGCGGATGCGACCGTGCGATTCGAAGGCCTGAAGGATCCCCGCGGCAAGGAGGTCGGACGCGGCGATGATCCCGTCGATCCGGCCGCGAGCGATGTCGTCGACCAGCTCGGTGCCCACCCGCCATCCGTCGGACCTGTTGATGCCCGTGGGCACGATCTCGGCGGCCGCCGAGAGGCCGGCCTCGGCGAGTGCCGAAGCGAAGCCCCGGCGCCGCTCGAACACGGGCCGGAGGGAGTCGGGTCCGCCGACGAAGGCGAGCCGCCGCCGGCCGAGATCGATGAGGTGCTGGGTGGCGAGGTACCCGCCGCGTTCGTTGTGCCCGTCGACGCTGCAGTATGACGCGGGGTCGGCCTGGAAGTTCAGGAGTACGAGCGCGCGCGTGCCGGCGACGCGCCGCACGATCTCCTGGAAATGGTGTTCGTCATTGAGGGTCAGCAGGGTGCTGAGCACGCGGGACTCGGCGAAGAGGTCGAGGTAGCGGTCCTCGCTCTCCAGGCGTCCGTCGCTGTTCGCGAGGAGGAGGCCCATGCCGGCCTCAGCGGAAGCCCGCTCCGCGCCGCGCGCGATGTCCACGAACAAGGAGTTGCCCATGTCGCTCATGATCAGGCCGATCGATCTGCTGCTGCCTTCCGCGAGCGAACGGGCGGCTCCGTTCGGCACGTAGGCAAGGGTGGCGATCGCCTGCCGGACGCGCTGCAGCGTCGCTTCGGCGACCCGCTCCGGGTGGTTCAGGACGTTCGACACGGTGCCTTGCGACACGCCGGCCAGGCGCGCCACGTCGGAGATGCCGGGGCCGCCCGGCACCCCGTTGAATGTTGACACGCACACACCATAACCGTCCGGCGCCTGTCGCCGCGGACACCGCAGGTGGATTCATTCTCGCGATGAGGGGTATCGACGCGAGTGATCGTCCCACGCTCGATTCCGCTTGTCCAAGCGTTGAACGGCCCCGTAGCATCCCGAATTGAAGCGCTCCAAGAGCGCGCGAGCGGCGCACATCTGCGCACACATTCAAGGAGGAATAGTGACTACAGCACACAAGAAACTCGCACGGAGGGCGCTGCCCATCGCCGCGCTCCTCGGCGCCGGGACCCTCATGCTCACCGCATGTTCGAGCGGCGACGCGGCGAGCACGGGGGCGACGGAGTTCTCCTACCTCTCCCTCGCGGAGAACACCGCGGTCCAGGACACCCTGACCGCACTGAGCACGGGCGAGTGCGCCGCGGACCAGAAGGCGCTCCCCCTGAACATCACCACGCAGCCGCAGGCCAGCATCGACCAGCAGCTCCAGTTGCTGGGCGGCCAGGGCGCGCTGCCGGCCGTGTTCGCGGCGGGCAACTCACCCCAGGTCATCAAGGACCTGGACACGAGTGGCCAGGTGCTCGACATCGGCTCCACCTTCGACACCCTCGGCATCTCCGACGACATCATCCCCGCCGCCAAGTCCACCATCGACGCGCTCTACGGCAGCCAGATCGTGCTGCCCACCGAGTTCAACGTCGAAGGCATCTGGTACAACAAGAAGATCTTCGCCGACAACGGCATCCAGGCCCCCAAGACCTGGGACGACCTCGTCGCCGCCTCGGCCACGCTCAAGGCGGCCGGCATCACCCCGCTGTCGGCGGCTGGCAAGGACGGCTGGCCGATCACGCGCCTGATCGGCAACTACATCTACCGCACGCTCGGCCCCGACGCCCTGCAGAAGGTCGCCGACGGCGAAGCCAAGCTCACCGATCCCGAATACGTCGCAGCGGCTCAGGCCATCGCCGACCTCGGCTCGGCGGGCGACTTCGGCCCCTCCGTCGGCTCCGTGGACTACACGACGGCCGTCAACCAGTTCGTGAACGGCCAGGCCGGCATGTTCTACATGGGCAGCTGGATCCTGTCGGTGTTCAACGACCCGGCGCAGAACAAGATCGGCGCCGACAACATCGGCTTCGTGCCGTTCCCGTCCGTCAAGGGCGGCTCCGGGAGCAGTGACCAGCTCGCCGCGAACATCGGCGTCCCCCTGGCCATGTCGAAGTCCGCATACAACCAGAAGGTGGGCGACTGGCTCACCTGCATCGGCGACAACTACGGCACCGACTCCCTGAAGAACCAGGGCGTCATCACCGGCTTCACGGTCAAGACCCCGGTCGCCGACCTCCCGCCGCTCACCAAGACGATCCAGGATGCGGCCGCGGCCAGCCCGAAGAGCGTGTTGTGGTTCGAGGCGCTGTTCAACGCGAAGGCGACCTCCACCAGCCAGACGAACGGCTCGCAGCTCGCGACCGGAGCTCTCTCGCCGGCCGACTTCATGGCCAAGGTGCAGGCCGACCTCGGCAAATAGCACGACGGGGGTCGGGCGCTCCGGGGAGGCGCCCGACCCTTCCCTTTCCTCGAACGACCAAGAAAGCACTCATGAATCGCGTACTCGGCGACTGGCGCGCCATCACCATCCTTCTGGGACCCGCCCTGCTGGTCTACACACTCGTCATGCTCGTGCCGATCCTGTGGTCGCTCGGCTACACGGTCTTCGAGGGCAATCCCATCACCGGGTTCACTTTCGTCGGACTCGACAACCTCGCGAAGCTCTTCACCGATCCGCGCGTGCTCGACGCCCTGGTGTTCACCCTCAAGTACGCCTTCGTGCTCACCGTGCTGCAGGTGGTCTTCGGCTATCTCCTGTCGCTGATGTACGTCTTCTGGCTCCGCCGCGCCTCCGGCCTCGTGCGCACCCTGGTCTTCTTCCCCGTGGTGCTTCCCACCGTGGCGGTAGCCCTCCTCTTCCAGAAGCTGTTCGAGATCGTGCCGCAGAACGGGCTCGTGAACTCGCTCCTGAACACCGTCGGCATCCCCTCGGTCGACTGGTTCAGCAGCGCCGACTCCGCCTTCTGGGTCATCATCATGATGGACGTCTGGCGATCGATGGGCTTCTACGCGGTGCTGCTGTACGCCGGGCTCGTCGACATCCCCGAAGAGATCCTGGAATCCGCGCGACTGGACGGCGCATCCGGCTGGCGGCTCGTGCGGCACATCGTGATCCCGCTCTCGCTCCCCGTGCTGCTCTCCTCGATCATCTTCAGCATCAACGGGACACTGAAGGTGTTCGACTCGATCCTCGCCCTGACCGCCGGCGGCCCCGGGAGCACGACGACACCCTTGACGCTGTACATGTACCAGACGTCCTTCACCTACGGCGAATACGGCTACGGCAGTTCGATCGCACTCCTTCTGACGATCCTCTGCCTCATCGTGACCGTCTTCATCTTCCGTTCGTCGCGACGCGACCTCACCAAGGGCTGATCATGAGCACCACTGCACTCACCAACCCCGCCGCCAGCACCTCGGCACGGCGCCCGCCGCAGCGGCGTCGCGGCTCGCGCATCCTGAAGAACCTGCCGAAGATCATCGTCGTCACCATCCTGCTGATCACGGTGGTCTACCCGTTGTTCTGGCTGCTGATGGGATCGTTCAAGACCCAGGACGAGTTCCTGAACTCCCCCACGTGGGCCCTGCCCCAGACCTGGTCGTTCGACAACTACGTCGAAGCCTGGACGACCGGCAACCTGGGCACCTACGTGCGCAACAGCATCCTGGCCACCGCGCCGGCGCTGTTCTTCACGATCGTCTTCGGCGTCGCAGCGGGCTTCGCCCTCGAGGTCATGGTGTGGAAGGGCCGCGGAGCCGTGCTGCTGGCGTTCCTGGCCGGCATCATGGTGCCCGGTCAGATGATCCTGCTTCCGCTGTTCACGATCTATTTCAAGACCGGCCTCACGGGCTCGCTCCTGCCACTCATCATCACCTACACGGCCATCGGCCTTCCGCTGACCGTCTTCATGATGGCGACCTACTTCCGCAGCGTGCCGCGGGAGATCTTCGAAGCCGCCACCCTAGACGGCGCCAGCATCTTCCGGACCTTCCGCTCGATCGCTTTCCCGCTGGTGAAGAACGCCATCTTCACCGTGGCGCTGGTGCAGTTCTTCTTCATCTGGAACGACCTGCTGATCGCCCTGACGTTCACCACCCGCAGCGATCTGCGCACCATCCAGGTCGGGCTGCTCAACTTCACGGGGCAGTTCGGTCAGGTGCAGTACGGGCCCACTTTCGCCGCGATCTGCATCAACGTCTTCGGCACCCTGGTGCTCTACCTGATTCTGAACCAGCGGGTCATGAAGGGCATGACCGCCGGAGCGGTCAAGTGACGGGCCCCGCCCGCTCACGACGACTCCGAGTCGAGCACCGTCGCGATGCGGTGGGGATCGACGTCGCCGCACCGCGCCTGAGCTGGGTGGTGGAGCACAGCGGCAGCGACGTGCAGACCGGCAGCGAGGTGGAGATCCTCCGCGATGGCGGGATCACCCGGCACCTCAGCGACGCCCGGTCCACCTCGTTCCTCCCGTGGCCGGCCGCTCCGCTGCGTTCGCGGGAACGGGCGGTGGTGCGCGTGCGCTCGCGCCTGGAATCCGGATGGGCCGACTGGTCGGATCCGCTGCCCGTCGAAGCCGGCTTGCTCGAGCGCAGCGACTGGGCCAGCGACTTCGTCTCGCCGTCGCTCTCGGCTCCGGCGGACGCCGCGCGGCCGGCATACCTCCTGCGCGCCGCCTTCGCCGTCAGGGGCACAGTGCGCAGGGCACGGGTGTACGCCTCCGCCCATGGCGTCTACGACTTGGAGGTCAACGGCGGCGGGGCCGGCGACGACGACCTGCTGTCTCCCGGCTGGAGCAGCTACGCCCACCGGCTGCGCTACCGCACCCTAGACATCACCGGCCAGCTGGCCGACGGCGAGAACGTGATCGGCGCGTGGCTCGCCGACGGCTGGTACCGCGGCCGGCTGGGCTTCAACGGCGGCCTCTGGAACATCTACGGCAGCGACGTGGCCCTCCTGTGCCAGCTCGAGCTCGAAGACGACCTCGGCGCCCGGGTCGTGCCGCTGACCTGGACCTGGGCACCGGCGCCCATCGTGTCCACCGGCCTCTACGAGGGCGAGACCCACGACCAGGGCCTGGCACATGCCGGCTGGTCGGCTCCGGGATTCGATGACTCCGCCTGGCAGCCCACATCCACCATCGCCCTGAGCGGCACGCCTGCGGTGCTCGAAGCACCGACCGGGCCCGCGGTGCGGGTCGTCGAGCGCCTCAACCCCGTCGCCGCCGAGCGGCGGCCCGACGGCCGCGTACTGCTGGATTTCGGGCAGAACATCAGCGGCAAGCTGGAATTCACCGCGCGCGCCACGCCAGGCCACCAGATCGTGCTCCGGCACGCGGAGGTGCTGGAGCATGGCGAGCTGAGCCTCCGGCCGCTCCGCACGGCGCAGGCACGGGATGTGTACGTGTTCGGTTCCGATGACTTCGAGACGTGGACCCCGCGGTTCACCATTCACGGCTTCCGGTACGCCGAGGTCGAGGGCTGGCCCGTCGATCAGGACCCCCGCACCATCGAAGCGCTCGTCATGCACTCCGACATGTCCCGCACGGGCCGATTCTCGTCGTCGGACGAGCTTCTCGACCGCTTCCACGAGAACGTCGTGTGGAGCATGCGCGACAACTTCGTCGACCTTCCCACCGACTGCCCTCAACGCGACGAGAGGCTCGGCTGGAGCGGCGACATCCAGGTCTTCGCTGCCGCGGCCGCCTTCCTGCACGACAGCACGGGTGTGCTGCAGAACTGGCTGCGGGATCTTGCGGCCGAACAGATCGAGTACGGCTCGGTGATGAACTTCCACCCGTGGGTGGCCTGCGGATTTCCCAGCGCACCCGCCGCGGCCTGGGGCGACGCCGCCGTCATCGTGCCCTGGGTGCTCTACCAGCGCACCGGCGACACCGGCATCATCCAGGAGCAGTTCGGCAGCATGAGCGCCTGGATCGAGCAGGTCTACACGCTGACCCACGAGACCGGGCTCTGGAACGAGGGCTTCCAGCTCGGGGACTGGCTCGATCCCGCCGCCCCGCCCGACCGGCCCGACCACTCGGCGACCGATCGCTACCTCGTCGCGACCGCCTACCTCGCCCACTCCGCGCGACTGGTCGCACGGGCCGCCTCGGCGCTCGGCGACCCCGCGGGCGAGGAGAGGTACTCCGGGATCGCCGACAAGGCCCGGAGCGCGTTCCGCCGGCAGTGGGTGAGCCCGGCCGGCCGCGTGGTGAGCGACACCGTCACGGCGCTCTCCCTCGCCATCGCGTTCGAGCTGCTGGAGGGAGCGGAGTCCGCAACCGCGGGAGAGCGCCTGGCGGCACTGGTCGCCGCGGGCGGCTACCGCATCCAGACGGGCTTCGTCGGCACACCGCTCGTGTGCGACGCGCTCGCTTCGACCGGGCACATGGATGACGCCTATCACCTCGTGCTGCAGCGCGAGACGCCCTCCTGGCTGTGGCCGGTCTCGATGGGGGCGACGACGGTCTGGGAGCGATGGGACAGTCTTCTCCCCGACGGTTCGGTGAACCCGGGCGAGATGACCTCGTTCAACCACTACGCGCTCGGAGCGGTCGTTGACTTCCTGCACCGGCGCGTGGCCGGTCTCGCGCCCGCCGCACCCGGATACTCCTCCGTGCGGTTCGCGCCAGAGCCCGGCGGCGGGCTCTCCCGCGCCTCGGCCGCTCACGAGAGCTCGTTCGGACGGTACGAGATCACCTGGGTGCGCGACAGCGAGTCCCTCGCCGTCGAGATGACGGTGCCCGCCGCGGGAGAAGCCGTGTTCGTGAACCCGACCGACCCGGAGCGGATCGAGCGTATCGGGCCCGGCACGCACGTCATCCGGGTGCCCTTCCGCGCGCCCGAGGACGACCCGCGGCCGGAGAGGGTGTGGAACATCCACAACCCCGACGAACGCCGGCAGATGGAGCTCGAGCGCGAGGGAGTCGGAGGGTGACCGGCGGACCGGCATCTCCCGGCGCGGCCGGGTCCGGGATCGCGCTGAGCCTCGAGGAACAGGCGTCGTTGCTCTCCGGCGCGGACATGGCCACCACCGCGCCGATCGAACGGATCGGCCTGCCCGCGGTCGTGATGACCGACGGCCCGCACGGCCTGGCGATGAACCTGCCCGACTTCGCAGGCAAGGTGCGGGCCACGGCCTTCCCGACCGCGGCGAACCTCGCGGCCACCTGGAACCCGCGGCTCGTCGAGGCGGTGGGCGAGGCCATCGCCGTCGCGGCGCGGGAGGCCGGCGCGAACGTGCTCCTCGGGCCGGGACTGAACATCAAGCGCTCGCCTCTGGGCGGCCGCAACTTCGAGTACTACTCAGAGGATCCCCTCGTCAGCGGCCGGATGGGCGCCGCCTTCGTGCGCGGCGTACAGAAGACCGGAGTGTCCGCCTGCCCCAAGCACTTCGCCGTGAACAGCCAGGAGACCGACCGGATGCGCGTGAGCGCCGAGGTCTCGGAGCGCGCGCTCCGCGAGATCTATCTCAGCGGCTTCGAGCAGGTCGTGACCGAGGCGCGACCGCGATCGATCATGGCGTCGTACAACCGCATCAACGGGGTGCCCGCGAGCGAGAACCCCTGGCTGCTGACCACGGTGCTGCGAGAGGAGTGGGGCTTCGAAGGCGCGGTGGTCTCCGACTGGGGTGCGGTGGGCGACCGGCTCGCGGCTCTGCGCGCCGGGCTCGACCTCGAGATGCCCGGCACGAACGGCGCGTCGGCCGAACTGGTGCTCGACGCGGTCGAGGCCGGCACGCTCGACGAGGCGGTCATCGGCGCCGCCGCCGGCCGTATCGCCGCGCTCGCCCGCTCCTTGACCCGCGAGCCCGCAGCACACCGCGAGGCAGACGAGGACGCCCTCGCCCTCGAGGCCGCGCTCCAGTCGATCGTGCTGCTGAGGAACGACGGCGTCCTCCCCCTGGCGGGCGGCTCGGATTCAGTCGTGGTGGTCGGCGCGCTGGCGGAGCGGCCCCGGTTCCAGGGAGGCGGGAGTTCGCAGGTGAACGACGAGGTCGCCGAGAATCTGCTCACGGCGCTGCCCCGCGCGGGGATCACGGTGACGGCCTTCGCTCCCGGCTACTCTCTGCACGGCGAGGCCGACACCGCTCGCCTGCTCGACGAGGTGCGGTCGGCGACCGCGGGCGCCGAGCTGGTCGTGGCCGTGGTGGGACTCGAAGAGCAGTCGGACTCGGAAGGCCGGGACCGCGTGGACCTGGCCCTCCCGGCCGCACAACGCGAGGCGCTCGCCGTCGCCGCCGGCTCCGGCGCGAGGCTCGTGGTGGTGTGCTTCGGCGGCGGCGTCCTGACCGTCGACGACTTCGCGGGCGACGCGGATGCGGTGCTCTGGGCCGGCCTCCCGGGCCGGCGCGGGAGCACGGCCCTGGCCGCGATCCTCACGGGCGCCGCGAACCCCTCGGGCAAGCTGACCGAGACGATCCCGCTGTCTCTCGCGAGCACGCCGACCTTCCTGTCGTTCCCCGGCGAGGACGGCACGGTGCACCACGGCGAAGGGATCTTCGTGGGCTACCGAGGCTACGACGCGAGCGACACCCCGGTCGCCTATCCTTTCGGGCACGGACTCGGCTACACCTCGTTCCGCTACGACGACATCGAGCTCCGGCTCGACCGCGACGCCGATCGCGTCACCGCCGTCTTCACGGTGACGAACTCTGGCGCGCGGCCCGGTGCCGAGGTCGCCCAGGTCTATGTCGGCCAGCCCGAGGCGGGCGTCGCCCGCGCACGCCGCCAGCTGGCGGATTTCGTGCGCCTCGAGCTCGACCCCGGACAGTCGGAGCGTGTCGCGCTCACGCTGCCCCGGCGGGCGTTCGAGCGGTGGAGCGAGCGGGCGGGCGGCTGGGTGCGCGATGCCGGGCGACACCGCATCGACGCCGGCGCCTCCTCCCGCGATCTCCGGCTCACCGCGTGGCTCGACCTCGACGCGACCGGCCCGGTTCCGCCGCTCACGACGGCCTCGACACTGCGCGAATGGATGACGGACCCGGCGGCCGGTACCGCCCTGCTCGCCCGGGTGCGTGAGGAGCTCTCTCCCGAAGGCACCCTGGGCCTGCTCACGAACGAGCACGTGCTGCTGATGATCGGAGACCTGCCGATCGGACGGCTCGCGGCCGACCGCGGGAACGTGCTCACGCATCCGCTGCTGGAGGCGGCCGCCGACGACGTCAACTCGCGACGGCGCGCCCCGGAGCGGCCGTCAGGCCTGCGGTGATCGGCGAGCGCCGAGCGTGCCGCCGATCGGCCGCCCCATCGTGGAGAAGCTGATGGCGAGTGGGCGCCGGCCCACCACGCCGGCCACCGATGCCAGGGCGGTCGAGCCGGTCGCCCTGCCGAGCAGGACCCCCAGCTCGGCGCCCCCCACGCAGACGGCGACGATGCCGATCTGAGCCGCTCTCATCGGAGACCGATCGAGGCGTTCCTCGATGTCGTTCCGGGGCTCCTCCTCACGACGTCGATGTCGCGCTGGTGGTCTGCGGGATAGGTCGATCGCCGTAGCGGATGGCCCCGGAGTCGCTCACCGACACAGTCAGGGTGCCGACCCGCTCGACGATGAGACGCACCTCGTCGCCGTCGGAGAGGGGGCCGACGCCTTTCGGGGTGCCGCTCGCGATGACGTCACCGGGGTACAGCGACATCACGGAGCTGGCATAGGCCACGAGCTCGGCGACCCCGAAGATCATCTCGGCCGTCGACACGCTCTGACGATGGTCGCCCGCCACCCAGCAGTCCAGCTGGAGGTCGTCGGCGTCGCCGGCCTCGTCGGCGGTGACGATCCACGGCCCCAGCGGCGTGAAGGTGTCGAACGACTTGCGGGTCGAGCGGTCCTCCGTCGAACGCACGCTGATGTCGAGCACCGCGGTGTACCCGGCCACGTGGCGCAAGGCGTCCTTTACGGCGATGCCGCGACCTCCCTCGCCGATCACGATGCCGAGCTCGCCCTCCTGATCGGTGCGCCTGTCGGAATAGGGGAGCCGGATCGTGTCGCCGGGACCGATCACCGAGGAGTTCGCCTTGAGGAAGACGCCGTACTCGGCGATGGTCTTCTGCTCGGACATCTCGAGCTTGTGGTCGAGGTAGTTGACCGGAGCGGCGATGATCTTGCCCGGGCGCGGCAGTGGTGCCCGGAGCCGGACGGCGGCGAGCGGGACGCGGGGCAGCACCCCCGATGCGAGGGCGTCGGCGAGCGGTGCCTGGTCGGCCCCGTCCTCGAGCCAGCGCGACCAGGGGCCGCCCCGGTGGGCCGGCCAGGGTTCGAGCATCGAGGAGACGTCGACGATGTCGTCGGCGTCGACGATGCCGGGCAGGTTGTCGTTGAAGAGTGCGAGGCGCATCGGAGGGTGTGCTTCCTGGTCGGGGTCGGGGTGGTGGGTGTCGGTGGCGTGATCCGGACGGAGCGTCAGGGCGTGACTGCTGCGGCGCGGGCCGCATACAGCCAGTCGGCCACGGAGAAGTCGTCGATCTCACGGGCCGCGAGCAGCTCGTTCCGCACGGCGCGCTGCTCGCCGGCGGCATGGCACAGGGCACCGAAGGCGTGCGCCGTGGTCTGCACGCGCGTCGCGCGGGGTTCGCGCTCGGCCACGAAGCCCTCCACGACGCGGTCCCAGTCGGTGCGGGCGTGCGCGCCGGCGAGCCGGCCGAGCGCATCGGCGTCTTCCAGGGCCTGGCAAGCCCCCTGCGCGAGGTACTGGAGCATCGGATGCGCGGCGTCGCCGGTGAGCACCAGCCGTCCGGAACTCCAGGTGGAGGCGGGCGCGCGATCGTAGAGCGGCCAGCGGCGTTGCCGGCCGACGTGCGCCAGGGCCCGGCGCACCGGCTCTGCGCATCCGCCGAAGGCTGCTTCGAGCTCGCCGGCGCCGCCGTAGTCCTCCTCACCCCGCTCGAAGCCGGGCGAGCGGAACACCAGCACGTTGTTGAGCAGCGTGCCGTTGCGGAGCGGGTACTGCACGAGGTGACATCCTGGCCCCATCCACACGGTCACATCGTTCGAGGTCGACGCGGTCTCGAGCGGGATCGTGCCGCGATAGGCGACATAGCCCGAGGGCACCGGCGCGTCGCCCACGATGGCGTCGCGGCTCGCCGACCGCAGGCCCTCCGCTCCGATGACGACCGGGTAGCTCTGGCGGCGTCCGTCCTCGGCGATCACCGTCGCGCCGTCCGTCGCCGGCTCGACGGCCGAGATCCGCGTACCGGTGAGCAGCACGATCCCCGCCGCCCGGCAGGCCGCGAGCAGGATGCGGTGCAGGTCGGTGCGGTGGATGACGACGTAGGGCGCCCGGTAGTGCTCAACGAAGGATCCGGCCACCGGCATCGAGGTGAGCACTCGGCCATCGAGGGCATCGCGAGCCACCAGGGTGTCGACCACGACGCCCTCCGACTCGACGGCGTCGAGCAGCCCCCAGTCGCGGAGGATGCGGGTGGCGTTGGGCCCCAGCTGCAGGCCGGCGCCCACCTCGCCGAATTCGGCGGCCTGCTCAGCCAGCGTCACGCTGTGACCGCCGCGATTCAGGGCGAGGGCCGCGGCGAGACCGCCGATCCCGCCACCGATGATGAAGACGGTCGTCGGAGGGAATACTTCGTCGTATTGCTGCACGGCATCATCCTGCGGAGCATCCGAGCGAGCGTGCGTATGATTCCGTCATGCAGAACGCACCGCTCCCCGCACCGCCGGCGTACGGCGTGGGCGCCCTCGATCGAGGACTCCGCCTGCTCCAGATCCTGCGTGACGACGGCAGCCTGCGGGTCTCCGACGCCGCCGACCACCTGGGCACCTCCCGGTCGACGGCCCATCGCCTGCTCTCGACCCTGGTCTACCGCGGCTTCGCCGTCGTCGACGACGACCACCTCTATCTCCCCGGCCCATCCATGGAAGCCGGCCCCGCCCATTTGTCGCGCAACCGGGAGCTGCGGCGGATCTGCCATCCGCATCTCGTGCTGCTGTCCCGGCGCAGCGGCGAGTCCGCCAACCTCATGGTGAGGGTGGGCACCAAGGTGCGGTTCCTCGAGACGGTCGAGGCGATCGCCGCCGGACGCACCCGCGACCGGCAGGGCGTGATCATGCCGGTGACCGTCTCGTCCGGCGGGAAGGCGATCCTCGCGGCACTCGACCCGGCCGCGGTCGCGCAGATCCTCGCTCCCGAAACCGGCGCCGATCCGGCACGGGGCGAAAGGGCCGTCGGCGAGCTGTTGTCGGAACTCGCCGCCATCCGCTCCTCCGGCGTGGCGATGAACTTCGGCCAGACGGAACGGGACGTCGCGGCCGTCGGCACTGCGATCAGCACGCCGGCGGGCGAACCCCTGGGCGCCGTCAGCGTGTCGGTGCCGACCGCGCGTTTCGACGTCACCCTCCGCGACCGGCTGGCGCCGCTCCTTCTCGACACCCGCCGTGAAATCGAACGCGACCTCGCGCACGCCGACCTCTAGAACATTCCGGCATACGGAATCTCTCCGGCGGCACGCGCCGGCGTTCTTAGTCTGGCCTTCGCGGGCGCCGAAGCCGGGTGTCCGGACACGAGGAGGCCCGACCATGACCCTGGACGACACGACGAGCTCGCCGTCAGCCCTGCCCGAGCACGGCGGCCAGCCGGCCCCCTCTCCGGAGCTCGACGCCCTCTACCGCGACTTCGCGCGCAACAGCACCGCACCGCTGTGGACGCAGACCAACGATCTGATGCCCTTCGCGCCGACGCCGTCGGCGATCCCGTTCGTCTGGCGGTGGCGGGCTCTGCTGGACATCGCGCGGCGATCCGGCGACCTCGTGCCGGTCGGCCGCGGCGGCGAGCGCCGCGCGATCGGACTCGCCAACCCCGGCCTCGCGCCGACCGCCTACGCGACGCCGACGCTGTGGTGCGCCATCCAGTACTTGGGCGCCTTCGAGACCGCCCCGGAGCATCGGCATGCGCAGAACGCCTTCCGTTTCGTCGTCGAAGGCGAGGGCGTCTGGACCGTGGTGAACGGCGACCCGGTCGCGATGCGCCGAGGCGACCTGCTGCTCACCCCGGGCTGGAACTTCCATGGACACCACAACGACACCGATCAGCCGATGGCCTGGATCGACGGACTCGACGTGCCCCTCGCCCATGACCTCGACTTCGGCTTCTTCGAGCTGGGATCCGAACGCGTCACCGACGAGTCCTCTCCAGCGGTCTCGCGCTCGGAGCAGCTGTGGGCTCATCCCGGTCTGACACCGCTCTCCTCGCAGGGTTCCTCGGTGAGCACGCCGCTCGCCGCCTACCGTTGGGAGCACACCGACGCCGCGCTCCGCGCGCAGCTGGAGCTCGAGGACCACGGCTACCCGGCAACCGTCGAACAGGGGCACGCCGCGATCAAGTACACGAACCCGAGCAGCGGCGGAGACGTGCTCCCCACCATCCGCTGCGAGTTCCATCGCCTCCGGAAGGGGGCCTCGACCCCGGGCCGGCAGGAGGTCGGGTCGAGCGTATGGCAGGTCTTCCAGGGCAGCGGCACCGTCGTGCTCAACGGCGAGCGAACACCGTTGGAAACGGGCGACCTCTTCGTCGTGCCGTCGTGGACCGCCTGGAGCCTCGAGGGCGAGACGGAGTTCGATCTCTTCCGCTTCAGCGACGCCCCTGTGGTGGAGCGACTCCACTTCGACCGCACCTACATCCCCTCGCGCAGCTGATGGCCGCCGAGTCGGCGGTCATCGTCGAGTCGCCTTCCTCCGCACCGGCTTCCGCCGTATCGCTCTCAGCACGGCGCGGAACCGCGTACTACTCCCGGCTGCTCCGCGGCCTTTCCGACGACGCCCTGCGCGAGCCCTCGGCCGTCGACGGGTTCGACCGGGCTCAGGTCGTGGCCTCCGTCGCCTTGGACGCGCGGGGTCTCGCCGTCGCCATGGACGCCCTCACGCGCGACGAACCGGCCGAGACCGCCCCGGAGTGGGAACTGCCCTGGGCAGAACTCGTGACCTACACCGCGACCCTTCCTGCCGGGGCGCTGCGCAACCTGCACGACCACACCGTCGTGCACTTGAACGTCGCAGCCCGCGACCTGGCGCGGGATGCCTGGTCGACCCCGCTCGAGGTCTGGGGCTCGCGAGCCTCGGCGCAGGAGTACCTGAGGCGTCGCGAGCGGCAGATCTGGGTGGCGTCCTTGTGCCTGCGGGCCGGCGGCGTTCTCTCCGACCTCCCGGATCCATCCTGGGCAGCCGCGCCGCTCAGGATGCCCACCCTCATCCGGGCCCGATGACGCCGGACGCCGTCGACGGCACCGTCCGCGGCTAGAAGACGACCTCGGCCGCATCGGTGACCGCGGCGGTGCGGCCGGGGGCGGACTGGTACTGCCAGTAGAGATTGGTGTGCGCGATGACCGCCGGCGTCGGCGGCGCGCCCCACGCGCTCTTGTCGCCGGCGGTGTGGGCGTCGCCCACGAGCGTCACGTCGTAGCCGCGCGCGAAGGCGCCATGGATGGTGGAGCGGATGCAGGCATCCGTCTCCGCTCCCGCCACCACCAGCCGTCCGACGCCGGCGTCGGCGAGCACCTCTTCGAGCTCGGTGCCCTCGAAGGCGTCGCCGTAGTGCTTGTGCACCGTGGGCTCGGAATCCGGATGCGCGAGCGCGGCCACGTACTCCCACTCGGGCGTGCCGGCGACCAGGCCCTCATCGGAATGCTGCACCCACACCACGGGGACCCCCTCGGCGCGGGCACGGTCGACGAGCCCGCCGATACGCTCCACCACCTCGTCGGCCCGGTAGGCCCCGCCCACCACCTCGTTCTGCACGTCGATCACCACGAGCGCCGTGTTCGGCCGCCCCTCGAGTGTCGTCATCGCCCTCTCCTCCGTCTGGTGGCGCGCCCGGCGGCGCGTCTCTGCCATCGATCGCCCCGAGCGTACGCCGCCCTTCCGACACCGGCCAGCACCGTTCGATCTAACTTGCACAGCGGTGTGCAAGTTAGTAGAGTGAGGGTCATGTCCACGACCCTGAGTGCTGCGCGAACCCCGCGGAAAGACGCGCTCGAGAACCGCGAAGCGATTCTCGAGGCGGCCGCCGTGGTGTTCCGGCGCGACGCGGAGGCGTCGCTCGACGCGGTCGCCGCCGAGGCCGGGCTCTCGCGGCGCTCGATCTACGGGCACTTCGCCTCGCGCGACGAGTTGCTCGCCGAGCTGCTCACCCGGGGCGGGGCCCGCATCTCCGCGGCCCTGGGCGGCGTGCAGCACGACGACCCTCGCATCCACCTCGCCCTGATCGGCGCCGCCCTGTGGACCGAGGTGCAGCAGGTGCGCGTACTCGCGCAGTTCGCGGTGCACGGCCCGCTCGAGAAGACGGTGGCGGAGGCGCTCGCACCGGTGCGCGCCTCCGTGCGCCTCGCCACCCGAGGCGGCGTCGAGGGCGGCTGGTTCCGCGCCGACGTGCCGCTCGAGACGCTCGCGCGGCTCATCGAAGACGCCGCCATCGCGGTTCTCGACGAAGCCGTGCGCGCCGACCTCAGCGAGGGCGAAGGCCGCCGGCTCGTGATGTCGGTCGGACTGTCGGTCGCCGGGCTCTCGTGGCGCGACGCCGACGCGGTGCTCGCCGCGCATCCGCAGCTCTCCGGCGAACCCGTGCCGGTCATCCCCACCTCCCCCACCGCAGAAAGCAGCCCGGCATGAGAATCGTCGCCACCTCGGTCAGCAAGGGCTCGAACGGCATCCCGCTGCCCGAGCGCACGGTCGCCTTCGAGACCGGGAGCGTCACCCTGGCCGAGGCCGAGGTGGGCGACCAGCCCACGGTGCTCGCCCTCATCCTGAGCGGGCGGATGCACGCCGACTCCGGCACCGTCACCCTCGACGGCGCCGCAGACCCGGGCCTCCTGCAGGAGCGCGTGGCCCTCGTCGACGCCCCCGGCGTCAGCGAGCCGGCCGCCGACCTCAGCCTCCGCGCCGTGGTGAAGGAGGAGCTGATGTACGCCGGCCGCTCCACCTCGCGCGCCTACATCGACGCGACGCTGGCCGAATGCGGCGCCGCGGGCCTCGCCGGCGAGCGGATGGGCGACATCCCCGCCGCCGTGCGCGTTCGCCTGCTCGCCGAGCTCGCGGCATCCCGTCCCGGCGTGCAGGGCCTCGTGATCACGAGCCCCGACCGGCACGGCGGCAACCCCCGCGACTGGCTCGCCGTCGCCACCGAGCTGGCCGGCCGCGACTTCGCCGTGGCCGTCGTCTGCGGCGAGGCCGCCACCGAGATCGCCCTCCCCCTCCTCCCTCCCGCGCCCATCGCCGCCGACGCCGAGCCCGCACCCGCCCTTGCAGAACTGGACATCGAAGCGTGAAGATCTACCACCTGGTCGCCTCCGAGCTCAAGCGCCTCACCGCCACGAGCATGGCCAAGCTCGCCCTCGTGGCGCTGATGGCCGTGCCGATCCTCTACGCGGGCCTCTACCTCTGGGCCAACAACGATCCCTACGGGAACCTCAAGGACATCCCCGTGGCGCTCGTGGTGCAGGACACCGGCTCGACCCTCGACGGCAAGCCGGTCAACTACGGCCAGCAGGTGCAGGAGCAGCTGCTGAAAGACGGCGCCGTCGGCTGGCAGGTCACCAGCGCCGAGGATGCCGCGACCGGCGTGCGCGACGGCGAGTTCGACTTCATCCTCACGCTCGGCCCCGACTTCTCGAACGCCCTCACCTCGGCCAGCGGCAACGCGCCGAAGCAGGCCGTGGTGCAGCTCACCACCAACGACACCAACAGCTTCCTCGCCACCACCATCGCCGGCCAGGTGGCCGAGAAGGTGCGCGTGAGCATCACCGAGCAGGTGGGCAAGGAGGCCGCCCTGCAACTGCTGAACGGCTTCGCCGAGGTGCGCACCAACCTCACGGATGCCGTCGACGGCGCGGGCCAGCTGGCCGACGGCGCGGGCTCGGCGCTGACCGGCGCGCAGAGTCTGCAGACGGGCGCGCAGGCCCTCACGACGGGGGCACACACTCTCGCCACGGGCGCGAGCTCGGCGAACGACGGCGCGCAGCAGCTGAACTCCGGTCTGCAGCAGCTCGCCGCCGGCTCCGCAGACCTGCCGGCGCAGGCCGCAGCCCTCAACGACGGCGCACAGAAGGTGGCGGCGGGCAATGCGTCCCTCTCGACGCAGGCCTCGCAGATCGCCACGACGGTCCAGGATGCGACGAACCAGGCCTCCGCGCTGCACGCGCAGATCGTCGCCCAGATCAACAGCAGCGCCCTGACCGACGCGCAGAAGGCCCAGCTGCTGAGCCTGGCCGACCAGGTCGACACCGCCGTCGTCGACGGCAACACGAAGGTGCAGAACGCCACCGTGCAGATCGGCACCCTGGCCGCCGGCAGCGCCGAACTCGCCGCGGGAACGCAGAAGCTCGCCGACAGCGCGCCGGCCCTCTCGAACGGCATCGCGAGCGCCGCCTCCGGAGCCTCGCAGCTCGCCGACGGCACCGCCCAGCTCGCCGAGGGCTCGGCCCAGCTGGTCTCGGGCGCCCAGCAGCTGACCGACGGCTCCGGTCAGCTCGCCACCGGCCTCGGCACGCTCGACACCGGCATCGGCACCCTGAAAGACGGCCTGTCCTCCGGTCTCGACGAGATCCCGAACCAGACCGCCGACCAGCGCGAGGCCGCCGCCAGCACCATCTCCGACCCGGTCGCCGTCGACTCGAGCGCGGTCACGAAGGCCAGCAACTACGGGGCCGGCATGGCGCCGTTCTTCATCAGCCTCGCGGCCTGGATCGGCATCTACGCCCTGTTCCTGATCGTGAAGCCGCTCTCCCGGCGGGCCGTCACCGCCTTCAAGAAGCCGGCCCTGGTCACCACCGCCGGCTGGGCGACGCCCGCCGTGCTCGGCGGCATCCAGATGGCCGCCGTCTTCGCCGTCGTGACCCTCGCGCTCGGCTATCAGGTGCAGCACGGCTGGGGGATGATCGGCTTCATGGTGCTCACCTCGGCGACGTTCGCGGCCATCATCCTGGCCCTGAACATCCTGCTCGGTAGCGTGGGGCAGTTCCTCGGTCTGGTGCTGATGGTGCTGCAACTCGTCACCGCCGGCGGAACCTTCCCCTGGCAGACGCTCCCGGGGCCGCTGCAGGTGCTGCACACCGTGCTGCCGATGAGTCACGCGGTCGACGGCATCCGGCAACTGATGTACGGCGGCAACCTCGACCTCGCGGCCGGCGACGCGGCGGCGCTGTTCTACTGGCTGCTCGGGGCGCTCGCCATCTCCTACCTCGGCGCCCGCCGCCTCACGCGCCACCGCACCCTGCGCGACCTGCGCCCGAGCCTCATCGGCTAGCCCCCGCGGACAGAGTCGGTTCGCATCACGCTCGTGCGTCGTGCAGGTGTGAGCGGACCGCGGTTGCCATGTTCTCGATGTCCGACTCGCGCGCGCTCAAGAGCCCAAACGGCCCACGACCTAGTACCGGCAGTTCGAGCTTGTACAACCTTCCATCGAGGGTCAGGACGTCCAATGAAATCCCTCGGCACCAGCGACCGCGCTCGATCACGTCGATGGAATCGGGCCGGGAAACCCGATCCCACGGAATTGTCAGCACCTCCGTGGGCTCGCTGGATCCGGACCAGAAACCGACGCCTTCCTCGCTGATCGTGATCGACATCCATCGCGGGGGTTGCCGTTTCTCCGGAGCACCGGCCGCAGGGTCGAGAAACTGGGCGAGGATCAGCCGCGATGAATTGGTGGTGTAGCTCTCTTTCACCAGCTGAATCGCGGGGTCCTTCCTGAGGTTGTGAGGACGCACGAGGCCGCCGGTCAGGAGCACTCCGAACACGAGAACAATGGCCATCAGCGGCACGCAGACGAGGGCGATGGTTCCGATGGCGCGCCATGCGGCTGCTGAGTCACCGTTAGCATGATCGAGTTCTCGGAAGAACGCGATCGTCAGGAAGCCTCCCACGACCACGATGGCACCGACGGTCTGGGCGATGCGTGCGTACAGTGCTGCGGAGCTCTTCATGATCCTGAATCCAACCAGATCCACCGAGGCAGGATGCTCAGGGCTCAGGCCTCGAGCAGGCCGCGCTCGGCCGCGACCACCAGGGCCTCTTCGCGCGAGGTCACGCCGAGCTTGCGGTAGAGGCTGCGCAGCTGCGACTTGACGGTGTTGGCCGACACGAACAGCGAGGCGGCGATCTCGGCGGCGCTGCCCGTCCCGGCGAGCTCCCGCAGAACCGTGGTCTCGCGCTCGGTGAGGCGGATGCGCGCGAGGGCCGAGGGCAGGAACGAGGGATGCCCCGACAGCGACTCGAGGTAGGCCACGCTCGTCTCGAGCCCGTGCGCGCGGGCGTTCGCGATCAGGGCGGTGCGATCCGCATCCGGGATGAACACGATCTCGAAGCGCAGCCCCCGATCGCGCATCAGCGCGACGACCTCGTCGGTGCAGCCGGCCGCGAGGGAGTGATTGCCGAGGCGCAGCAGAGCCGCCGCCCGCACGAGCGCCTGCGCCACCTCCACCCGCCGGATGGCCGTCTCCGGCATCCGCGCACTGCTCAACTGCCGCAGCGCCTCGGCCGCATCGTCGCCGAGCAGTGCCGCGAGGGCACGGACCAGCAGCACGGGAGCGGTGTCCTCCGGGCGCCGGCTGATCAGCGCATCCGTCTTCGACAGCCGGCCCGAACCCAGGTGCTGCACGGCGAGCAAGCAGACCAGCCAGTCCTCCAGCTGCGGCGGGATGGTGCCGCCCCGGCCGCGCTCGAGCGCCACCTGCAGCTCGACGCTGCCGGCCCGGTGGCGGAGCGAGCCGAGGTCGATGAGCGCCTGCAGCACGAGGAAGGCGCCGCGATGCTCGTGGGCGGGCAGCCGCCGCACGACGGCGTCGACCTCCGCCTGCGCCGCCACGAAGTCGAAACGGCCGACCGCCTCGAAGCCGCGTGCGAGGCGGTAGAGCGCGCCCGGATAGCCGTCGCGCCAGCCCTCGGGCCAGTCCAGC
The DNA here is from genome assembly GCF_049472555.1 of Herbiconiux sp. 11R-BC. NCBI lineage: Bacteria > Bacillati > Actinomycetota > Actinomycetes > Micrococcales > Microbacteriaceae > Herbiconiux > Herbiconiux sp. 11R-BC. The sequence continues at coordinate 658,259 of NZ_JBCEBO010000002.1, read as the reverse complement.
CGGTCGAGGGCGTCGAGCTCGGCGATCGGCACGCGCGCCTCCACCATCTCCCCCTCGATGGCGAGGGTTCCGGCGATCGAGGCGAGCGGTTGCAGCCGTGCACGCCGGGCCGCGGCGGGGGCGAGCCCGCTCGCGCTCGTGGCGGCCGCGCGGAAGGCCTCGAGCGCCGGCTCCGGCCATCCGGAGTAGAGCAGCGACACCCCGGACTGCAGCAGCAGCTGATGCGCGTTCGGGCGCACGTCGTCGCGATCGGTCGGCGAGAGCGACTCGAAGATGCGCAGGGCGGCCTCCCCCGCCTTTCCCGCGCGCTCGAAGCGCCCGCTGAGGCGGTAGGCCGCGCTCTCACCGGCGACGAGCACGAAACGCTCCACCGGCAGGGTTGTGGAGGCGCGCACCCGCGAGGCGGAGATGGCGAGGGTGAACATCTCGATGGCCCGCAGCCGCTCGCCGGTGGCCGTGTGGCCGAGGCCGAGCAGCATCGCCAGAAGCGGATGGTTGCGGATGCGCCGCAGCGGGATCGCCTGCAACACCGCCACGGTCTCCGGCAGGCTGAGCTCCAGCAGGGCCGCCCACTCGTCGCGGGCCACCCGCGAGGCGAAGTCGAGGTCGCCCGAGTCGACGGCGTTCGAGAGCGCGGTGAACGAGAGCCCGTGCCGCTGCGCCCAGAGCGCGTAGCGGTGTCGCAGCGCCGGGAGCTCGGCCGGGAACTCGGCGGCGAGCTCGGCAACGAGTGCGGTGCGCACGACCGTGGAGAAGCGGAACAGCACGCCGTTCGGCCCGCTCGACCACAGCCCGAGGCCGTTCGATTCGGCCTCGTCGAGCAGTGCCTCGGCACGCTTCTCTCCGGTGAGCTCGCGCGCGAGCTCGACGCTCACGCCCTCGGGCAGCGAGATGCGCACGAGGAAGGCCCGGGTGCGCTGGTCGGCCACGACGTGCCGCACGGTCTCGGCGATGTAGGCCACCACCGACTCCGGCACGCGGATGTCGTCGGGCTCGATGAGCGTGCCCTCGGTCGCGAGAACGGCGGCCGCCGCCCGCACCGGCAGCGCGAGCCCGTCGGTGGTGCGCTGCACGGCGCGCACGGTGCCGGGACGCGCGTCGACCCCGGCGAGCCGGAACAGCCGCTCCACCTCGCCGTCGCTGAACCGCAACGCGGCCGGTCCCACGATCTCGGAGTCGACCCGCAGCGAGAACAGGGCCGTGTCGAGGCCGCTCATCGTGCGAGTGGCGAGGGTCACCCGCAGCTCGTCGCAGTACCCCAGCAGGTCGATGAGGTCGTGGTGCACGGCGTCGTCGACGACCAGTTCATAGTTGTCGAGCACCAGGTGGATGCCGTGCGGCAGCCGCGAGAAGGCGCGCACGAGCGCGCCGCGCGGGTCGTCGGAGCGGCCGAACGAGGCCACGACGTTCGCGAGAGGGGAGCCCTCCTCGGCGATCCCGGCGTCGATCAGCGCGTCGACCACGTCGCTCCAGAAGGCGAGCCTGGTCGCGGGCTGGCGGCGGAGGGACACCCAGACACCGGGCCGCTCAGACTCGGGCCGGCGCCGCGCCCACTCGGCCATCAGCACCGTCTTGCCGGAGCCGCCGACGCCGCGCACGACCGTGAGCGGCGCATCCGTCTCCAGCAGTTCGACCAGGCGGGGCCGCTCGACGAGGAGTTTCGGGAGTCTCGGAGCGCCGGTGAACGATCGGGCGCGGCGGGCGCCCGTCTCGTGCCACTCGACCGATCTCACATCCCCACCACGCATCTACTCTATGCACCGCAATGGATTCGCGGGCGGAGCGGCGTGTCCGCGGGCGCGGGCGGGCTCAGTTCACGGAGACCGAGACGGCGTGCCATCCGGTGGCGCCGTCGGGGGCCGGCATCGCCGGCGTGGAGGTCTGCGTGTAGCCGGAGCGGTCGGTGGCGCGCACGGCCACGGTGTGTGATCCGGGTGTCGCCTCCCAGTCGTAGACCCACTGCACCCAGGTGTCCACGCCCGCCGTGTCGGCGAGCCGGGCGGGCGCCCAGGACCCTCCGTCGACCTGCACCTCGACCTTGTCGATGCCGGTGTGCTGGGCCCAGGCGACGCCCGCGACCGGCACCGTCCCGGCCGCGACGGAGGCGCCGGCGCGGGGCACGTCGATGCGCGACTCGGTCTTGATGGGGCCGAGGGCCGACCAGCCACGGGGGGTCCAGTAGCCCTGCGCATCGGAGAACTTCGTGACCTCGAGCGTGGTGACCCACTTCGTGGCCGAGACGTAGCCGTAGAGCCCGGCCACGACCATCCGCACCGGAAAGCCGTGCTCCACCGGCAGGGGCTCGCCGTTCATGCCGACGGCGAGGATGCCGACGCGGTCGGGGTCCTGCAGGGCCTCGAGCGGGGTGCCGGCCGTGAAGCCGTCGACGCTCGTCGAGAGCACCATGTCGGCGCCCGCGAGCGGCTTCGCCTGGGCGAGCAGCTGGCGGATGGGATACCCGAGCCACTTCGCGTTGCCGATGAGGTCGCCGCCCACCTCGTTGGAGACGCAGGCCAGGGTGACGAGGTGCTCTTCGAGGGGCAGGGCGAGCAGCTGGTCGAAGGTGATCTCGACCTCCTGCTCCACCATTCCCGTGATGCGGAGCTTCCAGCTGTCGGCGTCGACCTGCGGCACCTGCAGCGCGGTATCGATGCGGTAGTAGCTCTCGTTGGGGGTGATGTAAGGCGAGAGGCCGTCGAGGGCGAGATCGGCGCCGGGCGGAACGGCGGGGGCCGGGGTGGCGGCCGGCGGCAGGGTGATGGCGGCGCGCACGGCGCTGACGGCGTTGGCCGTCGCGTTCATCGAGCGCGCGACCACACCCACCACGAGGGCTGCTCCCGCGCTGATGCCCACGGCCTGGAAGAAGCGGCGGCGGTCGAGGGCGGCCTGCGCGCGGAGCGCGGGTTCGCGCGCCGGCGGGGTAGCGCTTACTGCTGCCTCCGGCGCCGTCGACGACACCTGGCGCGACCCGGCGGTCGGCTCCGGCGCGGCCGGCGGGGCCGGTGCGGCCGCGAGGGCGGGCAGGGGCGCGGCCGACGCCGACCAGACCCGGAGCCGGGCGACGAGCATCCGGAGCACCAGCACGCCCACGATCATGCCGAGCACCGTGGGGATGGCCCAGAGGCCGCTCGCGCCGGCGCGCGTGGTGACGGCGAGGATGGCGACGCCCGAGCCGAGGATGACGACGACGGCCCCGAAGGGCGGCCGGCGCAGCTCGAGCACGCCCGCGAGACCCGCGAGCGCCACCACCACCACGCCGAGCAGGATGAGCAGCACGGCCTTGTCGCCGGTGCCGAAGAGCTGGATGACGAGGTCTTTCACCCCGGGCGGGGCGAGATCGATGACGAGCGAGCCCACGGCGAAGAGCGGGCTCGTGTTCGCACCGGCCACCAGGGCCACGAGCTCGGCGGTGGCGAGCACGGAGCCGGCCGCGACCACCCCCGACGCCGCTGCCCACGCTCTGGTTCGCATGGGCTGATCCTACGAAGCGAAACCGTGAGCCAGCCGGGGTGTTCCGGGGGCGCACCGGGGCGGATGCGCCCGGAGCGAGGGATCAGGCCGAAGCGGCCCGGCGCATCCGGAGCCGCCGCACCAGAAGGGCGACAGCCCGCCAGCCCACGAGGAACACGGCGAGCACGACGGCGGTGACGATGACGAAGCTCAGCTGCACGCCCTGCGCCGAGACGATGCGCAGCAGCATGCCGAGCACCACGGCGGATGCCCACACGACGACCCCGGTCGGGGCGAGCCGGAGCGGAGCCCGCCAGGCGCGGGCGATCAGCCAGCCGGCGGCCGCGCCGGCGAGGAACGGCCACGCCGTGACGAGGAAGCCGAGGAACGCGGAACCCTCGTCGTGGCTCTGGCGGCCGATGGCCACGAAGGCGAGCACGAAGGCGGTGTCGAGAACCGCCGCGAGGAGGATTGCGCCGGCGGAGGTTCGGTTCTTCTGCACCCTTCGATGGTACGCGCCGGCGGATGGGCGGCCGGCGGCGTTCCGGCGCGCGGGCTTCCCCTCGAGGGCGGCCAGGACCAGGATGGACGGGTGACCCACACCGAAATCACCGTGCTGAACTACACCGTCAACGCCGATGTCTACGCGCGCTACGGCGCCGACTTCGATGCCGAGGCGGTGAACGACGAGATCCTGCGCATCCTGAACGACGTCGCACCGGCCGGAGTGACCATCGAGCGCAACGGCAAGGTGCTGGCCGAGGACGCCGCCATCCACGCGGCGCGCCAGTTCGACTGGGCGGGCACGCTCAAGCGCATCGACCTCGACACGATCCTCGCGAAGCACGGCCGCTGACTCGAGCCAGCCCGGCGCCGGTCGCCAGTCGCCAGTCGCCAGTCGCCGGTCGCCAGTCGCCCATTGTGAACCTCCGCCACAGGGAGGTTGAAGACACCGTCGCTTGTGCTCTCGGCAGCGCGCCCCGAGGCTGAGACCATGCCCCCTCGCGACCGCCTCCTCGCCGTGCTCGTCGCCCTGCTCTGGGGGGTCAACTTCGTCGCGATCCACTTCTCGCTCGAGCACTATCCGCCGTTCTTCCTGGTGGCGCTGCGTTTTCTCGTTCTCGCCATCCCCACGGTGCTGTTCGTCCCGTGGCCCGGGGTGAAGCTGCGCTGGCTGCTCGGCTACGGGCTCGGTTTCGGCATCCTGCAGTTCGCCTTCCTCTACGCGGGCATGGCCGCCGGGATGCCGCCGGGGCTCGCCTCGCTCGTGCTGCAAGCATCCGCGCCCTTCACCGTGGTGATCGCCGCGCTCTGGCTGCGCGAGCGGCTCACCGTGGTGCAGGGGGTGGGCATCGCGGTGGCGGTGGCCGGGCTCGGCATCATCGCGGCGGAGCGGGCGGGGGTGTCGGCGCTGCTGCCCGTGATCCTCACGCTGTTCGGCGCGCTCGGCTGGGCCTTCGGCAACATCTGCAGCCGCCAGGCCAACCCCACCAGTCCGCTCGGGCTGACGCTGTGGATGTCGGTGGTGCCGCCGATCCCGATGCTCGCGCTCTCGCTCGTGTTCGAGGGGCCGGAGCGCATCTGGACCTCGCTCGTCACCTCCTTCACCCCCGAGGCGCTGCCGGCACTGCTCGGCCTCGCCTACACCGTGCTGCTGGGCACGGTGGCCGGCTCGGGAATCTGGGTGACCCTGATGAAGCGCAACCCCTCGAGCCGGGTGGCCCCGTTCTCGATGCTCGTGCCGGTGGCCGGCTTCACGAGCGCCTGGCTCGTGCTCGGCGAGGTGCCGTCGCCGGGCGAGCTGCTCGGCGGCGCCGTCGTGATCGCCGGGGTGTTCGTGGCGACGGTCGCGTGGCGTCCGCGCCGCCGCCTGCCCGCCGACCTCGTGGCCGAGGAGCAGGCGCCCGCCCGCTAGCCCTGCCGCAGCGCCCGTGCGCCGAAGGCGTCGAGCGCATCGAGCACCTCCTGCGCCGCCCAGCGGCGGTTTCGCGCTCCACCACCCGCTTGCGTCAGCACGCCCGCAGCGACGAGGCGGTCGATGCCCGCCTGTGCGGCCACGGAACTGACACCGAGCTCGGCCGCCGCGACCCGATTGGTGATGACCGGCTGGCGCAGCAGAAGCGTCATCAGCCGGTGACGGACGAGTCGGAACGAGCCGTCACCACGGCATCCCAGCGCCCACGCGCATCCTGCAACGCGCGGACCAGCATCCGGCCGTTGGCGACGGCTGCGAACGACGCCGCGGCGAATCCTTCGACGATCGGCCGCAGATCACCCGCCCGATACGCAGTGAGAGCGGCGAAGTACCCCGACAGGTCGTGCAGCAGCCCCGCCGAGACTGGTCGCGTCGTCGGCGACCCCGAGCACCTCACTGGGCAGGCTCACCACCGCCTCGGCGATGCGCGGGGTAGCAAAGCTTATGCGGATATCCCTTGGTAAGGATGTCGACAACCACCAGTTTTCTCTCGCGCTTGATCCGCACAGGTACGTGAACGTGGGCGCTTCATCCCAGATGGGCTCGTAGTTGCTGATAGACGGCGTCGGAGAGCGTGGCGGTGCCGCCGAGCACGACGATCTGCGACGGGTCGAGTCGGTCGAGTTCGGTGGCGACCGATGTCGGGATCTCGTTCGGGGTGATGAGCAACACCGGTGCGGCGTTGGCCGCGGCCGCGGGGGACCCCGACAATGCGTCGGGAAAGACGAGGCCTGATGCGATGAACACGGTCTTGGCTCCCGCCGGGAAGCCAGCGGCCGACGCCGCCGCGGACACGCCGAAGCGGTCGGCGGCCGCGAGGCGTGTCGTCGGCCGATTGGCGCGGAGTGCGATCTCGACCTCGGTGGAGATGGTGTTCGTGCCGCCGAGGATCACTATGCGGCCCGGGTTCAGACGCGTCAGTTCGTCGGCGACCCCCTTCGGCACGCCGTCCTTCGTGACGAGAAGGACCGGCGCGTGGTCCTTCGCCGCAATCGCGGAGGCGGAAAGTGCGTCCGGAAAGACCGCTCCGGAGGCGACATACGCGACGGGAGCGCCCGGGGCGAAGCCATCCTTGGAGATCGCTGCCGAGACATCGAAGCGGTCGGCGCCCCCCAGACGGTCGACGATGGCCGAGTAGCCACCCAGGGCCTGTTCAACGCCTGTGCTGACAGACGCCGCCCCGCCGAGCACCACGATGCGCTTCGGCTTCAGGCGGGCGAGCTCGGCGCCGACTACCGTCGGAATTGAGTCTGTGCCCACGAGCAACACGGGCCCGCCATGAGCCCCCGCCGCCGCCGATCCGGAGAGAGCGTCGGCGAACGCCGCCCCCGAGGCCACGTACGCAACGCCGACCCCGGGCTCGAACTCGGCGGCCTAGTTTGTCGCCGACACCTCGAATCGATCGACGCCTCCGCGCCGGCTGAGCGCGGCGGTGGAGTCGAGGTTCAGCATGGCCACGGTGTTCGAGTTGCTGCCGGCGAGGTAGGCATGCCGGCGCACCGAGTCGACCGCGATTCCTTGCAGCCCGGACCCGTAGTCGGTGGCCCCACTCTTCGGAATCACTCTCGTTACTCGGAGGGAATCCACGTCGATCACGGTGAATCGCGTCTCGGTCGGAACATAGACCTGGCGGCCGACAGGATCCACGACCACGCCATCAGGGCCGTCTCCGATTCCTGCAGCCAGGTCATGCGGAATGACGGTGGTCACCGAACTGGTTCGAGTGTCGATCACCGAAAGCGTTCCTGAACGCTCGTTCGTCACGAAAGCCCGGTGGCTGATCTCGTCAACCGCGATGTGACGGGGAGCATCACCGATCCCGTTCGTCGCTCCGGCGGGAATCACCGCCGTGACGGTGTTGCTCCGCGTGTCGATGACCGAGACCGTGTCGTCATCGAGGTTCGCGACATACGCGTGGTGCAGCACGGTGTCGATGGCAACGCCGATGGGGAATTTACCGATGCCGCCAGGCGTACCGTGCGGGATGACCGCTATGACCTGGTTGGACGTCGTGTCGATCACGGAGACCGTGCCATCGATCACGTTGGAGACGAAGGCACGGTCGAGCTCAGGGTCGACCGCGACTCCGTCGGGGCCGGACCCGATCCCCCGGTTCGAGTCGTGTGGGATCACCGTCGTCACGCGGTTGGTGCCGGTGTCGATGACCGACACCGTGTGCGAGTTGTAGTTGGTGACGAAGACCTGGTGATGCGAGGGATCGACAGCAGCTCCACTGGGACCATTCTGAATACTCGTCGGGCCGTTCGGGACCGTGCCGGTGACTCGATTCGTGCGGGTATCGATGATGGACACCGTGCCGTCGAAGGTATTGGTCACATATGCCTGAGAAGTCGCAGGGTCGACGGCCACGGCCACCGGGGCCGGATCGGGCCTGGATGTCGAGGTGATCGGGATGCTCGCTGCGACGAACGTCGAGGCCGATGCGGACGCCACCACGAGGGGGAGCAGGGCGCCACCCGCCACAAGTGCCGCGACGATGGACGCGCAGGCAAGACGACGAGAAGATACTGACATCTCCTCACTTTATCAGAAACGAGGAGCCCTCAGAAGCGCACGTGCTGTAGCACCCAGGCGTGCATCGCCACGGCCGCCGCCGCGCTCGCGTTGATCGAGCGGGTGGAGCCGAACTGCGAGATCTCGACCACCGCATCCGCCGCCGCGAGCGCCTCGGGCGAGAGGCCCGGGCCCTCCTGCCCGAACAGCAGCACGCACCGCGCGGGGAACGCAAAAGTCTCGATGATGACGCTGCCCGGCACGTTGTCGATCGCGATGACCGGCAGCCCCGCCTCGCGCGCGAACGCGACGAAGGCGGCGACATCCGGATGGTTCTGCACGTGCTGGTAGCGGTCGGTCACCATCGCGCCGCGCTTGTTCCAGCGCTTGCGGCCGATGATGTGCACGGTGTCGGCCGCGAAGGCGTTGGCGCTGCGCACGATCGAGCCGATGTTCATGTCGTGCTGCCAGTTCTCGATGGCCACGTGGAACGGATGCCGGTGCTCGTCGAGGTCGGCCACGATCGCGTCCATCCGCCAGTAGCGGTAGCGGTCGATCACGTTGCGGGTGTCGCCGCGCTCGAGCAGCTCGGGGTCGTAGCGCGGGTCGTCGGGATGCTCGCCCGGCCACGGGCCCACCCCGCCCGTGCTCAGTTCGACGCTGGGGTTCGCATCCGCGCCCGGGCTCGCGCCCGACTCGGGGATCGCGGTCTCGTCTGGCACGCAGCAACCCTACGCGGGGCCTGCCGGTGGCGCGAACGCCGGCACGGCGGCGAAGTCGAGGAGCGCCACGGACGCCAGGTACTGCTCGGCATCGAACGCCGGCACGATCGCCGACTGCAGCACGTAGCCCTGGCAGATGCCCAGCACGACGGGCACGATCGCCTCGCCGCGCCGCTCGGCCGCCGCATCCGGGAGCCCGGCCTGCCGGAACCAGGCCGAGAAGTAGGCGGAGAAGAGCGAACGCAGCTCGACGATGACCTCCGTGATGAGGTGCGCCAGCTGCGGTTCGCGCGCCGCGATCGACCACACCTGCACGAGGATGCCCGCGCCCCCGAGCTCGCGCGTCATGCCGAGCACGAAGCTCTGCACCACCTCGGCCGGGCGCGGCAGCGGGTCGAGCGCCGACAGCCCGATCAGGTCACGGCTGCGGCCTCGCAGGACGTCGGTGACGACGTGCCCCACGAGATCCTGCTTGTTCTTGTAGTGCAGGTAGATGGCCCCTGCCGAGAGGCCGGACTCGGCGATGATGTCGGCCATCGACGTGCCCTCGAAGCCCTTGCGCGCGAAGCAGCGCAGGGCCGCGTTCGCGATCTGGCGCCGGCGCTCGGCCTTGTGGTCCTCAGTGACTTTCGGCATCTTCCACCTTCAAAACGAATATTCGTTCTTGACAAGGACTGTAGCGCATCCCATCATAAAGAACGAGTATTCGTTTTTGATGGAGGATCACGCGTGAACAGACCGCACACCAGATGGAGCCGTGTCGCCCTGATCGGCATCGGCGCCTCGCTCATCGTGGGCGTGTTCGTGCTCGCCTTCTCCTGGCCCGCGGTGACCTCCACCGTGCACGCCGTGCCCCTCGTCGTGAGCGGCACGAGCACCACGGCCGACACGATCGCCGCCCAGCTCGAGCAGAACGCGAGCGCCCAGTTCGACATCACGCGGGTCGCCACGCGCGACGACGCGGTGGCCGCCGTCCAGCGGCGGGATGCCTTCGGCGCGGTCGTGGCCGACAGCCCGGTTCCCGAAGTGCTCACCGCCTCGGCCAACGGGGTCGTGGTGAGCCAGCTCTTCACCGGCCTCGCCGCGCAGCTGCAGAGCTCGTTCTCGCAGCAACTGCAGGCGCAGGGGGTCGCGGCCGACGCCGTGCCCGTGATCGCGGTGACCGATGTGGTGCCGCTGGCCGCCACCGACCCCCGTGGCGCGGGATTCACGACGCTCTCGTTCCCGCTCGTCATCGGCGGCATGATCGGCGGCGTCGCCGTGAGCCTGCTCGTGGTGGGCGTGTGGCGCCGGCTCACCGCGGTGGTGCTCTACGGGCTGGCCGCGGGCGTCGTGGTGGTGGCGATCAGCCAGGCCTGGTTCGGCATCCTGCAGGGCCCGGCCCTGCTCAACGTGGTCGCGGTGGCCGCCGCGGTGCTCGGCATCAGCGCCTTCATCGTGGGCTTGACCTCGGTGCTCGGCCCGCGCGGCATCGCCGTGGGCGCCGTGCTCTCGCTGCTCGTCGGCAACCCGATCTCGGGCGCGAGCCAGCCCTGGCAGTTCCTGCCCGCACCCTGGGGCGCCATCGGGCAGTTCTTCCCCCCGGGAGCCGGCGCCACCCTGCTGCGCGACCTCTCCTACTTCCCCGACGCGTCGACGCTGGAGCCCTGGCTCGTGCTCGCGGGCTGGATCGCGCTCGGCGTGGTGCTGATGTCGGTGGGGCACTTCCGCAACCGCGCCACGATGACGCCCTCGCCCGGCAGCCTCGAGCCGGAGCCGGAGACGGGCGTGGCTCCGGCGCCCGGGACGGGCGCGCCCGCCGCTACAGCCAGTGGTTCCGCTTGAACACCCGGTAGAGCACGAACGCCACGACGATCATGGCGAGGAGGGCCAGCGGGTAGCCGAACTCCCAGTGCAGCTCGGGCATGTTCGTGAAGTTCATGCCGTAGATCGCGGCGATGATCGACGGGGCGAAGAAGATGGCCGCCCAGGAGGAGATCTTCTTCACCTCGTCGCCCTGCTGCAGGCTCGTCTCCGAGAGCTTGCGGGTGTCCTCGGCGAGCTTCAGGCTCGCTTCGGAGATGCGCCGCATCTCCTCGTTCTGCTGCTGCGTGGCCAGCGTGGAGTGCACGGTGAGCGCGTTCTGCAGGGTGGCCCGGAACGCATCCGAGCGGCTCACGATCTGCAGAACGTGGTCGAGCACGTCCCGGAGCCCCCGCTGCACCTCGAGGTCGACCTTGTACTTCTCGGAGCCGCGCAGCAGCGCCTCGAGCATGGCGGTGAGCGGATGCACCGCCCGCTGGAACTCCATCACCTCGCCGAGCAGGTCGTAGATGCGGCGTGACACATCGGGGTCGCCGCCGAACAGCTGCTTCTCGATCTCGTCGATGTCGTTCTCGAGGCCCGCGAGCACCGGGCCGTACTCGTCGACCACCTCGTCGACGATCGCGTAGAGCACCGCTTCCGGGCCGAGGGCGAGCAGATCGGGGTTCGCCTCGAGCCGATGGCGCACGGCGGCGAGGTTCGGCGATTCCGCGTGGCGGATGGTCACCACGAATCCCGGCCCGATGAAGACGTGCACCTCGCCGAACTCCACCTGCTCCTCGCGGTCGAGGTAGCGGGCCGGCCGCAGCACCACGAAGAGGGTCTCGCCGTAGCGCTCGAGCTTGGCCCGCTGATGGCCGATCAGCGCATCCTCGATGGCGAGGTGATGCAGGCCGAACTCGGTCTCGACCGAGCGGATCTCCTCGGCGTCGGGCCGGTAGAGGCCGATCCAGGCCATGCCGTCGTTCTCGCGCATGAGCTCATAGGTCTCGTCGAGACTCTTCGGGTCGTGGGAGCGGCGGCCGGCCACGTAGACCGCGTTATCGATGAGGGGCATGAGGGAACAGTAGAGGCCGTTCGTGAACAACGAGTAGCGACGCGGCGCTCGGCGCGCACCGGATGTCTGGGGCTCGTCGTAGCGTCGAGCTGCGGAGGAAAGAGAGACCCTTGTGACCACACCAGACCAACTCGCCGTCGTCGGCGCGCGCGGCGCCGGCTTCGCGTTCACCGACGAGGGCGCGGGCCCGCTCGCGGTCTACGCCCACGCCCTCAGCCACGACCACGACTCGCTCGCCGGCCCGGGCGGGCTGCTCGACCTGCAACCCGTGGCGGCCACCCGCCGACTGGTGCGCTACGACGCGCGCGGGCACGGCCGGTCGAGCGGGCATCCGGTGCCGGAGGAATACGCCTTCACCGAACTCGCCGCCGACCTCCTGGCCCTTCTCGACGTCTGGTCGCCCGGCGCGCCGGCCGCCGGCATCGGCACCTCGATGGGAACGGCCACGCTGCTGCACGCCGCCGTCCACGAGCCGGGCCGGTTCTCCCACCTCGTGCTCACGGCTCCGCCCACGGCCTGGGAGACCCGGGCCGGCCAGGCGGCCGGCTACCGAGCCCTCGCCGACGCGATCGAGCAGAACGGGCTCGCGCCGATGGCCGCGACGCTGCGCGAGGCGGCGACTCCCCCGCTGCTGCGCGGCGAGCCGCCGATCGAGCCGAGCATCCCGGAGTCGCTGCTGCCTTCGGTGCTGCGGGGCGTGGCGCCGTCCGACCTACCCGACCCCGAGGCCATCGCCCGGCTCCGCCTGCCGGTGCTGGTGCTGAGCTGGGCCGGCGACCCCGGGCATCCGGTCTCGACCGGCGAGCGCCTGGCGGAGCTGATCCCGGATGCGCGGTTCCAGGTCGCGCACAGCCGCGACGAGATCTCTGGCTGGCCCGCGCAGATCGCCGCTTTCCTCGCGGAATGAGGGCTCCGCACCCCCCGAAGGGGGCGTGGGGCGCGGAGCAGTCGCGGCACGGCGAGACGGTAGTGTCGACAGCGTCCGCATCCGCAGGCGAGTGATTCGGGGGGATCGAACTGGGCACGCGAGTCGCGATCGTCGATGACCACGAGGTCGTCTCCCTCGCGATCGGAGCCCTGATCCAGACGCACGCCGAACTCGAGTTCGCCGGCTACGCCGCTTCGGTGCCCGCGCTGCTCGACGGACGCACCCGGCCCGAGCTCGTGGTGCTCGACCTCAACCTGCGCGACGGCTCGCAGCCCTCCGAGAACGTCGCCGCATTACGGGCGCGCGGGATGAACGTGCTCACCCTCACCTCGGGCGAGAACCCGTTCCTCATCCGCGAGGTGTCGCGCTCGGAGACCCTGGGCATCGTGCGCAAGTCGGCTCCCGCCAGCGAGGTGCTCGACGCCATCGCGAGCGCCGCGCGCGGCGAGGTGGTGGTGACCACGGAGTGGGCGGCCGCGCTCGACTCCGACCCCGATCTGCGCACCGCCCCGCTCACCGCTCGGGAGCGCGAAGTGCTCGCGCTCTACGCCTCCGGAGTCGGCGCGAAGACCGTGGCGACCGAGCTCCGCATCAGCGAGAACACCGTCGACGACCACATCCGCCGCATCCGCACGGTGTACCGCCTGCTCGGCCGGCCCGCGAACAGCAAGGTCGAGCTCTACCGGCGCGGGGTCGAAGACGGCTACCTCCCCTTGCCGACGGATGCCTGACCCGGCCGGTTCCACCCCGGCATCCGCTGACCCGGCGCACTCGCCGACGCCGCGCCCCGCGGGCGTGCAATCCGAGCTCGGGGTGGTGCGCCTGCTCACCGCCGTCTCGGGCGGCGTCTCCGCGCTCGTCGTACTCAGCGCCTTCACGGTGGTGGTGCAGCCGAACGCTCTTCCGCTGCCGGGTTGGTACCGCATCCTGCTCCTGGCGGTGTTCGTCTTCCCGGTCGTCGTGGCGATCCTCTGCCCCGGCTGCGGCCTGCGCGCCCTGCGCCGGCTGAGCCTCGCAGCGGTCCTGGCGCAACTGGGCGCGCTGGCCGTGCTCCTGCTGCTCGTCGTGGTGCCGCCCGGCCTCGGCGGCATCGCGGTTCCACCCGTCGCACAACTGCCGTGGATGCTCACCACCTCGGGCGTCGTCGTGGTCGCGGCCGTGGTGGCGTGGGGGGCACGCGGCGGCTGGATCGTGCTCGGCGTCATCGGGGTCTCGGTGCAGCTGCTGCGCATCCTCGTGCACGACGATCTGCCGAACGCGATCGTCAACGACGTGCAGACGATGGTGGCGGCGATGGTCGCCTGCTTGCTGAGCACGGCTCTGGTGGCGGCCGGCGCCGAGCTCGACCGGGCCGTGGCCGCCGCCGGAGCGGCCGCGTCGACGCTGGCCGCGGAGCGCGCCCGGCGGGAGGCCCGGGTGAAGACCGAGGCGCTCGTGCACGACGAGATCCTCGCCACCCTGCTCTTCGCCTCGCACGACGACGACGCCCTGCGCGGGGCGGTGGCCGTCCAGGCCGCCGGAGCACGGCAGGAGATCCACGATCTGGCCGGAACGGCGGAGCGGAACGGCGGCGCGGCCGCTCTCGCCCCGCATCCCAACGGCGTCGCGGCACGCCCGGGCAGCCCGGCCGCCGCAGACGGAGTGATGCCCCGCGCCGTCGCCGTGAACCGGGCAGCCGGCGAACGGATCCCGGTCGACGCCTATCTGCACCAGCTGCGTCAGATCGTGGCCGAGACGGATGCGGGCGCGCGGCTCGTCATCGCCTCGCGCCCCGCCCGTGGCGCCGGCCGCGTCTCCTGGCCCCCCGCCGGCATCGACGTCGAAGCCGGCCACGCCCTCGCCGGCGCCGTGCGCCAGGCGCTCGTGAACGCACGGCGGCACGCCGGCCCGGAAGCCCTCCGCTCGGTCACGGTGACCGGCGCCGACGGCGCCCTCCGCATCGAGGTGCGCGACACCGGCCGCGGATTCGACCCCGTGGCCGTGGCGCCCGATCGCATGGGGGTCGCCACGAGCATCCTGGCCCGGGTGAACGGGGTGCCCGGCGGCTCGGCGGGCGTGCGATCGGCGCCGGGGCGCGGAACAGTGGTGACGCTGGAGTGGGCCGAGCAGCCGTCGGGAAACCCCTTCGAGGCTCCGCGACCGCCGCACACCGAGCTGGCGCTCGGACCGGTTCTCGAGAACACCCCCGACGGCCAGGCCGGCCGTCCTCTGCTGCTCGCCATGCGCTGGGCGGTGCTGGCGTTCCTGGTCGCGCAGGCCGTGATGGCGTTCACGGCCTTCGAGCGCTCCTCCGGTTCGTGGACCTCGCTGGTCGCCTTGCTCGGACTCGCGGCGGCCACCGCACTCGTGGGCTGGCGCGATCTGCGCCGCCCGAGCCGCTGGCGCACCGCCGTGGTGGTGGCGCTCGTCGTGGCGACCCCGGCCACGATCTTCCTGCCGTCGAGCCGGTCGAGCCTCGACTACTGGGACGCCTGGTATCTCTACGGCTGCGCCTTCGTGCTCGCGGCGCTCGTGCTGCGCGGCCGCCGCACTGCGGCGATCGTGGGGTTCGTGCTGATGTCGGCCGTCACCCTCGCCGCGGTGCGGGTGTTCGGGTACGGCGCGACCGAGGTGGCGGCGGCGATCGTGCGGCCGGCGGTCATCATGGGGGTGGGGCTCGCGGCGGATGCCGCCCTCACCCGCCTGCGCCGGCGCACCCGTGCTCAGCGCAGCGCCGAGCTCGCCGCCCGCCATGACGAGGCCTACCAGGCCGCCTCCCGCGCGGAGCTCACCGAACGCGCCCGGCACCTCGAGGGCATCGTGGGCCCGATGCTCGACCGCCTCGCGAGCGGCGAGCCGCTGACGCCCACCGAGGCCCGCGAGTGCGCGGTGCTCGAAGGGCTCCTGCGCGACCACTACCGCGGCGGGCGCCTGGCCCGGGAGCCGCTCACCCGGGCCGTGATGGCCGCCCGCCGCCGCGGCGTCGACGTGATGCTGCTCGACGACGGCCCCGCGCTCGACGAGCCGGAACTCGCCGCCGTGGTCGAGTGGATGCGCGGCGAGCTCGAACAGGCGGCCTCGGGCCGGTTCACCGGCCGCATCCTGCCCGAAGGCCGCGAGACCCGGGCGAGCGTCGTGCTCGGCGACACCTCCCGGTCGTTCGCTACCCCGCTCCCCCGATAGCCAGAACGATCAGCACGCCGTTCAGGGCCACGATCAGGGCGACGACGGTCCAAGCCAGGATGCGCACCGGCATCCGGTCGGCGTACTCGCCCATCAGCGCGCGATCGCCGGTGAGCCGGATGAGCGGGATGAGCGCGAACGGGATGCCCACACTCAGAAGCACCTGGCTGAGCACGAGGGCCCAGGTCGGGTCGATCCCCGCGGCGAGCACGGCGAGCGCCGGGATGAGCGTGACGATGCGGCGGGCCAGCAGCGGCACCCGGATGCGGAGCAGCCCCTTCATGATGACCGAGCCGGCGTAGGCGCCGACCGAGGTGGAGGCGAGGCCCGAGGCGAGCAGGCCGACGGCGAAGATCGTGGCGATCACAGGGCCGAGGGCCGACTGGATGGCGGCGTAGGCGCCCGGGATGGTGTCGGTGCCGTCGACTCCGCGCAGGCTCGAGGCGGCGAGCAGCAGCATGGCGATGTTGACGGCTCCGGCGAGCACGAGCGCCACCACCACGTCGGCGCGGGTGGCGCGGAGCAGGGCGCGCAGTCGGTCGGGCGAGGCGCCGTGGGTGCGGGCTCGCGGATGCTCGGGGCCGGGGATGCGGGCCGGGCCCGTGGCATCCGGGTCCACGGCATCCGGGTCCGGTGAATCCGGGTTCCCGGCGTCCTGTCCCGCGGCACCCGGGCCCGCTGCGACAGCCGGGCCGGCGTGCACCGCCTTCACCTGCGGCGCCGCGGCATCCGTCGCCGGCCGCGTGAAGTCGGTCTTCTCGGCGTGGGCGGCGAAGGCGGCGTGGTGCCGGTCGCGCGCGAGCGCCGAATGCAGGTAGATGGCGTGCGGCATGACGGTGGCACCGAGCATGCTCGCGGCGAGGAGCACCGTGGGCGTTCCCTCGAAACGGGGCACGAGGCCGTCGGCGGCGGCGAGCCAGTCCACCTGCGAGACGAACACCCCGGCGAGGAAGCCCACGGCGATCACGGCCAGGAAGGCCATGATCACGAACTCGAAGCTGCGCTGCCGGCGGGCGGACTGCACGAGCAGGAGCCCCATCGAGACGAGGCCGACGACGAGGCCGCCCAGCACGAGGGGGAGCCCGAAGAGCAGGTTGAGCGCGAGCGCACCGCCGATGACCTCGGCGATGTCGGTGGCAGCGGCCACGAGCTCGGCCTGCAGCCAGTAGGCGCGGCGCGTCCACGGCCGGGCGCGGGAGCCGACGTGCTCGGGCAGCGTGCGGCCGGTGACGATGCCGAGCTTCGCCGACTGGTACTGGATGAGCACCGCCATGCCATTGGCGAGCACGAGCACCCAGACGAGCAGGTAGCCGTACTGGGCGCCCGAGGTGAGGTTGGCGGCCACGTTGCCGGGGTCGACGTAGGCGATCGAGGCCACGAAGGCCGGCCCGAACAGGGCCAGCGACTGCCACCAGCGCGGGCGCGCCGCCGCCAGCGGGGCGGATGCCGCCCGTTCGCCGAGCACATTTTTAGGCACGCCTAAAAATTAGCACGCCATCGATGCCGCGACAGACCCCCGGCCGCCCATAACGGAGGAAAATCGGGGGGCTCGTCGACGTATTGCACTCGAACCCCTCGATTCTCCGCCGTTGCGCAGGCGACGGCCGACGATCGCGAGCCGCGAGTCGTAGTGTTGGCGGCATGACGCATCCGCTCGCACCGGGCATCCTCTCGCCGGCCGGCGTCGAGTTCGTGACCGACCGGCACCTCGCCACCCTGTCGACGCTCACCGCCGAGGGAGCGCCACACGTCGTGCCCGTGGGGTTCACGGTGGAGGTGGGCGCGGGCCCGCTGGTCGTGCGCATCATCACGAACGGCCCCAGCCAGAAGGTGCTCAACGTGCGCCGCGACGGCCGGGTGAGCGTGTGCCAGTTCGAGGGCGCACGCTGGCTCACGCTGAGCGGAACGGCGCACATCGAGGAGGAGGCGCCTCTCGTGGCCGACGCCGTGGCCCGCTACTCCCAGCGCTACCGGCCGCCGCGCGAGAACCCGCTGCGCGTGGCGATCGTGTTCGAGGTCGAGCACGCCATGGGCTCGGCGGGGCTGCTCGCGTAGGCTTGACCCACCATGTCTCCCACCGCAACCGCCGCCGAGAACCGGGCCGCCGGGCAGGAGACGGCCACCGAGAACTACCTCAAGGCCATCTACGCGCACACCGAGTGGCAGCCCGACCCGATCTCGCCCTCGGTGCTCGCCGGCCGGCTCGGCGTGGCCCCGTCGTCGGTCACCGAGATGGTGAAGAAGCTCGCGGCCGCCGGGCTCCTCAGCCACGTGCCCTACGGCCCGCTCACCCTCACCACCGAGGGCCGGATGCGCGCGATCGGCGTGGTGCGCCGCCACCGGCTGATCGAGACCTGGCTCGTGCGCGAGATGGGCTACGAGTGGGACGAGGTGCACGACGAGGCCGAGGTGCTCGAGCACTCGATCAGCGACCGCCTGCTCGACGCGATCGACGCCCGGCTCGGGCGGCCCGCGCAAGACCCCCACGGCGACCCCATCCCCTCGGCCGCCGGCGAGGTGCCCGCGTTCGCCGCGGTGCTGCTCGCCGAAGCTCCGGCCGGCCACGAGGGTCGGGTGGTGCGCATCAGCGACCGCGAGCCCTCGCTGCTCCGCACGCTGGGCGAGCAGGGCATCGGGCCGGGCACCTTGCTGCGGGTCGAGCGCACCGCCTCGGCGCTCACGGTGGTGCCGGATGCCGGGGAGCCTGTCGGCATCTCGGCGCCCGACGCGATCTGGCTGACGCGCTGACGCGAGTCACTGAGTCACTGAGCTGCCGCCACCGCTACCGCAGCGACGCCGCGACTTCGGGGCCCTGCGTCCTCGGCGTTCGTCAGCGGGTCGCCTGCTGGAGCACGAGGCTGCCGCCGTTCCAGGTGGCGTTGCCGACGCCGAGCGACGTCGTCACCCCTCGCAGGGTGATCGAGCCCGCATCGCGGAAGGTCTGGGTGGGCATGCAGGCGTAGGCCGCGGCCGACACGGTCTGGTTGGTCATGAGCAGGCACACGTCGCCGCCGGTGGTGCGCGCCACCCAGAAGTCGAGCCCGGTCTCGGGCCGCGCCACGTGCCGGCTGGTCTCGGGGACGACCGCGTTGCCGCCGCGCGTGAAGAGTTCGAGCCCGTGCGCACTGAGCACGTCGGCCTCGCCCTGCTCCCCGATGAACCAGGTGTCGGGCTCCGTGCGCTCGCCGAGCGGGCTCGTCAGCTCCATGCGCCACTGCGGCAGGTGCGCGCCGGGGTCGGGCGTCGCTCCGGCGCCGGCAGCGACCGGAGTCGAGACCACCGCGGGTGCGCCGGATGCGTCGGTGCCGTCGCCACCGAGCGCCGCGGTTCCGGCGCCTCCACCCAGCCACCCCGAGGCGAACCCCGCGATCAGCACGACGGCTGCCGCACCGGCGAGGGAGGCGCCGGCGATCGCGACCCGGCGGCGGCGCGTGGGCACCGCGGGCTCGGCGGTGCCGGCGGTGGGGGTGCCGGTGCCGGCCGAGTCTTCGACGGCACCCTCGGGCACCACGTGCATCTGCTCGAAGCCGGCGGGGGCACTGCCGACGGTGCGGACAGATGCGGCACCCCACCCGACAGCGGCACCTGATCCTGCGGAAACCCCGGGCCCGGCCGCCAGCACCGGCCCAGCAGGACCCGCAGATCGCGAGGCAGCCGCTGATCCTGCGCTCTCCACCTCCGCGAGCCGACGGTCGAGCGCGGCAAGTCCAGCCGCGAGAGCCCGCGTGGCACGCGCCCGGTTGTCGGCCTCGAGGCGGTACTCCGCGATCGCGCGATCGGCGGCGCTCTCGTCGGCCCCCGCGCCCGGCCGGGCGAAGGCCGCAGCCTCGAGCGCGGCCCACCGCCGCTGCTCCGCGCGGGCGAGTGCCGGATCGTCGGCGCGGCTCACGGCGGCCTGCAGCGCGGCGAGCGGACTCCCCGCTCCCCCGCCGGCCCGGAAGCCCTCGTCGAAGACCGCCCGCGCCTCCGGCTCCTGCGCCACGGCGGCGAGGGCGCGACGCATCCGCCCCTCGTCGTCGATGCGCGCAGCGCCCATGTCTCGACCCTAATCCGCGCGGGCACCGCCGACCAGAGCACCGTCGCGCAAGATCAGCGCAGCGCCGAGACCTCCGCCACCGCCGCCACGAGGGCGGTCGCCGCCGTGCGCAGCTCCTCGGCGGTCGTCTCGGCGGTGAAGGTGAAGCGCACCGCGGTCTGGGCCACCTCGGGAGCGATGCCGCAGGCGATCAGCACCGGCGAGGGCTCGTCGCTGCCGGCCGCGCAGGCCGAGCCGCTCGACACCACCACTCCGCGCTCCTCGAGCTGCAGCAGCACGGCCTCGCCGCTCGTTCCCGGAAAGCAGAACGACGCCACCGAGGGCAGCCGGCGCTGCGCGTTCCCGGTGAGCCGCGCATCCGGAACCCCGGCGAGCACCGCCCGGATGAACTCGTCACGCAGCCCGCTCGCGCGCTCGGCGGCCTCGACGCGCACGCGCTCGGAGGCGGTCACGGCGGCCGCGAGCCCCACGGCGAAGGCCACGTTCTCGGTGCCCGAGCGGTTGCCGCGCTCCTGCCCGCCGCCGTGCACGAGCGGCTCGAGGCGCAGCCGGCTCCGCACGAACAGCGCACCGATGCCCTTCGGGGCGCCGAGCTTGTGGCCCGAGAAGCTGAGGGCGTCGACGCCGAGCGCGTCGACGCGCGTGTCGAGCCAGCCCGCCGCCTGCACCGCATCGGTGTGGAAGGGGATGCCGCCGGCCGCGTGCGCCGCGGCGGCGAGCTCGGCCACGGGCTGCACCGTGCCGATCTCGTTGTTGGCGAACATCACCGAGGCGAGCGTGGTGTCGGGGCGCAGCGCCGCGGCGAAGGCGTCGGGATGCACGAGGCCCGTCTCGTCGACCGGCACCTCGGTCACGTCGAAGCCGTGCTGCCGCCGCAGGTAGTCCGCCGACTCGACGACGGCCGGATGCTCGATCGCGCTGAGCACGAGGTGGCGCCCCCGGGGGTTGCCGAGCGCGATGCCCTTGAGCGCGAGGTTGTCGGCCTCGGTGCCGCCCGAGGTGAACACGAGCTCGGCCGGCCGGCAGCCGAGCCACTCGGCCACCGTGCGGCGGGCCTCGGCGAGCGCCCGCGCGGCGGACTCGCCCACGCCGTGGTGGCTCGAGGGGTTGCCGAAGTCGCCGGTGAGGTACGGCCACATCGTCTCGAGCACCTCCCGCTTCACGGGGGTGGTGGCGGCCGCGTCGAGGTAGATCACGGGGTCGCGGCGGGGGCGGATGCGACCCCGGCCGTCGCGGGCGAGCCGCTCGCAGCGGCGAACGCCACGTCGAGCCCGAGGTCGAGCGCGCGCACGCTGTGAGTGAGAGCCCCCACCGAGATCACGTCGACCCCGGTCTCGGCGATCGCCCGCACGGTGTCGAGGTTCACGCCGCCGCTGGCCTCCACGAGCGCCCGCCCGGCCACCTGGGCCACGCCGGTGCGGAGATCGTCGAGGCTGAAGTTGTCGAGCATGATCGTGTCGACCCCGCCCGCGAGCACCGCCTCGATCTGGTCGAGCCGGTCGACCTCCACCTCCAGGTGGGTGGTGTGCGAGAGTTGCGCGCGCACGGCCTTGAGCGCCGCGGTGACGTCGCCGTCGTGCTGCGCCGCGAGCACCGCGAGGTGGTTGTCCTTGGCCATCACGGCGTCGGAGAGCGAGAACCGGTGGTTGTGCCCTCCACCGTCGCGCACCGCCTGCCGCTCGAGGGCGCGGAGCCCCGGCGTCGTCTTGCGGGTGTCGACGATGCGCGCATCCGTGTGGGCCACGAGGGCGACATAGCGCGCGGTGAGGGTGGCGATGCCGCTCATGCGCTGCAGCAGGTTGAGCGCCACGCGCTCGGCCCGCAGCACGCTTCGCGCCGGACCGCTCACCGTGGCGAGCACGGCGCCCGCCGCGAACGATTCGCCGTCGGCCACGTGCATCGTGGTGCGGATGGCCGGGTCGACGAGGCGCATGGTCGCCAGCAGCACGGCGGTGCCGCTGAACACGCCGGGCTCGCGCGCGTCGAGGGTGGCCTCGACCTGTGCCTCGGCCGGAATGAGGAGCTCGGAGGTGATGTCGCCCCAGGGCGCGTCCTCGGCGAGGGCGCGCGAGACTACGTCGTCGACGATCTGCGGGGTGAGCATCAGACGGCCAGCCCCTGCAGCGCGAACTCTCGCGGTTCGGCGAACGGATGCGCCGGGTCGGCCGCCGCGGGCGCCTGCACGACGGCGAGGTGGTGGGCGAACGCGGGTTCCGCATCCGGGTGGTCGGAGCGGAAGTGCGCGCCGCGCGACTCCTCCCGGGCGAGCGCCGAGGCCACGAGCACGCGCGCGAGCTGCAGCAGGTTGGCGGTCTCGAGGCGCTCGACCGAGGTGCCGGCGGCATCGACGGTGGGCACCCCCCAGCCGGTGAGGGTGCGAAGAGCCGTTCGTAACCCCTCCGCATCGCGGTACACCCCGGCGTAGCGCCACATCAGCTCGTGCAGCTCGGCCCGCGTGGGCTCGTGCGACTCGGCCCGCGCGGCCGCGCGTGGTTCCGCGCCCGCGTCGCCCGCGCCGCCCGCGCCGAGCAGCACCGAGTTCGGCAAGCCGGCCCACGCGACACCGCGCACGCCCGCCTCCGCATCCGCCGTGATCGCCGCCGCCGCGCGGTGCGCGAACACGAGCGACTCGAGCAGCGAGTTCGAGGCCAGCCGGTTCGCGCCGTGAACCCCCGTGCACGACACCTCGCCCACGGCGAAGAGCCCCGGCACCGAGGTGCGGCCGTCGAGGTCGGTGGCGACGCCGCCCATCCAGTAGTGGGCCGCGGGCGCCACCGGCACGCCCTCCCGGCTCCAGTCGAAGCCGTGCTCCCGGCTCGCCGCCGAGATGGTGGGGAACCGGCGCTCGAGCTCCTCGGCGCCGATCGCCGTGGCGTCGAGCAGCACGGGCGCGCCGGTGGCGAGCATCTCGGCCGCGATGGCCCGGGCCACGATGTCGCGCGGGGCGAGCTCGGCCAGCGGATGCGCACCCAGCATGAAGCGCTCCCCCGCGGCATTCCGCAGCACGGCCCCGTCGCCTCGCACCGCCTCCGATACGAGGAAGCTCCCGGGCACGGCGAGCGCCGTGGGGTGGAACTGCACCAGCTCCACGTCGGCGAGCACCGCCCCGGCCCGCAGGGCGGCCGCGGCGCCGTCGCCGGTGGTGACCGAGGGGTTCGTCGTGTGCGGGTAGAGCTGACCGAGGCCGCCGCTCGCGAGCACCACGACGTCGGCGGCGAGCGTCTCGAGCACGCCGTCGCGCAGCACGGTGACGCCGGTCGCGCGTCCACTCGTCTCGTCGATCACGAGGTCGACCACGAAGCTCTGCTCGAGCACGCGGGCCGCGGCGGCACGGACCGCGCGCACGAGCGCCCACTCCACCTCGTAGCCCGTGGCGTCGCCGCCGGCGTGCAGGATGCGGTGGTGCGAGTGCGCCCCCTCGAGCCCGGCGTCGAACGCTGCCGAGGGGTCGCCGTTCTCGCGGTCGAAGTCGACGCCCCAGCGGATGAGGTCGCGGATGCGCTCCGGCCCCTCGGCGCAGAGCACCTCCACCGCCGCCGGGTCGCTCAGCCCGGCGCCCGCGACCAGGGTGTCGGCGATGTGGGAGGCCACGCTGTCGCCCGGCATCACGGCCGCGGCGATGCCGCCCTGGGCATAGCGCGTGTTGCTCTCGTCGATCGTGCTCTTGGTCACGATCGTCACCTCGAACCGCTCGCCGAGCGCGAGCGCCGTGACGAGCCCGGCCACCCCGCTCCCCACGATCACCACCCGCGGTCGCGCGACCGCGTCGAGCCCGGTCATGGGCGGGCCGCCAGCATGCGCTCGAGGGCCACCCGGGCCGGGACCGCCACGTCGTCGGCCACGGAGATCTGGTTCACGACCCGGCCGGCCACGAGCTCCTCGAGCACCCAGGCGAGGTAGCCGGGGTGGATGCGGTACATCGTCGAGCAGGGGCAGATCACGTCGTCGAGGCAGAAGATGGTGTGCTGCGGGTACTCGTTGGCGAGCCGGTTCACCAGGTTGATCTCGGTGCCGATCGCGAAGGTGGAGCCGGCGGGAGCGGCGGCGATGGCCTTCACGATGAAATCGGTCGAGCCCGCGGCATCCGCTTCGTCGACGACGGGCATCGGGCACTCGGGGTGCACGATCACCTGCACGCCGGGGTGCGTCTCCCGGGCGCGGTCGATCTGCGCCACGCTGAAGCGCTTGTGCACCGAGCAGAAGCCGTGCCACAGGATGACCTGCGCGTCTTCGAGCTCTTCGACCGTCGAGCCGCCGAGGGCTTTGCGCGGGTTCCACATCGGCATGCGCTCGAGCGGCACACCCATCGCCTTCGCGGTGTTGCGCCCGAGGTGCTGGTCGGGGAAGAACAGCACGCGCTGCCCGCGCTCGAACGCCCACTCGAGTACGGTCGCGGCGTTCGAGGAGGTGCAGACGATGCCGCCGTTGCGGCCGCAGAAGCCCTTGAGCGCGGCCGAGGAGTTCATGTAGGTGACGGGGATGACGGGCACCCGGCCGTCGGCATCCGGCTCGGTTCCGTAGATCTCGGCGAGCTCGGCCCAGGCCGCCTCGACCGAGTCGATGTCGGCCATGTCGGCCATCGAACAGCCGGCCGCCAGGTTGGGCAGGATGACCGACTGCTCGGGGCGGGCGAGGATGTCGGCGGTCTCGGCCATGAAGTGCACGCCGCAGAACACGATCGCCTCGGCCTCCGGCACGGTGAGCGCCGCGTTCGCGAGCTGGAACGAGTCGCCCACGAAGTCGGCGTACTGCACCACCTCGTCGCGCTGGTAGAAGTGGCCGAGAATCACGACGCGGTCGCCGAGTGTGGCCTTGGCGGCCCGGATGCGCGCATCCAGTTCGTCTTTCGAGGCCGTCTTGTAGGCATCCGGCAGCTGGCCCTGGCGGGGGGTGTCGGCGGGGATGGGGTCGGCCATCGAGGCGCCCGGGCCGTAGGAGGGGGCGGGCTGCAGGTCGAACACCCAGGGGCCGTCGGCGAGCTCCGGGGTGCAGGTCGAACCGGAGACGCCGGGAGCGCTCCTCGTGATGAGCTGGATCTCGGTGTCGACCGACAGGGTGGCGTTGTTCATGGCAGCGGCTTTCTCACAGGGGGGAGCGGCCCGCGGTCGAGGGGATCGACGGACTGGTTGTAGCGGTAGAGCTTGGGCGGCCGGTAGCTCGTGCCGGTGACGCGCTTGCCGGTAGGCACCACGACGTTCGACGACTCGATCTGACGGCGGAAGTTGGCGGGGTCGAGCGAGCGCCCCAGCACGGCCTCGTGCACCTCGCGCAGTTCGGCGAGGGTGAAGGTGTCGCCGAGGAAGGCGTGCGCGATGCGGCTGTACTCCACCTTGTTGCGCAGGCGCCACAGCGCGTATTCGACGATGACGTCGTGGTCGAAGGCGAGGTCGGGCAGGTCGTCGACCGAGAACCAGGCCACGTTCTCGCTCGAGGCGTTCTCGCTCGAGTGGATGACCTCTTCGGAGTTCACCAGCGCCCAATAGACGATGGAGACCACCCGCTCCACCGGTTCGCCGAGCGCCTGGGCGACTCCTTCTTCGAGCGGTGAGCGGTCGAGGGTGCCGAAGGCGTAGAGCTGCTCGAGGTAGCTCGGGGTGAGCGCGGTGGTGGCCGCGAGGGTGCGGGCGGCGGCGGTCTCGAGGTCTTCGCGGGCGCCGAGCGGGCCGCCGGGCAGCGCCCACTGCCCTTCGAAGGGAGGCCGGATGCGCCGCACGAGCGGCAGCCACAGGCTCGGCAGCGCCGTGGGCCGGTCGGGTCGCACCGCGAAGATCACCGTCGACACGGCGAGCGACACGGTCGCTTCGTCGGTGGGCTGGGTGGTCATGGGCGGTCATCCCCTAAAGGTTGACTCGACTCTAACCCTTAAAGTCGTCTTGACCAAAACCGATCGTGCCGTTTTCGCGGCGAACCTTCAGCCCGCTTGCGGTCATCATCGTGTGATAACGGGTCCGTTGTCACACCTTATGCATGTCGGGCACACGCTCATCAGGCTGGAGTCAGTCGCCTCCTCGAAGATCGAGCACCTCGACGCGAGCGTGGCCGACTATGCCCGCGCGATCGCCGGCAGCCGGGCGAAACAGTCGGCCACCGCGATGGTGGCCGCATCCGTGGCCATTCACGACATGATCGACCGGGTCGAGCGGGACACGCGCCTCACGCGCGAGATGCTCCTCACCGCACACACAGCGCTTCTCGGCGACGACCCCCACGAGGCCGCGTTCGCCGGGCGCGTGCGCACCATGCAGAACTGGATCGGCGGCAGCGACTACTCCCCCGCGACGCGCTCTACATCCCGCCCCCGCCGGAGACCGTCGACGACTATCTCGACGACCTGCTCGCCTTCGCCAACCGCGACGACCTGCCGCCGCTGACGCAGGCGGCGATCGTGCATGCGCAGTTCGAATCGATCCATCCCTTCACCGATGGAAACGGCCGCATCGGGCGAGCGCTCATCCACGCCGTTCTGCGGCGTCGCGACGCTGGTGGATGCCGGCGTCCTCACCCCGCTCGACGAGCGCAAGCGCGACCGCGCCTTCGTAGCCACCGAGGTCATGGGCGAGCTGGAGAACATCGAGCGACTCGTGCGGCAACTCGCGTCACTCGAGGGATAGACCGGCCATTGGCAGCTGAGCGGTGACTTCGGCACGATCAACAGGGCGGGGGATCGGGTGTGCAGACTTCTTCGCCCGTCAGGCCACTCGTGAAACACCTCGGCAGCGGAAGGCACATCGGCGGGAAGACATGTGCCGATGGGGCTCCTGACGAGCCCGAGCTGCTGGAGCCTGACGACCCGGCGGCCTGGCGGGCCGCCTCGGCGGCCGCAGCCGCTGCCGCTGCCGCTGCGGCAGCGAGGGCCGCGGCCTGCGCGTCCTGCGTCGCGCGCACCTTCGCCACGAGTTCCAGCGTCTGGCGCGGGGTGTCGTCGGTGGCGGAGGCCTGCGCCTGCTGGGCCACGATCGCGGTGTAGAGCTCATCGCGCATGGCCTGGTCGGCATCCGGCGTCTCGGAGTTCACCACCCGCACCGCGGTCTCGACCACGCCGAGCCGCACCGCGTGCACCGCCGTGATCAGCGACGCGATGTCGGCCGAGATCGAGGCCGAGGTCACCGGCGGTGTCGCCTGGCTCGCCGCCGGGCCACCGGCCGCGGAGAGCTGCGCGGTCTGCACGTCGGCCTCGAGCTTCTGCGTGGCCATGTCGAGGGCCGTGCGCGCGTCGACGCCGGCGAAGCCCTCCGAGCCGGCCACGAGCAGGTGCCCGGCCTGCACGAGAGGCTCGGCCAGCGGGTGGATCGCCACGACCTCCTCGATCGGCACGGGCGACGACGACACGGGAGCAGCGGATGCGCTGGCCGGCCTCGCAGCGACCGTCGCGGCCCCGCCACCCGGCCCCGCGCATCCGCTCACCAGCAGCCCGAGCACACACATCGCCGCGCTCAGCTCGGTGAGCCGCGCCACCGTGGTCCTCGTCATCGATCCCCCATCCTGCAGCCCCGCCCCCGCGGCGCCGTTCCCGCACTCTACCGGCATGCGCGAGCGGGAGACCGCCGAGCGCGCATTACCCCGGGGCTGACGCGACCAGAGCGCCCGTCGCCGCCTCCAGCGTCGGCGCAAATCGCGCGAGCTCCCCCTCGGGCACCGAGTTCCGAACTGCTGCGCCGCGATAGGCGCGGGCCGCGTCCGCAACCTCCTGCGCGATCGCCCGTGCTCGTCGAGCTGTGAGTCCGAAGGTGGGCGCGTACGAGAACAGGCCCGTGACATCGGTCTTGAGATCGCTGGAACCTCCGATGCTCGTGACCCGGGAGGCCGAAAGCGTCGGGTTCGGGTTCACGTCGAAGGCCGGGGAGAGCACCCACCCGGAAGACCGGCGCAGGAAGCCGTGATTCCTCAGGTGGTCGTCGGTGTTGTGGATGGCGATCGAGAACGCGATCCGACGCCAGAGCTGCTCGAGGTCTGCAGCCACCGACGCTCCATCGGCGGCGAGCGCCTCCGCGATCTCCACGTAGTCGCGCGCCTCTCCGTCGCTGCTCTGAACGAGCGTCATCGCGCTGATGTATCCGACCCGCTCGGCGCCTTCGCGATCGAAGCGGTCCAGTAGCAGCACGGGCTTCCCATCCACATGCACCAGTTCGGTTCGAGGCACGTCGATTCCGGCATCGGCTGCGAGGTCGAGCGCCGTCTTCTCCCAGGCGATGACCGACCATTCGTCATCCGGATGCGCGAACTTGGCGATGAGCAGACGGTGACCGTCTTTCACCGATGCCTTGGGTCGCGCGCCGCCGAGCGACCCCGTCCCTGCGTCGAGCAGAAGCTTGACGGCCGACATTTCCTCCGGGTCGTCGGCCACCACCTTCTCCGCCGCCCGCATCAGCTGCGGGAGGGCGATGAGCTTGGGTACGTCGTGTTCGGCGCGCAGGAATTCGCCGTTCTGCTCACGCGCGAAGCGCAATGCACCCTGGCGGGTTTCATCGCTGACTCCGAGCAGGTAGTCGACCTCGGTGACAGCCGGCGCGGTGCGCCCGTCGGCGGCGGCTTCCGCTCGGAGACGCTTGGAGATGAGATTCCGCCCCCACCGATCGGGCGCCGCGTCGCTGAACGCGCCGGGGAGCCCCTGTCTCGGAAGACCCTGCGTCGCGGTGCCGCCGGAAAGTGGCAGAGCCGGATCGAGCGCGTACGCGGATGGCCGCGCGAGATAGTCGCGCTCGTAGGCGAATGAAGCAGTCAGCACCGAGCGCCGAGCCGTCGTATAAGCAGTGCCGACCCGCGCGGTGCCGTCACCCTCTGAGAGGAACGTGAAGATCGCGGTCATCGGCGGACCCGCTGCGGCAGCACCTCGTCGGCACGCGCCCGCCCTAGATCGGTCTCGTAGGGATCGGTGGCTTTGGCGATCTGGTCGAGCAGACCCAATGACGACGCGACGGAGAGAAAGCCCTCCAAGGACACTCCCGGGTCACCCTGCTCGATCTTGCGCAAGGTGCCACGCGACATTCCGGCGCGCTCCGCGAGCTGCTCGGCCGTGAGCCCCTGCAATTTGCGCCATGCGGTGAGGTTCTCGCCGATGGTCTTCGCGCGCAGGGCTACGCGGGCAGGTGTCGGGCGCGCCACGCTCTCTCCTAACGATCGCTATACCGACCATAAAAGCATTTTATGCGCCTTATTGCAATCATTAAGGATGAACCGTGGAGTCAGCAGTCCGGGGCCGGGTCAGGCCCCCCGATGTACTTGATTTCGCCCGTGAACGGATCGGTGTAAGGCTTCGGGCTCGGGTGGAAGCACAGCGGGAAATAGATTGGGCCCGAGCCCGAGCTGCTGGAGCCTGACGACGCGGCGGCCTGGCGGGCCGCCTCGGCGGCCGCAGCCGCTGCCGCTGCGGCAGCGAGGGCCGCGGCCTGCGCGTCCCGCGTCGCGCGCACCTTCGCCACGAGCTCGAGCGTCTGGCGCGGGGTGTCGTCGGTAGCGGAGGCCTGCGCCTGCTGCGCGACGATCGCGGTGAAGAGCTCGTCGCGCACGGCCTGATCGGCATCCGGGGTCTCGGAGTTCACCACCCGCACCGCCGTCTCCACCACGCCGAGCCGCACCGCGTGCACGGCCGTGAGCAACGACGCGATGTCGGCCGAGATCGACGCCGAGGTCACCGGCGGCGACGCCTGGCTCGCCGCCGGCCCACCGGCGGCCGAGAGCTGCGCGGTCTGCACGTCGGCCTCGAGCTTCTGCGTCGCCATGTCCAGCGCTGTGCGCTGGTCGACGCCCGCGAATCCCTCCGAGCCGGCCACGAGCAGATGCCCCGCCTGCACGAGAGGCTCGGCCAGCGGGTCGATCTGCACGAACTCCTCGATCGGCACGGGCGACGAGGTGGGCGAGTCGGATGCTCCGGATGCCCCGCCCGGGTCGGCGGCGACGGTCGCGGCGCTGCCGCCCGGCCCCGCGCATCCGCTCACCAGCAGGGCCACGGCGCACAGCAGCGCCCCCGCGGCAGACAGGCGCACAGCAGCGGACTTCGGCATCGTTCCCCCTCTTCCGCACAGCCCCCGCCGCGCGATCCCTGCACTCTACTGGGCGCAGCGCACTCCCACAGACCGTTCATCGGAGCCTCATCGCCCGCCCCCAGCCGCGCCCAGGTCGCGCCTGTACGCTGGAGGAACGTGGAAGAAGGAGTAGTCCCCATGCCCGGTCGCGACGAGATCGAATGCTGGCTCACCGACATGGACGGTGTGCTCGTTCACGAGAACCACCCCATCCCCGGCGCCGCCGAGCTGCTGCAGCAGTGGCGCGACCAGGGCAAGCCCTACCTCGTGCTCACGAACAACTCCATCTTCACGCCGCGCGATCTCAGCGCCCGGCTGCGCGCATCCGGCCTCGAGGTGCCCGAGGAGTTCATCTGGACGAGCGCGCTCGCCACCGCCACCTTCCTCAAAGACCAGATGCCCGGCGGCAGCGCCTTCGTCATCGGCGAGGCCGGCATCACGACGGCACTTCACGAGGCCGGCTTCATCATGACCGAGACCGCCCCCGACTACGTGGTGGTGGGCGAGACCCGCAACTACTCCTTCGAGGCCATCACGAAGGCCATCCGGCTCATCAACGACGGCTCGCGGTTCATCGTCACCAATCCGGATGCGACGGGGCCGAGCGCCGAGGGTCCGATGCCCGCCACGGGCGCCATCGCCGCCCTCATCACGAAGGCCACCGGCAAAGACCCCTACATCGTGGGCAAGCCCAACCCGATGATGTTCCGCTCGGCGATGAACCGCATCGGCGCTCACTCGGAGAACACCGGCATGATCGGCGACCGCATGGACACGGATGTCGTGGCCGGCATCGAGGCAGGCCTGCACACCATCCTCGTGATGACGGGCATCAGCGATCAGGCCGAGATCGACAAGTACCCGTTCCGCCCGTCGGAGATCTTGAACTCGGTGGCCGACCTCCTCGTGACCGAGCCGATCGAGAGCGAGCTCTAGCGCCCCGCGCGCCACTCCCGCCGGGCGTCGTCACCGAGGGTGCGACGGCGGCCGTAGCCATCGCGCACCGTCTGGATGAGGGTCGCGACGACGGCGACGAGCGCGAGGGCGGTGAGCAGCCCGAAGAAGGCGATGAGGGCGAACGTGGTGACCATGGCAGTAACGCTAGGGAACAAGCGAAGCTGCCACGAGTAGCCGGAATGACGCTGTTCGACGACTTCCTGCCATTCGCCTCGTCGCGCCGATCAACGAAGCCCCCGAGGTGTCGTGGCCGCGGACGGCATCGAATTCCTCCGGACACTCCGGCGCGCCACCCTGGGAAATCGCCCGGTGCGTTGATAATTCCGTCGGCTAGGATCGACCGTCGAGCGGGAATCATACCGCTGTGACGCCCTTTCCCCACACGAAGGACTGCATTTGGACGAGATCGCCGGACGCCCGCGGCAGCAGAGCAGCGGGCCCATCCGCCACGGTCGGCTCCACACGCCGTCGCCGGTCGGAGCGGTCTTCAAGGGCCTCGCCATCGTGGTGGCCGTCGCCCTCGTGAGCGTCGGCACCGTGGCGGCCTACGCGGTCACGAGCGTCACCTCGAACTTCAGCGCCAACGCCGTCGACATCAGCGGCGGCACCGGCGCACCGGCCGCTCCCCCGCTGCTCGGCCCCTTCGAGGGCGGCTTCAACCTCATGGTGGTCGGCACCGACAACGACCCGAACCAGGGAACGAGCTTCGGCGAGCGCGATGCCACGCTCAACGACGTGAACATCCTTCTGCACGTCTCGGCCGACCACCAGAACGCGGTCGTTGTGAGCTTCCCGCGCGACCTCGTGATCGCGCATCCCGAGTGCACCGACCCGAACACGGGCACCACGTACGACGCCATGAGTGCCCAACCGCTCAACACCGCCTGGGGGCGCGGTGGTCTCGCCTGTGTCACGGCGACCATCTCCAACCTCACCGGCCTCAACATCCAGTACGCCGCCGCCACCTCGTTCAACGGCGTGATCGAGATGACCAACGCCGTGGGCGGCGTTCCGGTGTGTCTCGTCGAACCGATCTCCGACCCGGACTCGGGCCTCGACCTCCCCGCCGGAACGAGCGTGATCGAGGGCCAGATGGCGCTCGCCTTCCTCCGCAACCGGCACGGTGTGGGCGACGGCAGCGACCTCTCGCGCATCGCCTCGCAGCAGCAGTACCTCTCCTCACTCATCCGCACCATGAAGAGCGCGAACACCCTCACCGACATCTCCAAGCTCTACGGCCTCGCGCAGGCGGCGTCGCAGAACATCGTCCCCTCGAAATCGCTCGCGAGCCCGGATGCGATGGTGTCGCTCGCCCTCACGCTCAAAGACGTGAACCTCAACAACATCGTGTTCGTGCAGTACCCCTCGGCCGCGTGGAGCGTCGACCCGAACAAGGTCGCGCCCGTGCAGAGCACCGCCGACGCCCTGTTCGCCAGCATCCTCGCCGACCAGCCGTTCTCGCTGCCCGAGGACTCCACCGGAAACGGGTCGACGCTCGTCACCCCCGCGCCGACCGACCCGGCGGCCACTCCGACCGAGACGACGGCTCCCACCACCGATCCGAACGCCACGACTCCGGCCACCACGGCGCCGACGAGCGAGGCGACGGCCCCCGAGGTCATCTCCGGGCTCAAGGGCCAGACGGCGGAGCAGCAGACCTGCGCCAACGCGTTCTCCGGCTAGACGACGCCGGGGTGGCGCCGGGCCTCGCCACCCCGCTCCCCGCATCCCGCATCCCGCATCCCGAGATCGTCCCGCGGTACCACGCGGATGATGCCGGGGTGCGATTCGCGGCGCGCTCGTGATTCGTAGCGTTGAGGGCATGACAGACACCACCGCTCCCCTCACCGACAGCCCGGCCGACGCCGGCACCCCCACCGCGGCCACCAACGACACCGCCGTGTTCGGCCGGCCCACGGATGCGCACGCCTCCGCCTCGATGCCCGCCTACCCGGCCGCCCCTCAGCAGAGCTACGCGCCTTTTCCGCCCCAGCCCAAGACCAACACGCTCGGCATCATCACGCTCGTTCTCGGCGTGCTCGGCTTCGGCATCGTGCCGGTGGTCACCGGGCACATCGCCCTCAGCCAGATCAAGAACCGCGCCGAGGACGGCCGCGGGCTCACGCTGGCCGGCCTCATCCTCGGTTACGTCACCCTGGCCGGCTGGCTCGCCGTCGCCTTCTTCTGGATCGCGGCCGCCGGTCTCGCCGTCATCGCTTCGGTGACCGGCGCCCGCTGACCCGCGGCCGCACCGTTCGCGCCGCGCCGTTCACGGCGGGCGTCACCGCGCCGGGTAGACGTGCTTCTCGAGCTCGCGCTGAACCCCGTCGGAGACGCTGTTACGCCCGCCCAGGAGGACGATCCGCGTAGGCCTGATGCGGTCGAGCTCGGCCGCCACGGCGGGCGGCAGGCTGTCGGTGTTGACGAGGAGCATCGAGGACGCGGTCTGCACAGCCGCGGCCGAGCCCGCGAGGGCGTCTGGAAAGGTCGCCCCGGAAGCCACGTACACCGTGCTGCGCACATCGGGGTTCAGCTGTGCAGAGATGTTCGCCGAGACCTCGAAACGGTCCGCCCCGGCGATTCTCGTCACGTCCGGAACCAGCTTCTTCAAGTCCGTCACCACGGATTCCGAGACCGTGGCCGTGCCTCCGAGCACGTAGAGATGCCGCGACTTCAGCCGCTTCAACTCTGCAGTGATCGCGTCGGGTACGGCATCCTTGGTCACGAGCAGCACCGGCGCACCGCCCAAGCCCGCCGCCGCCGAGCCGGCCAGCGCATCCGGGAACACCGCGCCCGACGCGATGAAGGCAGTGCTCCCCGCCCTCGGAAAAGTGAAGAGCGAGGCGGAGATCGCTGCGGACAGCTGGAAGCGGTCGGGCGCGGAGACCCTCTGGACTGCCGGCGCGTACGCGCGCAGTGCCGCCTCGACGTCCGCACTGATGGTCACGGTCCCGCCGAGCACCACGATGCGCCCGGGTTTGAGCCTGGTCAACTCGGTCGCGGTGGCCGCGGGGACGGCCGTGTCTGTGACGAGAAGAACCGGAGCGGCGTAGAGGCCGGCCGCCGCGGATCCCGACAGTGCGTCGGGAAAGACCTTGCCCGACGCGATGTAGGCGGTCTCCACGTGGGGCGCGAATGTGGCCTTCGACACCGCCGCGGCCACCGCGAAGCGATCGGCCCCGTCGATGCGGTCCACTCGTGGCGCCTCGGCGAGCTCGTGCAGGTATACCTGCTCCGAGGCTCCCGTCGCGCCCGGAACGAGGTCGGTCGCGATCGATGTCAGGGCGATGGCCGAGCCGTCCCTCGACATCGCCGGCGCCGTCGAGTCGCCATTGCCGGGCGCGCCGGAGTCCGTGCGGCTCGCGACCACGAGGCGCCCGGATCCGACTCGGCGGACATAGCTCTGGCGATGCCCGTTTCCGCCACCGGGCACGAGATCCGTTGCGGCGCTCACGAACGCGATGTCTTCTCCGTGCAAGGAGATCACGGGCGAGTCGCAGTCGTGGTCGGCTCCCGCCGTGCCGGCATCGTTGTAACTGACCAGCCGGGTGGAGGCTGCCGAAGTGAGGCTGCGCAGGAAGACCTGACGATGCCCCCCGGTGGGATCGCCGACGAGGTTGGTCGCAGCGCTCACGAAGGCGACGGATCCCCCGTCATTCGAGATCGCCGGCTCCGCTGCGCCGGCGTCAGCACTCGCGGTGCTGGACGAATTCACGCTTGCGAGCGCGATGCCGAGGTCCTGGCCCTTCGACACCCAGACCTGGGCGGCGCCCGGCACTCCGGGCGCCGTTGGGCTCAGCCACGCCTTCGAGACGAACGCGATCGCCTGCCCGCCGCCCGAGATCGACGGCGACGTCGCATCGCTGGAGGAGCCGTTGCCCGCGGCGGCCGTCTCGTCCACGCTGACCAGACGGGTGGCGTTCAGTGCGATGTCGCGGGCGTAGACCTGGGCGGAACTATGGTTGTCGTCACCGGTCAGATTCGTGGCAGCGGTGGAGAAAGCGACCGTCGAGCCGTCGCCGGAGATCACCGGAGAGTTGACGGTGCTGTTCGCCCGGACGGGCGGGTCGTCGTTGCTGAGGCTCACCGTGCGCGTCAGGCCGGTCGCGCGGTCCCACAGCATGGCCTGGGGTATGGCGCTCGAACTCAGGTTGTGCGCGCTCGACACGTAGACGATCCTGTTCCCGTCGGCGGAGATCGAGGGATGCATCGAATCCCCGTCACCGGCGACGCCGCCCGGCGTCGCACTCACGAGCTGCGTCGACCCCGTCTGGGTGTCGCGCACGTAGACCTGCCATCCGTCGGTGGCGATCGCCGTCAGATTGCCCGCCGCCGACTCGAACGCCACGTAACGGCCATCGGCCGAGACGCTCGGAGCGCGGGAAGCGCGGCTGCCCTCGACGAAGGGAGGCGTGTTGGAGACGCTGACGAGCTGAGTTGCGAGCGGCGCCGTCGCAGCGGCCGCAGCCGCGACCGTGGCACCGGCTGCTCCGGTCGCCGGCGAAGAACACAACAGCGCCGCGACGACAGCGAGACCGACCCGGGCGAGAGTAGAGCTGGACATTCCCGGAGTCTATCTCATAAATTGAGGCGTCCTCATATTCATCTTCTTCGGCCCCTCACGCCGTCTCGCAGACAAGAGCCCTCGCCATGCCGCTCATCATCAAGCATTCCTTGCGCATCCAGCTCGACTCGTTCGGAGGCTACCGGCCGGAGGGCTGGTGCCCGCGGGTCGGCTTCACCCTGCTCGGGCCCGTCCCCGCCGGCGCGGTACTCGAATGGACAGTGACCCGCCCCGACGGCGCCGTGTGGTTCTCCGGCACGGCCCGGCTGCGCGAGGCGGCGGCCGATGAGCGGATCGCGGCCGAACTCCGGCACGGCGAAGACGGATGCGACGAAGCCGGCACGTTCGGGCTGCGCATCCGGCTCGTCTCGGCGCTCGACGGGGTCGACGAGCTGCTGCACGACGGCTCCTTCACGGTGACGGCCCGAGGCGGCGAACACCTCTACGCCGTCGACAACTCCTGGCTGGGCGGGCTCGGGCTCGTGAGCCTCGACACGGCAGGGCTGGCGGATGCCCCCCGCCTGCGCGCCACCGCCTTCCTGCCCGGCGACGCTCAGGCCTACCAGCTCGAGGCGCACTGCTTCTTCCGCGGGGTGCGGTTGCCCGAACCGGCCTCGGTGGCCACCGGATGGGCGGGGCCAGGGAACGACGGTGAACCCACCCTGCGCGAGGTGCTGGCCGAGTTCGACGCGGTGCGGGGCTGGAACAACGACCGCGCCTCCGGCTGGGGCAGCGGCTGGCACCTGCTCGATGAGAACGACGGGCCCTACGAGGTCGTGTTCCTGCGCGACAGCACGGTGGTGCGCCGGGTGCCCTTCGAGGTGACGGACGGACGGATCGTGGCGACCGGTCCGATCGAGCCCGGCACGTCCGGCGGCCCGGTGCTGGTCGTCGAGGCGCACGATGCGGCCGGCCCCGCCGGCTCGAGCGGGGCGGCACCTGCCCGTGGCCCGGCGGGCTCGGGTGGGTCCGCCGGCACCGAAGCGCTAGCCGGCACCGACGGTCGTGCACCGGCCATCCGCACAACCGACAGGCGTGTCCCGGACGGGGAGGCACCGGATTCCGCTGCGTACTACGGCGACCCCGTCACGGCGGCCGCGCGGGCGGGGATCGACGAGGTGTACGCCGATCGGGCGCCCGTCGCGGCCGAGGCGTCCGGCGCCGCTGCCGCGGCCGATGCCACCGACGACCCGGCCGTTCGCGCATTCGTCGATCGCGCCGAACGGCTGCTCCAGACCTGGGAGCACGACATGACGACGACCGCTCCCCCGTTCGGTTTCGCCCAGACCCTCGCGGCCGACGCGGTGCTACGCGAGAACGACGACTACCTCCCGCTCGCCGCGGCGGTCGCCTCCGTGCCCGACTCCGCGAGCACCACCATCGCCGGCGTGCCCGTCACGATCGGCGAACTGCGCTCTCGCGTGGAGAGCCTCTTCGCCGCAGCACGATCGCGCCTCGAGGCCACCGCCACGGCGGAGGAGGATGCCCTCGCCCCCTACCGCGCGGCCCTCGCGGGCGACAAGCTCCGCATCTTCGAGGAGCATCCCGCCGGTACGTTCGAGTACCTCACCACCGGCCGGGCCGTCATCGATACCCCCGAGCAGCTCGCCGGCGCCGAGTACTGGTACTTCGAGGGCGCGAACGACGTCTCGGGCACGGTCAGCGCCGATGGCGTCCAGGCCCGCGTCACCGCAGCGGGCTGGCGCGTGGTGGGCTGGCAGTTCGACGCCGACGGCACCACCGTCGACCACTGGGAGGTGCAGGGCACCGGCACGAGCGCGCCCCTGTCGGCCTTCCGCCGCGAATAGCCGGCGCATCGGCCCTACCGGGCGATCACTCCGTCGAGCCCCGTCCGATCGAGTGGCCGACCACAACCACCCGGCGGCCGGGGCCCCCTGCCCCTGCGCCCACGCGAGCCGGGCCGCGCATCCCGAGGCCGCGACTCTTCCGCGTGACGCGAACGTCAGACCCCGCCGCCTCCGCCACCGCCGCCACCGCCGCCGGAGAATCCGCCTCCGCCCGAGAAGCCGCTCGAGCTGCTCGTCGAGCTGCCCGAGTAGGCGCTCGACGCGGTCGACGAGAGCGAACCGATGGCCGAGGCGAACAGATAGGCGTTGAACGCCCCCGACCCGCCGCCGTACCAGTCGGGCCGGCTTCCGAGACTCTCGTAGTAGGTGCCGAGCACCTTCGCCCACTCCGACTCGAGGTCGAGCAGCACCGCGTAGGGCAGCAGCTTCTCGTAGAGCTTCACCACCTGGCCCCGGTCTGGCGCGTTCACGCCGGTCTTGAGTGCCCCCTCGGGGCTCTGCAGGGCCTTGAATCGGTCTTCCTCGGCCCACTCGATGTACAGGCGGATGCCCTCGATGTAGTCCCGGAGTTCGGCGCCCTTCTGCGTGAGCGTGACGCGGAACGCGCCGTAGAACACGATCAGCAAGGCGAATCCGGCCGGGAAGAACAGCCCGATCGGGAGCCCGTCGCCCACCTCGGCGTTCGACGAGACGGAGCCGGCGACGAAGCCGATCACCGACACGAGGATGGCGACGAGCACGAGCACCGTGCCCTGCCAGCGCACCCCCGAGCGCTGGAAGCCCTCGGCCAGGGCGCGCTTCTTGGTGCTCTGCATCACGGCGTAGACGGCCTTCGCGAGCTCGCTGTCGTTCTTCTTCAGCTCGCGCCAGGCGCCGGGCGTCAGCTCGCTGCCGAAGAGCGCCCGCGCCAAGCCGAGCTCGTGCTCGCCGAGCCCCTGCGCGGTGAGCAGGTGCAGCCAGTAGGCGGTCCTCGACGAGAAGACGCCCGGCTCCTCCTGCTCGACGATCTGGATGTTGTGGCGCACCGCGTAGTCCACGAACGACGCCGCCGCCGCGCGCGGAGTCTTCTTCATGACGACCGAGGCGATGAGGAGGTCCGCGCCCGGGGGCGGGGTGTACTCGGCGATGACGACCGGCCGGCCCCGCGCATCCCTCAGCCAGATGAAGCGGTAGAGCAGCGCGAGCAAGGCCAGTACCCCGCCGAGCACGGTGGCGATCAGCTGCACCCAGCTCGACGGCGCCGAGAGGTAGGAGGTGTCGATCTGCACGAAGGTGCCCGGCACGAAGGCGATGCCGACGGTCACGTTCTCGCCCTGCGAGAGGTCCGCGACCCGCGTGGTGAAGACGGCGGCGCCGTTCACGTCGCTGCGCACGATCTCGCACGAGGTGCTCGAGCCCTGGACGCCCACGAAGCATCCGGTGCTGCCGGTGAGGGCGCCGACGAGCGCGGGCTCGACCGTGGTCGTGGTGGTGTGCGCGGCGAAGGGCTGCTGCCAGAGGGTTCCGTTGGTGTCCCAGTAGAACTCGTCGTCGTTCGTGTTCGAGAAGTAGCGGGTGACGTCGGTCTGGCGGTAGGTGATGACGTACGTCTGCTCGCCGTGCACGAAGTCGGGGGCGGCGATGGTGAGCACGAGGTTCTCACCGTCGTCGGACGTCTCGTAGGGGCGCGGGGTGCCCGCCGCATCCGTCACCGACAGGATCACCGGGTTGGTGGGGTGACTGTTGAAACGGGTGGGGATGGCGCGCTGGATGCCGTGGTTCTGGTCGCCCTGGGGGAACTCGGCCACGAAGGTCTCGACGGTGGTGAGCGTGGAGTGGCCGGCGTCGTCGATCCCGAGGTCGTAGCGGCCGTCGAACGACGCGAAGGTGAAGTCGTTCACGTCGCCGGGGGCGGCGGCGAGCGGCGGTTGCGCAGGGGCGGCCGGATGCGCGGCGGCCGGATGCGCGGCGCCCGGGTGCGCAGGCGCCTCGGCGAGGGCCGGGCTCGCGCCGAGCACGGGGAGGAGCGTCGCGGCGACGATCAGAACCGCGACCGCGATGCCTTTCGGTGTGCGGCGTGAGGGGCGGATGATCTGGCGCATGGCATCCCACTCTAGTTGTCGAGGTGGCGGATCCGGAGGAATTCTCAGCCCGCGAACGGCACCGCGAGGTTCGCTCCGAGCGGCTGCCCGGAGCTGCGGCTGAAGAAGCAGTAGTAGGCGCGATCGCCGGCCGCCCAGGCGGCGTCGTTCGCGGGGTAGGAAGCCTGCCACTGCACGTCGTCGAGCTGTCCGGCGGCGGCGAGGTCGAGCACGGCGGGGGCGGTGCACAGCAGGTTCAGGCGGGAGACGAGTTCGGCCTCGCCGGGGTAGGCGGCGGTCGCGGGCTCGTCGAAGAGGCCGCGCGTGACGAGCTGGGCGGTGTGTTCGGCGCCGCAGTCGACCACCGTGAACTCCTCGGCCCAGGGCGAGTTGTATCCGGTGAGGCATTCTCCGCCGCCGAGCTGGTTCCAGGCGTGCACCCCGGGAGCGGCCGCGCCCGTGGGCTGCGCCGCGGGGAGGGACGACGCCGTTGGGGCCGGGGTCGGGCTCGTCGACTCGGGCCTGGTCGTGACCGTCGGCGCAGCCGTGGCCGCACCGGCCTCCGGGCTCGCACCGGCCGGGCCGCCCACGCGCATCCCGACGAAGAACATCACCACGACGACCGCGATCGCCACGACCACCGCCGCACCCACCAGGATGCGCCGGTTCAGTGCATCCGTCCGCCCGCCCCGGCCCCCGGCCGCGGCCGCGGCCGCCGCGCCCGCCGGGGTCGCGACCTCACCGGCACCGCCGCCGGCACCCGCGCCGGCGGTCGGACTCGGTGTGCCCGGGTTCGACGGAGGAAGGTCGGGGGTGGCGTCGGGCGGCATCGTCACTCGAGACCGAGGTCGGCCAGCCCGATCGCGTAGTGGTAGGGGTAGCCGGCCTCTTCGATGCGCTCCCCGGCGCCGGTGTTGCGGTCGACCACAACGGCGACGCCCACGACGATCGCTCCGGCCTTCTCGAGGGCGGCGATCGCGGCGAGCGGCGAGCCGCCCGTGGTGGAGGTGTCCTCGAGCACGATCACGCGCTTGCCGGCGACATCCGGACCCTCGACCTGGCGGCCACGACCGTGGTCTTTCGGCTCCTTGCGCACCACGAAGGCGTCGTACTCGAGGCCGCGCGCCGCGCCCTGGTGCAGCACGGCGGAGGCGATCGGGTCGGCGCCCATGGTGAGCCCGCCCACGGCATCCACGTCTTTGACCCCGGCGATGAGGTCGAGCATGACCTGGCCGATGAGGGGGGCCACGCGGTGGTCGAGCGAGACCTTGCGCAGGTCGACGTAGTAGCTCGCCTTCTTGCCGCTCGTGAGCGTGAAATCGCCGTGGAACACGGCATCGGTCTTGATGAAGTCGATGAGTTTGCTGCGCGCGTCGGTCACGTGGCCCAGTTTAGCCGGGGGCTCACAGGGGTTTTGTGGGCCGGGAGGGTGCGCGTCCAATAGCGTGGAGGCATGGCAGGCAGTACGCGCACGCGCAACGGAGCGGGAACGGGACGGATGCGCGCCGCCCGCAGCGTGGCGGCAGGGGTCGCAGGGCTGGTCGTTCTGGCTCTCGTGGCCGGATGCACCGCCGACGCGAACGGCGCCTCGAGCGGGTCGGTGGCCACGCCGAGCCCGTCGGCGACGGAAGTCGTGCCGTTCAGTCTTGACCAGCCCCTGCTCGTCGGCGCACCGAGCGGCAAGGTGTCCGACTCGATCGGCCTGATCGGCTACTGGAAGGTAACGGAGGCGCTGGGCGACAAGGACGGCACCCTGCTCCGCCTGTCGGCCGACGGCGGCACGCAGACTCTCATGCTGTTCCGCGGCTGCGGCGTTCTGAGCACCAGCTGGGCCGCATCCGACGTGCACTTCGTCGCCGGCGCCATCGGCGGCGACCAGAGCTGCTTCCTGCACGGCGACGGCGCCTCGACGGCGCCCGAGGTGTCGTGGCTGGCCTCCGTGCGCAAGTTCCGCGGCGCGAACGGCGGCTGGGACCTCCTCGACTCCTTCGACAACCAGGTCGCCCGCCTCGACAAAGCCGCCGGGCCCCCCGCCGCCACGGCCAACGATCCCGCGGTGGCGCTCCTGCCCGAGCCGGCCCTCGACGCGACGGTGCGCCAGACCCTCCGGGTGGCCACGCCGCTGCCCACCGACCTCGTGGCCGCAACGCGCAAAGACCTCTCGGGCACCTGGGTGCCCGCCGGGATGCCGGGCGCGACGGCATCCATCACCTTCGACACCAGTGGGGTCTATGCGCTGAGCGACTGCCTGCGCAGCCCAGAGCCGACGCCGACTCCCGCTTCGGAGAACCTCGTGCAGCCCGACGGCCTGCCGTGGGCCGGAGACGGCACCGACTTCCTGGCCTCGGCGTATGCGTCGTCCGGCGCCGACTGCGCGCCGGTCTGGGACCCCGTGGAGAGCGCGACGCGCACCATCGCCCTCGACAACGGCTACCTGCGGCTGTTCGACATCGACGGCAACGAGCTGGCGCGGCTGCAGCGCCCGGCGGCCGCGGGGGTCTGAGCGGTGCGCGGCATCGTCGGCCGCGTCAGCTGCGCAGGAACTCGCGTAGAGAGCGTGGCGGGTGGCCCGTGAGGTGCTCGACGTCGGCGGTGACGCGCGCGAGTTCACCGGCCGCGATGGCGGTGTAGGTGCTCACCCAGGCGTCGAGCTGCCACTGCGGTGCGTCGTAGACGGCGCGGGAGGCGTACGCCTCGTCGAGTGTCTCGTCGTGGAAGGTGATCGGGCCGCGGCCGCCGTCGGCCGTCAGGATTGCTGCCACCTCGTCTAGGGTGAGCGCCTCGGGGCCGGTGAGTTCGTAGGTCGCGCCGGCGTGCGCATCCGGGTTCAGGAGCGCGGCGACCGCAGCTTCGGCCACGTCGTCGCGCGTGACGGTTGCGGCACGGCC
Source organism: Herbiconiux sp. 11R-BC (assembly GCF_049472555.1). NCBI lineage: Bacteria > Bacillati > Actinomycetota > Actinomycetes > Micrococcales > Microbacteriaceae > Herbiconiux > Herbiconiux sp. 11R-BC. Next base: position 616,313 of record NZ_JBCEBO010000002.1, on the reverse strand, counting down.
GTCCCCGGCGGGCCCGCGGATGACGCCGTCCTCGCCCGCGAGCATCGGCAGGAAGTCGGTGTAGAGGTTGTCGCGCAGGAACGTGAAGCCGAGCCCGGCATCCCGGATCAGGTTCTCGGTCACGAAGTGATCGCGGGCGAGGGTGAACACCGCATCGGGCGCCGCCCCGAAGAACGAGGTGTAGACGACGTGCTCGACACCGGATGCGCGGGCCGCGTCGATGAATGCCCGATGCTCGGCGAGGCGGTCGGCGTTCTCGGCCGCCGACACCATGAACAGCACCTTCACGCCGTCGAGCGCGCGGCGGGCCGCCTCGCCGTCGGAGTACGTCGCCACGGCGACCTCGACGGCGGCCGATGCACCGGCTTCACCTCGCGATTCGTCTTGCGCCTCCGCGTGCGGAATCACAGGCACCCTGCTGGCATCCCGCACGATCAACCGCTGCCGCACGCCGGCCGCACCGAACAAGCGCGCCACGCGCCCACCGACACCGCCGGTCGCGCCCGTCACGGCGATGGGGGCGGGCGCTGCTTGCCCGCCCGCTGCGTCAGGCGACGAGGTCTCTGAGGTCATGCCTCCATCCTCCACCCGGGACCGTCGGCGGTCAGCACCCCACGTGGGTCAGTGCGCCAGGTGCGTCGCGAGCAGCGCCTCCGTGGCCGCAGACACCGTGTTCTCCCCGCCGAGCACCACGATTCGGGTCGGCTTCAACCGATCCAGTTCGGTCGCCACCGGAGCGGGAATGCCGTCTTTGGTGACCAGCAGCACCGGTGCATGCTTGCTGATCGCCGCGGCCGAACCCGAGAGCGCATCGGGGAACCCGGCGCCGGAGGCGACGTAGACCGTGTGGGTGTCGGCAGGGGCGAAGGTGTTCGCCGAGACCGAGGCCGAGACCTCGAAGCGGTCGGACCCATCGATGCGGATCGTGTTCGCCGAGCGCTGGAGCGTGGTCACCACCTCGTCGGCGATGGTGTTCTTTCCCCCGAGAACCACGATCTGGAGCGGAGTCAACCGCGCGATCTCAGCCGCGACGTCGCTGGGGATGGAGTTCTTCTGCACCAGGAGGAGGGGGCCGCCCACGATGCCGACGGCTGCTGAACCTGAGAGCGCGTCGGGGAACACCTCACCCGAGGCGATGAACACCACGGGCCGCATCGGTGCGAAGACCCCTCGCGACACCGCAGCCGAGACCACGTAGCGATCCGCACCGCCGACGCGCGTCACGTCTCCGGAGTAGTCGCTCAGTGCCGTCTGCACTTGGGCGCTGAGCGTGTTCAGTCCGCCCAGCATGACGATTTTTCCCGGCTGGAGGCGACTGAGCTCGGTGCCGACGACGGCAGGAACCGAGTCTTTCTCGATGAGCAGGACGGGTGCTCCTTGGGCTCCGGCCGCGGCGCCGGCGGAGAGCGCGTCAGGGAAGACAGCACCGGATGCCACGTAGGCCACTGGCACGTGCGCGGGGAAAGCTCCCGCCGAGGCGGCCGCTGAGACAGCGAAGCGGTCGGCACCGCCGATCCTTTCCACCGTGGACTTCACCGAGAGCACCACGGAGATGTTGCCCGTAGCGCAGGGGGTACCGGCGACGGCGATAAGGCAGTAGCGGAAGATGTCGTCGCCCACGAAGCCCGCCGCTGGGGCGTAGTCGAACGAACCGTCGGCCGCGAGAGTGAGTGTTCCGTGCGCCGGTATCACCGTCGTCGCCGCTTGGAACGTCGCCGAGGCAGCGCCGTCGTTGGACTTCACCCCGGCCTCGGCGCCGACATGGAAGAGCGCGCCGGCCCGCACGTCGTACTGATCGGAGGTCGGGCCGTCGAGCGCATGGGCGGCAGGCGAGGCGACGAGTGCGAGACCGGCGATGGTAACCGAAGCCAAGATGCTCGCAAGAGCCGCGCGAGGGGTTCGCAGAGACATCGGGCAGGCCTTTCGTCGCGACTGATGAGTACAGATCAGACTGACCGCGACCACCCGATGCGCGTTATGAGCAATCGCTACTCAGCGCCACCACCCGGCTCCGTGAGGGCCTCGAGCTCCGCCTGCGCCGCATCCCGCCGCCACCGCAAACCCGGCCGCCGCCACCACGGCGCCGTCTCCAGCGCCGCCCGCGCCTCGCGCACCCGCACGCGCGCCGCGAGCACGAGGGCGTCGTGCTCCTGGGCGGCGAGCTCCTCCTCGCTCGGCTCGTAGAGCAGCTCCCCTCGGTCGTCGGCCGCCACGGCGATCCAGGATGCGCCCACGAGCGTCACGACGCTCGCCAGCCGGAACCAGAGCAGCATCGCGATGAACACCACGAAGGTCGACAGCAGCGGGTTGCGGGTGACCCCGCCGAGCAGCGTGCCGCCGAGGGCCTGCAGCGCGACCAGGCCGAGCCCGCCGAGCATCGCGCCCCCGCGCATCCGTCTGATCGTCAGCTTCGCGCCGGCCAGGAAGCGGAACAGCACCATGAGCGCGAGGGTGTCGATGAGGAACACCACCACCAGTCCCGCGATGGCCGCGAGCACCGCCGTGGACTGGCTCACCACGGGGCCGAAAAGGGACAGCAGCGCATCCAGGGCCGCCGTGCTCCCCACGCTGAGAGCGGCCGCGACGAAGAGCGCCAGGCCCATCGCGAGCGCCACCAGGAAGTCGCGCGCCTTCAGCAGCAGGTAGGAGCGCGGGTCCTTCGGCATGCGGAAGATGGCCCGCACGGCCATGCGGGAGTAGGTGATCCAGCCGATGGCGGTCCAGACCAGCACGGCGAGCGCCGCGATGCCCGTGACCGTGAGCACCGAGGTGCTCGACTCGGCGATGCCGCGCAGGTCGTCGAGTGCGATCACCCCGTCGTCACCGATGAGGCCCGGGATGTAGGTGTTGATGAGGTCGATCAGGGCCTGCATGGTCTCGGGCGAGCCGATGAGCCAGATGCCGGCCACCGCGAACACGATGTAGACCGCCGCGAACACCGCGAACAGTGCCTGGTAGCTCATGCCCGAGGAGAGCAGGAAGCCGTTGCGCGAGAGGAAGCGGCGCCAGACGCGGGTGGGGAAGAGGGCGAGGGTGTCCTGCGTGAGGGCCGTGACGCGGGCGATGGGCTCCTCGAAGTGGTCGCGGAACCGCTGGTCGAGAGGCCGGTCGCCGTCGTCGCCCGTCTTCATGCGGCCAGCCTAGCCGCGCGCGCATCCGGCTGACGGATGCTGCCGGTAGCGTGGAACCATGCGTGTTGCCACCTGGAACGTGAACTCCATCCGTGCCCGAGTCGGCCGGGTCGTCGACTGGCTGGTGCGGGAAGACGTCGACGTGCTCGGCATGCAGGAGATCAAGTGCAAGGAGTCGCAGTTCCCGTTCGAGGCCTTCCAGGAGGCGGGTTACGACGTCGTGCTGCACGGGCTCAACCAGTGGAACGGCGTGGCCTTCGCGAGCCGCCTGCCGATGGAGGACGTGGCGAACACCTTCACCGGGATGCCCGGCTTCGGCAAACCGCTCGACGACGGCTCCCTGCCGCTCGAGGCCCGCGCCCTCGGCGTGACGGTCGACGGCGTGCGGCTGTGGACGCTGTACGTTCCGAACGGGCGGGCGCTCGACGACCCGCACTACAGCTACAAGCTGGCCTGGCTGCAGGAGCTCGCCGAGCAGACCAAGGCGTGGCTCGCCGCGCATCCCGATCAGCCGCTCGCCCTGATGGGTGACTGGAACATCGCGCCGCTCGACAGCGACGTCTGGGACCTCAGCGTCTTCGAGGGCGCCACCCACGTCTCGGCGCCCGAGCGCGCGGCCTTCGCGGCGTTCGAGCAGATCGGCCTGAGCGACGTGGTGCGTCCGCTGGTGCCCACCGGCTACACCTATTGGGACTACAAGCAGCTGCGCTTCCCCCGCAACGAGGGCATGCGCATCGACTTCATCATGGGCTCCCAGCCCTTCGCCGAGCTGGTGGCGGATGCGCGCATCGACCGCAACGAGCGCAAAGGCGACGCGCCCTCCGACCACGTGCCCGTGGTGGTCGATCTCGATCTCGACGCCTCGGGCGACGACGACGACCGCCCGATGATCTTCGGCTGAGACCCACCGTTCCGCCTACCGGGTCAGATAGCCGTCCAGCGCCGTCTGGACCGCGCTCGAGACCGTCGCCGTTCCCCCGAGAACGACGATCTTCGTGGGGTTCAGCCGGTCGAGTTCGGCGGCCACTGGGGCGGGGATCGCATCCGCGGTCACCAGCAGCACCGGAGCCGCCTGGTTCACCGCGGCGGCACCGCCGGACAGGGCATCGGGGAACACCGCCCCAGACGCGACGTAGACCGTCGATGCCCCTCCGGGAAAGGCATCGGCGGACACCGCCGCCGCGACCGCGAAGCGGTCCGGCCCGCCGAGACGTGTCGTCGGGGCAATCGCACCGAGATTCGCGACGACTGCCTCCGACACGGTGTTGACGCCACCGAGCACCACGATGCGCGCAGGCTGGATGCGCCTCAGCTCGTCACGCACAGAATCAGGCACACTGCCCCGCGACACGAGGAGGACGGGTCCGCCCAGGTGGCCCGCTGCCGCGGCGCCCGCGAGCGCGTCGGGGAAAACCTCGCCCGAGGCGACATAGGCCACGGGCGCGCGCGTCGGTACGAGCGCCCGGGAGACCCCCACCGCGACCTCGAAGCGGTCGGCCCCGTCGATCCGGCTCACGTCGAGCGCGAAGGCTCTGAGCTGTGATTCGACGGCGGCAGAGATCGTGTTGGTGCCTCCGAGCACGACGATCTTTCCCGGCCGCAGTCGACGGAGTTCGGCCAGTACCGATGCCTGCACGGTGTCGTGGGTCGCGAGCAGAACCGGTGCGCTCTGGATGCCTGCCGCCGCGGATGCCGCGAGCGCGTCGGGGAAGACCTGTCCGGAGGCGACGTAGACGAGAGGAACATCCGGTCGATGAGCGTCCATCGAGACGTTGGCCGACACCTCGTAGCGGTCGGCGCCGCCGATTCTCACCACCTTCGGCCCGTCGATCGCACGCACGTACGCCACGTCTCGCCCGGGAGGAACTACGTCGTCCACGAGCCCGGACGCTTGGCTGGTGAAGGCGACGAGGCGCCCGTCGCTGGAGATCGACGATCGGTAGGACGTATCGTCACCGCGGCGGGTCGGCTCGGACACGCGGGAGCTCACCAGAACCGTGACCTGCTTGCGAAGATCGCGATGGTAGACCTGGTTGTCCGTGAGAGCCGCGGGGCTGATGAGTTCATCGGCCTGCGAGGTGAACGACACCGAACTGCCGTCAGCGGAGATGGCGGGCTCCCTGGACAACCCACTCCCGGGAAACGCGCTACTGTCGCCGGGCTTCGAGTGGATGTCCACACTTACGAGCGTCGATAGCGAGGATGCCCCGAGGTCTCGGACGTAGACCTGCAGCGGCAGCACGGCGTCGAGCCGCGGACCAACCGTGAGGTCTTTCGCGCCGGAGGTATAGGCGACTTTCTGACCGTCTGCGGACAACGTAGGCTGGTCCGAATTGCCGCCTGACCCTCCCCCGTCGGCACTGAGGCTCACGACACGGGTGGCCCCGGAGCGGAGATCACGAACGAAGACCTGCTGCCATCCGTGGGTGTTGTCCCCCGTGAGGTTCGTGGCCTTGGTCGAGTACGCGGCCACCGATCCGTCGGCAGAGAGCGATCCCGCATAGGCTTCGGCGTTCGCCGGCGCCCCAGTACTTCCCACCTGACTGACCAGAGCGACCGTCGACGTTCCGGTGAGAGCCACGTACACCTGGTAGCCGTGCCCCGACACGCCCGGAACGAGGTCGCCGGCAGGCGAGTCGAACAGCACGCGACTCCCGTCGGCCGAAATCGACGGGTTGTAGCTCGAGGTGTCACCGCCTCCAGTGTGCGACGCATTCATGCTGAGGAGGCGGGTGGTTCCCGAAGCCACGTCGTGCAAGTAGATCTGCCGGTCTCGGATCGCGGATGGCACACCGCTCGCGAGGTTCGTCGACTCGGACTCGAAGGCGACGAACCGCCCGTCTGCGGAGAGCACCGGGTTCGCCGAGCCGTCGTCTCCCGGTTGGTTCGGGTCGACGGCATCGTCGGTGACCATTCGGGTGGCTCCGCTCTGCAGTTCCTTCACGTACACCTGGCGATGGCCGCCCGTCGGAGTGCTCGTGAGTTGCTCCGCGGAGACGAAGGCGACGAAGCGCCCGTCGGCCGACATCGACGTCTGCCAGCCCGGAACGACGGCCCCGACCGCATCGATGCTGACGGCCGCCGTTGTGCCGAGCGGCGGCACGACGGCGTGCGCGACGCCAGCGGCGCTGCCTCCGGCGGCCGCGAGGGCCACGGCGATGACAACAGCCGCCAGACGGCGGCTCGAGACGGTGGCGGACATGAGCACTCCTTGGGATGAGTTTTGCTCATCTTATCTCAATCCGGGGCGCCGCGCAGCCGGCAGCCCGGGCCGGAGTGCGCCGCCGTCATCCGATGCGTGTATAGATGAACCATGTCCTCAACGAGCATCGGCGCCGGGTCGCCCATCACCCCGGGTGAGCCGCACCAGGAGCGCCCCGACACGCGCTCCGCGCTGCGGCGCTGGCTCACCGACGGGCTGACCGACCGCACGGGCCGGCACCCTGGCCCCGGCGCGGCGAAGCCGGTGAAGACACACTCGTGGTGGCGCGTGATGTGCCTCACCGGGGTGGACTACTTCTCCACGCTCGGCTACCAGCCGGCGATCGCCGCGCTCGCAGCCGGGCTCCTCTCTCCGTTCGCCACGATCGTGCTCATCCTGCTCACGCTGCTGGGCGCCCTGCCGGTCTACCGCCGGGTGGCCCGCGAGAGCTTCCGCGGTGAAGGCTCGATCGCGATGCTCGAGCGGTTGCTGCCCTGGTGGGGCGGCAAGCTCGTGGTGCTCGTGCTGCTCGGCTTCGCGGCCACCGACTTCATGATCACCATCACGCTGTCGGCGGCGGATGCGACGGCGCACGCCATCGAGAACCCGTTCGCGCCCTCGTGGTTCCACGGCAACGAGGTGATCATCACGCTCGTGCTCATCGCCGCCCTCGCCGTGGTGTTCCTGCGCGGGTTCAAAGAGGCCATCAACATCGCCGTGGTGCTCGTGGCGGTCTTCCTCGTGCTCAACGCCGTCGTGATCGTGGTGTCCCTCGGGCACGTGTTCGACAATCCGATCGTCGTCGGCGACTGGTGGGGTGCGCTCACGGCGGAGCACGGCAACCCGATCGTCATGGTGGGCATCGCGCTGATCGCCTTCCCCAAGCTCGCGCTGGGGCTCTCGGGCTTCGAGACCGGGGTGGCCGTGATGCCGCAGATCACCGGCTCGCCCGACGACAAGCCCGACAAGCCGCTCGCCCGCATCCGGGGCGGGAAGCGGCTGCTCACCACGGCCGCGGTCATCATGAGCGCGTTCCTCATCACCTCGAGCGTGGTCACCACGCTGCTCATCCCGCAGAAGGACTTCCAGGCCGGCGGCCCGGCCAACGGGCGCGCGCTCGCCTACCTCGCCCACCAGTTCCTCGGCGAAGGCTTCGGCACGGTCTACGACGTCAGCACCATCGCCATCCTCTGGTTCGCGGGGGCTTCGGCGATGGCCGGGCTCCTCAACCTGGTGCCGCGCTACCTTCCCCGCTACGGCATGGCCCCACACTGGGCCGGCCTGGTGCGGCCGCTCGTGCTCGTGTTCACGGCGATCGCCGTGCTCATCACGCTGTGGTTCGGGGCGAACGTCGACGCGCAGGCCGGCGCCTACGCCACCGGCGTGCTCGTGCTCATCACCTCGGCCTCCGTCGCCGTCACGCTCTCGGCGCGGCGCAAGAAGCAGCGGGCCGCGATGATCGGCTTCGCCGTGGTGTCGGTGGTCTTCCTGTACACCACGGTCGCGAACATCATCGAGCGGCCCGACGGCGTCCGCATCGCGGCGCTGTTCATCCTCGGGATCATCGTGGTGTCGATCGTGTCGCGGGTGCAGCGCTCGTTCCAGCTGCGCGCGACCTCGGTGTCGCTCGACCCGATGGCGCTCGACTTCGTGCTCACCGACGCCGACGAGTTCGACTCGATCCGCATCATCGCGAATGAGCCGGACGACGGTTCCGCCCGCGAATACGTGCAGAAGATCGCCGAGGAGCGCCGCGACAGCGGCATCCCGCAGCGCTCGCCCGTCATCTTCCTCGAGGTCTACCCCTCCGACTCCTCCGACTTCGAAGAGGACCTGGTGGTGCGAGGCGAGGCCGTGCACGGCTTCCGCGTGCTGAAGGTCACGAGCGGCAACATCCCGAACACCATCGCCACGGTGCTGCTCGAGATCCGCGACCTCACCGGGGTGGTGCCGAACATCTACTTCGAGTGGACCGAGGGCAGCCCGATCTCGAACATGCTCAAGTACCTCGTGACCGGCACCGGAGAGGTGGCTCCGGTGACCCGTGAAGTGCTGCGGCGTGCAGAGCGCGACCGCAAGCACCGGCCCGAGGTGCACGTCAGCTGAAGGTCGGCTGGATGCCGCGGAATTTCGTCGCGCGACCGTGGTTAATGTAGGCATGAGCACGAAGACTCTGACAATCGACAACCACGACGAGACGGTCGCCGACGGCATCGTCCTGATCGACTTCTGGGCCGACTGGTGCGGCCCGTGCAAGCAGTTCGCCCCGGTCTATGAGAAGGCCAGTGACGCGAACAGCGACATCACCTTCGCGAAGGTCGACACCGAAGACCAGCGCCAGCTCGCCGGATCGTACGGAATCACCTCGATTCCGACCCTGGTGGTCTACCGCGACGGCATCCCGATCTTCTCGCAGCCGGGAGCCCTGCCCGGCCCGGTGCTGGACGACGTGATCACCCAGGTGCGCGCACTCGACATGGAGACCGTGAAGAAGGACTACGCCGAGGCCGTGGCCAAGCAGCAGGCCGCCGAGGCCCAGGCCCAGGCCCAGGCCTAACAAGCAAGGCCGGTTGAGGCCGGCCGGGGCGGCACTCCCGCCTCGACAGCCGCGACGACGAACGCCGCGCCGATCGCGCCCTCACGGGCCGGTCGGCGCGGCGTTGTCGCGCCGGCGCCGTCACGCCTGGGGCGTGCGGTGACGTCTCAGCTCAGGCCGCGGCCTGCTCCGCGTCGAGCTCGTCGAGCGCAGACGCGAACTCCACGAGGAACGCGGCGAGCTGCTCGGCGATCTCGGCGTCGTCCTTCGGGTGCGTCTCGGCGAACCGCACCACCGAGTTCGGCACGGCGAGGGTGGTCGCCTCGATCACGCGGGCGCCGGCGATGCCGTAGGCCTTGCGGGCCTCGTCCTGGGCCCAGATTCCGCCGAACTGGGCGAAGGAGGTGCCGATGACGGCCAGCGGCTTGGCCGAGATGGAGCTCGAGCCGAAGGGGCGCGAAGACCAGTCGATGGCGTTCTTGAGGTTGGCCGGGATGGTGCCGTTGTGCTCCGGGGTGACCACCAGCACGGCGTCGGCGGCCGCGACGGCGGCGCGGTACTCGACCACGGCATCCGGGAGCTCGCCTTCGATGTCGACGTCTTCGTTGTAGAGCGGCAGGGCGCCGTGACCCTCGAAGATCGACAGGGCCAGGCCTTCGGGCGCGACCGCGACGGCGGCCTCGGCGAGCTGGCGGTTGGTCGAGCCGGCGCGAAGGCTGCCGACGAGCACGAGCACGGATTTCTCGGTCATTGTTCTCCTCAGGAGGGTCGCCGGCGTGGCCGGCGGAAACGGGATGGTTGTGGAAATTAACCGGACCGCGGTCCGTTTATTCCCGTGCTACAGTCCGTGCATGGATCCGCTCGATCCCCGAGTCAGGCCGCCGGCGGCCGAGCGTTCAGACGCCGCCCGGAATCGCTCCCTGCTGATCGACTGCGCGCGGCGCATCATCGCCGAAGACGGCGTCGCGGGCCTCACGATGGACCGCCTCTCAACCGAGGCCGGCGTCGGCAAGGGCACGGTGTTCCGCCGATTCGGCTCACGGGCCGGGCTCTTCCAGGCGCTGCTCGACCACGTCGAGCGCGACTTCCAGGGCCGGTTCCTGAGCGGCCCTCCCCCGCTCGGCCCGGGAGCGCCGCCGGTCGAGCGGCTGGTCGCGTTCGGCCGGGCGCGCATCGAGATCCTCGCCACCCAGGTCGACCTCCTGCGAGCCGCCGAGGAACCGGCGGAGTCGCGCCACTCGATTCCCGCGCGCAGGGTCACCGAGGTGCACATCCTGACGTTGCTGCGGCAGGCCGGCGCCGAGGGCGATGTGCCGATCCTCGCGTTCGAGCTGCTCGCCGTGCTCGAGGCGATCCTGCTGCTCCCACCCGGCCCGACGGCCGAGACGCTCCCCCGCGAGCGCCTCGCCGACGGCTGGGAGCACCTCGTTCGGCGGCTGCTCGCCTGACGCGAGGGCGACCGGGCGTCCTGCCGCCGGACGCGGCTCACTCGGAGAGCAGACGCCCGCTCATCGAGAGGATGACGCCGCGCGGCAGCACGCCCGCCCCCGCAGCCGTCAGAGCGTTGGCCCGCCCCGACACCACGCTGGCCGGCGTGTGGCGCCGGTCGAGCGCCTTGAGCGCGGTGGCCACCACCTGCTCCGAGCTCTGGAAGCTCCCGACCGCCGCCGCCTCGCTGCCCACGACGTCGAAGAACTCGGTGCGGGTGGCGCCCGGGCTGAGCGCGAGCACCCGCACCCCCGAGTCTCGCGTCTCGAAGGCGATCGCCTCGGTGAAGTTCAGCACGAAGGCCTTCGTGGCGCCGTAGACGGCCATGAACGGCGTCGGCTGGTAGGCCGCCGTGCTCGCGACGTTCACGAGGGCAGCGGATGCGCCTCCCGCGGCCGCGGCGAGCAGGTCGGGCAGGAACTCCCGTGAGAGATCGACGAGGGAGGCCACGTTGAGCTGGATCTCCGACGCCAGCACCGCGGCATCCGCGTCGGCGAAGGGGCCGTGGGTGCCGAAGCCTGCATTGTTGACGAGGGTCTGCACGGCGATGCCGCGCTGCTCGAGCTCGGCACGCATCCGGGCCCCCGCCCGGGGCTGCGCGAGATCGAGCCCGATCGGGGTGGCGCGGATGCCGTGCGCGGCCTGCAACTCGGCCGCGAGGGTCTCGAGGCGGTCGGTTCGGCGGGCGACGAGCACGACGGCCGCCCCGCGTGCGGCGAGCCGGGTGGCGAATTCGACGCCGAGGCCGGAGCTGGCTCCGGTGATGAGGGCGGTGGTTCCGGTGAAGTCCAAGGTCATGTTGCCAATGTAGACAGTGACAGCATTGTTGTCAACGCCTACATGGCGCTAGACTCGCGGCATGGGCACGACGAGCACCGCAGCGGCCGGGAGCTACCACCACGGCAACCTGCGCTCCGCACTGCTCGAACGCGCCGAGCAGACGCTCGAGCTCGACGGCGTCGAGGGGCTCTCGCTCCGGCAGCTCGCGCGTGACCTGGGCGTGAGTCACGGGGCGCCCGGCCGCCACTTCCGCGACAAGCAGGCGCTGCTCGACGAGCTCGCCTACGACGGCTTCGTGGCCATGAACGCCCGCCTCGAGGTGGCGGCTCATGCCGTGGGCACCTTGCGCGAGCGGCTCGACGCCGTGGCGCGCGCCTACGTGGCGTTCGCCGTCGAGCACCGCACCCTGCTCTCGGTGATGTACACCACCAAGCACGCTCCGGATGCGAGTGAGCGGCTGCGCCTCATCAGCCACGCGAGCATGGACACCACCACCGGGCTGCTGCGCCAGGGGCAGGCGGAGGGAGTGCTGTCGGCGGGCGATCCCGAGCGGCTCGCCCTGGTGGCCTTCGCCGCCGTGCACGGGGTGGCCACGCTCGCGAGCAACGCGCTGCTCGACGGCGTGCCCGTCGAGGCGGCGACCAGCGCCACCGTCGCCGTGCTCTGGGCCGGGATGACGGCACCCCCGGCCACGACATGACCCGCGACGACGTGACCGCTGCCGAGGCGACCGCCGACGAGACGGGTCGCGCGGAGCGGGAGGGCGAGCAGGGACCCTCGGACGGATCCGAGTCTGGATCCGGGCCCGGGCCCGAAGCGATGGCGCAGATCGTCGACAGCCTGTACGCCTTGGCACCCGGCGCGTTCGTCGCGGCGCGCAACGCGCGAGCCGCGGCCGCGGCCGAGGGCGGTGACCGCGACCTGGCCCGGCGCATCCGCACGCTCACCAGACCGTCGGTCGCCGCGTGGGCGGTGAACATGCTGGCGCGGCACCGGGCCGAGCAGCTCGACGCCCTGCTCGACCTCGGCGAACGGATGCGCACGGCCCAGGATTCGCACGACGGCGCCCTGGTGCGTGACCTCGGCCGCGAGCGCCACCGGCTCCTCTCCGGCGCCGCGGCCACGGCCCGGGAGCTGGGCGACGAGCTCGGAGTGGCGGTGTCGGCCTCGGCGGCGGTGGAGGTGCAGCAGACCCTCCAAGCCGCTTTCGGCGACCGTGCGGCGGCGACCGCCGTGCGCTCCGGAGCGCTCCTGCGCACCCTGGAGAGCAGCGGCCTCGAGCCCGTGGATCTCGACGGCGCCACCGCCGTGCCGCTCGATGTCGTCACCGAGTCGACGTTCGCGCTCTCCGACGCAGAGACCTCCTCCCGCGCGACGCCGAGCCGCGGGGGTCGCAGCAGCACGGGCGACCGGAACAGCCCAAGGACAACGACGACAACGTCGAAGGCTGTCGGCGCCGGTGGCGGGCCCCGGACGTCCGGCACGCCTGACGGGGGCGTTCGCGCTCGGAAGGCGGGCGGCAACGAGGCGGCAGAGCAGAAGGCGGCAAAGCAGAAGAGTGCCGACCTGGCGGCCGTCGAGCGCGCCGCGCGCGAGCAGCAGGCCCGCGACGACGCCCGCCGCGACGCCGAGGACACCCGGCAGGACGCGGAGGATGCGGCCGCCGAGGTCGCCGGGATCGAGCTCCGGATGCGCGACAACACCGCCCTCCGCGATCGTCTGGCCGACGAGGTGCGCGCCCTCCGCGACGAGCTCGACGCAGCGCAGGACGAGCTCTCCTCCGCCACCTCCGCGCGCGCTGCGCTGCGCAAGGAGCTCGCGGCCGCGACCCGCGCATCCGACGCCGCCGCGCGCACCGCCGCCCGCGCCCGCGCCCGGCTCGACCGGTTCGACCGTCTCCCCTAGCCCGTTCGGTCAGCGCCGTCAGGGCGCGGCAGGCGTTGGCGGGCGTTTCTCCTGTTCCCCGGTGCCGCGACCCTCAAGCCGCAAGAATCACCGGCGAACGGCCGGCAGCTCCGTGCCCTGCGCCTCGACGACGCCTACGGCGCGAGGGCGGCCGCGACCACGACGAGCACCACCACGGAGCCGAGGGTCGTGAGCAGCACGGTGTCGCGCGCCACGATCGTTCCGCGCTGGTAGCGCGAGGCGAAGTTGTAGATGTTCTGCGCCGTCGGCAGCGCCGCGAGCGCCACAACGCCGAAGAGCCGTGCGCCGTCGAGCCCGAAGACGAAGCGCCCCACGACGTAGGCCACGAGCGGCATGAGCACGATCTTGATGCCCGTGGCCACGAGGACCTCCGCGCGCCCCGAACCGGGCTGCAGCGGCTTCTGCCCCACGAGCGACATGCCGAACGAGAGCAGCACGAGCGGGATGGCGGCCCCGCCGATGAGCTGGAACGGCGCGTACACGGCATCCGGCAGCTGCAGCCCCGTGAGCGCGATCACGAGCCCGAGCAGCGAGGCGAGGATGATCGGGTTCCGCAGCGGCTGGGTCACGATCGAGCGCACGGAGGCCGAGCCGCTCGTCGACACGTCGAGCAGGGTCAGCGTGATCGGCGCCAGCACGATGAGCTGCAGCAGCAGCACCGGCGCGACGAGCTGCGAGTCGCCGAGCACGTAGAGGGCCACCGGCAGCCCGATGTTGTTGGCGTTCACGTACGCCGAGGCGGCGGCGCCCACGGTGGTCTCCGCCACCGGCCGCGGAAAGAAGAGCCTCGACGCCACCACGTACGCCAGCACCGACACGAACACGGCGATCAGGGTGACGAGGATCGACGACGAGAAGACGGTGGCCGGATGCGAGTGCGCGAGCACCGAGAACAGCAGGGCCGGGGTGGCCACGAAGAAGGCGACTCGGTTCATCGCGACGCGCGCATCCGGCGGCAGAATGCCGGTGCGCTGCACCCCGTAGCCGACCAGGATGACGAAACCGATGATGCCGAAGCCGGTCAGAACCCCCAGCACGGCCGGATCAGCGGGCCAAGGCCGAGGCGATGGCGGTCGAGAGGAACGGCTCGAGCGTGAACGCGAAGGTGCGGGTGAGGTGGTCGGGGTCGCGGTAGACGTTGGCGCCCCCGATGACGGCGGGGCAGGTGGTGTCGCTGCAGTAGGTGCTGCTGAAGTCGAGCAGCGTCACGGGCTGGCCCTGCGCGGCGGCTCCGGATGCGGCGATCGCGAGGGGGTCGAACGCCGGGAGCGCGTCGCTGCGCGGCTCGGTGCAGCTGGACTCCGCGGAGGTGCGCAGGCACTTGTTCGGGTCGTCCGACCAGGAGGGGTTGTCGACGATCGTCACGATCGGGGTGCCGGCGCCGAGCACCTGCTGCCAGGCGCCGGTGTAGCCGGCGGCGACCGTGTCGGCCTCCGCCGAGGTCGACGCCGTGGCCCGGTCGACGAGCGCCGCCGTGAAGACGGCGCCGAACGGCGTGTGGGCGGACAGCTGCTCGGTGAGGCTCGCTCGCCAGGTGTCGCAGGACTGGGAGAAGGCGTCGCTGCCCGTCATGGGCGTCGCCGTCCACGGGCATCCGCCCTTGAGGTAGGTGGTGAGATGCCAGCCGTTCTTCTCCGCCATGGCGATGAACGGATCCATCAGGGCGTAGGCATGGCTGTCGCCGATGAGGGCGACCTGGGGCGCATCCGCGGCGGTGCTGCCGAACTGGCAGTCGCGCACGGTGGCGTCGTTGAGGGTGCTCAGGCACTCCGGATGCTCGGGGCGGTCGGCGTTGCCGAAGCCCGGACTCGGGATGATCTGCCCGTCGAGCGCCGGGTTCACGCAGGGCGCGGGCACGGCCGTGAGCCCGTTCGTGGGGCCGGAGGCGGCACCGAAGCAGTCGGGCGGGTTCGCCAGGGTGCTCGCCAGCTGGCTCGCCTCGGCGTCGTACTTCGGCTGCTGCACGGCCCAGGCGGCCCCCACGAAGAGGCTCGAGACCGCCATGGCCGCGACCACGCCGATCATGGTGACCCGGGGGCGGCGGCCCACGAAGAACCGCCAGCGCCGGGCCGGGTCCTCGATGAAGCGCTTGGTGAGCCAGGCGATGACGAAGCAGAAGAGGAACAGTGCCACGCGGTTGAGCGTGCTGAGCCCCCAGCCGGGCACGTAGGGCGCGATGATGATGAGCGGCCAGTGCCACAGGTAGAGCGAGTACGAGATGTCGCCGATGAAGCTGACCGGACGGATGCTGAGCACCCGCCCCGCATCCCACGGCTTCTCGCGGTGGTGGGAGACGATGATGGCGGCCGTGCCGAGCACCGGGATGGCCGCCATGTAACCCGGGAACGGCGTCGACGCGGTGAAGAAGTAGCCGCACGCGAGCACCACCGCGATGCCGCCGTAGCCGAGGATGTTCGACTGCCACGCGCGGGTGGGGCGCAATCGCGGCAGCAGCGCGAGCGCACCGCCGACCGCGAACTCCCACACCCGCGTGTACGTGACGAAGTAGGCGGAGGCCGGGTCGGTGGCCGTGAAGAAGATCGACAGGGCGAACGAGGCGACGCCCACGACGGCGAGCACGGCGATGAGCCCCACCCACTTGCGGCGCTTCATGACCTTCACCGCGAAGACGGATGCGCCGAGCAGCAGCACCGGCCAGAACAGGTAGAACTGCTCCTCGAGCGACAGCGACCAGTAGTGCTGCACGAGGCTCGGCTCGTTGGCTGCCGCCAGGTAGTCCACAGAGTTGAGGGCGAGGGTCCAGTTCTCCACATAGAAGGTGGAGGCGAGGATCTCGCGCACGTTCTCGGTCAGACTCGAGAGCGGCATGATGAACAGCGTCGCGAGGCTCGCGAAGACGAGCACCACGATGGCGGCCGGGAGGAGTCTGCGTGCACGTTTGGCATAGAAGCTCGGCAGAGCGATGCGGTCGGTGCGCTCGAGCTGGCGCGTGAGCTGCTGGGTGATGAGGAAGCCCGAGATCACGAAGAAGACGTCGACACCGATGTAGCCGCCGCTGAGGCGCCCGGGCCAGAAGTGGTAGACCACCACGAGCAGCACGGCGATGGCACGCAGGCCCTGGATGTGCGGGAGGAAGTGGTCGGGCTTCGCCGGGCCTGCGGCGGCTTGACGGGCCTGCCTCCGGGTGGTCGGCGGTGCCGTCTGCTCATCCATCGCCCCCATGGTACCTGCGGCTCCTGCGCGGGCCTCCCGCGACCCGCTCGGCCGCCGCCGAGCACCACGACAGAGATTTCCCGCGCGAGCTTGGCGCCCTGGCGCAAGAAACCTCCGGGGAGCTCAAAGAAGAGCGGATGCGTTGCACCTAGGCTCGAAAGGACGACCGATTGGAGGTTCCACCATGCCCGCACGCGATCGCACCATCGCCCCTTCCCGCTCCGCCGACCAGAAGGCCATCATCGGAGAACCCGAGGTCGTCGAAGACGCCCGGCCGTGGCCGGGAGCAGGAGCCGCCGGCGATCCCGTCGAGGAGTCGGCGGCCTGGATCTCCCTCAAGCATGCCGTCGCAGAACTGCAGCCCCTGCAGGCGAAGGACGGCTCGGTGCCCGACCCCGTCGATCATCCGCTCGCCCGCGATCTGGCGGAGCGCATCCGCGACGCCGTCGCCGAGCTCGCGCCGCGCTTCCCGCACGACCACGACTACCTGGTGGCCGTTCGCGACGACTTCGCGGCGTGGGCGGCCGACGGCTTCGGGGTGCCCGACTTCGTGGCCTCGCTCGTGGCGTTCCATCCGGAGCGCCACCGCACCGACGGCATCCGTCACCTCGTGGTGTTCCCGATGTACACGCAGAACGGCAGCACCGAGCGGCACGTCGAGGCCGTGCTGGTGGAGGTGCTCTGGCCCGACTTCGTGGCCGCCCTCGAAGCCGGCGACTATTCGAACAGCCTGTTCGTGCCCATCCGCTTCCTCGACTTCACCGCGGGCTACGACACCAACTCGGCCGTGCTGTTCCCCGAGTCGGTGGCGACGTCGACGATCCCGGCCTACACCTGGGGAGCGATCTTCGCCGACCGCGAGGCGGCCCGGTTCCGCCGGGTGGTGCGGGAGGCGGCCTCCGTCACCCGGCTCGAGCTGCCACCCGAGGCGGCTCGGCTGCTCGAGGACCAAGCCCTCACCGAGCGCACCTTCGTGATGTGGGACCTCATCCACGACCGCACCCACATGCGCGGCGACCTGCCCTTCGACCCGTTCATGATCAAGCAGCGGATGCCGTACTTCCTCTACTCGCTCGAGGAGCTGCGTTGCGACCTCACGGCGTTCCGCGAGGCGGTGCGCATCGAGCGACGACTGGTGGCGGCCCGCGACGCGCTGGAGGTGGGCCGGCTGAGCCCGGCCGACACCGAGCTGCTCGAGCAGGCCGGCCTCGTGCAGTACGCGGTGCTGTTCGATCGCATCTTCCGGTTCGCCATCACGGGCAGCCGGGTGCGCAACTACGACGGTCTGGGTGGCCAGCTGCTGTTCGCGTGGCTGCACCAGCGCCGCGTGCTGCACTGGACGGACAGCAAGCTCACCATCGACTGGCCCGAGGTGGCGGATGCGGTGCTCGCCCTGGGCGACGCCATCGATGAGCTGTACTGGCGCTCGATCGACCGCCCCAAGACGGCGCACTGGCTGGCCGCCTATGCGCTCGTCTCCGGCACGCTCACGCCCAACCCTGCCTCCGTGTGGGCGCAGGGGGCGGCAGCGCTGCCGCTCGACGGTCCGCCGCGCGGCCTCACCGACGCCGTGCTCGACGACGAGTTCCCGCTGTCGATGTTCTACGAGGCGCTCGACAAGAAGATGCGCGAGGTGGTCGGCTCCACCGCCGGCATCACGGGCCGCTCCTGAGGCCCGCCCGCGCCCACCCTGATCCCCCGCCCACCTCGCCGAGCCGTCGACATCACGTCCACTCGGCGGGTCTCGGGCGTCTTTTCGACGGCTCGATGGGGCTGTGGAGGCGGGGTGGGAGGCGGGAAGGCAGGATGAGGGGATGAGCGAAGCAGGAATGCGCGGGGAGGACGCGGACGCGCGCGGAGTGCGCGGGCGGCGGGTGGTCGTGGCGGGAGCCGCGAGCGAGTCGGGCGTGGCCGTGTGCGCCGCCCTCGTGGCGGCGGGCGCGACCGTGGTGGGGGTCGGGTCGAACGGCGGGCGCCTCGACGCCCTCGCCGAGCGCGTGCCCGGCGCGCTCACAGAAGTGTGCGATCTCAGCGACAGCGCCGCCGTCGATGCGCTCGCCCAGCGGCTGACGAGCACCGGCCCGGTCGACGGGCTCGTGCACCTCGTGGGCGGCTGGGTGGGCGGCCGCGGCATCACCGGGCAGACGGATGACGGCTGGGCGGCGATGGAGCGCGCCTTCCGCACCCTGCGCAACACGACCCGCTCCTTCTACCCGGCGCTCGTGGCGTCGGAAGCCGGCCGGGTGGCGTTCGTCTCGTCGACGGCGGTGGACCGGCCCACCGCTTCCGGCGCCGACTACGCCGCCGGCAAGGCCGCCTCGGAGTCGTGGCTGCGCTCGGTGGCGGCCGGCTTCGCCGCCGACCAGCCGGCACTGCGCTCGGCGGTGGCGATCTTCGTGGTGCTGGCCCTCGTCGACGACCGGATGCGCGCCGCCGCCCCCGAGAAGACGTTCGCGGGACACACCGAGGTCTCCGCTCTCGCGGCCTCCGTCGCCGGCCTCTGGGACGAGCCGGCTTCCGCACTCAACGGCCGGCGCATCCGGCTCTGACCCCGGGCGGCCCGGGCAGCCCCGGCACGCACGGAAGGCGCATCCGGGCCGCGTCGAAGGAAACTCCCGGTGGACGAACGGTTTCGGGCATCATAGGAGCACACGAGAGGAGGCCGAGTGGACGCCCGCCACCGCCGCAGCCGCGCCAAGCTCGCCGCCGCCGTGCTCCAACTCGCGGCCGAGCGGCCGATCGACAGCATCAGCGCCTCCGAGATCGCCACGCTCGCCGAGGTGAACCGCTCCACCTTCTACGCGCACGCGAGTTCGCCGATCGCCCTGCTCGAGAGCGTGCTGAGCGAGGAGCTCGAAGCCATCCGCCGCGACCACCTCAGCGGGGTCGCCCCCTCGGCGCGACGCGACGCGACCACCTCGGCCACGCGGGCGGTGCTGCAGCACATCGAGAAGCACGCCCGCATCTACGAGCGCGGGCTCTCCGCCGACAGCGGGGCCGCCAGCCTGCAGCCGATGCTGAGCGCCCAGTTCGAGGGCTCGCTGCAGGCGTTCCTCGCCGAGGAGCCCGCCTCCGACGACGAGCTCTTCGCCGTGATCGCCGGGCCGTTCATCGCCAACGGCGCGATCGGCGCGATCGGCTCCTGGCTGCAGACACCGGCGCCGCGCGACACCGAGGCCTTCCTGCGCAGCTACGTGCGGCTGCTGCCCCCCTGGTTCCCGGCGCGGGTGCCCGACGCACCCGCCGCGCCGGAAGGCTCTACTTCTTCTTGACGTTGGAGACGACGTCGGCCGAGTGGTCCTGCTTGTCGCTCTTCGAGCGCTTGTCGGCGCGCTTCTCCTTGAGCGAGCGGGCAGCGGGCTTGGCGACGGCTTTGCGTGCGGATTTCTCGGCCATGACAGGTCTCCTTCAGCGGAGCCACGGTGGCTCGGTTCTCGAAGGGTATGCCCTGGGCGGCGGCCGGTGGGGACATCGGCGCATTCCGCTGCCGATCCACAGATTTGAGGGAGACTGGTCCGGTGACCGATCTGCACAGCGACACCCCCGCATCCGTGACCCCCGCATCCGCCTCTCTGCATGATCGGGGGCTTCGGAGCTTCGCCTCCGACAACTACGCCGGCGCGCATCCGGAGGTGCTCGAGGCCATCGCGGCGGCCAACGGCGGCCATCAGATCGCTTACGGCAAGGATGTCTACACGGCCGAGCTCCAGAAGGTCATCCGCGGGCACTTCGGCGGGCAGGCCGAGGCCTTCCCGGTGTTCAACGGCACGGGGGCCAACGTGGTGGGGCTGCAGGCGATGCTCCCGCGCTGGGGCGCTGTGGTGTGCTCCACCACCGCGCACATCCACACCGATGAGAACGCCGCGCCCGAGCGCGTGGCCGGCCTCAAGCTGCTCACCGTGCCCACCCCCGACGGCAAGCTCACGCCCGAGCTCATCGATGTGGAGGCGTGGGGCTGGGGCGACGAGCACCGCGCGCAGCCGCTGACGGTGTCGATCACCCAGACCACCGAGCTCGGCACGGTCTACACCGTCGACGAGATCGCGGCCATCGCCGAGCACGTGCACTCGCTCGGCATGACGCTGCACCTCGACGGCTCGCGCATCTCGAACGCCGCGGCCTCCCTCGGCGTGCCTCTGCGCGCCTTCACCACGGATGCGGGCGTCGACGTGCTCTCGCTCGGCGGCACCAAGAACGGGCTGCTCTACGGCGAGGCCGTGGTGGTGCTGAATCCGGATGCGGTGAGCGGCATCCCCTTCCTCCGCAAGCTCGACATGCAGCTGGCCTCGAAGATGCGCTTCGTCTCGGCGCAGCTCATCGCGCTCTACGGCTCGGAGTCTGACTTGTGGCTGCGCTCGGCCTCGCACGCGAACGCGATGGCGCAGCGTCTGCGCGCCGCCGTCGAAGGGCTCCCGGGCGTGACGCTGACGCAGGAGACGCAGTCGAACGCGGTGTTCGCGATCCTGCCGGCCGGCGTCGCCGACCGCCTGCGCGAGTCGTTCCGGTTCTACGACTGGAACCCGGCCACGCGCGAGGTGCGCTGGATGTGCGCCTTCGACACCACCGAGGCCGACATCGACGCCTTCGTGGCCGCACTCCACCGGGAGCTCACGGCGACACCCGCCTAGAACTGAACCATCACGTGAAGCGCAACCACGGATTCTGGTCAGCCGTCGGCTGGACCCATGTCGCGGGCGTCGTATTCGTGTTCGCGGCGTTCGTGCGCAACGTCAATCTCGATGGCGACCTTCCAGGCAGCATCACCTTGGCCGTGGTGATGTTCGCGTCCATCGTGCCGATGATGTTCGTTCTTGCTGGCGGCGTTGCCGTTGTCGGTGGTTGGCATGTGAGGGCAAGATCACTAAAATCCGATGGTCCCTGGCACGTGATCCACGAGACATTCAAGACCAATGACCTCGAATGGATGATTCGACATGTCCGCGACCCTCTTCACCAGCTTCCCTACGGCCTCACCCTGGCCAGCAATCTCGCAGGCGTCTCGGTCTGGTCAGGGCGCGGAACTCCGGTCCTTCAACTGTGGATACCGTGGTCAGACATTCGAAGCCTCTGCGCGACCACGACGGTGACAGGCGGCAATCGCTTTCCTTCCCTTGAAGTGAGCGCAGACATGAACGGTCAGCGGTTGAGGTTTGCCTTTCCGTTGCTCGGGCAGTTCCCGTTTCGCTCATCTTCCGCAACTCCCGACACTCTTGAACGGCTCGTGGCAGACCTGAGATCACTGCAATCCGGCCGCATCCCGAGCGGACGCTGACGCCGTGGCGCAGTGGGCGCCCGACGCATCGGCTCGACGGATGGCATGGGCGATCACGTGGGGTCGGGCGTGCAGCCGGGTGGCTCCGAGTTGCCGCTCACGGTGAAGTCGTGGCAGGTGAGGAACTTCGACTGGTTCACGCCGAGCAGGAACGAGGCCACCGCGATGACCGCGACGGCGCCGACCACCGCGAAACGGCGGCCGAGTGAGATGGCGTCGCCGAACTCGGGCCAGATGATGCGGGCGAGCACCCAGATGGTGGTGGGCACGGCGAGGAAGGCCACGAGTGCACCGAGCACAGCGACCAGGATGACGACCAGGTCGTTGGTGTTCGACCCGATCACGAACGACAGAGCCAGCCAGAAGCTCGGGATCAGCAGCGCCAGGGCCCGCCCCACCCGAGGCGTTCCGCGGGGCTGGATGAGCACGACGATGAACGCGCCCGTGGCAGCGGCCCACACTGTGAGCAGCTGATCGAAGAAGAAGTCGCCCCAGGCGCCGAGAGTGAAGGCCGGCCACCACACGGCCACGCTCATGCCCACCACGATCACGCCCGTGATGCGCGAGGAGGGGTCGCCGGCGCGGCGGCCCCGGGTGGGAGGCGCAGAAGGGAGGGCGGGGGCGGGCTGTGGCGCTGCCGCGCCCTCCGACTCTCCGTGATCCGTCATGGGGTTCAAAGTAGCAGCGCTCCGGCCCAGCGCTCCAGGTACCCCCTGGGGGTATAGTCTGTCGTCATGAGCACTCATCACGAGCATCCCGCGGAGCCCACGACGCGAGGCGTGCACACGGACCACGAGCACGCCTCGCAGGACGGGCACGAGCACATGGGCCATGTGGGCCACTCGGGGCACGACCACGCGGGCCACTCCGGGCACGACCACGCGGGCCACTCCGGGCACGACCACGCGGGCCACTCCGGGCACGACCACGCGGGCCACTCCGGGCACGACCACATGGGCCACGCCGGGCACGGCGACCACGCCGGCCAGTTCCGCCGCCTCTTCTGGGTGATGCTCGTCATCGGGCTGCCGGTCGTCGGCTTCAGCTCGATGTTCGCCATGATCCTCGGCTACCCGCTTCCCGACTCCGGCATCACCACCTGGATCTCCCCCGTGCTCGGCACCGTCATGTTCGTGCTCGGCGGGCGCCCCTTCCTCACCGGCGGCGTCGCCGAGCTGCGCGCCCGCCAGCCCGGCATGATGCTGCTCATCGCCCTCGCCATCACGGTGGCCTTCGTGGCCTCGTGGGGCGCGACCCTCGGCCTCCTCGACCACCAGCTCGACTTCTGGTGGGAGCTCGCGCTGCTGATCGTCATCATGCTGCTCGGCCACTGGATCGAGATGCGCTCCCTCGCCCAGACGAGCTCGGCGCTCGACAGCCTCGCGGCCCTCCTGCCCGACGAGGCCGAGCGCCTCGCCGGTGACGGAACCGTCGAGAAGGTCTCCCCCTCCGAACTGCGGGTCGGCGACCTCGTGATCGTGCGCCCCGGCGCCCGGGTGCCCGCCGACGGCGAGGTGATCGACGGAACAGCGGATGTCGACGAGTCGATGATCACGGGCGAATCGCGCCCGGTCTCCCGCGGCCCCGGCGCCCACGTCGTGGCGGGGACCGTCGCCACCGACACGGCCCTGCGCATCCGCGTCTCCGCCGTGGGCGACGACACCGCCCTCGCGGGCATCCAGCGACTCGTCTCCGAGGCGCAGAACTCGAGCTCGCGCGCGCAGCGCATCGCCGACACCGCGGCCGGCTGGCTGTTCTGGTTCGCGCTCGGGGCGGCGGTCATCACGGCCGTCGTCTGGTCGATCGTCGGCAGTCCGGGCGACGCGGTCATCCGCACCATCACGGTGCTCGTCATCGCCTGCCCGCACGCCCTGGGGCTCGCCATCCCGCTCGTCGTGTCGATCTCCACCGAGCGGGCGGCGAAGGCCGGTATCCTCGTGAAGGACCGCCTCGCGCTCGAGACCATGCGAACGGTCGACACGGTTCTCTTCGACAAGACCGGCACCCTCACCAAGGGCGAGCCGGCGGTCACCGCGGTGGTCGCGACGCCCGGCCGCACCGAAGACGAGGTGCTGGCCCTCGCCGCGTCGGCGGAGGCCGACAGCGAGCATCCGCTGGCCCGCGCGATCGTCGAAGCGGCCCGGATGCGCGCACTCGACGTGCCCGTGGCCACCGGGTTCGAGGCGTCCACCGCCGTGGGCGTCGTGGCCCAGGTCTCCGGCCTCACGATCCGCGTCGGCGGCCCCGCGCTGCTCGAGGCGCGAGGCGCACATCCGCTCCCCGCGCACGAGCAGGCGGGCCAGACGGTGCTGCACGTTCTCGCCGACGACGAGGTGATCGGCCTGATCGCGCTGGCCGACGAGGTGCGCCCCGAGTCGCGGGAGGCCGTCGCCGCGCTGAAGAAGCGCGGGGTGCAGGTCGTGATGATCACGGGCGACGCCGAACCGGTCGCCGCCACCGTCGCCGCCGAGCTCGGCATCGAGCGCGTGTTCGCGGGCGTGAAGCCCGGCGACAAGTCGGCGAAGGTCGCCCAGCTGCAGGCGGAGGGCCGCACGGTGGCGATGGTGGGCGACGGCGTGAACGACGCCCCGGCGCTCGCCCGGGCGGATGTCGGCATCGCGATCGGCGCGGGAACAGACGTGGCCATCGCCTCGGCCGGCGTCATCCTGGCCAGCGACGACCCGCGCTCGGTGCTCTCGGTCATCGAATTGTCGACGGCGAGCTACCGCAAGATGACCCAGAACCTCTGGTGGGCCGCGGGCTACAACCTGCTCTCGGTGCCGCTGGCCGCCGGAGTGCTGGCACCCATCGGGTTCGTGCTGCCGATGGCCGTCGGGGCGATCCTGATGTCGCTGTCGACGATCATCGTGGCCCTCAACGCCCAGCTGCTGCGGCGTCTCGACCTGCGACCGGGGAGAATCTGATCATGAGCGAAACCGCGCCCAGCGCATCCGGCCCCGCCTCCGCTCCGATCGAGGCGACTCCGGATGCCGGACACCAGCACCACGGCTACATCTCGAGCAAGGACGACTACCTCAAGCGCCTGCGCCGCATCGAGGGTCAGGCGCGAGGTCTGCAGAACATGGTGGCCGAGGAGAAGTACTGCATCGACATCCTCACCCAGGTCTCGGCGATGACGAGCGCGCTCGAGTCGGTGGCGCTCGGGCTGCTCAACGACCACCTCAACCACTGCGTCGTCGAGGCGGTGGCCGAGGGCGGCGCGGTGGCCGAGGCCAAGCTCAAGGAGGCCTCCGACGCGATCGCGCGGCTCGTGCGTTCCTGACCGGAGCTGAGTTCAGGCTCGCTTCAGGCGGCCCGCCTACAGTCGTCGGCATGAGCCTGGCCCCAGCCGACCCATCCGTCCCCGCCCCCTTCGCCGCGCCGGCGCCGGCGCCGGCCGCCGACTCCGGCGGCAGCCTCGGCCCCCTCGCCGACGGGCTCGTCTCCCTCATGGAGACGCTCGGCGCGGTGGGGGCGGGAATCGCCGTGTTCGCCGAGAACCTCTTCCCTCCCATCCCGAGCGAGGTCATCCTGCCGCTCGCGGGCTTCGCGGCAAGCCGCGGCGAGCTCGACCTCGTGCCGGCGATCGTGTTCACCACCCTGGGGTCGCTTCTCGGCGCCCTCGTTCTCTACGGCCTGGGCGCCTGGCTCGGTCGCGAGCGGATGCGCGCCATCGCCCGCCGCCTGCCGCTCATCGACGTCGGCGACGTCGACAAGACCGAGGCCTGGTTCCGGCGGCACGGCAGGAAGGCGGTCTTCTTCGGGCGGATGCTGCCGATCTTCCGCAGCCTCATCTCGATCCCCGCCGGCATCGAGCGGATGCCCCTGCCCGCCTTCGCGCTTCTGACCACGGCGGGCAGCCTGATCTGGAACACGGCGTTCATCCTGGCCGGTTTCTGGCTGGGTGAGCAGTGGCACGTGGTGGAGGAATACGCGGGATTCCTCCAGTGGATCGTGCTGCTGGGGGTCGCCGCCGCGGCTGCCTGGTTCGTCGTGTCACGCCTGCGCGCACGGAGGGCGCGCGACGCGGAATAGTTCTCTGTGCTGAACAGTTATGGCCATTACCGGACCGCGGTCCGGTTCATCCGGCTGTCCGATGGGGTGCAGCACACAGACACTCCAAGGAGACAACCATGAGCATGACGGCCGAGACCTTCACGCGCGGCGCCGAGACGAGCGCCCCCATCCTCCCCACCCTCGCCGAGCGCTGGAGCCCCCGCTCCTTCGTGGCGACCGAGGCCATCGACGAGACCGCGCTGACCGCGGCTCTCGAGGCCGCCCGCTGGGCACCCTCCGCCGCGAACTCGCAGCCCGCCCGCTTCATCGTGGCGCGCCGCGGCTCCGCGGCCTTCGACACCATCGCCTCCTCGCTGATGGGCTTCAACTCCGTCTGGGCCGGCTCGGCCGCCGCGTTGATCGTCGGCGTGGCCGAAGTGGCCGACGCCGAGGGCAAGCCCCGTCGCTGGGCCGAGTACGACCTCGGTCAGGCCCTCGCCCACCTCTCCGTCCAGGCCCACCACGACGGGCTGCACGTGCACCAGATGGGCGGCTTCGACGCCGCTGCCGTCTCCGCCGCCTTCGGCCTCGCCGAGAACCTCGTGCCCGTCACGGTCACCGCTCTCGGCACCCTCGACACCGCGGATGCGCTCCCCGACGAGACCCTCCGCGCCCGCGAGACCGCGCCCCGCGCCCGACTCCCGCTGAGCGAGCTGCTCCTCGTCAACGAGTAACGCGCACCGAGTAACGCGCACCCGCACCACGCAGAAAGGCCCGGCCCCGCACAAGCGGGACCGGGCCTTCGGCGTTTCCGAAGCAGTTGCCGTCGGACCGTAGGCCGGAGCTACACCGCCCCGACGGTCAGCCCGTCGCCGTCGGCATCCACGTCGACCCGCACCGTGTCGCCGTCGCGCACGACCCCGGCGAGCAACGCCATCGCGAGCTTGTCGTCGATCTCGTGCTGCATGAGGCGGCGCAACGGCCGGGCCCCGTAGAGGGGGTCGTAGCCGTGCGCAGCGAGCCAGCTGCGCGCATCCGGAGTCACCGCGAGCGACAGCCGCCGCCCGGCGAGCCGGCGCTCGAGACGGTCGACGTAGAGCGACACGATCTGCGCCAGGTCGCCCTCCGAGAGGGCGTCGAACACCACGATGTCGTCGAGCCGGTTCACGAACTCGGGCTTGAACGCCTGGCGCACGGCCTCCTGCACGAGCGCGGTGCGGTCGTCGGGCGACAGCGTCGGGTCGACCAGGAACTGCGAACCGAGGTTCGAGGTGAGCACGAGCAGGGTGTTGCGGAAGTCGACCGTGCGGCCCTGCCCGTCGGTGAGCCGGCCGTCGTCGAGCACCTGCAGCAGCACGTCGAAGACCTCGGGATGCGCCTTCTCCACCTCGTCGAGCAGCACGACGGAGTAAGGCCGCCGGCGCACCGCCTCGGTGAGCTGCCCGCCCTGCTCGTAGCCGATGTAGCCGGGAGGGGCTCCGAGCAGCCGGGCCACCGAGTGCTTCTCGCCGTACTCCGACATGTCGATGCGCACGAGGGCGCGCTCGTCGTCGAACAGGAACTCGGCGAGCGCCTTCGCGAGCTCGGTCTTGCCCACGCCGGTGGGCCCCAGGAACAGGAACGAACCCGTCGGGCGGTCGGCCTCCGAGATGCCCGCCCGCGAGCGGCGCACCGCGTCGGAGACGGCCCGAACGGCGGCCTTCTGGCCGATCAGGCGCTTGCCGAGCTCCGCCTCGAGGTGCAGCAGCTTCTCGGTCTCACCCTGGGTGAGACGGTCGACCGGGATGCCGGTCCACTGCGCGATGACCGCCGCGATGTCGTTGGCGTCGACCTGGTCGTTCACCATGCGCTCGGCACCCTCGGAGTCGATCTCCGCCGCCTCGGCCTCGGAGAGCTGGCGCTCCAGCACCGGGATCTCGCCGTAGAGCAGCCGCGAGGCCTGCTCGAGCTTGCCCTCGCGCTGGGCGCGCTCGGCCCGCATGCGGGCGTTGTCGAGCTTCTCCTTCAGCTCGCCCACGCGGTTCAGCGCCGCGCGTTCGCGGTCCCACCGCTCCTGCAGGCCGGCGAGCTCCTGGGAACGGATGCGCAGGGTCTCGCGCAGGGCCGCCAGGCGCTCCTTCGAGGCGTCGTCCTTCTCCTTCTTGAGCGCGAGCTCCTCGAGCCGCAGCCGGTCGACACTGCGGCGCAGCTCGTCGATCTCCACCGGAGCGGAGTCGATCTCCATGCGCAGGCGCGACGCGGCCTCATCGATCAGGTCGATGGCCTTGTCGGGCAGCTGACGGCCGGGGATGTAGCGGTTCGACAGCGAGGCGGCGGCCACGAGCGCCGCATCGGCGATGGACACCTTATGGTGCGCCTCGTAACGCTCCTTCAGGCCGCGCAGGATGGCCACGGTGTCTTCGACCGAGGGCTCCCCCACGAACACCTGCTGGAAGCGCCGCTCCATGGCGGCGTCCTTCTCGATGAACTCGCGGTACTCGTCGAGCGTGGTGGCGCCGATCAGGCGCAGCTCGCCGCGGGCCAGCATCGGCTTGAGCATGTTCGACGCCGCCACCGAGCCCTCGCCGCCGCCGGCGCCCATCAGGGTGTGCAGCTCGTCGATGAAGGTGATGATCTGGCCGTCGGCGTCGTTGATCTCTTTGAGCACGGCCTTCAGCCGCTCCTCGAACTCGCCCCGGTACTTGGCGCCGGCCACGAGCGCCGCCAGGTCGAGCGACACGAGTTGCTTGCCCTTCAGCGAATCGGCCACGTCGCCCGCGACGATGCGCTGGGCGAGGCCCTCGACCACGGCCGTCTTTCCGACACCGGGCTCGCCGATGAGCACGGGGTTGTTCTTGGTGCGGCGCGTGAGCACCTGGCTGACGCGGCGGATCTCGGCATCACGCCCGATCACCGGGTCGAGCTTGCCGCTCGCCGCGATCTCGGTCAGGTTGACGCCGTACTGCTCGAGAGCGCTCTTCTGCTCGTCGCCGCTCGGGGTTCCCTGGTTGGTTGCCATGCTGGCTCGCATTCTCCCTATAAACTTGAGTGGACCTGACTCAAGTTTAGCAGAATGGATGTTCTCGCGCTAGCGGCAAAGACGCTCCGCGCCCGTCCGTGACCCATCGCTGGCTGATATTCAGCTGAACGTGGTAAGAAATAGGCGTGTATGTCCTCTCGCCGCGCGTACGACTGATCCTCGGGGTGGTCGGTTCCGTCAGCATCGCTGTCGGCTCGCTCGGCGTCGGCTGGCTGAGTCCCGCCTCCAGCATCCAGAGCTGGCTCCTGATCGATCTGCTCCGCAACACCCGCGGCGCGGTCGCCATCTGCGGCATCCTCGTGGTCGGCGGCGCGCTGCTCCTGCTCGCGGCCTGGCTCGCGCTCGGCGTCTCGCTGTTGCGCACCCGGCAGGGCGCAGCAGACGCAACCACCCCCAAGACGGAGTCGGCGACGGATGCCGCGACCGCCTCCAAGCAGGCCTCCCCGCTCCGCCAGGTGGTGACCTCGGCGATCGCCTGGGGCATCCCGCTGCTCGTCACCGTGCCGATGTTCAGCCGCGACATGTTCGCCTACGTCGGCCAGGGCCGCCTGATGGCCGCCGGCATGAACCCCTACACCACCGGCATGGCCGACCTGCCGGGCTGGTTCGCCCTCGGCGTCGACCCCCTCTGGGCCGACACGCAGACCCCCTACGGCCCCGTGTTCGTGTGGCTCAGCAAGCTGACAGTGATGGCGACGGATGCGCTGCCCACCGAGGTGCCGATCTTCATCTTCCGGCTGCTCGCGGCGGGCGGCCTCGCGATGCTGGCCTACTACGCCTGGCGCATCGCCCGCCTGCGCGGCCTCAACGAGGCCGGCGTGCTGTGGATCGTGGCCGCCAGCCCGCTCGTGCTGATGAACTTCGTGGTGGCCGGCCACAACGACGGCCTGATGCTCGGCTTCATCGTGGGCGGCGTCTACTACGCCCTGAAAGACCGGCCCATCCTGGGCACGATCTTCGTGGCCGTCGCCATCGGCGTGAAACCGATCGCCCTCATCGCCCTGCCCATCATCGGCCTCATCTGGGCTGGGCAGAACGCCGGCTGGGGCGCCATCATCAAGCGCTGGCTGGCCGTGGCGAGCATCGCGCTCGGCGGCATCGCCGTGCTCGGCTGGGGCCTCGGCATCGGCATCGGCTGGGTCTCCGCGCTGGCGACCCCCGTCACCATCTCCTCCTGGTACGCCCCCGCGAACATCCTCGGCATCAGCGTCGGCGGCCTCGCGAACGGCGTGGGACTGTCCGGTGACATCACGCAAGAGGTGTTCAAGCTCGGGATGCTCGGCCTCGGCTGCACCGCCGCCGCCTACCTCGTGATCGCCAAGCGCCGCGTCGACCCGCTGTGGCTGCTCGCCGGATGCTTCGCCGTGATCATGCTCTCCTCGCCCGTGCTGCACCCCTGGTACGGCATCTGGCTGCTCACCTTCTTCGCGCTCGCGGGCGTCGACCGGCTCTGGCGCATCCGCGTCGTGGTCTACTCGACGGCGTTCTTCATGCTCATCGGCCTCGCCGAGCCGTTCGACCTCATCCCGCGGTTCGACCACGACACGATGATCCCGGTGGCCGTCATCGGCACCGCCCTCATCGGCTTCGCGGCCATCCTGATCGGCACCGAGCTCACCCTTAAGAACCGCTTCCCGGCCCGCGTGCTGGCAGCGCCGGCGCTCCGCACCCGCGCTCTGCGGTAGTGCTCTCGCTTCCGCCGCGCCTCCGGTTGGCGCTCGGGTTCCTCGGTTCGCTGGCGATCACAGCCGGTTCGCTCGGGGCGGGCTGGCTGCCCTCGGCGATGCGCCTGGCCGCGCGCCCCGAGATCATCGCGCTGCGCGACACGCGCGGCGCCGTGGCGGCCTGCGCCCTGCTCGTGGTGGGCGGCGTGCTGGTGCTGCTGTTCTGCTGGCTGTCGCTCGGGCTCTCGCTCGGTCTACCCCGTCGGCTCTCGCGGCGGGCCGCCGACCAAGGCTCCGCCTCCCCCGGCACAGGTGATCTGCGCCAGGTCGTCGCCTCTCTCGTGGCCTGGTCGCTGCCGCTCCTCGTCGCCGTCCCTCTCTTCAGCCGGGACATCTACGCCTACATCGGCCAAGGCCGCCTGATGGACGCGGGCCTCGATCCTTACGCGAACGTGATGGCGGATGTCCCCGGCTGGGCGGAGGCGGGCGTCGATGTGAAGTGGTCGACCACCGTGACCCCCTACGGACCGCTCTTCGTGATGCTCCAGCGCGCGATCGTGGGGTTGACGGCATCCGCCCCGCTCGAGTTCACGCTCGTGCTCACGCGGCTGCTCTCGGTCGCCGGCCTCGCCCTCCTGATCTACTCCGCGTGGCGCATCGCCCAGCTGCGCGGCTTCGACCAGGCCGCGGTGCTCTGGGCCGTGGGCGTGAGCCCGCTCGTGCTGATGAACTTCGTGGTGGCAGGTCACAACGACTCGCTCATGCTCGGCCTCGTGGTGGCCGGCGCCTACCAGGGCCTGAAGGGCCGTCCGGTGCTCGCCACGGTGCTCGTGACGGCCGCCATCGGGGTGAAGCCGATCGCTCTGGTCGCGCTTCCCGTGATCGGCCTGATCTGGGCCGGGGCCGACGCCGGATGGGGGCGCGTGATCGCCCGCTGGGCGGCCGTGGCGGGCATCGCGGCGGGCGGGATGCTCGCCCTCGGCGCGGGTCTCGGTGTGGGCCTCGGCTGGGTGGCCGGCCTCGGCACACCGCTCGGCATCGGTTCCTGGTACTCGGTTCCGCGCTTCACCTCGCTCTGGCTACGCGACCTGGTGAACGCCCTCGGCGGTGACGGCGAGGCCTGGCGCTCCGGCGTGGTCCTGGTCTTCCTGGTGGCCGGATGCCTGTTGGCGGTCGTCCTCTACACGGTGAAGCGCCGCTCCGACCCGCTCTGGCTGCTCGCCGGCGGCTTCGCAGCCGTCGCGCTGTTCTCGCCGCTGCTGCACCCCTGGTACGGACTGTGGCTGCTCTGCCTGTTCGCGGTGGCCGGCCTGCGTCGGGCGTGGCAGCTGCGCGTGCTGATCTACGGCACGGTGTTCCTGATGGTGATCGGCACGGGAGAGGGGCTCGACCTGGTGCCGCGCCTCGTGCTCGACCCGCTCATCCTGATCCCCTCGCGCGGCACGGCCATCGTGGGTGCGGTGGTGCTCGTCGCGGTGTTCGAGTTCACGCTCTGGCGGCGCTTCACCGCGCGCGGCCTGCCGATGCCGATGCTCGCCGGGCCTCCCCTACCCCCGAGGCGCCCGCGCCGCAGCGGCGTCGCCTGGGGTGGTGTCAGCGCTTCGTCGACACCATCACCGTGAACTTCGCGTTGCGGTCGATCTGACGGGTCTCCCCCACCGCGCGATGCA
The DNA here is from genome assembly GCF_049472555.1 of Herbiconiux sp. 11R-BC. Lineage (NCBI taxonomy): Bacteria > Bacillati > Actinomycetota > Actinomycetes > Micrococcales > Microbacteriaceae > Herbiconiux > Herbiconiux sp. 11R-BC. The sequence continues at coordinate 584,455 of NZ_JBCEBO010000002.1, read as the reverse complement.
GCGCTGCCCGGTAGGACAGGTGCGAGTTGAACACCGTCCAGAGCTCGCCTCCGGGCGCGAGCACGCGGCCCGCGGCCTCGAAGAGCTTGAGGGCGATGCCCGCGTGCACCGTGGAGCCGATGTGGAACGGCGGATTCAGCACGATGAGCTCGGTGCTGGCGTCGTCGAAGCCGCTCAGCGCATCCGCCCGCACCACCTCGACGCGGTCGGCGAGACCGTTCGCCGCCATCGTCTCCTGCGCTGAGGCGACAGCGGCGGCCGACTGGTCGGTGGCGATCACGGAGAGGGCGGGGCGCGCTTCTGCGAGAGCGGCGGCGAGCACGCCGGTTCCGCAGCCGAGGTCGACGGCGTTGCGCGCATCCGGTCGCATCTCGGGCAGGTGGTCGAGCAGCAGCCGGGTGCCGATGTCGATCTTGGTACCGGCGAAGGCCCCTCCGGAGGCGCACACCCACAGGCGGAGGTCGACGTGGAACTCGCGGTGGTGCAGCGGCGCCCCCACCTCGGGCCGGGCTCCGCGGGCCACGAGCACGCGCGACTTCTGGCGGGCGAGCGTGGCGGTGACCTCGGTGAACGAGGCCGAGAGCACCTCGTTCATGGCGGGGGTCATGTGCTTCACCCGGCCGCCGGCATAGACCACCACGGCGGGGTCGGCGTAGGCGGCGACGGTGCGCGCGATGTCGTCGAGCGCGGCGAGGCTGCGGGGAAGCTGCAGGAGCACGACGGTAGCTCCCTCGAGCAGTTCGCGGCCGAGCGGCAGGATGCGGTAACGGCCCGTCAGGTCGATGTCGGAGACGCGCTTGGCGTTGGCGGCGAGAGCGAGCTCGCTCGAGAGCGCATCCTGATGCACACGGATGCCGTGCAGCCCCAGCACCGCGGCCGAGGCGAGGGTGAGGGCGCCGTAGTTGTCGCCGATCACCACGACCCGGCCGGGGTCGCCGGCCGTCTGCTCGAGCGCCGCATCCGCCTCGTCGAGGATCAGCCGGTCGCTCGCGTCGACCGCGAAGAGGTTCTCGGCCTCGACGTCGGGAAAGCGGCGCAGGGCGTCGAAGGAGAACTCACTCACGCCTCAACCGTACGCGGTGTGCGGGGCCGCCCGTGGAGCGAGTGCCCCCGGGGCCGCCATCCGGCCGACCGCGCGGGAGCGCCGCAGGCCGCTCAGTCGTCGAAGCGGGGCTGCCACACCACGAGCTCGGTACGGCGCTGCGTGCGGGTGCCGTGCTTGAGCGAGATGACCTCGCCCTCGACTCCGGCGGCGAACACGCGGCGGCCGGGGCGGTTGAGCAGCTCGTCGGCGAGAGCGCCTTCGAGCTCGCGCACCCGGGCCGAGAGGGCCGACACCTGGTTCTCGAGCTGCAGGATGCGCGCGATGCCCTCGAGCGAGACGCCCTCCGAGGAGAGGCGGGCGATCTCGCGCAGCTGCACGACGTCGCGCATCGAGTAGCGGCGCGACTTGCCGGCGGTGCGGGTGGGCACCACGAGACCGAGCCGGTCGTACTGCCGGAGGGTCTGCGCGTGCATGCCGGCGAGCTCGGCCGCCACCGCGATGGCGAACAGCGGCGAGTTCTCGTTCACGTCACTCATGCGCAGACATCCTCTCGACTGGTCCGGCCCGGCACGGGCCTATTCGCGGGCCTTGGCCAGCAGTTCGGCGCGCGGGTTCTCCTGCGGCTCCACCTGGTGGAACTGCTCGAGCGCCTCGCGCTGCTCGGCGGTGAGGTGCGACGGAACCGCCACCTGCACCACGGCGAGCAGGTCGCCCTTGCCCTTGGGCGACTCGACGCCACGCCCCTTGACGCGCAGCACGCGCCCGGAGGGCGTGCCGGCCGCCACCTTGAGCTTCACCGGCGGACCGCCCAGGGTGGGCACCTCGATGGTGGCACCCAGGGTGGCCTCCACGAAGGTGACCGGAACGTTGACGCGCAGGCTCAGGCCGTCGCGCTCGAACACCGGATGCTTGCGCACCGACACCGTGAGCACGATGTCACCGGCCTCGCCGCCGTCGGGCGAGGGTTCGCCCTTGCCGCGCAGCTTGATCTTCTGCTGGTCGGCCACGCCGGCCGGGATCTTCACCGTGATCGGCTTGCCGTCCGCCGTCTGGAGCTTGATGGTGTCGCCCTTGACCGCAGTGATGAAGTCGATCGTGGTGCGGGCCGTGACATCCCGGCCCCGGGTGGGGCCGTAGGCCCCGTTGCCGAAGCCGGCGCGCTGCGAACCGAAGCCGCCCCCGCCGAACATGCCGCCGAGGATGTCGTCGAAGCCGCCGGGCGCCTGCTGGTAGCTGTAACTCTGGCCGCGGGCTCCCCCGCCGCCCTGCCCGAACATGCCGCCGAAGACGTCTTCGAAGCCGCCCCCCTGGCCCCCGCCGCCCGCTGTGAAGCGAGCGCCGGAGCCCATGGCGCGGATCTGGTCGTACTCCTTGCGCTGCTCGGGGTCGGAGAGCACCGAATAGGCCTCGGAGATCTCCTTGAACCGGGACTCGGCCTTGACGTCGCCCTGGTTGGAGTCGGGGTGGTACTGGCGGGCGAGCTTACGGTACGCCTTCTTCAGCTCGGCCTCGGAGATGTCCTTCGACACTCCGAGCACCTTGTAGAAGTCTTTGTCGAACCAGTCCTGGCTAGCCATTGGGCACCGCCACTACGACCTTGGCGGCGCGTAGCAGCGTGGACCCGAGGTAGTACCCGGATTCGACGACGTCGGCGATCGTGGGGGTCGTCACGTCGTCGCTCGGCTGCTGGAAGATCGCCTCGTGGAGCTGAGGGTCGAACTCCTCGCCGGCCGCGGCGAAGGGCTTGAGGCCCACACGCTCGACGCCCGAACGCAGCTTCGCCGCGATCGCGGTGAACGGACCGCCCTCCTCGAGGTCGCCGTGCTTGGCCGCGCGGTCGAGGTCGTCGAGCACGGGCAGCAGGATCTTCACGACGTCGCCGACGGCGCGCTCCTTCTCCACCTCGCGGTTGGCCTCGGTGCGCTTGCGGTAGTTCGCATACTCCGCGGTCACCCGCTGCAGGTCGGCGAGCCGCTCGGCCGCCAGCTCCTCGGAGGAACTCTGACCCGAGAGGAACGACAGGTCGGCGTCGCTGAGCGACGTCTCGACATCCGGGCCCTCGGCCTCGATCGGTTCGTCAGCCACGAACCCCGAGTCGGGGGTCTCTTCCTCAGAGGCCCCCGACTCGTCGTCAGGCTGACGACCGTTGTACTTGTCGTCAGTCATGGATTACTTGTCCTTCGGCTCGTCTTCGTCTTCGACGACCTCGGCGTCGACGACGTCGTCATCCGACGCGGTGGTCGACTCGGTGGGCTCCTGCTCGCCGGCGGGGGCCGAGGCCTCTGCCTGAGCAGAAGCATAGATGGCCTGGCCGAGCTTCTGCTGGCTCTCGTTGAGCTTGTCGAACGCGGTCTTCACGGCGTCGTCGTCTTCGCCCGCGAGCGCGGACTTGAGGGCGTCGACATCGGCCTGCACCTCGGACTTGACGTCGTCGGGCAGCTTGTCGGCGTTCTCCTTGATGAGCTTGTCGGTCGAGTACGCGAGCGTCTCGGCCTGGTTGCGCACCTCGGCGGCCTCACGGCGCTTCTTGTCGTCGGCGGCGTGCTCCTCGGCCTCGCGCACCATGCGCTCGATGTCCTCCTTCGCCAGCGACGAACCGCCGGTGATGGTCATCGACTGCTCCTTGCCGGTGCCCTTGTCCTTCGCGGACACGTGCACGATGCCGTTGGCGTCGATGTCGAAGGTGACCTCGACCTGCGGGATGCCGCGGGGCGCCGGCGCGATGCCGGTGAGCTCGAAGGTGCCCAGGTTCTTGTTGTCGCGGGTGAACTCGCGCTCGCCCTGGAAGACCTGGATGGCGACCGACGGCTGGTTGTCGTCGGCGGTGGTGAAGGTCTCGCTGCGCTTCGTGGGGATGGCCGTGTTGCGCTCGATGAGCTTGGTCATGATGCCGCCCTTGGTCTCGATACCCAGAGACAGGGGGGTGACGTCGATGAGGAGGACGTCTTTGCGCTCGCCCTTCAGCACGCCGGCCTGCAGGGCGGCGCCGACGGCGACGACCTCATCCGGGTTGACGCCCTTGTTGGGCTCCTTGCCGCCGGTGAGCTTCTTGACGAGCTCCACCACGGCGGGCATACGGGTCGAGCCACCGACGAGCACCACGTGGGCGATGTCGTTGACCGAGACGCCGGCCTCGGCGATCACGTCTTTGAAGGGCTTCTCGGTGCGGGCCAGCAGGTCGGCGGTGAGCTCCTCGAACTTGGCGCGCGTGAGCGTGACGTCGAGGTTGGCCGGGCCGTTCTCGGTGAGCGAGAGGTAGGGCAGCGTGATGCTGGCCGACATGCCGGAGGAGAGTTCCTTCTTGGCCTGCTCGGCGGCCTCCTTCAGACGCTGCTTGGCGATCTTGTCGTTGGAGACGTCGACGCCGGTGGTGTCCTTGAAGTTCTTGATCAGGTAGTCGACGACCCGCTGGTCCCAGTCGTCGCCGCCGAGGCGGTTGTCACCGGCGGTGGAACGCACCTGGATGGTGGAGAAGTCGTCGTCTTTGCCCACCTCGAGGAGGGAGACGTCGAAGGTTCCGCCACCGAGGTCGAAGACCAGGATGAGCTCGTCTTCCTTGCCCTTGTCGAGGCCGTAGGCGAGCGCGGCCGCGGTCGGCTCGTTGATGATGCGGAGCACGTTGAGGCCCGCGATCTCGCCGGCCTCCTTCGTGGCCTGGCGCTCGGAGTCGTTGAAGTAGGCGGGAACGGTGATGACGGCATCCGTCACGGTGTCGCCCAGGTAGGACTCGGCGTCGCGCTTCAGCTTGGCCAGGATGCGCGCCGAGATCTCCTGCGGCGTGTACTTCTTGCCGTCGATGTCGGCCTTCCAGTCGGTACCGATGTGGCGCTTGACGCTGGAGATCGTGCGGTCGACGTTGGTGACGGCCTGGCGCTTCGCGGTCTCGCCGACGAGCACCTCGCCGTCCTTGGTGAATGCGACCACCGAGGGGGTGGTGCGGAAGCCCTCCGCGTTCGCGATGACGGTGGGTTCTCCACCCTCGAGAACGGCGACCACCGAGTTGGTGGTTCCGAGGTCGATGCCTACTGCACGAGCCATGCTGGCTGCTCCTTCTGTCGTGTTGCTGGATGTATCGAAGTCTTTCAAGACCTGAGCCTTGTGACCTCAAGTTTTCCAGACCCTCGACCCCAAGTCAAGTTCTCCCAGCAAAACTTGAGTTAACTCGGCTCAACTTCAAGAAGAGAACCCCCTGACGCCGGAGAGAGTCAGGGGGTTCGGGGTGCCGCGGGGTGCGGGGGGGGGTCAGACGGCCGGGCCCTGCACCAGGGTGACGGTGGCGGTCTGCGAGGTGCCGGCCGTGGTGGTCCAGGTCAGGGAGACCTGCTCGCCGGGTTCCATGGCGCCGAGCACCGAGGAGAACTGGGTGCCCGAGGTGATGGCCGTGCCGTTCACGGCGGTGACGACATCGCCCGCGGCGAGCCCGGCATCCGCACCCGGGGTGCCCGCCACGACACCCGCGATGACCGCGCCGGTGCCCGAGGTGTTGGACTGGCCGGTGCGCGAGCCGGTGGAGCTCTGCGCCACCTGCACGCCGAGGAAGCCGGGGTAGCCGATCTCGATGGTCGCGGTGTCCTGGCCGGCCTCGATCTGGGTCACGATGTCGAGCGCGGTCGAGATCGGGATGGCGAAGCCGGTGATGTTCGCCGAGCCCGACGACGCCGCCGTGTCGATACCCACGACCTCACCCTGCTCGTTCAGCAGGGGCCCACCGGAGTCACCCGAGACGATGTCGGCGTCGACCTGGATGAGGCCGTCGAGGGTCTCGCCCGAGACGCCGGTCTCGCTCTGGGTGGTGATGGTCTGGTCGGTGGCGGTGACGCTGCCGGCGGCGGCCACGAGGTTGCCGGTGCCCTCCGCGTTGCCCACGGCGGTGACGGTGTCGCCGGTGGAGGCGGCGGTCGACGAGAGCGAGGCGGTGCTGAGACCGGATGCGCCCTCCAGCTGCAGCACGGCGATGTCGTTGGTCTTGTCGGTGCCCACGACGGTGGCCGTGTAGGTGGCGCCCGTGGTCTCATCCGTCACCTGGATGCTCGTCGAGCCCTCGATGACGTGGTTGTTGGTGAGGATGAGGCCGTCGGAGGTGAGGATGATGCCCGTGCCGGCCGACTGCGCGTTCTGATAGGTGAGGTCGGAGACGATGGTCACCACGCCCGCGGTCTGGGCGGCGGTGGCCGCGACGGCCGAGGAGCCCGAGGTGCCCGACGAGCCCGAGCTCGAGCCCCCGTTGCCGTAGCCGTTCCCGTAGGAGTAGCCGTAGCCGTTGCCCGAGCCGTAGGGCGAGGTCGTCGTGCCGGAGCCGGAGCCGGTCGAGCCCGACCCGGTGCCCGTCGAGCCGGAGGCCGGGTCGTCGAGGAGGGCGGTCGAGGCGCTGTTCGAGGAGTTGGCGGACTGGTTCGCGGCGAAGGTGGCGCCGCCGGCGCCGAAGCCCACGGCGAGCGCGAGGGCGGTGAGCCCGCCGACGAGGGCGACGCGCCCGCGCCTGCCGCGGAGGGCGGCACGACGGTCGCGGCGAGGCGGCTGGCCGCCCTGGCCCGACTGCTGTCCGGTCTGCTGGTAGTAGGCCATCTGCTCGACGGTCATCGGCTGCGGGGCGCCGTATTGGGGGGCGCCGAGCTGAGGGGCGCCGTACGGTGCGGCGGCGTACTGCGGCGCGCCCGGGTAGCCCATCACGGGGAAGGCCGGGAGGCCTGCGACGTTCTGCGCGTCGGGGCGGGGGAAGTAGACGGGCCCCTGCTCGGTGTGCGCGATGACCGGGGTGACCGGCTCGACCGGGGCGCCCACGGGCGCGGCCTGCTCAGGCGTCGGCGCCGACGCATCCGCCGGCTGCGCGCCCGGTACGGCCTGGGGCTGGGGCGCCTGGGCCTGGGGCGCCTGGCCCTCGGGTGCCTGGCCCTCGGGGTTCTGGTTCTCGTTCTCGTTCATGATTGCGTCCTTGGTGTGAGGCGATGGTGGAGTCTGCTGGGGGCATCCGTTCGATGCGATGGAGCCATCTCACCCTCCCGAGCAAAGCGCGGCCTGGGGGCGGGTTATGACCTCCCTATGACGAACCCGGATGTTTCCTGTGCGCCAATAGACGGCACTCACAATCGGCAGGCCCCAGAGCCCCCGTTGTTCACCGCCTGCCACTACTGTTTCCCCATGACCGTGGGTGCGACCGCCAGCGAACTCAGCTCTCCCTCACCCGCCGACTCGGGTCCGACGCGCGGCCGTGTGCTCGCGTGGGGCCTCTGGGACTGGGGCTCGGCCTCGTTCAACGCGGTCATCACGACCTTCGTCTTCACCGTCTACCTCACGAGCAACGCCTTCGGCGGCGAGACCGCCGTGTCGGCCCAGCTCGGCGTGGCGATGACCATCGCCGGCGTGCTCGTCGCGCTGCTCGCCCCCATCACGGGCCAGCGATCCGATCGCCGCGGCCGCCGCAAGCTCTGGCTCGCAGTGAACACCTACATCGTGGTGGTGCTCTCGGCGGCGATGTTCTTCGTGGCGCCCGATCCCGGCTACCTCTGGCTCGGCCTCTTCCTGCTCGCGGCCGGCACCATCTTCTACGAGTTCGCCACGGTCAACTACAACGCCATGATCACGCAGGTCTCGACCCCCAAGACCATCGGCAAGGTCTCGGGTTTCGGCTGGGGCATGGGTTATGTGGGCGGCATCGTGCTGCTGCTGATCGTGTACTTCGGCTTCATCGAGCCCATCGGCGGGACCGCGCTGTTCGGGGTTCCGCCGACCGACGGGCTGCCGGTGCGCGTCACGATGCTCGTCGCGGCCGTCTGGTTCGGCCTGTTCGCGCTGCCCGTGCTGCTGCGGGTGCCCGAGTACCACGCGCCGGCCAAGCCGGGCGGAGCGGATGCGGCGGCCGCGCCGCGCGTCGGATTCTTCGCCTCGTACGGGGTGCTGTTCCGCGACATCCGCACCCTCTACCGCGAGAGCCGCCAGACGGTGTACTTCCTCATCGCGAGCGCCGTGTTCCGCGACGGCCTGACCGGCGTCTTCACCTTCGGCGGCGTGCTGGCCGCGGGCTCGTTCGGCTTCTCCTCGGGCGAGGTCATCATCTTCGCGATCGCCGCGAACATCGTGGCCGGCGCCTCCACCATGCTGGTCGGGCTGCTCGACGACAGGTTCGGCGCCAAGCCCGTCATCATGACCTCGCTCATCGGCCTCGTGATCAGCGGCACGGCGGTCTTCTTCCTGCACGACGGCGGGCAGACCGTGTTCTGGATCTTCGGCCTCATCCTCTGCGCCTTCGTCGGGCCTGCGCAGTCGGCCAGCCGCTCCTTCCTCGCCCGGCGCATCCCCGCGGGCCGCAACGGTGAGATCTTCGGCCTCTACGCCACCACCGGCAAGGCGGCGACCTTCCTCGCCCCGGCCATGTTCACGCTCTTCATCGGCATCGGCGCCGCCATCAACGGACCGGATGCGAACGTGCAGTACTGGGGTGTGCTCGGCATCGTCCTGGTGCTGTTCGTGGGTCTGCTGCTGCTCATCCCGGTGCGGAGCAACGACGTCGTGGTCGGCGATCCGGCGGAACCCGCCGCGAAGTAGCGCTCAGCGGCTGCCGCTCAGGCGAGCGAGCCCAGCCACAGGCCGAGCACGGCCGCCGCGACGGACGCGACGAGCATCCCGAGCCCGTTGGCGAGCGCCGGCAGCACGCGCCCGCTCTGCAGCAGCCGCACGGTCTCGAAGCTCGCGGTGCTGAAGGTGGTGTAGCCGCCGAGGAAGCCGCCGCCGAGCACGAGCCGCCACTCGTCGCCCACGAGATGGGTGAGCGCGATGCCGGTGACGAGACCGAGCAGCAGGGAGCCCGAGACGTTGATGACCGTGGTGCCGAGCGGATAGTTCAGGCGCAGGCGCGCCCGGATGGCGCCGTCGACGAAGAAGCGGGTGGCGGCGCCGACACCGCCGGCCGCCGAGAACACGAGGAACAGGAGCGGGGTCACGAGCGCGCTCCCTTCCGGCGCCGGCCGAGCAGGCCGCCGACGGCGATGCCGAGCCAGCTCGCGACGGCGCCGAGGAGAACCGTGGCCACCGCGTAGACGACAGCCGGTCCCGGCTGGCCGCCGGTGAGCAGCAGGCCCGAGTCGGTGGCGAGCGCGCTGTAGGTGGTGAAGCCGCCGAGAACCCCGGTGCCCACGAAGAGGCGCAGGCGGCGACGCCGGCCCTCGTCGCTGCCGCCGAGGGCGAGCGTCTCGAGCAGCGCGCCGAGCACGAAGGCACCGACGATGTTGATGCCGAAGATCGCCACCGGGTAGGGGCCGACGGCCGGGACGGCGAGCACGATCAGTTCACGGAGCCCGGTGCCGATCATTCCGCCGAGAGCCACGAGGGCGAGGTAGCCAGGCTGCACATGGGCGGGCAGCGGTCGCGACGCCGTGGCCTCTTCGACGTCGCTGTCGGCCGGCAGCTCGGGATTCGAGTCGGAGGTGCTCACCGGTTGTCCTTCCCCTTCCGCCGGAGGCCGCGCTCCGGGCGTCGCGGGTCGTCGTCCAGCGTAATCTCCGCGGGCTGGGCGGTTCCGCATCCGCTCGCCCGGTTTCCGACGACCGGGACGCGAATCGGCGCGGGGTGAGTGGAGGGGGTGACCCCGGTCGCCGCAGCGCCGGGGCCACCCGCTCCATCACGCGCGGGGTGCGCCCGAGTCGCGCGGGGCGTCGGGTTCCTGCGCATCGCCCGGCGCCACCGGATCGCCCTCGCCGCCGGGCGAGCGGCGTCGACGCACCACGACGACGGCCACGACCCCCACGACCACCAGCACGGCGAGGGTCGCGCCGAGGCCGATCCAGAGGAACGCCGTGGTGTCGGATGCCGCGGACACCGCCGGGGTCGTGATCGGCGCCGGCGTGCCGAGCGAGGCCCCGCCGACCGGGGTCGCTGGCGCGGAGGCGGTCGGAGCCGGTGAGGCGATGGAGGTCGCCGCGCCACCGGGCGCCGCGCTGCTCGTCGGCTTCGCCCCTCCACCGGCACCGGCCAGCGGGCCCTCGTAGTCGAACGCGAAGGTGCCCGACACCGCGTGCCCGTCGGCCGAGACGGTCTGCCACAGCACGGTGTGCGTGCCGAGCGCCGTCGGCGCGGCCTTGATGCTCAGCGTGCTGTCGACGATCGTGACGCCGCCGGTCGCGATGTTCGCCCCGCTCGGGTCGTGCACCTCGATGGCGATCGCCGCGGTCGCGTCGGCGAGGGGCGGCTCGTTGAAGGTGAGTGACACCTCGGTAAGCGCCTCGGTGACCGTGGAGTCGGCCGCCGGGCTCGTCGACTCGAGGAAGTCGTGGGCGGATGCGCCCGGCGCAGCGCCCAGGCCGACCGCCGGCAGGAGCGTCGCCGCACCGACCGCGACCAGGGCGGCGAGTGCGAGCAGGCGCGCCCGCCTCACCGCGCGTGCGTTCGCCTCGCCCGACCCGGCACGCGCGGCCGCAGGCGCGATCGTGTGGACCGAGCCGAGACGGCTCATGAGAGGTCCGTCCGGCTCGCGGTCGAGGCGCCGGCCGCCGCCGGCCGCCGCAGCAGCCCGATGACGGCCACCACCAGCGCGATCGCCCCGAGCGCGAAGCCACCGATGCCGAAGCCGAGGGCAGCCGAGGTGGACGCCGAGGATCCCGACGACCCGCCGTCCGCCGCCGCGCCGGCGCCGGCATCCGCCGCCGCTGTGACCACGGGCGTCGAAGCCGACTCGTCATCGGCCGGCGGAGTGTCGTTCACGTAGAGCACGGGCGCCGGATGCTCCGGCTCGGCTCCCGAGGCCGGGGTCGGTTCGGTCCAGTCCACGACCGATCCGTCGGAGTAGCCCTGGTGCACCGGCAGCAGCAGGCTGCCCACGTCGGGCACCGCCCCCGCCGAGATCGGGAACTCCTGGAACTGGCCGTCGGCGATGCCGCCTCCGGCGTCGGCGGTCCAGACGACCGAGAGCGGAGCCTTGGTCAGGGTGACGTCGCCCGAGACGACCGGGGCGGGCAGCGCGCCGGTGACGACCTTCGCGCTCCACCCCGGAACGGGCTGGTAGGAGACGCTCGTGAAGGGCGTGTCGGCCGGCAGGTCGATGGTCACCGAGGTGGTGACGGCCGTGGCCGACTCGTTCGGCACCTTGAAGGTCAGGGTCGAATAGCTGCCGGCGGCGGCCTGCCCGGGCTCGACGTGCACGTGGGCGCTCGCGGCGAGCGGAGCGGCCGCGAGAACGGCGACAGCGGTGAGCACGGCGGCGGCGGAGCCGATCGCAGCACGGCGGGAGGGTGTGCGCGTGGGCGCGGAGGAACGGGTGTTCATGAAGAGTCCTTGAGGAAGGCAGGATGCGACGGCCCTGCGGAAAGCGGGTTGGAAGGCGTTGCGAGCACGCGTATCCGGCCCGCCGGTTCGATCCGGTCGGGCTCAGGGATGCGCGGCGAAAGCCGGCGGCGGCCCGCGGTGGCGGAGGCCGCCGAGCAGCAGCCCGAGATCGCGCAGGCGCTCGACGACGGCGAGGCCGTCGGCCCGGATCGGGCTGCGCTCCGGCAGCGGAACGATGAACGGCAGGCGCACGAGGGCGCCGAGCCGCAGCAGCGCGAGCGCGGCGAGACTGCGGAGCGCCACGCCTCCCCGGTGCAGCAGGGCGATCGTGACGAGGGCGGCGACGGCGTGGCCCGCCCACATCCCGGCGTCCATTCCGGATGCCCCGTGGGCGCCGTGCTGGCCCGTTGCGGCGAGCGCGGACAGGCTCGCCACCGCGTCCGGAGCGGTCGTCGCCATGCCGTGGTGCCCCCCGGCTCCCGACGCCGGCCCGAACACGCCGGGAGCGCCGACACCGAAGAGGATGTGGAACGCGAATTGGCTGATCAGAACGGATATCGCCAGCGTCGGCAGGCGCATCCGCCTTCCGGCGAGCGCCACGCACACGACGAGCGAGAAAGCGGCCGCCACGGCGAGCCCCGCTCCGCCGGGAGCGCCTCCGCCGGCAGCGACGTGCGAGAGGGCGGCGACGAGCAGCGCGACCCCGGCGGCGACGGCGCCACGAACGGCCTGCTGGCCCCGTGCACTCATCCTGTCCGCCTTCCGACCGCGTTCTCGTGACCCCAGCCTACGAGACGGCAGCGGGCGCATCCGGTCACTCCCGGAGCACGAGGGGCCGGAGCATTGCACTCCGGCACGACCCGTGTCAAGCCCCCGTCCCCCCATTAGGGGGTCAGCAGGTGCCTGGCATAGCCTGCCGAATGACCCCGGAAGAACATCAGGCAGGAGATGAAGATGTCACGCTCAGCAGTTGTTTCCCTCCCCGCAGCGTCCGATCTCGACGACGACGAGGGTGAGCCCCGGGCCCGCCTCAGCGAGATCCGCGGCGCATCCGAAGACCCGGTGAAGGACTACCTGCGGCAGATCGGACGCACGGCCCTCCTCAGCGCCGAAGACGAGGTCGATCTCGGGCGCCGCATCGAGGTGGGCGTCATCGCCGCCGCGAAGCTCGCCGAGGTGCCCGTGATGGACTCCACGCTGCAGCGCGAGCTGCAATGGCTGGCCCGCGACGGCCAGTCGGCCAAGCGGATGCTCATCCAGGCCAACCTGCGCCTGGTCGTCTCCATCGCCAAGCGCTACCTCGAGCGCGGCCTGCCCTTCCTCGACCTGATCCAGGAGGGCAACATCGGCCTCGTGCGGGCGGTCGAGAAGTTCGACTACCAGGCCGGCTTCAAGTTCTCGACCTACGGCTCGTGGTGGATCAAGCAGGCCATCAACCGTGCGCTGGCCGACAGCGGCCGCATCATCCGCATCCCGGTGCACACCTCGGAGAAGATCAGCATGATCACCCGCATGCAGCGGCGCCTGGTGATCGAGCTGGGCCGCGAGCCCGCGATCGACGAGATCGCGAGCGCCGTCGACCTGCCGCCGGCGAAGGTGCAGGAGCTGCTGCGCCACGGCCGCGACACGGTCTCCATCCACACGCCGGTGGGAGACGACGACGCCGAGCTCGGCGACCTCATCGAGGATTCGACGCAGCCGCAGCCTTTCGACGCCGCAGCCGCCACCTTCCAGCACGAGGAGCTGGCAGTCGCCCTGGCCACCCTGCCCCCGCGCGAGGCGCGCGTGGTGTGCATGCGCTTCGGTCTCGACGGAGCAGACCCGATGTCGTTCGACCAGATCGGCGACGCGCTCGGCGTGAGCCGTGAGCGTGCCCGGCAGATCCAGCGCCGGGCGCTGGGGATGCTGCGCGACGAGTCGCTGCACGACTACCTCATCGCCTGATCGAACTCGCGTAGTCGCTTCGCTCTCGAAGGCCCCGGATGGCGACATCCGGGGCCTTCCTCGTGCCCGCATCCGTCGACTACCTATTTTCTACCTAGTCCCCCGGTCGGGGGCACAGGGGGTTGACACACGGCAGACACAGGACGATTGTCGGAGGTACTGAAGTCCCAGCGCAGGGGGTGACTGTCGTGGACTGGAAAACCGAAAAGCACTCTCCACGGCTTCTCCGAATCGGACTCGCGGCCGCTGGAGTCGCTACCGGCTGGCTGATTCTCGGGATCGCCCTCGGCTCCTCCTCGGCCTCCGCCGAGGAGTCGCAGCCGCCGTCGGGGTCGCTTCTCGGATCTGTGACCTCGGCCGTGTCGTCGACCGTCGGGTCGCTCGACGACACGGTCGGAGCCCTCACCGGCGCCGTCGGCGGCGCCGTCTCCGGTGTGGACACGACCCTCGTGCAGCCGGTCACCGACGCGGTGGTCGAGCCCGTGGTGGCTCCCGTCGCGGATGCGCTCCCCGCACCGGTCGGGGACGTCGTGGCCGCCGTGCCGGATGTCGTGAGCGGCGCGACCGACGCCATCGCCTCCGATCCCGTCGCCGGCATCGTGACGCCCGTGGCCGACGCGGTCGACGGCGTCGTCGCGCAGCTGCCCCTGGTGCCTCAGATCGTCGGCCCGGCGCCCGTCGGATCCCTCACCGACCAGGTTGCCGCCACGGTCGACACCGCCCTCGGCGGCGCGGCCGGAGCAGTCGCCCCGATCGCCGGAACCGTGACGGCGCCGCTCGCCGGCTCCCCGGCCGGCTCGGGTTCCGGAAGCGGTGGGATCCCCGGGATCCCGGGCTTCCCGGGCATCGACCTTCCCGGTTCGGGCACGAGCGTCGGCACCTCGACCGGCGTCGTCGGCACCGGTTCCGCGACGCCCGCGGTTCCCCGCGGGCCCGCCGTTGCGGTCGGCGTCACCACGGCATCCGGCGGAGACGTCTTCGGGCCCGCACTCGGCGGCTTCGCACTCTCCGCTTCCGGCGGCGCCGGCGCTTCTGCCGGCTCTCCCGGGGGTCAATCCTCGCCCGCCGACCCGTGGTCCGGCGGCGGCTCCGGCTCGCCCGGCTGGCCGGGTGGAACGCCGTTCGGCCCGAACGGCGGGGGAATGCCCGCACCGTCGTCGTCGAGCGGTTCCGGCGGCTCCGCGGCGGGTTCCGGCGGCGCGGCCGCGGCATCCGATCTCGGGCTGGGTGCGGTGTTCGCTCCCGCGTTCTCGGCCCTTTCCGGCAGCACGGTGAACGACGAACTCCCGTCGTCACCGGTCTTCGAGACCGACACCTCCCCCGACTGAATGAGCCCGGCTCCGCCCTGCGCGGAGCACGGACCGAAGTCTCCCCTCCGGGAGCACACCTCATTCAATCGATTCGGAGAATCATCATGAACAAGTACGTGTCCCGAGGACTGTGGACAGTCCTCATCACCGGGGGCCTGTGCGTCCTCGGTGCGGGTGTCGCCAACGCCGCTGAGTCCAGCGGCAACGACGGCGTAGCATCCGGGAGCCAGGCGCTCATCACCGTCGACGTGCCGATCGACCTGAGCGGGACAGCGGTCTCGCTTCTCGGGGACTCCTCGAGCTCGGGGTCGGAGGCGGCACCCGCCGCGCCGGCGCCGGCGCCCGTGACCGTCTCGACCAGCGGGTCGGATTCGGTCGCGGGCGGCACGCAGGCGCTGCTCGACGTGAACGTGCCGATCACCGTGGGCGGCAACGCCATCTCGGTGCTCGGCGATTCGAGCAGCAGCGACTCGACCGCAGGGGGTGCTGCGGAGGCTCCGGCCGACGCCGCACCGGCTGCGGCTGAGCCGGCGACGGATCCCGCCCCGGTCACGAGCGGCGACGACAGCGTCGCCGGCGGCACGCAGGCGCCGGTCTCGGTGGCTGTTCCGGTGACAGTGGGCGGCAACGCCATCTCCGTGCTGGGCGACTCGTCGACGACGGATGCCTCGAACGGCACCGCGGGCCCCGCGCCCGCAGCGGCCGGCTCCGGCGCCACGACGAGCGGCTCCGACGGCATCCTCGGCGGCACCCAGCTGCCGATCGATCTGGGTATCCCGGTGACGGTGGGCGGCAACGCCATCTCGGTCGCCGGCGACTCCACGTCGACGGATGCCTCGAACACCACGGGCGGAGCGGCTCCGGCCGCGCCGGCGGCGGGTTCGGGCAGCGGCCCCAGCACGAGCGGCGGCGACAGCGTTCTCGGCGGCACCCAGGCGCCCGTGAACGCGGGCGTTCCGGTGACCGTCGGCGGCAATGCCGTCTCGGTGATCGGCGACTCGACGTCGAGCGGATCGAGCACCACCACCGCCCCTGCGGCAGGTACCGGCAGCGCCGGTAGCGGCGCCAGCACCACCGGCGCGGACAGCATCGGCGGCGGCACCCAGGTGCCCGTCACGGCCGGCATCCCCGTCACCGTCGGCGGCAACGGCATCTCCGTCATCGGCGACTCCACCTCGACCGGATCGGACGTCACCACCACCACAGGCGGCGGCACCGGCACCGGGGCCACCACCACCGGCTCGGACGGCATCCTCGGCGGCACCCAGCTGCCGGTCACGGCCGGCATCCCCGTCACCGTCGGCGGCAACGGCATCTCCGTCATCGGCGACTCCACCTCGACCGGATCGGACGTCACCACCACCACAGGCGGCGGCGCCGGCACCCCGATCACGAGCGGCGACGGGGGCATCCTCGGCGGCACCCAGATCGTGCCGGTGATCTCGATCCCCGTCACCATCGGCGGCAACGCGATCAGTGTGATCGGCGACTCGGGCAGCACGGGATCGACCACCACCACCGAGCCGACCGGGCCCACCGACCCCACGGGACCGACGGACCCCACGGATCCGACCGACCCCACCGGGCCGACCGACCCGACCGGGCCGACCGACCCCACTGGGCCCACGGACCCCACGGGACCGACCGACCCCGGAACCCCGGCGACCCCGGCTGAGCCCGGAACCACCACGACCACCACGACGGTGACCGTGGCCGCGGGCTCCTCGGTGCCGCTGGCGGCAACCCAGGGCACCGGCTCCGGCAGCCTCGCGCTGACGGGCGGGAACCCGTTCCCGCTCCTGGCCGGTCTGCTCGCGATGCTCCTGGTGGGCCTCGGCCTGATCGTGGCGGCTCGTCGCAAGGCACTCGACAAGTGAGTCGCGCGTGAGGCCCTCCCGGGCCGGCCACGCGTGAGGACCGAGGCGGGGCGTCGCCACCACGGGGCGCCCCGCTGAGGCCTGCCCGGAAACGGATGTACTGGCCGACCGGCCGGGAACTCGCGGCCCGCCGTCCTCGCCGTGTTCGTCTCCTGCGCCACGCCTCAGGGCCGCACCACAAGCCTCGCCCGCCCCACAGCCGATGGCCCACGCCACCGGAGTCGGCACACCCGGCATCCGCCCGCCCCGAATTCGCTCGCGCGCTCACGCCGGCTGACTCACCCCATCGGCTCTTCCCTCTCGCGCTCGCATCCGAAAACTGAGTGAATGTCAGTGGCTGCTGCTTGACTTGTCGTATGACGGAGAAGCCGCCCACCCACGACGAAGCGCACGCGATGCTCGCGGCGCTCTTCGCGCCGCCGGCCGGGTGGAGCGAGGCCGGGAGCGACGCGGCCGGGTTGAGCGGTCCCGGGTGGGGAGGGGGCGAGCCACGCCCCGGTGAACCGTGCTCGGAGGCTCTGCTCGCTGAGGTCGCCGCCGTCGAAAGACTCGGCCGGCTCGTCGATGCGCGCCGCGCGCGGCTCGCGGGGGAGCTGGCCCACCGCTCGCGCAGCGAGCTCGGCGACGACGGTCTGGCCCGCTCTCAGAACTTCGTCACCTCCGCCAAGCTGCTCGCCGCCGTCGCCGGCACCTCGGTGCGCGAGGCGCAGGCCCGCATCGCGCTCGGGCTCCGCCTGCGTGAGAGCGCCTCGTTGAGTGGCGCGGTGACCCGCCCGTTCTCCGAGGTCGGCGCGGCCCTCGAAGCCGGACTGCTCGGCGTCGAAGCCGCGTCGGCCGTCACGCGTGAACTCGGCGAGCTCGCCTGTCAGGGCGTCGACCCGAGTGCGCTGGCCGAAGCGGAGAGCACGCTCGTGCACCTCGCCTGCCAGAGCGAGGGCGGCCTCGGCTACAGCGCCGACGAGGTCGCGCGACTCGCCGTGCGGGTGCGAGACGCGCTCGACCCCGACGGTGTCGCACCACGAGCCGAGCGGATGCGCGAACTGCGCGGAATGACGATGTCGCGCTCCCGAGACGGCATGATCCGCGGCCGCTTCGCGCTCACACCGGAGCAGGGAGCGGTGTGGAACTCGGCGCTCCAGGCATTGGTCAGCCCACGGGTCTCCCCGCGGTTCGCGGCCGCGCCCGCCGGCGAGGTCGACGGCCACGGCGACGGCGAGTCGGCCGACCCCGACAACACCTGCCCGGTGCGCCCGGTCGACACCCAAGGGAACGGCGACAGAGCCGGAGACGGCTCCGCCGGCCAGGCCCACCCCGACGGCAGCGAGTACGCACTGCGCGACACCCGAACGGGCCCGCAGAAACTCGTCGACGCCGCCACCGAGCTGATCGGCCGCGCCGCGGCAGCACCCGAGATGCCGAAGGTCAACGGCAGTGCGCCCACGGTCAACGTGCACGTCTCCCTCGCCGACCTCAGCACGGAGCGCGGCGCCGCCTGGGCCGACGGGGTCGACGATCCGCTGCCGGTCGCCGCGGTCGATCAACTGCTGTGCCACGCCGACGTCGTGCCCACCGTGCTCGGCGCCAACGGCCGCATCCTGCAGCACGCGAAGACCCGTCGCTTGTTCTCTCCGGCGCAGAATCGTGCTCTCGCGGTGCGCGACGGCGGATGCGTCTGGCCCGGCTGCGACCGGCCGCCCTCCTACTGCGAGACGCACCACGTCGACGGCTGGACGTCCGCGGGCTACCTCCCCGGCCGCACCGACGTCGACAACGGCGTGCTGCTGTGCCATTTCCACCACGCAAACGTGCACCGCTCCGACTGGACGCTCGTGATGATCCACGGCGCACCCCACCTCGTCCCTCCACGCTGGATCGACACCGCCCAGGCCCCGCGCCCGTGCACCCGCCGCCAAGTCGCCCTGCGCCCTCCGCCACCACACCCCGCCGCCTCGCACACTGCACCTACCGCTCGACGACCTCCACCCATCGCTCGACGCCCTCAGCCACCACCACCCCCGCCACTCGCACCGGCACCGCCACTCGCACCGGCACCGGCAGCGGCAGCGGCGGACGCTACGCCGCCCACACGCGCCACCGGAGCGCCCGCGACCCCGTCCTCCGGCTGATGGATCGCCCAGCCACCGGGTCGATGCACCCTCGCACCGCGCCGCCAGGCGAACGACTAGCGTTGCTGCATGACCACGCACCTCAGCCGGCTGCAGCACTCCCGCGCCCCGCACCTCACGCTCGACGAGGCCATGGCGGCGGGCCGGGCGCTCCGCGCATCCGTTCCCCGTTCGGCGCATCGCGAGCCGGTCGACGGGGGCGGCCGTGACCCGCTCGGCATCCTCGCCGCGCAGAACGCCACCCGGTTGCCGGAGCTCGTGCCTCTGCGGCTCGAACGGATGCTCGCGAGCCCGTTCGCGTTCTACCGGGGCACCGCGGGCATCATGGCCGCCGACCTCGCCTCCGGCCCTGCCACCGGCGTGCACCTCGTGACCTGCGGCGACGCCCACATCAGCAACTTCGGCCTCTTCGCCTCGCCGCAGCGCACCCTCATGTTCGACCTCAACGACTTCGACGAGTCGGCCGCCGGGCCCTGGGAGTGGGACGTGAAGCGGCTCGTCACGAGCGTGATCATCGGTGCCCGCGACGCCGGCTTCGGCGAGCGCACCGTGAAGGAGTCGGCACTCACCGCTGCCGCCATGTACCGCACCGCCCTGCGGGACTTCATGCAGCTCGACGCCCTCGAGCGCTACTACCACCACGCCGACTCCGAGTCGCCGAGGGTCGCGCTCGACGCGGCCTCCCGCAAGGTGCTCGACCGCGCCTCCCGCCAGGCCCGCAAGCGCACCTCTCGCTCCTACCTCGAGAAGATCTCCACGCGCGACGCCGACGGAAACCTCCTCATCCTCGAGGACCCACCGGTGCTCACGCACGTGGCCACCTCGGTGGAGTCCGAGGTGGAGGAGCTCTTCGAGCAGTACCGCAGCACCGTCCCTGCCGACATCGCACTGCTGCTCTCCCACTTCACCCTCACCGACGTCGTGCGCCGGGTGGTCGGGGTGGGGAGTGTGGGCACGCGCTGCTTCATCCTCATCCTCACCGGCCCGTCGGGGGAGCCCCTCCTGCTGCAGGTGAAGGAGGCGCAGCGCTCCGTGATCGAGCAGTTCGGCGGGGTGCCGGCCGACGGCACCTACGACCACGAGGGGCACCGCGTGGTGGCCAGCCAGCGCATCCTGCAGTCCTCCTCCGACTCGTTCCTCGGCTACCTGCGCTACGAGGACCACGACTTCTATGTGCGCCAGTTCCGCGACATGAAGGGTTCGATCGAGACCACCGGGCTCCGACCCGCGGAGTACACCCGTTACGTCACCGCCTGCGGCATCGCGCTGGCCCGCGCCCACGCGCAGAGCCTCGACGCGCCGATCGTGGCCGGCTACCTCGGCAACTCGCGGGAGTTCGACCGCGCCGTCGTGGACTGGTCGCTCGCGTACGCCGAGCTCTCCCTCGCCGACTACGAAGCGCTGAAGCGGGCAGTGGCCGAGGGTTACGGCACCAGCACCCAGTAGCCCGCCACCGGATGCAGCACCCAGCTCCAGATGAGCAGCAGCGTCACCAGGAATCCGGTGACGAAATTGAGCCAGAGAAAGCGGTGCCAGCCCGCGTTCGCGCGCTCCGCATCCGCGTCGCCGAGCGACCAGAACGGCAGCACGCTCACGGCATAGGGCAGCGCGAGCACGGCGGCGAGCGGCCCGGGCCACGGGGTGAGCAGCAGGAGCACCCCGCCGAGGAGGTAGGCCGCGAAGGCGAAGCGCACCGTCGCCCTCGCCCCGATGACGGTGGCGATCGAGCCGATGCCGGCCTCGCGGTCGGCCACGATGTCCTGCACGGCCCCGAAGGCGTGGCTCGCGACGCCCCAGAGGAAGAAGGCGGCGAGCACGGCCCACAGGCCGGGGGTGAACACGGCACCGGCGAGCACGAGGCCGTAGACGGCCGGGCTCACGAAGTGCGTGCTGGAGGTGAGCGAATCGAGGAACGGCCGCTCCTTGAACCGTAGACGGGGCGCGCTGTAGGCGATGACCGCGAAGATGCTCACGGCGAGCACGAGCCACGAGAGCGGCGAGCCCACCACCACGAGGAACGCCAGGAACGGGATGTTCGTCACGGCCACCGCCACCAGGGTCGGCCGGTGCAGCGAACGGTCGAGCACCGCACCCTCCACCCCGCCCTTGCGCGGGTTGCGCAGGTCGGACTCGTAGTCGAAGACGTCGTTGATGCCGTACATCGCGAGGTTGTAGGGAATCAGGAAATAAAGCGTGCCGAGCACGAACACCAGGTCGACCTCGCGCGTGGTCATGAGGTAGCCGGCCGCGAACGGGAAGGCCGTGTTCACCCACGAGAGCGGGCGCGACGAGAGCAGCAGCTGGCGGATCACGAGGGCTCCTTGCGGTCGGCGCCGAGCAGCGTCCAGACCGAGGGCAGCAGCACCACGGCCGCGATGGCGTAGGCGAAGTCCTCCAGGGGGGCGATGCCCACGAACGCGCCGGAGATGAGCTCGGGGTCGTAGCCGACGAGGCCCACCGAGATCATGACGTTGTCGAACAGCGCGGTGAGGGCGAGCAGCACGGCCGCGGTGATGCCGAGCGGTGCCGCCAGCCGGCGGAGCGCATCCGGGGCCCGGCCCACCACGGCCACGATCGCGGCGGCGATTCCTGTGGCGGCGACGACCGCGAGGAACACGAGGTTGAGGGCCCAGTAGCTCATGAGCCACCCCCGTGAGGCGGGTGCACGTTCAGCCGGGCGCCGCGGCCGGCGCGGCCGGAGCGCGGGCGGGCGAGCATCCGCTGCGCCCCGCAGAACACGACCATGGTGAGGTAGCAGAGCAGGGTGAGGAAGAACAGCTCCTCGAGCGGCAGCTCGGGCGCGAGCAGGAGGCCCGTCATGAACGCCGTCTCCCCGCGGAAGAAGATGCCGAGCCCGATGCCCGCGAGATCCCACACCACGAAGAACGCCACCCCGATGGCGAGCACCACGACCGCCCGCACCGGCCGCGCGAACAGGAACAGCCGCCAGCGGCGGTCGATCACCACCATTCCCGTGAGCGAGATCAGCAGCGCCGCCAGATACAGGATGCCCATGGCCGGCTCCGCCCTCAGGCGCCGCTCGGCTGCACCGGGCCCGCGCCGAGCGGCCGCAGCGGCTCGGGCAGCGCGGTGGTAGTGGTGTCGCCGTGCAACCGCTTGATGACGAGTTCGGCGCTGATGAGGCACATCGGCAGGCCGATGCCGGGCGTGGTGGAGCCGCCGGCGTAGTAGAGGCCGTCGACCTTGGTGCTCGCGTTGCGGGCGCGGAACATGGCGCTCTGCCGCAGGGTGTGTGCGGGGCCGAGGGCAGTGCCCTGCCAGGAGTTGAGGTCGGCGGCGAAGTCGGCGGGCCCGACCGTGCGGCGCAGCACCACGCGCTCGGCCAGGTCGGGGATGCCCGCCCATTCCGCCACCTGCGCGATGGCGGCGTCGGCGAGCTGCTCCACCCGGGGATCCCCGGCGCCGTCGATGCCGCCGGCGCCGATGGAGGGGTCTGCGGGGAGGGGAACCAGCACGAAGAGGTTCTCGTGACCGGCGGGCGCGACGGAGTCGTCGGTGGCGCTGGGCCGGCAGACGTAGAGCGAGGCGGGCTCGGGCACCGAGGTCTGGTGGCCGGGGCCCGTGCCGAAGATCTTCTCGAAAGAGCCCTTCCAGTCCTTCGTGAAGAAGAGGGTGTGGTGCTCGAGCTCCGGCAGTTCGCCCTCGACTCCGAGCAGCACGAGCAGAGCGCTGGGGCCCGCCGTCTTCTTCTCCCAGTAGCTCTCGGGGTAGGTCTGCAGCTCCGGCAGCAGCAGGGCCGTCTCGGTGTGCCACAGATCCGCGGTGGAGACCACGAGTTCGCCGTCGAGCGAGTGGGCGCGGCCGGCCGCGTCGGTGTAGTGCACGCCGCCCACGCGCGGACGGCCGCTGCGTCCGTCCGGCACCTCGTCGGGCTCCGGCGCCGGAACGGGCGCGATCGAGGCCTCGCCCGCCAGCACCCGCCGGAGCTCGTCACGGTCGATGACGTTCGTGTCGAACTCCGTGGTCTCGTAGTCGTAGACATCGACCGGGCCCGACGGGGCAGCGGATGCCGCCTCCGCGTCGTCGACCGCCATCACGATCCGCGACACCGCGGCGCCGGTCACGATCTCCACGCCCTCGGCCACGGCGAGTCGCTCGACGGCCTCGATGACCGTGGCGAGTCCGCCCATCGGGTAGAGCACGCCCTCATCGAGGTCGAGATGGCTCATCAGGTGATACATGCTCGGAGCGGAATACGGCGAGCTGCCGAGGAAGACGGCCGGATAGCCGAGCACCTGCTGCAGCCGCGGGTCTCGCACCGTGCGCGCCGCGAAACCGGCGAGGGGTTCGGTGAGCAGGCGGGTGAGTCGGGGGAGCCGCCGCAGCACGGGGCCGGCGAGCAAGGGCGAGATCTTCTCGAAGGTGGAGTAGAGAAAGTACTCCTTGGCGAGCGCGTAGGTCTCCTCGGCCGAGTCGAGGTAGCCCGCCATCCGCACGCCGGAGCCCGGCTCGATCGATTCGAAGAGCTCCAGGTTCTCGTCGCGGCCGGCGGCGATGTCGACGGGGGCGAACTCCCCCTCGAAGTAGACGCGGTAGCCCGGTTCGAGCTTCACGAGCTCGAGCTCGGCCTCCGCACTGGTGCCGAGCAGCTTGAAGAAGTGGTCGAACACCTCGGGCATGAGATACCACGAGGGCCCGGTGTCGAAACGGAACCCGTCGCGCTCCCAGACCCCGGCGCGCCCGCCGACAGCATCGTTCTTCTCGAGGAGGGTGACGTGGTGGCCCTCGCGCGCGAGGAGCGCGGCGGTCGCCAGCCCGCTGATGCCCCCGCCGATCACGATCGCCCGCCGGGCGCTGTCGTTGCTCGCGGTCACTGGATCGTGTCTCCCTCGTGTTCGCCACGGGCAGCGCGTGCGCTGCTCGCCTTGGGCAGCCGCCCGAGCGCGGCCCCTGCAGCTATTCTCGCCTTCACGGGGTTCGGAACCCGGATGCGCGTGGCCGCGAGTACGGATGCCGGCGTGGCGCGCAGTCGATCCGTGAGCTCCTCGAACAGCCCTTGCGCGAGCGCGACGGCCCGCCGGCTCGAGGCGGGGAGTCCGGGGAGGCAGGAGCGCGCGATCCGCAGATCGTCGTCGATGTCGTCCAGGATGCGCTCCTTCTCGGCCTCGCTGAACGTCTCGACGTCGATGCCGGGGAAGTAGCTGCGCCCGAGCGCGCCGAAGTCGGCCGCCAGGTCGCGCAGGAAGTTGATCTTCTGGAACGCCGCACCGAGGTGCCGGGCGCCGTCGGCGAGGCGCGTGCGCTCCGCCTCACCCACAGGGACTCCGCGCAGGAACGCGGCCAGGCACATCAGCCCCACCACCTCGGCCGAGCCGTAGACGTAGTCGTCGAAACTCTCGGGCGTGTGGCGGGTCTCGGAGACGTCGGAGCGCATCGAGCGGAAGAACGGCGCCGTCAGCTCCTCACCGAAGCCGGCGCGGCGGGCGGTCCAGGCGAAGGCGTGCACCACGAGGTTGGTGCTGTAGCCGCAGTGCATGGCCGTGACGGTCTCGCGTTCGAGAGCGTCGAGGCGGGCGCAGATCTCGGCCGGCGCCAGCGACGCCGAGGCCGCGACGCCGTCGACCACTTCATCGGCGATGCGCACGAGCGCGTAGATGTTCTCGACGTCCTGCCGCACCGGCTGCGCGAGCAGGCGGGACGCGAGGCCGAAGGAGGTCGAGTACCGGCGGATCACCACCGAGGAGGTCTCCATCGCGACCTGGTCGTAGAGGCTCGGCGCATCGCCCGCGCTCGCTCCGCGCATCCGCTCGTCGCGGCGCGGGTCGGTGCCGCTCATCGCACCCGCCCGAGCACCGCGGCGACGATCGGCCGGAACTCCTCCCGCACCGCGTCGGGCAGCGCCGGGTCGACGAGCGCCTCCCAGGCGCGGTTCGCGAAGTCGCGGGAGAGCGCCTCGGTGAATCGGCGCGAGCCGGTCGACTCGAGAACGGCGCGGATGCGGTCGGCGTCGCCCGGGGTCAAGCCGGGCGACCCGAAGAGCCCGGCCACCGACTCCCACTCCGGATGCGTCGCCGCGTGGGCGATGACGACCGTGCGCTTGCCCTCGCGCAGGTCGCCGAGGGTGGTCTTGCCCGTGGCATCCTCGTCTCCGAAGACGCCGAGCAGGTCGTCGACGAGCTGGTAGGCGATGCCGATGTTGCGTCCGAAGGCTCCGAGCGCCTCCACCGCATCGCGCGGGGCGCCCGCGAGCACCGCACCGGCCTGCAGCGGCCCCTCGAAGGAGTACACGGCGGTCTTGAGGCGCTCCATGTCGAGGATCTCGTCGACGGTCGGCGGTTCGCTGCGGATGGAGAAGTCGACGTCGTACAGCTCCCCTGCGGCCGCCGTGAACATGGCCTCGTCGAGGAGGTCGTGCAGCCGGGTGCGCAGGATTCCCTCGGCACCGGATCGGTCGATGAGGCGGTAGGCATTGAAGAGGGCGAGGTCGCCCGCGATCACGGCCACCGACATCCCGCGGTGCTCGGCGATCGGCATCGGGATGCCCGCGGTCTGCGCGATGTCGCGGTAGCTGCCCGAGACGTTCGGGCCGCCGCGCCGCACGAAGTCGCGGTCGATCACGTCGTCGTGCACGATGAGCGCCGTGTGCAGCAGTTCGAACGCCGCGCCCACGTGGGCGGCCGCGTCGAGATCGACCCCGCCGAGGGCCTCGTAGGCGGCCATCACCATGCGCGGGCGGAAGCGCTTGCCGCCGGTGGTGTTGCGCTCGAGGGTCTCCCAGAGGGCGGCGTATGGCGCTCCGAGGGCTTTGGCCCGATAGTGGGAATCGCTGAAGAACGCTGCCAGGACGCGCTCGACACGCTGTTGTCGGCGCTCCGACACCGCGAGCAGATCGTGCGTGTCCACAAACCCACGTTACATGGCAACCTGGTAATAAAGGACAATAGTGAAATGAGCACGTACTCCGAACAGGTCGTCCTGCTTGCCGATGACGGGTCGCCGATCGGTGTGGCCGACAAGCGGACCGTGCATTCCGACGACACCCCGTTGCACCTCGCGTTCAGCTGCCACGTGTTCGACGAGGCCGGTCGCATCCTCGTGACGCGGCGGGCGCTCGGCAAGCTCACCTGGCCCGGGGTGTGGACGAACTCGTTCTGCGGGCATCCCGCGCCGGGGGAGGACATGGCGGATGCGGTGCGCCGGCGGGCGCGCGACGAGCTCGGTCTCGAGTTGGCGGAGCTGACCTTGGCCCTGCCGGACTTCCGGTATCTCGCGATCGACGCCTCCGGGATCGTGGAGAACGAGATCTGCCCCGTCTACACCGCGCGTGCGGCCGGGCCGCTCGAGCCGAATCCGGCCGAGGTCGCCGAATGGCACTGGGCCGAGACCACCGAGGTGCAGCTCGCGGTGGCCCTCACGCCGTGGGCGTTCAGCCCGTGGCTCGCGCTGCAGCTGCCGCAACTGCCCGAACTGCCGTAGCTGCCCGCGGCGCATGGCTCCCGAGCGAAGCGGCCCTCTGGCATGCTGATCTCATGGACGCCCACGAGATCCGCAACTCCTACCTGGCCTCCCTCGAGGGCCACGGCCACACCGTCATCGACCGAGCGAATCTGGTGCCGCGCGGCGACACCAGCACGCTCTTCACCGGGAGCGGGATGCAGGCGCTCCTTCCCTACCTGCTCGGCGAGACGCATCCGGCCGGCACGCGGCTGACCGACTCGCAGCCCTGCGTGCGGGCGCAGGACATCGACGAGGTCGGCGACAATCGCCACACCACCTTCTTCGAGATGCTCGGCAACTGGAGCCTGGGCGACTACTTCAAGGAGGACCAGATCCGCTGGTTCTTCGAGTTCCTGGTCGACACGGTGGGGCTCGACCCGGAGAAGCTCTACGTCACCTGCTTCATCGGCGACGAGGCGAACGGCATCCCGCGCGACGAAGAGGCCGCCTCGATCTGGCAGAAGGTCTTCGGCGAGCGCGGCGTCTCGAACGGCATCGCCGTGATCGGCTCGCAGGCCGACGGGGATGCGCGAGGCGTGCATCCGGGCGAGCGCATCTTCTTCTACGACGGCGGCGAGAACTGGTGGTCGCGCGGCGGATCGCTGGCGGCCACGCCCATCGGCGACCCGTGCGGGCCCGACAGCGAGGTGTTCTACGACTTCGGACCCGAGAAGCAGGATGCGTCGTTCGGCCTCGCGCATCCGGCCAGCGACGGCGGGCAGTTCATGGAAATCGGCAACCAGGTGTTCATGCAGTACCGGCGCCTCGACGACGGCTCGTTCGAGGAGCTCGCGCGGCGCAACGTCGACTTCGGCGGCGGGCTCGAGCGCATCGCGGCGGCCTCGATCGAGTCGGACGACGTGTTCCGCATCTCGCTGCTGTGGCCGATCATCGAGTCGCTGCAGGAGCTGACCGGACGCCGCTACGAAGACGAGACGGCGTCGATGCGGATCATCGCCGACCACCTGCGCGGAGCCACCTTCCTCGCCGTCGACGGCGTGCGGCCCTCGAACAAGGAGCAGGGCTACGTGATGCGGCGGCTGCTGCGGCGCGCCATCCGGCTCGCGCTCTCGCTCGGCCTCACCGAGAACTTCTTCGAGGTCGTGGTGCCGGTGATCGCCGACCTCTACGCGGCCGACTACCCCGAGGTGGCGGCCTCGCGCGAAGAGGTCATCGCCGTGCTGGTGAAGGAGGAGAACGCCTTCCGGCGCACGCTCGACGGCGGGCTGCAGACGCTCGCCGAGTGGGAGGTGGCCTCGATCACCGGGCGCGACGTGTTCCGGCTCTCGGACACCTACGGGTTCCCGAAGGAGCTGAGCGTCGAAGAGGCGCGGCGGCTCGGCATCGAGGTGGCCGACGACTGGGAGGCGGAGTTCGCGGCCGCCCTCGAGGAGCAGCGCGAGCGCTCCCGCGGGGCGACGCGCCTCGGCGCCGCGGGCCTGCCGGGCGGCGCGACCGCCTAGGTGGCGTGACGCCGCCCCCGCTCCGGATGCGCCACGCGCCCGCCCGCATCGACGGAGTTTCGGGGGCCTTCACTGAGACGACGGAGCCTGGGCCCGCATCCGGCCTGCACCTCCGTCGTTTCAGCCGCCGAGGGCGCCGTCGGTGTTGGCTGAGACGTCGCTGCGGTGGAAGTTCAGGTGCGAGCGTGACGCGGTCGGGCCTCGCTGACCCTGGTACCGCGAGTTGTACTGGCTCGAGCCGTAGGGCTTCTCGGTGGGGCTCGAGAGCTGGAAGAAGCACAGCTGGCCGATCTTCATGCCCGGCCACAGCTTGATCGGCAGCGTCGCGACGTTGCTGAGCTCGAGCGTGACGTGGCCGCTGAAGCCGGGGTCGATGAAGCCCGCGGTGGAGTGGGTGAGCAGCCCGAGCCGGCCGAGCGAGCTCTTGCCCTCGAGGCGGGCCGCGATGTCGTCGGGCAGGCCCACGCGCTCGTAGGTGCTGCCGAGAACGAACTCACCCGGGTGCAGGATGAACGGCTCGTCGGGCTTGGTCTCGATCAGCCGCGTGAGCTCCGGCTGGTCCTCGGCCGGGTCGATGAAGGGGTACTTGTGGTTGTCGAACAACCGGAAGTACCGGTCGAGGCGCACGTCGATGGACGAGGGCTGCAGCATCGCCGGATCGTAGGGCTCGAGGCTGACCCGGTTCTCGCGGAGCTGGGTGCGGATGTCGCGGTCGGAGAGGAGCACGGAGTCAGTGTAACGGCGCTCCTGCTATCCTCGGTTCTGCACCATACGCGGATGTAGTTCAATGGCAGAACTTCAGCTTCCCAAGCTGATAGCGCGGGTTCGATTCCCGTCATCCGCTCTCGCAGATTTCACGGGTTCGCCTCGCGGCAGCGCCCCCGGCGGGTGCAGGATGTGCGTATGCCCGCATCCCCCTCCGTCGCCCGCACCATCGGCCGCATCGCGCTCGGCGCCGCTCTCGTGTTCGCCGGCACCAGCCACCTGAGCTTCGCCCGCAAGGACTTCCAGGCCCAGGTGCCGGAATGGGTGCCGCTCGACACCGACACCGTGGTTCTCGCGTCGGGCGTCGTCGAGATCGCCCTCGGCAGCGCCCTCATCGCCCTCCCGAAGAAGCAGAGGGCGGTCGGCACGGTCGCCGCCCTGTTCTTCACCGCGATCTTCCCCGGCAACATCTCGCAGTGGCTCAACGAGCGCGACGCCTTCGGGCTCGACACCGATCGCAAGCGCGCCCTCCGCCTGCTCTTCCAGCCCGTG
The DNA here is from genome assembly GCF_049472555.1 of Herbiconiux sp. 11R-BC. Taxonomy (NCBI): domain Bacteria; kingdom Bacillati; phylum Actinomycetota; class Actinomycetes; order Micrococcales; family Microbacteriaceae; genus Herbiconiux; species Herbiconiux sp. 11R-BC. Next base: position 555,721 of record NZ_JBCEBO010000002.1, on the reverse strand, counting down.
CTCGTGGCCTGGGCGCTCTGGTCGACGCGCGCGAAGCACTGACCGGCACGGAACACGGATCGGACTGACACCGGAGGCACAGCCCCCTCACCGGCAGCGCGCGTAGCGTCGCCCGCATGAACACCGTGGCAGCCCATCGGATGCCCCTCCCGCGACGCTGGAACTGGACCTCCGTGAAGAGCGGAACCGCCTTCATCCGGCGCGTTCCCGTCTGGGTGTGGCGCCTGCTCATGCACGCCGTCAGCCGCGGCGAGCACACCCGTTTCAACGCCGACCCGATCACGGCGGTCGACTACCGCTTCGACATCGACTTCGTGGGCGACGGGATCCGCGCCCACCGGCTCGACGTCATCTCGCCCCGGGAGGCGCCCGCATCCGCGACCACGGACGCGAGCGCGTCCGAGTCCGCGTCCGCGTCCGCGTCCGAGTCCGACGATGGAGGTCCGCCCACCGCCGGCCTCCCCGTCTACGTCTACTTCCACGGCGGCGGCTGGACCTCCGGCGACAAACGCTCGCTCACGAAGTACTGCGCGAGCCAGGCGCTCGGAGGCATGGTGGTGGTGAACGTCAACTATCGGCGCGCCACGCAGTTCACGATGACCCACATGCTGCACGACGCGAACGCCGCCCTCGCCTGGGTCACCGCGAACATCGCGGAGTTCGGCGGAGACCCGTCTCGCATCGTGCTCGGCGGCGACTCGGCCGGCGGCCAGATCTCGGCGCTGCTCGCGGCGGCGCACTTCCGACCCGAGCTCGCCGAGCACTACGGGCTCGAGCCCGCGGCGCCGCGTGAGGTCTTGCGCGGGCTCGTGCAGCACTGCAGCGTGGTCGACTTCTCAGTGATGTTCGAGCGCGGGTTCATCCTCAGCCTGGCCTTCGTGCGGATGCTGCTGCCGCATCCCGGGACTACCGCGACGGGCAGGCGCACGCGCGGCGACCTGCGCCGCGCGGCCGCCTACCTCTCGCCCATCGAGTGGCTCGATTCGGCCTTTCCTCCCGTGTTCGTGAGCACCTCCGAGCGCGACTACTTCTACGGCGCCAACCTCAACTTCATCGCGCGACTGCGCGAGCACGGGGTGCGAGTGGATGCCCTCATCTACGATCACGCGAACACGAACACCCTGCACACCTGGCAGCAGGACTCCCGCTACCCGGAGTCACAGGAGGTCTACCAGCGGCTGCAGGGCTTCGTGCGGGAGGTCACGGCGCAAGCCCTCCAGCCGGGTAGATTGGCCCTGTGACCGTACCTGTTCTGCTCGACGTCGACACCGGGATCGACGACGCGATGGCCATCCTGTTCGCCGTCGCCCACCCCGACATCGACCTGCTCGCCATCACATGCGTCGCGGGGAATACTTCGCTCGAGAACGTCGTGAACAACACCCTGCGGGTTCTCGACACGGCGGGGGCCCCGGCCATTCCCGTGGCCGCGGGCGCCGTGCGACCGCTCATCGAGCCGCCCCGTTCCTCGCACGTGCACGGCAGCGACGGCCTCGGCGGCGTGGCCCTTCCGGCTACCACCCGGGTTCCGGATGCGCGCCACGCCGTCGACCTGCTGCGCGACACCCTACTCGCCGCCGCCGAGCCGGTCACCATCATCGCGCTCGCTCCGCAGACGAATCTCGCCCTGCTGCTGCGCCAGTACCCCGAGGTCGTTCCCCACATCGAGCGCATCCTCTTCATGGGCGGTTCCGCGTCCGGGGGCAACGCGACTCCGGTGGCCGAGTTCAACGTGTGGCACGACCCGGAGGCCGCGGCCATCGTGATCGACTCCGGCGCGCCCTGCTTCATGTACGGCCTCGACGTCTTCAACCAGGTCACCATCGATCAGGCCGACGCCGATGCCCTGCGGGCCGCGCCCGGCGCATCCTCCCGCCTCGCCGGCGCGCTGCTCTACTTCCAGATGGCCGACGACGTCGACGGCGAGGCCGACCCCGACGGCTACGCCGGGCACATCGGCGATGCCGGCGCCGTCTGCGCGCTCGTCGACCCCGGGGCCTTGCGCGTCGAGCACCGGCCCGTGCGGGTGCAGCTGTCGGGCGACGGCCGCGGCCAGACCATCGTCGATCGCCGGCAGCGCGCCGGTGAGGACGCGAACCACGGCGGCGCCACGGCGGCGGTTTCGATCGACGTGGCCCTCGATGTCGACGCCGGGCGCTACGCGCGGCTCTTCCTCGACACCGTCGCCCTGCTCCCCTGAGCCGGTCGAGCGGCGATGATCCCCACCAGTCCGGCTGAGTTCGCGGCCTCCAACGACCGGCGGCTGCCGGTGACCGAGCAGGTCGGCGAGTACACCTGGACCCTCCCGCAGCCCGTACCCGCCGGAACCGTGCCCTACACGCTCGGCTATCTCATGAAGGATTCCCGAAGCGGCATACACGTGATCGACCCGGGTTGGGGCTCCGACGAGAACTGGGCGCGGCTCGAAGAGGCGCTCGCGCGGCTGGGCGCGCAGCCCGGCGACGTCGCCTCCATCATCATCACGCACCTGCACCCCGACCACCTCGGTCTGGCCGAGCGGCTCCGCGAGCAGAGCACGGGCGCGCCGGTGGTCATGCACCGCGCCGAACAGGCCGCGGCGGATGCCCTGGTCGCGAGCGTGAGCGACCGCGTGCAGACACAGCTGCAGCTGTCGGAGGAGTGGGGCGTGCCCGCCGATCGGCGCCCCGAACTGGAGCGGGTGGCCCGGCGCAGCGACACCCTCAAGCCGTTCACCGCCGACCTGCTGGTGGAGCACGACGAAGAGCTCGACATCCCGGGCCGCCGGATCCGTGCGCGACACACACCCGGCCACACCCCCGGGCACCTCTGCCTCGACGACCGGAGCCAGCGCCACCTCTTCACCGGCGACCACGTTCTGCCGACGGTCTTCCCCGGCATCGGGCTCGGCGGACCGACCGCGACCAACCCGATCGACGACTACCTGAACTCCCTCGACGCCGTGCTGGACTACGACGACTACGACGACACCCTCCCCGGCCACGGCTACCGCTTCCGCGGACTCGCCGAGCGCTGCCGCGACATGCGGGCCCACCATCTGCGGCGCGCCTCGCAGGTCGAAACGGCGCTCGACGCGCATCCGGATGCCGGCATCTGGGCGGTCGCGAGCTCGATCACCTGGTCGGCCGGATGGGCGAAGCTGCACGACTTCCTGCTGTTCTCCGCGCTCGCGCAGACCGCGATGCACGTCGACCGGCTCCGCCGCCCGCGCTGATCCGGGCCTGCGTGCCACAATTGACGCAACCGAGCGGAGGATCCGTGGCCGAATTCGTCGACATCCCGTCACCGGGGTGGCCGCTCGAGTTCGGTGAGCCCGGCCGCCCCGGTATCGTGATCGTGCACGACGACTACGGTCGCCTGCCCTATCTCGAGGCATACGCGAAATCCCTCGCCAATCAGGGGTTCTTCGTGGCGGTCCCCGATCTCTTCGACGGCCGGGCCACCATCCAGGCCGCCGGGGCCGCCGAGCTCGCCGCGCGCCTCGACCCGGGGTTCGCTCTCGCCGCCCTCGACGACGCGGTGGCGCTCGTGCGTGGCCACGGCGCCACCCGGGTGGGGCTCATCGGTCTCGGCCTCGGCGGCCGGCTCGCGCTGCGGCTCGCGCAGAGCGGGGCGGCGGATGCGGTGGTCGCCTATTACGCGACGCTCGGCGACGACGAGGCCGGCATCATCCCGTGCCCCGTGCTCGTGCACCGGGCTGGAGCCGACGACGATCGTGCCGAGTCCCTCGCGGTGGACGAGTTCGTGAGCCGGCTCAAGGAGCACGGCACTCCGGTCACGCAGCACCGCTACGCGGCCGCCCACGAGGGCTTCGCGAACGCGACCATGCTCGAGCTGCTCGACAAGAACGCCGCCGCGCTCGCCTTCGCCCGCTCGACGTACTTCTTGCAGGCGCAGCTGCTCGACTGACCGGTCCTCCGACCGAACCCGCCCTCTCGACCAGGGTCTCCCGCTCTGGGTAAGGTTGCCCTTCGTGACCACATTCTCTCCCGACGTCGTCGGCGCCATCCTGCGCCACATGAACGGCGACCACACCGACGACAACCTGCTCATCGCCCGCGCCTTCGTGAATCCGGATGCCTCGGCCAGCACCATGATCGACCTCGACGGCGAAGGCGGCCGCTGGCAGGTCACCGTCGACGGCTCCACCTCGAACGCCTTCGTGGCGTGGCCCGCGGGCAGTATCACGGAACGCGCCGAGGTGCGTCGCGAGATCGTCGCGCTCTACGACGCCGCGTGCGCGGTGCTCGGCGTCGAACCCCGCCCACATTCCTGACGAATACCAAGGTTGCGGCGGGCCGTCTTCCGCTAGGTTAGGTAACACTTACTTGACTCGACCGCATGGGAATCACCGAATGCCTGCTGTAATCCCCTTCTCGCAAGCGCTCCGCGAGCGTACCTGGACCGGCCACAGCGACAGCGAAGGCGCCGGTTTCATGACCGAACTGATGAGCGGCAAGGGCACGCGCGACGACTACGTCGCCCTCGTGGCTCAGCACTTCTTCATCTACGAGGCCCTCGAGGCCGCGGCGGATCGGATGAAGAACGACCCGGTGGCCGCCGAGTTCATCAGCCCCAAGCTCACCCGCCTGCCCGCGATCGAAGAAGACCTGCGCTTTCTGATCGGCGAGGACTGGCGCAAGCAGATCACGCCGCTGCCGACGACGGCCCGGTACGTGAAGCGCATCAACGAGGTCGCGGCCACCTGGAACGGCGGGTTCATCGCCCACCACTACACGCGCTACCTCGGCGATCTCTCGGGTGGCCAGATCATCCGCACCCTGATGCAGCGCCAGTTCGGCTTCGAGACCAACGGCGTGGGCTTCTACCTCTTCGGTGACATCGCCAAGCCGAAGGAGTTCAAGGAGACCTACCGCACGCAGCTCGACGCGGTCGACTGGGACGACGCCGAGCGCGAGCGGGTCATCGACGAGGTGCTCGTGGCCTACCGCTTCAACACCGAGCTGTTCCTCGACCTCGCCGAGGCGAAGGCTTCCGCTGCGGCCTGACGCCAGCCCACGTGCCCCCACCCGACGAGCCCTGACGGCCCGGCGGGCTATGGCGTGAGGGCTGCCACGGGTGGGGTGGGGGCCGCCGGCACCGTGACCGTCACGAGGCTGCGGGAGCGAGCCCGCACCACCGCGATGATGCTGAACACGAGCCCGACGGCCGCGAACACGAGCAGCACGACCGCTTCCCGCGCCACCACGGCGAGCGATCCGCCGCCGATCAACGCCTGCATGCCCGTGATGGCATGCGCCAGCGGCAACACGGTCGAGAGCCCGGTGTAGAGCGGCGAACTCAGTCCGTTCGGGATGATCACGGCGGCCGCGGCCACCTGCACCACGATGAGGCCGAGCGAGAGCAGGCGCCCCGCCTGCCCGAACAGCGCCACGAGGCCTTGGTGCAGCATCACGAACACCGCCGAGAGGAAGAGCGAGAACAGCACGCTGCCCGCGAGGTGGGCCGGATCGGCCCCCACGAAGAACATCACGACGGCAACGACCACCGCCTGCACGAGCCCAAGCAGCAGCGCCGGCGCAAGCGCTCCGGTCACCACCCGGAAGGTCGAGGCGGTCGACGCGAGCGCCCGGCGGGTGAACGGCACGAGGAGCAGATACACGGCGAAGGCGCCGATCCAGAGCGCGAGCGGCACCGCCACCGCGGCGATCGCCGCCGCGGGCGAGGGCAGCGCCGCGATGTCGGACTTCTGGGTCACCACGGGGTTCGCGACGACGGTGGAGATGGTGTCCTGTTGCGCCGTCGTGTAGCTCGGGATGGCCGTCGCGGCCTGGCCGAGCCCCGAGGCGAGCTGCGTGGTTCCGGATGCGAGTTGCGCGGCCCCCGGGGCGAGTTGCGCTGCGCCGTCGGCGAGCTGGGCGCCGCCCGTGGCGAGCTGCCCGAGGCCGCTGGAGAGCGCACTCGTGCCGGCCGCCAGCTGGGTGGCGCCGCTCGAGGCCTGGGCGATGCCGTCGGTGAGCTGGGGGAGGTCGGCCGCGAACTTGGCCTGACCGTCGCTGACCTCGGTGGAGAACGCCTCCAGCACGGTGACTCCGAGTGCGTCCAGACCGAGCCCGGCCGTGGTGCCCAGGGACTCTGCGCGAGCGGTGTCCAGCTGAGCGATGATGACGTCGAGTCGCGCCTGCACCTCGTCAGGAGTGAGGGTGGGGGCGTCGGCGCGCAGCGTCGTCAGGCCGTCCCCGATGAGGCGCAGCCTGTCGTCGACGCCGAGGCTCTTCACCGCTTCATCGCCGAGGCGCTGCTTCAGCACGCCGATCCCGGCGGTGACGCCGCTGGATCCCTCGGAGAGCAGATTCGCATACGTCGGCAGGTCGGTCGTGGCCGTGCTGATCGCATCCAGCCCCCCGGCGAGCGCCTGCGCCCCGGCGTCGAGCTGCACGCTGCCGCTCGCCGCGCTCGCGATCCCGGTGGAGAGCTGCCCGGCGCCGCTGGCGAGCTGCGCCGCCCCGGTCGAGAGCTGCCCCGCCCCGGTCGCGAGCTGCTGGGCGCCCGAGGCGGCCTGGCCGATCTGGTCGTGCAGCGTGGAGAACGCGCCGAGGCTCGACGTCACGAACTGCTTCGTCACCTGCGTCGACATCGCGGCCTGGAGGTTCGTCGAGAGCGCGCTCGCGAGCATCTCGGTCACGTAGCTGTTGGCCCCATTCGTCTGAACCTGCAGTTGCGCCTGCACCGGGTTCGATCCCGAGATCGAGACATACGACGCCGAGAAGTTCTCCGGAATGGTGACGACCGCGGCGAAGTGCCCCGACTTCAGTCCGCTCGACGCGGTGTCGGCATCCGTCACGTTCCACGTGAAACCCTGACCCGAGGTGCCGGAGGTCAGCTCGCTCACCAGCAGCTTGCCGGCGAGCACGGGCGTCTGGGTGCCGTTCTGGTCGATCTGCACCATCTGGTCGAGGTTCACGACGGCGGCAGGCAGCGCGGGTCCGGATGGCGCGGCCGCCGACTGCGTGGGCGACACGAGCGCGGTCACGGCCACACCGGCGATCAGCAGCGGCGTGAGCACCGCCAGCGCGATGGCCACGCGCCGGGCCACGGGCGACAGCGCTGCGGTGTCGCCGCGTCTCACGAGCGAGGAGAGCCTCGTCATGCGGTCACCTCTTCTCCGGAGTTGGGGTTGGATTGCGGATGCGCCTTCGCGTCGGGATCCGCGTTCGGGTCAGGATCGGCGTTCGGGTCGGGGTCCGCCTTGGGTTCGGGATCCGCGTTCGGGTCGGGTTCCGATTCGGCCGCCGCGGCCGGCACCTCGGCCCGCGCCGGCAGCAGCTCCGCCGGTTCGAGCGGCTCCTCCGGCACGAGCGGGGCCGGCCGCAGCTCCACGACCACCACCGTCCGTGGGCCCATCTCGAGCCGGGCGCCGTGATGCGCAACGGCCACGGTGGTGCCGGACGGCAGGGCCGATTGCACGATGTCGAGCGCGTGCTGCAGGTGGGCCGTCGGGATGCCGGTGGCATCGAGCGCGATCAGCCGCACCGTCGACACGGCGGCCACCGCGAGCTGGTAGCTCCACTCCTGGGCCACCGCCGCACCCCACAGCTCGTCGAGTTCGGCGCCGAGGTCGCAGCGCAGGCGCTCGAGCACGCTGAGCGCCCCGGGCGGAAGCGGCAGGCGCACGGCCACCGAGCCGGCGTCGGCATCCGCCCCCACGGGCCGCACCACGAGCACCGAGTGCCGGCGCAGGGCCGCAGCCCGGAACGGCAGCGGTTCGTCGAGCACACGCAGGTGCCCCGAGAGCACCCGCTGGCGGCCGGCCAACGCGGCGACCACGGCTTCCGGATGCGTCGACGCGGCTCCGGTGACGATCACGAGATCGCCCGGCGCGGCCCGCACCCCGAACGAGGCCGACTCGGCCGCCTCGAGGATCGCGCGCTCCGCCGCCAGGGCGAACGGACGCCCGTCCTCGTCGAGCGGGCGCCACGCCGAGGCGTCGAGCATCTCCCGCACGCCCTCGCCCTCGAGGTCGACGTTCGGCAGCGCACGCCGCAGCGGCGCCGGCAGTGCCCAGCCCACCCGGCCGAGCAGCATCATGAGCGCCGGGATGAGCGTCATCCGCACCAGGAAGGCGTCGATGAACACGCCGGCGGCCAGGCCCAGCGCGATCGGCTGCAGAACGGCGTTGCCGCCCGGCACGAAGGAGGCGAACACCGCGAACATGATGCACGCCGCCGCGGTCACCACACGCGCGGCGCCGATGAAGCCGTGGCGCACCGCGATGTGCGGGTCGCCGCTCTTCACGAACTCCTCGCGCATCCGCGACACCAGGAACACCTGGTAGTCCATCGCCAGGCCGAACAGCACCGCCATCAGGAGGATCGGGAAGAAGCTGATCACCGGGCCCACCTTGGCCACACCCAGCGCATCCGCGAGCCAGCCCCACTCGAAGATCGCCGTCACGATGCCGAATGACGCCCCGACCGAGAGCAGGTAGCCGATCGTGGCCGAGACGGGCACCGCGAGCGAGCGGAACACGATGGTGAGCAGGATGAGGCAGAGCCCCACCACCACGATCGCGAACGGCAGCAGCGCGTCCGCCAGCCGGGCCGACACGTCGATGCCGACCGCCGTGGTGCCGGTCACCTGGTAGCTGAAGCCGTTCTTGTCGGCGAAGGCCGGTGCCAGGTCGCGGATCGTGTGCACGAGGTCCTCGGTCTGCGCGCTGTCGGGCGCGCTGGCGGGGATGATCGACACGATCGCCATGTCGGCCGTCGTGTTCGGGATGGCCTGGCTCACCGACACGATGTCCGAGAGCCCCGTGAACTGGTCGTGCAGTGCGGTGAGCGCGCCGCTGATGTCGAGTGTCTTGCTGATGTCGGCGGTCACGAGCAGCGGCCCGTTGAACCCGGGACCGAAGCCCTGCGCGAGCAGGTCGTAGCCCTCACGGGACTGCGAGCCCGGCGGGTCGTAGCCGGCATCGGGCAGCGTCAGGCGCATGGATGCGGCGGGCAGCGCCACGATCACGAGCCCGGTCACCACGACGGCCACGGTGATGACGGGCTTGGCGGTGATCAGCGCCACCCAGCGGGCGCCGAGCGTGCGGTGGGTGCCCTCGGCGGCGAGTTCGCGCCGAGCGGCCCGGGAGCCGGCCTTGGGCGTCATCCGCTTGCCGAGGAGGCCCATGATCGCCGGCAGCAGGGTCAGCGCCACGACCACGGCCACGACGACCGAGATGGCGGCGCCGACGCCCATCACCGTGAGGAACGGGATCTGCACCACCGCGAGCCCGAGCAGCGCGATGATCACCGTGAGCGCGGCGAAGACGACGGCGCTCCCTGCCGTCGCGACCGCGATGGCCGCCGACTCCTTCGGGTCCATGCCGCGGATGAGCTGCGCACGGTGCCGGGACACGATGAACAGGGCATAGTCGATGCCCACGGCGAGACCGAGCATCGTAGCCAGCAGGGGAGCGGTCGACGAGATGCTGACGAACCCGGAGGCGATCGTGATGGTGGTGGTGGTGATGGCCACCCCGATGAGCGCCGTGATGAGCGGCATCCCGGCTGCGAGCAGCGAGCCGAAGGTGATGAGCAGCACGATGAAGGCGATGACCACGCCGGCCGCCTCGGTGTAGTTCACGCCCTCCGCGGGAGGATCGGTCACGCCCGAGTAGGCGACCGTCATCCCACCCGTCGCCGCCTGATCGCCGATGGCCACCACGGCGGCATCGTCGGCGGCGGTGAGGGACGTTGTGGGCACGTTGTACTGGATGGTCGCGAAGGCCATGGAGCCGTCGGAGGAGACCTGCCCGGTCACGTTCTCGTCGAACGGGCCCGTGACGCTCGTGACGTGCCCGAGTTTCGCGAGCGCAGCATCCGCTTCCTCGATCTGCGGCTGGAAGCTGCTGATCTGGCCGCCCGTGGGTGCCACGTAGATGATCTTCGCGGAGCCTCCGCTGGCCTGCGGAAACCGCTGGTCGAGCATGTCGATGGCCTGCTGGGACTCGGTGCCGGGGATGGCGAAGGAGGAGGCGAGGGTGCCCCCCAGCAGCTGGGCGCCGGTGATGGCGAGACCGAGGATGACGATCCAGCCCACGATCACCGCGATGCCGCGATGCGCGGCGAACCGCCCGATCCGATAGAGCAGCGTTGCCATGTGTTCCCCTCCATGGAGAAGAGTAGCGGCACGGCTGCGGAGCCGAGGGTTCTGCTCTATTTGGGGGTATCGGCCTGCCCGCGCATGAACGCGACAACGGCCTTGTCGACGATGATGTCGCTCGGGCGCAGCGGGCGGGTGAGGTAGAGGCCCTCGAGCGAGGTGAGCCGGCTGAGCGCCACGTAGGTCTGGCCGGGGCTGAACACGCGGGTGCCGAGGTCGACCACGGCCGCGTCGTAGGTCTGCCCCTGCGACTTGTGGATGGTGACCGCCCACGCCAGGCGCAGAGGGAACTGCGTGAACTCGCCGATCACCTCCTTGGTGAGCTGCTTCGACTCGGGGGCGTAGGAGTAACGGTGCTTCTCCCAGGCCACCGGGTCGACCTCGTGCACCTCGCCGTCGACCTCGACGAACACCGTGGAGTCGATCTTCGTGACGGTGCCGACGGTGCCGTTCACCCAGCGGCCGTCGGCGTCGTTGCGCAGGAACATCACCTGCGCACCCACCTTGAGCTCGAGGTTCACGTCGGCCGGGTAGGCGCGCCCGCCGAAGTCGCCGCTGATCTCGGCCTTGGCGCTGAGCACGCGCCCGGGCAGCCGGCCGAGCGCCGCCTGGTTGATGCGGTTCACCGAGTCGTTGCGGGTCGCGAGCGTGATCGGGCCGTCGCCGGGCGGCGTGCGCGCGCCGGCGGCGTTCAGCACGTCGGCGATCTCCTTGGTGACCATGCCGAAGCGCACGGCGTTCAGCATGTACTTGAAGCGCTCGTCGCTCTGCCGGTGGATCTCGGTGAGCTCGACGATCTCGAGCTCGGTCTCGTCCCAGACCTTCGCGTCGAAGAACCACATCGAGCGGTAGTGGTCGGCGAAGTAGGCCCGCTCGTCACTGTCGCCGGGCACCGGGGCGAGCTGGTAGGGGTCGCCGAAGAGCACCACCTGCACGCCGCCGAAGGCCTCGAGCTTTCGCTGCCGGGCCTGCCGCAGCGCGCGGTCGATCGCATCCATCAGGTCGGCGTTCACCATCGAGACCTCGTCGATCACGAGCGTGTCGATGGTGTTGAGGAGCTTGCGCACCTCGGCGTTCTGCTCGATGTCGTGGTCGGCGATCACGCCGATCGGCAGGCGGAAGAGCGAATGGATGGTCTGCCCGCCGACGTTCAGCGCCGCGACACCGGTGGGGGCCGAGATCACGAGCTGCTTCTCGGTGTTCCACGAGAGGTGGTTGAGCAGCGTCGACTTGCCGGTACCGGCCCGGCCCGTGACGAAGACGTGCTTGCGGGTGCCCTCGATGAGGTCGTACACGCGCTGCTGTTCGGCAGAGAGCGTGGGGCGGGCCATCACCCCAATCTACCCGCCCGCCGAGGATGGCATTCCGCCGCGTTCTACACTGTGCACATGGGCTCGACGGCTGTGGACAAGCGCCTCGCGCTGCGCCGCTCGATCGTGATCTGGAGCGGCATCCTGCTGCTCACGGTCGCCGCCCTGTTCTCGGCGGTGGGCATCCTGAACCGCGAGCTCTACAGCGCCCCCGCGTTCGTGCGCATCTACCTCGACGCCCTGGCGAACCACGACGTCGCCGCAGCGCTCGCCACCCCCGGCGTGACGGTGGCCGCGAGCGACTCACCGGGCGGCGCGCCGAGCACCGAGCTGGTGACTCCGGATGCGCTGGGCGGGCTCTCCGACGCCACCCTCGTCAGCGACACCGAACTCTCGCCCGGACGCCACCGCGTGGTCTACGCCTACACGCTCACCGGTCTCGACGACCATGCGGTGCGCACGCAGACCGAGTTCGACGTGCGGCAGACGGGCACGGGCTGGTTCCTCTTTCCGCAGTGGACCTTCGTGTCGCCGCCGACCGCCACGGTCACCGTCACCGTCTCGCACGCCGCGTCGTTCCGCTCGGGCACCGCTCAGGTGAGCCTGCCCGATCCGGCCTCCTTCCACTCCAGCGCCGAGTTCGACGTGCTGGTGCCCGGCCTCTACGTGCTCTCGCACTCCTCGGCCTACCTCGGTTCGCGCTCGGTCGCCGTCACCGCGAGCGCCTCGGGGGCTCGGCTGAGCGCCGTGGTCGACGTGCAGCCCACCTATGCCTTCGTCGACGCCGTGAAGAGCGAGGTCGACGACTTCCTCGACCAGTGCGCCACCGAGCGGCTGCTCTACCCGCCCGGATGCCCGTTCGGCCTCGACATCGACGATCGCATCACCACCGAGCCGAGCTGGTCGATCGAGACCTACCCGACGCCGTTCACCATCATCGCCGGCCAGGACTCCTGGATCGTGCCGAACTCGAGCGGCCTCGCCCACGTCACGGTCGACGTGCGCTCGCTCTTCGACGGCACGGTGTCGACCATCGACAAGTCGGTGCTCTACAACGTCAGCTTCTCGCTCACGATCGAGCCCGACGGCTCGATCCGCTTCGGGCCGCGCAGCTGAGGCGGACGTCGCCGAGACGCATGCGTCACGCGCGTTCCCGGGTCACGATCCGGTGCACGAAGGCGAGCTTGGCGGCCACCGGCGGCACGATGTCGAAGGGGTAGAGGTCGCCGAGCCCCATCGAGCGGTTGATGCGGTTGAACATCAGCGAGAGCCAGTGCCAGTCGCTGAGGATCTCGTCGATCGAGGCTCCGCGGTAGTCGTCCCGCGGCAGCACATCCGTGCTGATCAGCCCGTCGATGCGGTCGGCCTGCAGCACCACGCCGGAGTTCGCGGCGGTGGCGAGGGTGCCGGTGATGTGCAGGTAGTGCGCGAAGCACTCCGCGAAGTCCTCCCAGGGATGCATCGTGGCGTAGTCGGAGATGTACGACTCGGCCCAGCCCTCCGGGGCGCCGGTCTTGTAGTGCCGCGCGATCGCATCCTGATAGCTCGTGCGCTCGTCGCCGAAGAGCTCGCGGCACTCGGCCCACAGCTCGCCGGTCGCGTCGGCGAGCAGGATGTTCTGGTAGTAGTGCCCCACTTCGTGCCGGAAGTGGCCGAGCATGGTGCGGTACACCTCTCCGAGGCGCACCCGCAGGTTCTCGCGGTAGTCGTCGAGCGATTCCACGAGGTCGATGGTGATCACGCCGTTCGCGTGCCCGATGGTCACCGGTTCGCCGCTGCGGCTCGAGATCAGGTCGAAGGCGAGCCCGCCCTCCTGCTCGTAGTAGGGCGTGATCGGCAGGCCCAGGTCGAGCAGCTGCACCAGCAGCCGGCGCTTGTCGACGGCCGCGTCGGCGAGCTTCTCGAGTGCCACGGTGTCGGTGCTCTCGGGGCGGCGGCGGGTGAGGCGGCACGAGAGGCACTGCCCGCTCGGCTGACCGTCGGCCGCGAGCCAGTTGCACTGCCAGCCGCGGTTCGAGCAGCGCCACCAGCGTTCGCCGTCGATCAGGATGCCGTTCTCGGGAGCGAGCACGAACGACCCGGTGGGCACGTGGTAGGCGATGGCGGCGCCGCAGTGCGGGCAGTCGAGCGACTCGAAGAACACCGCCGAGGAGCACCGCGGGCAGCGTGGAGAGCGCATCAGCTGCGGTCCCGTGCGGCGAGCTTCTCGAGCATGGCGTTGTAGTCACCGAGCTCGGCCTCGCCGGTGCGGTCGGCGTTGCGGTCGCGACGCTTCGTCTCCTTCTTGTCGCTGCGGCTCCACTGCACGGCCACGACGAGGGCGAGGATGAAGGTCGGGATCTCGCCGATGCTCCAGGCTATGCCGCCGCCGGCCTGCTGGTCCTCGATGGCGCTCACCCCCCAGTCGCGCCCGGTGGCGCCGAACCAGTCTGCCAGCAGGAGGCCGGTCCCGCTCATCAGGGCGAGCCCGAAGAAGGCGTGGAACGCCATGGTGCCCAGCAGGAGCAGCAGCCGGAAGGGGTAGGGCAGCTTGTAGGGCACCGGGTCGATGCCGATCAGCGCCTGCACGAAGAGGTAGCCCACGATCAGGAAGTGGACGATCATCCACTCGTGCCCGATGTGGTCTTCGGTCGCCCAGCGGAACAGCGGCGTGTAGTAGAACGCCACGAGGCTGGTGGCGAAGAGCACGCCCGCCACGATCGGGTTCGCGATCACCGTCGCCACCCGTGAGTGCACGGCCAGCAGGATCCACTCGCGCATGCCGCGGCTGCCGTCGTCGCGCTTGCGGATGGCGCGGAGCGCCAGCGTCACCGGGCCGGCCGGAACGAGCAGCAGAGGCACCATCATGCTGAGGGTCATGTGCCCGAACATGTGCGCCGAGAAGAGGAACTTCTCGTAGACGTTGAGTCCGCCGTTGGTGACGTAGAAGAGCAGCAGGATGCCCGCGATCCAGAACACCGTGCGGTACCAGGGCCACCGGTCGCCCCGCCGGCGCAGGCGGATGACGCCGGCCAGGTAGAAGAAGATCGCGAAGGCGCAGGCGAGCACCCAGATCAGGTCGAAGTTCCACTGCGTGAGGAAGTTCTGCACCGTGAGCTCGGGCGGCAGGGGAGAGCCGGTGAGGATCTCGGCGGCCGTCTGCGTGCCGGGCACCGTCTCCGGCACCGGGGTGGCCGTGCGCGCGAGCGCCGCGGCGAACCCCGTGGCGATGCCCATGAAGCCGAGCTCGGCCACGACGAGCCACCAGAAGTGGCGGCGGCGTCCCGTGCCGCCGAGCTTCGCGATCACGAAGCGGCGGTGCACGGCGCCGAACACGCCGAGGGCCAGCAGGGCACCCACCTTCACGAGAACGAGGAGGCCATAGGGGGTGAGCAGCCGGTCGAGCGAGCCCACCCGCAGCTCGGCGCTGACATACCCGGATGCGGCCACCACGACGAAGCAGACGATGGCCACGCTCGAATAGCGGCTCACGACGTCCACGAGCCTCGGCGTGTCGATCTGGCGGCTCAGGAGCGCGATCACGACGAGACCGCCGAGCCAGGCGGCCGCGAAGATGAGGTGCAGACCGAGGGCCGTGATGGCCGCGTCATGGCCGGTGACGCCGGCGGCGTGGCCCTGCTGCGCCATCGGGATGAGGGAGCCGATGGCCACCAGGCCCACGAAGAAGAGGGCGGTCTGGTTGCGCACCGCGAAGCAGAGCACGGTGACGACGGCGCCGATGAGGGTCGTCTGCAGCCAGGCCTGGCCGAGGGCGATCTGGGTGAGGAACTGCCCGAGGCCCTGGCTGAAGGTGTCGTCGAAGGCCAGGCCGCGCGCGGTGACGCTGAGGTAGCTGAAGAAGCCGGTGAACGCGGCGGCGACGGTGAAGAGGGCGGCCGATCCGGCGGCCACGTCGAGCGAACGGCCGTACGCGGGGTCGTCGGGGGCGAAGACGAAGAGGGTGAGTCCGATGGCGCCGATCATCCCGGCCGCGGCGATGTTCACGAGCATCGTGGCGGTCGGCAGGCCGAAGCGCACGACCGCGCCCGGGTCCTGCAGCAGCTGGGGGGCGGCGCCGCCGCCGATGGCGAGAGCCACGAGGAGGGCGGCGAAGGCGGCCACCACCAGGGTGGCGGGCCCGGCGATCCGCACGACTCTCAGCACCTGATCACTTTACGCGGTGGATGCTGGGCGTCCGGTCAGGGCGAGGGCCCTGACGTCGAGCGCACCCCGAGACGGCGAAAGGGCGACGACCGAAGTCGTCGCCCTTTCGAGGCAGTGAAGCGGGGACTACTTGGCAGCAGCCTTGAGCTTCGAACCGGCCGAGATCTTCACGGAGTGACCCGCGGGGATCTCGATGGTGGCACCGGTCTGGGGGTTGCGGCCGGTACGAGCGGCGCGCGAGGTGCGCTCGACGGCGAGCCAGCCCGGGATGGTGACCTTGGTTCCCGAGGCGACGGAGTCGGCCAGGGTGGAGAAGAGAGCGTCGAGCACCTCGTTGACGGAAGCCTGCGTCTGGCCGGAAGCGGCGGCGACGGCTGCGACGAGCTCGGTCTTGTTGAGTGACTTGTCAGCCATTTAAGGTGTCCTCCTCGGACCTTTTGCTACCGGAGTAGCTGTTTTCGTGGAACGGTCCCGGCCACCAGGGCCAGTTCGGTTGGTCGGTATGACCGTGGGTAATTTACCAGCTGGACTTCGTAATGCCCGGCAATTCGCCCCGGTGAGCCATGTCACGGAAGCGGACACGCGAGATACCGAACTTCGTGAGCACACCGCGGGGGCGGCCGTCGACGGCGTCGCGGCTGCGAACGCGGATCGGCGAGGCGTTGCGGGGGAGCTTCTGGAGACCCAGACGGGCGGCTTCGCGCTCGTCGTCGGTCGAAGCCGGGTTGACGAGGGCCTTCTTCAGCTCGAGGCGCTTCGCCGCGTAGCGGTCCACGATCACCTTGCGCTGCTCGTTACGTGCGATCTTGCTCTTCTTAGCCATGTGGTTACCGCTCCTCTCGGAAGTCGACGTGCTTGCGGATGACCGGGTCGTACTTCTTCAGCACGAGGCGGTCGGGGTCGTTGCGACGGTTCTTCTTGGTCACGTAGGTGTAACCGGTGCCCGCCGTCGAGCGGAGCTTGATGATGGGACGGACGTCCTGCTGCTTTGCCATTAGATCTTCTCCCCACGAGCGAGGAGGTCCTTGACGACCGACTCGATTCCACGAGCATCGATAACCTTGATGCCCTTTGCCGACAGGGTCAGCGTGACGGTGCGGCGAAGCGAAGGCACGTAGTACTTCTTCTTCTGCACGTTCGGGTCGAAGCGGCGGTTGGTACGCCGGTGCGAGTGCGAGATGTTGTGACCGAAGCCGGGAACGGCTCCTGTCACCTGGCAGACTGCTGCCATTGCTTCCTCCATTTGGTTACCGTGAGACGACTGCCTCACCCAAGATGACTTGTCGACAGGGCCTGCTCGTGCGGGCCCCGCAATGGGCGGAGGATTCCACCCAACCTGACTACCTTAGGCCACGCGGCCCGCTACGGCAACTCGGCGGCGACCGGCGGCACGCAGGCCGAGCAGAAGCCGAAGATGTCGACGACGTGCTCGGGACGGCTGAAGCCGTGCAGGCTCGCGGTGCGCTGGGCCCAGGCCTCGACCTCGTCGGCCTCGATCTCCACCGTGAGGCCGCAGCTGCGGCAGATCAGGTGGTGGTGGTGCGCGAGCGAGCAGGCGCGGTAGAGCGCCTCGCCCTCGGGCGACTGCAGCGAGTCGGCCTCGCCCTCCTGGGCGAGGTCGGCGAGGGCGCGGTACACCGTGGCGAGCCCGATCTGCGAGCCCGTGCCCTTGAGCGAGGAGTGCAGGGCCTGCGCGCTCACGAATCCCATCTGGGTGCCGAGGGCGCTGCGGACGGCCTCGCGCTGCCAGGTGTTCCGCTTCACGACTGCTCCGCCTCTCTCACCGGCAACGGTAGCCGGGCATCCTGAATCCTTCCAGTGCCCGCACCGCGCCGCCAGGCGATCACCCGGCACACCACGTAGATCAGGAACGAGATGGTGGTGACGTAGGGGCTGATCGGGATCGAGGCGCCGAGGGCCAGCAGGATACCGCCGACGAGCGAGGTCACCGCGAAGATCGTGCTGAGCACCGGCACGAGCACCGGCGACGACGACACCCGCAGCGCCGCGGCGGCCGGCGTCACGAGGATGGAGAGCACGAGCAGCGAGCCCACCACCTGCACGGAGACGGCTACGGCGAGGCCCAGCAGCAGCATGAAGTAGATCGAGAGACCGCGCACCGGCACCCCGCGCGCGGAGGCGACATCCGCATCCACACTCGCGAAGGTGAGCGGGCGCCAGGCCACGAGCAGGCCCAGCACCACCACGGCCGAAATGGCGATCAGCGAGTTGAGTCGGGGGTCGTCGACCGCCACGATCTGCCCGGTGAGCAGGCCGAACTTGTTCGCGGTGCGCCCCGGGTAGAGCGAGAGACACAGGATGCCGAGACCGAGACCGAAGGGCATCAGCACCGCGATGATCGAGTTGCGGTCCCGCGCCCGCGCTCCGAGCACGCCGATGATGAGAGCGGCCAGGATGGCGCCGGCGATCGAGCCCTCCACCACGCCCACGCCGAAAAGCAGCCCGGCGGCGGCTCCCGCGAACGACAGTTCGCTGATGCCGTGCACCGCGAACGCCATGTCGCGCGACATCACGAACACGCCCACGAGCCCGCCGACCAGGCCCAGCACGGCGCCGGCGATGATCGAGTTCTGCAGCAGGGCGAGCAGTTCGCCGTAGTTGTCGAAGTTGAAGATCGAGGACCAGTCCATCAGGCGGCGCCCCCGAACTCGTGCGCACCGTCGTGGTGGCCGTCGGGCGTGCCCACCACGATGACACGGCCGTGCGAGCGGATGACGTCGACCGGCGACCCGTAGAGATCGCTCAGCACCGCGGAGGTCAGCACCTCGTCGGGCGTGCCGATGCGGAAGCTGCCGCCGGCGAGGTAGAGCACCCGATCGACCATGTCGAGGATCGGGTTGATGTCGTGGGTGACGAAGAGCACGCCGAACCCCCGCTCGTGGGCGAGTCGCCCGATGAGCTCGCTCACCGAGCGTTGGTGCGCCGGGTCGAGCGAGAGCAGCGGCTCGTCGCAGAGCAGCAGACGCGGGTCGCCCGCCAGCGCCTGGCCGATGCGCACGCGCTGCTGCTCGCCACCGGAGAGCGTCGAGACGCCCACGTTGCCGTAGGCGGTCGCGCCGACCGAGGCGAGGAGCGCATCCACCTGCCGGCGGCGGGCCGCGGACGGCAGCGGGATCCCCCAGCGATGCCCGGTGAGTCCGAGTGCCACGAGGTCGCGGGCCCGCAGGGGGGTGCCGTCGTCGGCGAGCTTCTGCTGCGGCACGTAGCCGATGCGGCGATCACCCCGGCGGCCGGGCCGCCCGAGGAAGTCGATGCTCCCCGAAGTGAGCCGCAACTGCCCGAGGATGGCCTTCAGCAGGCTCGACTTGCCCGAGCCGTTCGCGCCGAGCACCGCCACGATCTCTCCCGGCGCCACCTCGAGGTCGAGGTGCGACCAGAGCGTGCGGCCGCCGAACGAGAGCCCACCGTCACGCACCGAGAGCACGGAGCTGGCGGGGTCGGAGGCGGTCACCAGCACACCTTACCCGCCGAGCGGCGCACGCTACTCGCCGAGCGCAGCGGCGACCGCGTCGACGTTCTGCGTCATCCAGGAGAAGTAGTCGAGGCCGGCCGGGAGCGTCTCGGTGAAGGGCACCGCGGGTACTCCGGCGCTCTGGGCGGCGGCGACCACCGCATCCGACTGCGGGCCGCCGGTCTGCGAGTTGTAGCCGAGCAGCACGACGGAGTGGGAGGCGAAGAGGCCGAGGGTCTGCTGGAGGACGAGCGCGGGCGCATCCGTTCCGCCTTCGACGGCCGCACTGAAGGCCTCGGGTGTCTCGTCGACGAGACCGGATGCGGTGAGCAGGTAGAGCGGCACGGGCTCGGTGATGGCCGCACCGGCGCCGCTGTGGCGGGAGGCGAGATCGGCTTCGCGGGCGGAGAGCTCGCCGAGCTTCTGCTTCGCGGCGTCGCCGTTGGCCTGGAAGGTGCTCGCACCGCCGGGGTCGGCCGCCGAGAAGGTGCTGACCAGCGCGTCGACGAGCTTCGAGACGGTGGGGAAGTCGTACCAGAGGTGCTCGTTGAACGAGCCGGTGGCGGGGTTCTGGTCGTAACCGGAGAGGTCGGCGACGTTCAGCACCGTGGCCGAGCCGTTGTCGGCCGCCGAGAGCATGGTGTCGACGAAGTCGTCGTAGCCGCCACCGTTCTCGATCACGAGCTGCGCCTTCGAGAGCGCGAGCTGGTTCTGGGCGTCGGCCTGGAAGTCGTGCGGGTCTTTGTTCGGGTCGTCGATGATCGAGGTCACCGAGACCAGGTCGCCCCCGATCGCCGCGGCGAGATCGCCGTAGACGTTGGTGGAGGCGACGACGGCGATGCCCGTGGGGGCTGTGCTGCCGGCGGTGGCGCTCGAGGAGCATCCGGCGAGCAGGAGGAGGGTCGCGGATGCGGCCAGAGCGGTGGAGAGGACGTGTCGGTTCACGTGGGGCCTGTCTAAGTCGGGGACAGGCTCCACGTTAGCTAATTGATAATGATTTTCAAAATCAATCCAGGAGCAGCGCCGGTTCCTCGATGATCGACGCCACGTCGGCCACGAAGCGGCTGGCCACGTCGCCGTCGACCACGCGGTGGTCGAAGCTCGCGCCGATGGTGGTGACGAAGCGCGGTCGCACCTCGCCGTCGACCACCCAGGGCTTCTGCTTGATGGTGCCGAGCGCGACGATCGCGACTTCGCCGGGGTTGAGGATCGGCGTGCCGGTGTCCATGCCGAACACGCCGATGTTCGTGATGGTGATGGTGCCGTCGGCCATCTCGGCGGGGGAGGTGCGGCCCTCGCGCGCGGTGATGGTGAGCTGCTCGAGGGCACCCGCGAGCTGGCGCAGCGACATGTCGTGCGCATCCTTGATGTTCGGCACGATCAGGCCCCGGGGCGTGGCCGCGGCGATGCCGAGGTTCACGTAGTTGCGCACGATGATCTCCGAGTCGGTCCAGGCGGAGTTGACCATCGGGTTGCGGCGCACGGCCCAGATGATCGCCTTCGCCATGACCAGCAACGGCGATATCTTCACACCCACGAAGTCGGGCGAGGTCTTCAGCCGCTTGACGTACTCCATCGTGCGCGTGGCGTCCACGTCGACGAAGAGCGAGACGTGCGGTGCCGTGAACTTCGACGCCACCATCGCCTTGGCGATCTGCTTGCGCATGCCCTTGACCGGGATGCGCTCCTCGCGCACCGGCGCCCACTGCGGCGTCTCGATGTTGTGGAAGACCTTCGCCTGGTCGGCGTGCCGGATGACGTCCTCGCGGGTGATGTCGCCGATCAGCCCCGTGGGCGTCACCTCGTTGAGGTCGACACCGAGGTCTTTCGCGAGCTTGCGGATGGGCGGCTTGGCGATGACGGGGAGCCCCGGGATGGGCTGGTGCACGCGCGCCACCCGCTGCGCCGGCGGCTTGGCGTCGACCGCCTCGCCGATGGCGGGGATCGCGACCCGGGCACCGCCCCGGCCGGTACGGCGGCTGGCGACGTGGCCCTTGATGCCGTAGCCCACGAGCACGGCGCCCGGCTTCTCCTCGGCCGCGGCCGTGGCCTGCGCGGTGCTCGCGAGCGTTTCGGTCGCGGCGAGGTCGGCGGATGCCGGCAGCACGTGCCGGTCGACGGGCTCGGGCGGCGGCGGGGCCTCCTGGCCGTCGGTGGAGCTGACCGTGATGATGGGCGTTCCGACGTCGACCGTCGCGCCCTCCTCCACGAGCAGTCCCTCGACGGTGCCGGCGAAGGGCGAGGGCAGCTCGACGAGCGACTTCGCGGTCTCGATCTCGACGATCACCTGGTTGATCTCGATGGTGTCGCCGGGGGCAACCTTCCACGAGACGATCTCGGCCTCGGTGAGCCCCTCGCCGACATCCGGGAGGTGGAACTGTGAACTCGTCATGCGCTTGTCCTGAATCCTCGAGAGCCCGGAGGCCTAGTACGCCATGGCCCGGTCGACTGCCTCCATGACGCGGTCGGCGTCGGGGAGGTAGAGCGTCTCGAGCTTCGCGGGCGGGAACGGGGTGTCGAAGCCGGAGACCCGCAGCACGGGGGCCTGCAGCGAGTAGAAGGCCCGCTCGGCCACGGTGGCGGCGATCTCCGAGCCGAGGCTCACGAAGCCCGGGGCCTCCTGGGCCACCACGAGGCGGCCGGTCTTGGCCACGGAGTCGAGGATGGGCCGGTAGTCCACGGGCGAGAGCGAGCGCAGGTCGACGACCTCGGCGCTGATGCCCTCCTCGGCCGCGATCTCGGCGGCCTGCAGCAGAACGCTCACCATGGCGCCGTGGGCCAGGAGGGTGACATCCGTTCCCGTGCGCACCACCCGGCTCGCGTGCAGCGGCGCGGCCGTGCCGGCGAAGTCGACCGGGCCCTTGGGCCAGTAGCGGCTCTTGGGCTCGAAGAACATCACCGGGTCGTTCGAGGCGATGGCCTCCTGGATCATCCAGTAGGCGTCGTTCGGCGTGGAGGGACTCACCACGCGCAGCCCCGCGGTGTGCGCGAAGTAGGCCTCGGGGCTCTCCTGGTGGTGCTCGACGGCCCCGATGTGGCCGCCGTAGGGCACGCGGATGACCACGGGCATCGAGAAGGCGCCGCCACCGCGGTTCGTGAGCTTCGCCAGCTGCGAGGTGATCTGGTCGAACCCGGGATAGATGAAGCCGTCGAACTGGATCTCGCACACCGGCCGGTAGCCGCGCAGGGCGAGGCCGATGGCGGTGCCGATGATGCCAGACTCGGCGAGCGGGGTGTCGACCACGCGGTCTTTGCCGAACTCGGCCTGGAGCCCTTCGGTGACGCGGAAGACGCCGCCGAGCGGACCGATGTCCTCGCCCATCAGCAGCACCTTGGGGTCGTCGGCGAGTGCTTGGCGCAAGCCCGCGTTGAGTGCCTTCGCCATCGGGAGCTCTTCGACGCGGGATGCGGGCACGCCGGTCGCCGCATCCGGCGCATCCGGGCTCGTGAGGGTCGTGGGGGTCTCGATGGGGCTCATGCCTTCTCCTCCTCGAACGAGGCCTCGTAGCGTTCGAGCCACAGCTTCTGCTCCTGCATCACCGGATGCGGCTCGGAGTACACGTTGTCGAACATGATGGCGGGCGACGGCGGCGTGAGAGCCAGCGTTCGGTGACGGATGTCGGCGGCGAAGTCCTCCGCCTCCGTCGCGACCTCGGCGAAGAAGTCGTCGCCCTCGCCGAGCGAGCGCAGGTACTTCTCGAAGCGCAGGATCGGGTCGCGCGCCACCCAGTGGGCGTGCTCCTCGGGGTCGGCGTACTTCGTGGGGTCGTCGGAGGAGGTGTGCGCGCCGATGCGGTAGGTGAGCGCCTCGATGAACTGCGGACCCTCGCCGCCGCGGGCGGCATCCAGGTGCTTGGCCGTGACGGCGAAGCTCGCGAGCACGTCGTTGCCGTCGATCTGCACGCTCGGGATGCCGAATCCGCGCGAGCGCAGGTAGAGCGGGGTGCGCGACTGCACCCGCACCGGCACCGAGATGGCCCACTGGTTGTTCTGCAGGAAGAAGACGTTCGGCGTCTGGCTCGAGGCCGAGAACACGAAGGCTTCGCTCACGTCGCCCTGCGAGGTGGCGCCGTCGCCGAAGTACGAGATGACGGCGGTGTCGACCTCCGGGTCGCCCGTGCCGACCAGGCCGTCCCGCTGCAGGCCCATGGCGTAGCCCGTGGCGTGCAGGGTGTGCGAGCCGATCACGAGCGTGTAGCCGTGGAAGTTGCCGTTGGTGGGGTCGGTCGGGTCCCAGCCGCCATGCGTGTTGCCGCGCAGGAGCTCGACGATCGAGAGCACGTCGATGCCGCGCACGAGGCCGACCGCGTGCTCGCGGTAGGAGGGGAACACGTGGTCCTGCGGCTTGGCGGCCGAGGCGGAGCCCACCTGCGCGGCCTCCTGGCCGTGGCTCGGCACCCACAAGGCCATCTGCCCCTGGCGCTGCAGGTTCGTGCCCTCGTGGTCGAAGCGGCGGATGACGACCATGTGGCGGTAGAAGGCGCGCAGGTCTTCGGAGGTGAGGGCGTCGAGGTAGGAGGCGTACTCCTCGGCCGGCCCGCTCGGGGCGAACTCGCCCTCGCTGGTCAGGAACTGGACTGTCGGCGTCGATTCTGACATCAGCGCACCTCCGTGATTATCTGCTCCGAAGCGTAGAGGAGTTTCTCGACCGACTCCTCTTCGCCGATGGTGAGGCGGACGCCGTCGGGAAGGTAGGCGCGCGCGATGATGCCGTTCTCGCGGAACACCTCGAGAGCGGCCTCTGTGCGGTCGCCGGTGGGGAACCACACGAAGTTGCCGTGCGGCTTCGGGATGTCCCAGCCCTGCTCGAGCAAGGCCTGCCAGACCGCGTCGCGCCGGGTTGCGATGTTGCGCACGCGCTCGTGCAGCTCCTCGCTGCGGTCGAGCGAGGCGATAGCCGCGACCTGGGCGTGGTCGGTGAGGCTCAGCGGGAGGATCGTGGTTCGGGCGGCGGCGAGCACGGCGGCCGGACCGATGCCGTAGCCGATGCGGAGACCGGCGAGCCCGTAGGCCTTGGAGAAGGTGCGGAGGATCACGAGGTTCGGGTAGCGCCGCACGAGCTCGCGGCCGTTCACGGCCTCGGGGTCGGTGACGAACTCGGCGTAGGCCTCGTCGAGGATGACGAGCACGTCGCTCGGCACCTTCTGCATGAAGGCGGCGAACTCCTCGGCGGTGACGACCGTCGACGTGGGGTTGTTCGGGCTGCACACCATCACTAGGCGCGTGCGCTCGGTGACGGCGGCGGCCATGGCGTCGAGGTCGTGGCGGTGGTCGGGGGTGTTCGGAACGGGAACCTTCGTCGCCCCCGGCAGCACCGTCATCCAGGGGTACACCTCGAAGGAGCGCCAGGAGTAGACCACCTCGTCGCCGTGCCCCGCGGCCGCGAGCGTGAACTGCATCAGCAGAGCCACCGAACCGGCGGCCACGATGACCTCCTCCGGCTCGACGCCCCAGTCCTCGGCCAGCCGCGCCGTGATCTCGGGCGCCGCGGCGTTCGGGTAGCGGTGCAGCTGCCGGGTGGCCAGGTCGACGGCGTCGAGCACGCCGGGCAGCGGATCGAAGGGGTTCTCGTTCGACGAGAGTTTGAAGCCCGTGGGGGCGGCCTGACCCTGTTTGTAGGCGGGGAGGGCGAGGATCTCGGGGCGCAGCTTGACCGTGCTGGTCGGACTGACTGCGCTCTCCAGGGGATGTTCGGGGCCGGAGCTCATTGGTTCATCCTAGTTCGGCCTGTCAAAGCGCCTCGGGAATATGTTCCGCCCGCCATTCGTCGCGTGTGATGGCGAAGACGAGGTCGTCGGTCCACTCGCCTTTGAACCAGCTCGCGCGCAGGTGATGGGCCTCCTGGCGCATGCCGAGCCGGCGCAGCAGGCGAGCGGATGCGTCGTTGCGGGCGTCGAGGTTCGCCACCACGCGGTGTAGCCCGAACTGCTCGAACGCCAGGGCGAGCACCGCCTCGGCCGCTTCGGTGCCGAAGCCCTGCCCGGCCACGTCGGCGGCGAGCGCGTAGCCCAGCTCGCCCCGCGCATCCGTCTCGCTGTCGTACTTGAGCAGCACCTCGCCGATCACTCGGTCGGGGCGCTCCGCACTGCTGCCACCGCCGCGCAGCACGATGGCCAGCACGAGCCACTGCCCCGGCTCGAAGACCGAGCCCTGACGGGTGCGCGCGTCGAGCGCGGCCGCCGTCTGCTCCCGGGTGCGAGCGGGCCAGGGGATGTAGCGCACCACCTCGGGGTCGGAATGGTAGACGACGAGGTCGTCGAGATCGTCGAGGCGGTGGGGACGGAGATCGAGACGGGCGGTGCTGACCGGGTATGCAGGCGCCCAGGGGATGCGGACCATCCACCGACTCTGCCGCATGCGGCCATTCCACGGAAGGTGCGGGTCTGGGATAGTGAGTGCATGCGCAGATTCCTGGTCTCCCTCGTCGCCAACGCGATCGCCCTGTGGCTCACCACGCTGATCGTGACGGGCGTGAAGGTCGACGCCTTCGGCACCGACGACGGGGTGCTCTCGACGGTGTTCACCTACCTCTTCGTGGCGCTCATCTTCGGCATCGTGAACGGCATCGTGGGCACCCTGGTGCGCGTGGTGGCGTTCCCCCTCTACATCCTCACGCTGGGGCTCATCTCGCTCGTCGTCAACGCGCTGCTGCTGATGCTCGCGGGCTGGGTGTCGCAGCTGTTCGGCTTCGGCCTCACGGTCGAGAGCTTCTGGTGGGCGGTGCTCGGAGCGCTGGTCCTGGCCATCCTGAGCGCCATCATCGGCGCCATCCTGCGCCCGCTCGCCGGCCGCAACCGCTGACGAGGCCGCTCGGCGAGCGGACACTGCGCGATGCGAGAATAGACACCATGCCCCGCGACCTCGACGAGCCGAACGCCCAGGCGTTCCGCATCAGCGTGGTCTGCACCGGCAACATCTGCCGCTCGCCGATGGCCGAGATCGTGCTGCACGACCTCGTGGAGAAGGCCGGCCTCGCCGAGCAGGTCTCCGTCACCTCGGCGGGCACGGGGGAGTGGCACGTGGGGGAGCACGCCGATCCGCGTACCGTCGCCGCCCTGGCCGCGCGCGGGTACGACGGCAGCCGCCACCGGGCCCGGCAGTTCGACCCGAGCTGGTTCGACGAGCTCGACCTGGTGATCGCCCTCGACCGCAGCCACGAACGGGTGCTGCGCTCCTGGGCCCGCACCGACGACGACCGCGCGAAGGTGCGCCTGCTGCTCGGCTTCGACCCCGAGTACGCGGGGCGATCCGACGTTCCAGACCCGTACTACTCCGACGCGGCGATGTTCGAGTCGGTGCTCGCCATGATCGAGCACTCGTGCCAGTCGTTGTTCCGGCAGCTCGAACCGGCGTTCCGCCACCCCCGACTCGCACTCTGACCACCCCTCGACCGAAAGCCACCATGAGCCCTCTGCCTCCCCAGCCCATCAGCCCGCTCGACGGCCGCTACCGCCCCGCCGTCTCCGAGCTCGGCGAGTTCCTCTCCGAGGCCGGGCTCAACCGGGCGCGCGTGCACGTGGAGATCGACTGGCTGCTCTACCTCACCGATCACTCGATGTTCGGCTCGTCCCCGCTCGACCCGGAGCTCTCGCGCCGGCTGCGCTCGGTCATCCAGGACTTCGGGCAGCACGACATCGACCAGATCGCCGAGCTCGAGGCGACCACCCGCCACGACGTGAAGGCGGTCGAGTACTACGTGCGGCGCAAGCTCGCCGATCTCGGACTCAACGACATCGCCGAACTCACCCACTTCGGCTGCACGAGCGAGGACATCAACAACCTCTCCTACGCCCTGACCATCCGGGAGGCCGTCACCGAGGTGTGGTTGCCCGCGTTCAGCGCGGTCATCGAGGTGCTGCGCGGCCTCGCGGTCGCCCACCGCGACGACGCCATGCTCGCGCACACCCACGGGCAGCCGGCCACGCCCACGACGATGGGCAAGGAGTTCGCCGTCACGGTGCACCGCCTCGAGCGGGTGAAGGCGCAGATCGAGGCCACCGAGTACCTCGGCAAGTTCTCCGGTGCGACCGGAACCTTCGCCGCCGACCTCGTGGCCGACCCCGGCGCCGACTGGCAGGCGATCTCCCGCGGCTTCGTGACCTCGCTCGGGCTCACCTGGAACCCCCTCACCACGCAGATCGAGTCGCACGACTGGCAGGCCGAGCTCTACAACCGCATCAGCCACGCCAACCGCATCCTGCACAACCTGGCGACGGATGTCTGGACCTACATCTCGATGGGCTACTTCACCCAGATCCCGGTGAAGGGCGCCACGGGCTCCTCGACGATGCCGCACAAGATCAACCCCATCCGCTTCGAGAACGCCGAGGCCAACCTCGAGCTCTCGAGCGCCCTGCTCGACTCGCTCGCGGCCACCCTGGTGACCTCGCGGCTGCAGCGCGACCTCACCGACTCCACCACCCAGCGCAACATCGGCGTGGCGCTCGGGCACTCGCTGCTCGCGCTCGACAACATCCGCGGCGGCCTCGGCCAGATCTCACTGAACACCGAGAAGCTCGCCGAAGACCTCGACAGCAACTGGGAGGTGCTCGGCGAGGCCATCCAGACAGTCGTGCGCGCCGAGGTCACCGCCGGGCGCTCGTCGATCGCCGATCCTTACGCCCTGCTCAAGGAGCTCACCCGTGGCCACCGCATCGGCCGGGCCGAGCTGGTGGAGTTCGTGTCGGGGCTCGACATCGGCGACGAAGCGAAGGCCCGGCTCGTAGCACTCACCCCGGCGGCGTACACCGGGCTGGCCTCGCAGCTCGTCGACCACATCCTGCCGGCCGCCGAGTAGCGAAGGCGGTCAGTGACCGCTCGGGCGCTCCGGGTCGTCGTCGATCTCGTGCTGTTCGAGTTCGTTGGGCTTGATGGAGAGCGAGAACATCGCCATCACCACGAGCGTGACGATGAAGGCGATGCCGAAGAACACCGCCGCCAGCAGGATCTCCCGGGTGGCCAGGAGCACCACCAGCCCGACGAAGAGCGACATGACGGCGGAGAGAACGAGCAGTTCGACCGGCTTCAGCCGATCGCGCCTCGAGGGTTGGTTCACGATGCCTTTCCACTTCGGGGATTCCCGGTTCGGGTGACGGGCGCGGTGTGGGTCCCCCAGCGGAGCGACAGCCCGGCGATCACGAGGAACAGCCCGATGACGGCGGCGTACGCGCCGAACATCCCCACCGCGAAGACCGGGTCGGTGGGGAAGAAGATCAGAACCAGCGCGAACACCACGGTGAGGCCGCCCACGACGGCCCAGTCACGGGCAGCGGGGTTCTTCGTGTTGCGCAGGCCCGCGTAGAGCTCGAGGAAGCCGCAGATGGCCGAGTTCATGGTGGCGCAGAACAGGAAGAACCCGAGACCGCCCGAGTTGAATGCGAGGGCGAGGGCGCCGAAGACCACGCTCGAGATGCCCTGGATGAGGAAGTTCACCCGCACCGACCTCTCGCGGATCGTGCGCCACGACAGCGCCCCCACGATGACGCCCGAGACGATGGCGAACACTCCGTAGGCGAGCAGCCCCACCTGCGAGGAGTGGTTCGAGCTGAAGGTGATCACGAAGGCCGTCACGATGAACGGGATGGCGCGCGCCACCGGGACACCCCAGTAGGGTGACCGCGGAAGAGTGCGGGGTGCGTCGGTCACTCCGGGGGCCTCGATTCAGATTGCGCTCCGCTCAGTTTACCGAGCCGCGCCTGGGTGCCGGATGCGACGGCCACCAGAAGGCGTCGCCGGTGAGGAACACCAGAGCCGGAACGAGCACGGTGCGCACCACCAGGGTGTCGAGCAGAACGCCGATGCACACGATCACGCCGATCTGGGTGAGCGCCACCACCGGCAGCACGCCGAGCACCGCGAACACGGCGGCGAGCAGGATGCCGGCGCTCGTGATGACCCCGCCGGTCGACGAGAGGGCGCGCACCATCCCCTCCCGGGTGCCGTGCCGCACGGTCTCCTCCCGCGCCCGGGTCACCAGGAAGATGTTGTAGTCGACTCCGAGCGCCACCAGGAACAGGAAGGCGAAGAGGATGACGTTGGAGTCGAAGGCCGGGAAGCCGAGCACGTTCTGGAACAGCCAGTTCGAGGCTCCGAGACTGGCGAAGAAGGTGGCCAGCACGCTCGCGATGAGCAGGACCGGCGCCACCAGGGAGCGCAGCAGCAGAGCCAGGATCGTGAACACGATCGCCAGGATGAGCGGAATGATGAGCGCCTGATCGGCCGCCGCCGTGGTGTTCGTGTCGAGCGCCGTGGCGTCGCTGCCGCCGACGAGGCTGTCGGACACCGGCGACGGGGCGGCGTGATAGGCCGACCTCAGGTCCTCGATGGTGCGGAAGGTCGCGTCGCTCTCGGGCTCGCTCGTCAGCGAGAGGTCCAGGCGCGTGAGGCCGCCCGAGCTCTCCCCGGGCCGCACGGATGCGACTCCCGCGACACCCTGGGCGAGCTGCGTCGCGTCGGCCACCGACGCATCCGGTGTCAGCACGATCGTCTGGCCGGTGAGCCCCGCCGAGAACGAGGCGTCGACCACCTGCTGCGCCGCCACCGACTCGGGGTGGCCGAGCAACTGGTCGGTCTGCGACAGGCCCACCCGGAAGCCCGACAGCCCCAGGGCGAGGATGCCGATGCCGAGCGTCGCGACGATCGCCACCACGGCGGGACGGCGGGCCACACCGCGGCCGAGGCGCATCCACACCCCCGGCTTCGCGGGTGCCGCAGAGCCGTCGGCCGCCGTGTGCACCCGCGGAACGAACGGCCAGAAGAGCCCGCGCCCGCACACCACGAGTGCCGCCGGCAGCACCAGCAGCGCGAACAGGATGGCGATCACCACGCCGATCGCACAGGCCACCCCGAGCGCGCGGTTTCCGGCCAGCTGGGCGAAGAGCAGCGTGAGCAGGCTGAGGGCGACGGTTCCGCCGCTCGCGGCGATGGCTGGGCCGGCGCTCGTGACGGCGGTGAACATCGCGCGATGCCGATCGTTCTCGTGCGTCAGCTCCTCCCGGTAGCGGGCCACGAGCAGCAGGGCGTAGTTGGTGCCGGCGCCGAAGACGAGCACCGAGAGGATGCCGCCGATCGAGGCGTCGACGGTGATGCCGAGGGGGTCGGCGAGCGCGTTGACCACGACCCGGGCGAGGCCGTCCGCGGCTCCGACCACGGCGAGCGGAACGATCCAGAGAACGGGACTGCGGTAGGTCACGATGAGCAGCACCGCCACCACGATGACGGTCACGAGCAGCAGGCGGAAGTCGGCGCCGGCGAAGGCGTTGGTGATGTCGGCCTGGAAGCCGACCGGGCCGGTCAGCAGCGCGCTCAGGCCCTCGGGCAGGTTCGCCGAGGCGTCCGAGCGGATGCTGGTGGCCGTGGCGGTGATGTCGGCGGCGGCGGCCGAAGCGCTGAGCGGCACCACCACGAGGGCGGCCTTGCCGTCGTCGCTGAACTGCGGCTGCACGGCCTGGGGCGCCAGAGAGCCCGCCGCGAGTGTGGCGGAGTTGGCGGTGATCGCCGCGCGGTCGGCGTCGGTCAGGGCTTCACCGTCTCGGCTGTAGACCACGAGCGCGGCCGTGCTGTCGGCCGAGGGGAACTCGGCCAGGAGGGCGGTCACCTGTGCGGCCTCGCTCGAGTCGGGCAGCCCCGATGACGGGTAGGCGGTGCTCGAGCCCTTCGGCAGAAGCGCGAAGAGCAGCGCGATCGCCACCGCCGCGAGGCCGAGGGCCACCCACGCGGTTCTCCGGGCGCTCACGAAGCGGGCGATCGATCGCATGGGTCCTCCGAGGTCGTCTACCTTGTATCTAAGCAACTTAGCTACCTATGGGATTAGCATGTCAGTCATGGCCGAAGCCCGCAAGTCGCCGACGGATGCGACGACGCCGTGGTCCCGAGAGGAACTGCGGCCCGAGCGCGTACCCGAGGCGAATGCCATCAACCTCGCGCTGCGCGAGATCAACGCGCTCTCGCGCGCCTTCGAGCGCCGACTGGGCACGGTGTTGACGGTGAACCAGACCGATCTCGCGGCGATGGAGCACCTCATCCAGGAGGGCCCGCTCACCCCGAGCGAACTCGCCGCGCGGCTCAACGTGACCACCGCCGCGAGCACCCTCGTGGTCGACCGCCTGGTGGCGCTCGGACACGTGGAGCGGCACCGGCACGAGCACGACCGGCGCAAGATCGTGGTGGTGCCGGCGCGGGCATCCGTGAACCGCGCGGTCGATGAGCTGATGCCGGTGATGTTCGGCATCTCGGCGCTCGTCGAAGAGCTCCCGGAATCCGACCGGGGCACGGTCGAGGCCTTCCTCGACCGGGTGATCGCGGTCTACCGTGCCGCCGTGGATGCACCGCTCGACGACGACTGAGCGCCGGCAGAGACGCTCGCCCGCCGATCAGGCCGGCGGCATGTCCGCGAAGCGCGAGAAGTGGCCGTGGAAGCCGACGGTGATGGTGGCCGTCGGGCCGTTGCGGTGCTTTGCCACGATGAAGTCGGCCTCGCCCGCTCGGGGGTTGTCCTTCTCGTAGGCGCCCTCGCGGTGCAGCAGGATCACCATGTCGGCGTCCTGCTCGAGCGAGCCGGACTCGCGGAGGTCGCTGATGGCGGGCTTCTTGTCGGAGCGCTGCTCCGGGCCTCGGTTGAGCTGTGAGAGGGCGATGACGGGAACCTGCAGCTCCTTGGCCATGAGCTTGAGGGCTCGCGAGAACTCCGAGACCTCCTGCTGGCGGCTCTCCACCTTCTTGCCGCTCGTCATGAGCTGCAGGTAGTCGATGACCACGAGCTTCAGCCCCACCTTCTGCTTGAGCCGGCGGCACTTCGCGCGGATCTCGACGAGCGTCATGTTCGGGCTGTCGTCGATGTAGAACGGGGCGTCGTTGATGCGGCCACGGGTGGAGGCGAGCGTGGTCCAGTCGCGGCCCTCGATGCGGCCCTTGCGCATGCTCTGCAGGGGCACGGATGCTTCGGCCGAGAGCAGGCGCATCGCGATCTCCGAGCGCCCCATCTCGAGCGAGAAGAAGATCGAGGGCATGTCGTTCTTGATCGAGGCGGCACGGCAGAAGTCGAGCGCGAGCGTCGACTTTCCGAGCGCGGGGCGCGCGGCCACGATGATCATCTGGCCGGGATGGAAGCCGTTGGTGAGGTTGTCGAGCTCGGCGAAGCCGGTGGGGACGCCGGTCATCTGGCCGTCTTTGCCGGCGGCGGCCTCGATCTCGTCGATGGCCGCGGTGACCGCCACGGTGAGGGGCACGTAGTCCTCGACCTCGACGCCGCCGTTGACGGCGTAGATCTCGGCCTGGGCGTTGTTCACGAGGTCGGTGACCTCGCCCTCGCTCGCGTAGCCCATCTGCACGATGCGGGTGCCGGCCTCGACGAGGCGCCGCAGCACGGCCTTCTCGGCCACGATCTGCGCGTAGTACCCGGCGTTGGCCGCCGTCGGCACGAGGCTCGTCAGCGTGTGCAGGTAGTCGGCACCGCCCGCGCGGCTGAGTTCGCCAGACTTCGTGAGCTCATCGGTGACGGCGATGACGTCGGTGGGCTCGCCGTGCGAGTAGAGGTTGAGAACGGCCTCGAAGATGACCTCGTGCTTGGGGATGTAGAAGTCGACGGAGCGCATCACCTCGACGACATCGGCCACGGCGTCTTTGCTGAGGAGCATGCCGCCGAGTGCGCTCTGCTCGGCGAGGAGGTCGTGCGGCGGGGTGCGGTCGCCGGCCCGCG
The DNA here is from genome assembly GCF_049472555.1 of Herbiconiux sp. 11R-BC. Lineage (NCBI taxonomy): Bacteria > Bacillati > Actinomycetota > Actinomycetes > Micrococcales > Microbacteriaceae > Herbiconiux > Herbiconiux sp. 11R-BC. The sequence goes on along the minus strand of NZ_JBCEBO010000002.1, from coordinate 522,987 downwards.
GACGCTCGCTCGCACCCTGCTCGCCCGCAAGTCCCAGGTGGGCAATCGACACGTGAACTCCTCGTCCACCGCCCCGGAAAGGCGGCCTTTTCCTATTCGGGTCTCATCCGACCATCCACCACCGACATCACACAAACAGCCTTGTGGATAACTATGTGGACTGTGTGCGCGAAACGCCGGAAGGTCTGTGTTAAATGTGTGGACTCATCTGTGGACAAATCTCTTGATGGCCGAGCAAAACCCGCTTTGACCAGGACGGATGTCTTTCCACACACTGTGAGTGAAGAGATCCTTCGACCAGTGATTGAATGTTGGATTTCGCACCCGCGCCTGTGTACAGACATGGGGAAATCCGGGCACCAAAAAGGGGTGCCGAGAGCCCGCAGGCCCTTGACACCCCTTCTCGGAGTGACTACTTTGCTGCGACCACCTGGAGGGTGATCGTGGCGGAGAGGTCGTCGCGCAGGCGCACGGTGGCCTCGTGGTTCCCGGTGACCTTGATGGCCGTCGGGATCTCGATCTTGCGCTTGTCGAGCGATCCGATGCCGGCCGCCGAGACCGCATCCGCGATGTCGCCGGTCTTGACCGAACCGAACAGGCGTCCGCCTTCGCCCGCCTTGACCGTGAGCTTCACGGTGGCGTTCTCGAGCGTCTGCTTGAGGTGCTGGGCCTCTTCGATGGTCGCGAGCTCGCGAGCGCTGCGGGCGGCCTTGATCGACTCGACCTGCTTCTCGCCACCGCGGCTCCACGCCACGGCGAAGCCCTTGGGGATGAGGTAGTTGCGGGCGAAGCCGTTCTTGACCTCGACGACGTCGCCGGCGGATCCGAGCCCGGTCACCTCGTGGGTGAGAATGAGTTTAGACATGGGTTCTGCTCCTTAGCGGCCCGAGCCGGCGTACGGCAGAAGAGCCATCTCGCGGGCGTTCTTGACGGCACGGGCGATGAGGCGCTGCTCCTGGACGGAGACTCCCGTGATACGGCGGGCGCGGATCTTTCCACGCTCCGAGATGAACTTGCGAAGGGTCGCGACGTCTTTGTAGTCGATGACTCCGACGCGGATCGACTTCGCCGGGGCGGCGTTCTTCGCGCCCTTGGCGCCGCGGAGCGGCTTGCGGCGGTCGCCGCTTGACTTTCCAGCCATTGTTGGGATTCCTGTTCTGAAAGAAGAGAAGTTTAGAAGGGGGTGTCGTCGGCGTAGCTGCCGGGAGTGTTCCAGACGTCGCCGCCGGCGCCGGACGAAGCCGGTGCGCTGGCAGCCCACGGCTCGTCGGCCGGAGCCTGACCGCCGCGCGATCCGCCGCCGACGGCTCCGCCGCCACCGGAGGTGGCACGGGTCACCTGAGCGGTGGCGTAACGCAGCGAGGGGCCGATCTCGTCGACCTCGAGCTCGATCGAGGTGCGCTTCTCGCCCTCTTTCGTCTCGTAGGAACGCTGACGGAGGCGACCGGTCGCGACGACGCGGCTGCCCTTGGTGAGCGAACCGGCGACGTGCTCCGCGAACTCACGCCACACCGAGGCCCGGAGGAACAGCGCTTCGCCGTCCTTCCAGTCGTTCGACGCGCGGTCGAAAGTGCGGGGAGTCGAAGCGATCGTGAAGTTCGCGACCGCCAGCCCGTTCTGCGTGTAACGCAGCTCAGGATCGGCGGTGAGGTTGCCCACCACGGTGATGACGGTTTCGCCGGCCATGACGGACTACTCGCCGGCCTCGGCCTTGGCAGCAGCGGGCTTCGCCGACGCGGCCTTGACGGCAGCGGCCGGAGCAGCAGCGCTGGGCGCCGAAGCAGCGGGAGCGGACGCCTTGGGGTTGGCGGCCTTGCGGGCTGCCTTCTCCTCGGCGAGCTTCGAGGCGGCGGCGACCTGGGCGATCGCTTCCTCGGCACGCAGCACCTTGGTGCGCATGACGGCCTCCGACAGCTTCAGCTGGCGGTCGAGCTCCTTGGTGGCGTCGGCGTTCGCGGTGAGGTTCACCACGGCGTAGATGCCTTCGGTCTTCTTGTTGATCTCGTAGGCCAGGCGACGGCGACCCCAGATGTCGACCTTGTCCACCGTGCCGCCATCGTTGCGGATGACGTTGAGGAACTTGTCGAGACTCGGGGCCACGGTGCGCTCGTCGATTTCAGGATCGAGGATCACCATGAGTTCGTACTGATGCGTCACAAACCCACCTCCTTCGGACTAGAACGGTCACAGACGGTCTGTGACAGGAGGGTTCTGCATCTGTCTGCACCCGCGTGAAGAGTTTCACTGGGCACAAGACAACCTGGGTAGCCTAGCAGACGTGGTCTTCCGTGTCGCCCTCGTCTCGCTGCACACCTCACCGCTCGAGGCCCCCGGCACCGGGGATGCCGGCGGCATGAACGTCTACCTCCTGGGCCTGGCCGAGTCTCTCGCCGCACGGGGCTACGAGGTCGAGCTGCTGACGCGCGCCACGACGGGCGAAGCGCCGGCGCTCCTGCGCACGCCGGGCGGCGTGGCGGTGCGGATGCTCACGGCCGGCCCCCGCGCATCCGTCGCAAAGAGCGAGCTGCCCGCGGTGGCCGCGGAGTTCGCCCACGCGATGCTCGAGCTCGAGCCCTTCGACCTCGTGCACTCCCACTACTGGCTCTCCGGCCTCGCCGGGCTGACGGCGGCCCGGGAGTGGGGCGTGCCGCACGTTCTGAGCCTGCACACCGTCGCGGAGCTGAAGAACGCACGGCTCGCCCCGGGCGATGCCCCCGAACCGGCGGCGCGGCTCGAGGGCGAGCGGATGCTCGTGGCCGGTTCCGCGCTGGTGGTCGCGGCCACCGCCGCCGAGCGGGCGGCGATCGTGGACGGCTACGGGGCCGAGCCGGCTCGGGTGGCGGTGATCCCGCCCGGGGTGGACACGTCTCTCTTCCGTCCGCCCTCGGCTCTCCCGGACGAGGCACCCGGCGAGGCGCGCGACGGAGCGGAGCTCCTCGGTTCTGCGCGGGATCTCGCTGCCCTCGCGGACGCGCTCGCAGGGTCGCGACCGGTCGTGCTCATGCTGGCGCGCATCCAGCCACTCAAGGCCCCCGACCTGGCGATCGCCGCGGTGGCGGCCATCCCGGCGGCGCGGCGCCCGCTGCTGGTGGTGGTGGGCGGAACCAGTCCGGGCCACGACGCCTACGCCCGCGGTCTCCGCGAACTGGCCGCCCGGCTCGGTGCCGAGGACGACGTGCTGTTCCTTCCGGCGCAGAGCCGGGCCGCCACGGCCCGCCTGCTGCGCGAGTGCGCGCTGCTGCTCGTGCCCTCGCACTCGGAGACCTTCGGGCTCGTGGCGCTCGAGGCCGCGGCGAGCGGCACGCCGGTGATCGCCGAGCGCACGAGCGGCCTGGTGGACTCCGTGTCCGACGGCGTGAGCGGCGTGCTGCTCGACAGCCGGCGTGCCGACGACTGGGCGCACGCCATCGACGAGCTCCTGGGCTCCCCCGAGAGGCTCGCCCGCCTCTCGGAGACAGCGGCGGCGCACGGGGCCGAACGGTCATGGGAGCGCACGGCCGCCGAGCTCGCCGACCGCTACGAGCTCCTGCGCGCGCCTATGCGGCGAGGCGAAGTGTCCGGTCCGGCATCCGGGAGCGCGAGGAGCTCCGGGGTTCCGGCAGTCCCCACCGCCCCGCCGGCCTCCGGGCTCTCGCCGGAGGCGGGCGCTTCGGCGCAGTCCCAGCTTCCGACGCGGTGGGATCGCTCCGCGGAGTCCGGCGCTCTTCGCGCCTTCGGGGACACTCCGGTCTTCCTGCACGCGCATCCGGATGACGAGTCGATCTCGACGGGCGGAACGATCGCCGCCCTCGTGGCCGCGGGCGCGCACCCGCTGGTCGTCACGGGCACGCGCGGAGAGCGCGGCGAAGTGGTTCCCGGGCCTCTCGCGGCGCTCGAAGGAACCGCCGGGCTCGGCCCGCATCGGGTGGACGAGCTCGCGGCGGCCGTCACGGCACTCGGCAGGCCGGCGCACGCCTTCCTCGGCTCGGGCCCCGCGCGGGCCGCAGGAGAAGAGGAGCGGGAGTACGCCGACTCGGGCATGCGCTGGGGCGCCGACGGGTTCGCGGAGGCGGCCGGTGACGCGAGCCGCTCGGCGCTCAGCCTCGCGCCGATGCCGGAGGTGCTCGCCGACGTGCTCGCGGCCATCCGGGCTCATGTCGGCCGCCTGGGCGTGCCCGGCCCGAGCGCCGTCGTGAGCTACGACGCGCTGGGCGGCTACGGGCATCCCGATCACGTGCGGATGCACGAGGCCGGCCGGGCAGCCGCGCGCGTTCTCGGCGTGCCCTTCTTCGCGATCGTCGAGCCCCGAGTGGAGCGCAGAGTGGAGCCTCGCGCCGAATCGTCCGCAGCGGGCACCGAAGCCGGTGCTGCACCGGCTTCGACCGAACTCGTCGTGGAGCTCGACACCGCCTTGCCGGCCAAGATCGCCGCCATGGCGGCCCATGCCACCCAGCTCACCGTCGACGGCGGCGACTTCGTGCTGAGCGGGGGTCAGCGGCATCCGATCGGGGCGATCGAACGCTTCCGCCGCCTGGACGGCGGGCGCCCAGCCGGTGCCGGGTAGAATCGTGGGGTTTTGACGACGACAGCATTTGAGAACTGACAACACAAGAGGGCTGAACCGAATGGGCATCAAGGTCGCGATCGCGGGCGTGGGCAACTGCGCGAACTCACTCATCCAGGGCGTGACGTACTACGCCGGCGCCGATGAGGCGGAGTCGATCCCGGGGCTCATGCATACCCGGTTCGGTCAGTACCACGTGGGCGACCTCGAGTTCGTGGCGGCCTTCGACGTCGACGCGGCCAAGGTCGGCGTCGACCTCGCGCAGGCCATCTGGGCCAGCGAGAACAACACGCTGAAGTTCGCCGACGTGGCCGAGACCGGCGTGCTCGTGCAGCGGGGCCCGACCCTCGACGGCCTCGGCGAGTACTACGTCGAGATGATCGAGGAGTCGGCGGCCGAGCCGGTCGACGTCGCGGCCGCGCTCCGCGCATCCGGGGCCGAGGTGCTCGTGTGCTACCTGCCCGTGGGCTCGGAGCAGGCCGCCAAGTTCTACGCCCAGGCGGCGCTGGATGCCGGCGTCGCGTTCGTGAACGCCATCCCGGTCTTCATCGCCTCCGACCCCGAGTGGGCCGCGAAGTTCGAGGCCGCGGGGCTCCCGATCGTCGGCGACGACATCAAGAGCCAGGTCGGCGCCACCATCACGCACCGCGTTCTCGCCCGACTGCTCGAGAGCCGTGGCATCCACATCGACCACACGTACCAGCTGAACGTCGGCGGCAACATGGACTTCAAGAACATGCTCGAACGCCGCCGCCTGCAGTCGAAGAAGATCTCGAAGACCCGGGCCGTGACGAGCAACATCGACCTCGAGATGGAGTCGCGCGACGTGCACATCGGTCCGAGCGACCACGTGCCGTGGCTCGACGACCGCAAGTTCGCCTTCGTGCGCCTGGAGGGGCACGGCTTCGGGGGCGCCCCGATGAGCCTCGAGTACAAGCTCGAGGTCTGGGACTCGCCGAACTCGGCCGGCGTCATCATCGATGCGGTGCGCGCCGCCAAGGTCGCGCTCGACGCCGGCATCGGCGGCCCGATCGAGTCGGCCAGCGCCTACTTCATGAAGTCCCCCGCCGTGCAGCTCCCCGACGACGTGGCCCGCACCCGCCTCGAGGAGTTCATCGCGGCGAACACCCCCGCCTGACCCCTCCCCCCACTTTCTAAAACAAGGAGTTCTCCCAAAAACAAGGAGTTCGTGGGCAACACGCCGATCCAGACCACCGAACCGACGGCGTGTCGGCCAGGAACTCCTTGTTTTTGGGAGAACTCCTTGTTTTTTTGGGGGGAGGGCGGCGGAGTCAGGATGCCTGGCGGGAGTGCCACCACGCGAGCAGGCGCTCAGTGGCCTCCGCCTCCGAGAGCGGCCCCTCGTCGAGGCGCACCTCGAGCAGGTAGGCGTAGGCCTGCCCCACCTCGCGACTGGGCTTGATGCCGAGGATCGCCATGATCTGCTCGCCGTCGAGGTCGGGCCGCACCGAGTCGATCTCCTCCTGGGCGGCCAGGGTGGCGATGCGCTCCTCGAGGTCGTCGTAGGCGAAGGAGAGCTGATCGGCCTTTCTGCGGTTGCGGGTGGTGACGTCCGCCCGGGTCAGGATGTGCAGACGCTCGAGCTGCTCGCCCGCGTCGCGCACGTAGCGACGCACCGCGGAGTCGGTCCAGGCGCCGTCGGTGTAGCCGAAGAAGCGCAGGTGCAGCTCGATCAGCCGGCCCACGGCGGCGATGGTGTCGTTGTCGAAGCGCAGGTGACGCAAGCGCTTCTTGGCGAGCTTCGACCCGACCACGTCGTGGTGATGGAAGCTCACCTGGCCACCAGGCTCGTTGCGCTTCGTGGCGGGCTTGCCGATGTCGTGCAGCAAGGCCGCCCAGCGCAGCACGAGGTCGGGCGAGGCGATGCCGGTTCCGGATGCCGCACGCGACTTCTCGAGGTCGATCGCCTGGTCGAGCACGGTCAGGCTGTGCTGGTAGACGTCTTTGTGGTGGTGGTGCTCGTCGGCCTCGAGCTGGAGGGCCGGGATCTCGGGGATCACGAGCTCGGCCAGCCCGCTCTCGACGAGCAGTTCGATGCCGCGGCGGGGCGCATCCGTCTTCAAGAGCTTCGTGAGCTCGTCGCTCACCCGCTCGATCGACACGATGCCGATCGACTCGCGCATCTCCGAGATGGCGATCGCCGCATCGAGGTCGAGGGTGAAGCCGAGCTGGGCGGTGAAGCGCACGGCCCGCAGCATCCGGAGCGGGTCGTCGCCGAACGAAACCTCGGGGGTGCCCGGGGTGCGCAGCACGCCCGCCACGAGGTCGTCCATGCCACCCGAGGGGTCGACGAGCACGAGCTCGGGCACTCGCAGTGCCATCGCGTTCACCGTGAAGTCACGGCGCAGCAGGTCGCCCTCGAGCGTGTCGCCGAATTGCACCTGGGGCTTGCGGCTCTTGTGGTCGTAGCTGTCGGAGCGGTAGGTGGTGATCTCCACGGTCTCGCCGTCGATGCGCGCGGCGATGGTGCCGAAGGCACGCCCGACGTCCCACTGCGCCTGGGAGATCGGCGTGACGATGCGCAGGATCTCGTCGGGCTGCGCATCCGTGGTGAAGTCGAGGTCGGTGATGGGCCGGCCGAGGAAGGCGTCGCGAACGGGGCCGCCGACGAGCGAGAGCTCGTGCCCGGCGTCGGCGAACGCCGCTGCGAGGGTCGCGACGGGACCGCTCGCGGCGAGGTTCCCCAGGAATTCGAGGGACTGCTGAACCGGCTGCACCGGCCCATTTTAGCCGGGCGCCGCGGCTGGCCACCGAGGCTCCCGGATCTCCCAGCCCCCGTCTCCTAGAATCGGTCAGTGGATGCGCGTGCCACACGAGCGCGTTCGCCACCGTCTATGAACCCACCTGTGCGTCGATTGTCTCGAGTGGCGCCCGCGATCGCAGCCTGTGCGCTCATCGCCGGCGCCGTGTTCGCGACCCCGGCGGCGGCTTCGGCCTCGGTGCCGGTGTCGGCGGCGAAATCGGTGTCGGTCCCGGCGTCGGTGTCAGTCCCGGCGGAATCCGCCACCCCAACCCCCACCTCCACCCCGACGCCCACCGCCTCCTCCGCGGCGAACGCCGGCGCTTCAGGGGTGGCTCTCACGCTCTCCCCGTCGGGCGCGGGCACCGTCACCGCGGGCGCAGACCTCGTCGTCACCGTCGAGATCACGAACCCGGGCGAGGATGCGCTCGCCGACGGCAGCCTCGACCTCTCGCTGGGCCGCGCCCCGATCACGAGCACGGCCCTCTACGACTCCTGGTTGGCAGCGTCGAGCGGCGGCGGGACGGCGACGGGCACGGCCGACGCCGCCTCCGACATCCCCGTGTCCGTCGTCGCCACCGCGCCCACCACCGCGCTCCCCTCCGGCGCGACCCACACCGTGCAGCTCACCGTTCCGGCCGCACAGCTCCAGCTCGGCACCTGGGGCGTCTACCCGCTCTCCGCCTCCTACTCCGTGGGCGGCAACGCCGAGGCGACGGCCCGCGCCACTGTCGTGTGGAGCGACGGCGTCACCGCCACGCCGGCGCCGGCCGGAGTGACCGTCATCGCCCCGATCACCACGAGTGGGGGTTCCACCGGGCTCATCCCGAAGGCCGAGCTCGAGAAGTACACAGCGGTCAATGGCACTCTGACCAGGCAATTGGATGCGGTGCTCGGCCGCCCGGTCACCATCGCGGTCGATCCCCGCATCATCGTCTCCATCCGGGCCCTGGGCTCCACGGCCCCCACCTCGGCGGTCTCCTGGCTCGCCCAGCTCGACGCGGCGCCGAACCCCATCATCCCGCTCAGCTACGGCGACTCCGACATCGCCGCCGAGCACCAGGCCGGAGCGCCGGAGCTGCTCAAGCCCACCTCGTTCGCCTACGCGCTCGATGCGGCGAACTTCGCCGACGTCGGTCCCCTCCTCGAGCCCACCGCGACTCCCACCAGCAGCGGTTCCCCCACCCCGTCCCCCACCCCCTCGGCCCCGACCGCGCCCACGCTCGAGCAACTCACCACATGGGACTACACCACCACCACCCTGGCTTGGCCCCGGAGCGGCACCGTGGTGTCGGGCGACCTGCCGTTCTTCGCCCAGGGGGGCCTCACCACCACCATCCTCGACTCGCGCCAGGTCTCCCCGGCCGACGGCAACGATGGGGCGGTCGAGGCGGCGGCCAAGGCGGGCGATCAGAGCATCCTGGTGGCCGACCACGACGTGTCCACCTCGATGCAGGATGCTCTGGCCGCCACCTCCGACGCGGAGCGCGGGCAGGCGATCGCCCGGCTCGCCTCCTCGCTGGCGCTGGCAGCATCCGCTTCGGGCACCGCGGCCACCGAGGGCAGCGGCGCCGGCCCGCAGGTGCTCGCGGTTCTCGACCGCACCTCCACCGACCTCTCCGGCCTCGACCAGGTGCTGGCCACGGTGGAGGCGCTGCCCTGGTCGGCACCCCACTCGCTGCAGTCGCTGCTCGCCACCGCCCCCAGCCAGGCCGTGAACGTGATCGACGCGCCGGAGCCCGGCGATCGTCTCGGCCAGGTCGGCGTGCTGCTCGGGCAGTCGCAGAGCATCGCGTCCTTCTCCTCCGTGCTGTCCGATCCGTCGCTGCTCACGGGCCAGAACCGCGCCGATCTGCTCGCCCTGCTCTCCAACGCCTGGACCACCGACGTCACGCGCTGGAACACGGCGGTGCAAGACGACGTCACGGCCACCACCAAGACGCTCAACTCGGTGCAGATCGTCGAGGGATCGAGCATCAACATGGTGGCCAACCAGGCGAACCTGCCGGTGACCGTCAGCAACGCCCTCGCCTTCCCGGTGAACGTCGTCGTGCACGTGACACCCTCGAACGGCCGGCTCGTGGTCGAACAGAGCGACGTTCCCGTCACCATCGAGGCGAGCTCACGCAAAGGCGTGCAGATCCCGCTCGCGGCCGGAGTCGCGAACGGACCGGTCGTGCTGAGCTTCCAGCTGCTGAGCCCCAGCGGCGTGCTCCTCTCGACTCCGGCCCCCGTGATGGTGAACGTGAGCGCCGACTGGGAGACCTGGGGCACCGTGATCGTCGCGGTGCTTGTGGTGGCGCTCTTCGGCTTCGGCATCGTGCGCAACATCCTGCGGCGGCGCAAGCGCGCGACGGCCGGCAGTTCAGCGGATGCGCCGGCGGGCCCCCATGAGTAGCCCCAGCATCGGACGGGCGAGCGCCTTCCTCGCCTCGGGCACCATCGTCTCGCGCCTGATCGGCTTCGTGCGCACCATCGTGCTCGCCCAGGCCATCGGGCTCGGCATGAGCGGCGACGCCTTCGCTGTCGCCAATCAGCTCCCCAACAACATCTACGCCATCATCGCGGGCGGCACTCTGAGCGCCGTGCTGGTGCCGCAGATCGTGCGCGCACTGCTGCACCCCGACGGCGGCCGGGGCTACATCAACAAACTCCTCACCATCGCCATGGTCATCCTCGGCGGTGCCACCATCGCGGCGACCCTGTTGGCGCCGGTGCTCGTCACCATCTCCGCCTCGCGCTTCACCGAAGACCAGCTGGCCCTCTCCATCGCCTTCGCCTACTGGTGCCTGCCGCAGATCTTCTTCTACGGCCTGTACACGGTGCTCGGCGAGGTGCTGAACGCGAAGAACGTGTTCGGCCCGTTCACCTGGGCGCCGGCTGTCAACAACATCGTCTCCATCACCGGGCTCCTGTTGTTCATGCTGCTCTTCGGTTCGGAGCCCGGGGGCGGGCGGCTCGTCTCCGACTGGACCCCCGCATCCATCGCCGTGCTCGGCGGATTCACCACCCTCGCGGTGGCGGCACAGGCCCTCGTGCTGTTCCTGTTCTGGAGGCGGGCGGGCATCCGCTACCGCCCCGACTTCGCGTGGCGCGGCGTGGGCCTCGGCACGGCCGGCAAGCTCGCGGGCTGGACCTTCGGGATGCTGCTGGTCACCCAGGCCGCGGGGCTCGTCGAGACCAACGTGGCCTCGATCGCCTCGGGCTCGGGCGGCTCGGTGGCCATCATCCAGAACGCCTGGCTCATCTTCATGCTGCCGCACTCGCTCGTGACCGTGTCGATCGTCACGGCCTACTTCACCAAGATGAGCGGGCACGCCGAGAGGCGCGAGACCGCACAGCTGCGAGGCGATGTCTCCGCGGCCCTTCGCAGCACGGGGCTGTTCATGGTGCTCGCCATGTTCGTGCTGATGGTGGTCGCCTATCCGTTCAGCAGCCTGTTCAGCAAGGGCTTCATCGAGACCGCGGCCATGGGCAACGTGCTCATCGCCTTCCTGGTGGGCCTCATCCCCTTCACCGTGCTGTTCGTGCTGCAGCGGGTGTTCTACTCGCTGAGCGACACGAAGACCCCGTTCTTCCTGCAGGTGCTGCAGGCGATCATCTTCACCGCGCTCGCTCTGCTCTGCGCCCTGCTCCCCGACGAGTGGATCGCGGTGGGGCTCGCGCTGGCGCTCTCGGCAGCCACGGCCGTGCAGACCATCGTGGCGGCCGTCATCATCCGCCGGCGGCTCGGGGGTGGCAGCGGCCGCACCGCCCTGCTGAGCTTCGGTCGCTACTTGGTGGCCGGCATCCCCGCGACCGCGGCCGGCATCGGCGTGCTGCTCCTGCTCGGAGGCACCTCGGAGCACGGCTTCGCGGTCTCGCGGTACGCGCCCGCCATCCTCTCGATGGCCGTCGTCGGCGTGGTCATGCTGGTGGTCTACCTGGCGGCCCTGTTCCTTCTGCGTTCGCCGGAATTGCGGGATGCTCTGGGCCCGATCCGAGCCCGCCTCCGTCGCTGACGCGGCGGCCCCCATCACTTGCTGAGAGCCCACCGGCCACGGAATAGTCCGTGGTTAGGATGTGTTGTACCCGTCAGTGTGCGCACTGTCGGTGTGCCCACGAACATCCTCAGGAGTGGAAGACATGCGCGAGATCATCATCATCGGCTCAGGGCCTGCCGGCTTCACGGCGGCGATCTACGCCGCACGTGCCGGTCTGAACCCTTTGCTGCTCGCCTCGAGCGTCGAAGCCGGCGGCGAACTGATGAACACCACCGAGGTCGAGAACTTCCCGGGCTTCCCGGAGGGCATCCAGGGTCCCGAGCTCATGATGAAGCTGCAGGAGCAGGCCGAGAAGTTCGGCACCGAGGTCATCCTCGACGACGTCACCCGCGTGCAGCTCGACGATGACGTGAAGACGGTCGAAACCGGCTACAGCGGCACCTTCGAAGCGCGTTCGGTGATCTTCGCCACCGGTTCCGCCTACCGCAAGCTGGGCCTTCCCGACGAGGAGCGGCTGTCGGGCCGGGGCGTGTCGTGGTGCGCCACCTGCGACGGCTTCTTCTTCAAGACCAAGACCATCGCGGTGGTCGGCGGCGGCGACTCCGCCATGGAGGAGGCCACCTTCCTCACCCGGTTCGCCGACAAGGTCTACCTGGTGCACCGCAAGGACACGCTGCGTGCCTCGAAGATCATGCAGGAGCGCGCCTTCGCCAACGAGAAGATCGAGTTCGTGTGGAACTCCGAGGTCGTCGGCATCGCCGGCGAGAACGCGGTCGAGGGCTTGCAGCTGCGTGACACCGTCACCGGCGCCGAGTCGGAACTGCCGGTTCAGGGCCTCTTCGTGGCCATCGGCAACGACCCGCGCGTGCACCTCGTGCACGGCCAGCTCGACCTCACCGTCGACGGCACGATCGCGGTCGACGGCCGTACCTCGAAGACGAATCTGCCTGGCGTGTTCGCCGCGGGCGACGTCATCGACCCGCACTACCGCCAGGCGGTCACCGCCGCCGCGTCGGGTACCGTCGCCGCACTCGACGCCGAGGAGTACCTCGCAGCCCTCGACCAGGTGGCGGGAGAATCGGCCGCCGACCTGGCCGCCGACCTCGTCAGCGCGACCTCCGCCGGCAACCGCACCTGACCAGCAGACCACCCGGAACAACCACCGGGTACCCGGATCACACGAAAGAAGGAACCATGTCCAACGCCAAGGCCGTTTCCGACGCCAGCTTCCAGGCCGACGTCCTCGACTCCGAGAAGACCATCCTGGTCGACTTCTGGGCAGAATGGTGCGGCCCGTGTCGCGCCGTCGCGCCCATCCTCGACCAGATCGCCTCGGAGCACGGCGACAAGATCGAGATCGTGAAGCTCAACGTCGACGACAACCCCCAGACCGCCATGAAGTACCAGATCACCTCGATCCCGGCGCTGAAGGTCTACAAGGGCGGCGAGGTCGTCAAGACCATCATCGGCGCCAAGCCGAAGGCAGCCCTCGAGGCCGATCTGGCCGCCTTCATCTGAGCACGCTCTGCGGGGCGCGCGGGTTTCGCGTCGCCTCCCGCAGCCAGTTCCTCGAGAGTGGCCCGCCGCATCCGTGCAGCGGGCCACTTTTGCATGTCATACGATGGAATTTCGGTCTACGTCGGGAAGTATGTCAGTGAGCAGCCAGAACCCCCCACAGTCGGGGAACAACCTCGATCCGTGGTATTTCAACTACGCCGAGCGCACCGCCGGCCTCGCCGCCTCTGAAGTCCGCGCCCTCTTCGCCGTCGCCTCCCGACCTGAGGTCGTGTCGCTCGCCGGCGGCATGCCCGCCGTCTCCGCGCTGCCCCAGGAACTCGTGATCGAGTCGATGAACCGTGTGATGCGCGACCAGGGTTCGGTCGCATTGCAGTACGGATCGGGCCAGGGCGTCCCGGCGCTGCGCGAACAGATCCTCGACGTCATGGCCATGGAGGGCATCCGTGCCAGCGCCGACGACGTGGTGGTCACCACCGGGTCGCAGCACGCGCTCGAGCTCGTGTCGAAGCTCTTCCTCGACCCCGGAGACGTCGTGCTCGCCGAGGGGCCCAGCTACGTCACGGCGATCGTCATCTTCCGCTCCTTCCAGGCCGAGACCCATCACGTGGCGATGGATGATCAAGGCATGATCCCGGAATCGCTGCGCGAGAACATCGCGCGGCTCCGCGCGGCCGGACGCAAGATCAAGTTCCTCTACACGATCCCCTCGTTCCAGAACCCCGCCGGCGTGACGCTCAGCTGGGCGCGAAGGCAGGAGATCCTCCAGATCGCTCGCGAGAACGAAATCCTCGTGCTCGAGGACAACCCGTACGGCCTGCTCCACTTCGACGAGCCGGCCCCGCCCGCGCTCCGTTCGATCGAGCAGGACGGCGTCATCTACCTCGGCACCTTCTCCAAGACCCTGGCGCCGGGCTTCCGGGTGGGCTGGGCGGTCGCGCCGCACGCCATCCGCGAGAAGCTCATCCTCGCCAACGAGGCAGCCGTGCTGTCGCCGAGCTCGTTCAGTCAGCTGGTGATCTCGGAGTACCTCTCCTCGATCGACTGGCGCGCGCAGGTCGACCGCTTCCGCGGTGTCTACCGGGAGCGAAAAGACGCGATGATCGGCGCTTTAACCGAATATTTGCCGAATCTGACGTGGACGAACCCGAATGGTGGCTTCTACGTCTGGCTCACCCTCCCGCCGTATCTCGACTCGAAGCAGATGCTGCCGCGCGCGGTCAAGGAACTCGTGGCCTACACGCCGGGAACCGCGTTCTATGCCGACGGCGGCGGGCGCAACAACATCCGGCTCTCGTTCTGCTACCCGACTCCCGAGTCGATCAAGATCGGCATCCGGAGGCTCCAGAACGTCATCAACGGCGAGCTCGATCTGCTCGAGACCTTCGCCGCGACCGGCCCGCTCGAGACGATGCGCGACCGCAACTTCTCAGCCCCTCCGCCCAACCTGGATTGAGTTCATGACCGAAGCACACGCCCCCCGCACCGTCGTCGTTCTGGCCGGCGGCATCTCGCACGAACGCGACGTGTCCCTCCGATCCGGCCGTCGCGTGGCCGATGCCCTCGCCGAGCGCGGGCACACCGTCATCCTTCGCGACCCGGATGCGACGCTGCTGACATTCCTCGACGAGACCCGCCCTGACGTGGTGTGGCCCGCGCTCCACGGGGCGAGCGGCGAGGACGGCGCCTTGCGTGCACTGCTCGACGTGCTCGACATCCCCTACGTGGGTTCACAGGCCAAGGCGGCGCGGTTGGCCTGGCAGAAGCCGACGGCGAAGACTCTGGTCTCCCGGGTGGGCATCTCGACTCCGCAGTGGCTCACCCTCCCCCGGGACACGTTCCGCGAGCTCGGCGCCACGCAGGTGCTCGGCCTGGTGTCGCGGTCGCTTGGCGCCGATCTCGTGGTGAAGCCCGCGATGGGCGGCTCGGCCCTCGGCGTCGGGGTGATCGACTCCGCCGACGATCTGCCTCGCGCGGTCGTCGACGCGTACACCTATGGCGAGGTCGCGCTCATCGAACAACGTGCACGCGGCGTCGAGGTCTCCATCGGCATCGTCGACCTGGGCGATGGAGCATTCGCGCTCCCGCCCGTGGAGATCGAGCCGCGCTCCGGTGTCTACAGCTTCGAGGCCCGGTACAACGCCGGAGAGACACGCTTCTACGCGCCAGCGCGACTGAGCGAGGAGATCACCGACATCGCCAGCAAGGCGGCGCTGGTGATACACGAGACCCTCGGCCTTCGGCACATCTCGCGCATCGACCTCATCATCGACGATTCCGGCACACCCTGGTTCCTCGAGGCGAACGTGCTGCCCGGATTGACCGAGACCTCCACGGTTCCCCAGGGGATTCTCGCCGCCGGGTTCTCGCTGGGCTCCGTCTACGAGCAGCTCAGCGAGCTCGCGATCACCGAAGCCTCCGCACAGCGCGACTGAGCCTCACCGCGCCGCCGCGTGTTTCGGGCGGCGCGGAATGTTTCACGTGAAACGGGGACCGCTGCTGCGGCGCTCTCCGCCGAAGCCCTCTTCGCCGAGTTCGCTCAGGATGCGGTTCAGATCCTCGATCGTCGCGAAATCGATCACGATCTGGCCCTTCGCCCGCCCGAGGCTCACGCGCACACGGGTGTTCAGCCGATCGCCGAGACGCTCACCGATCTCGTCGAGATGCCCGCGCTTCGAGCCCGCGGTGGTCTTGGCCCGACTCTGCTTCGGGGCCGAGGACGCGAGGGCTTCTGCAGCGCGTACCGAGAGGTCTTCGTTCACGATCTTGTCGGCGAGCTTGGTCATCGCCTCGACATCGCCGACGGCCAGAACCGCACGCGCATGACCTGCGCTCAGTACGCCGGAGGCCACGCGGTTCTGCACGGCCGGCGGAAGGCGGAGCAGGCGAAGGGTGTTGGTGATCTGGGGCCGTGAGCGGCCGATGCGCTCGGCGAGCTGCTCCTGAGTGATGCCGAAGTCCTCGAGCAGCTGCTGGTAGGCCGACGCTTCTTCGAGCGGGTTCAGTTGAGAACGGTGCAGGTTCTCGAGCAGGGCATCCCGGAGCATGTCCTCATCGGCGGTGTTCTTCACCACCGCCGGAATGGAGTCGAGCCCGGCCTCCTTGGTCGCGCGCAGACGGCGCTCACCCATGACAAGCTCGTACTGCTGCGAGCCGCCGTCTTCGAGAGGCAGTTCTCGAACCACGATCGGCTGCAGCACTCCTACCTCGCGGATGGAGTGCACGAGCTCGGCGAGATCCTCGGCAACGAACACGCTGCGCGGCTGCTTCGCATTGGGGATGATGCTGTTCGGGTCGAGCTGCGCGAGACGTGCGCCTGGAACAGCCACGAGCTCCACCTGCCTGACCGGAGCATCGAAGAACACATCCACGGGACGCGCGCCCTCGACGCGCGGCTCATCGGTCGGGATGAGGGCACCGATGCCCCGGCCCAGTCCGGTTCTCTTCTTAGTTACCACGATGAGAAGCTCCTCTGTCTGCTATTTCGGCGGCCGCTTCCAAGTAGGAGATCGAGCCGGGTGAACTGGGATCGAAGCTGATGACGGTCTGCCCATAGCTCGGGGCCTCCGAGATCCGCACCGATCGCGGGATGACGGCGTCGAGCGTCTGCGCGGGGAAGTGCTCGCGCACATCCTCGGCCACCTGGAATGCCAGGCGCGTGCGACCGTCATACATGGTCAACAGAATGGTCGACACAGCCAGGGTGGGGTTGAGGTGCCGCTCGATCAGACTGATGTTGTTGAGGAGCTGACTCAAGCCTTCGAGAGCGTAGTACTCGCACTGGATCGGAATGAGAACCTCACGCGCGGCAACGAAGGCGTTGATCGTCAACAGACCCAACGATGGAGGGCAGTCGATGAACACATAGTGGAAGGGAGCTCCCGCCTCCCGCGTCTGCTCGAGAAAACGATCGAGACTGCCGCGGAGACGCTGCTCGCGAGCCACCATGGGCACCAGCTCGATCTCCGCTCCGGCGAGGTGGATCGTCGCCGGAAGGCAGAACAGACGCTCCGACTCCGGACTCTGCTGCACGATCTCGCCCATCGGCTCATCATGGATGAGCACGTCATAGACGCTGGGGAGCTCGCCGCGATGGTCCACTCCCAGAGCTGTGGATGCGTTCCCCTGTGGATCCAGATCGATCACCAACACCCGTGCACCCTCGCGGGCGAGCGCCGCGGCCAGGTTCACCGTGGTGGTGGTCTTTCCCACCCCACCCTTCTGGTTCGCAACCGTCAACACGCGCGTCTCCGCGGGGAGGGGGAATGTCTTCGTGGCCAGCCGGCGCTTGCGCTGGGACAAGTCCGCCAGTTCTCTCGCCAGCGGCGTCGACGCATCGAAGGCGGTTGAGTCACTGGTCATTCACAAAATCCTGTCGATATGTTTCACGTGAAACAATGTCGGAACCCGCCGGTCTCGTCGCGGGGGAGTGGACGTCAAGCCGACCGAGCCGCCGAATGCACGCCTTCGATGGTATCGAACTCCGCTCCATGCGATGGGCTCGACGAAGCGAACGGCGCGGCCATCACGGAACTCTGGCCCGGATCACCCGCGTGATCTCCACATCCAGTGTCGCACCGAGCTCCACCACCTCGACGCCGCTGAGCTTGAAGCGACGGATCGCCTTCTCCGCAGCCGCGATCTCGTTCGTGGCGCCGGCGCCCTTCATCAAGACCATCTCACCGCCGGGGGCGAGCAGGGGAGCGCAGAGTGGGATGAGCTTGCTGAATGCGCTGACGGCACGGGCGGTGACTTGATCGAGCTTCGTGGAAAGTCGCACGTCTTCCGCACGATTCCGCTCGACAGTCACGTTGTCGAGGCCGAGCAGGTGCTTCTGTTCATTGAGCCAGGCCACTCGACGCTCCATCGGCTCGATCAGCACGAAGTCGACATCAGGTCTGGCGATCGCGAGTACGAGTCCTGGCAGGCCGGCTCCGCTCCCGATGTCACCCACGAGTCCCGGACGCAAGAGCGGTGCCACGAGCCCGCAGTTGATGACGTGCCGCGTCCAGATGCGCGGAAGCTCCAGCGGTCCGATCAGACCGAGCTCCTCGCCGCGCGCTGCGAGGTCGGCAGTGAAGGCCCGCGCCACGTCGATACGATCGCCGAAGACCGCGATCGCCGAAGCGGGCTCGCGCTCGATCTCCTCGTGACTGGTCACGTCATCGGTGCTCACAGTGTCGACGTCACCATCTCAGCAGCACTGTTTCACGTGAAACATCACGCGGGGGAGATGACGGTGTGACGGTCGCGACCCTCACCCTCCGACTCCGACACGAAACCTCGAGCAGCCACGATGTCGTGCACGAGCTTGCGCTCATAAGACGACATCGGCTCCAGCTCCGCCGCGGTGGCACCCGCACTGATCTTGGCGATCGCCACGTCGACGAGGTTCTCGAGCTCACGCTGACGCTGCTCACGACTTCCACCCACGTCGAGGATCAGGCGGGAGAACTCGCCGGTCTTCGTCTGCACTGCGAGGCGTGTGAGCTCCTGCAACGCGGCCACCGTGTCGGGGCGAGACAGGATGCGGAGGTTGCTGTCGCCGGAGGCGTTCACCGAGATGTACGCACGGCCATCGTTGACGGCGATGTCGATGTCACCATCGAGGTCGCAGATGTCCAGCAACTCTTCGATGTAGTCGGCCGCCACGTCACCCTCATCATCGAGGCGCGACGCCGTCGGCGCATCCGCAGCGGCGCTCTCGTCGTCAGCGGCAATCATCGAACCGGCTGCTTCGATGCCCGCCGTGTCGAACTCGCCGTCGTGGATGTCGGTGGCCAGCGCGCCGGTGGTCTCAGTGGTCTCGCTCACATCGCTCATTTCTTGTCACCTTGTTTCTTGGCACGGTTCTTGTTCACCGGCTGCTGACGCTGTGTGGTCTTCGGAGCCTCGGGAATCGACTCGATGGCCGGAGCACCCTTGGTGGGCTCGAGCTTGCCGCGACGAGCGAGTCGCTCCTCGCGGGCCTTCGCCGCCTCACTGCCGGGCGTCGGCATGTTGCGGATCACGAGGAACTGCTGGCCCATCGTCCACAGGTTCGAGGTGAGCCAGTAGAACATGACACCGAGCGGGAAGGCCACACCGGAGAACACGAACACGAGGGGGAGGATGTAGAGCAGGATGCGCTGCTGACGGAACATCGGGCTCGCCTTGGCCTCCGGCGACTGGTTCTTCGCCATGATCTGCAGCTGCGTGTAGAACTGCGACGCGGTCATCAGAACGACCATCGCACCCGCGATCACCATGACCTGCCACGGCCCGCCGGCGTTCCAGGAACCGATGAAGGTGTCGTGCAGGGGAGCGACGCCGAACAGCGTCGCATCACCGAACTGCTTGCCGAGCTCCGCGTTCAGCGGGCCCACGCCGGCCAGGCCCTTCTGGGCGTTGTTGAGCACCGAGAAGAGGCTGAAGAAGATGGGCATCTGGAGCAGAAGCGGCAGACACGATGCCAGAGGATTGGTGCCGGTCTTGCGGTAGAGCTCCATGGTTTCGCGCGACATCGCCTCGCGCGAGAACTGGTCTTTCTTGCCCTTGTACTTGTCCTGGATCTTCTTGAGCTGCGGCGCCACTTCCAACATCTTGCGCTGGCTCTTGATCTGTCGCACGAAGATCGGGATGAGCGCCGCACGCACCACGAGCACGAGGCCCACGATGGAGAGCACCCAGGTGAGGCCGGCCGCCGGGTCGAGGCCGACGGCGGTCCACAACCAGTGCCAGGCGACCAGGATCAGCTCCACCACCCATTTGATGGGCCAGAGGATCGTATCGAGGAACGGAATTTCCATGGTTGGGGTCAGCCCTTTCCGTGGCTAGCGGGTACTACGAAACCGAACGGCGTGAGCCGGTACTTCTGTCGGCGAACCGGGGGGACGTCATCGACCCCGCCCTTCGCCCACGGGTGACAACGGGCGATGCGATAGACACCCATCGCCGAGCCCACGATCAGGCCCCGCTGCTGGATGGCCTGCATCGTGTACGAGGAGCACGAAGGGTAGTACCGGCACACATCGCCGTAGAGCGGAGAGATGACGGCGCGGTAACCGCGCAGCAGCAGCACCGCGAGATTGCGGGGAAGCAGCACGATCGCAGTCACCACCGACGTCATGCGAGTACTGATCCTTTGCTGAGAGAGCGCGAAAGCTCTTCGAAGAGTACCCGGTAAGGCTGTGACCCGGCTTGAGGAAGCGCACGCACCACCACGTCGACCCCGGGGGAGACGCGGGGGAGCAGCTCGTGACTCGCTGCCTTCAAGCGGCGGCGCACACGGTTGCGAACGACGGCGACACCGACCGTTTTCGCCACGATGAACCCGAAACGCGCATCCGACGAATCGGATGCGCGAATGTAGGTGACGGTGTTGGGCCCGACGAACTTCGCACCACCGCGCACAGTGCCGCGGTAGTCGCGGCCGTGTGTGATGCGATTGGCTCTGGCCAGCACCGCGATCGGGAGAGGTCTAGGCGGAGAGCTCGGTGCGGCCCTTACGGCGACGAGCCGAAAGGATGGAGCGGCCGGCACGCGTGCGCATACGCAGACGGAAACCGTGCACCTTGGCCCGGCGGCGGTTGTTCGGCTGGAAGGTTCTCTTGCTCATAATGATCTCCGGTGTCCGACAGGCACAGTCAATGTCCATCGTGAAGTAAGGGGTGACGACCGAAAAGGGCTGGTCGCACAAGTCAACTGATTAAAACTACGGCTTCAAACGCCTGCGGTCAAACCGGTGGGCACAAAGAATCAATTATCCACAGTCTGTGGACAACATCTGTGTAGGACACGCGGGCCGCCAATACAACGAACTTGCCCTGCGGCATGGCAGTCACTAGCTTAGTTGCCTACAGTTATTCACAGCCGGCGGGGGCGCAGCACACGGCAGTTCAATCGGACTTTTGCGAGTTCGACGATGCAGATCATGTTCGACAGGAGTTCCATTGGCTGACGGTGCCCGTTCGACGGAAGACAACTGGCGTACCGTTCTCCAGGCTCTCTCGACCGACGAGCGCATCACACCGCAGCTGAAGGGCTTCCTCGGCCTCGTCGTTCCCAAGGGCATCCTCGGCGGATCGTTCTACCTCGAGGTTCCCAACGACTTCACCCGCGACATGCTCGAACAACGCGTTCGCCCCTCGTTGCTCAGCGCCCTCGGCACCTTGGACGCCCAGCTCGCCGTCAACAGCTTCTCGGTCGTGGTGAATCCCGACATCGACGGCTACGAGACCGTGACCGTCACAGACCCCTCTCCGGAGCCGGTCTACGTCGAGGCCGTCGTCCCCGTGCAGGAGACGGTCGGCCCCCTCCGCAACAACGACACCAGGCTCAATCCGAAGTACAGCTTCGACAACTTCGTGATCGGCGGCTCGAACCGCTTCGCGCATGCCGCCGCGGTGGCCGTGGCCGAGGCGCCGGCCAAGGCCTACAACCCGCTCTTCATCTACGGCGACTCCGGCCTCGGCAAGACGCACCTCCTGCACGCGATCGGCCACTACGCGATCAGCCTCTACCCCGGGGTGCGCGTGAGGTACGTGAGCTCCGAGGAGTTCACCAACGACTTCATCAACTCGATCGCCAACAACCGCGGTGCCGCCTTCCACTCCCGGTACCGCGACATCGATCTGCTGCTGATCGACGACATCCAGTTCCTTCAGGGCAAGGCCGAGACCCAAGAGGCGTTCTTCCACACCTTCAACACCCTGCACGACCACAACAAGCAGGTGGTCATCACCTCCGACCTGCCGCCCAAGCACCTCACCGGCTTCGAAGACCGGATGCGCACCCGCTTCGAATGGGGCCTCATCACCGATGTGCAGACGCCCGACCTCGAGACCCGCATCGCCATCCTCCGCAAGAAGGCGCAGAGCGAACGGCTGCGGGTGCCCGACGACATCCTCGAGTTCATGGCCACCAAGGTCTCGAGCAACGTGCGCGAACTCGAGGGCACACTCATCCGTGTCACCGCGTTCGCCAGCCTGAATCGCACCCCGGTCGACATGGCCCTCGTGCAGACCGTGCTCAAAGACCTCATCACGCTCGACGACGACAACGTCATCGCCCCGGTCGACATCATCAACCACACCGCGGAGTACTTCAAGCTCTCGGTCGACGACCTCTACGGCTCGAGCCGCTCCCAGGCCATCGCCACCGCCCGACAGATCGCCATGTACCTGTGTCGCGAGATGACGAGCCTCTCACTGCCCAAGATCGGACAGTTGTTCGGCGGCCGCGACCACACCACGGTGATGTACGCCAACAACAAGATCGGCAAGCTCATGACCGAGAAGCGGTCGATCTACAACCAGGTCACCGAGATCTCCAATCGCATCAAGCACAACCAGCGCTACAAGAGCGCCTGAGCGCTTCCTGGCACCGTTGTCCACAGATTGTGAAATGTTTGTGGATAACATCCCCGCGACTGTTGATCAGTCGGGCTCGCATGTGGAATCGTTCGCCAACGGTTCAGCGACGGTTCAGACGAGCACACACGCCCTTCACACTCGGCCAACAACTCACACGCGTGTAGTTCCCGGTGATCGAGCGGTTTAAACAGAGTTATCCACATATCCACAGAGGTTAAGAAGATTAAGAAACCATCCTTAAGGGAAATCACATCCGACAACCTCTACTCCGCAGAGGTCACCCAGCAGCCTCGGCTCCACCCGATAGCATTGAGCGACTCAAGGTCTCTATTGCCGACAGAGGTGACTTCGTGAAGTTCCAAGTAAACCGAGACGTCTTCAGCGAAGCAGTGTCGTTCGCCGTGAAGCTCCTGCCTCAGCGCACCACGCTCCCCATCCTGAGCGGCGTGCTGATCGAGGCGACCGCAGACGGCCTCACACTCTCGTCGTTCGACTACGAGGTCTCTGCACAGACGCAGATCTCGGCCGACGTCGAGGAGGAGGGTGTGATCCTGGTGTCGGGACGCCTGCTCTCCGACATCGCGAACCGCCTGCCCAACGCCCCGGTGCAGTTCAGCACCGAGGACTCGCGCATCGTGGTGCGGTGCGGCTCCGCGCGCTTCACGCTGCTGAGCATGCCGGTCGAGGAATATCCCACGCTTCCCCAGGTGGGCGCCGAGTCGGGACTGCTCCCGGCCGACCAGTTCGCCGCCGCCGTCTCGCAGGTCGCCGTCGCCGCCTCGCGCGACGACGTCACCCCCGTCATCACCGGCGTTCAGCTCGAGGTCACCGAGAACAGCATCTCGCTCGTCGCGACCGACCGCTACCGCGTGGCCGTGCGCAACATCGACTGGGACTCGAACGATTCCGGCACCGTCGCCGCCACCGCTCTGGTGCCGGCCCGCACCCTGCAGGAGGTGGGCAAGACCTTCGGCAACGCGGGCACCATCTCCGTGGCCATCACGAACTCGGACGACCGCGAGCTCATCGCCTTCAAGGCCGACAAGAAGACCGTCACCACCTTGCTCATCAAGGGCAACTTCCCACCGGTCAAGCGACTGTTCCCCGAGACCGTCGACAACTACGCGGTCATCAACACGGCCGACCTGATCGAAGCCACCAAGCGCGTGTCCCTCGTGCTCGAGCGCGAGGCGGCCTTGCGCTTCACCTTCACGATCGACGGCGTGACCCTCGAGGCCATCGGATCCGAGAACGCCCAGGCCTCCGAGTCGATCGACGCGCTGCTGACGGGCCAGGACACCGTGGTGTCCCTCAAGCCGCAATTCCTCCTCGATGGTCTCGGGGCCGTGCACTCGGAGTTCGTGCGGATCTCGTTCACGAAGACCGACAACCCGAACAAGCCGGGCCCGGTCCTCATCACGAGCCAGTCGTCGAAGGACCAGCCGGGCTCCGACGACTACAAGTACCTCCTGCAGCCGAACCTACTGCTGCGCTAGGCGAGCCACGGATGCCCAACCTCGGCATCCGCTCCACTTCTCTCACACACAAGGAGACGGTCATGAACATCGGACTCATCGGTCTGGGCAAAATGGGCAACAACATGCGCGCCCGCCTGAAGAAGTCGGGCATC
Source organism: Herbiconiux sp. 11R-BC (assembly GCF_049472555.1). Classification (NCBI taxonomy): domain Bacteria; kingdom Bacillati; phylum Actinomycetota; class Actinomycetes; order Micrococcales; family Microbacteriaceae; genus Herbiconiux; species Herbiconiux sp. 11R-BC. The sequence continues at coordinate 499,202 of NZ_JBCEBO010000002.1, read as the reverse complement.
GACGTCGTGGGCTATGACACCAACCCCGCCGTGAGCGATGTCGCCGACCTGACGGCACTCGCCGCAGCCCTGCCCGCCCCCCGCATCGTGTGGGTCATGGTTCCGGCCGGCAAGATCACCGACTCCGTCATCACCGACCTCGCCGAGGTGCTCGACGAGGGCGACCTCATCATCGACGGCGGCAACTCGAAATGGACCGAAGACGCCAAGCACGCCGAGCAGCTCGCCCCGAAGGGCATCCAGTTCATGGACGCCGGCGTCTCCGGCGGAGTCTGGGGCCTCGAGAACGGCTACGGCCTCATGGTGGGTGGCACCGTGGAGATGGTCGAGCGCGCGATGCCGATCTTCGACGCACTGCGCCCCGAGGGACCTCGCGCCGAAGGCTTCGTGCACGTGGGCGAGATCGGCGCCGGCCACTACGCGAAGATGGTGCACAACGGCATCGAGTACGGGATGATGCAGGCCTACGCCGAGGGCTACGAGCTCCTCGACGCCAAGAAGGAGATCATCAAAGACGTCACGGGCACGTTCAAGGCCTGGCAGCGCGGAACCGTCGTGCGCTCGTGGCTGCTCGACCTCCTGGTGCGCGCCCTCGAGGCCGACCCCGAGTTCAAGGACATCCAGGGCTACGTCGAAGACTCGGGCGAGGGCCGCTGGACCCTCGAAGAGGCCATCGAGAACGCCGTGCCGATGCCCGTCATCAGCGCCTCGATCTTCGCCCGCTTCGTCTCGCGCCAGGAGGACTCCCCCTCGATGAAGGCCGTCGCCGCACTGCGCAACCAGTTCGGCGGCCACGCGGTCAAAGAGCTCGACTAACCCGATCACCGCGTGTTCGTTCGGCACCTGAGCCTCACCGACTTCCGCAACTACCGTTCGGCCGAAGTCGCGCTGCAGCCCGGCCCGAACCTGTTCGTCGGCAGTAACGGGCAGGGCAAGACGAACCTGGTGGAGTCCCTCGGGTACCTCTCGAGCCTCGGGTCCCACCGGGTGTCGAACGACCAGGCACTCATCCGCTCCACCGAGGACTCCGCGGTCGTGGGKGSKCGACTCGAGCACGACGGCCGGGAGATCCTGGTGGAGCTGCAGCTCAATCGCAGCGGCGCCAATCGTGCGCAGGTGAACCGCTCGGCCATCAAGCCCCGGGAGCTGCCGCGCTACATCTCGACCGTGCTGTTCGCCCCCGAGGACCTCGCGCTCATCCGCGGCGAACCGTCCACGCGCCGGCGCTTCGTCGATGCGCTCCTGGCCGCCAAGACCCCCCGGCTCCTCGGCGTCTTCGCGGACTACGACCGGGTGCTCAAGCAGCGCAACGCGCTCTTGAAGTCGGCACGCGCATCCGGATTGAAGGATGCGAACCTCTCCACCCTCGAGTTGTGGAACGAGCGCCTCGTAGAACTGGGCTCCGAGATCATGTGGGAGCGCATCGGCATCGTGGATGCTCTCGGTCCCTTCGTGAGAGAGGCCTATCAGGCGGTGGCGGGCTCCGATCAGGAGCCCACGATCGACGTGATGCTGAGCATCCTCTCCGACCACCCAGAAGCCGATGACGACGGCCCACTCGTCGGCCTCGGCGCCCGGCCCTCGCGCGAGCAGCTCGCAGAATGGTTCCGCGCCGCGCTCGAGAAGGTGCGCCGGGCCGAACGCGACCGCGGAATCACCCTCTGTGGGCCGCATCGCGACGACGTGCTGTTCCGCTTGAACGGACTGCCGGCGAAGGGCTACGCGAGCCACGGCGAATCGTGGTCGTTCGCGCTCGCCCTCAAACTCTCCTGCGCCGAACTGCTGCGGGCCGATTCGGTGTCGGGCGACCCCATCGTCATCCTCGACGACGTGTTCGCCGAACTCGACCAGCGCCGGCGCGGCCGGCTCGCGGATGCGGTGAAGGGCTATGAGCAGGTTCTCATCACGGCCGCGGTCTACGACGACGTCCCGGCCGAGCTCACGGCGCACACCGTGCGCATCTCGGCGGGAACCATCGTCGAGGATCCGAATGCGGCCGACCCGGTGACGGCCGACGCGGGGCCGGCGACATGAGCGAATCACAGAACGTCTACCTGCGACTCAAGGCCGCGTTCGGCAATTCGGATGCCCGAGCGGCACGATGGCGCGCCCGCAAGTCCCGCAGCTCCGATGAGGAGAGCGTGCCCTACGGCCTCGGGCGCGACCCGCACGGTCTGGGCGACATCATGTCGTCGCTCTCGAGCGAGCTCGGCTGGACCTCTTCTCTCGCGAAGTCCGACCTGCTGCTCGCCTGGGCCGAGATCGCCGGGCCGGAGACCTCCGAGCACAGCACGCCGACGGGTATCACCGACGCCGTTCTCACCGTGCAGTGCGACTCGACGGCCTGGGCGACGCAGCTGCGGCACATGCGCGTGATGATCATGACGACGATCGCTCAGAAGTTTCCCGAGGCCGGCATCGAGTCGATCCGCTTCGAAGCGCCCCACGCCCCGTCCTGGAAACGGGGCTCCAGATCGATTCCAGGGCGCGGTCCTCGCGATACCTACGGCTGACAGGGCAAATGTGGTCATCCCCTCGAAATAAATCGCTCAGCGGGCCGTTCAAGGGCCGATTCCCACCCTTCCTTTGATAGAATTAAGGGTCGCCTGCCCGGCCGGAGGGCACGACGCTGAGGAGCCCATTTCTTTATGTCTGAATCGGATAAGGTCCACCCTGACAACGAGTACGGCGCGGACCAGATCCAGGTTCTGGAAGGTCTCGAAGCGGTGCGCAAGCGCCCGGGCATGTACATCGGCTCGACGGGTCCCCGGGGTCTGCACCACCTGGTGTACGAGATCGTCGACAACTCGGTCGACGAGGCCCTCGCCGGCTACGCCACCCACATCGAAGTGGTCATGCGTAAAGACGGCGGTATCGAGGTCACGGACAACGGCCGCGGCATCCCGGTCGACATGCATCCCACCGAGAAGAAGTCGACCGTCGAGGTCGTGCTGACGGTCCTGCACGCGGGCGGCAAGTTCGGCGGCGGCGGCTACGCGGTCTCCGGCGGACTGCACGGTGTGGGCAGCTCGGTGGTGAATGCCCTCTCACGCGAACTCGACGTGGAGGTGCGGCGCCAGGGCCACGTCTATCGGCAGAGCTACAAGATCGGCGTGCCGCAGGCTCCGCTCGAGAAGGGCGAGTCGACCACCGAGACGGGGACGAAGACCGTCTTCTGGCCCAACCCCGAGATCTTCGAGTCGGTCGAGTTCGACTACGAGACCCTCCGGGCGCGGTTCCAGCAGATGGCGTTCCTCAACAAGGGTCTGGCCATCAAGCTCACCGACGAGCGCGGCGGCGAAGACGGCACCGGCGAGGACGTGGTGATCACCTACCTCTATGAGAACGGCCTCAAGGACTACGTCGAGTACCTCAACCGCTCGAAGAAGGCCGACCTCGTCAACGAGGAGATCATCTCCTTCGAGCAGGAGGACACCGAGCGCAAGATCGCCCTCGAGGTCGCGATGCAGTGGACCACGGGCTACACCGAGAGCGTGCACACCTACGCGAACACGATCAACACGCACGAGGGCGGCACCCACGAAGAGGGCTTCCGTGCGGCGCTCACCACGCTGGTCAACAAGTACGCGCGCGAGAAGAACATCATCAAAGAGAAGGACGACAACCTCTCGGGCGACGACGTGCGCGAGGGTCTCACCGCCGTCATCTCGATCAAGCTCGCCGAGCCGCAGTTCGAGGGCCAGACCAAGACCAAGCTCGGCAACACCGAAGCCAAGGCCTTCGTGCAGCGCGTGGTCGGCACCGAGCTCACCGACTGGTTCGACCGCAACCCCGTGCAGGCGCGGGACATCATCCGCAAGGCCATCCAGGCGTCGCAGGCGCGGATGGCGGCCCGCAAGGCCCGTGAGCAGACCCGCCGCAAGGGGCTGCTCGAGGGCGGCGGGATGCCGGGCAAGCTCAAGGACTGCTCGAGCCGTGACCCTTCCAAGAGCGAGATCTTCATCGTGGAGGGCGACTCGGCCGGCGGTTCCGCCATCCAGGGCCGCAACCCCGAGACCCAGGCCATCCTGCCCCTGCGCGGCAAGATCCTGAACGTCGAGAAGGCACGCCTCGACCGCGCACTCGGCAACGCCGAGGTGCAGGCCATGATCACCGCCTTCGGCGCCGGCATCGGCGAGGACTTCAACGCCGAGAAGGCGCGATACCACAAGATCGTGCTGATGGCCGATGCGGATGTCGACGGCCAGCACATCACGACCCTGCTGCTCACGCTGGTGTTCCGTTACATGCGGCCGCTGATCGAGCTCGGCTACGTCTACCTCGCCATGCCGCCGCTCTACCGCCTCAAGTGGTCGAACTCCCCGCACGAGTACGTGTACTCGGATGCGGAGCGCGACGCGCTCCTGATCGACGGCCAGGCCGCGGGCAAGCGCATCCCGAAGGAGAACGGCATCCAGCGCTACAAGGGTCTCGGCGAGATGGACTACCGGGAGCTGTGGGACACCACGATGGACCCCGACACCCGCACCCTGCGCCAGATCACGCTCGACGACGCGGTCGCCGCCGACGAGATCTTCGCCACCCTGATGGGCGAAGACGTCGAGTCCCGCCGCAACTTCATCCAGAAGAACGCCAAAGACGTGCGTTTCCTGGACATCTGACCCTTCTAGCGAGACCGATACCTCATGACTGACGAAATCACTCCGCCCACCGGCGACCGCATCGAGCAGGTCGATCTCCAGCTGGAGATGCAGCGCTCCTACCTCGACTACGCCATGAGCGTGATCGTGGGACGCGCGCTGCCCGACGTGCGCGACGGGCTGAAGCCCGTGCACCGCCGCGTGATCTACGCGATGTACGACGGCGGCTACCGGCCCGACCGGGCCTTCTCCAAGTCCGCCCGTGTGGTGGGCGAGGTGATGGGTCAGTTCCACCCGCACGGCGACTCGTCGATCTACGACACCCTCGTGCGCCTCATCCAGCCCTGGTCGCTGCGCTACCCGCTGGCCCTCGGCCAGGGCAACTTCGGGTCTCCCGGCAACGACGGGGCTGCGGCTCCGCGATACACCGAGACGAAGATGGCTCCGCTCGCGCTCGAGATGGTGCGCGACATCCAGGAAGAGACCGTCGACTTCCAGGACAACTACGACGGACGCACGCTCGAGCCCGTCGTGTTGCCCGCACGGTTCCCGAACCTGCTGGTGAACGGCTCGGTCGGCATCGCGGTGGGCATGGCCACGAACATCCCGCCGCACAACCTGCGCGAGGTCGCCGCCGGCGCCATCTGGTATCTCGAGAACCCCGAGGCGAATCGCGAGGAACTGCTCGAGGCGCTGATGCAGCGCATCAAGGGCCCCGACTTCCCGACCGGCGCCCAGATCCTCGGCGTGAAGGGCATCCACGACGCCTACCGCACCGGCCGCGGCTCCATCACCATGCGCGCCGTCGTGAGCGTGGAGGAGCTCCAGGGCCGCACCTGTCTCGTCGTCACCGAGCTCCCCTACCAGGTGAACCCCGACAACCTGGCCATCAAGATCGCCGACCTGGTGAAGGACGGCAAGCTGGCCGGCATCGCCGACATCCGCGACGAGACCTCCGGCCGCACCGGCCAGCGTCTCGTGATCGTGCTGAAGCGCGACGCCGTCGCGAAGGTCGTGCTCAACAACCTCTACAAGCACACCTCGCTGCAGGAGAACTTCGGCGCGAACATGCTGGCCATCGTCGACGGCATCCCGCGCACCCTCCCGCTCGACGGCTTCATCACCGAGTGGGTGGCCCACCAGATCGACGTGATCGTGCGGCGCACCCAGTTCCGTCTGCGCGAGGCCGAAGCGCGGATGCACATCCTGCGCGGCTACCTCGCGGCGCTGGACGCCCTCGACGAGGTGATCGCGCTCATCCGGCGCTCGCCCACCGTCGAGGAGGCCCGGGACGGCCTGATCGGCCTGCTCTCGATCGACGAGCTGCAGGCCCGCGCCATCCTGGAGCTGCAGCTGCGCCGCCTGGCCGCGCTCGAGCGCCAGAAGATCCAGGACGAGGCCACCGAGCTGCAGCTGAAGATCGACGAGTACAACGTCATCCTCGGCTCGCCGGCACGTCAGCGCCAGATCATCATGGAGGAGCTCACCGAGATCGTCGACAAGTTCGGCGACGACCGGCGCACCGAGATCATGTTCGGCTTCGACGGCGACATGAACGTGGAAGACCTCATCCCTGAAGAGGAGATGGTGGTCACCGTCACCCGGGGCGGTTACGTCAAGCGCACCCGCAGCGACAACTACCGCAGCCAGCACCGCGGCGGCAAGGGCGTGAAGGGCGCCCAGCTGCGCGCCGACGACGTGGTGGAGCACTTCTTCGTCACCACCACGCACCACTGGCTGCTGTTCTTCACGAACACCGGCCGGGTGTACCGCGCGAAGGCCTACGAGCTGCAGGAGGCCGGCCGGGATGCGAAGGGCCAGCACGTGGCGAACCTGCTCGCCCTCGCGCCCGAAGAGCAGATCACCCAGATCCTCGACATCCGCGACTACCAGGCGGCCAAGTTCCTCGTGCTCGCCACCAAGGGCGGCCTGCTCAAGAAGACCGCCCTCACCGAGTACGACACGAACCGCTCGGGCGGCATCATCGCCATCAACCTGCGCGACGACGACGAGCTCGTGTCGGCGCTGCTGGTGGAAGAGGACTCCGACCTGCTGCTGGTCTCCAAGAAGGGCATGTCGATCCGCTTCACCGCCTCCGACGAGGCGCTGCGCCCGATGGGCCGCGCCACCTCCGGAGTGATCGGCATGAAGTTCCGCGGGGAGGACGAGCTGCAGGGCGCCTCCGTCGTGTCCGACGAGGGCTACGTGTTCATCGTCACGGAGGGCGGCTACGCGAAGCGCACCTCGGTCGACGAGTACCGGGTGCAGGGTCGTGGTGGACTGGGCATCAAGGTGGCCAAACTCGCCGAGGCGCGGGGCGACCTGATCGGGTCGCTGATCGTCGGCGAGGACGACGAGGTCCTTGTGGTTCTTGCCAGCGGCAAGGTGGTACGCTCTGCCGTGGCCGAGGTACCGGCCAAGGGACGCGACACGATGGGCGTTGTCTTCGCTCGATTCGCGGACGACGACCGGATCATCGCGGTGGCCAAGAACACGGAACGCAACCTCGAATCCGAGCTCGACGAGAGCTCAGGGGACGTGTCTGCGCCTGGAGAGGACGTTACGACGGATGAGTAATCTCGGCGACAAGTTCGCGAAGAAGACGGCACGAGTCGCCACCACGAAGCAGGTGCGGCTGAAGCTCGTGTACATCGATTTCTGGTCGGTGCTCAAGATCTCCTTCCTGCTCGCGATCATCCTCGGGATCATCACGGTCGTCGCCGCCTTCCTCGTGTGGTCGGTCCTGAACCAGACCGGCGTGTTCGACTCGGTCAACACGCTGCTGCAGGACATCGCGGGTGCGGGGAACTTCAACCTGTTCGACTTCGCATCGCTGCCGCAGGTGATGGGCTTCTCGGTGGTCGTCGGCATCCTGAACGTGATCGTGATCACGGCCCTGGGCGCGATCTGGGCGGCGCTGTACAACCTCGCCGTGCGGATCACGGGCGGCGTGATGCTCGGATTCACCAACAAATAACGGTCACTCCCGACTCGATTGGGAGATGCGACCGGGGTAAGGTAGTCTCTTCTCTGGTCAAAAAACGGGGCTATAGCTCAGGCGGTTAGAGCGCTTCGCTGATAACGAAGAGGTCCAAGGTTCAAGTCCTTGTAGCCCCACGAGAGATCCACAAGAAATCTCCCGCGGACTGATGTCCGATGGGGGGCCTTAGCTCAGTTGGTAGAGCGCCTGCTTTGCAAGCAGGATGTCGGGAGTTCGATTCTCCCAGGCTCCACCCGCTGAACACACCAGAAAGCCCCCGGCAGCTGCCGGGGGCTTTCGTCGTTGGTGGGAGCGGAGTCAGCTCTCTGGGCTGGTCTCGGGTTCCGGGTCTTCGTCGGCGATCCAGAGCTCGTCGTCGGCGCGGAAGGTCTGCCACAGGGCGTAGCCGAGGCCGACGGCGGTGACGACGCCGAGGCTGATCACGAACACCAGTCCGACCTTCGAACCGGCGGAGGGCTTGGGGGCCGGCTGCAGCGCCTTCGAGGCCTTGGAGACCTTCGCCCCGGCCTGCTTGACGAACTCCGGATTGTTCGAGGCCTGCAGCACCGCGGCGGCCGAGCCGATCGTTCCGGCGAGGGCGGGCAGCACCTCGGTGGTGAAGCGGTGCTTCACCGTCTCGCCGGCGACCTTCACGTCGGCGGCGCGCTTGCTCAGCGCGACGGCCCCGGTGTCGACTGCGCTCTTGACACGCGGCTTCACCTCTTCGTCGGCGAGGTAGCTGGCCTGCTTGCCGGCCTCACGCAGAATGGCGTTGGCTCGGTCGAGCACGGCCTGCTGGTCGACCCACAGGTCTTCTGCCGTTCCCTTCAGGCGCTCGAGCGCTTTGCGGCGCTTGCGGGAAAGACTCATAAGAAACCTCCATCGGCGAGAGCACGGTCATTGTCATCTTGCCACGCAATCAAGCCCCGCAGTAGCGACGGCACTGATCATCCACTTCACAATGGCTGGAGCTTCACTGAACGGCGATGGCACTATGAGAGAATTGGCACCATGCCCGCACACACCCACGTCGCCACTCTCACCACCAACCACGGCCCGATCGTGGTGAACCTCTACGGTCACCACGCGCCCAAGACCGTCAAGAACTTCATCGGCCTCGCCACCGGCGAGACCGAGTGGACCGACCCGAAGACCGGCCAGCCGACGAACGCGCCGCTGTACAACGGCATCGTGTTCCACCGCATCATCCCGGGCTTCATGATCCAGGGCGGCGACCCGCTCGGCAACGGCACCGGCGGCCCCGGCTTCCGCTTCGACGACGAGATCAACCCGGAGCTCGACTTCACCGAGCCCTACATCCTCGCGATGGCCAACGCCGGCATCCAGGGTGGCAAGGGCACGAACGGATCGCAGTTCTTCATCACCGTCGGCCCCACCACCTGGCTCCAGGGCAAGCACACCATCTTCGGTGAGGTCGCCGATGACGCCTCGCGTCGCATCGTCGACAAGCTCGCCGGTGTGGCGACCGACGCCTACGACCGCCCGCTCGACGAGGTCGTTCTCGAGAGCGTCACGGTCGAGGCCGTCTGAGCGCCGAACCACCGCACCGGTAGCAGCCCAGGAGTCCGTCGATGACCAGCGCCCCGGCCTCGCCGGACAACTACTGCTATCGCCACCCCGGCCGGCAGAGCTTCGTGCTTTGTCAGCGCTGCGGGCGCACCATCTGCCCGGAATGCCAGGTGCAGGCCGCCGTGGGCGTGCACTGCGTGGAGTGCGCCCGGCAGGATCGCCGTGAGGCCCCGCGGGTGAATCGCGGCCGCCCGGCGTTCCTGCGCAACCTCACGGGGGCGGATGCGCCGGTGATGACCTACCTCATCATCGCGATCTGTCTCGTGGTGTTCCTGCTGCAGTCGATCCCGGGGCTCAACGTGACGCGAGCCATCCAGTTCGCTCCGGCATACGTGCTCCCGAGCTCGGGAGCACCGCTCGAGCCGTGGCGCATGATCACGGCGGTGTTCGCCCACGCCTCGATCCTGCACGTGCTGCTCAACATGTACACGCTGTTCATCTTCGGCAGCGCGCTCGAGCGGATGCTGGGCAAGTGGCGCTACCTGGCGCTCTTCCTGCTCTCGGGCCTCGGTGGCTCGGTGGCCGTCGTGCTCTTCACCGGCCCGTTCACCGCGGTGGTGGGTGCATCCGGAGCGATCTTCGGGCTGATGGGCGCCTTCTTCGTGATCAACCGGCACCTCGGCGGCAGCAGTGTGCAGCTCATCGTGCTCGTGGTGATCAACCTCGCCTACGGCTTCTTCGTGCCGGGCATCTCCTGGCAGGCGCACGTGGGAGGGCTCGTGGTCGGGCTGCTCGTCGCCCTCATCTTCGTGCGCACCCGTGCCATCCGGATGCGCAGTGCACAGGTCGCGCTGGTGTCGTTGGTGGGCGTCGCGCTGGTGGCGGTCACCGTGGGGGCCGCCGTCCTCGCCTAGACAGCGGGACTTGCGGCTTATTCCACAGGGTTATCCACACCTGTGGACTTATCCACAAGAGTTTCCACACTGGGGATAATTACAGCGGTGTAATTAGCCCCGCAGACGGGTTTCTCGGTGCAGGAGCTGGTCAGCGCCAGCGTGTGGTCATGATGAAGCCGATGAAGGCGATGCCGAAGCCGATGAGGATGTTCCAGCTCCCGAGGTCGGGAATCGGGAACACGCCCTGGCTGACATAGAAGACGATGATCCACACCAGGCCGACCAGCATGAACCCGAACATGACCGGCTTGAACCACACGGGGTTCGGGGTGTTCGCAGCGTCTTCGCTCGACGTGCGCTCGATCTCGCGGGAACGGCGGGCGACGTCCTTGGTGGATGCTTTGTCTCGGGCCATGCCGACGATTCTAACGGGCTTTGATGCGGGGTTCTCCACCGGTTTTCCACAGGCCAGCGCACTCGGGGCCTCTCCTCAGCTTGCGCCTCTTAGGATTGTGGTCATGAGCGACCTTCTCGACCTGGTGAATTCCGCCGAGGACGAGCCGCCGAAGCGGCCCCGGCGTCAGAAGACCCCGCGTCGCGGCGTCGCTTCGCGCATCGTCGGGGTGTTCGGCGAGCTGCTGATCACGGCCGGCGTGCTGGTTCTGCTCTTCCTCGGCTGGCAGTTCTCGCTCAACGGCATCATGCTGAGCAACCACCAGTCCTCTGACGCGAGCTCGCTCTCGCAGAGCTGGGCCACGGGCTCGGCCAGCACTACGCCGCCGTCGACGCCCGCGGCTTCCGCCCCTCCGACGACGTCTGCGTCGTTCCCGTTCGGCGAACCGCCCGTGCTCGGGACGCCGGCTGCAGCCCAGGAGTTCGCCGTGGTCTACGTGCCGCGCTTCGGCTCCGACTTCAAGAAGACCATCGCCGAAGGCGTCGACCCGCGTTCGGTGCTCAACAACGGCGGAGCGGGCCACTACCCGAGCACGCAGATGCCGGGGCAGGTGGGCAACTTCGCCATCGCGGCGCACCGCGACGGCTGGGGCAGCCCGTTCCTCAAGATCAACGAGCTGCAGGTGGGCGACCCCATCTACGTCGAGACGCAGGACGGCTGGTACACCTACACCTTCCGCGGTCTCGAGTACGTGACGCCCTACGGCGTCGGAGTGATCGACCCGGTTCCGCAGGTTCCGGGCGCGACGCCGACCGACCGGCTCATCACGCTCACGAGCTGCAATCCTCTGTACATCGCCTCGGAGCGCATCATCGCCTACGGTGTGCTCACGGGCTGGCAGCCGCGCTCGGCCGGCGCGCCCGCCGAGATCGCCGGAATCGTGGGGGCCTGACTCATGTACGCAGCTTTGTGGCGCATCCTTCCCGGTCCGGTCTGGGTGCGCATCCTCATTCTTCTCGTTCTGCTCGCGGCGGTGCTCTTCGTGCTGGCGTTCTGGGTGTTCCCCTGGATCGACTACTTGACCGCTCCGGTTCAGGATGTCACGGTGGACCGATGACCCGCGTTCTCGTCATCGACAACTACGACAGCTTCGTCTACACCCTCAACGGCTACCTGCAGCAGCTGGGCGCCGAGACGACGGTGGTGCGGAACGACGCGTTCGACGCGGCCGACGCCGCCTCGACCATCGCCGACTACGATGCCGTGCTCCTCTCCCCCGGCCCCGGCAAGCCGTCCGACGCCGGGGTGTCGATCCCCGTGGTCTTCGCCGCCTTGGAGTCGAACACGCCGCTGCTCGGGGTGTGCCTCGGACACCAGGCGATCGCCGAGGCGATGGGGGCCACCGTCACCAATGCCGAAGAGCTGATGCACGGCAAGACCTCCATCATCCGTCACGACGACAGCGCCTTCTACGACGGAGTGCCCGACGGCTTCACGGCGACCCGCTACCACTCGCTCGCCGTGGTCGACGGCACGGTCCCCGACAGCCTCACCGTCACCTCGCGCACCGAGGGAGGCGTGATCATGGGCCTTCGGCACGTGACCGCGCCCATCTACGGCGTGCAGTTCCACCCCGAGTCGGTGCTCACCGAAGGCGGCTACCGGATGCTCGGCAACTGGCTGGCCACGGCCGGGCTCACAGAGGCTCCGGCGACCGCCGCGGGGCTCAACCCGCTGCTGCGCACCGCCGTCTGAGCCGGCGCCGACCGGGAGCGCCGACTCCGGAGGCCGGTGCTCCGGGCATCCGGCTCGCCGGGGCCCAGAGACGCTCGCAGATCAGCCGACGCAGTAGCGGATGGTGATCGTGGACTTCTGTGCCGCATCCCCGGCCGCGATCGACTGGCTCGACACCGGGTTGCTCGCGGCCGTCTTGCAGCCCGGATCGGTGTCGACCTTCACGTCGAGCAACAGGTTAGTCAGCGTGGTGCGCGCGACGTCGATCGGCTGCCCCGAGACATCGGGCACGGTGACGAGGCCGGTGGACACCACGATGTTGACGGTGTCTCCCGCATAGGCGTTGGTGGCGGCGGCCGGATCGGTTCGGATGACCACGTCGACCGGCACGTCGGCAGAGTTCTCCTTGTTGGTCTGGCCCACCGTGAACTTCGCCGCCGACAGAGCGGCGGCCGCATCGGCCGCCGACTTGCCCTGCAGGTTCGGGATGGCGATGGCCTGGCGCCCCTGGGAGACGTGCACCGTGATGACCGTGTCGGGGCTGACGATGGTTCCGGCCACGGGGTCGGTGTCGACCGCCTGACCGGCAGGGATGGTGTCGCTGTAGACATCTCTGCGAGCGGTGACGAGATTGAGCTGCTGGAGTGTCGCATCCGCCGCTTCGAAGGTCTGCCCGGTGACGTTGGGCACCTCTCTCGAGGTGGAGGGCAGCGTGTTGGTGGGCTGCAGGGTGAGCACCCAGAACACGATGGCAACGAGGATGACGGCGACCGAGATGATGCCGGCCCAGATCCAGACCACCGGTGGCCGGGATTGCGTGCGCACCGCGTATTCGTCGTCGCCCGCGAGCTGGGTGAGCGCCGATTCGCTGCCCTGCGCCAAGCTCGGCGGCGCGCCGAACAGGGAGGACTGGAAATCGTCGGCCGGAAGACGCTTCGACGGGATCTTGCCGGCGCCGGCGATCTCGAGGTCGGTGCGGAACTCGACGGCGTTCTGGAAACGGGCGAAGCGGTCCTTGGCGAGGGCGTGCAGCACGACCTGGTCGATCGCCGGCGACACCGTGGGGTTGATGCTCGAGGGCGCGACCGGCATCTCGCTCACGTGCTGGTAGGCCACGGCCACCGGGGTCTCACCCTTGAAGGGCGGCTGGCCGGTGAGCATCTCGAAGAGCACGACACCGGTGGAGTAGAGGTCGGTGCGCGCATCCACGGACTCGCCGCGGGCCTGCTCGGGCGAGAAGTACTGGGCGGTGCCGAGGATGGCCGTCGTCTGCGCGACCGTGGCCGAGGAGTCCGAGATGGCGCGGGCGATGCCGAAGTCCATCACCTTCACCTGGCCGCCGTGCGTGACCATGACGTTGCCGGGCTTGATGTCGCGGTGCACCACGCCGGCGCGGTGCGAGTACTCCAGCGCCGTGAGGATGCCCTCGGTGATGCGGATGGCCTCGGCCGAGTCGACCGGGCCCTTCTTGATGAGGTCTTTGAGCAGCGTGCCCTCGACGAACTCCATCACGATGAAGGGAACGATGCCCTCGAAGCCGCCGGGCTCGATGACCCGTTCCTCGCCGGCGTCGAACACGCGCACGATGGTGGGATGCGCCATCCGCGACGCCGCCTGGGCCTCCTGGCGGAAGCGGGTGCGGAAGACGGGGTCGCCGGCGAGTGACGACTTCAGCAGCTTGATCGCGACCTGGCGTCCGAGGCGTTCGTCTCGGCCGGAGTACACGTTCGACATGCCGCCGCGGCCGATCAGTTCGCCCAGACGGTAGCGCCCGGCGAGAAGTCGGTTCTCGTCGGTCACGGGGTCGCTGTGGGGACGATGGTCAGGGGCGTCTGGAGGCCCGGCGAGAACCCGGAGGTCGTTCCCGAGCAGGTGACGCTGTACTTCACGTCGACCGTGGCTCCCGCCGCACCAGTGACGGTGAGGGTCGCGGTGGTCCCCGTGATGCCCGTCGGTGCGGTGGCGTTGGTGGCCTCGAGCGTGTAGCCCTCGAGCGTGGTGCCGGAGGGGCAGCTGTAGGCCGACCACTGCACGTCGAAGGTTCCTCCGGCGGGCACGGCATCCGGCTCGGCCACGGTCGGCTTGGTCTTGCCGGTGAAGGTGGCCGCGCTGCTCGGCGCCGTGGGCGTGATGACGTCGGTGTAGACCGTCAGCTGGATGGTGGTGCCCTTCGGGACGTTGCCCACGGGGGTGGCCTGGTAGACGACGTCGACCTGGTCCTTCGTGGGAGCGGCGTTGCCGGGGACACGCGCGGCGCTGAGGCCCATGCTCGAGAGCAGGGTCGCGGCCTGGTCGAAGGTCTTGCCCTTGAGGTCGGCCTCGCTGACCACGGCGACGGTGGGTGTCGACGAAGCGGTGGGCGTCGTCGCCGTCGGGGTGCTCGAGGTGGGCGGCGGCGAGGACGACGACGGCGGGTTGCTCGTGGCGGGCGTGTTGTTGCTGCCGTTGGCCTGCAGCACGACCGTCACGATCGTGCCGATGAGTACGAGCGCCAGGATGATGATGAGCACGATGAGTGGCCAAGTCCAGGGGCTGCGCTTCTTCGGCTCCTCCTCGACGGCCGCGGCCGGGGTGACCGGGGGGCCCGCGGGAGGAGTGGAGAGCACGGTGGTGGCCTGCGTCGGCGCGCCGGGCGCCGCCATCATCCGCGTGGCCATGGTGGGCGGCAGCCCCTCGTTGCCGAGAACAGCGGGAACCGCGGCCGCGGCCGAGGCGATGTCGCCGCGGCGCAGGGCCATCGCCGCCCGTGCGAGGTTTCCGGTCGACGACGGGCGGTCCTCGGGCTTCTTGGCGATGCAGGAGAGCACGAGGTTGCGCACGGGCTCCGCCACCGTGACCGGCAGGTCGGGTGGCGTCTCGTTGATCTGCGCCATGGCGATGGCCACCTGCGACTCGCCCGAGAACGGGCGCTTGCCGGCGAGGCACTCGTAGGCCACGATGCCGAGCGAGTAGATGTCGGTGGTCGGCGACGCGGGCTGGCCCGAGGCCTGCTCGGGCGAGAGGTACTGCACGGTGCCCATGACCTGGCCGGTGGCCGTGAGCGGCACCTGGTCGGCGATGCGGGCGATGCCGAAGTCGGTGATCTTCACGCGGCCGTCGGGGGTGATGAGCAGGTTGCCCGGCTTGATATCGCGGTGCACGAGACCGGCGGCGTGCGCCGCCTGCAGGGCGAGCGCCGTCTGCGCGACGATGTCGAGCACGCGGTCGGTGGAGAGCACGTGCTCGCGCTCGAGGATGGTGGAGAGCGCCTCGCCGGGCACGAGCTCCATCACGAGGTAGGCGCTGCCTTCCTCTTCGCCGTAGTCGAAGACGTTCGCGATGCCCTCATGGTTGACGAGCGCCGCGTGGCGGGCCTCGGCACGGAAGCGCTCGAGGAAGCCCGGGTCGCCGAGGTACTCGTCCTTCAGGATTTTGATGGCGACGGTACGCCCGATGACCAGGTCTGTGGCCTGCCACACCTCGCCCATGCCGCCGATCGCGATGCGATTGGACAGCTCGTACCGGCCCCCGAAGGTCACCCCTGCTGTGGGTCTCATTTACTCAGCACCGCCTCTAGTACTCGTTTTGCGATCGGAGCGGCCACCTGGTTCCCAGAACCGGATTGACCCAACCCACCGCCATCTTCCACGACCACTGCGACGGCAACCCGAGGGTTGTCTGCGGGCGCAAAACCAGTGAACCACAGGGTGTAGGGAGCGCCCGTTGCGTTCTCCGCAGTCCCGGTCTTACCGGCCACACTGACTCCGTCTATTCTTGCATTAGTCGCCGCGCCGCTATCCACGGCTTCGACCATCAACTGCGAAAGTGTCGAAGCTGTTACCGAATTCAGGGGCGTCGACAACTCCTTCGCCTGGAAGCTCTGCAGCACGCTGAGGTCGGGGGCGCGGATCTCGTCGACCAGGTTGGGCGTCATCAGTTTTCCTCCGTTGGCCACCGCGGACGACAGCATCGCGATCTGCAGCGGGGTGGCGACGTCGCTGCCCTGGCCGAAGGCCGAGAGCGCGAGCTGAGCGTCGTCGAGACCGCTCGGGTAGACGCTCGTCGAGACCTGCATCGGAATCTGCAGCTCGCTGCCGAAGCCGAACGACCTGGCCATGTCGGCGATCGGGTTCTGGCCGATCTCGATGCCCACCTCGGCCATCGGGATGTTGCAGGAGAGCACGAAGGCGGTCTGGATGGTGACCGTGCTGCCGCCGCCGCAGGTTCCGCCGCCGGCGTTGCTCACGGTGTTCTCGGATCCGGGCAGCGGCAGGCGGGCCAGGTTCGGAACCGCGTGGTCGATGGTGAGGCCGGCGTTCTGGATGGCCGCCGAGGTGGTGACGATCTTGAAGGTCGAGCCGGGCGGGTTGAGGTCGTTGATCGACTTGTTGATGAGCGGATCGCCCGGGTCGGCCAGCAGGGCGTTGTAGGTGTCGATGACCTGCTGGGTGTCGTGCACGGCGAGGGTGTTCGGGTCGTAGTCGGGCTTGGAGACCATCGCGAGGATGCGGCCGGTCGACGGCTCGATCGCCACGACGGCCCCGCGGTAGCTGCCGAGCGCGTCGTAGGCGGCCTGCTGCACCACCGGGTCGAGCGTGAGCTCCACCGAGGCGCCCTGCGGGTTCTGGCCCGTGATGATGCGGTTGAGGTAGTCGAGGAACTGGGAGTCGCTCGTGCCCGAGAGGTAGTCGTTCATGGACTGCTCGATCTGGCTGGAGCCCTGACCGAGCGTGTAGTAGCCGGTGACGGCACTGTAGAGCGGACCCTGCGGGTAGGTGCGCTGGTACTTGAACTGGTCGTTCGTGGGCACCGACTCCGCGACCGGCTGGCCGGCCACGAGGATCGGGCCGCGCATCACGTCGTAGCTCGCGTAGAGGGTGCGGGCGTTGCGCGGGTCGCTCGCCAGGTTGTCGGCCTGGAAGAACTGGATGACGGTCGACGACACGAACAGCGTCAGGAACATCAGGAACACGACGATGCTAACGCGCTTGAGTTCACGGGTCACGGCTCTAGATCACCAGCCTTGGCTGATTGCGGACTGTGTCCGACAGGCGCAGCAGGAGCGCGACGATGATCCAGTTGGCCACCAGCGACGATCCTCCGGCCGCCATGAACGGCGCCGTGAGCCCGGTGAGCGGGATGACGCGGGTGACGCCGCCGATCACGATGAAGCACTGCAGCGCCACCGTGAACGAGAGGCCGACCCCGAGCAGGCGGCCGAAGTCGTCCTGCCCCGCGAAGCTGATGCGGAACCCGCGCGAGATGAACAGCAGATAGAGCGCCAGGATGGCGAACATGCCCGCCAGGCCGAGCTCCTCGCCGAGCGAGGCGATGATGTAGTCGCTCTGCGCGAGCGGGGTGATGTCGGGCCGGCCCTCGCCGAGACCCGTGCCGATGAGGCCGCCGTTGGCCAGACCGAACAGCCCTTGCACGAGCTGGTAACTGCCGCCCTGGGCGTCGTAGACGGTGGAGTTCAGCGCATCCAGCCAGTTGGTGAAGCGGTCGTTCACGTACACCAGCACCTGGCCGGCGATCACGGCGCCCGCGAGGAACAGCCCGACGCCGAGCACCACCCAGCTGGCGCGGCCGGTGGAGACGTAGATCATCACCACGAACAGACCGAAGTACAGCAGTGCCGTGCCGAGGTCGCGCTGGAAGATGATGATCGACATCGACAGCGCCCAGAGCACGAGGATCGGCCCGAGGTCGCGCGCCCGGGGGAAGCGCATGCCGAGGAACTTGGTACCCACCATCGAGAGGCTGTCGCGCCGCGAGACCAGGTAGCCGGCGAAGAACACGGCGAGGGCGATCTTCGCGACCTCACCGGGCTGGAACGAGAACTGGCCGACGTGGATCCACACCCGGGCGCCGTTGATCTCCTGCCCGATCACCGGCAGCATCGGCAGCAGCAGGAGGATGGCGGCCACGAGCATGGCGACGTAGGTGTAGCGCTGCAGCACACGGTGGTTGCGGATCACGATGATCACGACGAGCGCGAGGGCGATCGCCACGGCGCTCCACACCACCTGCCGCACTGCGGTGCTCTCCCAGCCGCTGAGGTTCTCGGCGATGTCGATGCGGTAGATCATCGCGATGCCGATGCCGTTGAGCAGCGCGGCGATCGGCAGGATGAACGGATCGGCGTTCGTGGCCACGAACCGCAGGGCCACGTGCATGCCGATGACGAGCACCGCGAGCCCGGCGCCGAGGGTGAACACGGTGAGGTCGGCATAGCCCAGGGCGCCGAACTGCACGAGCACCACCGCGAAGGCGTTGATCAGGCACACGAACACGAGCAGGAACAGCTCGAGGTTGCGCAGCTTCTGCGGCACGCGGATGCGCCGGATGCCGCGCCCCGGGGTCGGGGCCGGCGCATCCGGGGCAGCCGTCACGGGCCCGGTGCTCGTCATGGCGTGGCTCCGGGCGAGGGGGTGCCGCTGGGCGCCGGGGTGCCGGTGGGCGCGCCCGTGCCGCCCGTCGCATCCGTCGGCGTTCCGCTCGCCGCCGCGTCGCTCAGGCGCTTCACGATCTCGAGCGCGGCCGTCACCGAGTCGGCGCTGATGGTGTTCTGCACTTGCCGCTTGTTGTAGTCGGGCAGCGCGTCGGTCTCGAGGTCGGTCTGCTGGAAGACGTGCGAGAGCTGGATCGGCCCGACGCCCTGCTGCACGCCCTGGTAGATGGTGACGAAGCCGTTCGACTCGCCCACGTAGAAGCGCGTCTGCGTCCAGCGGTAGCCGGCGAACAGGCCCACGCCGATGAGGGCGAGCACCACGAGGGCGGCGACGAGCCAGGTGACCTTGCGCCGGCGGCTGCGGCGGCGGTCCTCTTCGATCAGCTCGTCGAGGTAGTCCTCGGAGCCGGGCTCGAAGTGGCTGGGCTCGGTCGAGGCCGGACCACGCGGGTGCAGCCGGAGGCCCGGGATGCCCGGGATGCGCGTGGTGCGGCGCTCGACGGTCTGCGAGAAGGCGATGGGCTGGGCCGCCGAGCCCACGATGACCGGCGTGATCTCGGGGGTCTCGAACGACTGGTGCACGTCGACGACCACCACCGTGACGTTGTCGGGGGCGCCGTGGTCGAGGCTCTCCTTGACCAGCGCGTTCGCGGCATCCCGCGGCGCGATCTGGTTCTTGAGGATCTTCTCGATGTCGTCGTGCTCCACCACGCCCGAGAGGCCGTCGGAGCAGAGCATCCAGCGGTCGCCGGGCCGCGTGTCCATGACCTGGAGGTCGACCTCGGGAGCCGCGTCGACGTCGCCGAGCACGCGCATGAGCACCGAGCGGCGCGGGTGGGTCTTGGCCTCCTCGGCGGTGATGCGGCCGGAGTCGACGAGGCGCTGCACGAAGGTGTGGTCGATGGTGATCTGCGTGAGCACCTCGTCGCGCAGCCGGTAGACCCGCGAGTCGCCGATGTGCGCGAGGGCGACGCTGTGGCCCACCCGCACGAGGGCGCTGAGCGTGGTGCCCATGCCGGTGAGCTCCGGATGCTCGTAGACCGTCTCGGTGAGCACGGCGTTGGCCGCGACGATGGCCTCCTGCAGCGCGAACTCCGCGTCGACCGCCGAGTTGTACTGCCCGTCGATCTCGGCCAGGCGTTGCAGGGCGAGGGCGCTCGCGACGTCGCCACCGGCGTGCCCGCCCATCCCGTCGGCGACGGCGAAGAGCGTCTCGCCGGCGAAACCCGAGTCCTGGTTGTTGGAGCGGATCTTGCCGACGTGGGACACGGCCGCGCTCACGGTCACGATCGCCACGCGCTACCGCCGCAGTTCGAAGCTCGTGGCGCCGATGCGGATCGGCGTGTTCAGCGGGATGTGCACCGGGGCGGTGACCCGCTGGCCGTCGAGGAAGGTTCCGTTCGTCGAGTCGAGGTCCTGGATGACCCACTCGTCGCCCCAGATCATCAGGCGGGCGTGGTGGGTGGAGGTGTAGTCGTCGCGGATGACCACGCTCGAGTCGGAGGATCGCCCGATGGTGAGCGGCTCGGTGCCGAGCGGGATCTCGCTGCCCGACTTGGCGCCCGAGGTGATGACCAGGCGGCTCGCGTTGCTCGTGGTGGCCCGCGGCGGGCCGCTCAACTCGGTGCCGGGGGCGGGGACGAAGGTGGGGACCTTCGGGGCGGGAGGCGCCGGGGCCGCGGGCGCCGCCGCTGCGGCGGGGGCCGCGCCGGCGCTCGCCGCAGCGCCCGCGGTGGCCGGCTCCTTCAGGCGGCGCACGCGCTGACCGAACAGGTCGGAGCGCATCGCGTAGACCACGATGAAGATGAACACCCACAGCAGCGCCAGGAAGGCGAGCTGCAGGATGAGAAGGGTGAGTTGACTCATTCCGCCGCCTACCGCCAGAACCCGCCCGGGTCGAGCGGCGGCCTGGAGGGGTCGCTCGACGGCATGCGGGTGGTGGGCGCGTCGCCGCGTGTGCTCGCCGAGGTGCGGGAGCCGGTGGGCTGCGGGACGACACGGAAGACGATGTCGGTGCGGCCGATGCGGATGACCGAGTCGGGCTCGAGGTTGGCCTTCTGGAAGGCGCGGCCGTTCAGCTGCGAGCCGTTCGTGGAGCCGAGGTCACGGGCCTGGGCGTGCGTGCCGTCCCAGAGGATCTCCACGTGCTTGCGGCTCGTTCCGGTGTCTTCGACCGTGATGTCGGCGTCGCTGCCACGGCCGATGACCGTGCGCGAGGTGGTGATCGGATGCCGGCGGCCGGCCACGTCGAGAACCGGGATCCAGTTCACCTCGACCTGCTGGTTCGCCGAGTCGATCTGCACCACGCCGGTGGTGAGCTTCGGGTCGTTCACGAGCTCGATCGTCACGAGGCCGGCGAACTGGAAGCCCTGCTGGCTCGCATGCTGCTTCACGATCTGGTCGAGGTCGTCGAGGAGGGCCTGGCCGATGCCGGTCATGCGCTGGTAGTCGGAGGGGGCCAGGCGAACCCGGAAGGTGTTCGGCACCAGGATGCGCTCGCGCGACACCACGGCGGCCTTCGTGTCGAGCTCCCGCTTCAGCGCGGAAGAGATCTCGACCGGCTGGAGCCCCGAGCGGAAGGTCTTCGCGAATGCGCCGTTGACGGCGCGCTCGAGACCTTTCTCGAAGTTGTCCAGTATTCCCACGTCTCTCCCGATCTCCTTGCTCGAACCGTTCCGGCTGTGTTGGGGGTTCTCGCTGTCAAAGGCGTGAATGCTACGACGATGTTACTTGTCTTGGGTGTTAATGCACTCTCAGGGGGGTCGCGGGCGCCGGGCCGGTCCCGGTTCGCGAGCGGCGCGCGCTCGTGCTAATCTCTCCTAGTTCGCGCGAGTGGCGGAATTGGCAGACGCGCTGGCTTCAGGTGCCAGTGCCCGCAAGGGCGTGGGGGTTCAAGTCCCCCCTCGCGCACGAACGCATCAGGCCTGGCCTCGAGAAATCGGGCCAGGCCTTTGACGTCTCCGGACCTAGCGGGTGGGGATCACCTGCTGGAGGGCCGCGGTGAGCTGGGCGCGCATCCGTTCGTCGTCGATGGTGGAGACGCCGTCGCCCGGCTGCACCCCGTAGTCGCCGAACTGGGCGTGGTTGGCGCCCTCGATCTCGACGAAGACCGTGTCGGAGGGCAGGCTCGCGCGCGAGGCCTCGATCTTGGCGGGGGTGCTCAGCCCGTCGTTGCTCCCCGAGACGGAGACCACCGGCTTGCCGAGGCCGGACTCGTCGCCCGCGCAGTAGGAGCCGAGCAGAACGAGTCCGGCGACGGCCGGGTCGTGGGCGTACTGGCAGGCCTTGACGCCACCGAGCGAGTGACCGCCCACGAACCACTCGGTGACCTCGGGTGCGAGCGCGGAGAAGTCGCTGAAGGGGCGCCACTCGAAGATCGCGTAGTTGAGGGGCGGGCGGATGATGACCACGGTGGTGCCGCCGTCGACGAGGCCGCGCAGCTTGTCGGCGTAGGCGAGCGGATCGACCTTGGCGCCGGCGAAGAAGACGAGTCCGGCGCCGGTGGAGTCATCGCCGGGGGTCATGACGACGGAGGGGTAGCTCCATCGCGTGTGCACCGCTAGATCGTCGGCGACGGCTTGCACGGGTGCGCGTTCGGCGGAGAAGGTGACGTGGGCGTCGACCAGGAAGGCGCTGACCGCCGCGATCAGGGCGGCGGCGATCGCGACGAGCGTGATGCGGAGGGCGGGGCGGCGGCGGCGCGTGCGGCCCGTGCGGGTGGGGCGGGACGGGCGGCCTGCGGTGGTCGCGGCGTCAGCGCTGGTGGCGGTGTCCGGGCTACCGGCGTCGGGGGTGGTCATGTGCGGTCTTCCGGTGGGGTGGTGGGGCGCGGGCTGTAGCGGGTGGCGGTGCGCACCTCGGAGACCGCGGAGACCTTGGTGTCGATGAAGCCGCGGGAGCGCATCGCGGCGCGCACCTCGGCGTCGCCGAAGGGCGCGCGGCCCTTGCGGTGCACGATCCAGACGGGCACGGCGGGCGGGAGGGCGGCGAGAGCGGCACGCAGAGCGAGCTCGTCGTCGACCTCGGCGAGGGCGACGGCAGGGGTGGATCCGCGGGTGGGCTGTGCGGTGGTCGTGCGAGCAGAGGTGCTGTTGTCGGTCGGCCCGGTGGGACCTGCGGCCGTGATGACCGGGTTCGGAGCGGATGCGGTGACGGGGCCCGCAGAAAGCTCGGCGAGGGCGGCGGCGAGGTGCGCATCCGTCACCGGCCCGATCACGAGGGGAGGATGCCCGGCCGAGAGCCCGAGCTTGGCGGCGAGGGTGGGCGGTGGGGTGAGCAGCTTCTTCGCCCAACGGGCGGCGGTGGGGGCGCCGAGCGCGAGCTCGACGGTCTCCGCGCCGTGGCGGAAGCGGAGGCGCTCGCCGTCGGCGGTCACGACCACCTCGCTGAGTTCGGCGACGGGCAGCACGCGGCGGAGGGGTGTGCGGAGCAGGAGCTCACGGCTCTCGAGCACGGCCTTCACCTCGGGGGCGTGTGCGGTGACGGCGCCCGAGGCGTCGGTGACCGTCACGGCGGTGACCGCTTCTGCTCCCATGAAGGCAGTATGCCCGGTCGGCGACCGGCGGTGGGAGGGCGCGCTCAGCCGCGCAGGCCGCTCGCGTCGTAGCGGGCCAGGGAGTCGGCGTCGGTCGCGAGGGTGGCCGCGCGGCGTGCGCCGTCGAGGGCGGCCACCGGATCGGCCTCGAGCCGGGCGAGCGAGAGCTGACGCTGGGCCTCGGCGAGGCGGGTGCGGGCATCCGCGCCCACCAGCCCGCGGCGGCCGGCGATGAAGTCCCCGGCGGTGTCGATCTGGCTCGTCGCGATCGCGAGCGCGCCGCTGAGGGCGGTGCGGGCCGAGTCGAGGCGCTGTTGCGCGGTGCGCGCCACGGCCAAGGCCTCGTCGAGCCCGGCGGAGGCGGCGCCGAGTGCCTCGAGATCGGCCAGCGGGTGCGGTGGGGTGCGGGCGGCCGCGGCGCGGGCGACCTCGTCGAGGCGGGCGGCGGCCTCCACGATGCGGGTCGCGGCATCCGCGTCTTCGATGCTGCCCCGGAGCGCCGCCGCCTCGGCGTGGGCGGTGCGTGCCCGCTCGAGGGCGGCCGCGCGGCCGGAGGTGGCGGCGGCGAGCGAGTCGCGCATCCGCTCGACCGCGTCGAGGAGGGCGACCCCGCGGCGGAACTCGGCCTCGGCGTCTTGCACCGCACGGCTCGTGGCGGCCAGCGGGTTGGCCGTGAGGGCGGCTTCGGCCTCTGCAGCCTTGCGTTCGGCCTCGTCGAAGGCCCCGGCGGCGGTGGCGTCGTTCGACGCGACGTCGGCGATCGCCTCAGGGGCGAAGGAACTGCGCAGGCCGGCGAGGGTGATGGCGGCCGCGGGGAGCCGGAGGCGCGCTTCGGCGACGCGGTCGCGAACCCGCGTGAGGGCATCCGGAGCGGTGGTCTCGGCGCGGCGGCGCTGCGCGAACGCGCGCGACTGCGAGGTCACGAGGGCGAGGGCGGAGTCGCTGAGGGCGAGGATGCGCTTGCTCCAGTCGCGCTGCTGCTGCTCGGAGTCGGGCATCTCGTCGTCGAGGCGGTGCTTGAGGGCGAAGGCCTCGGAGGCGCGCTGCTTGGCGGTGCTGATCGCCTCGGCGAAGTCGTGGGTGCTCTGCTCGCCGAACTCGGCGAGGGCGAACTGGAGCTCTTCCTCGCTGTCGCGGATGGCGTCGTCCATCTGCACGAGCTGGATGTTGGCGGCGCGCACGAGGTCGGCGACGGCGACGCGCACCGGGGCGCCGCCGGGGGTGCCGTTGCCGGCGATCGTGCCGCTCGTCCGGCCGGCGGCCCCGAGTGCGCCCGGTGTTCCGGCACTCGCCGCGAGGCGGCGGCGGGCGCGGCGGCGGAGGGCCGAGAGGCCCACGATCGAGCCGCCCACGACCACCGCGAACACGACGATGCTCGGAATGACGGAGGTGAAGTCGCCCATGCGCACATAGTACGGAGGGCGGGTGAGCATCGGGTTGGAACGGGATGCGCCGGGCGCCGATGAGTAGGCATTGCTCATAACGCCGGGGTCGTGGCGGCGGGCACGGTGGACCCAGGAGGGCGCACCTGACGCGGTCTCCTTCTTGCTTTCGCCCGGTGAGTATCGGGCCGTTCCCGAGGGAGACACCCCATGCCAGACCCACGACGCACGCGACGCATCGCCGCCCTTCTCGGATTGGCCGCGCTGGCGGTCGCTCCCGCCGTGATGTCGGTGGGTCCGGCCGTCGCAGCGCCGCCGGCTGCACCCGCCGCGGTGCATCGGGCGCCGACCGATCAGGTGTCATTCGCGTTGACCGCCCTGCAACCCGATTTCGGCTATCAGAAACAGGGGACGGTCATCCGTCGGTCGATCGCGGTGCTCAACAACGGGATCGACTCGATCACCATCGACTCCGCACCGCTCACGGCGCTTGCGGCCCCGTTCACCTTGAAGTCCACGACGTTGAGCTCGACCACGGTGATAGCGCCGGGTGCGCTCGGGAGCTTCCTCGTCGAGTACACCGCACCGTCGGCGGGCACCGACTCCCTGCAGAACATCACTCTGACCGCGACCGACCGCGATCGGCCGGGCACGTACTCGCAGAGCATCGCCTTCGTCGGTCACTCGCTGGCCACGCCCCGCGCCTACTTCGAACTGGTCAACCCTGCGGGTTCGGCCACGCTCGACCTGGGGTCGGTGAAGGCGGGAACCTCCGTGACCAAGAAGATCACGATTCAAGTCTTCGGCATCGATCCTCTGGAGTTCGACCAGCGGAACATCACCGTGACGACGAGCGACCCGGCGGCGCGCGTCACCGTGGTCAATGCGGTGTTTGGCAACGGCGACATCTACCGCCCCGGTGGAGCGCCGACCTTCGACGTGACGTTCACACCGGGAACGGCCGGAGCGTTCTCCGGCAGCCTCCGGGTGATCGCGGACGTGCGCAACGGCGATCCTGAGACGGCGCCGGTGGATGACGTGATGCCGTTCGTCGCAAGTGTGACCCCAGCCGCGACGCCCACGCCGACGCCCACCCCGACCCCGACCCCGCGGGCTACGGCCACCCCGACGGCGACGCCCACTCCGCGGGCCACCTCGACGCCGCCGAGCACGTCGACCCCGAGCGGCGGTGCGGGAACCGGCGGAGGGGTCGCGGTCGCCTCGGGCTCCGGGACGGGAAGCGCGCTCGCCAACACCGGCTCCGAGCCACTCGCGGCACTCGGGTTCGCCGGGCTGACGTTGCTGCTCGGCGCGGGTTCGACCGTGCTCATGCTCCGGATGGTGCGCCGGAGCCGCTGAGACGCGACCCGCGATGCCCGCGCCCCGTCCCCAGAGCGGTGGTGCGGGCATCCGGTGTCTCCGCGAAGGCGCCGCCCGGCGGGGACGGCGGAGAACGCGTCAGATGAGCTTGGTGCGCAACTGGTCGACGGAGTGCACGACGGCGATGGCCCCGAGAGCCTCGGCGGGCGAGCCGTAGCCCCACTCCACCATGATGGCGGGCACGCCGTGGGCGCCGGCTCCCTTGACGTCGTGCTCGCGGTCGCCCACCATGACGATGTTCGAGAGATCGACCTGCTGCTCGCGCAGGCGGCGCAGGGCCTCTTCGACGACATCGGCCTTCGCACTGCGGGTCTCGTCTTCCGACGAGCCGCAGATCACGGCGAAGCAGTCGTCGATGCGCAGGTGGTCGAGGATGCGGAGGGCCTGCACCTCCGATTTCGAGGTGGCGATCGCCATCGGCACGCCCGCGGCGTGGATCGCCCGCACCAGCCCCAGCATGCCCGGGAAGACGGCCGCGTCGTCCTGCGGGCCCTCCTTCGCGGCGAGTCCGCGGTAGACCTGCAGGGCTTCCTTGGCCTCGTCTTCGTTCATCGCCGCGACATCGCGGAAGCCCTCCAGGATGGGCGGCCCCACGAACGCCACGAGCTCGGCCGGCAGCGGCACGGGACGTCCCATGGCCTGGAGCGTGCGCGACAGGCGCCCGATGATGCCCGGAGCGGAGTCTGTGATGGTGCCGTCGAGGTCGAAGAGGATGCACGACCACGGCTTGGACGGGTTTTCGCGGGTCACCCGAGACATCCTATGGGTGGCGCGGTCGGGGCGGCGCGGGGCTGCGGATGGTGGTGGCGCGAGGTCGCCCTGCTCGTGCCACCCACCGTGCGGGCGAAATCGGGTGGAAGGGAGTGCCGGGCGGCCCGCACCGCAATAGACTCACCCGACGATGCACGCCCGCCCCGCACACCCTGACACCCCCGGAGACCCGCCGGCCTCCGCCCGCCGCGTCGGGCCGATCATCACGCTCGGCCTGCTCGCGCTGGCGGCTGTCGCCGTGCTCACCGGCCTGCTGCCGTTGGCCGACTTCGGAGCCCTCGTGGAGCGGGTGAGCCCGGTGCTCGCGTTCGTGGTGGCGATCACGATCGTGGCGGAGCTCGCCAGCGCCGCCGGCGTGTTCACGGCGCTCGCCGAACGCCTCGCCGGCTGGGGCCGCGGCCGCATCTGGCTGCTCTGGTGCTTCGTGCTGCTCGTCGCCACGCTCTGCACCGCGTTCCTCTCCCTCGACACCACCGCGGTGCTCGTGACCCCGGTGGTCGTCGTGCTCGCGCTCCACAGCGGCATCTCGCCCCTCCCCTTCGCGATCGCGGCCATCTGGCTGTCGAACACGGCATCCCTCTTCCTTCCCGTCTCGAACCTCACCAACCTGCTCGCGGCGGATGCCTTCGGCGGGGTGGGCGGGTACGTCGCGGTCGTGTGGGCGCCCGCGGTCGTCGGGGTGCTCGGGAGCGTCGTCATCCTGTCGCTGGTGTTCCGGCGGTCGCTGCGTGGCCGCTACCAGACGGCGGCGCCCACGCCCGTGGTCGATCGGACGCTGCTCGTGATCGCGGCCGTCGTGGTGGTGCTCCTCCTTCCGCTGCTCGTCTCCGGGCTGCCGGTCGCCGTCCCGGCGGGGGTGGCGGCGGCGGTTCTCCTCGTGGCATTCCTGGTGCGCGACCGGTCGGCGCTGCGGATGGGCCTCATCCCGTGGCAGGCGCTCGGCATCGCGATCGCCCTCTTCGTGCTGGTCGAGGCCGCCCACGCCCACGGACTCGAGTCGGCGCTCGCCGCCGTCTCGGGTACGGGCGACGACCCCCTGAGCCTGCTGCACCTCGCCGCCGTCGGCGCGCTCGGCGCGAACGGCATCAACAACCTGCCCGCCTACCTCGTGCTCGAGCCGGTGGCAGGGAGCCCGCTCCGGCTCGCCGCACTGCTCGTCGGCGTGAACCTCGGTCCGCTCGTGACGCCCTGGGCCTCGCTCGCCACGCTGCTCTGGCACCAGCGCGTGACCGCCCTCGGGGTGCAGATCTCCTGGCCCCGGTTCGCCCTGCTCGGGGTGCTGGGGGTCGCCGTGATCGTTCCTCTCGCGACGCTGGCGCTGGCCGCGTTCGGCTGAGCGTCGACGCGCTCCCGTGGCGGTTCGGGCTCGCGAACTGACCGCCGGGGTCCGCCTCCTGCTCAGGCCTCGACGAACTCTCGCTTGACGACCTGCGCGATGCTGCCCGCGTCGAACTGCACCGCCACGAAATCGGCGGTCGCCACGAGGGCGAGGGCATCGGGGGCGGCGAGGATCATGGCCTTCGCCGAGGCGCGCTGCTCGGCCGGCAGCGCGAGACGCAGCTCGGCGAGCGAGGTGAAGAGGGGGAGCACCAGCTCGCCGTCGGTGGAGAGCAGGGTGCGCACCTGCGGGTCTGAGGCATCCGTGGTTCCGGTGATGTCGACGATGAGGCCGCCTGTCCGCATCGACGTGAGGAGCGCATCGAGCGTTGCGCGATTGGGCAGCGCGCGGAAGGTCTCGAGCGCCTTGCGGAGCGGGCGGTTGGCGTAGGACTTGGGAAAGCCGGGTGCGGGGCGGGCCATCAGAACAGGGTAGCGGGGCGCCTCGGCGCTCTGAAACGACGGAGCGGGCGGGCGGATGCGGGGTGAGACTCCGTCGTTTCTGGTTCGGGCAACGAAACGCCGTCGGTTGAAGGGCTAGAAGAGGCGGCTGTCGGCGTCGTCGAGGCCGCGCATGGCGTCGTAGTCGAGGAGGAGGGTGCGGATGCCGCGGTCGTGGGCGAGGGTGCGCGCCTGCGGTTTGATCTCCTGCGCGGCGAAGACGCCCTGCACCGGCGCGAGGTGCGGGTCGCGGTTCATCAGCTCGAGGTAGCGGGTGAGCTGCTCGACGCCGTCGATGTCGCCGCGGCGCTTGATCTCGACGGCAACCGCTGCCCCCTCGGAGTCGCGGGCGAGGATGTCGACCGGCCCGATGGCCGTCATGTACTCGCGCCGCACCAGGGTGTGCCCGTCGCCCAGCAGGGTGATCTGCTCCGCCAGGAGCTTCTGCAGGTGCGCCTCCACGCCATCTTTCACGAGACCCGGATCGATGCCCAGCTCGTGCGAGGAATCGTGCAGCACCTCGTGGAGCGAGACGATCAGCACGTCGTCGGTCTTCTTCTGGGTGACCTTCCAGAGCTGGGTGATGCCCGCATCCGCCTGCGCTTCGTCGGGTTCGAGCTCGGTGACCGTGCAGGGCGGGCTCATCCAGTTGAGGGGCTTGTAGGAGCCGCCGTCGGAGTGCACCAGGATGCTGCCGTCGCTCTTGAGCATGAGCAGACGCTTGGCCAGGGGCAGGTGGGCGCTCAGACGGCCCGCGTAATCGACCGAACAGGTGGCAATGACAAGTCGCACCTGAAGAGCGTAGCCGCTACCGGGCCGGAGTGAGCGGCGCGGTAGCGGGCCGGCGGTGGCGCTCGCGCGCGGCGGGCGAGAAGAGGCCGGCGAGCACGACGAGAACGAGCACGAGCAGGAGCGCGTTCAGGATGCCGTACTCGTGACCGAGCAGGCCGATCACCGGCGGGCCCACCAGGAAGGCGATGTAGCCGATGATCGCGACGGCGCTCACCCGGGCGGCCGACTGCTTGGGGTCGTCGGTGTCGGCGGCGGCCGACATTCCCACCGGGAAGCCGAGCGAGCATCCGAGGGCCCAGAAGACGGCGCCGGCGTAGGCGATTCCGGGCGCGCCCACGGGAGCGAAGATGAACGCGGCGATGCCGATCACCCCGAGCAGTGCGCTCACCCGCAGCACCGGAACCCGGCCGAAGCGGTCGAGCACCGGACCGCCCAGGATGCGGCCGGCCGTCATCGAGACCGTGAAGATCCCGAAGACCACGGCTGCCGTGGTGTTGCTCTGGTGGTAGCCGTCGGCCACCGCGATGGCGAGCCAGTCGTTGGCGGAGCCCTCGGCGAAGGCCATGCCGAGCATGATCACGCCGATGGCGAGCAGACGCAGGTCTTTCCACACCTGCAGGCTCGCGACGAGACGCTCGCGCAGCGGCACCTTGGGCGCGCTGAGCTCCGGGTCATCGGTCTCCACCCCGCGCGGCACGAAGCGCACCGCGATGAGGACGCTCGCCACGATGATCGCCGCGACGACGGGCAGGTGCACGGCGACGCTGATCGAGAGAGCGGAGGCGAGGGCGCCGAGGCCCGCGCCGGCCACGGTTCCGAAGCTGAAGAAGGCGTGCATCAGCGGCATGAGCGTCTTGCCGATCGCGCGCTCGGCGGCGGCGCCCTCGACGTTCATCATCACGTCGACCGCGCCGTTGCCGAAGCCGAAGAGCGCGAGGCCGATGGCGACGGCGACGGGCGTGCCGATCACGGCGGTGCCGAGACCGATGATGACGGTGCCGAGGGCCACCGTGCAGAGGGCGAGCACCATCCCCGCGCGGGCGCCGATACGCAGCATGATGGGCGGGGCGGCGATCAGGCCGATCACCGAGCCGGCCGACATGGTGAAGATGAGAAGGCCCACCTGGGCGGTGTCGATGCCGAGCTGGTCGCGCACGGCCGGCAGGCGGGCCACCCAGCTCGCGATCGAGATGCCGCTCAGCGCGAAGATCACGAAGACCGCGTTGCGCCAGGCCAGGAGCTGGCGGCGGGTGAGGGTCTCGGCCATGAGGTGCTTCGGTCCGTTCGGTGAGGGCGGATGCGCCCGGAGCGCGGGTGCTGCGGCGCGGGCGGCGGCATCCATTGCGGTCGGGCATCGAATCGATTCGATCGAATCGATTCGACTACAGTAGCAACCATGTCCGGCCCCGAGCAACCGCGCGCGACGCTCTCCGATGTCGCACGCCTCGCGGGGGTCTCGGCTTCGACCGCCTCTCTCGCCTTCAGCGGCGCCGGCCCGGTCTCCTCGGTCACCCGCGCCAAGGTGATGGACGCGGCTGCCGTTCTCGGATACTCCGGACCCGACCCGCGCGCCCGCTCGCTGCGCCAGGGCCGTTCGGGGGTCGTGGGCATCGTCTTCGACGAGCGGCTGCTCTTCGCCTTCCGCGACCCGGTCAACATCGCCACCCTCGACGGAATCGCCACCGGGCTCGGCGTCGAGAGCAACGGCCTGCTGCTGATGACGGAGACCGGGCCGGCCGGGTCGGGCATCCAGTCGGCGGCCATCGACGCCGCCGTGCTCATGGGGTGCAGTCCGGTGCTCGACAGCAGCGTCGTCGCGCTGCGCGCGCGGGGCGTTCCGGTCGTGTCGATCGAGGGCGGCGTGGCCGAGGGCGTGGTGGACGTGGGGCTCGACAACGCTGACGCCTCCGAACGCCTCGCCCGGCACCTCCACGATCTCGGGCACCGCCGTGTCGGCGTGATCACGCTGGCGACGGATGCGCACCGCGCGACCGCGCCCGTGCCGGCTTCGCGCTTCGGCGCGATCAGCACCGCGGTGACGGCCGATCGCCTCGCGGGAACCCTGCGGGTGTTCCCCTCTCCCGCCGTGCACTCGGCGGGCTACAACCTCGTCGACGAGGGCGCGCGGGCCGCCCGAGCCCTGCTGGCCGGGCCCGCGGGCGAACGGCCGACGGCGATCCTCGCGCAGAGCGACCTGCTCGCCGTGGGTGCGCTGAAGGCGGCCGACGAGCTCGGCCTGGAGGTTCCGCGCGAGCTCAGTGTGACCGGATTCGACGGCGTGCGCATCGACGGTCTGACCGCCCATGACCTCACCACCATGCGGCAGCCCGCCGCCGAGAAAGGGCGCGCGGCGGGAGCCGCCGTGGCTGCACTCATCGCGGGCGAGCCTGTGGAATCGGTGCGATTCGCCTGCGTTTTCCACAGGGGTGACACGACGGGCCCGGCCGCCTGAGGCATCCGCTACTGTCGTGCTCAGACGCCCCGGGCGGGGCGGCGGAGAGGATGCGATGAGTGGGTCTGCGGGTACTGCGGATCGTGCGGCGGGTGCCGGCGCGGGCGCTTCTGCTGACGCGGGTTCCGGCGGCGGTGCGGGTGCGGGCGCTTCGGCGGGCGCGGCGCCGGCTCGGGGCGGGCTGGTGCTGACGGCGCTCATCCTCGCGGCGGGGGTGGCCAACCTCAACCTCTCGGTCGCCAATGTCGCGCTGCCGTCGATCGGTCAGGACTTCGACGCCTCGCAGACGGCGCTCAACCTCGTGGCCGTGGGGTTCTCCCTCGGCCTCGCCGGTTCGGTGCTCTACCTGGGCGCCATCGGCGACCGTCACGGGCGCAAGCGGATGCTCGTGCTCGGTCTCGCCCTGAGCATCCCGGCCGCCCTGCTGGCCGCCTTCGCACCCTCGGTGGAGGTTCTCTTCGTGGCGCGGGTGTTCGGCGGGGTCGCCGCCGGAATGGCCTACCCGACGACGCTGTCGCTCATCGCCGCGCTCTGGAGCGGGCCCAAGCGCATCGCCGCGATCGCGCTCTGGTCGGGGCTCGGCGGGGCCATCTCGGCGCTCGGCCCGCTCGCCTCTGGCTGGCTCATCGGCATCTTCGACTGGGGTTCGGACTTCCTCATGACGCTGCCCCTGGCCGCCCTCACGCTCGTGCTCGTGGTGACGGTGGTGCCGGCGAAGGTGAACGAGGGCACCGAGCCCGTCGACAACCTCGGCGGTGTGCTCTCGATCGTGCTGGTGGCCGCGCTCGTGCTCGCCATCAACTTCGCCGCGGTGCCCGGGGCCGGGCTGTTCTCGGCCGTGCTCGGCGGGGTGGCGGTTCTGGCCGGCGTGGGCTTCGTGCTGCGCCAGCGGCGGGCGCGGAACCCGCTCTACGAGCTGCGGGTGGCGGGGCGGCGCACGTTCTGGGTGGCGGCGGTGGGCGGCATCATCGTGTTCGGCTCGCTCATGGGTGCGATGTACGTGGGACAGCTCTTCCTGCAGAACGTGCTGGGATACACCGCGCTCGAGGCGGGAGCGTCCATCCTGCCGGCGGCGGTTCTCATGGTGCTGGCGTCGCCGGCGTCGAGCCGGCTGGTCATCCGGTACGGCGCGCGGGTGGTGTTCCTGCTCGGCTTCGGGTTCTGCCTGCTCGGGTTCGTCACCATGTTCCTGTTCTGGGACGTGGGGGCGAGCTATCTGCCGGTGGGGCTCGGCTACGCGCTCATCGGCGTCGGAGTTGGGCTCGCCGGGCCACCGGCTTCGCGTTCGCTCACCGATTCGGTGCCGGTGGCTCGAGCCGGCATGGCCTCGGGCACCTCTGACCTGCAGCGCGACCTCGGCGGGTCGATCATGCAGTCGGTGCTGGGGTCGATCCTCACGGCGGGGTACGCCTCGGCCATCGCGCGCTCGGTGGCGGCCGCGCCGGCGGCGGTGCAGAGCCAGGTGACGGGCGACGTGCAGGCGCAGCTGCAGAAGTCCTTCGACGGGGCCATCACGATCGCCAAGCAGTACCCGCAGTACGCCGACGGCATCGTGAACGCGGCCCGGCAGTCTTTCCTCGACGGGGCAGACTGGGCCTACGCCACGGGCATCGTCACGATGGTGGTGGGGGCGATCGTGGTGCTCGTGTTCTATCCGCGGCGCGAGAAGGAGCACGAGCTGTTCCGCGAGTACGCGGAGGCCGACGCCGAGCGCTGAGCGGCCGGGCGCTGCGGCACCGGGCGGGGAGCGGGCGCCGACCGGGTGTGAGGCGGGGGAGGCGGCGCGCGGCCACAATGGGGGAATGCGACTCACCGTGCTCGGCACTGCCACTCCTTATCCGCGGCCGGGGAACGCGTGCTCGGGGTACCTCGTGCAGAGCGGGGAGGTGGGCGTCGCTGCGAAGCCGGGTGCGGCCGCCGACGTCGGCGCGAAAGGGCGAGCGGCTGACCCGGGCGGGCGCACCACGGTGTGGGTGGACGCCGGAACCGGAACGCTCGCCGAGCTGCAGCGCCACACCGCGCTCGCCGAGCTTGACGCGATCTGGATCTCGCACCGCCACGCCGACCACACCGCCGACCTGCTCGTGGCCTACTACGCCCTGCGGTTCGCGGAGCTGACGCCCGCGCATCCGATTCCCTTGATCGGCCCCGAGGGGCTGCTCGACCGGCTCGCCGCCTTCCTCGGGCCGAACTCGGTGGCGGAGCTGCCACGGGTGTTCGACTTCCGCCCGATGAGCGGGTGGGGCGAGGCGGTGTTCGGTCCGTTGACGCTCTCGTGGGGTCCGGTGCAGCACGGGGTGCCGGCGTTCGGGCTCACGGTCGACGAGACCGCAGCCGGGCGGCGGCTCGCCTATTCGGGCGACACCGCGCCGTGCATCTCACTCGAGGAGCTCGCCGAGGGGGCCCACCTGCTGCTTGCCGAGGTCGGCTACGCGGATGCGTCCGGTGACGACCCCGTGCACCTCACCCCCGAAGACGCGGGCCGCGCCGCCGCTGCCGCAAGGGTCGAACGGCTCGTGCTGACGCACATCGACGGCGGCCTGACCGGCGCCGAGGCGGCCAGGCGGGCAACCGCCCACTTCGCCGGCACGGTGTCGGTCGCCGTCACCGGCGACGTCGTCGAGGTCTGAGCGGCGGGTGGTCAGGACGGGGCGCCGGTGACCATCCAGCGGGAGCCGCGGGCGCGGAGGCCGAGGGTGAGCGCCCGGGCACCGAGGTAGCCGAAACCGAAGGCCGCCCACAGCCACACGAGGCCGGCGGTGCCGTCCGGGCCGTCCGCGCCGGCCGGCTGCGCCACCGCAGCGGCGACCGCCGCGAGCAGCGGCGCGTACACCGCCAGGTTCACGAGGCCGGTCAGCGCGAGGTAGCGCGCATCCCCCGCCCCGATCAGCACCCCGTCGAGCACGAACACGAAACCGGCGAGCGGGATGCCGGCCGCCATCACCCACAGCGTCACGGTCACCGCCGACTGCACCCCCGCATCCGGGCTGAACAGCCGGCCGGCGAACGGCGCGAGCACCGCCACCACGGCGCCGAGCACCACACCCGACAGCACTCCCCAGCCCACCAGCCGCCGCGTCACCGCGTGCACCCGCTCGACCTGCGACGCGCCGAGTCCGTGCCCGATCATCGCCTGCCCGGCGATCGCGAGGCTGTCGAGAACGAAGGCAAGGGTGGAGAAGATCGTCATCACGATCTGGAACGCGGCCAACTGCGTCACCCCGAGCGAGGCGGCCACCACCGTCGAGGCCACGAGCGCCGTGCGCAGGCTCGCCGTGCGCACGAAGAGCCAGCCGCCCGACGCCGCCGCGCCGGTCACTCCGTCGAGCCCAGGACGCAGGGGAACGCCGGATGCCCGCGCGGCCCGCACCGCCATGGTCACGTAGACCGCCGCCATGCCCCACTGCGCCAGCACCGTCCCGGCCGCCGAACCGGCGATGCCCCAGCCCGCGCCGTAGATGAGCAGGGCGTTGAGTGCCGCGTTCACCGCGAAGCCCGAGACCGCCACCACGAGTGGGGTGCGGGTGGCCTGCAGGCCGCGGAGGAGGCCGGTGGCGGCGATGACCACGAGCATCCCGGGCAGGCCGATCAGCGACACCGTGAGGTAGGTGGTGGCCTCGGCCGTGACCGCAGGCGTGCTGCCGAAGGCGCCTGCGAGCGTGCCGGCCAGCGGCCAGCCCACGAGGGCGAGCACCACGCCGACGGCCAGCGCGAGCCACATGCCGTCGATGCCGGCGCGGATCGCACCAGGACGGTCGCCCGCGCCGAGGCGCCGGGCCACCGCGGGTGTGGTGGCGTAGGCCAGGAAGATGAGCAGGCCGACGGCCGTCTGCAGAACGGTGCTCGCCACACCCAGGCCGGCCAGGGCATCCGCCCCCAGATGCCCCACGAGGGCCGTGTCGGTGAGCAGGAAGAGCGGCTCGGCGACCAGGGCTCCGAGGGCGGGAACCGCCAGACGCAGGATGTCCCGGTCGATGGTCAGCACTCGCTCAGCCTAGGCCGCTGGTCAGGCGTGCGCGCGGGCTGGTAACGTGCGGAACGTCGGCGAGGGAACTGCCTCCGCGAACCCAGCGGCGCCGCGACGAGAAGAGGTCATGATGCCCGAATTCCGCTATGGTCCCGTCGAGTTGATGCTCGTGGGCTTCGAGGGCGAGCGCCCCGGGCCCGAGGTGGTCGAGGCGTTCCTCGACGTGGTCGACGCCGGCACTGTTCGCCTGCTCGACCTGCTGTTCGTGTCGCGAGGCGCAGACGGCACGATCGAGATCCTCGAGCTCGAAGACGCCGGTGAGGCCGTGGGGCTCGGCGACCTCGTGCTCGAAGCCACCGGCCTCGCCTCGGCCGAGGACATCGAGGAGCTGGCCTCGGAGCTCGAGCCGGGAACCTCGGCCGCGCTGCTCGTGATCGAACTCACCTGGTCGAAGAAGCTGGCCGAGAAGCTCGCCGCCGGCAACGGCTACGTGGTGAGCACCGACCGCATCCCGGCCCCCGTCGTGAACGAGGTCTTCGCGGAGCTCGCCGCCGGCTGAGCCGGCCCCTCACGACCCGCGGCCGCGCCCGCCGTGCGGCCGCCCCCGCCCCCGCAGCATCAGCAGCAGAAGGAGAACACCATGCCAGGATTCCGTCGGATGGGCCGCCCCGGCCTCATCGGCCTCGCCGCCCGCACCGCCGTCGTGGCGGGCACCGCCACCGCCGTCAGTGGAGGCATGCAGCGCCACGCGCAGCAGAACGCGCAGAACGAGGCCCTGCAGCAGCAGGCCGCCGCCGCCCAGCAACAGGATCAGATCAACGCGGCCGCCGCGGCCGCCGTGGCCGCCCAGCAGCCCGCTCCCGTCGCCGCCCCGGCCGCCGCGCCCGCATTCGACCTCATCGCCGAGCTGCAGAAGCTCGCCGCGCTCAAGGAGCAGGGCATCCTCGACGACGCCGAGTTCGCCGCCGCCAAGGCCAAGCTGCTCGCCTAGTCGCGACCGCGGAGTTTCCCGACGGCTGTCGGGGCGGGTGCGTAGAGTTGTCGCGTGACTGAATCCGGCATCGACCTCACCGAACTCGACCCCGACATCCGGGCCCAAGACGACCTGTTCCGGCACGTCAACGGCAAATGGATGGCGCGCACCGCGATCCCCGACGACAAGGCGCGCTACGGCTCCTTCTACCAGCTCGCCGA
Organism: Herbiconiux sp. 11R-BC; assembly: GCF_049472555.1. NCBI lineage: Bacteria > Bacillati > Actinomycetota > Actinomycetes > Micrococcales > Microbacteriaceae > Herbiconiux > Herbiconiux sp. 11R-BC. The sequence goes on along the minus strand of NZ_JBCEBO010000002.1, from coordinate 462,347 downwards.
AGAGGCCGAGAAGGCCGTGCGCGAGATCATCGAGGAGTCCCAGGATGCGCCGGCCGGCACCGAGGCCCGCACCTTCGGCGACCTCTTCGCCAGTTTCATGGACGAGGAGCGCATCGAGCAGCTCGGGGCCACGCCGCTCGAGCCGCAGCTCGCGCTCGTCGACACCATCGACGACCTGCCCTCCCTCGCGCGCACCCTCGGCCGGCTCGAACGCCAGGGCGTCTCGGGCCTGCTGCGCCTGTTCGTCGACAACGACCCCGGCAACCCCGAGCGCTACCTCGTGTTCGTGGAGCAGGGCGGCATCTCGCTGCCCGACGAGAGCTACTACCGCGACGAGAAGTTCGCGTCGGTGCGCAAGGCCTACCTCGGCCACATCCAGCGGATGTTCGAGCTCGCGGGCCTCGACGACGCCCCGCGCCGCGCGCAGCGCGTGTTCGACCTCGAGACGCTCATCGCCTCCTCGCACTGGGACAACGTGCGCACCCGCGATGCGCAGGCCACCTACAATCTGCTGAGCTGGGGCGAGTTCCTCGACCTCGCGGGCGGCGCGGCGAGCGTGCCCGTGGCCGAGGGAGCCGATGCGGCCGACGGCGTCGTCGCATCCGTCTCGCTCTTCGAGCTGTGGCGCGAGGCGCTGGACGCCCCCGCCGGCGTGTTCGACGAGCTCGTGGTGCGCGAGCCGAGCTTCGTCACCGGGCTCGCCCACGCGCTCTCCGAGGCGCCGCTGGAGAGCTGGAAGGACTGGCTGAGCTGGAAGATCGTGCACGGCTGGGCGCCCTACCTCTCGAGCGCCTTCGTCGAGGAGAACTTCGACTTCTACGCCCGCACCCTCACCGGCACCCCGAGCATGCGCGACCGCTGGAAGCGCGGAGTCTCGCTCGTGGAGGGCGCGATGGGCGAGGCCGTGGGCCGCATCTACGTGGAGAAGCACTTCCCCGGCACCGCCAAGGCCGCGATGGACGTGCTGGTCGCGAACCTCATCGAGGCCTACCGCCAGTCGATCACCACCCTGGAGTGGATGAGCCCCGCCACCCGTGAGCGCGCGCTCGCGAAGCTCGGCAAGTTCACGCCGAAGATCGGGTTCCCCGTGAAGTGGCGCGACTACTCGTCGCTGGTCATCGACCCCACCGACCTCATCGCCAACGTGCGGGCTACGAGCGAGTTCGAGTTCCAGCGCGAACTCGGCAAGATCGGCAAGCCGCTCGACCGCGACGAGTGGTTCATGACCCCGCAGACGATCAACGCCTACTACAACCCCGGTTTCAACGAGATCGTCTTCCCCGCGGCCATCCTGCAGTTCCCCTTCTTCGACGAGACACGGGATGCGGCGGCCAACTACGGCGCGATCGGCGCGGTGATCGGCCACGAGATCGGCCACGGCTTCGACGACCAGGGCTCGCGCTTCGACGGCGACGGCAGACTGACCGACTGGTGGACGGCCGAGGACCGCGAGGCCTTCGAGAAGCTCACCTCCTCGCTCATCGCCCAGTACGACGCCCTCGCGCCCGCCCAGGTGCCCGACCACCACGTGAACGGCGCCCTCACGATCGGCGAGAACATCGGCGACCTCGGCGGCCTCGGCATCGCCTGGAAGGCCTACCTGCTGTCGCTCGACGGCGCCGAGCCGCCGGTGATCGACGGGCTCACCGGGGCCCAGCGCTTCTTCCTCTCCTGGGCGCAGGCCTGGCAGCAGAAGTCGCGCGACGAGGAGGTCATCCGCCTGCTCTCGATCGACCCGCACTCGCCCAACGAGTTCCGCTGCAACCAGATCGTGCGCAACATCGACGAGTTCTACGACGCGTTCGAACTCGATTCACACGACCGTCTCTGGTTGGACCCAGCTGAGCGTGTGACCATCTGGTAGCAGCGATCCGGCCCGTCGCGCGACCTGAGGCGCACGGTCGGCAGAAGGAGGACATCCGAGCATGCCGGAATCGATCCGTCGACGGGCACGGAGCGAACGGGAGGACGGGGCTCCGCGCGGGCGCCGCTCCGACTCGGCCGATCAGGACGGGGTGATCTTCCGCAAGGGGTTCGCCGCCCTCACCGAGCTGGCGCTCTCCGGCGTGCAGGTCACCGCCTGCGCACTCGACCTCTCCGACGGCACGGTGCTCTTCTCGGTCGACGACCACCTTTCGGTGCCCACCGCCTCGATCGGCAAGGTGCTGCTGCTCATCGAGGTCGCGGCGCGCATCTCCGCACGCGACGGGCGGGGCGCGGATGCCTCGCGCGGCGCATCCTCGACCGGCGGCCCCGGCGACGGCACGGGCGGCTCGGCCGGCTCGCGGCCCCGCTCGGCGCGACCCGCGCCCGGGGCCGAAGCGCTGAGCATCCTGAACCGCACGGCGCAGGACTCGGCGGGCGGCTCCGGACTCTGGCAGTACCTCCAGGTTCCCGCGCTGCCTGTGGCCGACCTCGCCGCGCTGGTGGGCGCCACGAGCGACAACCTCGCCACCAACGTGCTGCTGCGCCGCATCGGGCTCGACGCCGTGCGGGCGCGCGGCGAGTCGCTCGGACTCAAGCGCACCTTCCTGCTCGACGTGGTGCGCGATGTGCGCGGGCCGGACGACGCCCCCCAGCTCTCGGTGGGCTCGGCGCGCGAGCTCGCCACGTTGTTCCGGCGTCTGCGCCGCAGCGAGGTGGTCGACGAGACCACCTCACGGCTCGTGACGGGCTGGCTCGGTCTCGGCACCGACCTCTCGATGGTGGCCGGAGCGTTCGGCCTCGATCCACTCGCGCACGCCGAGCCCGACCACGGCATCGAACTGGTCAACAAGACCGGAACGGATGCGGGCGTGCGCTCCGAGGCCGGCGTCGTCGTGGGTCCGCGGGCGGGCGTGGCCTATGCGGTGACCATGCGCTTCAACGACGCGGAGCTCTCAGGCCGGCTCGCGGTGCTCGACTCGATGCGCACGCTCGGCACCGACTTCCTCGAGTACGTCTACTAGCTGCCCGACGACGAGTTCGCGAAGGTGCTTTCGCGCAGGAGGCGGAGTGCCTCGCCGACAGCGGGGATGTGGTCGCCGGCCGGGCGCGTGACGGCCACGATCATCCGGTGGTCGCGGGCGGCCGTGGGGCGCGACGACACGCCTGCCGGAAGCGGGGTGGCCTCGAGCGCGAGCTCGGGGAGCAGGGCCACGCCGAGGCCGGCCGCCACCATGCTCATCACCGCCACCACGTTGTCGGTCTCGAACGCGATCGCGGGTGCGAAGCCCGACCGCGCGCAGGAGTCGAGCAGGTGGCTGCGGCAGCGCGGGCATCCGGCGATCCAGTTCTCGCCGCGCAGCGCCGCGAGATCGACCGGCCCGTCCGCCGCGAGCACCGGATGCGCGGCGGGCGCGAGCAGCGCGAGCTCGTCGCGTGCGAGGTGGTGCACCACGAGCCCCTCGGTGCTCTCGGTGAAGGCGTCGGCGCGGTCGTCGGGGTAGTGGAAGGCGATGGCGAGATCGCTCACGCCGTCGCGCACGGCGGCGACCGCCTCTGGCGGCTCCGCCTCGGTGTAGGTGAACCGCACGCCCGCGTGCTCGGCGGCCATCGACCGGATCAGCCGCGGCACGATCGTCGACGACGCCGAGGGAAAAGCGGAGAGACGCACCCTTCCGGTGCGCAGGCCCGAGAGATCGGAGAGCTCGCCCGCCGCCGAATCGAGGGCCGTGAGCACCGCGCCGGCGTGGCGGGCGAGCACCTCGCCCGCATCGGTGAGCCGGATGCCACGGCCGGCACGCGTGACGAGCGGCATGCCGATGCGGGCCTCGACCCGTTTGATCTGCTGGCTCACGGCGGGCTGGCTGAAGCCGAGCACGGCCGCGGCCCGGGTGATGGAGCCGTACTCGGCCACGGCGGCGATGAGGCGCAGGGTGTGCGAGTCGAGGTCGAAGGCGCTCGCGAGCGGAACGAGGGTCATGGCGGAATCCTACGCCTCTGGCATAACAAGACGTTATCGATTGCATCGCTGGCTGGGCATTGTCGAATGAATCGCGCATCCGCGAAGCTGAGGACATGAGCGGAACGGCGAGCACCACCACGCACGAGCTCCTCTCCGTCGAGGCGCTGCGCAGCCACTTCGACGTGCGCCCCGGCTACCTCTCGGCCTGCCTGGTGGGAGCGCCGCCGCGCGAGGCCGTGGCCGCGCTCGCCGCCGATCTCGCCGCCTGGAGCGAAGGGCATCGAGACCCGCTGGGCTACGGCGCCGCGGTCGAGCGCGCCCGCAGCGCCTTCGCGCAGCTCGTGTCGGTGTCGCCCGACGAGGTGGCCGTCGGTTCGCAGGTCTCGGTGGCGGCCGGGATGGTGGCGTGCTCGCTTCCCGAGGGAGCCGAGGTACTGGTGGTCGACGGCGACTTCAGCTCGATGGTCTACCCCTTCCTCGTGCAACAGCAGCAGGGCCGGCTGAGCGTGCGGTGCGTTCCGCTCGCGGAGCTGGCGGCGAGCATCCGGCCCAGCACCACCCTCGTGTCCTTCTCGCTCGTGCAGTCGGCGACGGGCGAGCTCGCCGATGCCGACGCGATCGTGGCGGCGGCCGCCCGGCACGGTGCGGCGACCTTCTGCGACATCACGCAGGCGGCGGGCTGGATGCCCGTCGACGCGAGCCGCTTCGATGCCGCAGTCTGTCACGCCTACAAGTGGCTCTGCTCCCCTCGCGGGGCTTCGTTCCTGGCACTCCGGCCCGAGTTCGCCGAGCGTCTGGTGCCGACGGCGGCCGGTTGGTACGCGGGCGGCGACGTGTGGGGGTCGTGCTACGGACCGGGCATGGCGCTCGCCGGCAGCGCGCGCCGCTTCGACGTCTCACCGGCGTGGCCGGTCTGGATCGGCGCCGCCCCCACGCTCGAGCTCTTCGCGCAGGCCGATCTGGCCGCGGTGCAGGAGCACTGCGTGGGCCTGGCGAACGCACTGCGCCACCACCTCGGGCAACCCGCGACGGCGAGTGCGATCGTGACGTGGCCGGATGCCGACGGGCGGCAGTTCGCGGCCCTCACCGCCGCCAGGGTGGCGGCGTCGGCCCGTGCCGGGCGCGTGCGCGTGGCCTTCCACCTCTGGAACGACGCCTCCGACGTGGCCCGCGTGCTCGCCGCCGTCGCCCTCTGACCCGTCTCGCGGGTGTGGGGAGGGGGCGTCAGTCGATGAGGCCCAGGGCGGCCAGGCGGCGCAGGGTCTCGGCGCCGGCGGGCGGGCAGCGATGCGCATCCGCGGTGGTGACCCAGTGCAGGGCGTCGACCTCGTTCGAGGCGCGGGGCTCGCCCGTGGCGGTGCCGCCGAAGACCTGCATCCGCACGAGCCGCCCCTCGGGCTCCCCGTGCGCCTGCACGCTGACCGTGAACAGCGGATGCTCGCCCGCCGGCTCGAACTCCACCCCGACCTCTTCGCGGGCCTCGCGCACGGCCGCCTCGACGGGCGTCTCGCCCGGGTCGATCTTGCCGCCCGGCATGTAGTGCACGTCTCGGGCGCGCGCGGTGACCATGAGCAGCCGTCGCTCGCGGATCAGCGCGACCGCCGCCACCCGGATGGCCGGGAGCGCGGAGGGGGCGGCGCCGGGCCCGGGGGTCACGGAAGGCGCCGGAGAGTCGGACGCCGAGGCACGGATCAGGCTCCGGCGGCGCGGCGGCGCTCGTCGAGCGAGACCGCGGCGGAGGATGCGCCGGTACCGGCGTCGAGGTCGGCATCGTCGGCTGTCGGGGCGATGTCGGGTGCCGCCGCGGCATCCGGAACCGCGCGCCCCGCTGCCGGCGCGCTCAGCCCGAAGAGCGTCTCGACGGCCGCGAACACCTCGTCGGCGCGGCCCTCGCGCGCGAGCTCGCGGGCGCGCACCGAGGGGGAGTGCAGGATGACGCCCACCAGGTGCCGCAGCGCCCGCTGCGTCTCCTCGGCGTCGCCGCGCGAACTCGAGCGCTCGAGCTCTGCGTCGAGAAGGTCGAAGAGGTGGGAGCGCAGCGCGACGACGGCCGGGGTGACCTCGGCCTCGGCCTTGCCCGCGCGGTACTCGGCGGCGGCCTCGTCGACGAGAGCACGGGCATCCGATTCGGCGTTCAGCTCGTCGAGCGGGGCGTGCAGGCTGATGGTCTCGAGGTCGAGGAGTTCGGTGCCCGGCACCGAGGCGACAGCGGGGTCGACGTTGCGCGGCAGGCCCAGGTCGATGACGAGGCGGCGCTCGAACGCGCCGGGCAGGGCATTCGCGGCGGTGACGTCGACGGCGTCGAGCACCACCGTGTCGGCGGTGCTGCAGGTGATGACCACGTCGGCAGAAGCCACGGCGGTGCGGAGGCCACCGGCGGCGACGGGCTCGAGGCCCTGCTTGTCGGCGAAAACCACGGCCCGGCCTGAGGGCGAGAACACGCGGATGTCGGTGACGCCTCGGTCGCGCAGGTTCGCGAGGGTGACGCGGGCGTACTGGCCGGTGCCGACGAGCAGCACGCGGGTGCGCGCCCAGTCGGTGACCCGGCTCTCGGCCAGGTCGAGCGCGAGACGGGCGAGCGAGCGGCCGGCCTCGCCGAGGCCCGTCTTGGTCTTGACGTCGCGCGAGGTGTGGGAGGCGCGCTGGAAGAGGCGCTCGAGGTCGGAGGAGGTCGTCCCCTCCCGGCGGGCGGTGCTGAGGGCGCGCTTCACCTGGCCGGCGATCTCGTCTTCGCCCACCACGACCGACTCGAGGCCCGAGGAGACCGCGAAGAGATGGTCGGCGACGGAGTCTCCGCAGAGCACGGTGAGGCTGTCGCGGAGCTCGCCGACATCCGTTCCGGAGGCGGTGCCGAACGACTCGGCCGCCTGCTCGACGGCGAGCGAGAGCCCGGCGGTGAGCGGCTCGTCGATGTCGAGGTAGGCCTCGAAGCGGTTGCAGGTGGCCAGCACCACGGCGCCCTGCACGAAATCACTCTCGATCACGAGCGACTTGGCGACCTCGCTGGTGCCGACCGACAGCTTCTCGAGAAGGTCGAAGCTCGCGTTCCGGTGGTTCGCGGTCAGGCAGATCAGCACTGATGCATTCTACGCCCGCGAATCCGGAGAACCTGCTGGGCGGGGATCAGCCCCACACCACCGTCGGGTTCGGCGAGGCCATGTCGATGGACGGCTGGCCGAGCGACGGGCCGAAGAGCACCGAGCAGGTGCCGGTTGCTCCGCTCTGCGTGCACTGGGCCGACACGTCGATCGCCCCGACGTACTCGCCCTCCGCGAGAGTGGGGTTGTCGTAGCTGAGCGTGACCTTGAGCGAGTCGAGGGTGGCGGCCGTGTCGGCCGGAAGGGTGCGCGCGATCGTGCCCTCGGTGAGCTGGGTGCCGTCGGTGAGGCTGGGGGGCAGGTCGAGGCCGCAGCCGGCCGCGAGCGTGGTGGAGGCCATGCAGGCGGCGACGGCCGCCTTCACGAGGGAGCGGAACTGCGCGGTGGCGGCATCCGTGAGCCCCGGCTCGATGCCGGTGGTGTCGGCCGAGGTGAAGGGGTCTGTGACGACGACGGTGGTGTCGCCCGTGAGCATGAAGTTCGGAAGGGTCGTGGCCAGCTGGTAGGCGCCGGGGAACACCTCGGCCTCGCTTGCGGTCACCGCCTGACCGTTCACCTCGAGCCCGAGGCCGTCGAACTTGGTGAGTTCGAGGTAGCCGGTGCCGCCGCTGATCTGCCAGGAGCCGTCGTCGTCGTAGTCGAGCACGCTGAACTGGGTCTGCACGGGGGTGCCGCCGAGCAGGTAGCTCGCGGTGACGTCGGCCGAGCCGCTGCTCTGCTGCCCGCCCGAGACCTCGATCTGGGTGATCGGGGCGAGGGCGGCGGAGGCGGCGAGCACCTCGTCGGTCAGCAGTGTGGTGTCGGTGGGCGGGGAGCTGAGGAGGGCGAGCGCCGTGGCGGAGTCGCCGTCGGCGATGGCGTTGAGGTAGTCGGTGACGGCGGCGGACGGCGAACTCTGAGAGCCCTGTCCCCCTCCTTGACCGAGCGAGCTCGAGACCGAATGGGCGACGAGGAGCACGATGACGACGACCGCGACGATGAGCAGCACCGCGCCGCCGGCCGCGATGGCGATGATGGCGCCCACGCCGAGTCCGCGCCGGGGCGGCTGCGGCGTGGCCGGCTGACCGGGGTAGGGCTGGCCGCCGTAGGACTGACCCGGGTAGGGCTGGCCGGGCTGCGGGGCGTACTGCGGCGGGTAGCCGGCGGCGGGCGGGGTCGGTCCGTAGCCGGGGTGATGGGGTGCCGGGCCGGTGCCGGCGGCGGGCGGGGTCGGTCCGTAGCCGGGATGCGGTGCGCTCGGGGAGGCGCCGGGCGTGGGGCCGGAACCGGGTTGCTGCGTGGGTGCCGGCGGGGCACCGGCGGGCGGATAGGCCGGGAACGCCGGGGCGGCCTGGTCGCCCTCCGCAGCCGGTGGCTCGGATGCCGGCACCGGCGCCTGGTTCTCGGGTCGCGTCTCGTCGTCGCTCATGGAGCACCTCCGTCGACACCTGTCTACCCAGGTTCGGGCGCGGCCGCAATGCCCGGCCGCGCTCGCGCGGATGCCCGTGGGGCGCGCATCCGCGGCCGCCTCTCCCCGCGATCGGCCAGGCGGCCCGCCGTAGGATGTGTCGGTGACATTGCCCGCTACGCATCCGCTCGTCGACGGCCGCACCGCCGCCTCCGCCCTCGTCACCAGCTACCGCGGCACCCGCGGCGCGGTGACCCCGGTGTGGTTCATGCGCCAGGCCGGCCGCTCCCTGCCCGAGTACCGCGAACTGCGCGTAGGAACACGGATGCTCGACGCCTGCCTCGACCCCGCCCTCGCGAGCGAGATCACGCTGCAGCCCGTGCGCCGGCACGGGGTGGACGCCGGCATCTTCTTCAGCGACATCGTCATCCCCCTCCGTCTGGCCGGCGTCGACGTCGAGATCGAGCCCGGGCGCGGCCCGGTGCTCGCGAAGCCCGTGCGCACCCTCGCCGACGTGCAGGCGCTGCCCGACCCGGCCGGCGCCGACTTCACCGCGATCGAACAGGGCGTGATGCTGACGGTCGCGGCGCTCGGCCGCACCCCGCTGATCGGCTTCGCCGGCGCTCCCTTCACGCTCGCCGCCTACCTCGTCGAGGGCGGCCCCTCGAAGGACCACCTGCGCGCCCGCACCCTCATGCACGCCGACCCGGAGGCCTGGCAGGGCCTGCTCGGCTGGGCGGCCGAGGTGACGGGCCGGTTCCTGCGGGCGCAGATCATCGCCGGTGCGAGCGCCGCGCAGCTCTTCGACTCCTGGGTGGGCTCGCTGAGCGCCTCCGACTACGTGGAGCGGGTGGCGCCGTTCTCCGCGGCGGCGCTCGCGCACATCCGAGACCTGGATGTTCCGACGGTGCACTTCGGGGTGGGCTCGGGCGAGGTGCTCAAGCCGATGCACGACGTCGGCGTCGACGTGGTGGGCGTCGACTGGCGCATCCCGCTCGACGAGGCCTCGCGCCGGCTCGGCGGCGGCGTGACCCTGCAGGGCAACGTCGATCCGGCGTTGCTCGCGGCCCCGTGGCCGGTGCTCGAGGCCCACGTGCTCGACGTGCTCGAGCGCGGCCGCAGCGCCCGGGCGCACGTGCTGAACCTCGGCCACGGCGTTCCGCCGGAGACCGATCCCGCCGTGCTCACCCGCATCGTGGAGCTCGTGCACGCGCAGGCGCCTGCGCCGGTACCGGCGCCGGCGCCGCAGGCCGAGCGGGCCGCGGCCCCTTCGACGGGCGAAGCGCTGCCGCCCGCGCTGCCCTCCGACGCGCCCTTCGGCTTCACCGGGGAGGTGTAGCGGCGTGCCCGACGTCATCGTGATCGGCGGCGGCGTGGCGGGCCTGCTCGCCGCCCGCCAGCTCGCCCACCTCGGCAACGCGGTCGTCGTCGTGGAAGAGAAGGACGCCCTCGGCGGCTTCGTCGCCCGCAGCACGGTGGCCGGGGTCGACCTCGACTCCGGCGCCGAAAGCTTCGCCACCCGCAAGGGCACGGTGGCCTCCCTGGTGACCGAGCTCGGCCTCGGCGCCGACATCGTGGCGCCGAACCCCGCGGGCGCGTGGGTGCAGTGGGACGGCGGTGCCGCTCCGCTGCCGGCGGCCGGCGTGCTGGGCATCCCGGGCGTTCCGCTCGCCGACGACGTACGCCGCATCATCGGCTGGGGCGGAGCGCTGCGCGCCTACCTCGACCGCCTGATGCCGCTCGTGCGCGTGCGCGCCGAGACCGACCTCGGCGACATCGTGCGCCGCCGCATGGGCCGCCTCGTGCTCGAGCGGCTCGTGACGCCGGTCGTGGCCGGCGTGCACTCCGCCGACCCCTCGGTCGTCGACGTGCACACGGTGGCGCCCGGGCTCACCCAGGCCATGACCACCCAGGGCTCGCTCTCCGGCGCCGTGATGGCGCTGCGCGAGATGGCGCCCGCGGGCTCGCAGGTGCAGGGCATCGCCGGCGGCATGCACCGCCTGATCGAGGCCCTCGAGGCCGATTGCCGCTACTACGGCGTGGAGTTCCGCACGGGTGCGCGCGTGACCGCGGTGTCGAGGCGCGACAAACTGCGCCCCGGTTCCGCCGAGCGCCTCGACGCGGAGATCTCGGCCGCACGCGGCCAGTGGATCGTGGAGGTCGAGCCCGTCGCCGGCAGCGTCACGGGCCCGGATGCGGCAGAGAGCTTCGACGCCCGCGCCGTCGTGGTCGCCACCGGCTTCCGCCCCGCCCTCGGACTCCTGGCGCAGGCCGGCGTCGAACCCGGCGCGCTCGCCGGGGAGTGGCCCGCGCCCGCCTCGGTGACCGTCGCCACCCTCGTGATCGACGACGCCCGCCTCGACGCGCATCCCCGGGGCACCGGTGTGCTGGTGGCCCCGGGGACCCCGGGCGTCACGGCGAAGGCGCTCACCCATTCGAGCGCCAAGTGGGCCTGGCTCGGCGACTCCCTCCCCGCGGGGCGGCACGTGGTGCGGCTCTCCTACGGGCGGCGCGGGCCGGATGCGTCTGCCGCGGCCGGGCGGGCGCCGGCGGCCGGGCAGTCCGCCGGGGCTGCATCCGGTGCCGACGAGGCCCTGGTTCCCGATCTCGCCACCGTCGTGCGCGATGCGAGTGCGCTGCTCGGCATCCCGCTCTCCGAGTCGGACGTGGCCGGGTTCGCGACGACCGCCTGGGCGGATTCCCTCGCCTTCGCCACCGTCGGCCACAAGGCGCGGGCACGTCAGGTGCTTGCCGCGGTGGACGACGTCGACGGCCTCGACGTGGTGGGGGCCTGGGTGTCGGGCACCGGGCTCGCCGCCACGGTGGAGCAGACGCGGCTCACCGCATCCGGCCTCGCGGCCGAGCTGCGCGGAGCCCCGCGGCTGCGCCCGGAGTAGCACCGGCCGGTGGCCCGGACCGCCGGCCCCCGCGCCGCTTCGGCCCAGGACCGCCCCCACCCCCGGCCATGCGACCTCCAGGGGAGGGGACTACGCTGGGAAGAACCCTGTACTCGCGATCGATCGGAGTTCACATGCGCGGAAAGTTCCTCTTCGTCGTCGGGCTGGCAACGGGGTACGTCCTCGGAACCCGGGCCGGACGCGAGCGGTACGAGCAGATCAAGGCGGGCGCCGAGAAGGTGTGGAACACCCCGGTGGTGCAGTCCGGAGTGCACTCCGTACAGGACTTCGCCGGCTCGCGCGTCGACGCCGTGAAGGCCGATCTCTCGCAGAAGGCGCGCAATGCGCTGGCGGCCCTGATCGGCCGTGACCCGCTGACGAAGCCGGAGCAGTCGAGCTCGCGCCCGAGCACCGCCAAGCCGGCCTCTGCTGGTGCCGCCGCCGCCGCTCCCGCGAAGCCGAAGCCCGTGGGCAAGACCCAGGCGACGAAGCCCGACACCGCGCCGAAGGCCGCTGCCACCAAGAAGGCCGCCTCCGCGGCCGGGGCAGACGCCGCCGACACCGCGCCCGCCGAGTAGGAGGTCACCGTGACAGAAGAACGCGACAAACGAGCCCGCCGGTCACTCGTCTCCCTGTTCGCCGAGCTGCCGACGCTCATCGTGCAGCTGCTCAAGGACGAGATCGAGAATCTCAAGCGCGAACTCACCGCCCGCCTGGCGAAGCTCGGCATCGGCGTCGGCCTCTTCGTGGTGGCCGCTCTGCTGGCGTTCTTCGCGCTCGCCACGCTGATCGCCGCCGCCGTTCTCGGCCTCGCGACCGTGCTGCCGGGCTGGGCCGCGGCCCTCATCGTGGCCGGCGCACTGCTGCTCATCGCCGTCATCCTCGTTCTCGCCGGAGTGGCGTCGGTCAAGAAGGGACTGCCGATCGTTCCCGAAGACGCGATCACGAGCATCAAGAAAGACGTCAACACGGTCAAAGGATTGGGTCAGTCATGAGTGAAGCCGCCACCGCGCCCGAACCGCCCCGGCGCTCCCAGGCCGAGTTGCAGGCCGACATCGAGAAGACCCGCGCCGACCTCAAAGCCACTCTCGACGCCATCGAGTTCAAGCTCAACCTGCCCAAGCAGGCCCGGCACGCCGCCCACCGGCTGAAGACCCGCCTCAACACGTTGCGCGCCGAGAACCCGGGCGCCCTCGTGGCCGGGGTCGCGGGCGCCGCGGCTCTCGTCGCCGGCGTCGCGGTGCTGGGCTTCCGCTTCGCCGCGTCGAGAAAGTAAGGCGCAGCCGGCCGGCCCCGCCCGTCTGCCCGGCCCCGTGCATCCGGTCTCCCGCTCCGGCGCGAACCGAACTCCCCCCGCTCTACCCTGCACCACCCGCACCGAACACGAAGAAGGACCATGACCGACCCGACCGTCGACGTCGAGCCGTCGAGCCACCCCGCCCGCGACGTCGAAGACTCCGAGGCGGTCCCCGTTCTCGGCTACACCCTCTGGGCGGTCTTCCGCCGCAATCCCGACGCCCCCTTGTTCCTCGACGGATCCGAGGTTCCGGATGCCGTCGGCCAGCTCGACGACGTCATCGCCGAGCTCGACGAAGAAGACGTCATGGTGCGCGGCCTCTACGACGTGTCGGGCCTGCGCGCCGACGCCGACGTGATGGTGTGGCTGCACGGCAGCGTTCCCGAGACGCTGCAGTGGGCGCTGCGCCAGCTGCGCCGCACGCGCCTGTTCAAAGACCTGTTGCCCACCTGGAACGCGATGGGCGTGCACCGCGACGCCGAGTTCTCGGCAAGCCACCTGCCCGCGTTCATGCGCGGCGCGGAGCCCAAGGGCTGGCTCACCGTCTACCCCTTCGTACGCTCGTACGAGTGGTACATCCTGCCGGAGGACGAGCGGCGCGCGATGCTCGCCGACCACGGCCGCAAGGGCTCCGAGTACCGCTCGGTGCTGGCCAACACGGTCGCCTCCTTCGCTCTCGGCGACTACGAGTGGATCCTCGCGCTCGAAGACGACGAACTCACCAACCTGGTCGACCTGATGCGCCACCTGCGTGCGACGGATGCCCGCCTGCACGTGCGTGAGGAGGTTCCGTTCTTCACGGGAAGGCGCATCGACACGGCCGAGATCGTCGAGGTGCTGCAGTGACCGGCCCCGAGTCCGGTTCCGCCGTCGTACCCGGCGCGGCTGTCGTTCCCGGTGCCAGCCCGGCCGCCGCCTCCGGCCCCGAGCACGTCATCGAGCCGGTGGCCTACGACGCCATCCTGCTCGCCTCGTTCGGCGGCCCCGAGGGGCAGGACGACGTCATCCCGTTCCTGCGCAACGTCACGCGCGGCCGCGGCATCCCCGACGAGCGCCTCGAGGAGGTGGCCCACCACTACCGGGCCTTCGGCGGCGTGAGCCCGATCAACGCGCAGAACCGGCTGCTCAAGAGCGCGCTCGAGGCCGAGCTGGCTGCGCGCGGCATCGAGTTGCCGGTGCTCTGGGGCAACCGCAACTGGGACCCGTACCTGCGCGAGGCGCTCACCGAAGCGCACGACCGCGGCTACCGCTCGCTCATCGCCGTCGCCACGAGCGCCTACAGCTCCTACTCGAGTTGCCGCCAGTACCGTGAGGACTTCGCGATCGCCCTCGACGAGACCGGTCTCGCGGGCGAGATCACGATCGACAAGGTGCGGCAGTTCTTCGACCACCCCGGCTTCGTGCAGCCGTTCATCGACGGCGTCCACGGTGCCCTCGAGGACATCCGGATGCGCTTCCCCGGCATCGACGTCACCACCGAGGTCGAGGTGCTGTTCACCACGCACTCCATCCCCTCGGCCGACGCGGCGCACTCGGGCCCCGCGTCGCGCGGCTTCGGAGAGGGCGGCGCCTACCGGGCCCAGCACCAGGCCGTGGCGGAGGTCGTGATGGCGGCGGCCACCGCCGGCGAGAGCGTTCCCTGGCAGCTCGTGTTCCAGTCGCGCTCGGGCCCGCCCACACAGCCCTGGCTCGAGCCCGACATCAACGACGCCATCGCGGAGCTCCCCGCGCGCGGCGTCAAGGCCGTGGTGATCGTGCCGCTCGGCTTCGTGAGCGACCACATGGAGGTGATGTGGGACCTCGACAACGAGGCCCTCGAGACCTCGGCCGAGCACGGCCTGTACGCGGTGCGCACGCCGACGCCCGGGGTCGACCCGGCCTACGTCTCGGGCCTGGTCGACCTCGTGCTGGAGCGCGTGAACGGCACGCCCGTGGCCGAGCGGGGCTCGGTCACGGCGCTCGGGCCGTGGTACGACGTGTGCCGGCCCGGTTGCTGCGAGAACGTGCGACTCGGCTTCAAGCCGGCGCTCGCGGGACTCGCGCCGTGACCACGCTGCGGATGGCCACCCGGGGCAGCGCTCTCGCGCGCGCCCAGACCGGGCACGTCGCCGCGGCGATCACCGAGGCGACCGGCATCGAGATCGAGATCGTCATCATCACCTCCGAGGGCGACCGCTCCACCGAGTCGCTCGCGAGCCTCGGGGGCACCGGCGTGTTCGCCAGCGCGCTGCGCGAGGCCCTCGTGGCGGGCGAGTGCGACCTCATCGTGCACTCGCTCAAAGACCTGCCGACCGAGCCCTATCCGGGCCTCGTGATCGGGGCGGTGCCCGAGCGGGAGGATGCGCGCGACGCGCTCTGCTCGCGCGACGGACTCACCCTCGACGAGCTCCCGCAGGGCGCGCGCGTCGGAACGGGCTCGCCCCGCCGGGTGGCGCAGCTGCTCGCCCTGCGCCCCGACCTCGAGGTCGTCGACATCCGCGGCAACGTCGACACCCGCCTCGGCAAGGTCGCCTCGGGTGAGCTCGACGCCGTGGTCCTGGCGGCAGCGGGGTTGACTAGGCTGGGTAGGCTGGACGCAGCATCCGAACTCTTCGCACTCGACCTGTGGCCGACGGCTCCCGGTCAGGGTGCGCTCGCGATCGAGACCCGAGAGGGAGACAGCATTCCCGAGTTGCTGAGCATCGAACATCAACCGACACGCACGGCCGTTCTCGCCGAGCGCTCGGTGCTGTCGGCGCTGGAGGCCGGATGCGCGGCACCGGTGGGCGCGACCGCGACGGTCTCGGGTGACGAGCTGCGTCTCTCGGCCACGGTGTACCAGGCGGATGGCGCGGCCGAGCTCGGCTGCGAACGCGCGGCCGCCCTGTTCGGCGACGACCACCTCGTGGCGGAGCTGCTCGGCCAGGCGGTGGCGACGCAGCTGCTCGAAGACGGAGCAGCGGAGCTGGCTGCGGTGGGGCCGCTCGGCGGTCTCGACGCATCCTCCGACACCGGCTCTTTCGACCCGGAGGCCGGCCGATGACCGCGTGGGCGCAGCGCCCGCTCGGCGGCTGGCGCATCCTGGTTCCCCGCGGCGGCCCCTGGGGCCACGGTGTGGCCGCCGACCTGCGCGCGGTCGGAGCCAAGCCGATCGTGGCGCCCATGATCAACTTCGCGCCCACCGAAGACGCCGAGACGCTCGACCGGGCCCTCAAGGCGCTCGCCGCCGGGGGCTTCGACTGGCTCACCATGACGAGCGCCACCACGGTCGACGTGCTCACCGCGCATCAGGCCGTGGTGCCCTCCTCCACGCACATCGCCGCCGTGGGCGAGACCACCGCCGCCGCGCTGATGGCTGCCGGCTACAAGGTCGACCTCGTTCCGCCGGAGGACAACTCGGCCAAGGGTCTGCTGCGCGAACTCAAGCGCTTCGAGCAGTTCGGGCCCGAGCTGCGGGTGCTGACGCTCCGCAGCGACATCGCGAAGCCCGTGCTGACCGAGGGGCTCATCGCCCGCGGCCACACGGTCGAGTCCGTGGTCGCCTACCGCACCATCGGCGTGCAGGTCGATCCGCAGATCCGCGCGGATGTCGCCGCCGGCGCCATCGACGCCGTGATGGTGACCTCGGGCTCGGTGGCGGAGCAGGTGCAGCTCCAGCTCGGGCCCATCCCGGAGTCCACGCTCGTGGCGGCCATCGGTCCGCGCACCGCCGAAGACGCGCGCGCCTACGGCCTGCGGGTCGACGTGATCGCGAAGGGCCGCTCGGCCGAGTCGCTCATCAACGCCGTGATCGAGGTGGCGAACGCCCGTCGCGCCGCCGACTCCGCCGCTTCGGGCGACGAGGACTGAACCGCGGCCCTGCTGCGGTGCTGCGGTTCGAGCGCGCCGCCCCGCGTTGAGTTCCCTCAGCCGGCGGTGATCGTGGTGGCCGAGGCCGTGCATCCCTCGGCCGTGACGGTCACCGTGATCGTGCCGGTCGCCGTGGGGCGCACGACCGCGAGAGCGCGCCCGTCGAAGCTGCGGTGGCTCGCGCCGAGGTAGCTCTCCTCGGTGGCCGGCCGCGCGCTGCCGAGGCCGAGCAGCACGCCGGGCCCGTCGACCGCGACGGTGACCGTGCGGTCGTCGTCGGGGCGCAGGATGCCGTCGGTGCCGGCGAGGGAGATCGTCACGAAGGCGAGGTCGTCGTCGGAGGCCCTGATGCTCGAACGGTCGGCACCCGCCGTCAGCACGAGCGGGCCCTCCGAGCTGCGCAGCGCGGTGCGCCCGGTCTCGCGGCCCGCCGTGCGAGCCACCGCCACGAGCTCGCCCGGCTCGAAGCCCACGGTGAAGAGCGCGCGCTGCCGCGACACCGGCTGCACGCCGAGGGAGCGCGAGTCGAGCAGCAGCTCGACCTCGTCGGCCCCGGGCTCGGTGTAGACCTCGACCACGACGGGGGTGCCGGATGCGGCGGCCCAGCTCCACGACGACACCGAGTCCGACCACGACCACGGCCCCGTCGCCGGGAGGAGCCCGTCGGTGCGCGGGCGCCGCACTGCGAGGTAGGGCTCCGTGCGCAGGCCGAACACGAGCTCGCGGTAGAACGAGACCGGGCGGCGGTCGCCGATCAGGTCGATGTCGCCGCACCACGCGAGCAGCCATGGGAACGGCCCCGAGGTGCCGTCGAAGGCGCCGCCGGTCTCGGTGTGGTCCACGCGGCCGATGCCCGCCTCGCCGAGGTAGTCGAAGCCGGTCCAGGTGAAGTCGCCGATCACGTGGTCGTTCTCGAGCACGAGCGGCCAGGTGGTGCCGATGCGGGTGTTGAAGGTCTCGGTGCCCACGATCACCCGGTTGGGGAAGGCGGTGGCGTCGGAGACGTAGCGGCTGTCGCCGTAGTTCAAGCCGGCCGCGTCGACGGCTGCGAACGACTCCTCGGTGCGGGTGGTCACGAGATCGGAGGCGATGAGCTCGGTCATCGTGGAGCCCATGTCGGTCATGGCGTCGTTGATGTCGGCGGGCGCGGCCAGGCCGGGGTCCGCATCCGTCGCCCCGTCCGCGGTGGCCATCGGCGGCAGTTCGCGGATGACCGAGACGAGGCCGTTGATGCTGTTCGTGGTGAAGCGCGTGGGGTCGAGCGCGTGCACCTTCTCGGCGAGCAGACGGCCCACTCGCGAGCCGTGCGGGCGGCCGGTCTCGGGGATCTCGTTGCCGATGGAGTAGAAGATCACGCTCGGGTGGTTGAAGTCCTTCGCCACCATCGACTCGAGGTCGCGCTCCCACCACTCGGGGAAGGCGAGCGAGTAGTCGAAGCGGGACTTCGACTCGAGCCACATGTCGAACGACTCGTCCATCACGAGCATTCCGAGGCGGTCGCAGGCGTCGAGCAGTTCGGGGCTCAGGGGGTTGTGCGCGCTGCGCACGGCGTTGAAGCCGGCCTGCTTGAGCAGCTCGATGCGGCGCTCCTCGGCGCGGGCGATCGAGCGGGCTCCGATGACGCCGTTGTCGTGGTGGATGCACGCGCCACGCAGCTTCACGGTCTCGCCGTTGATGCGCAGGCCGTGGCGCGGGTCGAGCTGAACACGGCGGACACCGAAGGTGACGGTGGTGGTGTCGTCGGAAGGGGCGCCGTCGTCCGCCGCGCTGAGCGTCGCGGTGGCGGTGTGGAGGGCGGGAGAGTCAGGGCTCCAGCGCTCGGGCGCCTCGACCCAGAGGCGTTCGCGCACGACGCCGGACTCGCCCGCGAGCAGCGTGAGGGGGCTGCGGCCCTCGGCGATCACGGCGCCGTCGGGGTCGTTGATCGCGGTGCTCACGAAGACGGTGCGCGTGCGCAGGCTGTCGTTCACCACCGTGGTCTCGGCCACGATGAGGGCGCCGTCGTCGTCGACCCCGGGGGTCGAGACGCGCACGCCGTCGAGGGCGATGTGCACGAGCGGACCGGTGACGAGGGCCACGTTGCGGTGGATGCCGAGGCCCGAGTACCAGCGCGAGTCGCGGTGGGCGCGGGCCTCGACCCGGATCTCGTTCGGGCCGTCGAAGCGCAGGAAGGGGTCGAGGCGCACGGCGAAGCGGGAGTAGCCGGAGGGGCTCTGCGCGGCGAAGCTGTCGTTCACGAACACCATGGCGTCGCGGTAGACGCCGTCGAAGACGAGGGTGTGCACGGCGTCGGGCGTGGCGGTGCCGTCGCCGGCTCGGGCCCCGAGTTCGAGGGTGCGCGTGTACTCCACGGCGCCGCCGGGGAAGTAGCCGCTGTGCGAGCCGGAAGGGGCATCGGCCGAGCGGGGCAGCCCGAGCATCGCGTCGTGCGGCAGCGTGACGCGCTCGGCGGGGGCGAGCTCGCCCGAGAGACCGTCGAAGAGTCCGCGTTTGGGCGAGACAGTCCATCCGTCGTTCAACGGGACCGAGATCATGCTGCACCTTTGCGAGAGCGAATATCCAACAACGATTGGATTTTGGAACGATAACACGCTCCGATCAGATCTCGGAAACCCTCGTGATGCTCTGCAGGTGGCGGCGGAGCGTGTCGGTGACGCTCACCGCGGTCCGGTCGATCAGCCAGTGGGTCTGGATGCCGTCCCACATCGCGAAGGTCGAGCGGGCCGCGTACTCGGGGTCGATGCCCTCCGCGAGGAGGCCGGCGGCATCCATGTGCTCGAACAGCTCGCGGAAGTCGCGGCGGGTGCGCTCGGTGCGCATCCGGAAGTACTCGGCGCTCGGATGCCCGGCCGTGGTGGACTCGGCCGCCAGCACCGCGTAGAGCGCGACGGCATCGGGAACGCGGTCGTTGCGCTCGGCGAGGCGTAGCAGGGCGGTCGGGATGTCGCGCGGCGCGACCTGCTCGGGCGAGGGCAGGTTCTCGAGGTCGTGCTCCTCCTTGTCCTCGAGCACGGCCTGCAGCAGGGCCTCCTTGGTGGGGAAGTGATGCAGGATCGAGGAGGGGTCGATGCCCGCGACCATGCCGATGTCGCGGAGCGAGCCCGCCCGGTAGCCGGAGCTCGAGAACACCTGCAGGGCGGCCGCGAGGATCGCGCGACGGCGCCCGTCGCTCTTGCGGTAGGGGCCGCGGCGGCGGGTCGGGATGTCGGCGGTCATCGGATCGTGGTCAGAGTTCGTAGCTCACGAGGCCGCGGAAGAACTTGCGCAGCTCCTCGGTCATGTCGAGCGCCTCGCGGTCGAGCAGCCACTGCACCTGCAGGCCGTCCATCATCGCGAGCGTGCGGATGGCGGCGCTGCGGGGGGTGACGCCCGGGCGGAGATCGCCCTCCGACTCGATGATCTCGAAGGCGCGCGTGATGACGTCGCGCGACCAGTTGTAGCGGTTGATGAAGTACTCGTGGGCGGGATGGTCGGGCGAGGTCCCCTCGGCGGACAGGGTGCAGTAGAGCTCGACCACGCCGGGGATGGAGGCGTTGTAGCTCGCGAGCTCGAGAAGCCCGGTGACCGTGGAGCGCCCGCCGAGCTCGGGTTCGAGCGGGATGAACTGCACGGTGCGGTCGTCGCGGCGCTGGAGCACGGCGGCGAGCAGGGCGCTCTTGTTCGGGAAGTGGTGCAGCAGCCCGGCCTCGCTCATACCGCAGCGTTCGGCGACGTCCCGGATCGAACCCGAGCGGTACCCGGACTGCGAGAAGACCTCGAGGGCGGCATCCAGGATGGTGCGGCGCTTCTCGTCGGACTTCGCGTACGAGCCACGCGGTTTGCCGCGGCCTCGTCGCGTTTCGGACGACGTTGTTGTCATTCTCTGCCCCTTGGCCTGGTGTGCCGTTCAGCATAATCCGAAGAGAGCGCGATCTTGCACTTCTGTCGATGAAAATCTAGTACTCACTCGGTTTCGGAGCCAGTGGGTGCGCCGGCGAGCCTAGAATGACTCGCATGGCGCGTCAGCGAGTGACTGCGAAGGGCGAGGCCCGTCGCGAACAGATCCTCGCGGTCGCGTTCGAGAAGCTCGGCGCCGACGGCTACCGCAACGCCTCGCTCCGGGCGATCGGCCGCGAGCTCGACGTGGAGCCGGCCCACATCCTGTACTACTTCGCCAGTCGCGAGGAGCTGCTGCAGAAGGTGGTGGAGCGCTGGGACGAGGGCACGCTCGCCGCGGTCGGCGGCGTCGTGCCCCCCTCGGAAGCCCTCGATTTCTACGTGGCCGCCATCCGGCAGAACCTGCGCATCCCGGGCATCGTGCACCTGTACCTGACCCTCGCCGCGGAGGCCGTGCATCCGGACCACAGTGCGCACCGGTTCTTCGTGGAGCGGTTCCGCCGGGTGCACTCGCTGCTGCGGGACGGCATCGAGCGCGAGCAGGCCGTGGATCGCATCGACCCCTCGGCGGATGCGGCGCTCGAGGCGCGCAAGCTCATCGCGCTCGCCGACGGGCTCCAGCTGCAGGCGCTCGTCGACCCGGCGGTCGACGCCCCCGGCGACCTCGAGGCGGCGGTGGCGGCGTTGCGCAGAATGCGCGCCTGATCGGGGATTATTGCTTGGCTGGGCGGATGCTTTGAGCTAGAATTGAGGCACGCTCATGAACCGATCTCTTCTTCCTCATTTCGCCCCCGAGGGCCTCGCCGTGCCCGATCTCGGGGTGCGCGAGTCGCTGTTGTGGGAGATCGGGGCAGATGCGGATGCGGTGGCCGTGTTCCAGCGCGAACAGGCCTCGTTGGAGGCGGCGATCGTGGTGCGGCTCGCCGCGGCGGCCGCGAGGGCGGACCGGGTGGCGTCGCTGCCGGGTGGGTCGGTGGAGTTCGCCCGCCGCTCGTTGGTCGCGGAAGTCGCGACGACCTTGCGGGTCTCGGAGGCGCTCGCGGGGCAGCGGATCGATGACGCGGAGATGCTCGTCGGGTTCCTCCCCGCGACGCTGGAAGCGTTGGGGCAGGGCGAGATCGGCTACCGGCACGCGCAAGCCGTCGTGAAGCACGCGAAGTCCCTCCCCGAGGGTGTGCGGGCCGAGTTCGAGGCCGTCGTGTTGGTGCGGGCGGCGACCCAGACGCCGGGGCAGGTGGCGGCGTCTGCCCGCGTGGTGAGGGAACGGATGCACCCCGAGCCTCTCGAGGTCCGGCACCGCGCCGCCCGCGAGGAACGCGCAGTGTGGGTGGAGACCGAGCGGGACGGGATGGCGACGTTGGTGTGTCATCTGCCGGCGGTGTCCGCGTTCGCGATCGACGACACCCTGGACCAGCTCGCCCGCTCGCTCCGCGCCCCGGACGAGTCCCGCACTCATGCGCAGCTCCGTGCCGATGGGCTGACGGAGTTGCTCCTGCACCGCGACGGTGAGACCGCCGACCGGGCTCGGGGCATCACGGCGACCGTGAACGTGACCGTTCCGGTGCTCACGCTCCTGGGCCACTCGGCGCAGCCGGCCGAGCTGGTGGGGTACGGCCCGATCGACCCCGCGACCGCTCGGAAGCTGGCCGCGGGTGCTCCGTCGTTGACCCGCATCCTGACCGACCCGGTCACCGGGATGCGGCTGTCGGTCGGCCGCGACCGCTACAAGGTCCCGGCGGATCTCCGGGCCGCGGTGCTCCTGGATGACGAGACGTGCCGGTTCCCGGGCTGCGCCCGCCGCGCCGACCGCTGCGACCTCGACCACACCACCGCCTGGGCCGACGGCGGCGAGACTGGTCTCGCGAACCTCGCCGCCCTCTGCCGCAAGCACCACACCCTCAAACACCAAACCGACTGGCACGTCCGCCCGGGCGAAGACCGAGCCCTGCACTGGCGCTCACCCGCCGGCGCCACGCACGTCACCCGACCACCCGATCACACCCCTGAACCGCCCGCGCACGCCGCCCCACCACCCGAACACACTGCCGATCCGGCCGCGCACCGGAGTCGTGCGCGGGGCCGCTCCCCGTCGTCGGCCCACGACGACCCCGAGAGCCGGGGCGACTTCACCCCGCGCAGACCGCGCCTGAACCTGCCGGCCAAGCCCCTCCCCGAACACCCGCCCTTCTAGCCTGCGACGGTCAGACGGGGGAGCGCATCAGCTCCCGACGGCGCGCCGAGGCGGCGGCCGCGATCAGCGCGAAGCCGCGCCGGCCTCCACCTGCCGGAGCGCCTCGTCGATGGTCTCGAGGATGGTGACCGTCTCGTCGAGCGTGTGCAGCGGCGACTCGGTGCGACCTTCGCCCACGTACTGGGCGAGCGCGGTCGCCTCCCAGGCTAGGCCGTCCATGAGGGCGACGCCGGTGGGGTCGGTCCAGGTCTGCACCGGGCCGAACAGGTCGAGGCCGGCGAGGGTGAGGGTGGTGGGGATGTGGAACGGCCCCGCCATCTCGATGCGCCCCTCGCTGCCGGCGATCACGGCGGTGGTGGGCGTGCGGGTGAGGATCGAGGTCATCAGCGTCGACTGCGCACCGTCGCCGTGGCCGAGCGTCACGGTGGAGTACGCGTCGACGCCGGTCGACGTCATCCCTCCCACCGCGTGGATCGAGGTGGGGGCCCCGAGCACCATCGAGTCGAGCTGGATCGGGTAGATGCCGAGATCGAGCAGCGCTCCGCCGCCGAGGTCGCGGCGGTAGAGGCGCCCCTCCGGGTCGGCCGGGATGGCCTGCCCGTGATCGGCGGCGATCCAGCTCACCTCGCCGATCACGCCGTCGGTCACGAGGCTGCGGATGACGGATGCCTGCGGCTGGTATCGGCTCCACATCGCCTCCATCAGCAGCACGCCCGCCTCCCGCGCGGCGGCCACGAGGGTGCGCGCGTCGGCGGCGTTGGTGGCGAGCGGCTTCTCGATCAGCACGTGCTTGCCCGAGGCGATGGCGAGGAGGCCGAGGGTGAGGTGCTCGCTCTGCGGCGCCGCGATGTAGACCACGTCGAGCTCGGGGTCGCCGAATAGCTCCTCGTACGAACCGTAGGCGCGGTCGACACCGTGCTCGGCCGCGAAGGCCTCGGCGCGGGCGAGCGTGCGCGAGGCGACGGCGGCCAGCTTCTGGTGGGTGTGACGGTTGACGGCGCCGGCGAAATACCCCGCGATCCAGCCGGGGGCCACGATGCCCCAGCGCAGAACGGGTTCGCCACGGCCGGGGAAGAAGATCTCGGGTTCGGGGAAGGCTGAGGTGATCATCACGGGGCTCCTTTGCGGGTGTGGGCAGAACACTAGCAGCAGAATTAACCACTGGTAAGTTATCTCCGAGCTGCGTCGCTCCACCGGATGCGAGCAGCGCTACCGGAAGGACCACATGACCACCGCACGCATCGCCGAACTGGAGGCCGAGCTGGAGGAGCTCGTGCTCCCCGCGTTCAGCCGCCTCGACGCCTGGCGCCTCGGGAACATCATCACGGCCACCGCCCTCGACGCCGGGCACCGGGTGGCCACCGACATCCGCACCCCCGCCGGCCTCGTGCTCTTCCGCTCCGCCCTCGAGGGCACGACCGCCGACCAGGAGACCTGGATCGCGGGCAAGGCGCGCACCGTGCTGCGCCTGGAGACGAGCTCCGCCCTCGCCGCCGCGCGCTTCGCCGAGGGCGGCATCGACGCGGCCGGCATGGGCTGGCTGCCCTTCCCCGAGTACGCGCTGGCCGGCGGCTCGGTGCCCGTGCGCGTGGCCGGAACCGGGGTGGTCGCCGCGGTCACCGCATCCGGTCTCTCCTCCGACGACGACCACGCGCTCGTGGTCGCGGGCCTCCGCGAACTGATGCGGACGGCCGGCTGATGCGTTACGTGCGCGAGCTCGCGCCGGGCCAGCGCTCCCAGGTCTTCGTGATCGACACCGTCACGGGCGAGCAGCAGCTGATCCACGAGAGCGAGGAGCTGCTCTTCGAAGCCCCCAACTGGACGCGCGACGGTCACCTGGTGCTGAACGGGGACGGACGGCTCTGGCGATTGCGGCTCGAACCCGGGGCCGAGCCCGAGCTCATCCCGCTCGAGGGCGTGCCCGACCTCAACAACGATCACGTGCTCTCGCCTGTGGCTGAGGAGGTGTTCGTCTCGGCGAACGACTGGCACATCTACGCCGCCCCGCTCGCCGGCGGCACCGTCCGCCGCGTCACCCCCGACGACGGCCTGATGCACTTCCTGCACGGCGTGAGCCCCGACGGCTCCACCCTCGCCTTCATCGGCGTGCGGATGGGCCCGGGTGGCACCCTGAGCGACATGGGTCCCGGCGTGGTGTGCGCCATGGATGCGGCGGGCGGCGAGGCTCGGATGCTCACCTCCGACGCCTGGTCGTCCGACGGCAGCGAGTACTCGCCCGACGGCGAATGGCTCTACCTGAACACCGAGGCGTTCTCCTCGACGCCCGGTCACGCGCAGATCGCCCGGATGCCCGCGGGCGGTGGCCCGCTCGAGCAGCTGACCTTCGACGAGCGGGTGAACTGGTTCCCCCATCTCGCTCCCGACGGCCGCTCGATCGTGTATCTGAGCTACCCCGCCGGCACGGTCGGACACCCGCCCGACCTGCCCGTGAAACTGCGGATCGTGCGGGATGACGACTGGTCGGAGACCCGCGAATTGGTTGACCTGTTCGGCGGTCAGGGCACGGTCAACGTGAATAGCTGGTCGCCGGACAGCCGCCGGCTGGCCTTCGTGGCGTATCCGATTCGTGACATTTGAAAACCACACAACCACTCGGATTTTATGATAGCGTCCATCCCCAGATGGCCCAAAGACGGGCTGCGCAGCTCGAAAGGACAAAGATGTTCCACTGGAAAAAGGCGGTCGTCATCGTGACAGCCGCTGTACTCGCACTCACCGGCTGCTCGGCCGGTGGCTCGGGCGGATCCGCCGGCTCTTCCTCAGGCGGAACGCTCACTCTCGGCCTCATCACCCCCGTCAGCAGCTTCTCCGCCCAGGGTGCGAACTGGGCGAACCAGTCGCCCCCCATGCAGGCCGTCTACGACTCGCTGCTGAAGGCCGAGGCCGACGGCACCATCGTGGCCAACCTCGCCACCGACTGGTCGTACAACGCCGACAACACCGTGCTCGACCTGACGCTGCGCAGCGACGTGAAGTTCTCCGACGGAACGCCCTTCAACGCCGACGCCGCCGCCCAGAACCTCATCCGCTTCCGCGACGGCACCTCACCGAACGCCTCCTTCCTCGTGAACCTCAAAGACGCGAAAGCCATCGACGACACCCACGTCGAGCTCACCCTCAAAGCACCCGACCCCGCACTCCTGACCTACCTCACCCAGAACGCCGGCCTCCAGGAGAGCCCCGCAGCCTTCACGAACGCCGATGTCGAGACCGTGCCCGTCGGCTCCGGCCCCTACACGCTCAACGTCGGCGAGACCGTCGTGGGCAACACCTACGTGTTCGACAAGAACCCGAACTACTGGAACCCCTCCGACCAGCACTACGACAAGGTCGTGATGAACTACTACGCCGACAGCACCTCGCTGCTGAACGCGATCCAGGGCGGCCAGGTCAACGCCTCGACCACCATCGACAACACGACGCTCTCGCAGATCGAGGCGGCCGGGTACACGCTCAGCCCGATCGAGAACAACTGGTGGGGCCTCATCATCGGTGACCGTGCCGGCACGCTGAACCCGGCCATCGGCAACGTCAAGGTGCGCCAGGCCCTCAACTACGCCTTCGACCGCGACGCGATGCTGAAGGCCTTCGCCGACGGTCACGGCACGACGACGGAGCAGATCTTCCCGACCACCTCGCCGAGCTACGACGAGGCGCTGAACAAGACGTACAGCTACGACCCGGCCAAGGCCAAGCAGCTGCTCGCCGAAGCGGGCTACCCGAACGGCTTCGACCTCACGATGCCGAGCTCCGCGGCCTTCGGCGCGTCGAACTTCGCGCTCGTCCAGCAGCAGCTGGCAGACATCGGTATCCGGGTGACCTTCGAAGACCTGCAGGTCAACGACTACATCACCGCCCTCGTGAGCGGCAAGTACCCGGTGGCCCTGATGGCGCTGCAGCTCGACCCGACCGACTGGCAGCTCGCGCAGTTCTCGATCGACAAGAACGCGACCTTCAACGGCTTCCACACCGACGACCCGACGGTGCAGGGCTACATCGCCACGCTGCAGACCGGCAGCCAGGCCGACGCGGAGACCGCCGGCAAGGCGCTCAACGAGTACATCGTCGAGCAGGGCTGGTTCGCCCCGTGGTTCCGTCCGGAGCTCAACTTCGTGAGCGACGCGAACACCGACCTCACGGTGCAGGTGGGCAACTCCTACCCGTACCTGTGGAACATCAAGCCGAAGTCCTGAACCGATGGGCGCCGGGCCTGATCTCCTCAGGCCCGGCGCCCCATCCCGAATCGTGTACGTAAGGAACGACGTTGCTCCGCTTCACCATCCGCCGCCTCGTGAGCGGCGTCATCCTCCTCTTCGTCATCTCGAGCGTCGCCTTCCTGCTGCTGAACCTCGGAGCGGGCGACGTGGGCCGGCGCATCCTCGGCCCCGGCGCCACCGCCGACACCGTGGCGCTGAAGAACCAGCAGCTCGGGCTCGACCAGTCGGTCTTCACGCGCTATGTCGACTGGCTCGGCGGCGCCGTGCGCGGCGACTTCGGCAGCTCGTGGTTCACCAGCCAGCCCGTCGACCAGGCCATCGTCTCCCGCCTCGCCGTGACCCTCTCTATCGTGGTCGGCGCCACCATCGCGAGCGGCGTGATCGCCACCGTGCTCGGCGTCTGGGCGGCCCGCCGCCGCGGCTGGGCCGACAAGCTCGTGCAGGTGATCGCCGTGCTCGGCTTCGCCATCCCGGGCTTCCTCGTCGCCATCTTCCTGGTGAACGTGTTCGCGCTGAACCTGCACTGGTTCAAGCCCACCGGCTACGTGCAGATGAGCACCTCCTTCACCGGGTGGATGAGCTCGGTGACGCTCCCCATCGCCGCCCTCTCGATCGGCGCCATCGCGGCCATCGTGCAGCAGGTGCGCGGCTCGGTCATCGACGCCCAGCGTCAGGACTGGGTGCGCACCCTCCGCAGCCGCGGTCTCTCGGAGAACCGCATCGTCTTCAAGCACGTGCTGCGCAACGCGGGAGGCCCGGCGCTCGCCGTGCTCGCCGTGCAGTTCATCGGGCTCGTCGGAGGCGCCGTGATCGTGGAGCAGATCTTCGCCATCCCCGGCCTCGGCCAGATCTCGGTGTCGGCCACTGCTCAGGGCGACGTGCCCCTCGTGATGGGACTCGTGGTCGTGGTCGGCGCGCTGGTCGTGATCGTCAACCTCCTGATCGACCTGATCCAAGGATTCCTGAACCCGAAAGTGCGTGTGTCATGAGCGAATCCGCCACGAACCCCATGCCCGACACGGCCACCGACGAGCGGGCGGCCCGCTCCCACCTGGCGCGCCGGATGCTCCGCAACGGCGCCGGCCTGTTCGCCATCGTCGTGCTCGGCCTGATCGTGCTCGCCGCCATCCTGGCTCCGTTGCTCACGCAGCAGGACCCGAACTTCTCCAACATCCAGAACCTCGGCGCCGCCCCCAGCTCCGATCACCCACTCGGCACCGACGGCGCGGGCCGCGACATCCTGGCCCGCCTGCTCTACGGCACGCGCTACAGCCTCGCCGCCGCCCTGCTCGGCACGGCGATCGCCGCGCTGATCGGCGTGGTCGGCGGCCTCATCGCCGGCTACTACGGCAAGTGGTTCGAGTCGGTCTCGTCGTGGCTCGTCTCGGCCATCATGGCGCTGCCCGGCATCGTGGTTCTGCTCGCGGCCCGCGCCGTGCTCGGCCCCTCGCTCTGGCTCGCCATGGCGGTGTTCGGCGTGCTGCTCTCCCCCGCCTTCTATCGGCTCGTCTACACCGCCGTCGTGAACGTGCGCGGCGAACTGTTCGTCGACGCGGCCCGCGTCTCGGGCGTCGGCGACCCGAGCATCATCGGCCGGCACATCCTCTCGGTGGTGCGGGCGCCCATCATCATCCAGTTCGCCTTCGTGATGGGGATCGCCATCGCCATCCAGGCCGGACTCGACTTCCTCGGTCTCGGCGACAGCTCGGTGCCCACCTGGGGCAACATGCTGAACGACGCCTTCGCCCGCATGTACAAGAACCCCGTTCTGCTGGTCTGGCCGAGCGTCGCGATCGCGCTCACCTCGGTGGCGCTCGCCCTGTTCGCGAACGCCCTGCGCGACGAACTCGAGCGCAGCGGCAAGGTCAAGCGTCGCCGTGCCCCGCGCCGCGGGGCGGCCGCCGCTCCGGTGGTCGTGCCGGCCACCGTGGTGGTGCACCCGGAGACCGGGACGGATGCGCGCGACAAGCTTCTGGTGGTCGACTCGCTCGTGGTGGGATACGACCAGGCCGACGGCCGTGTCAAGCAGGTCGTGAACGGCGTCTCCCTCGCCGTGGCCAAGGGCGAGGTGCACGGCCTGATCGGCGAGAGCGGATCGGGCAAGACGCAGACGGCCTGGTCGATCCTGCGCCTGCTGCCCGACGGCGGCCGGATCGTGGGCGGCAGCGTCGTGTTCGAGGGCACCGATCTCGCCTCGCTCAGCGAGGTGGAGATGCGCAAGATCCGCGGCCGGCGCATCTCGTACATCCCGCAGGAGCCGATGTCGAACCTCGACCCCTCGTTCACCATCGGGAGCCAGCTGGTGGAGCCGATGCGCCTCGCGCTCGGCATCTCCAAGGCCGAGGCGAAGAAGCGCGCGCTCGACCTGCTCGCGCGGGTGGGCATCCCGAACCCCGAGCGCACCTACGCGGCCTACCCGCACGAGGTCTCCGGCGGCATGGCGCAGCGCGTGCTGATCGCCGGCGCGGTCTCCTGCGAGCCGGACCTCGTGATCGCCGACGAGCCGACCACCGCGCTCGACGTCACCGTGCAGGCCGACATCCTCGACCTGCTGCGCGGGCTGCAGAAGGAGCTCGGCGTGAGCATCCTCATCGTCACGCACAACTTCGGCGTGGTCGCCGACCTCTGCGACCGCGTCTCGGTGATGCGCGACGGGCTGATCGTGGAGACCGGGCCCGCACGCTCGATCTTCGCCGACCCGCAGCATCCGTACACCAAGTCCCTGTTCGACGCGATCCTCGAAGACGGCGCCGCCCGCGGCGCGCTCGAGCTCGCCGCCGATCGCCACGTCACAACCGGAGGTGCCACGTCATGACCGAGCCGCTGCTCGTGGTCGACCAGCTCGTGGTCGACTACCCCGTGAAGGGATGGCGACGACCGCCGTTCCACGCCCTCAAGGGCGTGTCGCTCGACATCAAGCCCGGCGAGTGCGTGGGCCTCGTGGGCGAGTCCGGCTCGGGCAAGACGACGCTCGGCCGGGCCGTGCTCGGCCTCGCCCCGGTGACCGGCGGGAGCATCCGCTTCAAGGGCGCCGAGATCGGGCACCTCTCGCGCAGGGAGCGCCGCACCCTCTCCGACGAGATCCAGGTGGTGTTCCAGGACCCGTACTCCTCGCTCAACCCCTCGCTCACGATCGAGCAGTCGCTCACCGAGCCGCTGCGGGTGAAGAAGGCCTCGGCGGCCGAGGCCTCCAAGCGGGTGCGCACGCTGCTCGACCAGGTGGGGCTGCCCGCGAACGCCGCCGGGCGGCTTCCGCGCGAGTTCAGCGGTGGCCAGCGACAGCGCATCGCGATCGCCCGGGCCCTGGCGCTCTCGCCGCAGCTCATCGTGTGCGACGAGCCGGTGTCGGCGCTCGACCTCTCGACGCAGGCGCGCGTGCTCGATCTGTTCAAGCAGATCCAGGAGGACACCGGCGTGGCCTACCTCTTCGTCTCGCACGACCTCGCGGTGGTGCGACACCTCAGCCACCGGGTGGCCGTGATGTACCACGGCGAGATCGTGGAGTACGGGCCGGGCGACAAGGTGACCTCCGACCCCGAGCATCCGTACACCCAGCGGCTGCTGCTGGCCGCTCCGGTTCCCGATCCGGTGCTGCAGGAGCAGCGCCGCGCCGACCGGCGACGGCTGATCGACTCGCAGAACGAGATGGCGGTGCAGGCCGGCGCCCTCTGACCGGACACACCCCACCGACCGCAATCCACGACCGGCGGCGCAGAAGCCGCCAGGAAGAACGACAGATGACCGACCTCACCACCCCCCGCGACCTCGAGCTCGAGCAGGAAATCGACTCGGTGCTCGCCCAGCTCACCCTCGAGGAGAAGGTGCTCCTGCTCAGCGGGCGCGACTTCTGGAGCACGGTGCCGATCGAGCGGGTCGGGCTGCGCAGCATGGTGCTCTCCGACGGACCCTCCGGCGTGCGCGGGCCGGAGTGGGACGAGCGCTCCCCCTCCCTCAATCTGCCCTCGGCCTCGGCGCTCTCGGCCGCTTTCGACCCGGCGATGGCCCACCGCTACGGCGCGGTCGCGGCCTGCGAGGCCCGCCGCAAGGGAGTCGACGTGGTGCTCGGCCCGACCGTGAACCTGCACCGCTCGCCGCTCGGCGGCCGCCACTTCGAGGCCTTCAGCGAAGACCCGGTGCTCACCGGCGAGCTGGCCGTGGCCTACGTGAACGGCCTGCAGGACAACGGTGTGGGCGCCACGCCCAAGCACTACGTCGCCAACGACTCGGAGACCGACCGGTTCACCGTCGACGTGCGGGTGAGTGACCGCTCGCTGCGCGAGCTCTACCTGCTCGCTTTCGAGAAGGCCGTCGTGGAGTCGCGGGCCTGGCTCGTGATGAGCGCCTACAACTCCATCAACGGCGTGACCGCCACCGAGAACGCGCTGCTCGAGACTCCTCTCAACAGCGAGTGGGGTTTCGACGGCGTGGTGGTGAGCGACTGGACGGCCGTGCGGTCGCTGGCCTCGGCATCCGCCTCTCAGGATCTGGCGATGCCCGGTCCCGACGGGCCCTGGGGCGCCGCTCTGGTGGATGCCGTGGAACGCGGCGACATCGACGTGGCGCACGTCGACCGCAAGGTGCGCCGCCTGCTGCGCCTGGCCCAGCGGGTGGGAGCCCTCGGCGAGCACGCGCCGGCGCCGCTCGTGCACGTGGAGGACGGCCTCGCCTTCGCCCGCTCCGCCGCCGCCGAGGGAACCGTGCTGCTCGAGAACAACGGAGAGCTGCCCTGGAACGCCTCGGCGTTGCGCCGGGTGGCCGTGCTCGGCAACAACGCCGACGTCGTGCGCACTCAGGGCGGCGGCAGCGCGACCGTGCTGCCCGAGCACACCGTCTCGCCGCTGGAAGGACTGCGTGACGCCCTGCCCGGCGTCGAGGTGGTCTACTCGGTGGGCGCGGTCAACCAGGTGGGCCTCGCCGGCATCCCTCGCGAGCGCATGACGAACCCGGTCACGGGTGCGGCCGGAGCCCGGGTGAGCTTTCGCGACGGCGACGGCGTCGAGATCTTCCACGAGGACCGCCTCGCCACCGAGCTGGTCTGGTTCGGCGGCACCGCCCCCATCGCCGAGGCGCGCGAGATCGAGGTGTCGTTCAGCTACCTGCCGACGCAGGACGAGCGCATCGACATCGGATTCGCCGCCACCGGCCACGGACGGTTCTGGATCGACGGCGAGCTCGTCATCGACGAGGTCGTGGTTCCCGACGGCGAAGACCTCGGTGCCGCCTTCCTCTCGCCCGCCACCCGCACCACCTCGGTGGACTTCGTGGCGGGCACCCCCGTGGCCATCCGCTTCGTCTACGACTCGCCCGCGCGCGACGACGCCCTCGCCGGCGCGCTCGCACTCAACGTGGGCACCCGCCCGACCGTGGTCGACGAGGACCAGCTCATCGCGGAGGCGGCCGAGGCCGCCCGCGACGCCGACGTGGCGCTCGTGGTGGTGGGCACCAACGCCCGGGTGGAGTCGGAGGGCTTCGACCGCGACGACCTGGCGCTGCCGGGCCGGCAGGACGACCTCGTGCGCGCCGTCGCCGCGGTGAACCCCCGCACGGTCGTGCTGGTGAACTCCGGTTCGCCGGTTCTGCTGCCCTGGCGGCACGACGTGGCCGCCGTGCTCGTGGGCTGGTTCGGCGGGCAGGAGTTCGGCCACGCCGTCGCCGACGTGCTGCTCGGTCTCGCAGAGCCGGGCGGGCGGCTGCCCACCACCTGGCCGGCGGCCGACGCCGACGTGCCGGTGCTCGACACCGTCCCGGTCGACGGCGAGCTCGTCTACGACGAGGGCATCCACATCGGCTACCGGGCCTGGCTGCGGTCGCCCGTGGCTCCGGCCTACTGGTTCGGCCACGGGCTCGGCTACACGACCATCGAGCTCGAGAGCGTCTCGGCGCCCGCCACGGCGGTGGCCGGCGAGACGATCGACGTGACGGTCGACGTGGTGAACCGCGGCGACCGCGACGGCAAGCAGGTGGTGCTCGTGTTCGCCGAGCGCCCGGACTCGGCCGTCGAGCGAGCCGTGCGCTGGCTGGTGGGCTTCGCGCCGGTGCGGGCGGCCGCAGGCGAGAAAGCGAGCGTCGACATCAGCGTTCCGACGCGCCTGCTGGCCACCTGGGACGAGGGCTGGCGGTACGAGCCGGGCTCGTACACGCTCCGGGTGGGCACCACCGCGGTGGAGCTGCCGTTCGAGGCGGCGGTCGAGCTGACGGAGGCGCAGGCATGACGCTCCCCAACCCCCTGCTCCCCGGCTTCAACCCCGATCCCAGCATCGTGCGGGTGGGAGAGGACTACTACCTCGCCACGAGCACCTTCGAATACCTCCCGGGCATCCCGATCTACCACTCGCGCGACTTCGTGACCTGGACGCAGATCGGCAACGTCGCGACACGCACCGGCCAGCTCGACGTCGAGGCCACCCCGACCGCGGGCGGCGCCTGGGCGCCGACCATCCGTCACCGTGACGGCGTGTTCCACCTGGTGATCACGGATGCGTTCGGTCGAGGAACCCTGCACTTCACGGCCGAGCAGGCCGAGGGCCCGTGGAGCGACGGCGTGGTGTTCGACGGTATCGACGGCATCGACCCCGACCTGGTGTGGGACGACGACGGCACGGCCTACCTCACCTTCTCCGGTCTCGGCGTGAACCCGGCGCTGCCCACTTTCATGCACCATCGCGGCCTGCTGCAGGCCAAGGTCGACCTGGCGGCGGGTCGCGCACTCGAGGAGCCGAGGAGCATCTGGTCGGGTGTCGGCGGGCAGTTCCCCGAGGCCCCGCACCTCTACCACATCGGCGACTGGTGGTACCTCGTGATCGCCGAGGGGGGCACCGAGCGCGGCCACGGCGTCAGCGTGGCCCGCTCCCACAGCCCCGAGGGTCCGTTCGAGACCGCCGCCGGCAACCCGCTGCTGACCGCCCGCGGCACAGGCCGGCCCATCCAGAACACCGGCCACGGCGACCTCGTGCAACTGGCCGACGGGCAGTGGCGGCTCGTGCTGCTCGGCGTGCGCCCGCGCAGCATGACCCGCGCCTTCTCCGCCCTCGGCCGCGAGACCTTCGTGACCACGGTGGAATGGCGCGACGGCTGGCCCGTGTTCGAGCCCGTGCAGCTCACGCCCCGCGACGGCGTGGTGACCTACCGCGACGACTTCGTCGCGCCCGAGCTCGCCCCGGCCTGGATGGCGGTGCGCCGCACGCCCGAGACCATCGCCACCGTGCGTGAGGGCTCGCTCCAGCTGCGCGCCGACGGCAGCACGCTGGACGACCTGGTCCCCGTCTTCCTCGGCCGGCGCCAGCAGCACCAGACCGCCACCCTGCGGGTGCGGATCGACGTCTCGGCCGGCGTGGGCGGCCTCGCCGTGCGCTACGACGAGCGCTTCCACTACTCGATCGCCGCCGGCGCCGGCCGCGTGGTCGCGCGCGGTGCCATCCCCTCCTTCGAGCGCACGGCCGAGATCGCGAGCGACTCCGCCGTGGTCGAGCTCGAGATCACCAGCCGCCCGCCCGGCGGTGACCCCTTCGACGATCGCACCTCCGACGTCGTCGAGCTCGCCGCTGTCATCGACGGGGAGCGCACGGTGCTGCTCGAGCTCGACGGCCGCTACCTCTCCTCGGAGATCGCCGAGTCGTTCACCGGCCGGGTCGCGGGCGTCTTCGCGCTCGAGGGATCGGTGGCCGTCGACTGGTTCGACTACCGGGGCTCCGACGAATGACCGCTGTCGTCGACCGGCTCCGGGCCGAGCTGAGGGACGACAGCACCGCCGTCGCCACCCCCGCTCCGCGCCTGAGCTGGACCGTTCTGAGCGAGGAGCCGGGCTGGCGCCAGGCCTCCGCCGAGCTGCGCAGCGACGGGCAGGTGGTGCGCCTCGACGGGCCCGACAGTGTTCTCGTGCCGTGGCCGTTCGCGCCGCTCTCCGCCGGCGAGTCGCGCGAGCTCGCGGTGCGGGTGACGGCCGACGACGGGCGCACCACCGACTGGAGCGCCCCGCTCCGGGTCGACGCGGCGTTCACGGATGCCTGGCCCGGCCAGCCGATCGGCCTCGCCGACCCGGAACGGCCGGCCCAGCCAGTGCTCCTGCGCACCACCTTCGAGGTCGACGCGCCTCTCACCCGCGCGCGACTCCTCTTCACCGCGTTCGGCGTGGCCGACGCGGAGCTGAACGGGCAGACCGTCGACACGGGCCTCTTCGCGCCGGGCTGGACGAGCTATCGCGACCGCCTCGTGCACGAGACGATCGACGTGACCGGGCTCGTGCATCCGGGGTCCAACGCCCTCGGGGTGCGGCTGGCCGGGTGCTGGTTCACCGAGGAGTACGGCTTCCACGGATTCACCGAACGCCTCTACGGTGAGCAGCCCAGCTTCTCGGGGCACCTCGAGCTCGACTTCGCCGACGGGTCGCGCCGGATCGTGGCCGCGACGGGCCCCGGCTGGCGGGCCTCGGGATCCGGGCCCATCACCGCCAGCGGGCTCTACGCGGGCGAGCACCACGACCTGCGGCTCACGCAGCCGGGCTGGTCGGAGGCCTCGTTCGACGAGGGCGGCGAGGAAGACGGGGGCGGATGGGCGCCCGTGCGCGTGGGCGGCACGCCGATGCCGATGCCGGTTCCCGAGGCGCGCATCGCGCCGCCCGTGCGCCGCATCGAGGAACTGCCCGTGCGGGAGGTCATCGCCTCGCCCTCGGGCGCCCTGCTGCTCGACTTCGGGCAGAACCTCGTGGGCCGGCTGCGCCTGCGCGTCGACGGCCCGGCGGGCACGCGGATCGTGCTGCGGCACGCCGAGGTGCTCGAAGACGGCGAGCTCGCGCTGCGCCCGCTTCGCGCCGCCGAGGCGACTGACAGCGTCGTGCTCGACGGCTCGGGGCCGGTGGACTGGGAGCCCGCGTTCACCTTCCACGGCTTCCGCTACGCCCAGGTCGAGGGCTGGCCGGAGGAGTTCGACCCCGCCGCCGTGACCGCGGTGGTGCTGCACAGCGACCTGACCCGAACGGGCCGCTTCGCCACCTCCGACCCGCTGCTCGACCGCTTCCATGAGAACGTGGTGTGGGGGATGCGCGGCAACTTCCTCAGCATCCCCACCGACTGCCCGCAGCGTGACGAGCGGCTCGGCTGGACCGGCGACATCCAGGTGTTCGCCCCCACGGCATCCTTCCTCTTCGACTCCGAGGCCTTCCTCGTCTCGTGGTTGCGCGACCTCGCCCACGAGCAGGCGCGCCAGGGCGGGGTGGTGCCGGTCGTGGTTCCCACCACGCTGCAGGGGCCCTTCGAAGGCGCCATCGCCGCCTGGGGTGACGCCGCCACCGTCGTGCCGTGGGCGCTGTACGAGCGTTTCGGCGACCTCGGCGTGCTGCGCGCGCAGTACCCGAGCATGACGGCCTGGGTGGATGCGGTGCTCGCGGGCGCGGGCGAGTCCGGCCTGTGGGCGGGCACCTTCCAGCTCGGCGACTGGCTCGACCCCACGGCGCCGCCCGACCGGCCCGACCAGGCTCGGGTCGACCCCGACATCGTGGCGACCGCCTACCTGGCCCGGTCGCTGCAGATCGTGGCGGATGCGGCGGCGGTGCTCGGCGAATCCGCCGACGCCTCGCGGTACGCCGCGGCCGCTTCGCGCTCGCGGGCGGCGTTCCGTGACGAGTACGTCACGCCCGCCGGCCGCATGCTCTCGGATGCGCAGACCGCTTACGCCCTCGCCTTGCAGTTCGGCCTGGTGACGGATGCGGCGGTGCGCGAGAAGCTCGCCGCCCGCCTGGCCGTGCTGGTGCGCCGCGACGGCTACCGCATCGGCACCGGTTTCGTCGGCACGCCGCTCGTGACCGACGCGCTCGCCGAAGGCGGCCACCTCGCGGCCGCCGGGCGACTGCTGCTGCAGACCGAGAGTCCGTCGTGGCTGCACCCGGTGACGCTCGGGGCCACCACGGTGTGGGAGCGCTGGGACTCGCTGCTCGACGACGGCCGGGTGAATCCGGGCGAGATGACATCGTTCAACCACTACGCCCTCGGAGCGGTGGCCGACTGGATGCACCGCACGGTCGCGGGGCTCGGGCCGGCCTCGCCCGGCTACCGCACGCTGCGGATCGCGCCACGACCGCTCGCGGGGCTCACCTTCGCCTCGGCCTCGCACCGCACGCCGTACGGGGAGGCGTCGGTGGGATGGCGGCGGGATCACAGCGACGCCGGAACCGTCGTGCAGGTGACCGCCGTGGTGCCGGCGAACACCTCGGCGCTCGTCTCGCTGCTGGGGCAGGAGGAGTTCACTGTGGGCTCGGGCCGGCACGAGTTCTCGTTCGTGGAGCCGTCGTCGGAGGCACCTCGGCCGTCGACCCCGCTCTCGCTCGACTCCTCCACCGCGGCGATCATTGACGACCCCGAGGCCTACCGGGCGGTGCTCGAGACGCTCGCGCGGGTCGATCCGCCGCGGGTCGAGGGCTTCCGCAGCCAGACCGCGTGGGTGGAGGGGCGCACGCTCCGGCAGTCGATCCTGTTCGCCACCGGCGAGGTCTACGCCGCGGTCGACGAGGCGCTCGCCGCGCTGGCGTCTCCGCCGGCGTCTCCGCTCGCCTCTCCGCTCGACGCGAGCGCAGCATCCGTCCCACCCGCCCCGACCACCACCGCAGAAGGACGCACCGATGTTTGACAAGGGTTCCGAACTGGGCGACGCCCTCGCGAGCGCCGAGGCGCGGGCGGTGCTCGAGAGGCACCTGCCCGGGCTCGTCAGCTCGCCGATGCTCGCGCAGCTCCTGGGCGTACGGCTCGGCCAGGTGGTGATGATCAACCCGGCCACGCGCGACGACGAGCAGATGCTCGCCACGCTCTGGGCCGAGCTCGCCGTGGTCAGCGACGGGGGCGCTCCGAAGGAGTACGGGGCGGCGATCGAGCCCGACCCGGACTACGAGAGCGAGTCGGTCGCGCGCGGTTCCGCCTCCGTCCGCCTGCCCTCGCCGACGCCGCGCTGGGGCGTGGTGGAAGTGGCGCTCGAGGGGCCGAGTCACGGGAACCCGTTCGTCGATGTGGAGCTGACGGCGACGTTCCGGCACGCCGGCGAGGCCGGCACCGGCCGTTCGCTCGAGGTCGGCGGCTTCTACGACGGCGACGGCCGCTACCTGCTGCGGATGCTCGCTGAAGACGAGGGGGAGTGGTCGTTCACCACGCGCTCCACCGCGCGCTCACTCGACGGGCTCTCGGGCACGATCGAGGTCACCGCCCCCGAGGCCGGAACGCACGGCCCGGTTCACGTCGACGGCTTCCACTTCGCGCACGCCGACGGCACCCGGCACCGCCCCCTCGGCACCACCGCCTACGCCTGGACCAACCAGGGCACCCGGCTCGAGGAGGAGACCCTCGCCACGCTCGCCGAGGCGCCGTTCACGAAGATGCGCATGTGCGTCTTCCCGAAGTCGTACCTCTACAACTCGAACGAGCCCGACATCTACGCCTTCGAGGGCTCGCCTTCGGAGGGATGGGACTTCACACGCTTCGACGTGCGCTTCTTCCAGCACCTCGAGCAGCGCATCGCGGAGCTCGGGCGGCTCGGCATCCAGGCCGACCTCATCCTGTTCCATCCCTACGACCGTTGGGGCTTCGCCGACATGGGGCCGGCCGTCGACGACCGCTACCTGCAGTACATCGTGCGGCGGCTCGCGGCCCACGCCAACATCTGGTGGTCGATGGCGAACGAGTACGACCTGCTCTGGGGCAAGACCGTCGACGACTGGGAGCGCCTCGCCGCGGTCGTGGGCGCGAACGACCCGCACGGGCACCTCAATTCCATCCACAACTGCCTCGCCTTCTACGACTACTCGAAGCCGTGGATCACGCACTGCAGCACCCAGCGCCTCGACGTGTACCGCACCGCGGAGAACACGGATGCCTGGCGCGAGCAGTGGGGCAAGCCGATCGTGATCGACGAGTGCGCCTACGAGGGTGACATCGACCAGGGCTGGGGCAACGTGACGGGCGAAGAGCTCACGCGGCGCTTCTGGGAGGGCGCGGTGCGCGGTGGTTACGTCGGGCACGGCGAGACCTACCTCAACGACGAAGAAGAGCTGTGGTGGGCGAAGGGCGGGCGGCTCATCGGGTCGAGCCCCGAGCGCATCCGGTTCCTGGAGTCGGTGCTCGCCGAGTCGCCGACGGGCGTGCTCGACCCGCTGCCCTCGGAGTGGGACGTGCCGTGGGGAGGGGTGGCGAACCAGTACCTGATCGGCTACTTCGGGTTCAACCGGCCGAGCTTCCGCACCGTGGTGCTGCCCGAGGGGGAGTACCACGTCGACGTGATCGACACCTGGAACATGACTGTCGACCGGCTGTCCGGGGTGCACAGCGGGGTGGTGCGCGTGCCGTTGCCGGCGAGGCAGTACATGGCGGTGCGGCTGGTGGCAGCCGAAGCGGTGCCCGCGGCGGCTTCGATCGAGGAGGAGAACGCATGAGCGACCGACTGAGCGGAAAGACCGCGCTCGTCACGGGCGCTGCGGCCGGCATCGGCCGGGCCGTGGCAGACCGCTTCGCGGCGGAGGGTGCGCGGGTCGTCTTCGCCGACCGCGATGCGGCGGGGGCGGAGGCCGCCGCCGCCGCAGTGGCGGCAACCGGAGGCTCGGCGCGCGCCGTGGCCATGGACGTCTCCGCCGAGCCGAGTGTGGAGGCGGCCTTCGCCGACCTCGCGGCAGCGGGCTGGACGCCGGATGTGGTGGTCGCCAACGCGGGTGTGCAGCTCTTCGGTCGCGACGCCGAGGTCGCCGACCTCGACCTGGCGGTCTGGCAGCGCACCATCGAGGTGAACCTCACCGGCGCCTTCCTGACGCTGAAGCACGCCGTGCGCGGAATGCTCTCGCTCGGCGGCGGCTCGATCATCCTCACCGGATCACCCACGGCGGTGCGCGGCGAGGGCTCCGACTTCACCGCCTACAGCAGCTCGAAGGCCGGGATGCACGGCCTCGGGCGCACGGTCGCCGCGGCATATGCCCGCCGAGGCATCCGGGTGAACACCGTCGGCCCGGCCTACACGGAGACCGGGCTCGTGACGACCATCCGCGACGACCCGGAGGCGCGTGCGGCGATCGTGAGCCGCATCCCGATGGGGCGGCCGGGGTCGCCTGCCGACCTCGAAGGCATCATGGTGTTCCTGGCGAGCGACGAGTCGGCCTTCGCCACGGGCGCGGTCTTCGCCGTCGACGGGGGCATGACGACGCTGTGACCGAACCGGGTTCGACGACGGAGTCGCTCGGCGCTGCGCCGGGCGCGTCGCCCTGGGGTGCGCCCGAGCCCGAGCCGCTGCGGTGGGCGGCGGAGTCGTGGGCGCTGGAGTTGCGGGGCGACGAGCTGGCCGAGATCCGCTTCGAGGGATCGCTCGTGCTGCGCTCGGTGCGCGCGGTGGTGCGTGACCGCGACTGGCAGACCGTGCCGATGGCGGTGAGGTCGGTGGAGGCTCGCGAGGGGGAGCTGATCGTAGGACTCGCGGCCGTCGGGCTCGGCGCGCGGATCGTCGGCTCGCTGACGGTGTCGGCGCACGCCGACGGGTTGCGCGTGGCGTATGCGGCCCAGTCGCAGACCGCGTTCCTGCGGAACCGGGTGGGGCTCGTGGTGCTGCACCCGCCCTCGGTGGCCGGCGAGGTCCTCGAGGTGACGGCGCCCGACGGGGCCGAGTCGCGCATCCGGTTCCCCCGCGCTCTCGCGCCGCATCAGCCCGCGCGGAACATCGCGGGCCTCCGGTGGACCTCCGACGGCGTGCGGAGCGAGCTGTTCTTCGCGGGCGACGTGTTCGAGATGGAAGACCAGCGCAATTGGACCGACGCCTCCTTCAAGAGCTACAGCACCCCGCTCGAGCTGCCGTTCCCGGTGTTGCTCGAGGTGGGTGATCGTGTCGCCCAGTCGGTGTCGCTCCGCTGCGTGCGGGTCGCGGAGCCCGCGCGATCGCCGGGGGCGCGGCCGCGACTCGTGGCGGCGGGACACCGGGCGCCGCGACTCGGCGTGGGCGCCTCGACCGCTCCGGATGCGGTGCTCACGGTGGGTGCGCCCGTCGCGATCGGCGGGGCCGGGAACTCCGCCCAGCCGGTGGCGGACTTCCTACTGGTCGAGCTGGAGTGCGCCACCCCGACCTGGCGCGCCGCGCTCGGGCGGGCCGTGGCCGAAGCCCGGGGCCGACCGCTCGACGTGCGGATCGTCGCGCCCGAGGCCGCCGTGGGCGAGCCCGGTGGTGCCGGCAGGTCCGGTGACGGCATCGACGAGGTGCTCGCGGCGCTGCGCGGCCTCGAGGTCGAACGCGTGGGTGTCTACGACACGGTCGGCAGCGTCACGCGGCCTGCCCAGTGGCGAGCGCTCACCGCCGGGATCGCTGCGATGGGCATCGGCACGCGGCGCGACGCCGTGACGGCGCCCGCTGAGGGGCCGGCCGCGAACGGCATGCACACTCGCGGCGGCAGCGCGCTCGCGCCTGCCGAGGCGGTGGGCGGTGCGCGCTCGCACTTCACCGAGCTCAACCGCGTTCGCCCGGCGGAACCCACCGCCGTCACCTTCAGCATCACGCCGCAGATGCACGCGGTCGAAGCGGCACAGCTGGTGGAGTCGATCGCCATGCAGCGACTCGTCGCCGCCGACGCGGTGCGCATCGCCGGCGCCCGCCCGGTGCACGTCGGGCCGGTCACCCTCCGTTCCCGTTACAACGCGGTGGCGACGACAGCCGCCCCCTCGAGCCCGCACGCCGACCTCCGCGACGGCTACGGTGCCGCCCTCGTGCCGTCGGCCACCGATCCGCGGCAATCGTCGCCCGCGCTCGCCGCCTGGACCGTCGCGAGCTACGTCGCCCTCGCCGTCGACGGAGTGCACTCCGTCACCTACTTCGAGACCGACGGCCCGCGCGGCCTCGGCTCGGAGGGCACCCGTTGGCCGGTCGCCACGGCGATGGAGTGGCTGCACGAGATCTCGGGCCGGCCGCTTCTCGCCGCCGACGGTCTCCCCGACGGTGTCTGGCTGCTCGCCGCCGAGGTCGACGGCGGTCTCACCGTTCTTGCCGCCAACCTCGCCACGGGACCCGCCCGAGTGGATGTCGCCCTCCCCGACGGGGCCACGCTCTCGCTCGACATTCCTCCGCTCGCCGCGGTGCGTCACCGTGTGTGAGCCCGGAGCCCCGCTCCTGGAGGCTACGTCGGCCAGACCGGCCGGAACTGCACACTGATGCGCGGCCCCACGGCCTGCTTCGTCTTGAGGATGGCGTGCTCGTGGGTGCGCTGGCAGCTGCCGCCCATCACCACGAGGTCGCCGTGGCCCACCGGGAAGCGCAGCGTGTCTCCGCCGCCCTTCGGCCGGATCGAGAGGGTGCGGGCGGCGCCCACCGAGACGATCGCCACCATGGTGTCGCGGTCGATCGTGCGGCCCACGCGGTCGCCGTGCCAGGCCACGCTGTCGTCGCCTGTGCGGTAGAAGCACAAGCCCGCGGTCTCGAACACCTGGCCGGGAGGGCGGCCGTAGTGCTCGTTCAGGGCGCTCTGCGCGCGGGTGAGCACGGCATCCGGATAGCGCGAGCCGGCCCCGAAGCGCGAGACGAGGCGCGGCACCTCGACCACCCGGTCGTACATCTCGCGCCGGTCGGCGTGCCACGGGACGTCGAGCGCCAGCCGCTCGAACAGGGCGTCGGAGTTGGTGACCCAGCCGGGGCGCACGTCGATCCACGCGCCGGCGCCGAGCATCGTGCGCTGCACCGAGTCGCCGAGCTCCTCGAGCCCGGGGTCGGCGTCGACATCGTCGAAGAGCGAGGTCTGGAAGTCGAGGTTCATGTGCTCCACTCTACAGAAATTCGAAGATATGTTCGATAGGTGGAGGAGGGTCAGGCCCGACCTTCGGCCACCCGCCTACAGTGTCAGCATGAGCATGTTCGACCCTGCCGGGCCGGCGCCCGCAACGCCGGATGCGCCCACCCTCGACGCCGCGCAGTTCGCCCGCCTGAAGTCCTACGGCACCCCGGCCGAGGTGCTCGCCGGGGAGATCGTGTTCCACACGGGCGACCGCGCCTACGACCTGGTGCTCGTGGAGTCGGGGCTCGTCGAGATCGTGCGCGAGGCCACGCGCGACGCGCCCGAGGAGGTCATCACGCGGCACGGTCCGGGCCGGTTCCTCGGCGAGCTCAACCTGCTGACGGGCCAGCGGGTGTTCGTGACGGCGCGCGTGGCCGAGAGCGGGCGCATCCACCGCATCGCTCCCGAGCGTTTCCGGCAGCTGATGGGCGAAGACGGCGAACTCTCGAGCATCCTGGTGCGCACGCTGCTCGCGCGCCGGCGCCTGCTGCAACAGAATGAGGCCTCGCGCAGTCTGGAGGTCATCGGCACCGTGCTGTCGAGCGCCTCACTCGCGCTGCGCACCTACCTGGCGCGGCTCGAGGTGCCGCACCTCTGGTTCGACGCCGAATCGGTGGGCGGGGAGGCCCTGATGCAGACCGCGGGCGTCACACCGGCCGAGCTGCCCGTGGCCCTGCTGCCCGACCGCATCCTGCGCCTCGCGACGCCGGGCGAGCTCGCCGAGCAGCTCGGACTGAGCTACGACGAGCCCTCAGGCGAGCACTACGACCTCGCGGTCATCGGGGGCGGCCCGGCCGGCCTTGCGGCCGCGGTGTACGGCGCCTCGGAGGGCCTCAGCACGGTTCTGCTCGACGCCGTCGGGCCGGGCGGTCAGGCCGCGGCGAGCTCGCGCATCGAGAACTACCTCGGCTTCCCCGACGGACTCAGCGGCGCCGAACTCACCGGCCTCGCCGCCGTGCAGGCCGCGAAATTCGGGGCGCGCCTGTTCAGCCCGTGCGAGATCGTGTCGCTCGGCACCCTCGGCGACCGCCTGCAGCTGGTGCTCTCCGACGACACCGAGCTCTGCGCCCGGGCCGTCGTGATCGCCTCGGGCGCGGAGTACCGTGCGCTGCCGCTGGAGCGCTGGGACGAGTTCGTGGGCGCCGGCATCTTCTTCGCCGCCACCGAGCTCGAGGCGCGGTCGTGCGCCGGCAGTCCGGTCGCCGTCGTGGGTGGGGCGAACTCGGCGGGACAGGCGGCGCTCTTCCTCGCCTCCCGGGGCAACGCGGTGTCGCTCGTGGTGCGCGGGCCCGAGCTCTCGGCAGGGATGTCGAACTATCTCGTCGAGCGCCTGCGGGCCGATCCGCTCGTGACCATCCACACCTCCACCGAGGTCACGGCGTTGCACGGCGGCGCGGCGCTCGAGTCGATCGAGTTGACCACCCGGGGTGCGGATGCCGCGGGCCGGGTGACGGCGGGCGGTGCGGATGCGGATGCGCGCGTCGTGCAGGCCTGCTCGGGCCTGTTCTGCTTCATCGGCGCGCATCCGGCGACCTCGTGGCTGAGCGGGGTGGCGACCGACGACGACGGCTTCATCCTCACCGACACCCGGCTCGGCGACGAGCATCTCGGCGAGGCCTGGCGGGCGCTCGGCCGCGGCCCGCTGCCTTTCGAGACGAGTGTGCCCGCGGTCTTCGCGGCGGGCGACGTGCGCCGCGGCTCGATGAAGCGCGTGGCCGCCGCGGTGGGAGAGGGCGCGAGCGCGGTGGCCTCGGTGCACGCGGCTCTCGGCTCGGCGGCCGCCGCGCGTCCCTGACCGGGGTGCCTGCCTAGGCGCGCGAGGGCAGGTCGAAGAGATCGCTCACGAGGCGCTCGGCCGTGGTGTCGTCGAGGCTCCAGGGGAGGAAGATCACGCGGTAGATGATCGGCGCCACCAGGTGGTCGATCACCTGGTCGGCCGTGATGCCCGCCTCGGGGTGCCGGCCGACGAAGATCGTGGCCTCGGCGCGCCGGTTGCGCAGGCAGTCCGACTCGCGCTCGCCGGCCACGGAGGCCCCGCCGCGCAGCAGCGCCGCATTCACCGGCGTGCTGTAGTGCTCCACGATCTCCCGGGCCCAGCCGGTGAGGTCGTCGCGCAGGGCGCCGGTCTCGGGCAGCGGACGCGCGGGGTCGAGACGGTAGGTGGCGATCTCGTTGATGAGAGTGGGCAGGTCGC
Organism: Herbiconiux sp. 11R-BC; assembly: GCF_049472555.1. NCBI lineage: Bacteria > Bacillati > Actinomycetota > Actinomycetes > Micrococcales > Microbacteriaceae > Herbiconiux > Herbiconiux sp. 11R-BC. The sequence goes on along the minus strand of NZ_JBCEBO010000002.1, from coordinate 417,692 downwards.
CCCAGCGCCGGTAGATGCTGGTGGGGTTCACGCCCGCGCGCTCCGCGATCATCGGCACCGTCAGGCGTTCGCGACCCTTCTCCTCGATGAGTTCCTCGGTGGCGCGCTTCACTGCGCCGAGAACGAGGGCGCTGCGGCCTCCCGTTCTCTTGGCCGCCGGTGCTGTCGTTTCCATGTCCCGAGTCTAATGCAAATAGAGTTGCTTTAACCGCTCGCGCGATCTATTCTCCTAATGCAATCAGAATTGCTTTAATGAGGGAGACGAGATGTCGATCGTGGAGAAGGCGCAGCCGGCCGCCGAGAAGAACGGGGCGGATGCGCACCCCCGGCCCCGTGCATCCGTCGCCCCTCGGCCAGGCCGGCGGGTGCTGGCACCGACCGCCGCCTTCACGGCCGCCGCAGCGGGGTTCGCCGCGCTGTACCTCGCGGCCGGCGCACCCTCGCCGCTGTTCCTGGTGCTCGAGCGCCAATGGGACTTCCCGGCCTGGGTGCTCACGGTGGCCTTCGCGATCTACGCCATCGCCCTGCTCGCGGCTCTGCTCGTGGGCGGCGCGCTCTCCGACCACATCGGCCGCCGGCCCGTGATCATCGGCTCCCTCGTCGTGGAGACCGTCGCGATGCTGATCTTCGTGTTCGCCCCCGACATCGGCTGGGTGATCGTGGCGCGGGCCGTGCAGGGGCTCGCCACGGGTGTGGCCACGAGCGCGTTCACGGCAGCGCTGGTGGAGCTCGCACCCGCGCACCTCAAGCGGCTCGGCGGCGTCATCGGCGGGGCGGCGCCGGCCGGCGGCCTCGCGCTCGGCGCCCTGCTCACGGGCTTCGCCGTGCAGTTCGCCCCGATGCCCACGCTGCTGGTGTTCGGCATCCTCGCCGCGGTGATGGTGGCCTCGACGGTGCTGATGGTGTTCGCGCCCGAGACCGTCCCGGGGCGGCCCGGCGCCCTGCGTTCGCTCGTGCCGCGCATCGCGATTCCGCGGGCGGCGCGGCCGGAGTTCGCGGCGGGGGTTCCCGTGGTGCTCGCGGCCTGGATGCTCGCGGGCCTGTTCATCGCGCTGGCCCCGCTGATCGTGCGCGACGTCTTCGGTATCGACAGCGGCGCGATCGACGGCGCGACCGCCTTCGTGGAGCCGGCCGCGGCGGCGGTGGCGGCCATCCTGCTGGGCTCGGTCGCGGCCCGCCGGGCGTCGCTGATCGGGAGCGCGGGCGTGCTGGTGGGCGCCGTGATGATCGTGGCCGGGGTGGCCGCGGGATGGCTGCCGCTGTTCGTGGTGGGAGGCATCGTGGGCGGTGTCGGCTTCGGCGCCTCCTTCTCGGGCATGCTGCGCGCGGTGGGGCCGTTCGCGGCGGCCGAGCAGCGGGCCGAGCTCTTCGCGGGGGTGTTCCTGGTGGCCTACCTCGGCTTCGGGGTGCCGTCGATCATCGCGGGCCAGCTGATCGGGCCCCTCGGGCTGCTCGCGACCGTGCTGCTGTACGGGCTCGCCATCCTGCTCGTGGCCTTGGTCGGCCTCGCCGCCCAGACCCGCCTCGCCCGGGCCGCTCGGGCCGCACGCTGAGGCCTCGCGAGGTCGCGCCAGGTGCTCGCGGGGATGCGTTGCAGAGCACTTGGCGCGACCTCGCCGCGGCCGGGATGCGCGGGCCCGGGGCAGGCGTCCAGCGGGCCGAACTAGGCTGGAAGCCATGACTTCTGGTTCGTTCCCCGAGGTGCGCCCGCGCCGTCTCCGCAGCACCCCGGCCCTGCGCAGGCTCGTGGCCGAGACGCGCGTCCACCCCGCCCAGCTCGTTCTGCCGCTCTTCGTGCGCGACGACATCGTGGAGCCCGCGCCGCTGCAGTCGATGCCCGGCGTGGTGCAGCACACCTTCGACAGCCTGCGCGGCGCGATCGCCGACGCCGCCGAGGCCGGCATCGGCGGAGTGATGCTCTTCGGCGTTCCGGCCGAGTCGGCGAAGGATGCCCTCGGCTCGGGCGCCACCGACCCCGACGGCGTGCTCAACGCGGCCACCCGCATCGCGGTCGAGGAGGCCGGCGACGCCCTCGTGGTGCAGACCGACCTCTGCCTCGACGAGTTCACCGACCACGGCCACTGCGGCGTGCTCGCCCCCGACGGCAGCGTCGACAACGACGCGAGCCTCGACCGCTACCGCGACATGGCGATCGAGCAGGCCCGCGCCGGCTCCCAGCTGCTCGGCCTCTCGGGCATGATGGACGGCCAGACCGCCGCCGTGCGCGCGGCCCTCGACGCCGAGGGCTTCGAGAACGTGGCCCTGCTGGCCTATGCCGCGAAGTACGCCTCCGCGTTCTACGGCCCCTTCCGTGAGGCGGTCGGATCGACGCTGCGCGGCGACCGCATGAGCTACCAGCTCGACCCCGCGAACCGCCGCGAAGGCGTGCGCGAGGCCGTGCTCGACGTGGCCGAGGGTGCCGACATCGTGATGGTGAAGCCCGCCATGAGCTACCTCGACCTCGTGTCCGACGTGGCCGCCGCCGTTCCGGTTCCGGTCTGGGCCTACCAGGTGTCGGGGGAGTACGCGATGATCGAGGCCGCCGCCGCGAACGGCTGGATCGACCGCGACCGGGCCATCCTCGAGACGCTCACGAGCATCCGCCGCGCCGGCGCCGAGGCCGTGCTCACCTACTGGGCCGTCGAGGTGGCCCGCACCCTGAAGGGACTGTGATGAGCAGCAACACGCCCAGCACCGGCATCACTGCGAGTCCCGGCACCGGCACCACCAACGCCGCCGAGTTCGAGCGCGCCCAGCGCTCCATCCCGGGCGGGGTGAACTCGCCCGTGCGCGCCTTCCGCTCGGTGGGCGGAACCCCGCGCTTCCTGGTGTCGGCCCGCGGCCCCTACGTCACCGACTCCGAGGGCACCGAGTACGTCGACCTCGTGGGTTCGTGGGGTCCGGCGATCCTGGGTCACGCGCATCCGGAGGTCGTCGCCGCGGTTCAGGATGCCGCCTCCCGCGGCCTCTCGTTCGGCGCCACCACCCCGGCCGAGACCGACCTCGCCGAGCTCGTGCGCGAGCGGGTGACGGCGGGCGGCGTGCATCCGATCGAGAAGCTGCGGCTCGTCAGCACCGGCACCGAGGCCACGATGACGGCCATCCGGCTGGCGCGCGGATTCACCGGCCGCGACCTGCTCGTCAAGTTCGCCGGCCACTACCACGGGCACTCCGACTCGCTGCTCGCCGAGGCGGGCTCCGGGCTCGCGACCCTCGCGCTCCCGGCATCGGCCGGAGTGCCCGCGGCCACCGCCGCGCTCACGATCGTGCTCCCCTACAACGACCTGCACGCCGTGCGCGAGCTCTTCTCAGCCCGCGGCCACGACATCGCCGCGATCATCGTCGAGGCCGCCCCGGCGAACATGGGCGTGGTGCCGCCCGAGCCCGGCTTCAACGCCGCGCTCGCCGACATCGCGCACGCCCACGGCGCCCTGCTCATCGTCGACGAGGTGCTCACCGGCTTCCGGGTGGGCCGGGCCGGCTGGTGGGGGCTCGAGAACTCCGGGCAGCCGGTGGCCGAGCCGCACCAGGATGCTCCGGATGCACGTCACGTGCCGGCCTACGTCCCCGACCTGATGACGTTCGGCAAGGTCGTGGGCGGCGGGATGCCGCTCGCCGCGCTGGGCGGCCGCGCCGAGGTGATGGACACCCTCGCGCCGCTCGGCCCCGTCTACCAGGCCGGAACGCTCTCCGGCAACCCGATCGCGGTCGCCGCCGGGCTCACCACGCTTCGCCTCGCCGACGCCGGGGTCTACGCGGCCCTCGACGCGACCGCGGCCACCGTCTCGACTGCCGTGTCGGCGGCGCTCGCCGAGGCCGGCGTGGCGCACAGCGTGCAGCGCGCGGGCAACCTGTTCAGCTTCACCTTCGGCTCGGCCCGGGCCCCGCGCGACTACGCCGACGCGCAGGCGCAGCAGGGCTACCGCTACGCGCCCTTCTTCCACGCGATGCTCGACGCCGGGGTCTCGCTGCCGCCCTCGGTGTACGAGGCGTGGTTCGTCTCCGCCGCGCACGACGAGGCCGCGATCGCGCGCATCCTCGAGGCCCTGCCGGCGGCGGCGCGGGCCGCAGCGGAGGCGCCGCGACCGGCCGCGGCCGGCTGAGCTGCTCACCCATTCCCGAATCGTTATATACGCCCACCCCCGAAATGGTGCCGATCCCCAGGCAAGCCACGGCACACTAGATCCATGGCCGTTCTCTTCGTCCACACCGATCGCCTCGAGATCCGCTTGACGCGCGCTGAAAAGCTGCTGTCCTTCCGCCGCACGGACATCGTGGTTCCGCTGGAGAGCATCCGTTCGGCCGCGCTGACCGACGACCCGTGGGTGTGGGTGCGCGGCATCCGGGCGCCCGGCGCGGCCATTCCGCTCACCCTCGCGGTGGGCACGTGGAAGTTCCACGACGGCAAAGACTTCCTGCTCGTGAAGGGCACCCGCACCTCGGTCGTGATCGACCTGGAGGAGCAGGAGTTCTCGCGCATCATCGTGACCACCGCGCACTCCATCGAGCTGCTGCGCGCCCTGCGGCTGCCGCCCCTCGAGGGCACCGAGGTCATCTCCTCCTAGCGCGAGGGGGTCACCACGGTGCGGCCGCGCACCTGACCGGCGAGGATGCGCTCGGCCGTGGGCAGCACCTCGTCGAGGCCGATGGTGGTGGTCATGCTCTCGAGGGCGTCGAGGTCGAGTTCCGACGCCAGTGCCGTCCAGGCGCGCTCACGCAGAGCCAGGGGTGCCTCCACCGAGTTCGCGCCGGTGAGCGTCACCGAGCGCAGGATGAAGGGCATCACCGAGGCGGGGAGATCGCCTCCCTGCGCCAGCCCGCAGGCCACCACGGTTCCGCCGTAGTTGGTCTGCGCGAGCACGTTGGCGAGGGTGTGGCTGCCCGCCGAGTCGATGGCGCCCGCCCACGCCTGGCTCTGCAGCGGCTTGCCGGGCGAACTCAGCGGCTCCCGCTCGATCACGCGCGCGGCACCGAGCGCGCGCAGGTAGTCGCCCTCGATCGAAGCCCGGCCCGAGGAGGCCACCACCGTGTAGCCGCGGCCCGCGAGCAGCGAGACGGCCACCGAGCCGACGCCGCCGGCTGCGCCCGTCACGAGCACCTCGCCGTCTTCGGGCAGCACCCGGGCATCCTGCAGCGCGAGAACGGCGATCATCGCCGTGAAGCCCGCCGTGCCGACCGCGGCCGTGTGCTCGGGGGTGAGGCCGCTCGGGAGCTGGATGAGCGCATCCGGCCGCACCCGCGCGTGCGTGGCCAGCCCGCCGTGGCGGTGCTCGCCGATGCCGTCGCCGTTCAGCACCACGAGGTCGTTCGGCTCGAAGCGGGCGGAACGGGATGCGGTGACCCGGCCCACGATGTCGATGCCCGGGATGAGCGGCCACTCCCGCACCACGCCGGGGCGCCCGGTGAGCGCGAGGCCGTCCTTGTAGTTCACGCTCGAGTGCAGCACCTCGATGTCGACGGCCTCCGGGCCGCCCGAGCCCTCGAAGAACTCCTCGTCGTCGATCTCGAGCAGCCGGCCGGGTTCGCCCTTCGCCGTCACGACCAGCGCGCGGCTCATGACACGTCCCGCCGCCACGAGGTGAAGAAGCCGATCAGGGTCGCCACGGCGGCGATGGCCGCCAGCATCAGCCCGCCCTGCCACCACTCGAGCGCCGGCCCGGCCGCAGAGGCGATCGTGAAGAAGCTCGAACCCACGAGGGCGTCGCTCGCCGAGCCGGGGAGGAACTGGCCGAGCTGCGCCGACCAGTCGGTGAGCGAACTGGCGAAGCGCAGCAGGGGCTCGACGAACTGGGTGAAGGCCAGCACGATCACGATCGCGGCGACCTGGCTCGGCACGAGGGCGCCGAGCCCCACGCCGATGGCCGACCAGAGCGCCATCGCGAGCACCGAACGGCCGATGAAGGCCCAGATCTCGGGGTCGCCGAGCAGCGGATCGATGCCGAAGGCGGAGAGCACGGCGGCACCGGCGCCGATCGAGCCGAGGAGCGCGAGTACCCCGAACACCGCTCCGGTCAGGAACAGGGTGACCACTTTGGCGCCCAGCACCACTCCGCGCCGCGGCTGGGCGAGGAAGGCGGGGGTCAGCGACTGGTAGCGGAACTCGCTCGTCACGGCGAGGGCGCCGAGGAGCACGGGGAAGACGTAGCCGATCGAGCTGGCGAAGCTGTAGATCAGCTGCGGCAGCTGGGCATGGGAGATCGCCGGCCCGCGGGCGCCGGAGCCGACGCTGCCGAAGACGGCGGCGAGCCCGCCGGCGCAGATGGCGACGTAGACCACCATGATGAGGGCGAGCACCCACCAGAGCCGCGTGCTGAGCAGCTTGGTGATCTCGGAACGGATGCCGCGCACGAGGTTCACAGCGCCCCCTCCTCGCCCACGAGCGTGAGGAACGACTCCTCGAGCCCGGTGCGCTTCTGCGAGAGCGCGGTGAGCGGGATGCCGGCCTCGAAGGCGATGCGACCGATGTCGGCCGCGGCCGCGTTCTCCACGAGCACCCCCGAGCGCAGGTTCGACACCTCGTAGCCGGCGGCCCGGATGACCTCGGCCAGCCGGTCGCGCTCGTCGGCGTTCACCTGCACCTGCTTCGAGTCGGAGGTGTCGAGGCTCGAGAGCTCGCCGCGGTGCACGAGGGCGCCGTGCGAGATGATGATGACGTCGTCGACGGTCTGCTGCACCTCGCTCAGGAGATGCGAGCTGATCAGCACCGTGCGGCCCTCGGCCGCCATGGCCCGCAGCAGCAGGCGGATCCACTTGATGCCCTCGGGGTCGAGGCCGTTGATGGGCTCGTCGAGCACGAGCACCCCGGGGTCGCCGAGCAGGGCGAACGCGAGGCCGAGGCGCTGGCGCATGCCGAGCGAGTAGCCGCCCACCCGGCGGTTCGCATAGCCGGAGAGGCCCACTTTCTCGAGGGCCGCATCCGGAGCCGTCTTCGGCAGGCCGGCCGCCTGCGCGTGCACCGCGAGGTGGTTGCGGGCGGAGCGCCCCGGGTGGAAGCTCGCGGCCTCGAGGGAGGCGCCCACGGTCGACAGCGGCGAGGCCAGCTTCGCGTACGGGGTGCCGCCGAAGGTGGCCGTGCCGGAGGTGGGCCGCACGAGGCCGAGCAGCATCCGGAGCGTCGTGGTCTTGCCGGCGCCGTTCGGGCCGAGGAAGCCCGTGACCTGCCCGGGCTCGATGGTGACGGTCAGGCCCGAGACGGCGCTGACACTCCCGAACGTCTTCGTCAGAGATGCGAATTCGATGGGTACGCCGGTGGGCATCGATATGGTCCTGTCGGTGTCCGGGAGGGAAACGCGGGGTCTCTTCCGCTCTTCCAGACTAGGGCGAGGGTCGTTGCTTGTCACAGGTTTCAGGGAATCCTGAGAGAATCCGACTGACGGAAAGGACGTCTCGATGGCCGAACCCGCCACCGGCGGCACCGGGAGCACCGGCGACATCCTGCCGACGCCGTCGGAGTTCACGAGCCCCTCGGCCGACATCCTTCCCGACCCCCGGGAGTTCGACGAGCAGGAGACGCGACGGCTGAGCCTCGCCGAGCTCGAGGACGCGAGCCTGGTGGAGCACATCCGCCGCCGCACCTTCCGCGGTTCGGTGGGGCTCGTGGTCGACAGCCTGTTCTTCCTGTTCGGCACCGCGGCGGCGGCCTGGCTGGCGTTCCTGGTGGCGACCGAGTCGTTCGCGCGCGGCTGGCAGCAGCTGTGGTTCCTGCTCGTGTTCTGGGTGGTGGTGGCGTACCTGCTGCTGCCGCGGGTGCACAGCATCCTGACCCTGTTCTACGTGCCCGACTACTTCATCGGGCGTGCGAAGACCCGCGAGGGGCTGCTCGGCGACCCGGTCAACATCGCGCTGCGGGGCACCGAGGAGCAGATCCACGAGGCGATGGCCCGGGCCGGCTGGCACCGCGCCGACGACATGGGCCTCACCTCGGCCCTGCGCACGGTGCGGGGCACGCTGCTGCGGCGCAGCTACCCGGGCGCGCCGGTCTCGCGGCTCTACCTCTTCGGCAACGTGATGGACTTCACCTACCAGCAGGAGGTCTCGGGCAACCCCTCGAAGCGCCACCACGTGCGCTTCTGGCGCTGCCCGCGTGGCTGGCTCCTGCCCGGAGGGCACAAGGCCGACTGGATGGCGGCGGGCACCTACGACCGCAGCATCGGCATCTCCTTCTTCACCCTGCAGGTGACCCACCGCATCGACAAGGAGACCGACAAGGAGCGCGACCACATCGTGACCACCTTGGTGGAGGGCAACGAGCGCGCCAAGGTGAAGGTCATCCACAACTTCTCCACCGGCTACCACCACGTGAACGGCGGCGGCGACGCCATCGTCACCGACGGCGACCTGCCCGTGATCGATCTGCGCAAGATCCCCACCTGGGGAACGGATGAGGGCGAGGCACGTGCCGCGTCGACGAGCGTCGAGCGCACGGTCGACCCCACGCCGGCCGCCGTGTTCTCGGAGAGCCCCATCCTCGGGCGCAAGCGGCCGACCTCGATCTACCTCGGGGTGCTGCTGATGGTGTTCCGGGTGTTGTCGGCGCTCGGTGCGGCGGTGATCGTGGGATTCTCGCTCAACGACGGGGCGCTCGACCTGCGCGGCATCACGGGGGCGCTGACGCCCGCCGACGCCCAGTTCCTCTCCACGCTCGTGCTCGCGCTGTTCGAGACGCTCGCGCTGCTGATCGCGGCGCTGTACTCGGTGCTCGCGTTCCTCATCTACCACGGGCACAACTGGGCGCGCTTCGCCGGCATGGGCATCAGCGCGGCCGCGGTGCTGGTGACCTTCCTCGACTTCGTGAACGGCGGGCCGCAGATCACGCTGCAGACGAACCTCGTGGGGCTGTCGTTCGACGTGCTGGTGCTGCTCGCACTCTCGGGCACCGAGGCGCGGCGCTTCTCGCACCGCCGCGCTCTCGAGCGTCGCGCGGCCCGTCGCGCGCGCCGCACCTCACGGCAGCTCGCGGCGGCCGCCTAGCCCGCGCCCGTCCCGCCCCGATCGGATTGGGGGGTGGGAGTGGGGCTCAGGTGAGGGGGCGGGTCTTCGGGGGGAGGGCGCCGCCGGCGTAGAGGGTGCGGGCGGAGTCCTGCAGGGCCGTGAGCGCCACGCGCTGGGGCCAGGGGCCGTAGGAGATGCGGGCGATCCCGAGCTCCTGGTAGCGCGCGGGGCTCAGCGAGCCGGGCACGCCGATCACGCTCACCTTGAGGTGCCCGATGCCCTCCACGAGCTGCGCGGCGATCTCCTCGTCGACGAGCCCGGGCACGAACACGCAGGCCGCGCCGGCGTCGAGGTAGGCGCGGCCGCGCTCGATCGCATCCTCGAGCACCTCGTCGAGCGGGCGGTCGCCGCGCCTGAGCAGCGCATCCGTCCTCGCGTTCAGCACGAAGCGCACGCCCTCGGCCTCGGCCGCCTTCACCACCTCGGCCACGTTCTCGACCGACTCGATGTGCGGCCGCAGCTGGTCCTCGATGTTCGCGCCCACCACGCCCGCGCCGATGGCGCGGCGGACCGTCTCGCCCGGGCTGCCGTAGCCGCCCTCGAGGTCGGCCGTCACGGGCAGGCTCGTGCTCAGCGCGATGCGCCCCACCGCCTCGAGCATGAGATCGAGCGGGATGCGCTCGCCGTCTTCGTAGCCGTACATCGCGGCGATGGCGTGGCTGGCCGTGGCGAGCGCCTTCGTCTCGGGCAGATCGGCGACGGCGGTGGCGCTCGCGACGTCCCAGACGTTGACGAGCGTCAGGATCTCCGGCGCCTTGTGCAGCGCCAGCAGGGCGTCGGCCCGGTCGTGGATGAGCTCATGGCTCGGGCGGAGAAGCTCGGGTTCGAAGCCGGCGTCGTGCATCCGGTCGTGCGGATGGTCGTGGTGGTCGTGCGTCATGGCCCGAGCCTATGGTGTCGCTCGCATCAGCGCCGGCGCGCACAGGGTGAGAAGTGCTCAGTGGGCCGGGCAGGTGACGGGGCCGGCCGCGCCGGGCGCCGTCGGCGTCGAGGCCGCGCACGTGTCGCACACCACGAGCTGCGCACGGCACGAGGGCTCGGCGCAGTTCTGCATGCGGGAGCTGGGGGCGTCGCACGAGACGCAGCGCCCGATCACGGCGGCGCCGGGGGTGAACTCGAGCGCGCCGCGGCCGTCGAACACGTAGAGGGCGCCCTCCCAGAGCCCGCCGTCGCCGAACGTCTCGCCGTAACGAACGATGCCGCCGTCGAGCTGGTAGACCTCGGCGAAGCCGCGCGCGCTCATCAGCGACGAGAGCACCTCGCAGCGGATGCCGCCGGTGCAGTAGGTGACGACCGGCTTCGACTTCAGGTGGTCGTACTTGCCGCTCTCGAGCTCGGCCACGAACTCGCGCGTGTTCGACACCTCGGGCACGACCGCCCCGCGGAACCGGCCGATCTCGGCCTCGAAGGCGTTGCGCCCGTCGAAGAACACCACCTCGTCGCCGCGGGCGTCGACCAGCTCGTGCAGCGCATCCGGGCTCAGTTTCACGCCGCCGCCCACCACGCCCGACGCGGTCACCTCGAGCTCGCCGGGCGCCCCGAAGCTCACGATCTCGTCGCGCACCTTCACGCTCAGCCGGGGGAAGTCGGTGCTCGCCCGGTAGGGAGTGTGCTTCGACGCGGGCTCGGGCGACAGCCCCGTGCCCTCGCTCCACTTGACGTCGAGCTCGCGGAATGGCCCGAACTCGCGCGTCTTGCGCACGTAGCGCTTCACGGCGTCGAGCTCGCCGCCGAGCGTGCCGTTGATGCCGTCGGCCGAGATCAGGATGCGCCCCCGCAGCCCGAGCGCCTCGCACAGATCGCGCTGCCACAGCCGCACGGCCTCCGGGTCGGCCACGGGCGCGAACACGTAGTAGAGGATGATCTTCGGCACGGCCACCCGGCGATTTTAGTCGGCGAGGCTGCGTGCACCCCCCAGCCCCGGGCATCCGGGTTTGTGGGATTCCACAGCAGGGATGCGCGAGCGTGTGCCGAACTCTACGATCGGGCTCGTGCATTTCTTCTTCCGAACGCTGCTGCAGGCGATCCGCGGGCGGTTCCGCTCGCCGCTCGGGGTGTGGGACGTGTCGTCGACCCCGTTCCGGGTGCTGCCCACCGACCTCGACGTGCTGCGCCACATGAACAACGGCGTCTACCTCTCGGTGCTCGACATCGCACGCCTGGACCTCATGCAGCGCAGCGGCATGTGGCCGAAGCTGCAGGAGCGCGGGTGGTATCCGGTGGTGGTGGCCGAGTCGATCAGCTTCCGCCGCTCGCTCGAGCTCTGGCAGCGCTTCACGGTCGAGACGCGCGTGCTCGGCTTCGACGAGAAGGCCATCTACGTGGAGCAGCGCTTCGTGCGCGGCGGCGAGGTGTGCGCGCGGGCCTACATCCGCGCGCGGTTCCTGAAGCGCGGCGGCGGGGTCGTGACGGTCGACGAGCTGCGCGCGATCGTGGGACCGGTGCCCGACGACGGGCGGATGCCGGCGTGGCTGCTGACCTGGGGCGCCGACTCGCAGCTGCCGCCGAACAAGGCGCCGATGCCGAGCGACTGGTAAAGCGCTGTGGTCGCCTGAGCGGCCACCGGTCAATTCGAGATATGGCCGCCTGACCGGTTATGTTCTGTCTGCGACTCTCCGGGAAGAGCCGGGGGAGCGACATCGATGAGCAGTGACAATGGCGAACTCCGAGCCCCTCTCTTCAGTTACGCAGTCGCTGCTAGCACGGTGATCGGCGGCGTACTCGGATTCCTACAAGTAGCCGTTGCGTTTACGCCCGAGACATTCGGGTACTTCCTTGTTTTCGCGCTGCTGTTCGGGGTATCCACTGCGCTGTTGGGCACGGTGTCGGGGGTGTTGGCTGGTCTGGCGGCTCGAATGACGATGCAAATAATGAGAAATGGGCGTTATTCGGCAAGAAGAGTCGATCTGACTATTGCTGTTTCGCTCGCCCTAGGCAGCCTGCCGGGGCTCGCGCTGGCGGTCTGGCTGACAGGACAAGTCGCACTGGAGCAACACGAACCCACGTTGCTCCAATGGGTCGAATTCACAATCGCACTCCTCGGATTTCTCGTTGGGGGAGTACTTATCTTGCGTAGTTCGCGGAGAAGGCCACACGAGCTCCGCCATTGAAAGACCGAAATGAAGGTCTATTCGTGTCGGCTGTGCCCATCAGAACCCCCGTAGACCGTGGCGAGACCCAGCATCGTGCCCGAAGTACAGCAAATCCAGCTAGCGGGCCGGGCCGGTGGACTCCCGCACAATGAGCTCCGGCAGTGCCTGCGGGATCTCGTCGAGATCGCCGGCGATGCGCGAGAGCAGGGTCGTCAGCATGTCCTGCCCGATGCGCTCGAAGTCCTGGCGCACCGTCGTGAGCGGCGGCGCCATGTGGGCGGCCTCGGGGATGTCGTCGAAGCCGATGACGCTCATGTCGCCCGGCACCGACAGGTGCCGATCGGAGAGCGCGTGCACGACGCCCATCGCCATCTGGTCGTTGCCGACGAAGAGGGCGGTGAGGTCGTCGAGCTCGCATTCGCGGCCGATGCGGTAGCCCGAGGAGGGCGTCCAGTCGCCGACGCCGATGGCGCGGGCGGGGAGGCCGCTCGCCGCGAGCTCGTCGCGCCAGCCCCGCTCCCGCTCCCGGGCGTCGACGACGTCGCCGGGGCCGGCGAGATGCCCGATACGACGGTGGCCGAGCTCCACCAGGTGGCGGACGGCGTTGCGGGCGCCGTGGTACTGGTCGGCGCCGACCGTCGCCAGTCCGGTTCGCGGGGTGGCCTGCATGACCACGAGCGGGATGGTGAGGTCCATCCCCGCGATCACCTCGGCCACGCCCTCGTGCCCCGCGATCACGGCGATGCCTTCGACGCTCTGGCGGAGGAACGCCTCCACGGCGGAGCGGATGGTCGCGGGGTCGCTGTCGACCATGTTGGCGGTGAACACCGACCAGCGGGCGTCGCGCGCGGCCGCGTTGAAGTAGAGGGTCGTCGACGAGGGGCCGAACTCCGGGCCGCCGGTGGCGATCAGCCCGATGGTGCGAGAACGCCTGGTGACCAGCGCCCGAGCCGCCGGTGACGGCACGTAACGCAGCTTCTTGATCGCCTCTTCGACCCGCGTGCGCGTGGAAGCGCGCACGTTGGGCAGATCGTTGAGCACGCGCGAGACGGTCTGGTGCGACACGCCGGCCAGACGCGCGACATCGAAGATGGTCGCCTGACGGGGAGCCTCATCGGCCACGGAATCCTCCTCCCCTGCGACTCATCCGACGCGGCGGGCTGGAGCGCATCGCTCGACCGTGTCAGGCATCGGATTCCGGGCGGCGCATTGTCTTGACACGAAGAATAGTCGACACCGGGAGGGCAAGATCTCCATCACTCTCAGGCGAGATCCTCGTCGTCGTTCGACGCCTGGGCGATCACCGCGAGCAGGGCGCCGACGGTGAGGTCGTAGTTGGGCAGGTCGCCGACCTTGCGACGGTCGCGCAGGATGGCGACGCGGTTGCTGATGCGCAGAACCTCCTCGAGCTCGGCCGAGATGAACACCACCGACAATCCGTTCTCGGCGAGGTTCGACACGAGCTTCTGGATCTCCGCCTTCGCGCCGATGTCGATGCCGCGCGTGGGCTCGTCGAGCACGAGCAGCCGGGGTGCGATCGCGAGCCAGCGCGCGAGCAGCACCTTCTGCTGGTTGCCGCCGGAAAGCGTGTTCATGAGCGCATCCGGGTCGGCGGGCCGGATGTCCATGGCCTGGATGTAGCTCAGCGCGAGTTCGTTCTGGCGCTGCATCGGGAGCCGCCGGAACCAGCCGAGATCGGCCTGCAGCGCCAAGGCGATGTTGTCGCGCACGGTGAGCTCCCCGATGATGCCCTCGGTGCGGCGGTCCTCCGAGGCGTAGGTGATGCGCCGCTTGAGGGCGGAGCGGGGGGTGCGGAACGCGGTCTTGACGCCGTCGACCCGCAGCTCGCCGGTGTCGGCGCGGTCGATGCCGGTCAGCAGCCGCGCCAACTCGGTGCGCCCGGAGCCCAGCAGGCCGGCGATGCCCACGATCTCGCCCTCGTAGACGTCGAGGTCGATCGCCTCGAGCGCGCCGTGCCTCCCCAGCCCGATCGCGGAGACGAGGGGAGTCTCGGTGTCGAGCTCCGCTTCGATCTCGCTCTCCGCGACGTGCGAACGGATGTCGTCGAGCACGGCCATCTCCTTGCCGATCATCTTCTGCACGAGGTCGATGCGCAGCAGCTCGTCGGTGAGGTACTCGCCCACGAGCTTGCCGTCGCGGAGCACGGTGAGGCGGTCGGAGATCTCGTAGACCTGGTCGAGGAAATGGGAGACGAAGAGGATGGCCACCCCCGCCGCCTTGAGGTTGCCGATGACCCGGAACAGCTCCGTCACCTCGTCGTTGTCGAGGCTGGAGGTGGGCTCGTCGAGGATCAGCACCTTCGCGCTCACCGACATCGCCCGCGCGATGGCGATGAGCTGCTGGATGGCCGGCGGGTGGTCGGCCAGCAGCGTGCGCGGATCGATGTCGACGCCGATGCCGAGCAGCGCCTCCCCGGCCTGCCGGTGAGCCTGCCGCCAGTCGATGCCGCCGAGGCGCCGGCGCGGCTCGCGGCCGAGCAGCACGTTCTCGGTGACGGTGAGGTTGGGCAGGAGGTTGATCTCCTGGTAGACGGTGCTGACCCCCGCGGCGAGGGCGTCGGCAGGGCCGGAGAACGACACCGGATGGCCGGAGATCTCGATCGTGCCCTCGTCGATGCGATGCACTCCCGTGAGCGCCTTGATGAGGGTGCTCTTGCCGGCCCCGTTCTCGCCCATGAGCGAGTGCACCTCGCCCGGGAACAGGCGGAAACTCACCCGATCGAGCGCCTGTACGCCCGGAAAGCCCACCGAGACATCGGTGAGCTGCACTACGGGTGCTGTCGGGTTCGTCATCAACTCTCCATTGAGGTGTTGTGGGAATGTTAGGGCTAACAATCGCGGTGCGACAAGCCGCCACGGCGCGCAAGCGATCTCTTGCGCAGTGCTTGACATCGATCTGCGGGCGACGCTAGCCTGCAGACCGACGCAATTGTGAACGCTAACAACTCGCAGAACGGCCGGCGGGGCGGAGCAGAGCCGCCCCGCAGGCACAACCCGAATCTAGCGAACACGAGCCATCGCGGCACGCGTCGAGTGCACCGAACACCGTCCAGACGGACACATTCACCCCGCCCGCACAACGATGGCGCGGCGGATCTCAAGGAGGAGATCAATGTCAATCACAGCTAAGTTCCGGGCGATCGCGGGTGTCGCGCTCGTCGGCGCGATGGCCCTGGGCATCACCGCCTGCTCCGGAGGATCGAGCGATTCCTCCGCTTCGACGGCCGCGGCCGGCAGCGGCGACCTCGTCACCGTCGGTTTCGTCGCCGTAGGCCCCGAGGGCGGATGGCGCACGGCCAACGAGCAGAACATCCAGGACTCGTTCTCGAAGGCGAACGGCTTCGACCTCAAGTACGCGCCGGCGACCAACGGCGACCAGAACTCCCAGATCACCGCCTTCACCTCGTTCATCGACGAGGGCGTCGACGCCATCCTGCTCTCGGCCACCGAGGCCACCGGCTGGGAGAGCGTGCTCAAGCGCGCTCAGGAGGCCGAGATCCCGGTCGTGCTGCTCGACCGCGGCATCGAGCCCAATGACGACAGCCTCTACACGAGCCACATCGCGCCCGACAACGTGGGCATCAGCGCCTCCGCCGCCACCTGGGCGAACGGGCAGTTCCCGAACGGCACCAACTACGTCGTGCTCGAGGGCCCTCCCGGCCTCTCGGTCGTGAACGACCGCAACAAGGGCTGGGACGCCACCATCGACAAGAAGTTCACCAAGCTGGAGAGCCAGTCGGCGAACTGGTCGACCGAAGAGGCCAAGAGCGTCTTCGAGACCATCCTCAAGGCGAACAACAACAACGTGCAGCTCGTGTTCGCGCAGAACGACGAGATGGGTCTCGGCGCGGCGCTCGCCGTCGAAGAGGCGGGCCTCAAGCCCGGCAGCGACGTGAAGATCATCACGATCGACGGCACCAAGTCCGCGCTGGAGGCGCTCGCCGCCGGGCGTCTGAGCTTCGTCGCCGAGTACAACCCGCTGTTCGGCGAGACCGCGGTCGACGTGGTGAACGCCGCGCTCGCCGGGAAGACCGTCGAGAAGGACATCGTGGTTCCGAGCGTCACGTTCGACTCGCCCGCGGCGGCCACCACGGCGCTGCCCGACCGCAAGTACTGATCGCACCACCGCTCGCCCGCTTCCCCGCCCACCGGGAAGCGGGCGGGCGAACCTCGTGCGGGGCGATCCGCACGGCCAGCAGACGACGCCGGATTCACCGGCAGAACGACCAGGCAGACATGGCAATCACAGAGCCGATCGTCGAGATGGAGGACATCTCGATCGAATTCCCCGGCGTCAAGGCGCTCCAGAACGTCGACTTCCGTCTCTTCCCCGGCGAAGTGCACACCCTGATGGGCGAGAACGGCGCCGGGAAGTCGACCCTGATCAAGGCGCTCACCGGCGTCTACAAGATCGACTCAGGCTCCATCACGGTCGCCGGCGGGCCGCGCACCTTCACGGGGACCGCCGACGCCCAGTCGGCCGGCATCTCCACCGTCTATCAAGAGGTGAACCTCTGCGACAACCTGACGGTGGGCGAGAACGTCATGCTCGGCCACGAGATCCGCGGGCCCTTCGGTGTGAACTGGCGGAAGACCCACGAAGCCGCTCGTGTCGCCCTCGAGGGACTCGGCCTCGGCCACCTCGATCCGCGTCAGCCGCTGTCGAGCATCTCGCTCGCCCTGCAGCAGCTGGTGGCCATCAGCCGCGCCATGGTCACGAACTCCAAGGTGCTCATCCTCGACGAGCCCACCTCGAGCCTGGATGCGAACGAGGTGGAGGGGCTGTTCGCCGTGATGCGGCGCCTCCGCGACCAGGGCGTCGCCATCCTGTTCGTCTCCCACTTCCTCGACCAGGTCTACGCGATCAGCGACCGTCTCACGGTGCTCCGCAACGGACAGTTCATCGGCGAGTACCTGACCCACGAACTCGACCGCACGCAGTTGATCTCCCAGATGATCGGCAAGGACTCCCAGGCTCTGGCGGCGCTCGGCTCGAACCGCGGCCGCGGCGTCGTCGACCCGGATGCGCGCCCCTTCTACAGCGCGAAGAACCTCGGCCGCCGCGGCTCCATCGAGCCCGTCGACATCCACGTGCACGCCGGAGAAGTGGTGGGGCTGGCGGGCCTGCTCGGTTCGGGCCGCACCGAGCTCGGCCGACTCGTCTACGGCGCCGACCGCCCCGACACGGGCGAGGTGCTCATCGACGGAGTGGCGACGGAGGTACACACGCCGACGGCGGCGCTCGCGCACAAGATCGCGTTCTCCACCGAGAACCGCCGCGACGAGGGCATCATCGGCGACCTCACCGTGCGCGAGAACCTCATCCTCGCCGTGCAGGCCCGGCGCGGCTGGGCGCGTCCGCTCTCCCGCAAGGAGCAGCAGGAACTCTGCGACAAGTACCTGGTGGAGCTCAACGTGCGCCCCGCCGATCCCGAGCGCCCCATCAAGAACCTCTCGGGCGGCAACCAGCAGAAGGTGCTGCTCGGGCGCTGGCTCGCCACGAAACCCGAACTCATCATCCTCGACGAACCCACCCGCGGCATCGACATCGGCGCCAAGGCGGAGATCCAGGAAGCCATCGCGACGCTCGCCGAAGACGGCATGTCGGTCGTGTTCATCTCCTCGGAGCTCGAGGAGGTGGTGCGCCTCAGCGAGCGGATCGTCGTGCTCAAAGACCACCGCAAGATCGGAGAGATCATCAACGGCCCCGAAGTGACCGCAGAGTCCATCGTCGACCTCATCGCCAACGAAGGCCGGCCCGAGGACATCGCCGAAGCCGCCGGCCTCGAGCTCGTCGAGACCGAGGAGAGCGTCGCATGAGCATCCCGCGCACGAAGAAGGCGACACCGTTCCTCAGCACGGTCATCCACCAGCCCTACATCTGGGCGATCGTGGCGCTGGTGCTGCTGCTCGTCATCAACCTCCTCAAGGACCCGGGCTACCTCGGCGTCTCGTTCAACGCCGGAACCGGCAACCTCTCCGGCAACCTCATCGACATCCTCCGCGCCAGCGCCCCGGTGATGATGATCGCCGTCGGCATGACGCTGGTGATCGCCACGCGGGGGATCGACCTCTCGGTCGGTTCGGTGATGGCCGTGTCGGGCGCCGTGTCGATGCAGTTCATGTCCACCGCCGACGGATCGGCCGGCACCGCGTTCGCCGCGGCGGGCCTCGCCCTCGCGGTGAGCGCCGTGCTCGGCGTGGTCAACGGCCTGCTCGTCTCCGTGGTGGGGCTGCAGCCGTTCATCACCACGCTCATCACGATGCTCGCGGGCCGCGGCCTCGCGAAGGTGATCACCGCCGGCCAGAACACCTCGGCCAGCAACGAGCCGTTCCGCTGGATCGCGAACGGAACCGTCTTCGGCTTCCCGGTGGTGTTCGTCATCGCCGCGGTGATCGTCGCGATCCTCGCCGTGCTCGTGCGGCGCACGGCCCTCGGCCTCATGATCGAGTCGATCGGCATCAACCCGAAGGCCGCGCGGATGGCGGGCATCCGGCCCATCGGCATCCTGATCTCCGTCTACATCGTCAGTGCGGTGCTCGCGGGGGTCGCCGGCATCTTCAGCACGGCCAGCGTGATGACCGTCGAGGTGGCCAAGACCGGGCTGTCGTCGGAGATGGATGCGATCCTCGCGGTGGTGATCGGCGGCACCTCGCTCGCGGGCGGCAAGTTCTCGCTCACCGGCAGCGTCATCGGCGCCCTGCTCATCGCCACTCTCGACAAGACCATCGTGTTCCTGTCGATCCCCTCCTCGGCGACGCCCGCCTTCAAGGCGCTCGTCATCGTGATCATCTGCCTGTTGCAGTCGCAGCGGGTGCGGGCGCTCTTCGCAAGGCGGCGGGCGCAGGTGCGTCCCACGCCGTCGTCGCCGAGCGCGCCGCCGAATCCCGCCTCGACTCGAAAGGAAACGGTGTCGGCATGAGCACGCTCCTCGAACGCCCCACCTCGGGCCCGGCGCGCTCCGCCCGGCCGTCGCTGCTCACCCGGCTGAAGCCCAACCTGGAGACCCTGCCGACCCTGGCCGCCGTGCTGATCTTCATCGGGATGATCGTCTACGGCGAGATCGCCTACGGCCGCATCGTGCAGGCCAACACGATCTCGAACCTGCTGATCAACAACTCCTACCTCATCATCCTCGCGGTGGGCATGACCTTCGTCATCCTCACGGGCGGAGTCGACCTCTCGGTCGGAGCGGTCATCGCCATCAGCAGCCTCGTCGGAGTGATGCTCGCCAACGCGGGGTGGAACCCGATCGCGGTGATCGTTCTGATGATCGTCATCGGCTCGGCCTTCGGCCTCGCCTCCGGCATCCTGATCCAGTTCTTCAATGTGCAACCGTTCATCGCGACCCTCGCGATGATGTTCCTGGCCCGGGGGCTCGCCTCCATGCTCAGCACGACGCCCGAGCGCCTGGAGGACGACTCGCCGATCCGTGCGCTGTCGACGGAATGGACGCTCATCGACGGACCCAAGATCAACGACCTCGTGATCACCCCCAACGTGCTCATCGCGGTGGTCGTGGTTCTGGTCGCCTTCTTCGTGCTGCACCGCACGCGCCTGGGCCGCACGGTCTACGCCATCGGCGGTTCGGAGCAGTCGGCGCTGCTGATGGGACTTCCGGTGGTGCGCACCAAGCTCACCATCTACGTCATCAGCGGCACCCTCGCCGGCCTCGCGGCCGTCGTGTACACCTCGAAGCTCGGCATCGCGCAGAACATCACGGGCGTCGGCTGGGAGCTCGACGCGATCGCCGCGGTGATCATCGGCGGAACGCTGCTCACGGGCGGCGCGGGCTTCGTGCTCGGCTCCGTGGTCGGCGCCCTCGTGCTCGGGCTGATGAACGTGCTGATCACGCGCGACGGCAGCATCCCTCCCGAGGCGACGACCATCATCACCGGGGGCATCCTGCTCGTGTTCGTGCTGCTGCAACGCCTCGTGGTGTCGCGCAAACGCAAGACCTGATTCCGGCCGACCAGCCATCCCGTCCACTCGACAACGAAGCCGAACCTGGAGAGAAATGAAGAACATCCCCGTCAGAGCGATCGTGGCGGCCACCGCCCTGTCGCTGACCATCCCGCTACTGAGTGCGACACCCGCATTCGCCGCCGCCGACGACCACCTCGTCGCCCGGTACTCCCTCGACGAGACGAGCGGCACGACCGCGGTCGACGGCTCCGGCCACGGCCGCGACGCCTCCTACGTCGGAGGCGTCGCCCTCGGCGGAGGCGCCGGTGCGACGCTCGACGGCGTCGACGACCATGTCGCTCTTCCGGCGAACATCCTCGCCGGCCTCGACTCGATCACCGTGAGCACCGAGGTTCTCGTGCGGGCCTCGCAGGGCACGCCGTACTTCGTGTTCGGGCTGGGCAACCCCGCCACCAGTGCCTCGGGCACCGGTTACCTCTTCGCCACGGGCAACGCCTACCGGGCGGGCATCACGAAGACGAACTGGAGCGGCGAACAGGTCGTCAGCACGAGCGCCAACCTCGAGCGCGGGGTGTGGAAGACGCTCACCTACACGCTCGACGACGCGAGCGACACCGCGCGGCTCTACCTCGACGGCAGCGAGGTGGCCGTGAAGACCGGCGTCACCGTGAAGCCCAAGGAACTCGGAAACGGCGTCACCACCTCGAACTTCATCGGGCGCTCGAACTACGCCTCCGACAAGTTCCTGGCCGGCAGCGTGCGCGACTTCCGCATCTACGACACGGCGCTCACGGCGGGCGAGGTGGCTGCCCTTCAGCCCACCGACGCCACCCGCGCGAGCCGTGACGCGGCCCAGCTCTCGCTCGGCGACCTGTCGGCCGTGCAGTCGAACCTCAGCCTGCCCGCCGGCGGGCTCAACGGCTCCACCATCACCTGGGCTTCGGACCGGCCCGCTGTGATCTCGGCCGCGGGCGTGGTGACGCGCCCGGCCGCCGGTCAGGGCGACGCATCCGTGGTGCTGACCGCCACCGTGACGCGCGGCTCGGAGTCGCAGACCAAGACCTTCACGGCGACCGTGCCCGCTCTGCACGACGACCAGTACGACGTCGAGGCGGCCGCGGCCGCACTGACGATCACCGGCATCGACGACGTGCGCGGCAACATCACGCTCCCCGGGGCGCCCGCCGGGATCACTCTGAGCTGGACCTCGTCCGACGCGGCGGTCGTGACGGCCGACGGTGCGGTCACGCGGGCCTCGTCCGACCGGACGGTCGTGCTCACGGCGCACCTGAGCAAGGGCTCCGCCACGACCACGCGCGACTTCACCGCGACCGTGCGCAAGGCGATCGCCGCGGC
The DNA here is from genome assembly GCF_049472555.1 of Herbiconiux sp. 11R-BC. Lineage (NCBI taxonomy): Bacteria > Bacillati > Actinomycetota > Actinomycetes > Micrococcales > Microbacteriaceae > Herbiconiux > Herbiconiux sp. 11R-BC. Next base: position 396,306 of record NZ_JBCEBO010000002.1, on the reverse strand, counting down.
CCCCTACGAGGGCTACGCGTTCGCCTACTTCACCGGCAACTCGCTCGCCGGCGAGAACATCTACTTCGCGGCGAGCGAGGGCAACAACGCCCTCGACTGGCGCGAGCTGAACGGCGGACAGCCGGCGCTCACCTCGAGCCAGGGCACCAAGGGCCTGCGTGACCCCTTCCTCATCCGCTCCCCCGAGGGTGACACCTTCTACCTGATCGCCACCGACCTCTCGATCGGCAGCGGCACCTCGTGGGGCGACTCGGTGCGCACCGGCAGCCAGTACATCGAGGTCTGGGAATCGCACGACCTCAAGAACTGGTCGGCGCAGCGCCACATCAAGATCGCTCCCGACAACGCCGGCAACACCTGGGCGCCGGAGGCCTACTACGACGACTCCATCGGCGCCTACGTGGTGTTCTGGGCATCCTCGCTGTACGCCGACAACGACCCGGGCCACACCGGGGCGAGCTACCACCGCATGATGTACGCCACGACGCGCGACTTCGTCAACTTCAGCACCCCGCAGATCTGGCAGGACCAGGGCGTCTCCCGCATCGACTCCACCGTCATCAAGTCCAGCGACGTGTACTACCGCTTCACCAAGGACGAGGGCGCCGGCGGAACCGGGTGCAGCGACATCATCCAGGAGTCCTCCACCGACCTCCGGGCGACCCTGGGCTCGTGGACCGTGCTCGACAGCTGCATCGGCAAGAAGGCCGGAACGAGCGCCGTCGAAGGCCCCACCGCGTTCAAGTCGAACCCCGGTGACGTCAACGGGGACAAGTTCTACCTCTTCGTCGACGAGTACGGCGGGCGCGGCTACATCCCGCTCGAGACGGCCGACATCGCGCACCCGAACTGGACTGTCTCGTCGAACTACGACCTGCCGGCCAGCCCGCGCCACGGCACCGTCATCCCGGTGACCGCCGCCGAGCTCGAGAGCCTCGGTCAGGGCCCGGATGCGGCGCCCGTCAACAGCAAGGGCGAGATCCTGCGCTACGACTTCAGTGACGGATCGGGCACCGTGCTGCACGACGTCTCCGGCAACAGCCAGGACGCGAGCATCAAGGGCGGAGCGACGTTCTCCGACGGCGCACTGGTTCTCGACGGCAACGACGACTACGTCGACCTGCCCGACAACCTGCTGGCCGGCGTCAAGGACACCACGATCGAGACGGATGTCTGGATCGACTCGGCGCAGTCGGGGGCCTACTTCATCTACGGCCTCGGCAACACCGTCTCCGGTGTCGGCAACGGCTACCTGTTCACCACCGGCAACGCCTACCGCACCAGTCTCGCGACCGGCAACTGGACGACGGAGCAGACCGTCTCCCAGGGCAGCGACCTGCCGCGCGGCCGCTGGGCGCACCTGACGTACGTGCTGAAGGACACCACCGCGACGATCTACCTCGACGGCGTGGCCGTGGCATCCGGAACCGTCACCACCGACCCGGGCGACATCGGCGGCGGCTCGACCACCGCCAACTACCTGGGCCGGTCGAACTACGACGCCGACAAGAAGCTCAAGGGCAAGCTGCGCGAGTTCGCGATCTACAACCGCGCTCTCTCGGCCGCCGAGGTGCTCGAGGACTCGGGGAACACGACCGCGCTGGCGGGCGTGACCCTGCAGGAGGACGTGCTGAAGATCAGCCCGATCGTGGACTCCACGGCCCACGAGGTGGTGTTCCCGGTGAAGCCGGGCACCGATCTGACGGCGCTCACCCCGGTGTTCGCGACCTCCTCCGCGGTCGTGGCGAGCCCCGCATCCGGAACCACCGTCGACCTCAGCCAGCCCGTCTCGGTGACCCTCACCCCGGTGGGCGGGGGAGACCCCGTCACGTGGACGCTGCGCGCGGTCGACATGGCGAGCCCCAGCATCCCGGGCCTGTACGCCGACCCGAACGTGGTCGCGTTCGGTGACACCTATTACATCTACGCGACGACCGACGGCTACCCCGGCTGGGGCGGCAAGGACTTCTACGTCTGGTCGTCGAAGAATCTGGTGGACTGGACGAGGTCGGATGCCCCCATCCTCACCCTCGACGGGGCGAACGGGAACGTGCCCTGGGCCTCCGGCAACGCCTGGGCTCCGACGATCGCGGAGAAGGACGGCAAGTTCTACTTCTACTTCAGCGGCCACAACACGGCTCTGAACCGCAAGACGATCGGCGTCGCCGTCGCGGACAGCCCCACCGGGCCGTTCGTGGCGCAGCCGCAGGCGATGATCCTCAACAACGAGGCGATCACCTCGGGTCAGGCCATCGACCCGGCGGCCTTCACCGACCCGGCGACCGGCAAGCACTACCTCTTCTGGGGCAACGGCTCGCCCGTCTACGCGGAGCTCTCCGACGACATGCTGTCGATCAAGGCGGCGACGCTCAAGCGGGTCACGGGGCTGACCGACTTCCGCGAGGGTTCCTTCGTGAACTACCGCGACGGTCTCTACCACCTGACCTACTCGATCGATGACACGGGTTCACAGAACTACCGCGTCGGCTACGCGACGGCCACGAGCATCGACGGGCCGTGGACCTACCGCGGCGTGATCCTGCAGAAGGACGCCTCGAAGGGCATCCTGGCCACGGGCCACAACTCGGTGCTCAACGTTCCGGGCACCGACGACTGGTACATCGTCTACCACCGCTTCGGCATGCCGGGCGGTGACGGACAGCACCGCGAGACCACGATCGACAAGCTCAACTTCGACCCGGCGACCGGTCTCATGCAGACCGTGACCCCGACGCTGACCAGCGTTCCGGCGCAGACGATCGTCGACCCGCAGCCGCTCGCGGCGCGGATCGACGGCACGGCGCGCGTCGGTGAGACGCTGACCGCTGCGGTGGATGCGCCGTGGCAGGCCACCGGCTTCACCTGGACGCGTGACGGCTCGACGATCGCGGGGGCGACCTCGGCCTCGTACGTGCTGGCCGCCGGCGACGAGGGCGCGGTGATCGGAGTCTCGGTCACGGCGACCAAGCCGCTGTGGAGCCCGGCGTCCGCGTCGGCCGAGACGGCGGCCGTGCTGCCCCCGGTCGATCCGGAGCCGCAGCCGGTGGTGGTGGATCGGATCGCGGGTGCGGACCGGTTCGAGGTGGCGGTGAACACCTCGAAGGCGGGGTTCCCGGATGGGGCGTCGACGGTGTTCGTGGCGTCGGGTGCGGTGTTCCCGGATGCGCTGTCCGCGGCTCCGGCGGCGGCGGTGGCGGATGCGCCGATCCTGTTGACGGCATCCGGTTCGCTGCCGGCGTCGGTGCGCGACGAGATCGTGCGTCTGCACCCCGACCGCATCGTGGTCGTGGGTGGTGTGAACACGGTGAGCAGTGCGGTGGAGTCGGCTCTGGGGCAGATCGCTCCGGTGTCGCGGATCGGTGGTGCTGACCGGTTCGAGGCCTCGCGGAACATCGCCGCGGCGGCGTTCCCGGATGGCGCTCCGGTGGCCGTGCTGGCAGCCGGGGCGAACTTCCCGGATGCGCTGTCGGCGGGTGCTGCGGTCGCGGGCCGGGGTCCGGTCATCCTGGTGAACGGGGGTGCTTCGGGTCTGGATCAGGCGACGAAGTCGCTGCTGGGTTCGCTCGGTGTCACCGAGATCGCGATCGCGGGCGGCCCGAACTCGGTCTCGACGGGTATCCAGGCCGATGCCGCGGCGATCACCTCGACGGTGCGGCTGGGTGGTGCCGACCGCTACGCGGCGTCGCGCTCGATCAACGAGCACTTCGCGCAGAGCGCGGACCGGGTGCTGCTGGCGACGGGGGAGAAGTTCCCGGATGCGCTGGCCGGCTCGGCGTTCGGTCCGAAGGTCGGGGCGCCGTTGTTCACGGTGCCGGGGTCGTGTGTTCCGGCGGAGACGCTGGCGCAGATCACGGCGTTGGGTGCGACGAAGGTCACGCTGCTGGGTGGTCCGAACTCGTTGAGCGCGGGGGTGGAGAGCCTCACGGCCTGCCGGTAGGTGCAGCGGCCTGGTAGCGGGCCGGTGGGAAGGCGTCCACTCCTTCGGGGGTGGGCGCCTTCTCGGCGTCTCCGCGCCGAGCGGGGCAGGGCGGGGCGGCCGGCGTCACTCGGGGCCGGGCGGGGGTGCTCGGGGAGGGCTCGGGCGCCGAGGTGGGTGCTCGGGTGAAGGGTTCGGGCGGCGGTGCGGTGCTCGGGTCAGGGGCGGCGGAGTGACGCGAGTCGTTCGCGGATCGCCCGCAGGCGGGCTCCGAGCAGCGTCAGGGCGGGCCGGCTCGAGGCCGGTGATGCGGCAGCGGTGGCAGAGGCGAGGCCGGAGTCGGCGTCCGAGCCGGCGCCGAGGCTCGCGACGGCGTGGAGCTCCGGGCGCGCCCCGACCACCAGGTCGAGGAGCTCGGCGCCCGCCGCCGCGGGCCGTCGCTGGAGCGATCGCCGCAGGGGCCCGGGTGCGAGCGCGGCCGCGCGGCGAGCCGCGCGGAGGGGCGGGGCGAGCTGCTCGACGCGGTCGAGCGCCAGGTCTGCCTCGGTGCGGAGAGAGGCGGCGGAGGCGGGGCCCTGGTCGCGCGCGACCGTGACGAACGCGGTCAGCGCGCGGAGCGCATCCGCTGATCGTCGCCGCAGAACGTCGGTGGTTCTCACCGGCAGAACGAACCAGGATGCGACGATGGCGATCGCGCCGCCCCACAGCACCCCGAGCAGCCTGCTCTCGAGCACCCCGGCCCCGGTCTGGCCGAAGTAGCCGTAGAGCAGCGCGAGAACCGCGGTGATGCACGCCGCCCACCAGGCGTAGCTCACCGGACGCAGCCAGAGCGCGACCGCCAGGAGAACGAAGATCCCGATCACGGCGCCCACACCACCGGGCGTCCCGAGGCCGACGGCGACCGTGGCGACGACGGTGCCGAGCAGTCCGCCGGAGACGCGCAGCACTCCCTTGTAGACCACGTCGCCGCGGCCGCGGTTGCCGCTGCACACGATGAAGGCCGTGATGACGGGCCACACGAGGTGGTCGGGAAAGAGCAGGTGCCCCACCGCGAACGCGGCGGCGAGCGAGACCGCCAGCTGGAGGGCCATGCGGGTACTGGGGAGCAGGCGGCGGCGCGCGCGGCGGTCGTCCGGTGCCGGCGGCGGCGGCACGGGCGTCGGGGCCGGCGGGGCGGGATGCGGGGTCGGCCGTGCGAGCGTTGCGGCCGGAGAAGAGGAGACCCACTGCACCGCGCTCGCCCAGCCGAAGGCGATGAGCACCCCCACGATCGCCCAGAGGGCGAAGCCGCCGCCGACCGGGATGGGCAGCGGCGTCACGAGCGTCGCGATGAACGGGAGGGTCGCGATGGTGCCCAGGCGCGTCGCGCGCGGGCCGAACCGCCGCAGCCACACGAAGGCGGCCAGGGCCCCGACGAACAGCAGCTCGCCGAGCGCGACCACCTCGTGCTCGACCAGGCCCACCAGCGCGGCGGCCACCGTCGCGGCGGCGAGCACTCCCAGGTCGACCGCGCGGTCGCGGGGCTTCGAGCCGAGGTCGCGGCGGGTGAGCATCACGGCCACCACCACGCTCAGCACGATGGCGTCGACGTCGACGGGCGCGAACCCCGAGAGCTCCAGCATCGACCAGAAGGTGAGGAGGATGCCGATCATCGCGGCGACGGCGCCGCGCGCGTGCGCGATCAGGCCGATGTGTGCGGATCCGGGCATCGGCGGCCCCCTCCTCTCGGTTCGTCCTCCCACCCTCTCACTCCCGGCCGGCGAGCTCGATGCCTCAGCAGGCCGCGTCGCCGGAGAGCGGGCCTCTCGTCTCAGCCGTCAGCCCGACTGCCGTGAGCCGTTGGCCATTTCGTCGGCAAGCCGTCGACCGTCAGCTGTCCAGCTCGCCCTCGAGAACGGCCATCGCGGCGCTACGGCCGCCGAGGCCTGAGACCGCACCACCGCGCTGCGACCCCGAGCCGCACAGCAGGATGCGCGGGTGGGCCGTCGCGACCCCCCAGCGCTCCGCCGGCGTTCCTCGTGGGGCGTCGTCCTCGAGGAACGGCCAGGTCAGCGGCCCGTGGAAGATGTTGCCGCCCGGCATGCCGAGAGTGCGCTCGAGGTCTGCGGTGGTCTTCGTCTCGATGCACGGCCGGCCCTGCGCATCCTTCGCCAGCAGCGGCTCGATCGGCTCGGCCAGCACGCTGTTCAGCGAGTCGAGCACGGCCCGCTCGAGCGTGGGGGCGTCGAGCCCGAGGCGGTGGGGGGTGTGCAGGCCGAACACGGTGAGCGTCTGCACCCCGCGTTCGCGGAGCTCGGGCGACAGGATGCTCGGGTCGGTGAGCGAGTGGCAGTAGATCTCCGCGGGAAGCGGGCTCGGCAGCCGGCCGCTCTCGGCTTCGCTCACGCCGTGCTCGAGCTGGGAGTAGAGCTCGTTGACGTGGAACGTGCCCCCGAACGCGGCTTCGGGCGACACCGTCGAGTCGCGCAGCCTCGGCAGCCGCTCGAGCAGCAGGTTCACCTTCACCTGGGCCCCCTCCGGCGCGCCCCCTCCGCTCCCCCACCCAAAAACAAGGAGATCCCGCTCGACACGCCGGTCGGTCGCCGATGGTTCCGGCGAGTCCCCTGAGATCTCCTTGCTTGTCGCGGCGGCGAGAGGTTCAGCGGAGGCCAGGAGGGGGTCCAGGACGGCCGGGGCGACGTTGGCGAGCACGTGGGTGCCGTGCACGGAGTGAGCGGCCGCGGCATCCATGCCGGTCGGGGTATACCTCACGTCGCCATCGGGCGAGACCGATGTCACCTCGGTGCCGGTGCGGATGACCACCCCGGCCTCGCGGGCCACGCGCAGAAGCTCTCCGGTCACGGCGCCCATGCCGCCGACGGGTACGTCCCAGTCGCCGGTGCCGCCGCCGATCACGTGGTAGAGGAAGCAGACGTTCTGGCGCAGCCCGGCGTCGTGAGCGGATGCGAAGGTGCCGATGAGCGCATCCGTCGCCATCACGCCGCGAACCAGGTCGCTCGCGAAGCGCTGCTCGATGGTCTCGCCGATGGGGCGCTCGATGAACGCCGTCCAGAGCGCGTCGTCATCGAGCAGGGCGCGGGCCTCGCTGCGAGTGGGGAGCGGCTCGGTGAGCGTGGGCCAGAAGGCGGTGGCGAGGCGAGCGAGGTCGGCCGAGAACTCGTCGAAGGCGGTGGCATCGGCACTCGCACCGACGGAGGCGAAGGATGCGCGGGTCGCCTCGGGGTCGTCGTTGTCGATGAGCAGACCCCGTTCGCTGCCCGGGAGCGGCGTGTAGGAGGAATAGCGGCGGCGGAGGAGCCGGAGATCCAGCCCCAGCTCGTCGATGACGGCGGCCGGCAGGAGGCTCACCAGGTAGGAGTAGCGCGAGAGGCGCGCATCCATTCCCTCGAAGGCATACGAGGAGACGGCGGCTCCGCCGACCTCGTCGAGCCGCTCCAGAACACACACGCTGCGGCCGGCGAGGGCGAGGTAGCACGCGGCCACGAGACCGTTGTGTCCTCCACCGACCACCACGATGTCGAAGTTCTCCACAGCGAGCATGCCTTGAGCCTAATGCGCGGGCCGACGACCTATCCTCAGAGGATGGCTGACCAGACCGACCCGGCTACCCCTGCCGCCTCCACCGAGCTCGCTCAGGAGGCGGTCGCGCTCGCGCGCCGCTGGCTCGACGAGAGCGCCGACGCGCCGGTCGATCCTTCGGCCGCGCGCCTCGCGGGCGTCCTGAAAGACCCCGACGGCCTGGCCTTCACGGTCGGCTTCGTCGACGGCGTCGCCCGGCCCGAAGACCTGCGGGTCGCGGGCAAGAACCTCGCGAAGCTCGCCAAGCGGGTTCCGCGATTCCTGCCGTGGTACCTCCGGGCGGCGGTCTCGCTGGGCGGGGCGTTCGCCGAGGTGGTGCCCGGTGTCGTGGTGCCCGTCGCCCGGCGGGTGCTGCGCTCGATGGTCGGCCACCTCATCGTCGACGCCCGGCCGGCGAAGTTCGCCCAGGCGGTCGAGACCCTGCGCTCCGACGGAGTGCGCCTCAACATCAACCTGCTGGGCGAGGCCGTGCTCGGCGACCGCGAGGCGGCCAAGCGTCTCGCGGGCACCATGGCGCTGCTCGAGCGGCCCGACGTCGACTACGTGTCGGTGAAGGTGTCGTCGGTGGCGAGCGGGCTCTCGATGTGGGCCTTCGACGAGACGGTCGAGCGAGTCGCGCAGAGCCTGCTGCCGCTCTACCGCATCGCCGCGCGGCAGGGTCTCGTCGGTCCGCGCACCGTGGCCGGCGGCGTCGCTCCGGCGCGCAAGTTCGTGAACCTCGACATGGAGGAGTACCGCGACCTCGACCTCACGGTCGCGGTGTTCCAGCGTGTGCTCGACGAGCCCGAGCTCCTCGACTTCGAGGCGGGCATCGTGCTCCAGGCCTACCTGCCCGACGCCCTCGGCGCCCTCCAGCGCCTGCACGCCTGGGCAGCCGAGCGCCGCGCCCGCGGCGGCGCGCCCATCAAGGTGCGCGTGGTCAAGGGCGCGAACCTCGCCATGGAGCACGTCGACTCGGCGCTGCACGACTGGCCGCTCGCCACCTACTCCTCGAAGCAGGACACCGACACGAACTACAAGCGGGTGCTCGACTGGGCTCTGCGCCCCGAGCACGTCGACGCGGTGCGCATCGGCGTCGCCGGGCACAACCTGTTCGACGTGGCGTGGTCGTGGCTGCTCGCCTCGCAGCGCGGGGTGACGGCATCCGTCGATTTCGAGATGCTGCTCGGCATGGCCACGGCGCAGGCGGATGCGGTGCGCAAGACCGTGGGCCACCTGCTGCTCTACACGCCCGTGGTCGCGCCCGCGGAATTCGACGTGGCCATCGGCTACCTGGTGCGCCGGCTCGAGGAGAACTCGTCCGACGCGAACTTCATGTCGTCGGTGTTCGACCTCGCGTCGAGCCAGGCGGCCTTCGCGAAGGAGCGCGACCGCTTCCTCGCCTCCCTGGCCGAGCTCGAGCCGGTGGTCTCCGAACCGCCGCTGCCCAACCGCCGGCAAGACCGCCTGCACGGCGACATCGAGCCGGCGCCCGTGGAGTTCGCGAACACGCCCGACACCGACCCCTCGCTGCTCGCCAACCGGGTGTGGGGGGCGCGCATCCTGAGCCGGGTGCCCGAGTCGACGCTCGGCGTGTCCGCCATCGACGCGGCGCGGGTGACGGATGCGGTGCTGCTCGAGCAGATCATCGCCGGTGCGGCCGCCGCCGGATCTTCGTGGGGTGCGCGCGCCGCCTCCGAGCGTGCGGGTTACGTGCGACGCGCCGGGTATGCGCTCGAGGCCAACCGCGACCGCCTGATCGAGGTGATGGCCTCCGAGACCGGCAAGACCATCGCGCAGGCCGACCCCGAGGTCAGCGAGGCCATCGACTTCGCGCACTTCTACGCGCACACGGCGATCGAGCTCGACGCCGTCGACGGCGCGGTCTTCGAGCCCTCGGCGCTCACGGTGGTGGCGCCGCCGTGGAACTTCCCGGTCGCCATTCCGGCGGGCGGCGTGCTCGCCGCGCTGGCCGCCGGCAGTGCCGTCATCATCAAGCCCGCGCCGCAGGCGAAGCGCTCCGCCGCGGTCATGGTCGAGGCCCTGTGGGAGTCGGGCGTACCGCGCGAGGTGCTGCAGCTCGTCGACGTCGAGGAGGGCGAGCTGGGCCGGCGTCTGATGTCGGACGCGCGGGTCGACCGGCTCATTCTCACCGGCGCCTACGACACCGCGGCCCTGTTCCGCTCCTGGCGCCCCGAGCTTCCGCTGCTCGCCGAGACGAGCGGCAAGAACGCCATCGTCGTGATGCCGAGCGCCGACCTCGACCTCGCGGTGGCCGACATCGTGTCCAGCTCCTTCGGCCACGCCGGGCAGAAGTGCTCAGCCGCGAGCCTCGTGATCGTGGTGGGCTCAGTGGGGCAGTCCAAGCGGTTCTCGCGGCAGCTCGTCGACGCGGTGACCTCGCTGCGCGTGGGGTACCCGAGCGACCCGACCGTGCAGATGGGTCCGCTGGTGGAGCCGGCGGCGGGCAAGCTCGCTGAAGCCCTCACCACCCTCGGGCCGGGGGAGCGCTGGCTGGTGGAGCCGCGTGCGCTCGACGACACGGGCCGGCTCTGGTCGCCCGGCGTGCGCGAGGGCGTTCTGCCGGGAACGCCGTTCCACCTCACCGAGTACTTCGGCCCCGTGCTGGGCATCATGCAGGCGCCCACCCTCGAGGCGGCCCTCGAGCTGCAGAACGCGGTGCCCTACGGGCTGACCGCCGGGCTGCACTCGCTCGACCCGGCCGAGATCGAGCAGTGGCTCGCCGGCGTCGAGGCCGGAAACGTCTACATCAACCGCGGCATCACCGGCGCAATCGTGCGCCGCCAGCCGTTCGGCGGCTGGAAGAAGTCGTCGGTGGGCGCGGGAGCGAAGGCGGGTGGCCCGAACTACCTGGTGCATCTGGGCGGCTGGCGCAACGAGCCCGGCTCGCCGAGCGAGGGGCTCAGTCTCGCCGGCCTCGAGCCGCGCGTCGCCCAGCTGCTCGAGACCGCCACGGCCGGGCTCGAGTGGAGCGACTTCGACATCGCCCGCCGCGGGGCGAAGAGCGATCAGGCGGCGTGGACCGAGATCTTCGCAGCGCGCGACGTGTCGGCGCTCGGGGTGGAGATCGACGTGCTGCGCTACCTGCCGGTTCCGGTGACGATCCGCCTCTCCGAGGGGCAACCGCTCCACGAACTGGTGCGGGTGCTGGCCGCGGCCACCCTCGCGCGCTCGACCGTGGTCGTGAGTTCGGCGGCCAAGCTGCCCCGCCCGCTCCGGGCGCTGCTCAAGGAGCGCGGGGTGCGCGTCACCGTCGAGAACGACGCCGCCTGGCTCGCCCGGGCGCCGCAGCTGCTCGGTGGGGTGCACCGCATCCGTCTGATCGGCGGCGGCGCGGCGGCGCTCGCCCGCGCACTGGGCGGTTCGCCTGACGTGGCGATCTACGCCGACGAGGTCACGCGCGCCGGCCGCATCGAACTGCTCCCGTTCCTCGTCGAGCAGGCCGTCAGCCTCACCAACCACCGCTTCGGCAACCCGAGCGTGCTGATGGACGGCCTGTTCGACTGAGCGCGGCTCGGCCCAGCACGACAGTGCCAGCGGCCGCATCGCGCGGGACGACTTCGGGCCGGCCGGAGTCCGGATGGGCGCCGCGCCGCGGGCAGTGGCTCCGACGCCGCGCCTGGGCTGGGCGCCGTATCGACGAGGGGTGCGGGCGCACGCCGGGGCGTGGCTGGGGCCGCGGCGGCGCGGTTGACGGGTACGGGCGCACGCCGAGGAGTCCGGCTGCCTCGGCGAGGGGTGTGGGTGCGTGTCGGGGTGTCCGGCTGCCTCGGCGAGGGGTGCGGGCGCACGCTGGGGTGTCCGGCTACATCGGCGAGGCTTCGGTGTCGAGACAGCGGGCGTCGGCGTGCGACTGGTTTGTGCAATGAGCTCGGGTGCGGGCCGGTGTGTTCCGTCGGGAGCGGGGCCTCGGTGGTGGGGCCGAGGGTGCGGGCCGGGTTTGCGGGGGGCGGGGGGTCAGGCGCCCGGCTGGCGAAGGGCCGCCTCGACCAGGGCGGCGGCCTCGCCGGCGGAGATGCCGAGCGAGGCGGCGCGATCGGCGTAGGCGCGAGCCGCGAGCTGCAGCTCGCGCTGGGCGGGGGAGCCGGTGGCCGAGACGAAGGAACCGAGGCGTCCGCGGGTCTCGATGAGCGCATCCGCTTCGAGTTCGCGGTAGCTGCGGGCCACGGTGTTCGCGGCTAGGCCGAGTTCGGTGGCGAGGGCCCGCACCGTCGGCAGGCGGGTGCCGGCGGCGAGTTCGCCCGAACCGATGGCGTCGCGGATGCCCGCCCGTAGCTGCTCGAACGGCGGAACCGCGGACTCCGGGTCGATCTGCAGGCCGAGCCCCGTTGGGCGGGTGCTCGAGCTCGGCTCCGCGGCGCTCACGGGCGCACCGCCGTCGACCGTGAGAGTGGTGCTGCACCAGTGGAGGCACGGGCGGTGGCGGCGACGCGCATCCGACGTCTACCGCCGGATCAGATTCGACAGCACGATGGCGCTGCGGGTGTGGTCGACGTTGGGGGCGATGCGCACGCGCTCGAGCGCATCCTCGAGGCTCGGGATGTCGCGCGAGCGGATGTGCACGATCGCGTCGGCGCTGCCGGTGACGGTTCCGGCATCGACCACCTCGGGCACGCCAGAGAGGATGCGCTTCAGCTCGGCGGGCGCGACCGTGCCGCGGCAGAACAGCTCGACATAGGCCTCGGTGACGGTGCCGTCGAGCGCCGGGTTGAGCTGGATGGTGAAGCCCGTGATGATGTTGTCGGCCACGAGCCGGTCGATGCGGCGCTTCACCGCGGAGGCGGAGAGGCCCACGACCTGGCCGATGTCGCCGTAGCCGCTGCGGGAATTGACCTTCAGGAGGTCGATGATGCGATGATCCAGAGCGTCCATGCCGCAAGTCTACGCGAATATCTTGCGTACAGAGCGGAGATTCGCAGGAATATCGAGCCCCAAGGCGCCAAAATGCGGAAAGCGCGTGCCAAACTGGCGGTGGCGTGCCCCGGCCGGGGCCCCAGGACAGCGCGCTGGTCCGCCATCCGCACCTCGTGCAATTCGATTGCAAGCAGGAGATCGTATGTCGACGCCCATTCTGAACGAAGCCCCCGAAGCCCCCGAAGCAGCCGCGGCAGCAGCCGCCGGGGCCACCCCCCGCACGGCCACCCGTCGCCGTTACCTCATGTGCCGCCCCGAGCACTTCACCGTGGCCTACCGCATCAACCCGTGGATGGACCCGGCCCTCCCCACCGACACCGACCGCGCGGTCGCGCAGTGGCAGACGCTCTACGACACCTACCGCGAGCTCGGCCACGACGTCGAGCTCGTCGACCAGATCGAGGGCCTGCCCGACATGGTCTACACCGCCAACGGCGGCTTCGTCATCGACAACACGGCCTACGGCGCGAGCTTCACCCACGCGCAGCGCCAGCCCGAGGGACCCGCGTTCATGGACTGGTTCCGCGAGAACGGCTTCGACGTGGTCGAACCGCAGAACGTCAACGAGGGCGAGGGCGACTTCCTGCTCGTCGGCTCGCGCATCCTGGCCGGCACCGGCTTCCGCAGCGCCACCGGCAGCCACGAGGAGGTGGCCGCGCTGTTCGGCCGCGAGGTCGTGAGCCTCACCCTCGTGAACCCGAACTTCTACCACCTCGACACCGCCGTCTCGGTGCTCGACCCGGTCACCGACGACGCCGGTGCGAACATCGCCTATCTGCCGAGCGCCTTCGACGCCGAGAGCCGCGCCACCCTCGAGCGCCTCTACCCCGACGCCATCATCGTGAGCGAGGAGGACGGCTCCGTGCTCGGCCTCAACTCGATCTCCGACGGCCTCAACGTCGTGATCGCCTCGCGCGCCACCGGCTTCGAACGCCAGCTGCGCGAACGCGGCTACAACCCCATCGGCGTCGACCTCTCCGAGCTCCTGCGCGGCGGCGGCGGCGTGAAGTGCTGCACCCTGGAGCTGCGCTCATGACGGGGCCGGCTTCGGCGGCGTCGGCGGCGGAGCTCGTGATCATGGAGGAGGAGCACGCCGCCCACAACTACCACCCGCTTCCCGTCGTGATCGCGAGCGGCGAGGGCGCCTGGGTGACCGACGTCGACGGCCGGCGCTACCTCGACTGCCTGGCCGCGTACTCGGCCGTGAACTTCGGCCACTCGCATCCGGTGCTCCTCGAGGCCGCCCGCGAGCAGCTCGGCCGCATCACCCTCACGAGCCGTGCCTTCCACTCCGACCGCCTCGGCCCCTTCGTGGAGGAACTCGCCGCCCTCGCCGGCAAGGACATGGTGCTCCCGATGAACACGGGAGCCGAAGCCGTGGAGTCCGGCATCAAGGTCGCCCGCGCCTGGGGCTACCGCGTGAAGGGCGTCGCGCCCGGCCGCGCCACCATCATCGTGGCCGACGGCAACTTCCACGGTCGCACCACCACGATCGTCAGCTTCTCCGACGACCCCACCGCCCGCGACGACTTCGGCCCCTTCACCCCCGGGTTCGTGCGCGTTCCCTACGGAGACGCGGATGCGCTGGGCCGCGCCATCGACGACACCACCGTCGCCGTGCTGCTCGAGCCGATCCAGGGCGAGGCCGGCATCATCGTGCCGCCGGCCGGCTACCTGGCGCGCGTTCGCGAGCTCTGCACTGAGAACGAGGTGCTGTTCATCGCCGACGAGATCCAGTCGGGTCTCGGCCGCACCGGCGCCACTTTCGCGTGCGACCTCGTGGGCGTGGTTCCGGATGTCTACCTGCTCGGCAAAGCGCTCGGCGGCGGCATCGTGCCGGTGTCGGCGGTGGTCGCGAACCGCGACATCCTCGGCGTGCTGCGTCCGGGCGAGCACGGTTCGACCTTCGGCGGCAACCCGCTGGCGGCGGCCGTCGGCACCGCCGTGGTGCGGATGCTCGCCACGGGCGAGATGCAGAGCCGCGCCACCCTGCTCGGCGAGCGGCTGCAGCGCCGCCTCGGCGAACTGCTCGGGCACGGTGTGGTCGCGGTGCGGGGCGCCGGACTCTGGGCCGGCATCGACATCGACCCGGCTCTCGGCACTGGCCGCCAGGTGTGTGAACTTCTGATGGAGCGGGGCGTGCTGGCGAAGGACACGCACGGGTCCACCATCCGACTCGCCCCGCCGATCGTGATCGACCCCGAAGACCTCGACTGGGCGGTCGACCAGCTGAGCGCCGTGCTCGGCGAGCTCGGCGCCGCGGTGCCGACCGCCGCCCCGGCCGCCGTCTCCCGCTGACCCACCCCACACCCCGCCTCCCCCCCCGGGCCAGACCAGCTCGGCCACCCTCCGCCTGCCAAAAACAAGGAGTCTTGGCCCGCCACGCCGAGGATCCCACCTCGGCGACCGGCGAGTCGAGCCAAGACTCCTTGTTTTTGGCAGGGGTGGGTGGAGAGGGGACGGGATGGGTGGAGAGGGGACGGGAGGGGAGTGGCGTCATGAAAGGGGAGGGCGGGCGTCTCTTGGGGTGAGGGGTGGCGGAGTGCGGCCCGAGAGGAGAGTCGTATGGCACCCGAGGCCGAGTACACGGAGTCGCTCGACGCATCGCGGGGCTTGCTCTACGGGCTCGCCGCAGCCGCCGTGGCATGGCTGGCCATCGCGCTCGCCGTCGTGGCGCTCGCCGGCGGACTGACGTGAGCGAGGGCCCCGACGACCTCTACACTGGTTCATCAGGGGTTGGGGGGAAGGAAATCGGGATGGCCGACATCTCGAGCGCATCCGACAGCGCCTTGATCGAGCTGAGCCGCGCCGGCGACCGCACCGCCTTCGGCGAGCTCTGGCAGCGGCATTCGCGCGCGGCTCTCACCGTGGCGCGGTCGTTCACGAGCCTCGACGCCGACGACGTGGTGGCCGAGGCCTTCGCGAAGGTGTTCAGCGCCATCCGGGGCGGCGGCGGGCCCACCGGCGCATTCCGGCCCTACCTCTTCACCACCGTGCGCAACGTGGCCTCCTCGTGGGGGCGCGTGCAGCAGCCCGTGCAGGTGGAGGATGCCGACGCCTTCGAAGACCCGACCACGAGCGAGGACGAGGTGCTCGCCTCGCTCGACCGCTCCACCACGGCGCGGGCGTTCCGCTCGCTGCCCACCCGGTGGCAGGAGGTGCTCTGGTATACCGAGGTCGAGGCGATGAGCCCCCGGCACGTCGCCCCGCTGCTCGGCATGAAGCCGAATGCCGTGGCGGCGCTCGCCGTGCGCGCCCGCGAGGGACTCCGCCAGGCCTGGATCAGCGTGCACCTCTCGTCGAAATCGACCGACCCGGAGTGCCGCTCGACGGTCGAACGGCTCGCGGCCTACGCTCGCGGCTCGCTCGGCGCCCGCGCCACCGCGCAGGTCGCCGAGCACCTCGACGGATGCGCGCAGTGCCAGATCGTGGCCGAAGAGGCCGCGCACATCGGCTCGCGCATCGCCCTGGTGATGCTTCCGCTCGCGGCCGGGCTCACCGGTGCCGGCGTGTACCTCGCGGCGCTGCAGCACGGCGCGGGTGCGGCGGCAGCGGCGGCGGGTGCGGCCGGCGGCGCGGGGGTCGGCGGCGGTCTCGGCGGCGGCTCGGTCTCTGCCGGCGCCTCGGCGCATCTTGCGTCGCTCACCGGATTTCCGGGTGCGGGCGCGGCAGGCTCGGCGTCGGCCGGGAGCGGTGCGACCGGCGGTGCGGTTGCAGCCGGCGGTGCTTCCGCGGGGGTCGCCGGGGGCGGCGCCAGCGCCAGTTCGCTCGGTGGCGCGGGCGTGGCCGGATCGGCGTCGGCGGGGAGCGCTTCGGCCGGCGGTGCTTCAGCCGGAGCGGCTGCCAGCGGTGCGGGCGGCGGCGCGGGCAGCGCGGGCGGCGGCGCGGGAGCTGCGGGCGGTGGTGGCGGCCTCGCTGCCGGAGCCATCGTCGGGATCGCCGCCGCAGCCGTCGCCGTGCTCGCCGGCGCGGGAATCGCGCTCGCCGTCACCCTCGGGCCCGTCTGGTCGCAGGCCGCCGACGCCGGCACCACCGTCGCCGATGCCGGTGCACCCGCCGGGGACTCCGCGAACGGCTCGCCCTCCGACTCCTCGCCGAGCCTGATCGACCCCGTCGCCCCGGCGAGCACGGCGACGCCCACAGCCGCCCCCACTCCGGCCCCGGCTCCGGATGCGCCCACGACCCGGCCGACGTCGCGCCCGGTCGTCAGCGCTCCGCCCCCCGGCGTCGCGCCCGAGGTCGAGGCCCCGCCGGCGTCCACGGCTGCCGCCACCCCCGCCCCGAAGCCGACCGTCACACCGTCGCCCATGCCGACCCCGACGCCGTCTCCCACTCCAACGTCGACCCCCACGCCGACCCCGACCCCCACCCCCACGCCGACTCCAACTCCAACCCCCACCCCTCAGCCTCCCGAGGCCCCGGCCACCACCCTCGTCGCCGGCCCGACCGCCCTCTCCCCGGTGCTGGCCGGAGTCTCCGCCGAGCCCGGCGCCACGATCACGGCCACGCGCATCCCGGTGCCCGGCGAGGCGGCCCCGGGCCACGACGAGGTGGAGACCTGGACCACCACCGCCGACGCGACCGGCGCCTGGACGTTGCCCCTCGACGGCCTGCGGCCCGGCGCATCCGGAATCACCGTCACCCAGTCGGTGACCGACTCCGGCGGAACCCTCGTCTCCCCGGCCGGCATTCCCGTGGCCGTCGTGCTCGACGCGCCGCCGTCGTTGCAGGTCGACGAGGTCATCCCGGGCTGGATCTACCGTGTCACGGTCATCGGCACCCCGGGCGGAACCTTCCAGCTCGCGCACCGGAGCCCCACGGGGGTCGTCGACTGGACGAGCGACGTCTTCCCGCTCGACGCCGCGGGCACCTGGACCTCGGGGTATCTCTGGGACTTCCCCACGGGCGACTTCGTGGTGCGCTACTCCGACGGCACCCTGCGGGGCGCGCCGGGCTACCCGACTCCCTGAC
Organism: Herbiconiux sp. 11R-BC; assembly: GCF_049472555.1. Classification (NCBI taxonomy): domain Bacteria; kingdom Bacillati; phylum Actinomycetota; class Actinomycetes; order Micrococcales; family Microbacteriaceae; genus Herbiconiux; species Herbiconiux sp. 11R-BC. The sequence continues at coordinate 378,926 of NZ_JBCEBO010000002.1, read as the reverse complement.
CCGCACCCGTCCTCTGATCCGGGTCCGCGCCGGCCCGGCCCTCCGACCCGGCGACGCCGGGGGCTCAGGCCAGCCCGGCCCGGAACGCGATGCCCGCCGCCTCGGCCCGCGTGTGCACGCCGAGCTTGCGGTAGAGGTGTGCCGTGACGGTCTTCACGGTGTTCGGGCTCACGAAGAGCTCCCGGCTGATCTCGGTGCCGGTCCTGCCCTGCGCCAGCAGGATCAGCACGTCGCGCTGGCGGGGCGTCAGCGATGCGAGGGCGTCGGTGGCGGTGGGCGGCGCCTGCTCGCCGACGGCTCCGAGCAACCGGATGGCGGGCGACCGCAGACCCGTGAGCTCGAACAGCGCCTCGCGATGCGTCGGGGTCAGGATGCCGTAGCTCGCGTGCAGCCCTTCGGCCTCGATGACCGCGTGGGCCAGCCGGAAGGCGTCGGCCGCGGCATCCGGAGCCTTCATGAGCTGCCGCGCGGCGGCGACGAGCAGCTGTGCGCCCGCCCGCATGCGCGGGCTGCGGCCGCCGGTGGCCGTGGCGGCGTGACGGAGCACCTCGCGGGCGTTGCCGGCACGGTAGGCGGAGGCCGCCGTCATGACGGCATCGAAAGGATCGGTGTCGTCGAGGGCGAAGCGCACCGCGTCGCCGGCGTCGAGCGGGAGGCCTCGGAGGGTGGCGAGCTGGGCGGAGGCGGCCAGGAGGTAACGCCGGTTCGCGCCGCCGGTGGTCACCGCCGGGGTCGTGCGCGCCAGTTCAGCCTCGAGGCGCTGCTGCAGCAGAACGGCCTGCTCGGCGGAGCGTGCCGCCCAGGCGCGAACCCAGAGTGCAGCCGCCCAGTGCTCTCCGATGTCCACCTCGTCGAGCGCACCGAGGGCGGCGGCGGTGGCGGCGGTGTCGAGCCGGTCGTTCCCGATGAGCGCCGCGGCCAGGTGCAACGGGGCGTCGTAGCGTGGGGTCGGAACGCCGGAGGCGGCTGCCCGTGCGACCCACCCCTCGGCCTCGTGGAGCTGACCCCGGTCGGCGTGCAGCCAGGCGAGCAGGGCGGCCGCCCGCCGGGCGATGGCCGGCTGGCCGGTGAGCGAGGCGAGCTCGTAGGCCTCCTCGAACGTCCGCACGCCGCCGAGGTCGGCGAACTGGTGGGCGAGGCCCCACTGCACGAGCAGGTGCGGCAGCGTGTCGCGCAGCGGGGCGCGCTCCACGTCGGTGAGCCCGTCGAGGAGGCGCCGGCCTTCAGCCGCGAATCGGCGCGCTTCCCGCAGACGGCCGGCGGTGCGGTGCCCCGACGACCGGGAGGTGGCCGCGACGAGCCGGTCGAAGGCGGCGCCGCCATCCGGGGCCCGGCCCACGGCATCCGCCGCGTTGTCATGGAAACGGCGCGGATCGGCCGCGACGACCAGGTGCTGCAGGTAGTTCGCGCCCGCGAGGAGGGCGGGGTGCTCCACGAGAGCCTCGCCCGGCAGGGCCTTGAACGCGGCGAGCAGCAGGGCGGGTTCGGAGTTCGCGTACCGGTCCCAGTGCCGGTTGATGAGCGCGGCGGCGGCCTCCCAGCCCTCGTCGGCACCGGCACGGGCGACCGCTCGGGCCAGGAGCTCGGGCGCGATGACGGTGCGTTCGTCGCGGGCGCGGCCGTCTTCGCCGGTGCTGCTGTCCAGCTCGAGGTGGTCGTCCGGGTGCGGATGCATGGTGGCTTGTCCCCTTCTCGCCGCCGGGTGGGTGCCCGGCCGGTGTGAGCCGCTCGTCGGTGCGGTCACTGAGGAGACGGCATCGGGCCGGATTCATGACGCGGATGCGCCGCTAGAATCGGATGCTGAAGGCAGGTGATGATGGCCGTTTCCGCAGAGGCGGGTTCGCGTGTCGACGAAGCGTACGAGTGGTTGCTGAACGAGATCACGGGCTTCCGCCTGCGATCGGGCTCGCCGCTCTCGGAGAACCGGCTCGCCACCCAGTTGGGCATCAGCCGCACGCCCGTGCGCGAAGCGCTGCAGCGTCTCGAGAAGGAGGGGCTGGTCAAGCGCACCGACAACGCGCGCTTCACGGTCTCGCAGCTCACCGCCACCGAGGTCAACGACGCCTGCGACCTGCTCGAGGTGCTCGACACCTACATCTGCCGCAAGGCCTCGAGCACCCTCACCGACGAGGAGGCCGCCCAGCTCAAGGGCTACGTCGACGACATGTACCGGGCCGCCGGCAACGACGACCGCGCCGGCTGGGCGCTCGCCGACCAGCTCTTCCACCGGTACGCGAACACTCTCTCGGGCAACGTGCTCGTGGCCGAGACCGTGCGCGAGACGCGCCGCCGCATCCAGCGCTTCTGGCTGCGCGCCGCATCGATGCAGAGCCGGCTGCTGTCCTGCGCCGAGGAGTACGACGAGCTCTACCGGGCCATGGTGGCCCACGACTACGCGGGCATCGAGCCGGCCGTCAAGAAGCACATCGGCCACATGCGCGAGCGGATGCTCGAGATGATCGCGGCCGCCGCCATCCTCCTCGGCGACGACTGACCGCATCCGGCCCATCGAACAGTCGCAGGTGGCCCCCATTGTGGCCTTTGAGGGGCACAGTGCGACTGGTCGATGCCGGCGCCGGCTACTCGGGCTCGGTCACGAAGTCGATGAGCTGCTCGACCCGGCCGAGCAGCACGGGCTCGAGGTCGGTGTAGGAGTTCACGCGCGAGAGGATGCGCTTCCAGGCGTGCGCGATGTCGGCCTGCGAGGCGTGTGGCCAGCCGAAGGCCTCGCAGATGCCGTGCTTCCACTCCAGCGTTCGCGGCACCGTGGGCCAGGCCCGGATGCCGAGGGCCTTCGGCGTGACGCCCTGCCAGATGTCGACGAAGGGATGCCCCACCACGAGCACGTGCGCCCCGAACGGCCCGCGCGCCACGGCTTCGGCGATGCGGCTCTCCTTCGATCCGGCCACGAGGTGGTCGACGAGCACGCCGACGCGGCGCGCGCGCGTCGGCGCGAAGTCGCGCACGATCGCGTCGAGGTCGTCGACGCCCTCGAGGTACTCGACCACCACGCCCTCGCCGCGCAGGTCGTCGCCCCACACCTTCTCGACGAGCTCGGCGTCGTGCCGCCCCTCCACGTAGATGCGGCTCGGGCGGGCGACGCGCGCGCGTTCGAGCGGCGCTGCGAACGAACCAGAGGCGGTGCGCTGCCGGCCCGCCGGAGCCGCGGCCTTCGGATGCACGAGCTGCACCGGGCGGCCCTCCAGCAGGAATCCGCCGCCGAGCGGGAACACCCGCCGCTTGCCGTGCCGGTCCTCGAGCTCCACCATGCGGCCCTCGACGCTCACGACACTGCCGCAGAAGTCGCTCGCGACCTCCTCCACCACGAGGTCGAACACGGCCTCGACCGTCGGCAGGGCCACGGGCGCGGCCCGGCGCTTGTAGTCGGCGAGCACGTCGGAGCCGTAGCGGTCGAAGGGGTCGGGGTCGAGAGGCACCTCAGCAGGCTACGCGGCCACCCGGCGCCCGCGCCGCAGCCGGCCCGGTGCGCCGCCGGCGCCGGGCCGGGCGCCCCCCGATCGGGCCGGGCAATGACCGCCCCGCCGACCCCATCGCCAGACCGCCCCGGCGTCTAGGCTGAAGCAGCACCGCCGCACGCGGCGACCGCAGCAGCAGAGAGGCAGGCCGTGACCGCATCCGTGCTCGCCGTCGGCGAATCGCTCATCGACGTCGTCGACGCCCCCGAGGTGGACGGCTCGCCCATCCTCGTCGAGCATCCGGGCGGCTCGCCCATGAACATCGCGCTCGGCGTCGCGCGCCTCGGCGTGCCCGTCACGCTGCTCACCGCCCTCGGCGCCGACGAGCGCGGCGAGGCGATCGTGCAGCACCTCGAGTCGGCGGGCGTCACCATCGCGCCCGAGTCCTTCCGTGACGAGCAGACGTCCTCGGCCACCGCGCACATCCAGACCGACGGATCGGCCGAGTACGACTTCGACGTGCGCTGGTCACTGCCCGACGGCATCCGGATGCCCACGGCCGACATCGTGCACGCCGGCTCGCTCGGCGCCTTCGTCGAGCCGGGCGCCTCGACGGTCGTCGCGGGGCTGCGCGAGGCCCGGGCCGCCGGCGCCGTCGTGACCTTCGACCCCAACATCCGCCCCGCTCTGGTGGGCACGCACGCCGCGGCCTTCGAGCGGTTCGCCGAGATCGCGGCGCTCAGCACCCTGCTGAAGCTCAGCGACGAAGACGCGGCCTGGCTCTATCCGGGCGCCTCGGCCGACGACGCGATCGACCGCATCCTGGCCCTCGGCCCGGCGCTGGTCGTCGTGACCCGGGGTGGCGACGGCGCGATCCTCGCGACCGCGGCCGAGCGGATGTCCGTGGCCGGCGCCCCGGTCGTGGTGGCCGACACCATCGGCGCGGGCGACTCGTTCATGAGCGCCCTGATCTGCCGGCTGGCCGCGATGCTCGACGAGGGCATCGCCCCCGAGGCGCTGCGCGACGGCAGCGCGTTCGACGCCGCCCGGCTCCAGGACCTCGGCGCCTTCGCCGCCCGCTGCGCGGCCGTCACGGTCTCCCGCGCGGGCGCGAACCCGCCCACCCTCGCCGACCTCGAGGGCTGAGCCGCCACCTCTCGCATCGACCGGTCGCATTGTGCCGCTCCGAGGCCGCGATGGGGGCACAATGCGACCGGTCGACGGGCGGGGGCGGTCGGGCCCCCTAGTTCGCGGCGGCTGAGGCGGCAGCAGCGGCCGCCGCGGCAGGCTTGCGCGCCGGTGCGCGCTTCGCCGGCGCCGCCTCGGCCGCCTGCACGGCCGCCGGCGCCACCACGCGCGGTGCGAGTCGCTCGAGCTGCGTCACGTGCGAGGGGTTCAGCTCCTCGAGCGAGTTCACCCCGAGCAGGCGCATGGTGCGCGAGATCTGCTCGCCGAGGATGCCGATCATGCGGTCGACGCCCTCGCGTCCCCCGGCCATGAGCCCGTAGAGGTAGGCGCGCCCCACGAGCGTGAAGCGGGCGCCGAGCGCGACGGAGGCGACGATGTCGGCCCCCGACATGATGCCCGTGTCGAGGTGGATCTCCATGTCCTTGCCGAGCTCGCGCGCGACATCCGGCAGCAGGTGGAAGGGGATCGGCGCCCGGTCGAGCTGGCGCCCGCCGTGGTTCGAGAGCGTGATGCCGTCGACGCCGAGGTCGGCGAGCCGGCGGGCATCCGCGATGTTCTGCACGCCCTTCACCACGATCTTGCCGGGCCACTGCGCCTTGATCCACTCGAGGTCCTCGAAGGTCACCGTGGGGTCGAACATCGAGTCCAGCAGCTCGCCGACGGTGCCCGACCAGCGGTCGAGCGAGGCGAAGGCGAGCGGTTCGGTGGTGAGGAAGTTGATCCACCACTCCGGCCGCGGGATGGCGTTCACTACGGTTCCGGCCGTGAGCTGCGGCGGGATGGAGAAACCGTTGCGCTTGTCGCGCAGCCGCGCGCCGGCCACGGGCACGTCGACGGTCACGAGCAGCGTGTCGAAGCCGGCGGCTGCGGCGCGCTCGACGAGCGCCATCGAGCGCGGGCGGTCCTTCCACATGTAGAGCTGGAACCAGTTGCGCCCCGTGGGGTTCGCGGCCTTCACGTCTTCGATGGCGGTGGTGCCCATGGTGGAGAGCGAGAACGGGATGCCCGCCGCGCCGGCAGCGCCCGCCCCGGCCACCTCGCCCTCGGTCTGCATCATGCGCGTGAAGCCCGTGGGCGCGATGCCGAAGGGCAGGGCGACGGGGGCGCCGAGCACGTCCCATCCGGTGTTCACGGTCGAGACGTCGCGCAGGATGGCGGGGTTGAACTGGATGTCCTGAAAGGCCTGACGCGCGCGCGAGAGGCTGATCTCGGCCTCGGCCGCGCCCTCGGTGTAGTCGAACGCGGCCTTCGGGGTGCGGCGCTTGGCGATGGTGCGCAGGTCTTCGACGGTGAGCGCGGCGGCGAGCCGGCGCTTCTTGGCGTTGAGCTCGGGCGCCTTGAACTGCATGAGCGGGGCGAGGTCTTTGATCTTGGGGATGCGGCGCTGAACCATGGTGTTCCTCCGGTCGGTGGGTGGTCGGTGCGGCTCGCGGCCGCCGGTGGTGTCTAGGGGGTGTGGGCGTGGATGCCCGAGACGTCGGTCTCGGCGTGGTACCTCTCGATGTGCTCGCGGATGCGCGTGCGCGCCAGCTCCGCATCGCCGTCGTCGATCGCCGCCACGATGCCGCGGTGCTCGGTCTTGAGGCGGGCGGAGGTGGTCTCCCACGACGGGAGGAACGATGCCCCCACGCGCACGTAGGCCTCGACGGAGTCGCGCAGGCCGCCCATCATGGCGGCCATCACCTCGTTGCCCGAGGCCGCGGCCAGCGCGAGATGGAAGGCCTGGTCGAGGGTGAGGAACTCGTCTCGCGACGTGGCGGGCGCATCCGCGGCCGGCACGGCCTCCATGGCGTCGAGCAGCTCGCGGGCCGCACTCAGCTCGGCGGCGGGATTCTCTGCGAGCTCGGTCACCACGGCCGACTCGAGCACGAGGCGCGTCTTCACCACGTCGCGCACCGCGAAGCCGTGGGCCGCCACCTGCAGCCGAACGAGAGCGGCCAGGCCGCCGGAGGGCCGGGCGATGATGATGGCGCCCGATTGCGGCCCGGATCCCGACTGGGTGCGGATGAGCCCCAGCACCTCGAGCACCCGGATGGCCTCGCGCACGCTCGAGCGCCCGACCCGAAGCTCGGCGGCGAGGGCCCGTTCGGCGGGCAGGTGATCGCCGGGCCTGAGCGCGCCCGAGATCAGCTCGCCCTCGATGTGCTGCAGCACGACCTCCCAGGCGCGGGCGGTGTCGAGAGGGGCGACGGATGCGTCGGTCACGCTGCTCTGCCTCCTCGCGTCTCGGATAGCCGAATGTGGTCAGACCACACGGTCAGACCACAGTAGCACGCGCCTTGGGCTGCTCGACAGTGTTCGGCGAGCCGCCGCTCACCTGAGTGTCTCGTCGAAGAAAACAGTAATTACTACTTTTAACTAGGCAGAAACAGAAACTTCTTGCTAACCTCGGCCCCATCACCAAGGACGGTGAACACGCGCCACTCCTCCCCGAGCGGGCGGCGCGCACCCTGAGAGAGGCCATCACTCATGTTTCAGCGTAGAAACTCCCGCCGGCACCGGCTCGTCCTGCTCGGCTCAGCCCTCGCAGCGACGGCGACCCTGGCCCTGGCCGGCTGTGCCGGTGGAGGCGCCGGCGGCACGACCGCCCCCACCTCGACCGCCTCGAGCGCCGACACCGCCGCCTTCCAGGCGAAGGTGAAGGCCGACGTGGAGAAGGGCTCGGCCGCGCAGACCCCCGAGTCGAACCCGGTGCCGACCGACGGCCCGCCCGTCGTGAGCGGCAAGTCGCTCGTCATCATCCCGTGCTCCATGGCGGTCGAGGGCTGCGCCCGGCCCGCGCGCTCCACGCAGGAGGCCGCGCAGCTGCTCGGCTGGAAGGCGACCATCGACGACCCGGCGAGCGACGGATCGAAGATCTCCGCCGCCATCCAGCGCGCCATCTCCAGCAAGGCCGACGCCATCCTCCTGACCTCGACGGATGCGGCGCCCTTCCAGGCCGACATCAAGGCGGCCCGCACCGCGGGCATCGCCGTGGTCTGCAACATGTGCGGCAACACCGACGACCTCTACCAGGCGGTGATCCCGCCGCTCGACCAGAACAACAAGGCCGGATACCTGCTCGGCGAATACGCCTACCTCGAGGCGCAGGCCCGGTTCGGCGCCCCGCCGAAGTTCATCATCCTCACCGACGACGAGTTCGACACCGTCAAGGCCCGTGTGGCGGGGCTGAAGCAGTTCATCGCCGACTGCCAGGCCGCCGGAGCCGGCTGCGAGCAGGTCGCGGAGGGGTCGTTCCTGGCCGCGGAGATCTCCACCACCGCGCCGAGCCGGGTGGCTCAGCTCGCCCGTGCGAACCCCGACTACAACGTGCTCTTCGCCGGCTTCGACGCCGCGATGCTGTTCATCTCGCAGGGCCTCCAGCAGGCGGGGCTCGCCGACCCGCAGAAGGCTTTCGGCATCTCCGTCGACGCGGACGTCGCCAACACCGAGATGATCCGCACGAACGGCTTCCAGGCCGCGTCCATCGGATTCGCGTTCAACCGCGCCGGCTACGGCCAGGTCGACAACCTCAACCGCATCTTCAACGGCAAGGACGGCGTCGACCAAGGGGTCACCGGCAAGCTCATCACGGCCGACAACGCCCCGGCCACCGGTGGCTGGGACGGTGACTTCGACGCGAACGTCCTGTACGAGAAGTCCTGGGGCGTGAAGTGACCGACGTCATCCCGGTCTCCGCCGGCCCGCGCACGGTTCTCTCCGTGCGCGGGCTGGCGAAGTCCTTCGCCGGGCAACGGGCGCTGAAAGGAGTGGACCTCGAGCTCGTCGCGGGCGAGGTGCATGCTCTGCTCGGCCAGAACGGCTGCGGCAAGTCGACGCTCATCAAGTGCCTCGCCGGGTTCTACGAACCGGATGAGGGTGCCGAGCTGCGGATCGACGGCGAGCTCGTCGATCTGCCGTATCCGCCGGCGAAGGCGGCCCAGCTCGGCCTGGTCTTCGTGCACCAGGATCTCGGGCTCGTGCCCACCCTCTCGATCACCGAGAACTTCGCCCTCTCGCAGCACTACGACACGCGTGGGCTGGCGCCGATCCGTTGGCGGGCGCTCCGGGCCCGCGCCTCGGCGGAGCTGGCGGCCCTCGGCCACGCCGACCTCGACCCTCGGGCGAGGGTCGCCGACCTCCCGGTGGCCTCCCAGACCATCGTCGCCATCGCCCGGGCGCTCAGTGCAGCCGGCGCGGGCGCGCGCGTGCTCGTGCTCGACGAGCCCACCGCGGCGCTCCCCGACGCCGAGGCGGCCCGGCTGTTCGCCGCCGTGCGCAAGGTCGTGGAGCGCGGGGTCGCCGTGCTCTACGTGACGCACAAGCTCGACGAGCTGGGCGCCTTCGTCGACCGGGCCACGATCCTCCGCGACGGCGAGAACGTCGACACCGTGCGCATCAGCGACACCGACACCGGTTCGCTCGTTCGTCACATCGTCGGCCGCGACGTGGAGACGATCGTGCGGAGCCGCGACACCGCGCCCGCGGGCGACTCCGTCCTCACCGTCGACGGCCTCTCGGGCAACCGTCTCGAGAACGTGGGCTTCCGCCTGCGCCCGGGCGAGATCGTGGGAGTGGCGGGGATGCTCGGCTCGGGCCGCAGCGAACTCGCCCGCATCCTCTTCGGCGAGCAGGCCGCGACCGCCGGCCGGATCGAGCTGCGGGGTCGCGTGCTGGGCCGCCACTCCCCCCGCCGGGCGGTCGCCGCGGGCATCGCCCTCATCCCGGAGGACCGCCGGCGGGAGGGCGGGGTGCTCGACATGAGCGTGGCCGAGAACCTCACCCTCACCACCATCCGGCGGTTCTGGCGCGGCACCCGGCTCTCCCGCGGTCGTGAGCGCAGTCGCGTGCGCGAGCTGATCCGCGAGTACGACGTGCGCCCGGCCGCGGCCGGCCGCAAATTCCGCGTGCTCTCCGGCGGCAACCAGCAGAAGGTCGTCATCGCGAAGTGGCTCGAGACCGACCCGGCCCTGCTCGTGTTCGACGAGCCGGTGCAGGGGGTCGACGTCGGAGCCCGCGCCGAGATCTTCGGGATGATCGCCGCCGCGGCGGAGAACGGCGCGGCCGTGGTGCTCATCTCCTCCGAGATCGAGCAGACGATCGCGCTCAGCCACCGCGTGCTGGTGCTGCGCAACGGCCGGCTCGTCGCCGACTGGCCGACGGCCGGGCTCACGCCGCAGCGGGTGACCCAGGCGATGTACTTCGACGACGACGCTGCCGCCGAACCTTCCCCCTCACGACAGGAGCCCCCGGCATGAACGCGCCCCGATCCACCCCACTCCACGAACCGCCCACCGAGACCGCCGCCCGGGCGGCCGTGCCGCCGGCGGACCCGCACCCCCGAGAGCCGCGCTCGCTGCTGTTCGCCCGGATCGCCCTGCCGCTCCTGCTCGTGCTGCTCGTCGTCGTGTTCTCCATCCTCGCGCCGAGCACCTTCGCCACGATCGACAACCTCAAGACGGTTCTCAACCTCCAGGCCGTGCTCACGATCCTGGCGATCGGACTGCTGCTGCCGCTCATCGTCGGCGAGCTCGACCTCTCGGTGGCGGCGAACCTCGGCCTCGGCCTCATCCTCGTCACCGGCCTCACCTCGCAACAGGGTGTTCCGGTGTACCTCGCGATCGTGATCGCCGTCGCCGCGTGCACACTCGTGGGCGTGGTGAACGGACTGCTCGTCACGAAGGTGGGAATCAACTCGTTCATCGTCACGATCGGCATGAGCACGGTGCTGACCGGCGTGATCGGCGCCTACACGCTCGGCAACGTCTTCTACGAGAACATCCCGGTCGAGCTCACCTCGCTCGGAAAGGGCGATCTCTTCGGCATCCCCCTGCCCGTCGTCTACGCTGCGATCGTGGCGATCGTCGTTGCCTACGTGCTCACGATGACGCCGATCGGCCGCTTCCTCTACGCCATCGGCGGCTCGAAGGATGCGGCGCGCCTGTCGGGCGTGCCCGTCGCGCGCCTGACGATCGGAGCGTTCGCGGGCGCCGGCGCGCTCGCCGGGATCGCGGGCGTGGTGCAGGCCGGCATCCTCGGCAGCGGCAACCCGACCGTCGGTCCGCCGTTCCTGCTGCCGGCCTTCGCCGCCGCCTACCTCGGTGCGACCGCCATCTCGCCCGGCACGTTCAACGTGTGGGGCACGGTGATCGCGGTCGTCACCCTGCAGGTCGGCACCACCGGCCTGGCGCTGCTCGGCGCCCCGTTCTGGCTCGAACCCATCTTCACCGGGGTGGCGCTGATCGGCGCCGTCGCAGCGACCCGGTACCTACGAAAGGAAGCACTCTGATGCGCATCGAACTCACCGGCAAGAAGGCCCTCGTCACCGGCTCCAGTCAGGGCATCGGGCTGGCCGTCGCCGCCGGGCTCGCCGAGGCCGGGGCCGACGTCGTCATCACCGGCCGTGACGCCGCCAAACTCCGGGCCGCCGCCGATTCCCTCGACGCCGCCGGCTTCGCGGGCACGGTGACCCCGGTGGCCGCCGATCTCAGCGGTGCCGCGGGGGCCCACGCGCTCTTCGAGGCCGTGCCGGCCGTCGACGTGCTCGTCAACAACCTCGGCATCTTCGAGCCCCGCGACTTCTTCGACATCGACGACGAGGAGTGGCTGCGCTTCTTCGAGGTCAACGTGCTCAGCGGCATCCGCACCGCGCGTCACTACCTGCCCGGCATGGTCGAGAACGGCTGGGGCCGCGTGGTCTTCGTCTCGAGCGAGTCGGCCCTGCAGATCCCGCCCGAGATGATGCACTACGGCGCCACGAAGACGATGCAGCTGGGCGTGGCCCGCGGGCTGGCCGAGCGGATGGCGGGCACGGGCGTCACGGTCAACTCGGTGCTGCCCGGCACGACGTTCTCCGAGGGCGTCTCCGACTTCGTCGTGAAGATGGGCGCCAACGCGCACCTCTCGCCCCGCGAGCAGACCGACGCCTTCGTGAAGGAGCACCGGCCCACCTCGATCATCCAGCGCGCGGTCGGCACCGAGGAGGTGGCCAACCTCGTGGTGTACCTCAGCTCCGAGCAGGCGGCCGCCACGACCGGCTCTGCCGTCTCCGTCGACGGGGGCATCCGTCGTGCGATCTTCTGAGCAGTCGGTGCGCCGCTTCATCCAGATCGGCCTCGGCTGGTGGGGGGAGGGCTGGGCACGCGAGCTCGCCGCCTCCCCGCGCTCCGAGCTCGTCGCCATCGTCGACTCGGATGCCGCCGCGCTCCGGTCGGTCGGCGACGCGCTCGGGCTCCCGGAGGCGGCCCGGTTCACCCGGCCCGAGGATGCCCTGGCTGCGATCGCGGCAGACGCGGCGCTCGTCGTCGTGCCGCCCGCTCTGCACGCCCCCGTGAGCATCCTGTGTCTGAACGCCGGGCTCGACGTGCTGCTCGAGAAGCCGTTCGCCCCCACCCTCGAGGAGGCGCGCCCGGTGGTCGAACTCGCCGACTCGCTCGGCCGGGCGCTGATGATCTCGCAGACCTTCCGCTTCCGCCGCGGGCCGCGCACCGTGCAGCAGCTCATCGCGACCGGCCGGATCGGGCGGGTCGAGCAGGTCTTCGGCACCTTCCAGAAGGCGTCGCCGTTCACGGGGTTCCGCACCGAGATGGCGGAGCCGCTGATCGTCGACATGGCGATCCACCATTTCGACTTCGTGCGTGGCGTCTTCGGGCTCGAACCGGTCCGGGTGCGGGCGCGCAGTTTCAATCCGAGTTGGTCGTGGTTCGCCGGCAACGCGAGCGCGCTCGTGGAGTTCGAGACGGCCGACGGCGCGGTCGTGTCCTGGACCGGGAGCTACGTCTCCCGAGGGCCGCTCACCACCTGGGACGGCTCCTGGGACGTCCACGGCACCCGCGGCTCGCTGCACTGGGCGGCGAACGAGGTGACCCTGCGGCCCTCCGAGTTCGCCGACACCATCTATCTGCCCGGGGGACTCGAGAAGAGCGATGACGTGATGGCGATGTCGCTCGTCGACATGCCCCAGGAGGAGCGGGCCGCCGTGCTGGACGAGTTCCTCGACGCCCTGGGCGAGGGCCGGGAGCCCGTGCCGAGCGGGCGTGACAACCTCGGCTCGATCGCCCTCGTGCTCGCGGCGGCGGAGTCCGCCCGACGCGGCGGGGAGCCCGTCGAGCTCTCTTAAGAAATTTTCAACGCTCTCTTGCAATCGAAGAAATTTCCCCTATCCTAAATCCATCGGTAAACATTTCCCACCCCCCGAGAGGAAATCATGAACGTACGAACTCGCAGCATCGTCGCTGCGACCGCCGCAGGAGCGATGCTGCTCCTCGGCCTGAGCGGATGCGCCGGCGCATCCTCTGCGAACTCCGGTGAGCCCCTCGTCGGCCTCATCATCAAGACCCAGGACAACCCCTTCTACGTGAAGATGACCGACGGCGCCAAGACCGAGGCCGCCTCGCTGGGGTTCAACCTCCAGGTCGCGAGCGGCGACGGCCAGAGCGACGTCGACTCCCAGATCAAGGCGATCGAGAACTTCACGGCCCAGGGCGCCAAGGCGATCCTCATCACCCCGGCCGGCGACGGCATCGTGCCCGCCATCAAGAAGGCCCAGCAGGCCGGCATCGTGGTGTTCGCCATGGACTCGCCGCTCGGAGACGGCTCCGGCGTCGACGGCACCTTCGCCACCGACAACAAACTGGCCGGTGAACTGGTCGGCGAGTGGGCCAAGGCCGCACTCGGCAGCACCCCGGCGCGCATCGCCACCCTCGACCTCAGCACCGACCAGATCCCGGTCGACGTCGCCCGCAACCAGGGCTTCCTCGAGGGCTTCGGCATCGACCTGGCCGACCCCACGAAGATGTGGGACGAGAGCGACCCCCGCCTGATCGGCCACGAGGTCACCGACGCCAACGAGGCCGGCGGCCGCACGGGCATGGAGAAGCTGCTGCAGAAGGACCCGACGATCAACCTCGTCTACACGATCAACGAGCCCACCGCGGCCGGCGCCTATCAGGCGGTCGTCGCGGCCGGCCTCCAGGGCGCCATCACGATCGTCTCCGTGGACGGCGGATGCCCCGGCGTCACCAACGTGAAGCAGGGCATCATCGCGGCCACCTCGATGCAGTTCCCGCTCGAGATGTCGAAGCAGGCCCTGCAGGCCGTGAAGGCGTACCTCGCCGACGGCACCAAGCCGCAGAACAGCGAGGGCCTCGACTTCACGAACACCGGAGTCACCCTGATCACCGACAAGCCGCAACAAGGCGTCGACTCCGAGGACACCACCTTCGGTCTCGACAAGTGCTGGGGCTGAGCGACATGGCCAGAAGCGCCACGGACGCGCGCGAGGACGAGCGGGCGAGCATCCCGGCTCCGAAGTCTCCGCGAGGACTCGTCGAGATCGACGGCGGAGCGCGGCTGACGCCGATCCAGTGGATCGAGCGGCGGATGCTCTCCCGACCGCTGATCGGCCCGATCGCGGTGCTCGTCTTCGCCCTGATCGTGTTCTCGATCGTCTCGCCCAACTTCGGCACCCTGCAGAACTTCTCGCTGATCCTGCAGCAGGTGCAGGTGATCGCGATGCTCGGCATCGCGCAGACCCTGATCATCCTGACCGCGGGCATCGATCTCTCGGTCGCCGCCGTGATGCTCCTCGCGCAGGTCGTGATGGGCAAGCTGGCGGTCGCCATGGGGCTGCCGCCCGAGCTCGCGCTCGTGCTCGGCATCCTCGTCGGCGTGGCCTGCGGCGCGATCAACGGACTCATCGTCACGAAGCTGAACATCCCGCCGTTCATCGCCACCCTGGGAACGCTGAGCATCTTCTACGCGCTCAACATCTTCCTCTCGGGCGGCGAGAGCGTTCCCTACGCCGACGTGCCGGGGCTGTTCAACTGGCTCGGCACCGGCTTCCAGGTGCTCGGCACGACGTTCACCTTCGGGCAGGTGCTCACCATCCTGATGTTCCTCGTGTTCGCGTACATCCTGCGCAGCACGGCCTGGGGAACCCACATCTACGCGGTCGGCGACAACCTCGAGGCCGCGCGCCTCAGCGGCATCCGGGTCAACCGCGTGCTGATGTCGGTGTACATCGTGGCCGGGCTCATCATCGGCGTCACCGCGTGGCTCCTGATCGGCCGCATCGGCTCGATCTCGCCCACGGCCGGCGCGTCGTACAACCTGGCCTCGATCACGGCCGTCGTCATCGGCGGAACGAGTCTGTTCGGCGGCCGCGGCCGCATCATGGGCACCCTGCTGGGCGCCGTGATCGTGGGCGTCTTCTCGAGCGGGCTCTCGCTCGCCGGGTTCGACAACCTCTGGCAGGAGTTCACCATCGGCATCCTCATCATCGGCGCGGTCGCCGTCGACCAGCGCCTGCGCAAGATCGGACGATGACATGACTACGGAAACGACAGCAGCAGCGGCCGCGGGCGGTGCCGCAGCGGCGTCCGCCCGCTCGCACGAACTCGTGATCGAAGGGCGCAAGCTCGTCAAGCGCTACGGCCACGTGGTCGCGCTCGACGAGACCGACTTCGAGATCCGGCAGGGCGAGGTGCTCGCCGTGATCGGCGACAACGGGGCCGGCAAGTCCTCGCTCATCCAGTGCCTCTCCGGCGCGGTGCAGCCCGACGAGGGCGAGCTCCTCGTCGGCGGCGAGCTCACGACGCTGAAGTCGCCCGTGGAGGCGCGCCGGCTCGGCATCGAGACCGTCTTCCAGAGCCTGGCCGTGTCGCCGGCGCTCGACGTGGCGAGCAACATCTTCCTCGGCCGCGAGCTCCGGCGGGCCGGCATCGCCGGCAGCGTGTTCCGGATGCTCGACAAGAAGAAGATGCGCCAGGAGGCGCTCGGGGCCATGTCCGAGCTCGGCCTCCAGACCCTGCAGAACGTCGGTCAGTCGGTCGAGACCCTCTCCGGCGGCCAGCGTCAGGGCGTCGCCGTGGCCCGCGCGGCCGCGTTCGGTTCGAAGGTCGTCATCCTCGACGAGCCCACCGCCGCGCTCGGCGTCAAGGAGTCTGGCCGGGTGGTGAAGCTCATCAAGGACATCAATGCCCGGGGCATCCCGGTCATCCTGATCAGCCACAACATGCCGCAGATCTTCGAGGTGGCCGACCGCGTGCACATCCAGCGCCTCGGCCGCAGGATCGCCCTGGTCGAGACCTCGCAGATCGACATGGGGGATGCGGTGGCGCTCATGGTGGGCGCGAAGACCCCCGAGCAGCTCGGCCTGGAGACGGCGTCGTGACCACGACGAGCGAGGGGAGCCGGCTGACCACCGCCGACTTCCTCCGGAGCGCGGGAGTGATCCCCGTGGTCGTGGTCTCCTCGGCCGCACAAGCCGTGCTTCTGGCAGACGCGCTCTCCGAAGGCGGTCTGCCGGGCATGGAGGTGACGTTCCGCTCGGATGCCGCGGCTTCCGCCATCCGGGCCGTCGCCGACGAGCGTCCCGGCTTCGTGGTGGGAGCCGGGACGCTCCTCACTCCGAGGTCGGTCGACGCGGCCGTCGAGGCCGGCGCCCACTTCGGGGTCGCCCCCGGCACCACGCCGGAGGTGGTCGCCCGCGCGGCGGAGCACGGCCTCGAGTTCATCCCCGGCGCCGCCACGGCCTCGGAACTCGAGCGTGCGCTGAACCTGGGCGCCGACGTGGTGAAGCTCTTCCCGGCCGAGGTGCTGGGGGGAGTCGCCTTCATCGACGCCCTCGCGGGCCCATATCCGCACGCCCGCTTCATGCCCACCGGCGGCATCCGGGTCGACGACCTGCCCCGCTACCTGCAGCGCTCCTCCGTGCTCGCCTGCGGCGGCACCTGGATCGCACCCCGCGATCTGCTCGACGCCGGCGACTACGCCGAGATCACCCGCCGGGCGGCATCCGCCGTCGACGCGGTCCGAACCATCAGAGAACCATCTGGAAAGGAGCACCACCATGGTGCCTGACTACCTGCCGACCCCCGGCGACGCCCTCACCGGGAAGGTCGCCCTGATCACCGGCGCGGCCTCCGGCATCGGCGAGGCCGTCGCCCGGAGCTACGCCGCGAACGGCGCGAAGGTCGCGATGGTCGACATCGACACCGCGCGACTGGATCAGGTGGCCGCCGACATCGTGGAGCGCGGCGGCGACGTGATCGCGATCACGGGCAACGTCGTCGACGAAGACCAGGTGCGCTCGTTCTTCGCCGAGACGGTGGCGAAGTGGGGCCGTCTCGACCTCGTGGTGAACAGCGCCGGCCGGGACTCGCTGGCGCCGCCGATCACCGAGGTGACGCTCGAAGAGTGGAACAAGACCATCGGCCCCAACCTCACCGGGGTGTTCCTGTGCTGCCGGGAGGCCTTCCTCATCATGGAGACCCAGCCGAGCGGCGGCCGCATCATCAACATGGGCTCGTCGTCGACCAAGGTCGCCTCGGGCCCGGGCCATAGCCCCTACCGCGCCTCCAAGCACGGCATGCTCGGCCTGTCGAAGAACATCCTGATCGAGGGCATGGACAAGAACATCGGCGTGACCGTGCTGAACCCCTCGCACGTGCGCACCCCGATGACCGAGATCATCGACAAGGGCCTCTACGACGGCGACCTGCCCGCCTACACCGACGGCTGGCTCGACGAGAAGGAGATCGCGGAGGGCCTCTCGGCCAGCTGCATCGACGTGTCGAACGTGGCCGAGGCGGCGCTCTACATCGCCACCCGCACCCCCGACGTGACCATTCCCACCTTCTCGCTGTACCCCACGCACAAGGTGCTCCGGTACGGCATGGAGGTCTGAGCGCCGATGAAGGCGGCAGTGCTGCGCGGGGTGCGCGACCTGGTCGTCACCGAGGTGCCGATGCCCGAGCCCGTCGGGGTCGACCCCGTCCTCGTGCGGATCGGCGCCGTCGGGGTGTGCGGTTCGGACGTGCTCCGCTTCGGCGTGGGCAAGGGCTACGGGTTCCCGCTGGTGCTCGGTCACGAGATGTCCGGCACGGTGGTCGCCGACTCGCCGAGCGGAGACTTCTCGGCCGGCGACCGGGTGGCGATCTTCCCGTGCATCCCCGACCCCGCGGATCCGATGACCGAGATCGGCGAGTTCACGCTCGCCGAGCGCTACGACTACTTCGGGTCGCGGCGCGACGGGGGCCTCGAGGAGTACCTGCGGGTGCCGGAGCGCAACCTCGTGCGGCTGCCCGAGGGCGCCTCGCTCATCGCGGGAGCGATGGTGGAGCCGGCCGGGGTGGCGCTGCACGCCGTGCGCAAGGCGGAGATCCCGCCGAACGCCTCGGCCCTCGTGATCGGCGCCGGGCCGATCGGGCTGTTCGCCGCTCAGTGGCTGCGGATCCTCGGGGTGGTGCGCGTGCTCGTCTCCGACGTCGATGCGCGCAAGCGCCAGGTGGCCGAGAAGCTCGGCTTCGAGACCCTCGACGCCACCGCCGGCTCGTCGGACGGCCTCGCCCGCGAGGCGACCGGCGGCCGAGGCGTCGACATCGCGGTGGAGGCCAGCGGGCTCGGCGTCACCTTCCTGCAGGCCGTGCACGCGGCGGCGCATCGGGGGCAGGTCATCCTGCTCGGTGACCTGAGCACCGACGTCGCGCTCCCCAAGGAGACGGTGTCGCGCATCCTGCGCCGCGAGCTGGTGCTGCGCGGAACGTGGAACGCGGTCATCACCCCGCGGGTGGTGAACGACTGGGAGATGGTGGTGGCCTGTCTCGGCCGCATCCTCGACGTCGACGACCTGGTGAGCCACGTCGAGTCGCTCGACGATGCGCCGCTGGTGTTCGAGCGGCTCGCCGATCGGGCGGGCTGGTCGAACAAGACGATCTTCGCGGTGTCGGACGAGGCCTGGGCCGAGCGGGATGCCGCACTGGCGGGATCCCTGTCGGCCGCACTGGCGGCGGAAGCGTCCGCCGAAGCCGCGGCGGATGCCGGCGCCCCCGTGTCCTCCCTCTCCGGAGGTGCACGATGAGAGCTGCGATCTTCCGCAGGCCGGGCGTCATCGAGCTGGGCGACCTCCCCGTCCCGGTTCCCGGCCCGGGCGACCTGCTCGTCAAGGTGCGCGCGGCGAGCGTCTGCGGCACCGACCTGCGCATCAGCAAGCACGGGCACTTCCGCATCCCCGAGGGCACCTCCCGCGTGCTCGGTCACGAGCTCACCGGCGAGGTCGTCGAGGCCGGAGCCGAGGTGCAGGGCTTCGCCGTGGGCGACCGCATCAGCGTGGCACCGAACGTCGGCTGCGGCCGGTGCGCGATGTGCGCCAAAGGCCTCAACCAGCTGTGCCCCGACTACGAGGCCTTCGGCATCACGATGAACGGCGGCTTCGCCGAATACCTCCTCGTGCCGGCGATCGCGCTCGAGCGCGGGAACGTCTTCCCCGTGCCCGACTTCCTGAGCGACGAGGTCGCGGCGATCCTGGAGCCGATGTCGTGCTGCCTGCACGGCCAGCGGGCGATCGGGGTGTCGGCGGCCGACTCGGTGCTGATCATCGGCGCCGGGCCGATCGGATGCTTCCACACGGTGCTCGCGAAGCGGGCCGGCGCCCGCCAGGTGATCGTGGCGAACACGCGGCAGCCGCGGCTCGACATCGCCGGCCGACTCGGGGCCGACGAGCTGATCAACGTCTCGGAGCAGGATCTGCACGAGGAGGTCATGCGTCTCACCGACGGGCAGGGCGTCGACGTGGTGATCACCTGCGTCTCCAAGCCCGAGGTCATCGCCTCGGCCACCGGCCTCGCGGGCCGGCTCGGCCGGATCAATGTCTTCTCCGGACTCGGCGACCAGGCGAGACCCCAGATCGACGTGAACTCGCTGCACTACCGCGAGCAGATCCTCACCGGCACCACCGGATCGAGCGTCACCGATTACGGCGACGTGATCGACATCGTCGCCACCAGCGACATCGACCTGTCGCCCATCATCACCTCCCGGTTCGCGCTCGAGGACATCGCCGCGGCGATGGAGAACTCGCGCTCGGGCCAGGGGATGAAGTCCGTCATCGTCTTCGAGGAGGCCACCCGATGAGCGCCGTGGTGTACACGCCCGACACCCTGGAGCCGGCGACCGAGCCGACCTTCTTCTTCGTGGGGGTGACGACCGGCTCGTCGTCGATCATGGAGGTCTTCCCGAAGTGGGCGGACCACCTCGGCATCCCCCGGCGGATCGTCGGCATCGACGTGCCGCTCGACTCCGCGCCCGAGGTCTACCGCCGGGTGGTCGAGCACCTGCGCGACGACCCCTTCGCACTCGGCGCGCTGGTGACGACCCACAAGCTGAACCTCTTCAAAGCCAGCCGTGACCTGTTCGACGAGATCGGCGAATCGGCGGCTCAGCTCGACGAGATCAGCAGCATCTCCAAGCGGGGCGGACGGCTTCTCGGCCACGCGATGGACGACGTGACGAGCGGTCTGGCCTACGACGAGATCGTGGGCGACGGGCCCGACGAACTGCTGCTGCTCGGCGCCGGCGGCTCGTCGCTCGCGCTCACGCTGCACCTGCACCGCCGCCGACTGGCCGGAAGGCGCGTGCCGGAGCAACTCGTCGTGACCAACCGGCGGCCGGGCCGCCTCGACGAGATGCGGGCCTTCCACGACCGGATCGAGTTCCGCATCCCGACCCGCTACGCGGTCGCGCCCGATCCCCATGACAACGACTCGGTGCTCGCCGAGCTCTCGCCCGGTGCCGTGGTGGTGAACGCCACCGGCCTCGGCAAGGACCGGCCGGGCTCGCCGCTCACCGACGCCGGTCGCTTTCCCGACCGCGCGACGGCGTGGGACTTCAACTACCGCGGCGACCTCGTCTTCCTCGACCAGGCGCGGCGGCAGGCCGAGCGCGGGGTGACGCCCGTCGACGGCTGGTTCTACTTCCTGCACGGCTGGACCCGGGTGATGGCGCAGGTGTTCGACATCGGCATCCCCACCTCCGGGCCCGAGTTCGACGCCCTCTCGCGCATCGCGCGCTCCTGAGCGACGCATCCGCCCGCCCCCCTCCGACTCCCGCCCTCCCGCAATCCCCTCCGACACGAAAGACAGACCGATGACCGCTGCAGTTCCCCTCACCCCCACCACGAAGGCCGTCGCCACCGCCTTCGACCTCGCCACCGGCCTCACCGACGAGCGCCCCTCCCTCAAGCGGCCGCTCTCGGCCATGGCCGGCATGTATGCCGACACCGCCGCCTTCGACGCCGCCGTCGCGGCCGACGACGTGCTCAGCTACGAGTTCTACGACTTCGGGGTGCCCTCGCTCGAGACCGAGGTCGCCTACGGCACGAGCATCACCTACCCCGGCAAGGTGGGCGACGAGTACTTCATGACCAAGGGGCACTTCCACACCCGTCTCGAGAGCGCGGAGATCTACCTCTGCCTCTCCGGTCAGGGGCTGATGCTGATGGAGAGCCCCGAGGGCGACATCCAGGTGGAGGAGTTCCGGCCGGGCCGCTCGGTCTACGTTCCGGGCCGCTACGCCCACCGCAGCGTCAACACCTCGCCCGACGAGCCCTTGATCACCTTCTTCGCCTTCCCCGGCGACGCCGGACACGACTACGGAACCATCGAGACGAAGGGCTTCCGCAAGATCGTCGTCGACCGCGACGGCAGCCCCGAGCTGCTCGACAACCCGCGCTGGGGAAACTGAGGCTCCCGATGCCCGAGCGCATCGTCGTCACACCCCGGTCGGCGCACGGTCATCCCGCCGTCGACCGGCTGCGGGCGGCCGGCTACGAGGTCGTCTTCCCGGCGCCCGGCGCGGTGCCGACCCCCGAGCAGTTGCAGGATGCGCTGGCCGGCAGCGTGGGCTACCTCGCGGGTGTCGAACCCGTGCCCGCCGCACTCCTGCGCGCCGCTCCGCGGCTCCGAGCCATCTCCCGCAACGGCACCGGGGCCGACGCGATCGATCTCGTGACCGCCGAGCAGCTCGGGGTGCGGGTGCTCCGGGCGCCGGCGGCCAACGCCCAGGGGGTGGCCGAACTCACCATCGGACTGATGCTCGCCGCCGCTCGCAGCCTGCCGTTCGCGGCCGCGAGCATCCGTGCGGGCGAATGGGGCCGGCGGGAGGGCGTCGAGCTCTCCGGCCGGCGTCTCGGGCTGGTCGGTGCCGGCCAGATCGGGCGGCGGGTGGCCCGGGTGGCGCTCGCCCTCGGCATGTCGGTGCGCGCGTTCGACGCGTATCCGGATGCCTCCTTCCGGCCCGAGGGCGACTTCGCCTTCGCGCCGCTCGACGAGGTGCTCTCGGGCGCCGACGTGCTGAGCCTGCACGCGCCCCCGGCCGACAAGCCGGTGATCGACGGGCCGGCGCTCGCCGCGCTGCCGGCCGGGGCGATCCTGGTGAACACGGCGCGCGCCTCACTCGTCGACGAGGCCGCGGTGCTCGCCGCACTCGACGCAGGCCGCCTCCGGGCCTACGCGACCGATGTCTACGCCGTGGAGCCTCCGGGCGTCACCGCGCTCACCGCGCATCCGGCCGTCATCGGCACGGCGCACATCGGGGGGTACACGCGAGAGAGCATCGAACGCGCGCTCTCCGCCGCGGTCGACAATCTGATCGACGCTTTAGACTCTGACCGTGAGCGATCAGGCGATGACTGACAACATCCTGCACCAGATCTCGCGGCGGGCGGGCTCGCTGAGCCCTGCGCTGCGCGGTGTCGCGGATGTGATCCTCACCAACCCCGAAGAAGCCCAGGCGCTCTCCATCACCGAATTGGCCGGGCGGGCCGGGGTCGCCGACTCCACGGTCTCGCGCTTCCTGCGCGAACTCGACCTCGACGGCTACAACCAGCTCCGCCTCGGCATCGCCCAGGCGATCTACTCGCGGCCGGCCGCCGCGGCCGAGCCCAAGGCCAACTGGGTCTACGAGGGCGTGCTCAAGGGCGACAGCCAGGCGAACATCCTCGAGAAGGTGCTGCACGGCAGCTTCGAGTCGCTCACGCGCACGGCCGAGCGGCTCGACCCCGAGGTGATGGCCGAGACGGTGGAGCGCATCCACTCGGCCAACTCGGTCTACTTCGCCTCGATGGGGTCGTCGTCGACGGCCGCCGAGAGCGCCACGATGCGCTTCGTGCGCGCCGGGGTGCGGTGCCACTTCTTCCGCGACCAGAGCGTGCAGTCGATGGGCAGCGCGACCCTCGGGGCCAATGACGTGCTGATCGCCATCAGCGACTCGGGCGACTCGACCTCGGTGGTCTCGTCGGCGCAGATCGCGAAGTTCCACGGCGCCCACACGGTGGGCATCACCTCGAACGTCGACTCGGCTCTCGCCTCGGTCGTCGACCGCGTGCTGCTGACCGCCGGCACGGTGGCGAGCTCCGACGTCTACGGCGAGTCGGTGACGGCCAAGTGGGGGCAGCTGCTGGCCATCGACGTGCTCTACGCGACCTACGCCACGAAGTACTACGAGGAGACGGCCGACTACCTCCAGGAGAGCTACCTCTCGGCCATCAAGCCCACCCGGGTGAGCGGCTCGCGCGCCTAGCGCCTAGCGCCCCGGCGCCCTGGCGGACACCGCTCCGGCACCCGTCGGCCGGGCGTCAGCAGTGGCCGTAGACGTGGTCCTGCGCACCGGACGGCGCCAAGCCGCGGTCGCGCAGGATGATCGCTGCGGGCCTCGTCGGATCGGCGCAGACCTCGGCCCAGGTTCCGTCGAGCTGTCCGTCGTACGGACCGGGGCGGCATCTGCCTGACTCCACCGGGTGGGCAGGGAGTCAGTGGTCGAGCCAGTCCAGGGTGCGGGAGACGGCCTTCGTCCAGCCGGCGTAGAGGCGCTCGCGGGTCTCCTCGTCCATCTGAGGCTCGAAGCTGCGCTCGATGTCGATCGACTCGCGCAGCTCGTCCTGTGACGACCAGAAGTCCACCGCGAGCCCGGCCAGGAAGGCCGCACCGCGGGCGGTCGACTCGGTCACCCGAGGGCGGCGCACCGGCACGCCGAGCTGGTCGGCCTGGAACTGCAGGTGGAAGTCGTTCGCGACCGCTCCGCCGTCGACCCGCAGCTCGGGCAGCGGTGTTCCTGACTCGGCGGTCATCGCGTCGATCACGTCGCGATAGGAGTAGCTCATCGACTCGATGGCCGCGCGCACGAGCTGGGCACGGCCCGTGCCGGGGGTGATGCCGAACAGGCTGGCGCGGGCGTACTGGTCCCAGTAGGGGGAGGCCAGACCGGTGAAGGCCGGCACCAGGTAGACGCCGCCCGTGTCGGGCACCGAGGCGGCGATGGCGGCGGTCTCGTCGACGCTGTCGATCACCCGCAGCTCGTCGCGCAGCCACTTGATGGTCACGCCGACGCCGAAGAACACGCCCTCCAGCGCATACTCCACCCGCCCGTCGAGCCCCCACGCGATCGTGGTGATCAGGCCCGCCTTCGACTCGACGAGCGTGGTGCCGGTGTTCATCATCACCGAGCCGCCGGTGCCGTAGGTCGCCTTGACCGACCCCGGCGTGAAGCACGCCTGGCCGAACAGGGCTCCCTGCTGGTCGCCCGTGGCCGACGCCACCGGGATCGCCGCACCGAAGCCGGCCGCCGCCCCCGTGAGCCCGTAGACCTCGCTCGACGGGCGCACCTCGGGGAGGATGCCGACGGGGATGTCGAGCAGTTCGAGGATGGTCTCGTCCCACTGCAGGGTGCGGATGTTGAAGCACATCGTGCGCGAGGCGTTCGAGTAGTCGGTGACGTGCGCCGCGCCATCCGTCAGCTTCCAGATCAGCCAGGAGTCGATGGTGCCGGCGAGCAGCTCGCCCGCCTCGGCCCGCGCGCGGGCGCCGGGCACGTTGTCGAGCAGCCACTTGATCTTGGTGCCCGAGAAGTAGGTGTCGATCGGCAGCCCGGTGGCGTGGCGCACGAGTTCGGTGTGGCCGAGCGAGCGCAGCTCGTCGCAGAAGCCGGCCGTGCGGCCGTCCTGCCACACCAGCGCGTTGTGCAGCGGCTCGCCGGTGGCCTTGTCCCAGAGCACGCAGGTCTCGCGCTGGTTGGTGATGCCGATGGCGGCGACCGCGCCGGCCTCGACGCCGGACTCCTCGAGCACCCGCAGCGCCACGCGCCGCTGCGACTCCCAGATGTCGAGGGCGTCGTGCTCCACCCACCCCGGCGCGGGGTAGTGCTGCTCGAACTCCTCCTGCGCGATGTGCTCCACTGAGCCGTCGTGCCGGAAGAGGATGGCGCGGACGCTTCCGGTCCCCGCGTCGAGCGCCATCACATGAGTCTTGGTCATCGTCGAACCGCATCCACTTCATCGTGTTTGTTGACGGGCTTCCCGCCCCTCACTAGAGTGACCGAAGTTTATTCCGAACGCAACTCGTAAAGAGAAAAAATTACTGAAACGGGAGTCTCCGCATGCGCGCCGCCGTCCTCCACTCGCCGAACGAACCCCTCACGATCGAACAGATCGACACCCCGGCGGTGCTCGAGCCGCACGAGGTGCGGGTGGCGACGGCGGCCGTGGGCATCTGCCACTCCGACCTCCATGTCGTCGACGGCCGCGTCGCACGGCCGATGCCGATCGTACTCGGGCACGAGGCATCCGGAATCGTGACGGAGGTGGGCTCCGCCGTCGACGACGTCGTGCCCGGCGACCATGTGGTGGCCTGCTTCGTGGTGTTCTGCGGGGAGTGCCGGATGTGCCTCTCGGGCCGCCCGGCCATGTGCCAGAACCGCGAGGCCACGATGCGCGCTTCGGATGTGGAACCCCGCCTGTCGCAGGGTGGCCGCGAGGTGCACCAGTGGACCAACATCGCCGGCTTCGCCGAGGAGATGGTGCTGCATCGCAACGCCGTCACCGTGATCGACGACCGCATGCCGCTCGACCTCGCGGCCATGCTCGGCTGCGCCGTGGCCACCGGAGTGGGTTCGGCGCGCAAGGTCGCCGCGGTCGCGCCCGGCGACCACGTCGTGGTGATCGGCGCCGGCGGCGTCGGCCTCAACGTCTGCCAGGGCGCGGCGGCGGCGGGCGCGGCGACCGTCATCGCGCTCGACCGCAGCGACGAGCGGCTCGCGCTCGCCGCCGAGCGCTTCGGCGCCACCCACGTGGTCAACACGGCAGCCGTCGCCGACCCCGCCGCGCTGATCCGCGAGCTGACCGACGGCGGTGCCGACCACGTGTTCGAGGCCGTCGGCATCCCGGCCCTGATCGGGCTCGCGCTCGACGCGACCGCGCGCGGAGGATCGGTCTGGGCGGTCGGGGTGTTCGGCGACACCGCCGAGATCGCATTCCCGGCGGGGCAGCTGCACTCGGGCAAGGGAGTGCACGGCGTGCGCGCCGGGTCGCTCGAGCCGCAGCGCGACCTGCCCGCTCTGGTGGAGGACTACCTCGCCGGCCGGCTCGAGCTCGAGGCCCTGGCCGGCCGGCGCATCCGTCTCGACGAGATCAACGACGGCATCGCCGACCTGGTGGCCGGCGTGGGTGCCCGCACGCTCGTCGTCTTCTGACGCGCCACCGTGACGAGGCGGCGCGGAGATCGGTCGTCAGCCGATGCCTGGTCGTCAGCCGATGGAGTAGCCGCCGTCGACGTTGAGGATGGTGCCCGTGACGTAGGAGGCGTCGTCGGAGACGAGGAAGCCGATGGCGCGGGCCACGTCGTCGGCGGCCCCCCAGCGGCCGAGCGGGATGCGCGCGGTGATGCGGGCGTAGCGCTCCTCGTCGTCGCGGGCACGGCGTGACATCGGCGTGGCGATCCAGCCCGGCGCGACCGCGTTCACCCGGATGCCCTCCTCGGCGTAGGCGACCGCCTGGGAACGGGTCAGCGCCACGATCGCCCCCTTCGAGGCGGCGTAGGCCGGCGAGTTGAGCGAGCCGAAATAGCTCCACATCGACGCGAAGTTGACCACCGAGCCCCCGGCCTCGGCGAGCCGCGGTCGGAGCAGTTCGGCGACGGCGAGCACGCCGGTGACGTTGATGCCGAGCACCCGGTCGAAGCTCGCGGGGATCCATTCGTCGTCGCGCAGCACCGCCGCGCAGGTCACGAGCGCGCTCACCGGCCCGAGGTCGGCCAGCGCCTCGGTGAGGGCGGTGTCGTCGCTGACGTCGCAGCGGCGGAACGAGATCGACGCGGGCAGGTCGGCATCCGCGTCGAGCCCGATGGCGCGGATGCTCCAGCCGCGGCCGGCGAGCAGCTCGGCGACCGCGCGGCCGATCCCGGTGCCCCCGCCGGTGATGACGGCGAGGGGAGGAGTGGTGAAAGTGGGCATGGGGCGACTCCGTTCTGCGATCCCGTCGTTGGGATCGAAATATCTTCCGACGGTAGCTTGACGACGGGCGAAATTTCAATAACGATGGAGAAATGCCTTCTGCAACGACGCTCCTGCCCGATCGGCCCCTCGCCGACGAGGCCTTCCTGGCCGACCGCGCCGAATTCGTGCGCACCGAGGCGATCCGCCTCATCGAGCTGGCCAAGGTGGGCCACTACAGCTCGGTCTTCTCGGCCGCCGAGATCTTCTCCGCGCTCTACTACGGCGTGATGCGCACGGATGCGAGCCGCCCCGACTGGCCCGAGCGCGACCGCTTCCTGATGGGCAAGGGCCACGCCGCGGTCGGTCTGTTCCCGGTGCTCTCCGACCTCGGCTACTTCCCGGCCGAGGTGCTGAACGGCTACACCCGGCTCGGCAGCCCGCTCGGCGACCACCCCGACATGACGAAGGTGCCCGGCATCGACTTCAGCTCCGGCTCGATCGGGCACGCTCTCTCGAACGGACTCGGCATGGCCCTCGGTGGCCGGATGTCGGCGCGCGAGTTCAGCGTGTTCGTGATGCTCGGCGACGGCGAGATGCAGGAGGGCCAGGTGTGGGAGGCGGCTCTGGCCGGAGCCCACCACCGGCTCGGCAAGCTCGTGGCGATCGTCGACCGCAACGGCTTCCAGCTCGACGGCAGTGTCGACGACGTCATCGGCATCGAACCGCTCGCCGACAAGTGGCGGGCCTTCGGCTGGGACGTGCACGAGGTCGACGGCCACGACGCCGGCGCCGTGCGCGACCTGCTCCGGCAGCTCGCCGAGCGGCCGGTCGACGCCGCGCCGAGCTGCGTGATCGCCCACACCCTCAAGGGCAAGGGCGTCGCCTACATGGAGGAGGAGCCGGGGTGGCATCTCGGCTACCTGGTGCCGGCCGATGCCGAGGCCGCGATCGCCGAGATCCGCGCGGGGTCCCGCGCATGAGCGCCGCGACCGCCGCAAGCGCTGCGACCGTCACGCTGGCCGAGGGCTCCTGGCAGTACCGCGGGCTGAACGCCCAGAACCCGGGACTCGACCACCTCTCCGACGGACTCCTCGACCTCGTCGAAGCCGGGGTGCCGGTGGTGGCCGGAACCGCCGATCTGCAGTACTCGAACGGGCTGGTGAAGTTCGCCCAGCGGCATCCGGACCGCTTCGTGCAGTTCGGCATCTCGGAGCAGAACATGGTGTCGGCGGCGGCCGGACTCGCCACCACCGGGGCCTCGCCGTTCGTGGCGACCTTCGCCTCGTTCCTGGCGCTGCTGTGCTGCGAGCAGATCCGCATGGATGTCGCCTACACCAAACTGCCCGTGCGGCTCATCGGCCACCACACCGGCATCGCGCTCGGCTTCTACGGCACCAGCCACCACGCCACCGAGGACATCTCGGTGATGCGGGCGATCGCGGGACTGACCGTGGTGTCGCCCGCCGACGGTCCCCAGCTGCGCGCCGCCATCCGCGCGTCGGCGGCGTGGCCCGAGCCGATCTACTTCCGAACCAGCCGCGGACGGGACCCGCAGGTCTACGCCGACGACGTGGTGTTCGAGTTCGGCAAGGGCATCGAGCACTCGACCGGAACCGATCTGACGATCATCGCGTGCGGCACTCAGGTGCACCCGGCCCTCCGCGCGGCCGAGGTGCTGCGCAGGGAGGGGTACTCGGTGGGCGTCATCGACATGGCGACCATCAAGCCGCTCGACGTCGAGCTCGTGCGGGCGGCGGCCGATCGCAGCTCGGTCGTGCTCACCGTCGAGGAGCACAACGTGCTCGGCGGGCTCGGCGCCGCCGTCGCCGAGGTGATGGCGGAGTCACCGTCACGCGCCCGGCTGGTGCGCCACGGCATCCACGACGAATACAGCCTCATCGCCCCGCCCACGCACCTCTACGCGCACTACCGCCTCGACGCCCCGGGCATCGCGGCCGTCGTACGGGAGACCTTCGCGTGAGCGCCCCGGCTCTGCCGGGTCACTGGCACGCGGCCGCCGGGCCCGTCGAACCCGGCGAGGCGGTGATCTTCGATCTCGACGGCGTGCTGGCCGACGCTCTGCACCGCCAGCACTTCCTGCACCAGGAGGAGCCCGACTGGCCGGGCTTCTACCGCGACGTCGACGCCGACGGCGTGATCGAGGCCGGCCGCGCGCTGGCGGCGGCCATGCGCGACGACGTGCGCATCGTCATCCTCACCGGCCGTATCGACGAGGTGGCCGCGGCCACGCGCGAGTGGCTCGTCGAGAACGGCATGCGCTGGGATCTGCTGGTCTGCCGCCCGCCGCACGAGGACGACTCGTCGCGGCACGCGATCGACTACAAGCGCGAAGAGGTCGCGCGCCTGCGAGAGTGGGGGATCGACCCGGTGCTCGCCATCGACGACAACCGCAAGATCGTCGAGATGTACGCCGAGTTTGACATCCCGAGCGTGTACTTCCCGAGCGGGTATTACGACAGCTCRYCSSGCTMMGACSRSSRCGKYKSRGRSGAWYRCGGAGRGCCGCTCGAACGCCGGGGCGTCGATCTCGACCCCGTGCACGACGCTGACGACGTGCGTCCAGGAGTACACGAAGTAGTCCCAGCCGTCGACGACCGTGAGCCCCCGAGCGGATGCCTGCTGCGCGGCCTGCTCGAGAAAGGGGCGCTCGCCGCGGTAGTTCATGTCCCACGCGATCGAGTCCCGGGGGTAGACGACGGCGTCGGTGAGCGGCGACCCGGGCCGGTCCTTGCCCATGCCGGTGGCGTTGACCACCATCGAGTGCGGCGGGAGATCGGCGACCACGGCATCCGCTTCGCCGGCGCTCCCCGTGACGACGGGGACGACGGGGATGTCGAAGCCGAGACGGCGGTGCACCTCGGCGAGCTCCTCGAGGCGGTGGGGCGAACGGGCGGTCACCCGGATGCGGCCGGGCACGTCGAGCCCGGCCGCCGCGGCGCGATGGAGGCCGAGGGTGGTGGCGATCGAGGCTCCACCGGCGCCCAGCAGCAGCAGTTCGCCACCCTGCTGCCAGAACCCCGCCGGGGTCAGCGCCTCGAGGGCGAGTCGGCTCGTGCGGTCGTCGAGGGCGGCGCCGAGCAGGCGGCCGTCGCTCTTGTGGATGCAGCTGACCTCGCGCAGCAGGGTTGCCGACTCGTCGAGCCCGTCGAAGAGCTCCGAGGCGGCGGCGAGCACGTTGAGCTTGTGGGTCGTGATGAGGGCGCCGACCGAGTGGGGGTCGTGCTTGATGCGCGCGACCGCGGCGCGATAGTCGGCGGGGGGTGCCCCGAGCGGGAAGTCGATGCCCTGCAAGGCGGAGTCGATGCCGAGCTCCTCCATCCACAAGGGGTAGATCTGCTGCATCGCCGACTGCCCGGTGGTGACGCCGAAGAACCAGAAGGTCGAGGTCACGCGGCCACCTCCTTCAGGCGGAACGGCACGCCGAGGGCGGGCACGAGCCAGGCGAGGTCGTCGACGGCGCCGAGCCGGCTCCGCAGCTCGTCGGGGTCGGCGCTGTTGAACTCGAACAAACCCCAGTGATGGCACACCAGGGAGGGGATGCCGGCGGCGCGGCAGAGCGCGACGGCCTCCTCGAGCTCGAAGTTGCCGGGCACGCCGTGCCCGACCCGGTGTTCGTCGCGCCCGTTCACCGGGAGCAGCGCCACGTCGACGTCGAGCGAGCGGATGATCTCCTCCTGCCCCTCGTAGGGTGCGCAGTCGCCCGAGTGGTAGATCCGCACCCCGCCGATGTCGATGACGTAGCCCAGGAAGAGGTTCTGGCCGTGGCCGTCGAGGCTGATCTGCTCGTGGGCCGCCGGCACGGCGCTCACGGTGATCCC
Organism: Herbiconiux sp. 11R-BC; assembly: GCF_049472555.1. Taxonomy (NCBI): domain Bacteria; kingdom Bacillati; phylum Actinomycetota; class Actinomycetes; order Micrococcales; family Microbacteriaceae; genus Herbiconiux; species Herbiconiux sp. 11R-BC. The sequence goes on along the minus strand of NZ_JBCEBO010000002.1, from coordinate 348,463 downwards.
GCCGGCGCCGAAGAGCTCGCCCGCATCCAGGCCGAGCAGCCGCGACGCCGGGATGCCGCGCGCGACGCCCTTCACGGCCTCGGAGCGCGGCACGACGAACAGCGGGTCGCTCGAGCTCTGCAGGTAGGGGATGGCCCCGAGGTCCATGTGGTCGGTGTGGCCGTGGGTGCAGAGCACGAGGTCGAGCCCCACGACATCGGAGGGGTGCACGGGCGAGGGGTGCAGCCGGGTGTGCGGGAAGATCTTTCCGCGGTACTTGTCGGCGAGCACGTCGCTCAGGTAGGGGTCGACGAAGAGCAGCTCGTCACGGTAGCGGATGGCGAAGCCGGCCTGCCCCAGCCACCAGGCCACGACGTCGTCCTCCCATCCCGGCGGGGCCGGGAAGGCGGGATCGAGGGGCAGGTCGGCGTGCGTCATCACAGGCTCCTTCGCAAGAATTTCTTTCATGCTACCCATGACAGAAATTTCTTGCAAGATTCCACGAGCGAGCGCGACCGCGACCCGGACTCCGAACCCGCCAGGACCCCGTGTCCGTGTCCGTGTCCGCGGCCGACTCAGGCGATGCGGATGAGCTTCTTGTTCACAAACTCCTCCACGGCGAAGCGGCCCATCTCGCGGCCCGAGCCCGAGCGCTTGACGCCGCCGAACGGCAGCTCCGCGGCATCCCCGAGCACCAGGTTCACCCACACCATCCCGGCGTCGATCGCGTCGGCCACCCGCAGGGCCTGCTCCTGGTCGGTGGTGTAGACGTAGGAGCCGAGCCCGAACGGGGTGTCGTTCGCGAGCCGCACGGCCTCGTCTTCCGACGACACCCGGTAGAGGGCGGCCACGGGCCCGAAGAACTCCTCGCGGTAGGCGTCCATCGCGGGCGTCACGTCGGCGAGCACGGCGGGCGGGAAGAAGTTGCCCGACGGGGTTCCGGATGCCAGCACGGTGGCACCCTGGCTGACGGCGCGTCCCAGCTGCTCCTCGAGACGCGCGGTCGCCGCCTCCGACGACAGCGGTCCGAGCAGGGTGCCCTCGGCCATCGGGTCTGCCGGCTGGGCCTCGGTGAAGACCTCGGTGAACTTCGCGGCGAACTCGTCGTAGAGACCGTCGATCACGATGAAGCGCTTGGCGGCGTTGCAGGACTGGCCGTTGTTGTCGAGGCGGGCGTTGACCGCATCCTGCACCGCCGCATCCAGGTCGTCGGTGGAGAGCAGGATGAACGGGTCGGAGCCGCCGAGCTCGAGCACGACCTTCTTGAGGTGCTTTCCGGCGAGCTCGGCCACGGCGGCGCCGGCGCGCTCGGAGCCGGTCACCGACACGCCCTGCACCCGGGGGTCGGCGATGACGGTGGCGATCTGCTCGTTCGAGGCGTAGATGTTCACGTAGGCGTGGTCGTGGGCCCCGAGCTCGGCTTCGGCGTCGTCGAAGATCTGCGCGACGGCGGCCGCCGACTCGGGGCACTGCGGGGCGTGCTTGAGCAGGATGCTGTTGCCGGCCACGATGTTCGGGCCGGCGAAGCGGGCCACCTGGTAGTACGGGAAGTTCCAGGGCATGATGCCCAGCAGCACGCCGAGACCGGCGCGGCGGATGAACGCCGAACCCGTGCCCTCCTCGAGCGTGATCGGCTCGTCGGCGAGGAAGGCGGCGCCGTTGTCGGCGTAGTACTGGTAGATCGCGGCGGCGAAGTCGACCTCGCCGAGCGCCTGCTCGAGCGGCTTGCCCATCTCGCGCACCACGATCTCGGCGAGCTGCTCGCGGCGTTCGGTGTGCAGGGCCGCCACCCGGGCGATGAGGGCGCCGCGCTCGGCGACCCCCACGCGACGCGACCACGACTCGAACGCCTCCGAGGCGGCGGTGATGGCGCCCTGCAGCGCCTCGTCGGTGATGGTGGGGTACTCGGCCAGGGTCTCGCCCGTGGCGGGGTTGACGACGGCGTAGTGGCTGGTCATGCGAGGTCTCCTTGGTCGGGGTCGGCCGATGCGTGATGGAAGCCTATTCCCCGATCGCCGCCGCGTCTCTCCGGACGCGACCGGCCTCAGAACCCGCCGCCGGCCCCCGAACCCGAGCGGTCGACGTGGCGCGCGGCCTCGGCCAGCCGCACCTCCTCGGAGTGGTGCGGTTGATCGCGCGTGCTCAGCTGGGAGGCGTAGTCGTTGCTGCGGTGGCGGCGCACGCCGATGGCGATGCCGAGTGCCACGACGATCGCGGCGACGACGAGCAGGCTGATCACGATCGCATCCATGAGGTGTTCCTTCCGAGGAGCGCCGCTGAAGGCGCTCCGGCTCGATCTTCGGTCCCTCCATCATCGACCGGTGTCGATCAGGCGTGCGGAACACACACGGCATCCCCAGGCTGCCGCCGGTCGGGAACGCGGCCGACCGCGCCGGATTCAGAGCATCCCCTTCTTCCCCGCCGGTGCCGTTTACGGCACAGTGGAGGCATGACCGACTACAGCGATCCCGCCACGGCGAGCCTGCGCCTCAGCGACACCGAGCGGGCCACCGCCGTCTCCTCCCTCGCTCGCGCGCTCGCCGAGGGGCGCATCACGGCCGACGAGTTCACCGAGCGCTCCGCCGCGGCCAAGGCGGCCGTGCATCGCGGCGACCTCGCGCCCCTGTTCACCGATCTGCCCGACACCGTGCACTCGAGCGGGGCGACCGCCGGAGGCGCGACGCCACCCGGTGCCGCGGGGGCGCCGATTCCGGATGCCGCACCCCCGGCCGCGTTCGCCGTGCCCCCGTCGGCGTCCTCCGCCTACGGCCCTGGGGTCGGAGCGCCCGGTCGTGACAGCTATTCGCGTCCGCGTCCCCTCGGCGGAGCGACCGGCGTCGTCATCGTGAGCGTCACGCCCATCATCGCGCTGCTGTTGTTCCTGTTCTTCGGCTTCGTGTTCCCGGGCGGTTTCGCCTGGTCGTGGATCTTCTGGCTCGCCGTGCCGATCGTCGGCATCATCATCTACGGCCCCGGCGGCCGCCACGACTACGACCGGCGCTGACCCGCGCCCGCTCCGCGCGACGGCTCCGCTAGGCCCCTGAGAGGTACGGCTAGTCCTCCACGCCCGCCCGCACGAGGATCGGCAGGTGGTCGCTCTCACCCTGGGGGAGCGTGTCGATCGAGGCGATGCGCGTGTGCGCCGAGGTCACGAAGTCGAAGTGCCCCTTGAAGTACTTGTAGCGGGCGTAGGTGGGCTTGTCGCTGAACGAGAGCAGGTAGCCGGACTCCTCCATGCGCTCCGAGAGGTTCGCCCGGAACCAGGGGTAGTTGTAGTCGCCGACCATCACGGTGGGCAGTCCGGGGCCCATGATGCGCAGGGCGCTGTGGGCCGCCGCGATCTGCTTGCGCCGCAGGGAGTTCGTGGCGGTGAGCGGCGCCGCGTGGAACGAGCCCACCAGGATCTCCTTGTCGAGCTCCTTGTCGAGGAGCTTCGCCGCCAGCAGGCGCTCGTGCGCCGGCGCCATCACGCGGTCGTGCATCGACTTGCGCAGAGCGAACACGCGGGTGTTGACGAGGTCGAAACGGTCGTCGCGGTAGTAGAGCGCGAGCCCCAGCCGGTTCGTCTTGGTCGAGTCGGCGAGCACGAGGTGGTCGATGCGCTCGGGCATGTCCTCGGTGTCGCACTCCTGCAGGCAGAACACGTCCACGTCGTAGAGCCGCGCGAGGTCGCGCAGCTCCCCGCTGGCGTGGTGCTTGCGGAGGTTGTAACTGATGATGTTCAGTTCGCGTCCCATTGTTCTCCTGGCTCGCACCTTCTGCCGCATCCGTCAAACGCGCCTCGCCTCGCCATTCTGACACGATGCGCCCGAATTGAAGCTGGATGCCCGCCCGGAGCGCAGGAGGGCCGGCCGGAGCGCGGCCTCAGCGCCTCGGCGGCTCAGCGCCCCCGCGTCGCCGGCTCGTAGCGCACGGGCGCGAAGGTCTTCGCCACGATCGCCCGCAGCGCCTCGAGCGACGCCGAGCCGCCCACGCCCACGAGTCCCTGCGCCCGCGCCTGCACGAGCACGTTGCCCACCGCGGTGGCCTCCACGGGCCCGGCGAGCACGGGGCGCCCGGTGCGGTCGGCGGTGAGCTGGCAGAGCAGCGCGTTCTGCGAACCGCCGCCCACCACGTGCACCACGCCGATCTGCTTGCCCGAGAGCTCGGAGGCCTGCTCGAGAGCGAGCGCATAGGCATCCGCGAGGCTCTCGAGAATCGAGCGCACGAACTCGGCCCGGCTCTGCGGCGCCGCCTGGCCGTGGGCGGTGCACCACTCGGCGATGCGCGCCGGCATGTCGCCGGGCGCCGTGAAAACGGGGTCGCCCGCATCGAACACGGGCACCGGCGTCGTGACCGCGGCGGCGGCCGAGATGAGCGTGGGCAGGTCGATCTGCTCGCCCGTGCGCTCCCAGGTGCGCACCGACTCGCTCAGGAGCCACAGCCCCGACACGTTCTTCAGATACCGGATGCGCCCGTCGACTCCGCCTTCATTCGTGAAGTTGGCGGCGCGGCCGGCCTCGGAGACCACCGGATGCTCGAGCTCGACGCCCACGAGCGACCAGGTTCCGCTCGAGATGTAGGCGAAGTCCTCGCCCGCGGCCGGCACGGCCACCACAGCGGAGGCCGTGTCGTGCGAGCCCACCGCGCTCACCGGCAGCGCCGAGCTCGCGCCGATCTCGGCGGCGACCGACGGCAACAGCGTGCCCACCGTCGACCCCGGCTCGACGAGCTTGGGCAGGATGCCGCGGGGCAGCCCCAGCCGCTCGATCAGCGCCGAGTCCCACTGCCCGGTGCTCACGTTGAGGAGCCCCGTGGTGGAGGCGTTCGTCTTCTCGGCGCGCGCCGCACCGGTCAGCCAGTAGTCGATCAGGTCGGGAACGAGCAGCGCGGTCTGCGCCTGCTGCAGCGAACCGGCGAGCTGGTCGGCGGCGAACTGGTAGAGCGTGTTGAACGGCAGGAACTGCAGCCCGTTCGCCGCGTAGAGCTCGGCCGGACCCACGAGGGTGTGGGTGGCGTCGGCGCCCGCCGCGGTGCGCTCATCGCGGTAGTGGTAGGGGTTTCCGAGCATCCGGCCGTCGCGCATCAGGGCGTAGTCGACCGCCCAGGAGTCCACCGCGATGCTGCGGATGTCGGGCTCCTCGCGCACCGCCGAGGCCAGCCCCACGACCACGTTGCGGTAGAGCTCGAGGATGTTCCAGTGCAGGCCGTCGAGGATGCGCACGGGGTTGTTCGGAAAACGCGCCACCGGCACGAGCCGGAGCTCGTCGTGCCCCACGTAGCCGAGCATCACGCGCCCGCTGGTGGCGCCGAGGTCGACGGCGGCGACCGCTGCAGTCATGCGGGCAGCCTAACGGAGGAACGCGGCGGCGACGCCGGCGTCGACCGGGATGTGCAGCCCCGTCGTATGGGTGAGGTCGCTGCCCGTGAGCACAGCGACCGCGTTGGCGACGTGGTCGGGGAGCACCTCGCGCTTCAGCAGGGTGCGCTGGGCGTAGTAGGCGCCCAGCTCCTCCTCGGGCACGCCGTAGACCGCGGCGCGCTTCGCTCCCCAGCCGCTGGAGAAGATGCCCGATCCGCGCACGACGCCGTCGGGGTTGATGCCGTTGACCTTCACGCCGTACTCGCCGAGCTCGGCGGCGAGCAGCCGCACCTGGTGCGCCTGGTCGGCCTTCGTGGCGGAGTAGGCGATGTTGTTGGGGCCGGCGAACACCGAGTTCTTCGACGAGATGTAGATGATGTCGCCGCCCATCTCCTGCTCGATGAGGACCTTCGCCGCGGCCTTCGACACGAGGAACGAGCCCTTGGCCATCACGTCGTGCTGCAGGTCCCAGTCGGCTTCGGTGGTCTCGAGCAGCGGCTTCGAGATCGACAGGCCCGCGTTGTTCACCACGAGGTCGAGCCCGCCGAACTGCAGCAGCGCCGCCTCGATGCCGGCACGGATGTCGGCCTCGCTCGTGACGTTCGCCTGCACGCCGATGGCGACATCCGTGCCGCCGAGCTCGGCCGCGGCGGCCTGTGCCTTCTCGAGGTCGAGGTCGGCGATCACGACGCAGGCGCCCTCCGCGGCGAGGCGGGTGGCGATGGCCTTGCCGATTCCGGATGCGGCGCCCGTCACCAGTGCGACGCGCGTCGCGTGCGACTTGGGCTTCGGCAGGCGCTGGAGCTTCGCCTCCTCGAGGGCCCAGTACTCGATGCGGAACTTCTCCGACTCGTCGATCGGGGCGTAGCTGCTCAGGGCCTCGGCGCCGCGCATCACGTTGATGGCGTTGATGTAGAACTCGCCGGCCACGCGGGCGGTCTGCTTGTTGGCGCCGTAGCTGAACATGCCGACGCCCGGGATGAGTACGATCGCCGGGTCTGCTCCGCGGATCGCGGGGGAGTCGGCGACGGCGTTGCGGTCGTAGTAGGCCTGGTAGTCGGCGCGGTACTCCTCGTGCAGCTCCTTGAGGCGGGCGATGGAGTCCTCGACGGAGGCGTCGGCCGGCAGGTCGAGCACGAGCGGCTTCACCTTGGTGCGCAGGAAGTGGTCGGGGCAGCTGGTGCCGAGGGCGGCGAGGCGGGGATGCTCGGAGCTCGCGAGGAAGTCGAGCACGACCTCGGCGTCGGTGAAGGAGCCGACCTGGGCCTTGTCGGTGGAGGCGAGCCCGCGGATGGTGGGGGCGAGGGCGGCGGCCTTGGCGCGGCGCTCCGCGGCGTCGAGGGGGCCGAAGCCGTCGAGCGCGGGGCCGAAGGGCTCGGCCTTGCCGTTGGCGGCGATGTAGGCGGCGGCGGTGTCGATGATCCAGAGCGAGTTGGCCTCGGCCTCCTCGCTGGTGTCGCCCCACGCGGTGATGCCGTGGCCGCCCAGGATGGTGCCGATCGCATCCGGGTTCTGGCGCTTGATCTCGGCGATGTCGAGTCCGAGCTGGAAGCCGGGGCGGCGCCACGGCACCCAGACGACCTTGTCGCCGAAGACCTTCTTCGTGAGCTCTTCGCCGTCGGCCGCGGTGGCGATGGCGATGCCCGAGTCGGGGTGCAGGTGGTCGACGTGGTTCGCGTCGACGAGGCCGTGCATGGCGGTGTCGATGCTGGGGGCCGCTCCGCCCTTGCCGAAGAGTGTGTAGTCGAAGGCGGCGACCATCTCGTCTTCGCGGTCGACGCCCGGGTAGACGTTCACCAGCGAGCGCAGGCGGTCGACCCGCAGCACGGCGAGGCCGGACTCCTTCAGGGTGCCGAGGTCTCCGCCGGAGCCCTTCACCCACATCAGTTCGACGTCCTCACCGGTGACGGGGTCGGTCTCGAAGCCCTTGGCGGAGGTGTTGCCGCCGGCGTAGTTGGTGTTCTTGGGGTCGGCGCCGAGGCGGTTCGACCGGGCGATGAGCTCTGCAGCGGCGGGGGAGGTCATGGATGCTCCATCGGAAGTCATGAGGACGCGGTCGCGCCCGGGTGTGAACGCGTGTGAACTTCACAAAATATAACAGCGGGATCTGCGAGCGTCAATGCCCGAGCGCCCACTTCGAGAGTATGGAACACTGATGAGCAATCGTCATATTCGAAGTGAGGTCATGATGTCCGACAAGCGGCCACGAGGTACGTCGTTGGGGGCCCGGCTGGCCATGGTCGTGGCGGCTGTCTCATTCGGGGTGCTGCTCGCGCCCACTGCAGCGCACGCGTCCGTGCTCGTCGCCAACGATGACTATTCGTTATTTGCCGATGAGACGTTCACGTCTCCGCCCGGCGGGGGGATCTTCGCCAACGACACCGGCTTCGATCCGGGTGGGCGGTTCGGTGTGTCGGCGAGTCGGCCGGCGCATGGCGAGTTGGTCATCCGGAGCTTGTCGGATGGGGGAATCACCTACGCGCCCGACCCCGGCTTCGTGGGAATCGACACCTTCACTTACTGCGTGACGTCGACGTCGAGCACGAGCTGTGCAAGCGCGTCTGCCACGGTCACTCTCCATGTGACCGCAACAGTGGAGCGCATCGGAGGTGCCGATCGCTACGCGGTCTCGGCCGCGGTCTCTGCGGCGAAGTTCCCCTCCGGCGTCGCCACGGTGTTCGTGGCGTCGGGCGAGGTGTTCCCCGACGCCCTGTCCGCGTCGGGGGCCGCCGGTGCGATCGGCGCGCCGGTGCTGCTCGTGTCGAAGAACGCGATTCCGGATGTGGTCGAGGCCGAGCTCTCCCGCTTGCATCCCCGGAACATCGTGTTGCTCGGCGGGACCGACACGATCGCCGTTACCGTCGAGAGGGCTCTGCAGAATCATGTCGACCCGGGAATGGTGAAACGCATATCCGGAGCAGACCGCTATGCCGTGTCCGCGGGCATCTCGGAGCAGGCTTTCCCTGCGGCTCCTCCGGGCCCCTCGGTCGCCTATGTTGCGTCGGGCGAGGTGTTCGCCGACGCCCTTTCCGGTTCGGCGGCGGCCGGGCTGCTGGGTGCACCGGTGCTGTTGACCGCCAAAGGTGTCCTCCCGCCGGTCGTCTCCGCTGAACTCGCTCGTCTCGCGCCGACGAAGATCGTGATCCTCGGTGGCACGGACTCGATCTCGCCGGCGGTCGAGGCCGAGCTGCAGGCCAGGGCGATCACCACCCGCTTCTCCGGGGCCGATCGCTTCGCCGTGTCCGCTGCCGTTTCGGCGGGAGCCTTCGACCCGTCGAAGGCGCACGTCGTGTTCGTCGCATCCGGTGCGGTGTTCCCCGATGCCCTCTCCGGGTCAGCGGCAGCCATCAGGGTGGGCGCACCGGTGCTGCTCGTGACCAGAGACGACGTTCCGGCGCTCGTCGCCGCGGAGCTCGACCGTGTGAAGCCCAGTCGCATCGTCGTGCTCGGCGGGCCTCTGACAGTCTCCGACGCCACCATCGCCGCATTGCGCTCCCACTTGGCCCAGTAGTCTCCCGCCCCTCGGACATCTGCGGAGGAGGGGGGGTCAGCGGAGCTCGACGAGGGGGCGCAGGGCGTCGAGGCGCGGGTCGCGGGGGTCGAGCTCGGTGATGACGATGGAGATGTCGCTCCAGGGGATGCCCGCCGACATCGCGCGGCGATCGAGCTTCGAGGAGTTGATGAGCAGCACGGTCTCGCGGGCGGCCCGTACGAGCTCGCGCTTCACCTGGGCCTCCTCGATGATCGCCTCGCTCGTGCCGCGCTCGCCGTCGGCCGCGGAGGCCGAGGTGAAGAAGCGGTCGTAGTTGAGCATCGCCGCGGCGGCGCAGGCGATCGGCCCCACGAAGCTCTCGGTGCGCGGCTCGAGCTCGCCGCCGAGCAGGATCGCCCGCGTGTTGCGCAGGGCGCGGGCGCGGGCGTGGTTGTGGGCCGAGTTCGTGGCGATCACGAGATCGGTGGTCGTGGCGGCGCGCAGCTGGGCGATCAGGTGGCCCGAGGTCGACGAGGCGTCGACCGCGATCGAGCCGCTCGAGGGCACCAGATCGAGCGCCTTGCGGGCGATCTCGGTCTTCGCGGCGTCGTCGACGCCCTGGCGCTCGGTGAACGACCGCGCCTTCACCGTGGCGACGGCGCCGCCGCGCACCCGCACCACGACGCCCTCGAGCTCGAGCGACTCGAGGTCCCGCCGAACGGTCATCGTGGAGACGCCGAGTTCGGCCGCGGCGTCGTCGAGCCGGATCACGCCGTGCGCGTCGAGCCGCGCGAGCAGGCGCTCGCGCCGTTCGGCGCCGATCACGGAGGGCATGGCGAAACCCTACAGCGCTGCGCGAAGGCGCCAGCCAACGAATCTCATTCCCTCGGAAAGGGAGCCGGCGGAGCAGTCGGCGGTGCGGCCGGGCGCTGGGTGGCGATGGCGGTGCCGGCGGCGAGGCAGACGATCGCGATGGCCACGACCTCGAGGGTCGTGAACTGCTCGCTCAGGATGAGCCAGCCGAAGACCGCGGCCACCACCGGGCCGAAGGCGGTGATGATGGCGTACAGCCGCGGCGTGATGCGGCGCAGGATGACGGTGTCGAGACTGTAGGGCAACGCCGACGAGAGCACCCCCACGCCCACGAGCAGTGCGAGCACCCGCCCGTCGATGGCCGCCACGTCGAGCGTGACGACGGCGAGCGGCAGCAGGATGACCAGACTCACCACGCTCGCGACCGTGAGTCCCTCGAGCCCGGGCAGCCGCGTCGCCACCCGGCGCGTGAGCACGATGTAGAAGGCCCAGGCGGCCGCCGCCGTGAGGGCGAGCGCGATGCCCCAGGCTTCGATGGTGCCGTCGAAACCGGTGAGCAGAAAGACGCCGGCACCGGCGGCCACCGCGCAGAGCGCATCCAGGAGCCGGCGCGAGCTCACGAGCGCGAGTGTGAGCGGTCCGAGGAACTCGATGGTGGCGGCGACGCCGAGCCCCAGCAGGTGAACGGCCTCGTAGAACGAGAGGTTCATCACGGCGAGGACGACCCCGAGCGCCACCGCCGGCCAGAGCCGCCGCCAGGTGAACTCGGCGCGCTTCGGCCGGTAGAAGGGCAGCACCGCGACGGCCATGACGAGCTGCCGCACGGCCACCACCACGAACGCGCCCACCACCGGGATGACCAGCCCGGCGAGTGCCGAGCCCAGGTTGATGCTCACCTCGGTGCCGAGCTGGGTCGCCGCTCCCACGGCGCTGCGCCGCCGGGCCTCGGCGTGCGCTGCCTGCGCTGCCTGCGCGTCGCCCGCGGTTGCGCTGGTCTCGGTCACCCCTCGACCCTATGCGTCTCAGCGTGCGGCGGAAGAATCCCGCGGCGCAGGCGGCACGGGCGGTGCCGGTGGCGCCGGTGCCGCGGTCGAACCGTCGAGGGTCGTGACGCGGAGCGTGACCGAAGCCGCCGTGCCGGCATCCGTCGCCCCCGAGGCGACCCCCGCGGCCACCTCCGCCGCGATCGCCTGGGCTGCGCTCGCCGCCGCCGCGTCGGCCACCGTGATCTGGAGCGTCTGCGCGGGCGCGATGTCCCCGACGGGCTCCACCACCCAGACGTCGGCGGCGGCGAGGGGCACCTCGGCGGCGATCGTCCGCCAGAGCGCAACCGCCGCATCGGCCGGCGCGTCGGGCTCGGCCGTCACGGCGAACAGCCCGTCGTCGCTGACGGCCCGGAACTCGAGGTTCGACTGCACCCCGCCCGCGTCGGCGGCCAGTGCGAGCAGGTGCTCGACGGCGCCCAGCAGCACGGCGGGTTCCGAGCTCGCGAGCGTCACGCAGTAGAAGGTGCCGCAGGGCGCGTTGCCGCGCGCGCCCACGGCGAGGTAGCGCGGATCGTGCCGCAGGCCCAGGAACACCGCGAGCGTCGCTGCGCCGCCGAGCTCGGAGAACGCCTGGTTCTCTCCCAGATGCCAGTTGAGCGACGGATGCTCCCAGCCGGCATCCCGGGCCCGCCGCTCGGCCGCGCCGGTGAGGGCCGTGAGCTCCTCGTCGGAGATCGCCGGATCGACCCGCACCAGGAAGGAGACGCCATGGTTCCAGGGATCGGTGGACACCGACGACTCGGCGCTCTCGACGTGCGGCTGCGCGCCGATCCAGTCGGCGACCTGCCGCGCGTCGCCCGCTCCCGGCTCCGCGCATCCGCTCAGCCCGGCGGCGCTCGCGGCGAGCAGCGCCACCAGCGCGAACGCGGTCGGAAGTGAGCGGCGGGACCTCATGGCCCGACCCTAGTCCGAACCCGACGATTTGTCAGCTTACCCGTGTTCCCCGTCCGTCACCATGCCCGGGTAGTGCCCTCCAGCCGCGCCCCCAGCGCCCGCAGCAGCGGGGCGATCTTCGTGTGGGTCTCGTCGATCTCGAGTTCGGGTCGGGAGAGCGCCGTGATGCCTCCGCCCGAGCCGATGCTCACCCGCGGGCCGTCGAGCACGATGGTGCGGATGGTCATCGCCAGCTGCAGCGATCCGTCGATCGCGAGAACGCCGAAGGCCCCGGCGTAAGCGCCCCGCGGCCCCGCTTCGAGCCCGTGCAGGATGCGCATGGCCGACTCCTTCGGCGCCCCGGTCATCGAGCCCGCCGGGAAGGCGCTCCGCAGCAGCTCGCCGGTGCCGCACTCGCGCCGCAACCGGCCGACCACCGTGCTCACGAGCTGGAAGACGTTCGGATGCGCCTCCACCGCGAACAGCGAGGTCACCGCCACCGAGCCCAGCTTGCACACCGCCCCGAGGTCGTTGCGCATGAGGTCGACGATCATCAGGTTCTCGGCGAGCTCCTTCTCGTCGCCGCGCAACTCCGCGCGCAGGCGGTCGTCGTCGGCGCGGTCGCGCCCGCGGGGCCGCGTGCCCTTGATGGGCCGGGTGGTCACCTCGCCCTGCGCGGTCACGTCGAGGAACACCTCGGGGCTCGAGCTCAGCAGCGCGCGCTCCCCGGCCACCACGAGGCCGCCGTGGCCCGACGGGTTCGCTCGCCGCAGCCGGCGGTAGACCGTGACGGGCGATTCCTCCGTCGTGGTCTCGAAGCGGTTGGTGAGGCACAGCTGGTAGGCGTCGCCCGCGGTGATGCGCTCCTGACAGCGCTCGATCAGGCGATGGTAGTCCGCGGCCGGATGCCGGGCGCTCACCGGCCCGAGCTCGGGGGCGGGCGGCGGGTCCGCGGCTTCGCGGCCGGCGAGCGCGTGGAGGGCGTCGACGGTCTCTCGCAGCCAGCGCGCCTCCGCGTTCTCCGCGGCCTCGGGGCCGGGGCCGGGGCCGGCGGCGTCGCGCCCGCCCGCTTCCTTCTCGCCCGCGCTGCGCAGCCAGGAGATCCGGATGCGCCGGGCCGCATGATCGAAGGCGATCTGCCGCGGAGCGAACAGCAGCACCGTGTCGGGCACGCCCACGCTCGCGTGCGGCACGCCGAGCGCGCGGGCGCCGCTCTCGTAGCCGAGCCAGCCGGCCCAGCCGAGTGCGACGCCGTCGGGGAGGGGTTCGCGCCGGCCGCGCAGACTCGTGCGGCCGAGCGTCGGCAGCACCGACTCGCCCACGAAGGCGGCGCGGCCGGAGGACGGATGCTGCAGCGTCGCCGAACCGAGGTCGGGATCGCCGAACAGCGTGTAGGCATCCGCGCAGCCGTCGAGCACCGCGAGGAACGACCAGCCCGCGGTGGCGTCGGGGCCGGCGTCGAGCCAGTAGGCGTACTCGGCGCTCGCGGCGAAGTGGAGGAAGGCGAGCTCGGGGTCGACCCAGATCTCGAGCATGCGCGTCTCGAGCGGGGCCGCGGCGAGGCGCTCGAGATCGTCGGGGAGCCGGGTGAGCGCGGTGGTGGCCACGGTGCCGTCCTCTCTCGGTGTGCTCCCTGCAGTCTGCCACCGGCGTCAGCCGGCGGGCGGATGCGGAGGACGTGGTCCCCGCGAGAGGGAGCAGGCGCGGGAGGGCGCACCCGACCATCCGGGGCTCGCGCTCATCGCCGCCACCGAGATCGTGGTCAGGCTCGTGCTGCCTCGCCCTCCGCGCGCACGGCGCGAGGCCGGGTCTCCTCCGAACCGGCGGCGCCGCCGGCACCCGCGGCGCCGCCGGCACCCGCGGCGCCGACCGACTCGGCCGGCGCCTCCGAGCGGAACGAGTGGGTTCCCGCCCCGACCTCCACGGGCGCGTCCCAGCCCGGCAGCAGCACCGTGCCCGTGGTGCCCGTGGGCAGCGACACCACGGCCTCGAACGCGCCGTCGGCCAGCGTCCACGAGATCGACACCGGGCCGTAGGGCGACTCGTGCCGGGCGGCGGCGCTCGTGAGCCCGCCCCCCGGGCGGGGCGCGAACTCAACGCGCCGGTAACCGGGGGCGGCGGGGGCGAGCCCGGCCACCACGCGGTGCAGCCAGTCGGCGACCGCGCCCAGCGCGTAGTGGTTGAAGGAGGTCATCGTCCCCGGGTTCACGGTGCCGTCGGGGAGCATGCTGTCCCAGCGCTCCCACACCGTGGTCGCCCCCTGCTTCACCTGGTAGAGCCACGAGGGGCACTCCTCCTCGAGCAGCAGCTCGTAGGCCTTGTCGTCGTGGCCGGTGAGCGTGAGCGCATCCGACACCACGGGCGTGCCGGCGAAGCCCGTGGCGATGCGGTTCTGCGCCTCGGTCACGAGCTCGGCGAGGCGGGCCCCGGCGAGGGAACGCTCCGCCTCCGGCAGCAGCTCGAAGCGGATGGCGAGGGCGTAGGCGGTCTGGGCGTCGCTCGTGAGCCGCCCGCTCCCGTCGGGCACGAGGTACTCCCGCACGAAGGCGGCCTTCACCGCGCGCGCGAGCTCGCCGTAGTGCACCGCGTCGCCCTCGCGGCCGAGCACGGCGGCGGTGCGCGCCAGATGTTCTGCAGACCAGGCGAAGTACGCCGTGGCCACGAGGTAGCGGTCGGTCTTCGCGTCGGCCGGGTCCTGCGGCGGAGCGGCCGGGTCGAGCCAGTCGCCGAGCTGGAAGCCCTCGTTCCAGAGGTGGTCGTCGCCGGCCAGGCGGTCGACGAGGTCGACCCAGCGCCGCGCGCTCTCGTACTGCCGCTCGAGGATGCCGGCGTCGCCGAAGCGCTCGTAGAGCACCCAGGGCGTGAGCACCGCCGCGTCGCCCCACACGGCGCCGGGCTGGATGGGCGTCCACATCCGGTGCGCCGGGATGACGGGCACGTACCAGGGCACCGTGCCGTCGGGCAGCTGCTCGATGGCCACGTCGCGCAGCCACGAGTCGAGCATGCCCGAGCAGTCGTAGAGGAAGGATGCGGTCGGCGCGAACACCTGGATGTCGCCCGTCCAGCCCACGCGCTCGTCGCGCTGCGGGCAGTCGGTGGGGATGTCGAGGAAGTTGCCCCGCATGCCCCACACCACGTTGGCGTGCAGCTGGTCGACGAGGGGATCGGAGGAGGAGAACCATCCGGTGCGCTCCATGTCTGTGTGGTACACCCGTGCCACGACGTCGCCGCGCGCGACGGCCGCTTCGAGGTCGCCGGGCCAGCCGTCGACCTGGGCGTACTGGAAGCCGTGGATGGTGAAGCGCGGCTCCCATTCCTCGACCTCGCGGCCGGCCAGCGTGTAGACATCCGTCGACTTCGCCGTGCGCAGCGGGCGGGTGTAGAGCTCGCCGTCCTGCATCACCTCGGCGGTGGAGATCGTGACCGTGTCGCCCGAGAAGCCGGCGACCCGGAACCGGATGCGCCCCACGAGGTTCTGCCCGAAATCGAGCACCGCCTTGCCGCTCGGCGTGGTGAGTACGCGAACCGGTGCGATCTCCTCGGTGCAGCGCACGGGCGGCCCCACGGGGGCGACGAGGGTGGCCGGGTCGCGAACGCCGACCTTCACCGGCGTCCAGCGGCTGTCGTCGAAGCCGGGCGACGACCAGCCGGCCTGCTCGTCGCGGGCGTCGTAGACCTCGCCGTCGTAGTTGCCGCTCGACACGATCGGGCCGAACGCGGCGCGCCAGCTCGCATCCGTCGCCACCGTCTGCACCGAGCCGTCGGCGTAGCGCAGCTCGAGCTGGGCGATGAGGCCGATGTCGCTGCCGAAGAGGTTGTGGAAGCCGCCGTACCAGCCCAGACGCCCGCGGTACCAGCCGTCGCCGAGCCAGGAGCCGATGGCGTTCGCTCCGGCGCCCACGAGGTGGGTGACGTCGTAGCTGTGGTACTTCAAGCGCGAGCCGTAGACGGTCCAGCCCGGGGCCATCGCCTCGGCGCCCACCCGGGTGCCGTTGATCTCCACCTCGTACACCCCGTGGGCCGTCACGTAGAGGCGGGCGCTGAGCGGGACATCCGGGGTCTCGAAGCCGGTGCGCACGAGCGGCGGCCGCCGGGTGTCCGACTCGGCCTCTTCCGGCCAGGCGCCCCCCACGGGCTGCGCCACCCAGTCGGTGGGCTCGAGCAAGCCCGCCTCGAGGGTCGTGGGATCGCTCCACGCCGAGACGGCACCGTCGTCGCCGGCCACGCGGATGCGCACGGTCGCGGCCTCGCGGGAGACCAGCGCGAGAAAGGGCCACTCCACGAGCACCGACTCGCCCGAATCGACGAACGCCGTCGCCCGGCCCGTCGTGCGCACCACCTCGACCTCGTACGAGCGCTGGCGCCAGCCAGCGGGCGCTGTGGTCTTCCAGGAGAGGCGCGGGCGTGACTCGCCGATGCCGAGGGGCTGCCTGTGGTGCTCGATGGTGGGCGCGTGTGGTGTGACCGTCATTGGTCTGTTCGATCCTTTCGCGGTCTGGCGTGGCTCTCGAAAACGCTATGACACGTTTCAATCGGATGCTAGCGTACCCAGTATTGCCGCGGTTGACACGTTTCAAAATGTCAACAAGGATGTTCCTGCCGCAGCTCGCTGACACGCCGTCGTGGAGCACGCGGCGCGACCGCGTCGCCGCGGCCGTTTCCGGGCATCGCAGTGCCGCGACGAGAAGGAGAACGAATGCCTCGCACCACGCGGGTGGCCCTGGTGGGAACCCTCGACACCAAGGGCGCGGAATACCAGTGGATCGCCGACCGTCTCACCGAACGCGGGGCGGAGGTCGTGGTCATCGACGCCGGCATCCGCCCGCCGGCCGGCTTCTCGGGCCCGGTCGAATTCGATCAGCGCGCCACCGCGGCGGCCGCCGGCACCACGGTCGAGGCGCTGCTGGCCGCCGGCGACCGCGGAGCCGCCGTGACTGCCATGGGAGAGGGAGCGGCGGTGCTCACCGCCGCTCTGCACGCCGCCGGCCGCCTCGACGGCGTGCTCGCCCTCGGCGGAAGCGGCGGATCCTCGATCGCCGCCCGGGCCGTTCGCGAGCTGCCCGTCGGGTTGCCGAAGCTCCTCGTGTCGACGATGGCCTCGGGTGACGTCTCGCCCTACGTGGGCGCGAGCGACGTGACGCTCATGTACAGCGTGGTCGACATCTCGGGCATCAACCAGATCTCCCGTGCTGTGCTCGGCAACGCCGCCGCCGGCCTCGCCGCGATGGCCGACGCCTACCGTGCGCGCGCCGACGCGGCGGCGGATGCCGCCGGCGCGTCATCCGGCGCCGCCGCCGGCGACCGCCCGCTCATCGGCGCCTCGATGTTCGGCGTCACCACCCCGGCGGTGGATGCGGCCCGCTCCCGGCTCGACGAGCTCGGCTACGAGGTGCTCGTCTTCCACGCCACGGGTTCCGGCGGCCAGGCGCTCGAGGCCCTCGCCCGCTCCGGCATGCTCGCGGGCGTGCTGGACCTCACCACCACCGAGCTCGCCGACGACCTCGTGGGCGGGGTGCTGTCGGCCGGGCCCGACCGCCTCACCGCGGCCGGCGCATCCGGTGTTCCGCAGGTGGTGAGCCTCGGCGCGCTCGACATGGTGAACTTCGGGCCCGAGGCGACCGTGCCGGCCGAGCACGCCGGGCGGCTGTTCTTCGTGCACAACCCGACGGTCACGCTGATGCGCACGACCGCAGCCGAGAACGCCGAGCTCGGTGCGCGGGTGGGCGCGAAGCTCGCCGCCGCCGCGGCGCCGACCGTGCTGATGGTGCCTCGGGCGGGTGTCTCGGCTCTCGACGCCGAGGGGCAGCTGTTCGCCGACCCGGTCGCAGACCAGGCGCTGTTCGACGCCGTGCTCGGCGCGGTCGACGGGAGTGCCGTGGCGGTGATCGACTCCGAGCTGCACATCAACGACGAGGAGTTCGCCCGTCGCGCCGCCGACGAACTGCACGCGCTGATCGCCGGGCGCGCATCCGGTGCCGGCCTCGTCGAGACCGCGACCGCCGCCACGAAGGGACTCTGATCATGGACCGCACCACCGCCCTCGAACGTCTCCGCTCGACCGTCGCCTCCGGCCGCCCCGTCATCGGCGCGGGCGCCGGAACCGGCATCTCGGCCAAGGCGGCCGAGGCCGGCGGGGTCGACCTCATCATCATCTACAACTCGGGCCGCTACCGCATGGCCGGGCGCGGCTCGCTCAGCGGGCTCCTCGCCTACGGCGACGCCAACCAGGTGGTGGTCGAGATGAGCCGCGAGGTGCTGCCCATCGTGCGCGACACCCCGGTGCTCGCGGGCGTGAACGGCACCGACCCGTTCCGGGTGATGGAGAGGTTCCTCGACGAGCTGAAGGCCATGGGCTTCGCGGGGGTGCAGAACTTTCCGACCGTCGGGCTCATCGACGGCGTCTTCCGGCAGAACCTCGAAGAGACGGGCATGAGCTACGAGCTCGAGATCGACCTGATCCGGCTCGCCCGTGAGCGCGAGCTGCTCACCTCGCCCTACGTCTTCGACGTCGAGCAGGCCGTGGCCATGACCGAGGCGGGCGCCGACATCCTGGTGCCGCACATGGGTCTCACCACCGCGGGCACGATCGGCGCCCAGACCGCGCTGACGCTCGAGGAGTCGGCCCACCGTGTGCAGGAGATGCGGGATGCCGCGGTCGCGGTGAACCCCGACGTCATCGTGCTCTGCCACGGCGGCCCCATCGCCGAGCCGGCCGACGCCGCCTACATCCTGTCGCACACCACCGGTGTGGTCGGCTTCTTCGGGGCCTCCTCGGTGGAGCGCCTGCCCACCGAACGCGCCATCACCCAGCAGCTGGTCGACTTCAAGTCGATTTCGTTCTCGTAACCACCCCCCCCCCCGATCGCGAAGGAGCATCCCATGACCGACATCAAGACCGCGCAGAACGGCCGACGCCCCGACGAGGTGCCCACCCGCACCTTCGACTGGGGCACCATCAAGTGGCTCGTCACGCCGCACCTCGACGAGGGCGTCGGGCTCACCACCGGCGAGGTCATCATCTACCCGGGCAAGGGGCACGACCCGCACACGCACCCCGGCGAGGAGGAGGTCATCTACGTGGTCTCCGGCGAGGGCGAGCAGACCGTCGGCGACGGCCCCGCCTTCCCCATCCGCGAGGGCGACGCGCTGCACATCCCGAAGGACACCGTGCACTCGACCTACAACACCACCTGGCGGCCGCTGCGGCTCGTGGTGGTCTACACGCCGGGCGGCGGCGAGACCGGGCTCGACGGACTGCCGGATGCGCGCATCCTCGAGCCGGGCACCGCCCCGCTCTGGGCGCAGGCGTAGGCGCGGGCGCGCGGATGCCCGTCTACGAACCCGGAACCTGGCTCAACCCCGACAATCGCCCCGAGTGGTGCGAGATCGGCACCGTGGGGCGCTTCGCGGTGCCCGTCGAGGGCGGCCGTTTCGACCGCCACCACCACGACGACCACGAGATCTGGTTCATCTCCGCCGGCAAGGCGAAGATCCTCACCGACGGAGCCGAGCGCTACGTGCAGGCGGGGGACATCGTGGTGACGCAGGCCGGAGACACGCACGACGTCGTCGAGGTCTACGAGAGCATCACCGGCTTCTTTACCGAGACCGGGCATCCGGCCGGCGGGCGCACCGGCCACCTGCACGCCTCGGAGCAGGATGCGGCGGGGCACGCGGTGCCCGCGCGGCCGCTGCCGGCAGACTTCCCGGCCCGCTGAGCCGGGACCGTGAACTGAGAGGATGAGGCCATGCGCATCGCGGTGACAGGAAGCTCGGGAAAGCTCGGCCGGGCCACGGTGGAGCGCCTGCGCGCCGAGGGGCACGAGGTGCTCGGGCTCGACCTGGTGGGCGCGCCGGGCCCGGGGTTCACCCGGGTCGACTTCGCCGACTACGGGCAGACGCTCGACGCGCTGCTCGGCGTGACCGCCCGGGCCACCGGGTTCGACGCCGTGGTGCACCTGGCCGCCATCCCGGTGAACGGGCTGGTGCCGGATGCGACGACGTTCCACACGAACGTCACGGTCACCTTCAACGTGCTGCACGCGGCCCTGCGGGCCGGCATCCCCACCGTCGTCTACGCCTCGAGCATCACGGCGATGGGTTTCCCTTTCGAGACGCCGCCGCCGTTCCTCCCGGTCGACGAGACGGTCGTGGCCGCGAACAACACCTACGGCCTCGGCAAGGTGGCCGAGGAGGCCATCGCGGCGCAGCTCGTCGGCTGGGCCGAGGGCTTCAGCATCACGGCACTGCGCTTCACCAACGTGGTGGGCCCCGACGAGTACGGCACCTTCGCCCGCGCCGGCGACCCCTCCTACCGTCGTGACCTGCTCTGGAGCTACATCGACGCCCGCGACGGGGCGCTCGCCGTGTCGCTCGCGCTCGCGGCGGCCTCGCCGGGGTTCGAGATCTACAACGTGGCGGCCTCCGACACCGGGCTCACCGTGCCCTCGCGCTCGCTGGCCGCCGGCGCCTTCCCGGGCGTGCCGATCGTGAAGCCCGAGCTCGGGGAGTTCGAGACCCTCCTGTCGATCGACAAGGCCCGCACCCGCCTCGGTTTCGAGCCCGAGCACCTCTGGCGGGCGGAGTACTCCGCCCCCTGACCGTCACCGGCGTCGTCAGTGTGAGCTATCCTCGGCTTCATGATCCTGCTGAGTATGCCAGACGACTACAAGCTCGTTCTTGAGGCCCTGAAAAGCCGAGTACGTGCAGCGCAGATGCAAGCACAGCGTCGTGTCAACACCGAGCTCATCGAGCTCTATTGGGCGATCGGGCACACCCTTGACGTACGGCAGACGGTCGGCAGTTGGGGCACGGGTGTGCTCAACCGGGTTGCAGACGACCTCCGGTCTGAGTTTCCCGACATGAGGGGTTTCTCGCGCTCGAACTTGAAGTACATGCGCGCCTTTGCGCAGGCCTGGCCCGAATCTGAGCCAATTGGCCAGCAAGCTGCTGGCCAATTGCCGTGGGGGCACATCATGGTGCTGTTGGACCGGCTCGACGATCGCGTGGCGCGTGATTGGTATGCGCAGCGCTCCGTCGAGAATGGCTGGTCGCGGTCTGTTCTCGCGAATCAGATCATGAACCGCACGCTTGAGCGCACCGGGAGCGCCGTGAGTAACTTCGACGGTGAGCTCGCGCCTGCCGATTCGGACCTCGCTCGCCAGCTGGCGAAGGATCCTTACGTATTCGACTTCCTCGACCTGACGACAGAGGTGGCGGAGAAGGAGCTCGAGCAAGCCCTCATCGACCGTATGGCGGAGACGCTGCGCGAGCTCGGCGCCGGGTTCGCCTTCGTCGGCCGTCAAGTGCATTTCGACGTCGACGGAGACGACTTCTACCTCGACCTCCTCTTCTTCCACGTCGAGCAGCTCCGCTACGTCGTCATCGAACTCAAGACCGGCAAGTTCGAGCCCGGTCACGCCGGCCAACTCGGGTTCTACGTCGCCCTGGTCGATGACCGCCTGCGCCGGGAATACCACGCCCCCACGGTCGGCATCCTGATCTGCGGCAGCGGCAACGAGCACACCGTTCGCTACTCACTCGGTGGAACGCGTTCGCCGCTCGCCGTCTCGACCTACACCTACGAGTCGCTCCCTGCCGAGGAGAAGGCCGGCCTTCCCACCGCCGACCAGCTGACGGCCGCGCTCGAGTGGCAGACGAAGTAGCGATGTGGACGGCGTTCACGGTCGGGTGGCGAGTTATGAGGTGCACGCCATGCGAGACGGGGGGTGGTGGTACTTCCGCGTACCCGAGCTCGACACCAGCGGGCAGGCGCGCACCCTCAGTGGGGTGCGCATCGAGGCCCGCGACGTGATCGCAACCTGGCTTCGCGTCGACGAGCGCGAGGTCGACGTTACGGTACGCCCCGGCGTCAGGCGCGGAGGGTGAGGGCGAAGGTGGTGGCGGTGAGGGGGATGCGGTAGCGCTCGGGGAGGGCGGGGCCGCAGGAGGCGCTGCCGAGGCCCTGCTGGGCGTGGTCGAGGTTGAGCCAGACGCGGCCGCTGTCGACGAGGTGGTGGGGGTGCGCGGCGGCGTCGAGGGACTCGCTGGTCCAGCGACGCGCGGTGAACTCGAAGAGCGGCGCGCCCTCGACCCGCAGGGTCGGGAGGCCGGCGCCCGAGAGCTCGAGCCAGCGCGCATCCGGCCGGTTGCCGTTCTCCTGCGGAACCACGTAGGGGGTCTGCAGGGCGTCGACGGAGGCGCGGTGCCGCCCCACGCGCGCCGCCGCCCGGCTGTCGGCGTAGGCCTCTCCCGGGCCGGGGCCGAACCACTCGGCGTCGTGGAAACCGCCCGGCAGGCCCAGCCGCAGCCCCAGCCGCGGCGGGGTGGCGTTGAAGTCGCCGACGGGGGTCTTCGTCCAGTGACCCACCGGCTCGAGGAACGCCGTGAGTGCCACACCGTCGGTCCCGGCCGCCTCCCACACGAACGTCGTGCGGTAGCCGAGCGTGAGCCCCGCCGGCCCGGAACGCCCGCGCACCACGAGCCGCCGACCCGCGGCCGTCTCATCGAGCGTCACCTCGTCGGTGCGGTGCAGGATGCGGTCGAGACCGAGCTTGCGCCACACCGTGGCGAGATTGTTGAGCTCGCCTTGCCCCTTGTCGTTCTCGGTGGGGGCGCGCCAGAGGTCGAGCCGCGGGCCGGCGAGCTCGAGCTCCCCGAGTCCGACGAGCTCCCCGCTGGCGCCGTCGAACCGGGCCGCGCCGAGCGCGACCGAGCGCTCGAGCACCTGCGCCGGGGCGTCGGTTCCGGATGCCGGCACCTCGGCTCCCGAGAGCGCCCACTCCCGCGCCACCTCACCGCCGACGCGAGCCTGCGCCCACGCGACCTCGTGCCCCGCGGGTGCCCAGGCGGCCTCGGCGACGAGGCTTGCGCTGACCGTGATCCACAGCTCGCGGTCGCCCCCGTCTGCCGCCGAAGCCCCATCCGCGGCCACCGAGGAGGCGATCGCCGAAGCCAGCCCTGCCGGGAACGCGACCGACACGCTCGCCCGCGCTGCGCATCCGGGAACCGTCACGACCCCCGACGACACCGGCACCCCGTCGCGCTCGAGCAGCCACGCGAAACCGAACGCCGAGAGCCCCACGAAGTCCTGCTTGTTGCGCACGAGCAGGGTGCCCGCTGCCACGTCGATCGCCAGCGACACCGGCTCGATCGCCTTCTTGTACTCCACGAGCCCCGGAGACGGGGTGCGGTCGGGGAACACCAGTCCGTCGATGCAGTAGCTCCCGCCGTTCGGCAGGAAGTCGATGTCGCCGCCGTGCACGAAGGCGGAGACGCCGTCGGGCAGCGTGCGCCGGAACCCGTGGTCGATCCACTCCCACACGAAGGCCCCGCAGAACCGTTCCGAACTCTCGAGGATCGCCTGGTAGTCCACCAGCGACCCCGGCCCGTTGCCCATGGCGTGCCCGTACTCGCAGAGCAGGAACGGCAGCCCGCGCCTCCGCTCGTCGTCGGCCGACCCCGGCGTCACGCCCTCCGGTGTCGGCTCCTCGCGCCGTCCGATGGCGGCGAGGTCGTCCTGCGACGGGTACATCAGGCTGTAGAAGTCCGAGTTCCGGTACGACGGATCGCGCTCGTAGTGGAGGGGCCGGCTCGCGTCGCGCGCCCGGATCCACGCCTCCATCTCGCCGAACGCCTCCCCCGTCATGCTCTCGTTCGCCATCGACCACACCACGATGCTCGGGTGGTTCTTGTCGCGCTCCACCATGCGCCGGATGCGGTCCAGCAGCGCGTCGCGCCACACCGGCTCGGCGGGCGGGTTGCCCTCCCACCCCGCATAGATGAAGCCGTGCGTCTCGATGTCGCTTTCCTCCACCACCCACAGCCCGTACTCGTCGCAGAGCCGCAGGAAATCCGGATGCGGCGGGTAGTGGCTCGTGCGCACCGCGTTGATGTTGTGCTGCTTCATCATCACGATGTCGCGCCGCATGGTCTCGAGGTCGAGCGAACGGCCCCGGTCGGGGTCGTGCTCGTGGCGGTTCACCCCGCGGAAGAGCACCGGCGACCCGTTCACGAGCAACCTCCCGTCCTCGATCGACACCGTGCGGAACCCCACGGCGAGCGGGATGCGCTCGCCGGGCGCCCCGTCGACCCCGGGCGTGCTGAGGGTGCCGCGATACAGGCGCGGCGACTCGGCGCTCCACGGCTCGACCGCCGCGAGCCGCACCGTCGTTCCGGTGGGCACCGCGATGCCCAGCTCGGGCAGCTCGACCAGGCCCGGCGCATCCGAATCGACCCGGAGCATCCCCGAGCCGTCGCGGTGGTCGTAGCCCGCGTGCACGAAGAAGTCGTCGATCGCGCCCGCCGGCCGCTCGAGCAGTTCGACGTCGCGGAAGATGCCGGGCAGCCACCACATGTCCTGGTCTTCGAGATACGACCCCGACGACCACCGGTTCACCCGTACCGCGAGGACGTTGCCGCGCTCGCGCAGCAGGGATCCCACGGCGAACTCGAACGGCAGCCGGCTGCCCTTCGAGTGCCCGAGCTCCACGCCGTTCAGCCACACCGCCCCGCACGAGTCGACGCCCTGGAAGCGCAGCACGCTGCCGGCGGAACGCCAGCCGGCCGGCAGGTCGAAGGTGCGCCGGTAGTCGCCCGTGGGGTTCTCGTCGGGCACGCGCGGGGAATCGAGCGGGAAGGGGAACGCCGTGTTCGTGTAGAGCGGCTCGCCGTGCCCCTCGAGCACCCAGTGCGCAGGCACCCGGATGCCGCCCCAGCCGTCTCCGGCCGGTGTCGGAGTGTCGGCGCCGAACTCCGGCCCGGTGCCGGCTGCGGTCGGCGACAGCCGGAAGTCCCACTCGCCGTTCAGGCTCAGGCGCCCGGCGTCGGAGACGAAGTCGGCGCGCGGCTCCCGGCGGCCGCGTCCGGGAACCGGGTCGGAGACGTAGGAGTGCATGGGCTGTGTTCCGTTCTGCGGTGGAGCGTGTCGGGTGGGGCGGGAGGAGGAGAGGGGAAGGGGACGGCAGGGGTGCGACCGTGTCAGGCCGCGAGCGGCGGCGGCCCCAGGGCTTCGACGGCAGCGAGCAGCGTCGGCGACAGCTCGACGGCGACGAGCGCGTCGAGCTCCTCGAGCCGCTGCAGGCTGGACACGCCCACGACCACGTGGTCGATCGACGGATGCGCGGTGGCGGCGTGCAGCGCCAGCGCCCCGAGCGGCACCCCCGCCTCGGCGCAGAGCCGGCGCAGCTCCTCTGCCCGGCCGAGCACCTCGGGCCTGGCCGGGCGGTAGGCGTAGCTCCGCCGCGCCGGAGAGGCATCGGCCAGCAGCCCGCCGCCGAACGGCGCGGCGTTGAACACCGTGGCACCCTGCTCGCCGGCCGACCGGATGAGCGGCTCGGCCGAGCGGTCGGCGAGCGTGAAGCGGTTGTGGGTGAGCATCGCGTCGAACACCCCGAGACCGAAGAAGTCGCCGAGCTCGTCGAGCGGCCCCGTGGCCACGCCGATCGCGTCGACGAGCCCCTCGTCGCGGAGGCCGACGAGGGCGTCGACGGCCCCGCCTGGGGCCGCGGCCACGACGGGGCCGAGGTGGTGCGGATCGTGCAGGTGGTAGAGCGGCAGTCGCTCGACGCCGAGGCGCTCCAGCGACTCGCCGAAGGCGCGGCGCACCCGCTCGCCGTCGAGCCGGCCGGTGTCGGGGTCGGCGCCGACCTTGCTCACGACCGAGACGCCCTCGGGCAATCCGCCCAGCTCGCGCACGGCGAGGCCGAGCGCTCGCTCGCTGCGCCCGCCGGCGTAACCGTTGGCGGTGTCGATCAGCGGGTAGCCGGCGGTGAGCATGGCCACGGCCAGGTCGACGGATGCGGCATCCGGCTCGCCGTCGTCGCCACGGCCCGCGGGGCCGGCGGTCCCACTCCGGCCGAGCCGGGAGGTGCCGAGCACGATGGAGCTCTTCGCAACGGCGGCGTGTGGTGCCGGGCCCGGCCGGGCGGTGCCGCGCATCCGCTCAGCCCTTGAGCGAGCCCGCGGCGAGACCCGTCATGATCTGCTTGTTGAGGAACAGGTAGAGCACGAGCATGCCGAGGATGTTGATCGAGATGGCCGCGAACAGCGGGCCGTACTCCGTGGAGCCGTACTCCCCACTGAAGTTCAGCAGGCCCACCTGCACGGTGGCCAGCGAGCTCTTGGTGGTGAAGGTCAGGGCGATGAGGAGGTCGTTCCAGACGCTGAAGAACTCCACCAGGGCGATGGTGATGATGGCGTTGCGCATCAGCGGCACACCGATGCGGAAGAACGAGCCGAGCATGCTGGAGCCGTCGAGCGTGGCGGCCTCGAAGACCTCGCGCGGGATCGCCCGGAAGAAGGCGGTCATCATGAACACGGTGAGCGGCAGCCCCATCACGGTGTAGGTGATGATGAGCGGCCAGAGGGTGTTCGTGAGGCCGGTCTTGAAGTACACGGTGAACAGGGGCACGAGGATCATCTGGCCGGGGATCATGATGCCGGCCACGAAGGCCAGCAGGATGCCGTTGCGCCCCTTCCACACCATGACCTCGAGGGCGTAGGCGGCGGCGACGCCGAGCAGGATCATCAGGAACAGCGACGGCACCGTCACCAGCAGGCTGTTGCGCAGGTTGGTGGCGAGATCGCCGGTGGTGAGGGCCTGCACGTAGTTGGTGAGGTCGAAGCTCTCGGGCAGTGCCCAGGTGGGCTTCGAGAAGAACTCGTCCTGGGTCTTGAAGGAGCCCATGAGCAGCCAGAACAGCGGGTACACCTCGACGAGCACGAGCAGGCCGATCAGCACCCACTTGATCGTGCCCACGATGCCGCGGCGGGGGGAGGGCCGGCGGGGTGCGCGGGTGGACGCGGTCGCCATCGCGACGGGAGCGGTCTGAATGGCCATGACTAGTTCCTCGTGATGTCTCGGCGGGCGGAGCGGAAGATGAAGACGGTGACCAGCAGGCACAGGATGGTGAGCACCAGGGCGATCGTGCTGCCGTAGCCGTAGTCGGAATAGCTGAAGACCGTGTTGAACATGTAGAGGGTGAGTGGCGTGGTCTCGGTGCCCGGGCCGCCGCCGTTCAGGGCGAGGATCGTGTCGAAGACCTTGAGCGAGTTGTTGATGCTGAAGATCACCGACGAGAGCAGCACGGGGAGCGAGAGCGGGATGACGATGTGCCGAACGAGCTTGAGGCCGGTTGCGCCGTCGAGCCGGGCCGACTCGAGGGTCTCCTCCGGGATGTCGAGGAGCCCGGCGTAGAGCAGCACGGCGAAGAAGCCCATCGAGCGCCACAGCTCCATCAGGATGGCGACGATGAAGGTGCCGGCGCCCGAGGCGAACCAGTCCACCGAGCCGAGCCCGATGGCGTTCAGCGCCGCGTTGACCGGCCCCTCGTTCTGGCCGACGGCGAACATGCTCCGGAACAGCAGGCCGACCGCGACCGTGGGGATGACGGCCGGGAAGAACACGACCGTGCGCACGAAGTTCGACGCGTTCTTCAGAACGAACACGTAGAGGAGGGCGAGGGCGTAGCCGAGCAGGATCTGCCCGATGGTGATGACCACCGCGTAGAGCACCGTGAAGCCCAGCGCATGGATGGCCTGCGGGTCGTTGAAGAACCGCACGAAGTTGTCGAAGCCGATGAAGGTGAAGCCGCCGAGCGGGTTGCCGTCGAAGAACGACAGGCCGAACGACCAGGCCACGGGGACGAGCTTGATCAGCGTGTAGACCAGGAGCGCCGGACCCAGCAGGATCAGGATCGCCTTCTTGTCTCCGAGAACTCTTTGCACGGTGTTGTGTCCTTTCGCCGGGCGCATCGACGCGCTCCGGCTCGGCCTTCCCGAAGCACCGGTGGCGGACCTCCGCTCGCGCGGGATCCGCCACCGGGGATCGGCCGGGTTCGGTCTACTTTGCCTGGTCGAGGTCCGACTGGAGGAGCGCCATGTAGTCCTGCGCCGACATGCTGCCCGAGATGAGCAGAGCGACGTTGGTCTGGGCGTCCTTGGTGGTCTTCGCATCCATCAGGGCTTCGAACCACAGCACGGTCTGCGTGGCGTCGTTCACGATGCCCTGCAGTTCACCCGTGAGCGGGGGCACGTCCTCGACCGGTGTGTTGAGCTTGAAGCCCGAGATGACGCCCTGGTCCTTCATGACCGCGCTGCCGTAGTTGGTGGCGATGCAGGAGAGCCAGTCGCCCACCTTGGGACCGTAGAGCTTCTGCGAGGTCGCCATCGCGGCACCGGCGTTGGCCGGCCACTGGCTGCTGTCGCCCTTGCCTCCGGCGTCGTTCGGGAACGGCATGAAGCCCACGTTCTCGGCGCCGATCTTGTTCTGCGCCGGGTCGTTGAGGTTGGCGAGGAACCACGATCCGTTGTAGGTCGCGGCGGCCTGGCCGCTCAGGAACTGGGCGTTCGCGGTGTCGGTGTCGCGCGAGGTGATGCCCTCGCCGAAGAGCCCGGCGGCGCCGAGGTCGGCGATGGCCTGGGCGGCCTTCACGTACTCGGGGTCGGTGAGCTTGGCCGATCCGTCCTTGATGGCCTTCATCGCATCCGGGCCGAGGTCGCGGAAGATGTAGTTGCCGATCAGGCGGGTGATGGGCCAGCCCTGGTTGCCCGCCTCGGTCAGCGGCACGACGCCGGCGGCCTTGAGGGTCGTGAGCGCGGCGACGAGCTCGTCCCAGGTCTTGGGCTCCTGGATGCCGTTGGCGGCGAAGAGCTGCTTGTTGTAGAAGATGCCCTCGATGTTGTACTGGTAGGGCAGCGAGACCATCCCGCCGTACACCGACTTGATGGTGGAGACGGCGGCGGGGAGGATGTCGTCCCACACGCCGAGGTCGGTGAGGGTCTTCTCGTAGTCGAGCAGCAGGCCGTTCTTGCCCAGGTCGCCGTCGGGCTTGACCTGAGCGGTGCCGGCGACGAACTGCACGGGCAGGGCGTCCTGGCTGGCGAGCAGGGTGATCTTCTGCACCACATCGGCCTGCGCCACGGTCTGGCTGTCGAGCGGGAGTGCGGTGTTCTCGGCGGAGCACTGGCCGGTCGAGAGCGTGGTGAGCTCGCTCGCGATGACCTTGTTCTCGGCCGGGGTGAGGAGCGAGAAGGCGGTGGCGGAGTCTCCGCCGCTGGTGGAACCACCGCTGTCGGCGCACCCGGCGAGGAGTGCGGCCGTGGCGCCGGCGGCGACGACGAGAGTGGTCAGACGTCTGGTGCGTCGAGTGGGGGGTGTCAGGAACACATTTCCTCCTTGAAAGTGCGGGCTGCGTTTGAAACGTTTCGATTCGAGAGGCTAGCTACATGAAACACCTGGTGTCAAGTGAACGGAGAGACTTCTCATGGTGGCGATTCTCTGAAATTGACACGTTTCAACCTGTGGGGCCAGAATGGCCGCACACGCCCGCCGCCGGGTGTCGAGCCGCACCGAGCGCGATTCCCCTGCGGGCCTCCCACTATTCGTAAGGTCAGAGCATGAGATTGCAGGGAAAGAGAGCCGTCGTCACGGGCGCGGCCGGAGCACTGGGCCGCGTCATCGCGGAGACGCTGGCAGCGGAGGGCGCCGACGTGGCGGGCCTGGACCTCAACGCCGAGGGGCTCGAATCCACCGCCGCCGCCGTGCGGTCGCACGGAACCCGCGCCCTGTCGGCCGCCGTCGACCTCACCGACTTCGACGCGGTGCAGGATGCCGTGGCCGGCTTCGTCGAGGAGTGGGGCGCCATCGACATCCTGCTGAACGGCGCCGGCGGCGGCGCGGTCAGCTACTTCCACGAGATGACCCCGGAGACCTGGAACACCCAGATCGACCGCAACCTCAACTCGGTCTTCAACGTCACCCGCGCGGTGCTGCCGTCGATGCTCGAGCAGAAGCACGGTCGCATCATCAACATCGCGTCGGTCGCCGCCATCGCCGGCGGCCGGCTCGTGCGCGGGGCCACGGCCTACGCCACGGCGAAGGCCGGGGTGGTGGGCCTCACGAAGGCGCTCGCGATCGAGGTGGCCGACTCCGGTGTGACCGTGAACTGCCTCGCCCCCGGCGCGCAGGGCACCAACGCCCGCGACAACGACACCCCCGAGCGCCGGGAAGCCCTGCTCTCGCAGATCCCCACGCGCCTGCTCGGCGAGCCCGAGCACCTCGCGCAGACCGTGGTGTTCTTCGCGGCGCCCGAGACGGTCAACGTCACCGGCGTGATCCTGCCGCTCGACGGCGGCCACTCCATCTGACTTCGCGGATGCGCGGGCGCTGGTGCGCGCATCCGTTCCGAACGGAAAGGACCACCCATGGTCGACAGGCTCGAAAAGGGCAAGGCGAAGTTCAACGAGCTCTACGGGGAGGGGAAGGCCGACGGCCTGGTCGAGATGCAGACCGGGCTCGCGCAGGACCTCGCGCGGTACGGCATCGAGTTCAACTTCGGTGACATCTACTCGCGCCCTGGGCTCACCCTGGCGCAGCGCGAGATGGCGACGATCGCGGCGCTCGTGGCGCTCGGCGGCCTCGAGCCGCAGCTGCAGGGGCACACCCGCGGTGCGATCAACGCGGGGCTCACGGCCACCGAGATCCTCGAGACGGTCATCCACACCGTGCAGTACGCGGGCTTCCCGCGCGCGCTCAACGCCATCCGCGTGGTGACGGATGCCCTGATCGCGTACGGCGTCGAGATCCCGCCCGCGCTCGGCCCCGACAAGGACTGAGGCTCTCCGCGGCGAGCCGCGGCCGCGGTTCCGGGTGCGGCCTGCGGAGGCTCGCGCCGTCACGGGCGGGGCATCCGGGCCGCCCGCGGCGGGCGCGGGGCCTGCCGGGTGGCGGTGCGGATGCGGTACAGGCTCCTCGACGCCGCGATGTAGAGATCGCGGCCGTCGGGGCCGCCGAAGCAGAGGTTGCCCACCTTCTGTGGAACCGGGATGACGGCGACGCGTTCGCCGTCGGGCCGGAACACCTGCACCGAGTCCTCGCTCGAGCTCCAGAGACGGCCGAGCTCGTCGATGCGGAAGCCGTCGGAGACGCCGGGCCGCACCTCGGCGAAGACCCGCGGGTTCACGGCGCCGCCGTCGACGAGGTCGTAGGCGCGGATGTGGGCGCGCCCCTCTGCCAGCTGCAGCGACGAGGTGTCGGAGACGTAGAGCACGCTCTCGTCGGGCGAGAGGGCGAGTCCGTTGGGGTGCAGCATGTCGGTGACGACGGCGGTGGTCTCGCCGGTGGCCTCGTCGTGGCGGAACACCCAGCATCCGCCGTACTCGGCCTCGCCGAGATGGCCCTCGCGGGTGGAGACGATGCCGTAGGGCGGGTCGGTGAACCAGATGGCCCCGTCAGAGGCCACGATCACGTCGTTGGGTGAGTTCAGGCGCTTGCCGTTCCAAGAGTCGACGATGGTCGTGGGCACGCCGTCGATCTCCCGCTCGACCGCGCGCCGCCCGTGGGAGCACTGCACCACGCGGCCCTCGAGGTCGAGGGTGCGGCCGTTCGTGAATTCGACGCCCTCCCGGTGCACCCGGGTCTCGCCGGTGCGGGAGTCGAACTCGAGGATGCGGTCGGCCGGGATGTCGCTCCAGCGCAGGCTCTGCGTCGCCGCCAGCCAGACCGGGCCCTCACCCCAGCTCGCGCCGGAGTAGAGCTCTTCGAGGGTGGCGTCGGGTGCCAGCACGTCGTCGGGATTCTGCGTCACGCGATTCAGCATCGCAGATGGGAGGGCTCGGGAGTCGCAGCGCTGCGGCGCTTCGGCGTATTCTTGAAACGTTTCGATCGAAACGTTTCAGCTGGCTCGGGCACCGCGTGCTCCGCGTCCACGGACCGGCCGGAGCCGGGCGGGCTGTACGGTAGTCGTCAGCGAATTCACGAGGGAGGGCGGCATCGATGGCGAAGGTCGGAATCCGCGAGGTCGCGCGCGTCGCCGACGTCTCGGTGGGCACGGTGTCGCACTATTTGAACGGCACCTCGCCGGTCTCCGACGACAAGTCGCGGCGCATCCAGGCCGCCATCGACCAGCTCGGCTTCGTGCGCAACAACGCGGGCCGTCAGCTGCGTCTCGGGCACAGCTCCACGATCGCCTACGTGGTGCCCGACGTCAGCAACCCCTTCTTCGCCACCATCGCCGAGGGCATCGAGCAGCGGGCCGCCGGCCGCGGCCTCTCGGTGTTCCTCGCGAACTCCAAGGGCGACCAGCCGCGCGAAGACGCCTATCTCGACCTGTTCGAGGAGCACGGCGTGCGAGGCATGATCGTGGCCTCGCCCGGGCAGATCGAGAACCGCCTGGCCTCGCTCAGCGCGCGGGGTACTCCCACCGTGCTGATGGGGCAGCTGGCGAGCTCGCCCAGCCAGCCCTCGATCTCGATCGACGACGTGCTGGGCGGCTACATCGCCACCCAGCACCTGCTCGACATCGGCTGCCGCCGCATCGCCTTCGTGGGCGGCCCGCTGAGCGTGCGGCAGGTGCGCGATCGGCTCGAGGGTGCGAACCGTGCGGTGCGCGAGAGCGGCGCCGCCACACTCGAGGTCATCGACGTCGAGACGCGCGTCATCTCGGCCGGCCATGCGGTGGGCGACGCGATCGCCGCGCGCGACCCCGCCATGCGGCCCGACGGCGTCTTCGCCGTCAATGACCTCGTGGCCATCGGCATGGTGCAGACCCTCATCGCCCACGGTGTGCGCGTGCCCGAGGAGCTCGCGCTCACCGGTTACGACGACATCGAATACGCCGGCAGCGCCATCGTGCCGCTCACCTCCGTGCGGCCGCCGCACGAGGAGTTCGGCGTCGCCGCGGTCGATCTGCTGCTCGCCGTCATCGACGGCGAGGCGCCCGATCCCGCCCACCTCGTGTTCGCGCCCGAGCTCGTCGCCCGTGCTTCCACGGCCCGCTGACCCGGCCCGCGGCACGATGACCCGCGGCAGAATGAATTGTGGCCCGGGAACCCCCACCACCAGGGGTCCCGGGCCACAAACCTGGGGGCCGGCGCGAGGCCGGCGACGCCGGGGAGCCTACGCGCCCCAGCTGGCCTGCGCACCGCCCACGCGCTCGGCCACGATCTTCTCCTGGTAGCCGGAGGCCTTGAACGCCGCGATCGGGTCGCCGGCGAGCCCGCGGGACTCGCGCCACTCGGCGAGGGCGGGGCGCACGTCGGTGTAGAAGGCGTCCATCAGGATGCCGTTGGCGCCGAGCACGTCGTTGGCGTTCTGCGCCTCGAGCAGGGCCGCGCGGTCGACGAGCAGCGCACGCGCCGTCATCTCCTGCACGTTGAGCACCGAGCGCAGCTGCCCCACGATCTTCTCCTCGACGTTGTGGCACTGGTCGAGCATGAAGGCCACCGGGGAGTCGACGTCGTAGCCGCCGCCGCGCACGACCTCGAAGAGGATGCGGAAGAGCTGGAACGGGTCGGCCGCGCCCACGATGAGGTCGTCATCCGCGTAGAACCGCGAGTTGAAGTCGAAGGAGCCGAGTTTTCCGAGGCGGAGCAGCTGCGCCACGATGAACTCGATGTTCGTGCCCGGCGCGTGGTGGCCGGTGTCGAGGCAGGTGAAGGCCTTCGGGCCGAGGGCGCTCACGTGGGCGTAGGAGGTTCCCCAGTCGGGAACGTCGGTGTGGTAGAACGCCGGCTCGAAGAACTTGTACTCGAGCACCAGGCGCTGCTCGTCGCCGAGCGCGTCGTAGATGACCTGGAGCGACTCGGCGAGCCAGTCCTGACGAGACCGGATGTCGCCCTGGCCGGGGTAGTTGGTGCCGTCGGCGAGCCAGATCTTGAGGTCCTGCGAACCGGTCTGGTGCATGATCTCGATGCACTCGAGGTGGTGGTCGATCGCCTTCTGGCGCGTCGCGGCGTCGGAGGAGGTCAGCGAGCCGAACTTGTAGGCGTCGTCCTGGAAGGTGTTCGAGTTCACCGTGCCGAGGTCGACGCCGAGGTCGTTGGCGTAGGAGCGCAGGGCGGCGTAGTCGTCGACCTTGTCCCACGGGATGTGGATGGCCACCTTCGGGGCGAGCCCGGTGTACTTGTTGACCTGCGCCGCATCCGCGATCTTCTCCTCGGGCGTCCGGGGTGTGCCCGGCGTGCCGAAGACCTTGAAGCGGGTGCCGGAGTTGCCGAACGCCCAGGAGGGGAGCTCGATGGCCTGCCGCTCGAGCTCGGAGGCGATGTCGCTGAACTGCACCATTGGAGTCGTTCCTTAGTTCTCAGAATTGGTGAATCGATTCAATGTATCAGAGAGGAAGCTGGTCTTCCAGATGGAAGACCTCTTTCAATTGCAGGAATCCGGTGTCGGGCGAGCCCTCGAGCGCCACGAAGAACTCGCTCATCTCGGCCTGCCAGCGGGCGTTGACCTCGGTCGCCCCCATCCGGGCCTGGGCCTCGGCGAGCGAGGGGGTCTCGAAGTAGCCGATCAGCAGCCCGTCTTCGCGCAGGAAGAGGGAGTAGTTGTTCCAGCCGCTCGCCTTGAGGGCGGTGGCCATGTCGGGCCAGATGGCCGCGTGGCGCTCGGTGTACTCCGGGATGCGCTCGGGCTTGATCTGGAGTTGGAAGCAGACGCGCTGCACGATGGTCCTTTCGATGGGGAAGGGGGAGACGGATGCGGCCGGCGGCACGCGAGGAACGTGCCGCCGGCCGGGTGGTGCGTTCCGGCTTAGAAGTCGAAGTTCGCGATGTTGGACTTGTCGAACACGTAGGGGTCGCCGAGCAGCACGGTGTTGTCCGCGCCGACCGTGTACGAGCCCAGGTCGCCGGCGTCGAACTTGTCGCCCTCGGCGCCCGTGATGGTGCCCTCGATCAGCGCCTTGGCGGCGAACGCGGCCAGGTAGCCGAGGTCGGCCGGGTTCCACAGCGCGAACGCGGTCACGGTGCCGTCGTTGACGTAGTCGCGCATCTGGTTCGGGGTGCCGAGACCGGTCAGAGCGACCTTGCCCTTGTACTCCGAGGTCTGCAGGTAGCGAGCCGCCGCCGCGATGCCGACCGTGGTGGGCGAGATGATGCCCTTAAGGTTCGGGTGGGACTGCAGCAGGGCCGCGGTCTTGTCGAACGAGGTCTGGTCGTCGTCGTTGCCGTAGACGGTGTCGACGATGGTGAGGCCCGGGTACTGGCTCGCCGCGTAGGTCTTCATCTGCTCGATCCAGGCGTTCTGGTTCGTGGCGTTGGCGGAGGCGGAGAGGATTGCGACCTCGCCCGAGCCGCCGATCTGCTTGGCGATCAGGTCGACCTGCACCTTGGCGATGCCCTCGGCGCTGGCCTGGTTGATGAAGATGTCGCGGCAGGCGGCATCCGTGTCGGAGTCGAAGGTGACGACCTTCACGCCGGCCGAGCGCGCCTCGTTGAGCGCGTCGCAGATGGCGGTGGGGTCGTTCGCCGACACGACGAGGGCGCCGACGCCCTGAGTGGTGGCCGTGTTGATGTAGGACACCTGCGCGTCGGGGCTCGCCGTTGCGGGGCCGACCTCCTGGAAGGTGCCGCCGAACGACTCGACGGCCTTCTGGCCGCCCTTGTCGGAGGTGTCGAAATAGGGGTTGCCGAGGTTCTTCGGCAGGAACGTGATGGCGAGATTGCCGGAGTTGCCGCCGGCGGAGGAGCTGGCGCTCGTGTCGCCGCCGCTGGATGCGCATCCGGTGGCGACGAGGGCGACGGTCACTGCGATGGCCGCAACCGCCCCGGCACGGGCCTTGGCCGTGCGGAGAGTGTGAAACAACATCGTTGTTCTTCCTTTCGAATGGTTGAGCCGATGTGATTGCATCGACGGCGGGGGACTACGCCTTGGCTGCGCTGGCTCCCCCGTGTTTCCTTCCCCCGGGCCCGACGCGCTTCGAGCGCAGCCAGGCCAGGAAGCTTGCCGCCACGACCGAGAGGACGAGGAGGACACCGGTGATGATGTTGATGACGTCGGAGGTGACGTTCACCAGTCGCAGCGCGCTCGAGAGCACGCCGATGAGCAGTACGCCGGCGATCACGCCGTGCAGCGCACCGCGGCCGCCGAAGATGGAGACCCCGCCGAGCAGCACCGCCGCGATCACCTGCAGCTCGAGCCCGGTGGCGTTGTCGCCGCGGGCGCTGCCGAAACGCAAGGTGTAGTAGATGCCGGCGATGGCCGACACGGTACCGGTGAGCATGAACAGGATGAACTTGGTGCGGTTCACGTGCACGCCCGAGAAGCTCGCCGCCTCGGCGCTCAGCCCGATGGAGTAGATGCCGCGGCCGAAGGGCGTGAAGTGCAGAAGCACCGCGAACACGATCGCGAGCACGACGAACAGGATGACGACCACCGGGATGGTGGTGCCGCCGATCTTCGCCTTGGCGAGGTCGGTCCAGAACTTCGGCCAGTCGGTCACCGCAGTGGTGCCGAGCAGGCCCACGGCGAGGCCGCGGTAGAGCGCGAGCGTTCCGATGGTGACGGCGAGTGACGGCAGCCCGACGACGGTGATGAGGAAGCCGTTGATCGCTCCGGCCACCGCGCCCACCAGGATGCAGACCACGATGCCGATGCCCACGTCGACGCCCGCCTGGTTCAGGATGCCGAGGGTCACGCTCGAGAGGCCCACGACGCTCGCGACGGAGAGGTCGATCTCGCCGGTGATGATGACGAGCGTCATCGGCAGGGCGATCAGGAGGATGGGCATCACGTCGAGCAACAGATAGCCGAGGGTCACCGGCTGGCTGAAGCCCTTGACGGTGAAGAACGACACGACGGCCACCACGACGAGCAGGCCGATGATGGCCATCTCGCGGGTGAGCAGCACCCGCCGCCAGAGCGGCTGGCCGTAGTCCTTGTAGACGCGCGCCGGGGTGGACGACTGCGCGGGAGTGGGCGGGTTCATGGTGGCGGTGGTCATTTCGTTTCCTCCCTCGCCTCGAGCAGCCGTCGGGATTGTCGGAGCGCCAGAACCCGGTCGAGCACGATGGCGCCGATGATGAGTGCGCCCACGACGGCGCGCTGCCAGAAGTCGGGCACGCCGATGATGGGCAGGGCCCGGTTGATGGTGAGCAGCAGCACGGCGCCGATCGCGGCGCCCCACACGGTGCCCGAGCCGCCGAAGATGGCCACGCCGCCGATCACGGCTGCACCCACCGCATCCAGTTCCCAGCCGCTGCCGGCCTGCGAGTTGACGGTGCCGTAGCGAGCGGCGTACAGCACTCCGGCGAGGCCCGCGAGGGCTCCGGAGGCGACGAAGGCGATGAGCAGGCGCCGCACCACGCGCAGGCCGTACAGGCCCGCCGCTGCGGGGTCGGAGCCGATCGCGTAGAACTCGCGGCCGCCGCGGGTGTTCTTCATGTACCAGCCGGCGACGATCAGCACCACGAGCGCGATGATCGTGAGCAGCGGGATGCTGAGGAACTGCCCGGTGCCGAGCGCCAGGAAGTCCTTCGGCATGTCGGAGGCGTTGATGCGGTCACTGCCGGCCCAGACCACGTTGATGCCCCGATAGGCGTAGAGCGTGCCGAGCGTAATGACGAGCGCCGGCACCTTCGCGAACGCCACCAGGGCGCCGTTGATGAGGCCGAGCAGGCCACCGAGCACGATGCCGGCGAGGAAGACGACGATCATCGGGATGCCCGGGATGTCGATGAACAGCCGGCCGGTGAGGTAGGCGGTGAGGCCGAGCACCGAGCCGACCGAGAGGTCGACGCTGCGGGTGATGATGACCATCGCCTGCCCGACCGCCACGATCACGAGGATCGACGGGGTCAGCAGCAGGTCGCGCCAGCCGTCGGAGGAGAACACGAAGCTCGGGTTCTTCACCGTGGTCACCACGATCACGAGCAGCACGGCGAGCAGGATGCCCGTCTCGCGTGCCCGCACGAACGCGCTGAGGCCGCGCACCAGGGCGGGCTTCTCGCGCGGTGCGCCGGGGGCGGCGTTGGGGGCCGCAGGGGTCAGGGTGGTCATGCGACGTGCTCCTCGGGTGCGTGGGTGGCGGCGATGTCGCCCGGGTTCGCCGCCTGGGTCGCCGCGAACATCACCGACTCGGCCGTCGCGTCCTCGCGCGGGATGTCGGCGGTGATCCGCCCCTCGCGCATCACGAGCACGCGGTCGGCCATGCCGAGCACCTCGGGGAGCTCGGACGAGATCATCAGGATGGCCATGCCCTGCCCGGCGAGCTCGGAGAGCAGGCGGTGCACCTCGCTCTTGGTGCCCACGTCGATGCCGCGGGTGGGTTCGTCGATGATGAGCACGGTGGGGTTCGTGGCGAGCCACTTGGCCAGCACGACCTTCTGCTGGTTGCCGCCCGAGAGCGTGCCGGCCTCGGTGTCGAGCGCGTTCGTCTTCACCTCGAGGCGGCTCGCCCAGACGCGGGCGGAGGCGTTCTCCTCGCCGCTGGTCAGGATGCCGGCCTTCGCGAGCGTGCGGCGGATGGCCATGGTGGTGTTGCGGGCCACCGACGACTCGAGCACGAGCCCCTGCTTGCGGCGGTCTTCGGGAACCAGGGCCATCCCGAGGTTCATCGCCGCCGTGGGGCTGTTCGGCGGAACCTTGCGGCCGTTGATGCGCACGGTTCCCGACTGGTAGGGGTCGACACCGAAGACTGCGCGGGCGACCTCGCTGCGGCCGGCTCCGACGAGGCCGGCGAGACCGAGGATCTCGCCCGCGTGCAGGTCGAAGGAGATGTCGTGGAAGACGCCGGCCGAATTGAGGCCGCGCACTTCGAGCACCGTGCCGCCGATGACGGCCTCCTGCTTGGGGAACAGCTCGGTGACGTCGCGGCCGACCATGCGGCGCACGATCTCGTCGACGGTGGACTCGGCCACCGGGTCGGTGGAGATGTACTGGCCGTCGCGCATGACGGTGATGGTGTCGCAGAGGTCGAAGACCTCGTCGAAGCGGTGCGAGATGAACAGCAGCGCGCGACCCTCGTCGCGCAGGCTCCGGGCCACGGCGAACAGGCGGTCCACCTCGACGCCGCTCAAGGCCGCCGTCGGCTCGTCCATGACGAGCACGGAGGCGTCGAGCGAGATGGCCTTCGCGATCTCGATGATCTGCTGGTCGGCGATCGACAGGCCTTCGGCTGGGCGGTCGGGGTCGATGTTCACGCCGAGCCGGCGGAACAGGCCCTGCGCCTCGGTCTTCATCGCCTTGCGGTCGATGCGGCCGAAGCGGTTCGTGGGCTGGCGGCCCATGAAGATGTTCTCGGTGACCGAGAGGTCGGGGAAGAGCGTGGGCTCCTGGTAGATGACCGCGATCCCGGCGGCCTTCGACTCGGCGGTGGAGCGGAAGTCGACCGACTCGCCGCGCAGCAGGAACTCGCCCGAGTCGCGCTGGTAGAGCCCGGCGATGATCTTCACGAGCGTCGACTTGCCGGCGCCGTTCTCGCCCACCAGGGCGTGGATCGATCCGGACTCCAGCGCGATCGTGCCGGAGCGCAGGGCGACGACGGCGCCGAACGACTTGACGACTCTCGACAGCTCCAGGGCCGGCGCGGTGCCGGGAGCGGGGGCGTCCACCATCTGTCCTCCTCCTTGAGGGTTGCGATCATCCAGGCCGACTCGACCATATGAAGAAACCTGAATCGATTCAAGTGCGATTCAGGTATACCGTATGTACAATTGCGCCGCGGGTCAAGACGGATATCCGATCGGGTTTCTCCGCGGCTTTTTCAACGGTGAGGAAGGACGCATGGCTGCGAGCATCCGTGATGTCGCGCTGCGGGCCGGCGTGTCGGTCGGCACGGTCTCCAATGTGCTCAACCGGCCCGACGACGTGTCGCAGGACTCGATCCGGCGCGTGCACGAGGCGATCGCCGAGCTCGGCTACGTGCGCAACGACGCTGCCCGCAAGCTGCGGGCCGGCGTCAGCAGCACGGTCGGCTTCGTCGTGCTCGACGGGCAGAACCCGTTCTTCGGCGAGGTGGTGCGGGGGGCCGAAGACGAGGCGAGCCGCAACAGCATCGCCATCCTGCACGGCAACACCGACGAGGACGTCGAGCGGGAGCGGATGTACCTCGACCTGTTCGAGGAGCAGCAGGTTCGCGGCGTGCTGATCTCGCCCTACAGCGACATCAACCCGAGGCTCGCGCGGCTGCGGGCCCGGGGCATCCCGGCGGTGCTCGTCGACCGGTTCAGCGGCGACGGGCGGGTGAGCTCGGTCTCCGTCGACAGTGTGATCGGGGGCAGGATGGCGGTCGAGCACCTCATCGAGACCGGTCGCCGGCGCATCGCCTTCGTGGGCGGACCGTTCGAGATCCGGCAGGTGACCGATCGCCTGGCGGGCGCCAGAGTCGCGGTCGACGACAGCCCGGAGCCCGTCGAGATCGAGGTGGTGGCGACCAGCGCCCTGACCGTGGCCGAGGGGGCGGCGGCCGGGGCCCGGCTGATCGCGCGGCCGCGTGCAGACTGGCCCGACGCCGTGTTCGCGGCGAACGACCTGCTCGCGCTCGGGGTTCTGCAGTCGCTCATCGTCGACGGGCGCATCCTCGTCCCCGACGAGATCGCGGTGATCGGCTTCGACGACATCGCCTTCGCGGCGGCGGCGGCCGTGCCGCTCTCGTCGATGCGGCAGCCGAGCCGGATGATCGGGCGCACGGCCCTGCGGATCCTGCTCGAGGAGACCGACGACCCCGGGCTCATCCCCCGGCAGACCGTGTTCCTGCCCGAGCTCGTGGTGCGGGAGAGCACTCGCGCGGCGCAGAGGCGATAACCTCGTGAAACGTTCTCCGAACGGCGTGATCCAGGGCGAGGTGAGGCATGGCAGCGGCCAACGTGCGTGATGTCGCGGCGCTCGCGGGCGTCTCGGTGGGCACGGTCTCGAACGTGCTCAACCAGTCGAAGCACGTCTCGCCCGCCACCTCGCAGCGCGTGCTCGCGGCGATCGACGAGCTCGGGTTCATCCGCAACGATGCCGCCCGGCAGCTGAGGGTGGGGCAGAGCCGCACCGTGGGCTTCATGGTGCTCGACGTGAGCAACCCCTTCTTCACCGACATCGCGCGGGGCGTCGAAGACACGCTCACGCAGTTCAACCGCTCGCTGCTGCTCGGCAACAGCGGTGAGGACGCGGGCCGCGAGCTCGGCTACCTCGACCTGTTCGAGGAGCAGCGGGTGTCGGGGCTGCTGATCACTCCGGTGGGCGACGTGCTGCCGCGTCTCGAGCGGCTGCGCTCGCGCGGCTCACCGGTGGTGCTCGTCGACCGGCACGAGAACGCCGACTCGTTCAGCTCGGTGTCTGTCGACGACCGGCTCGGCGGGCGACTCGCCGCAGAGCACCTGCTCGACACCGGGCGCACGAGCCTGGCGTTCCTCGGGGGCCCCGCGAGCATCCTGCAGGTGGCCGATCGCGCCGGCGGAGCACGGGATGCGCTCGCGTCGCGTGGGGCGGCCCCGCTCCGCGTGCTCGAATTCGACGCGATGCGCGCCGAGGCCGGGCGGCAGGGCGCGGAGCAGCTGCTCGCGCTGCCGACCGAAGAGCGGCCCGACGCCGTGTTCGCCGCCAACGACCTCATCGCCCTCGGCGTGCTGCAGGGACTCACCCACGCCGGCGTGCGGGTGCCCGACGACATCGCGATCATCGGCTACGACGACATCTCGTTCGTGGCGGATGCGGCCATCCCGATCTCCTCCATCCGGCAGCCGGCCTGGGAGATGGGGCGCGCGGCCACCGAGCTGCTGATGGCCGAGATCGACGACCCGGGTGCGCGCGACTACCGGCACGTGGTCTTCCAGCCGGAGCTCGTGGT
Source organism: Herbiconiux sp. 11R-BC (assembly GCF_049472555.1). Classification (NCBI taxonomy): domain Bacteria; kingdom Bacillati; phylum Actinomycetota; class Actinomycetes; order Micrococcales; family Microbacteriaceae; genus Herbiconiux; species Herbiconiux sp. 11R-BC. Next base: position 307,387 of record NZ_JBCEBO010000002.1, on the reverse strand, counting down.
GCGGGAGTCGACGGTGGGCGGCGGCGCGAGTCAGGCCGGCTGAAGCGCCTCGGCGCGCAGCAGCTCGACGGCCTCGTCGTCGGTGCCGCCGCGGGCCAGGGCGAACTCGCTCGCGAGCAGTTTGGTGGCCTGCGAGAGCATCTCCTTCTCGCCGAGCGAGATGCCGCGCTCGCTGTCGCGGCGCACCAGGTCGCGGAAGACCTCGGCCACGGAGCTCAGTTCGCGGGATCCGATCTTCGCGGTGTTCGCCTTGAAGCGGCGGGTCCAGGAGGCCTCCGTGGCGCCGGAGCCGGCCACGGCGCGCAGAACCGCCAGCAGGCCGCCGATCTGGTTCTCGTCGATGATGGGGCGCACACCGAGGCCGGAGAGACCGGCGACGGGAACCTGGATGGTGAGCCGGCTGTTCAGCACTTCGAGCGTCACGTACTGAACGGCGGCGTCGTGCACCGTGCGCGTGGTGACAGCGGTGACCGTGACGGCTCCGTGCCGCGGGTAGATGACGGTCTGCCCGACCTCGAGGGTCAAGCCGGTCTGGGTGGCCATGCTGCACTCCGCTCCTGGGCGGTCGGTCCGCACGGCGAAACGACCACGTGATGGTGGATGTTCGCAGGGCCCGGGTGGCGACTGACAGGGCGCGGATCAAGCCCGGAATCCGCCGTGCGAGCCGCGCGCCTCCGCACCCGGTGAGGGTGCGAGGAACCTCTGCAGTGTCGCACAGGGGGTTGTGAGCGCGCCGGGTGGCGGATCAGTCCTGAACGGAGACGCCCAGCTGGGCGGCGAACATCTCGGCCAGCGCCGAGACCTGGAACGGGTTCATGGTGGAGCCGCGCAGACCTTCGAGCCCGGTGATCTGGTGCAGCTCGGCGTCGCGCAGATCGACGTCGGCGAGTGTCGCGCGCGTCAGGTCGAGGGTGTCGACCCGGGTGCTGGTGAAGGCGAGGCGCTGCGCGTCGGCACTGCCGAGGTCGAGCTCGTCGATCGTGCAGCCGGTGAACAGCACGTCGTGCAGGTGCGCCCCGCGCAGGTTGACGTAGCCGAGCTTGCAGTTGACGAAGTGCACCGACTGCCAGCCGCTCTCGTAGAGCTCCACAGAGCCGAGGCGGGAGTTGCGCACCTCGACGTCGCGCAGGGTGGAGCGCGCGGCGAGCAGGATGGGTGCGCTCAGGCGCTCGAACCGCACGTCGGTGAAGCGGGATGCGCGCAGCTCGGTCTCGTGGGCCAGCAGGTCGACGAACTCGCACTCGCTGAACGAGGCGCCGGCCAGGTCGCGGCCGGTGAGGTCGGCCTCGGTGAAGCGGAGGCCGTCGTAGGCGTCGTGCGCCTCAAGGGTGTCGGCGTCGCCGTCTTCGAGTCCGCTGAGCTGCACCGGATCGACCCGGGGCCGGAGGTTCTTCGTCTGACGTGCCACATCCTGCACACTAGCCGCCGACTCGGGCAGGAAACACCGCCGCAACACCCGCACAGTAGGCTCGGGCCATGGTTGACCTGTTCGATGGCTACGGCGCCACGCTCCTGCCGCGGTCCCGACGCGGGAGCACTTCCCCGTGGGATGAGATGTTCCCCGAACCGAAGTCGAACGATCCGGTCGAGGCCCGGGCCGCCTACAAGGACATCTACAACGCCCTGGCGAAAATGACCCAGGAGGAGTTGCGCGGCCGCACCGACGCGCTTGCGAGCTCCTACCTCGCGCAGGGCGTCACCTTCGACTTCGCCGGCGAGGAGCGCCCGTTCCCGCTCGACGCGGTGCCGCGGGTGATCGCGCAGAGCGAGTGGGTCGACGTGGAGGCCGGGGTCAAGCAGCGCGTGCGTGCGCTCGAGGCGTTCCTCGCCGACATCTACGGCTCGCAGTCCGCGGTGCGCGACGGCGTCATCCCGGCCGGGCTCATCAGCTCCTCGAACCACTTCCACCGCGAGGCCGCGGGCATCGTCTCGCCCAACAACGTGCGCATCCAGGTGTCGGGCATCGACCTCATCCGCGACGAGAACGGTGCCTGGCGCGTGCTCGAGGACAACGTGCGGGTGCCTTCGGGCGTCTCCTACGTCATCTCGAACCGGCGGGTGATGGCGCAGACGCTGCCGGAACTCTTCGTGTCGATGCGGGTGCGGCCTGTGGGCGACTACCCCAACAAGCTCCTGCAAGCGCTGCGGGCCTCTGCCCCCAACGGGGTCGACGACCCCACCGTTGTCGTGCTCACTCCCGGTGTGTACAACTCGGCCTACTTCGAGCACACGCTGCTCGCCCGCCTGATGGGCGTCGAGCTCGTCGAGGGGCGCGACCTGTTCTGCTCGGGCGGGCGGGTGTGGATGCGCACCACGGCCGGCCCCACCCGCGTCGACGTGATCTACCGCCGGGTCGACGACGAGTTCATCGACCCCCTGCAGTTCCGTGCCGACTCGATGCTCGGCTCGCCGGGCCTGCTGCTCGCGGCGCGCCTCGGCAACGTCACCATCGCCAATGCGGTGGGCAACGGCGTGGCCGACGACAAGCTCGTGTACACCTACATGCCCGACCTCATCCAGTACTACCTGGGCGAGACGGCCATCATCCCGAACGTCGACACCTGGCGGCTCGAAGACCCGGGAGCGCTCGAAGAGGTGCTCGACCGCCTCGACGAGCTCGTGGTGAAGCCCGTCGACGGCTCCGGCGGCAAGGGCCTGGTCGTGGGCCCGGACGCCTCGGCGAAGGAGCTCGAGACCCTCCGCAACCGGCTCATCGCCGACCCGCGCGGCTGGATCGCGCAGCCCGTGGTGCAGCTGTCGACCATCCCGACCCTGGTGGAGGACGGGATGCGCCCCCGGCACGCCGACCTGCGGCCCTTCGCGGTGAACGACGGCAACGACGTGTGGGTGCTGCCCGGCGGCCTCACCCGTGTCGCTCTCCCGGAAGGCCAGCTCGTCGTGAACAGCTCGCAGGGCGGCGGTTCGAAGGACACCTGGGTGGTGGGGCAGGATCCGCTCTCGTCCTCGACCGACGGCCACAACATCCAGGGGCTCGTGGCCGAGCAGGCGGCGAACACCCAATCGATCAGCATCATCGCCGGGCACCAGCCCGACCACTCGCCGGAGGACCGGCCGCGCAACCAGGATCAGGCGCAGCAGCAGCAACAACAGAGTGCTGCCCCCACCGAAGGGGAGGTCGCCTGATGGCCATGCTCTCCCGCATCGCGGAATCGCTGTTCTGGATCGGCCGCTACATCGAGCGCAGCGACGGCACGGCGCGCATCCTCGACGTGCACCTGCAGCTGCTGCTCGAAGACCCGTGGATCGAAGAGAACCTCGCCTGCCGCTCGCTGCTCTCGGTGATGGGCTCCGACGTTCCCGACGACAACCGCTCGCTCACCCGCGCCGACGTGCTCGCCATGCTCGCGGTCGACCGCACGCATCCGGCCTCCATCGCCTATTCGCTCGGCGCCGCCCGCGAGAACGCCCGCCGCGCTCGCGAGATCGTGTCGACCGAGCTCTGGGAGTGCCTCAACACCACCCGGGCCCGGATGCCCCGCAAGATCGCCAGCGAGAAGACCCACGAGTTCTTCGGCTGGGTGCGCGATCGCGCGGCGCTCGCCGTGGGCATCGTGGAGTCGTCGACGAGCCGGGACGAGGCCTGGCACTTCTTCACGCTCGGCCGCTCGATCGAGCGTGCCGACATGACGGCACGCCTGCTGGCCACCCGCTCCCTCACCGAGGCCAGCGGCCCGTCGTGGACCACCATCCTCCGTTCCTGCGGCGCCTACGAGGCCTACTTGCGCACCTACCGGGGCGTGCCCTCCGCCCGCAACGCGGCGGAGTTCCTGCTGCTCGACCGGCTCTTCCCCCGCTCCATCCTCTACTCCGTCTCGCGAGCGGAACAGTGCCTCCGCGACCTCGGGCCGCGCAGCGAGCGCGTCGGGGTCTCGGACAACTCCCAGCGCCTGCTCGGGCAGATCCGCTCGCAGCTCGAGTACCGCCCGATCGCCGACATCCTGCAGGAGCTCCCGCGGTACATGGACGGCGTGCAGGAGGCCACGAGCGCCGCCTCGGAGGCCGTGCGGCAGAGGTACTTCCCCACCAACACGGCCCCCAGCTGGATCGGAGAGAGCGTATGAACCGGCTGCGCATCCGGCACATCACCGGCTACCGCTACGAGGGCGAGGTGCAGGCCTCCTACAACGAGGCCCGCATGCTGCCCGTCTCGTCGGAGGGTCAGTTCGTGCTGCACTCCTCGCTCGACATCTCGCCGGTGTCGTCGAGTCACAATTACGTCGACTACTGGGGCACGCGCGTCTCCTCGTTCGAGGTGCTCACCCCGCACAAAGAGCTGTCGCTCACGGCCACGAGCCTCGTGGAGGTGCGCAACCGCGCCCACACGCCGCACGCCGTCGACTGGGAGCTGCTCGCGAACGAAGCCGCGACCTCCACCACCTACGTGGAGCAGACCAAGCAGACCCGGCTCACCGAGCCCGCCTCGGATGTGGCCGAGCTCGCCGAGGAGATCTCGGCCCGCCACGTGAGCCCCTGCGACGCCGCCCTGGAGATCTGCACCGAGATCGGCCGGCGCGTGGAATACGTGCAAGGCGTCACGGGCGTTCAGTCGACCGCGCGTGAATCCTGGATCGGAAAGCGCGGTGTCTGTCAGGACATCGCCCACATCGCCATCGGCGCCCTCCGCTCGGTGGGCATCCCGGCCCGCTACGTCTCGGGCTACCTGCACCCGAAGCCTGACGCGGAGATCGGCGAGACCATCGCCGGCGAGTCCCACGCCTGGGTGGAGTGGTTCTGCGGCGACTGGCGCGGCTTCGACCCCACCAACCTGATCGACATCGGCGAGCGTCACGTGATCGTCGGCCGAGGCCGCGACTACAACGACGTGGCACCCCTCCGCGGGGTCTACGCCGGCCCGTTCGGCTCCCAGCTCTTCGTGAAGGTCGAGATCACCCGCGAGTCGTAGCCGAACCAGCGGGCGGCATCGTGCCGTCCGGCGGGAAGCCACGCCCCCTCGCCGGGGCGCGGCACCCGCTGCCCGCTGGGGCGTCGGCTACGGCGTGAGGTAGCGCCGCAGCGAGGTCAGCACGGTGTCGGAGACGGAGTACTTGCCGCCCAGCACCACGATGCGGTGCGGGTTCAGCCGCTCGAGCTCCGCGTCGACCGCGGCCGGAACCGCGTCGGCCGTCACGAGCAGCACCGGTGCCGCGTTGGCGATCGCGGCCGCTCCGCCGGAGAGCGCGTCGGGGTAGTCGGCCCCCGAGGCCACGTACACCGTCTCGGCCCCGAGGGGGAAGGCGCTCGCCGAGACCGACGCGGAGACGGCGAAGCGGTCGGCGCCGGCGATCCGCACCGTCGGCGCCGTACCCTTGAGCTCGTTCACCACCGACTCCGCGATGGTGTTGACGCCGCCCAGCACCACCACCTTCGCCGGCGAGAGCCGGGCGAGCTCGGCCGCCACGGCGCCGGGCACGCCGGTCTTCTGCACCAGGAGCACCGGGCCGCCCAGTCGCCCCGCGGCCGCCGAGCCCGAGAGCGCGTCGGGGAACGTGGTTCCCGACGCGATGTAGGCCACCGGCCGCGCGGGCCCGAAGGCCTGCTCGGACACCGCCGCCGACACCGCGAAGCGATCGGCGCCGGCGATACGGGTGACCATCGGCGAGTACGGCTGGAGATCTCTCTCGACGCCGTCGCTGATGGTGTCGGTGCCGCCGAGCACGATGATGCGCTGCGGGCGCAGCCGCGCGAGTTCCCGCCCGATCGCCGCGGGGATCGCGTTCTTCTCCACCAGGAGCACGCCGCCACCGTGGGCGCCCGCGGCCGCCGAGGCCGAGAGGGCGTCGCTGTAGACGGCCCCCGAGGCGATATAGACCACCGACACCATCGGCGCGAAGGTGTCGGCCGACACGGCTGCCGACACCGCGTAGCGGTCGACCCCGCCGAGCCGGTCGACCGACGGCGGGGCCAGCAGCCCCGGTGACCCGGGTGTGGTGGAACCGGGCGGCGCCGCCTCGTCGGCGCGCAACCCCGCGGCGGACGCCGCAGTGGCCCCTCCGAAGAGGCAGCCGGCAGTGACGGCGAGGGCGATGATCGTCGAACCGAGTCGACGCTGGGCACTGGGTGATGTATTCATTCGGTGAGGATATGTCGGCTCTCGCGCCGGCATCCGGGGCGGTTGCGCATCTGTGGAGAACCCGCCAGATCCTCGGCCTGTGCACAACTGACCGCGTGCAACAATGGCGTATGTCCGAGCTCCCCGACGACCCGAACGCGGCCGCGAGCGGGCCCGCAGACGCCCCGCGCGGCGCCCACTTCACGGCCCGATTCACCGACGATCTCGGCGTCGAGATCGTCTACTACGGCTGGACGATCGAGCATCCGAAGGCCGTGGTGCAGATCGCGCACGGCGTCGGCGAGCACGGCCGGCGCTACGCCGCGGTGGCGGAGGACCTCAACCGCGCCGGCTACAGCGTCTACGCCGCCGACCAGCGGGGCCACGGCGCCACGGGGCTCGCGCAGCACGGCGGCGACCGCTCACGGCTCGGGCAGCTCGGCCCCGGAGGCCTGCGGGCGACCGTCGACGACATCCGTCAGCTCGGCATCCGCATCGCCCGTGAGCATCCGGACGTGCCCCTCGTGCTGCTCGGCCACAGCTGGGGTTCGCTGATGGTGCAGAAGCTGGTCAACGGCCCCGCACTCAGTCACTACGCCGGCATCGTGCTCACCGGCACCGCCTACCGGATGCCCGGCTCGATGGACGGCGGCGACCTCACCCGCAAGCACCGGCCGGCCGGAGCGAAGAAGAACGGCGCCGACGGTGGCGCCGCCACCTCCGGCTTCGAGTGGCTCAGCCGCGATCCCGCCCAGCAGCAGAAGGCGGCCGAGGACGAGCTCATGTTCCCGGCCGAGGTGCTCAAGCTGTTCGGTCTCGCCGACGCCCTGCGTCTCTTCGGCCGCCCGGCCAAGAAGCTCAGCGCCGACGTCCCGGTGCTCATCATGGTGGGCTCCGACGACACCCTCGGCGGCGAACGGAGCGCCCAGAAGCTGCGCGACGCCTATCTCACCCGCTCGAGGCTGAGCGACGTCGAGCTCGTGGTCTACCCGGATGCCCGGCACGAGGTCCTCAACGAGATCAACCGCGACGAGGTGGTCGAGCGCCTCGTGCGCTGGCTCGACGGCCACTTCGGCAGCCGCGCCGGCGACCGTCAGCAGGGAGAGTAAGTGACCGACGACATCCTGAGCGTGAACATCATCACGGGTCCGCTGATCTGGATCGTGTTCGGGCTCAGCGCGATCGCGTTCGTCTACCTTCTCGTGCGGCCGCCGCGCCTGCTCTGGGTGCTGACGGCGATCATCGGCCTGCTGGCCGGTGCCCTGGTCGCCTTCGGCGCCATCGCCGTGGTGCAGGGCTTCAACCTGCTCGGCGTGCCTCTCGCCCTGCAGACGGATGCCTGGGTCGTCGCCACCTTCGCGGCCATCGGCCTCGCCGTGGTGAACCTCTGGCGCTCCCGCTGGTGGCGCAAGGTCGTCGCCGTGCTCGGCATCGTGCTCTTCGCGCTCTCCGGAACGCTCGGCATCAACGCCTACTTCGGCTTGAAGCCCACCATCGCCTCCTTCTTCGGCATCGTGATCGACAAGCCGATCGACATCCCGAAACCCACCCCCACGGGCAGCGCGGACCCCTCGAAGCCGGTGGTGCCGCTCTACCAGTCGTGGCAGCCGCCCGCCGACATGCCGGCCGTGGGCAATCAGGGCACGAAGGTCATCCCCGCCACCGCCTCGGGCTTCACCGCGCGCCCGGCCGGCATCTACGTGCCCCCGGCCGGGCTGGTGCCGAACGCCCCCGACCTGCCGTTCATGCTGCTCATGATGGGCCAGCCGGGCAGCCCCGACCCGCAATACGTGGCCAAGGTGCTCGACGAGTACCAGGCCAAGAACAAGGGCCTGGCGCCGATCGTGCTCGTGGCCGACCAGCTCGGCCCCGACGAGAGCATCGACCCGGTCTGCGCCGACACCGCCACGTACGGCAACGCCGAGAGCTACATCATGAAAGACGTGGTGGCCTGGGCGCGCACCAACCTCCGCATCCTGCAGGACCCGGCGCACTGGACGGTGGCCGGCTACTCCAACGGCGGCGGATGCGCGTTCAAGTACGGCGCGAAATACCCGCAGGTCTTCGGCAACGTGCTCGACATCTCGGGCGAGGAGTACCCGGGTTCCGAGCAGCCCGACACCGTGATCAAGCAGCTCTTCAACGGCGACGCGGCCGCGTTCGAGGCGCAGAAGCCCGAGTCGATCCTGAAGTCGGGCATCACCTACCCCGACACCACGGCGATCTTCACCGTGGGCGGCAACGACCCGGCCTTCATTCCCGAGGCGCAGGGCGCATCCGAGGCGGCGAAGGCGGCGGGCTGGAACACGACCTACTTCGTGGTGCCCGGCGCCGGTCACGTGATCGACGCCATCCAGGGCGGCTTCGAGAAGGGCTTCGAGGTGCTCTACCCGAGGCTCGGCCTCTCGGCTCCGCCCGGGTAGCGGCGTCGCAGGAGAGCGGCGTCAGTCCATGCCGACGAGTCCGTCGGGCTCGTCGAAGTCGAGGTCGGTGATGGTGGGCATCGACGCCGTGATGACCGAGCCGTCGGCCCGCACGGTCCCCTCGATGTCGGAGGTCGTCGGCGCGCCCTCGATCGACGGCCGGTCGTCGGCGAGAGCGACGGTCACGGGCGCCCCGGCCACGATCTCCACCCGCTCGCCGCGCACGTAGACCTCGGCGGCCTGGCCGCGCTCGATGGTGAACGTCATGCGGTCCTGTCGAAGGTCGACCTCGATCAGCGCGCCGCGGATGGTGACGCGGAACACCAGCGAGTCCCACTCCTCGGGCAGGCGCGGGTCGAAGGTGAACTTCCCGAGGTAGTCGCGCATCCCGCCGAAGCCGAACGCCAGGGCGCTCCAGACGCCGCCGGTCGACGCCACGTGGATGCCGTCGGCAGTGTTGTTGTGCAGGTCGCCGAGATCGACGAACAGCGCCGCGAGGAAGTAGCCCAGCGCGAGCTCCCGGTAGCCGACCTCTGCCGCGATGATCGACTGGGTCGACGCCGAGAGCGTGGAGTCTCCGGTGGTGAGCGCGTCGTAGTACTCGAAGTTCGCGCGCTTCTCCGCGGCGGTGAACTCGTCGCCCTGCAGCAGCAGCGCGAGCACCACGTCGGCCTGCTTGATCACCTGGAAGCGGTAGATCACCAGGGGGTGGAAGTGCAGCAGCAGCGGGCGCTTCGAGGCGGGCGTGTTCTCGAGGTCCCACAGCTCCTTCTCGAGGAACTGCGAGTCCTGGGGGTGGATGCCGAGGTCTTCGTCGAAGAGCACGTGCATGGCCTCGGCGGCGGCCGACCACTCCACGATCTCGTCCTCGTCGAGCGCGAGCCGCTTCACGAGCTTCGCGAAGCCCTCCGGGTCTGTGGAGCGCAGCTTCGTGGTCTGCCGCACGGCCGCACGCAGGTTCGCCCGCGCCATCACGTTGGTGAAGAGGTTGTCGTTCACGACGGTGGTGTACTCGTCGGGCCCGGTCACGCCGTGGATGTGGAACGACTCGCTCTTGCCCCCGTGGCCGCGCCAGAAGCCCAGGTCGGCCCACATCCGCGCGGTCTCGACCAGGATGTCGATGGCGCCGCCGTTGTAGAGGAAGTCCTCGTCGCCCGTGGCCGAGACGTACTGCGAGAGCGCATGCGAGATGTCGGCGTCGATGTGGTACTGCGCCGTGCCCGCCGCATAGTAGGCCGAGGACTCGAGGCCGTTGATGGTGCGCCACGGGAACAGGGCGCCGCGCTGGTTCAGCTCGACGGCGCGCTCGCGAGCCGCGTCGAGCATCCCGTGCCGGAAGCGCAGCGCGTTCCTCGCCACCTGCGGGGAGGTGTAGGTGAGGAAGGGCAGCACGTAGATCTCGGTGTCCCAGAAGTAGTGCCCGCCGTAGCCGGAGCCCGACACGCCCTTCGCGGCGATGCCGCCGCCGTCGGTGCGCGCGGTGGACTGCGCGAGCTGGAAGATGTTCCAGCGCACCGCCTGCTGCACGGCGGGCTGCCCCGCCACCACCACGTCGGCGCGTTCCCAGAACTCGGCCAGCCAGGCCTTCTGCGCCTCGAAGACATCCTCGATGGGGGCCTCGCGGATGCGGTCGAGCGTGCGGTTGCAGCGATCGGCCAGCTCGGTCGTGGGCGCCGTCGAGGAGGTGTGGTAGGCCATGGTCTTCACCAGGCGGATGCGCTGGCCGGCCTTCGCGCGGATGCGGTAGACCTGCTTGGCGATGTCGTCGTCGATCTGCGCCGACTCGTCCCACTCGTTCTCGGTCTCGAGGTGGTGCTCGGCGCCGACCGCGATGGCCATGCCGGAGTTCGCGGTGCGGTAGCCGAGCACGTAGCGGCCCTCGTGCACCCACTTGAACCGGGGCAGCAGCACGTGGTCGGCGAAGCCCGACGCCTTGCGGGGGTCGGCGATGCCGCCGCTGCCGCCCACGTTGCTGCCGGCCGCCGGCACGAACTCGTCGACCCGGTCCTGCCGGTTGAGGATCTGGCTCGACAGCAGCACCGAGGCGTCGGCGTCGAGCATCGTCACCTCGTAGTCGATGACGGCGAGATGACGGTCGGTGAACGAGACCAGGCGGCGGGAGCGGATGAGAACGCGCTTGCCAGAGGGGGTGCGCCACTCCACCACGCGCTCGAGCACGCCGGTGCGGAAGTCGAGGGTGCGGGAGTACTCGATGGTGTCGGCGTCGGCGATCACGAAGGGCTCGTCGTCGATGTAGAGGCGGATGACCCGGGCATCCGGAGCGTTCACGATGGTCTGGCCGACGCGGGCGAAGCCGTAGGCCTCCTCGGCGTGACGGATCTGCCAGGTGTCGTGGAAGCCGTTGATGAAGGTGCCCTCGGCGTGGGCCTTGTGGCCCTCCTCGAAGTTGCCGCGCAGCCCCAGGTAGCCGTTGCCGACCGCGAAGAGCGTCTCGGTGCGGCCCTGGGTGGCGGTGTGGAACTCCGCCTCGGTGAGCGCCCACTCGTCGAGCGGGAACTGGGAGCGGTCGAGGGGGTCGGTGGAGATGGGGTTCATCGGTCGCTTTCTCGCACGGAGCGCTGTTCGAGGGGCCGTCGGGAGAATGCTAGCGGGGGCCGGACCGCCGGATGCGCGACTAGCGGAGGGCGGGGATCAGCTCGTCGAGGTCTTCGACCACGATGTCGGCTCCGGAGTCGAGCAGCTCCTGTGCGCCCACCCCGCGGTCGACGCCCACGACGAGGCCGAAATCGCCGTCGCGGCCGGCCTGCACGCCGGAGTGCGCATCCTCCACCACGACGCACTCGGCGGGGGTGAGTCCGAGCAGCTCGGCGGCACGGGTGTAGGTGTCGGGCGCCGGCTTGCCGGGCAGGCCCTCGGTGGCCGCTACGAGGCCGTCGACGATGATCTCGAAGCGGTCGCGGATGCCCGCGGCCTCGAGCACGGCGACCGCATTGCGGGAGCTCGACACGACGGCCACCTGGTAGCCCGCGTCGATGGCGGCGGTGAGGAAGTCGAGCGAGCCCGGGTAGGGGGCCACGCCGTTCTCGGCGAGCTCGGTGGCGAACTCCGCGTTCTTTCGGTTGCCGAGCGCCCACGCCGTGGCGTCGCCGGGCTCGTCGGCCGGCGCGCCGTCGGGAAGGCTCAGGCCGCGCGAGGCGAGCAGCGAGAGCACGCCGTCGAAGCGGGGCTTGCCGTCGATGTGCAGGTAGTAGTCGTCATCGGTGTAGTCGTCGACGCCCCGGCTCGCGAGGTAGGAGGAGAAGAGCCGCGACCAGGCGCGCATGTGCACCACGACGGTGGGCGTGAGCACGCCGTCGAGGTCGAACAGGAAGGCGCGGGCCGTCGCAAGGCGGCTCAGATCGCGGATGACGGTGTCGGTCATGCCTTCAACGTTAAGGGCTCGTCATGAACGTCGTGTTATCGCGGCGTTTCGATCTGCCGCGAATCGCGAGCGCCGGCGTGACCCGCCGCGGCTCTAGGCTGGAGGTATGCATGGTGAGTACAAGGTGCCCGGCGGCAAGCTCGTCGTGGTCGATCTCGACGACGTCGAGGGGCGCATCCGTGATTTCCGTCTCGCCGGCGACTTCTTCCTCGAGCCGGATGACGCGCTGCCGCTGATCGACGCCGCCGTCGAGGGGCTGCCGAGCGACAGCGACGCCGCCACGATCGCCGCGGCCGTGAGGGCCGCGCTCCCGGAGGGCGCCACGCTGCTCGGCTTCTCGCCCGAGGCCGTCGCCGTGGCCGTGCGCCGCTCGCTCGCCAAGGCCACGAGCTGGAAGGACTACGACTGGCAGGTCGTGCATGGCGGCCCCGAGAGCCCGCAGATGCAGCTCGCCCTCGACGAGGTTCTCACCACCGAGGTGGGCGAGGGCCGGCGCCAGCCGACCCTGCGCATCTGGGAGTGGAACGAGCCCGCCGTGGTGATCGGCAGCTTCCAGTCGCTGAAGAACGAGGTCGACCTCGAGAACGCCGCCAAGTACGGCTTCGAGGTGGTGCGCCGCATCTCCGGCGGTGGCGCGATGTTCATGGACGCCAACTCGGTGGTCACCTACTCCATCTACGCGCCGGCCGCCCTCGTGCAGGGCATGAGCTTCGCCGACTCCTACGCCTTCCTCGACGAGTGGGTCATCACCGCCCTCAAGTCGCTCGGCATCGAGGCTGTCTACCAGCCGCTCAACGACATCTCCTCCGCCAAGGGCAAGATCGGCGGCGCAGCGCAGAAGCGCCTCGGCAACGGCGCCGTGCTGCACCACGCCACCCTGAGCTACGACATGGACGGCGAGAAGATGGTGCAGGTGCTCCGCATCGGCCGCGAGAAGATGAGCGACAAGGGCACCAAGTCGGCCGCGAAGCGCGTCGACCCGCTGCGCAGCCAGACCGGCCTGGCCCGGGCCGAGATCATCGACCGCCTCGTCGGCACCTTCACCGCCCTCTACGGCGCCGAGCCCGGCGAGATCACCCCGGATGAACGGGCGAAGGCCGAAGAGCTCGTCGCCTCGAAATTCTCCACCCCCGAATGGATCGGACGCGTCCCGTGACCACTGAGAAAACCCTGCCCGTCTTCACCGTCGCCGAGCTCGAGGCGGCCCCCGCGCTCGACCTGCCCTCGTTCTCGAAGGAGGACGCCTTCGAGCTCGGCGTGATCGCCGCGATGCTCATCCGGGAGCGCGGGCTCAACCTCGCGGTCGACATCATCGTCGAGGACGACCTCGTGTTCCGGGCGAAGCTCGCCGGAACGGGCGCCGGCAACGACGTGTGGCTGGCCGGCAAGGCCGCGGTCGCTCAGCACTTCGGGGTGCCCTCACTGCTCGTGAAGCAGCGCCATGCCGAGGCCGGAACCCGCTTCGAAGACGTGAGCGACTCCTCCGTCGACCACGAGCGGATGCTCGCCCACGGCGGGTCGATCCCGATCCTCGTGAACGGGGTGCCGGTGGGTACCATCACCGCTTCGGGCGAGGCCGACGTGATCGACCACGAGCTGGCGGCGGATGCGGTGCAGGCCTACCGGGAGCGGCGCCAGGCCTGAGCGCTCGGCGGCGCTCAGGTGCAGTAGCGTCGGAGCAGCGGGGCCGGGAGTCGGCGGCGCCGGAGGTCAGCCGCGGTCGACGAGCTCCTGGTAGTCGGGGTGGGTGTCGATGAAGTGGGCCACGAACGAGCACTTCGGCACCACCGCGAGCCCGCCGCTCGTTCGCACGTCGTCGAGCGCGTACTGCACGAGCTGCCCGGCCACGCCGCCCTTGCGCTTCGTGGGGTCGACCTCGGTGCGCACGAAGGTGATGGTGCTCCCGTCGACCAGGTAGTCGGCGAACCCGGCGACCTCTCCGTCGAGGGTGATGGTGTAGCGGCTCTGCTGGAGTTCGTTGCGGATCTCGGTGCTCATGGTGCCCCGAGGATACGCCCCCGATCTCCGAACTGCCACAATGGCAGGATGCCCGCCCCCGGTTCCGCCGCCCCCGCCGACCCCCGCGACGGAGTCGGCGCCGAGGCCCGCGGCGAGGGGCTCGTTCTGCACGGCGACAACCTGGCGGTGCTGCCCGCGTTCGCCGACGCCTCCTTCACCGTCATCTACCTCGACCCGCCGTTCAACACCGGTCGGGCTCAGGCGCGCCGCTCCTCGACGGCGACGCGGGTGGTGCCGGATGCGCGCGGCGAGACCGTCGACGCCGGTGAGGCGGGCGCTGCACGGGCCGCCGGCGGCGCGGATTCGCCCGCTCCCGTGCCCGGTCGCGTCACCGGCTTCCAGGGCCGCCAGTACGACCGCATCAAGGGCGACCTGCTGAGCTACGACGACCGCTTCGACGACTACTGGGGCTTCCTCGAGCCGCGCATCGTCGAGGCCTGGCGCCTGCTCGCCGACGACGGCACCCTCTACCTCCATCTCGACTACCGCGAGGCGCACTACGCGAAGGTGCTGCTCGACGCGCTCTTCGGGCGGGAGAGCTTTCTCAACGAGATCATCTGGGCCTACGACTACGGCGCCAAGTCGAAGAACCGCTGGCCCACGAAGCACGACACGATCCTCGTCTACGTGAAGAACCCGGCAGGCTACTACTTCGACTCCACGACCGTCGATCGGGAGCCCTACATGGCGCCGGGGCTGGTGACGCCCGAGAAGGCGGCCAGCGGCAAGCTGCCGACGGACGTCTGGTGGCACACGATCGTCTCGCCCACCGGCCGCGAGAAGACCGGCTACCCCACCCAGAAGCCGGAGGGCATCCTGCGGCGCATCGTGCAGGCATCCTCGCGCGAGGGCGACTGGGTGCTCGACTTCTTCGCCGGCAGCGGCACCACGGGCGCCGTGGCCGCCGCACTCGGCCGCAACTTCGTGCTCGTCGACCAGAGCGCCGACGCCCTCGCCGTGATGCGCCGCCGCCTCCCGGCGGCCACCTTCCTCCCCTAGGCCGAGGCGCGCAGGATGAGGCGGGTGGGGATGAGGGTGCGCCGGGGCACCTCTTCGCCGGCGATGAGTCGCACCAGGAGTTCCGCCATGGTGGCGCCGAAGTCGACCGAGGGCTGGTGGATGGTGGTGAGCGGCGGCGTGAGGGTCGAGGCGAAGGTGTCGTCGTCGTAGCCGACCACGGCCACGTCGCCCGGCACCGAGAATCCGCGGGCCTGGAGCAGCTGGATGGCGCCGGCCGCCATCTGGTCGTTCGCCACGAACACGGCGTCGATCGGCTCGCCGCGCGCGAGCAGCCGCTCCATCGCCTCCGCCCCCGAGCT
The DNA here is from genome assembly GCF_049472555.1 of Herbiconiux sp. 11R-BC. NCBI lineage: Bacteria > Bacillati > Actinomycetota > Actinomycetes > Micrococcales > Microbacteriaceae > Herbiconiux > Herbiconiux sp. 11R-BC. The sequence continues at coordinate 292,174 of NZ_JBCEBO010000002.1, read as the reverse complement.
CTGCGAGAAGTCGCCGATCTCCGTGAGCGAGGCGTCGAGGCCGGCCGCTCGCACCGATTCGCGCCAGCCCGCGAGCCGGTCGATGCCGGCCGGCATGTCCTGCCGCCCCGCGATGGTGGCCAGGTTCCGCCGCCCGAGCGACAGCAGGTGCTCGGTGGCGGTGCGGGCGCTGTGCACGTTGTCGACGTCGACGAAGTAGCTGTCGAAGGTCTCGGGGTTGATCGGGCGGCCGCCGAACACGATCGGCAGCTTCGAGCCGAGCCCCACGTAGGAGTGGTCCTCGGCGTGGTGCGACACCACGAGCGCCCCGTCGACGTTGCCGCCGAGCAGGTAGCGCCGGGTCTTCTGCGGCCGGGTCTCGGAGGCGATGAGCAGGTTGAGCGTGTAGTCGGTGTCGGAGAGCGCCCGGGCCACCCCGCGCACCACCGGCGCGAAGAAGGGATCGGCGAACACCGTGGAGGTCGACTCGGGAACGATCAACGCGATGACGTCGGTGCGCCGGCTCGCGAGCGAGCGCGCCACCCGGTTGGGCACGTAGTTCAGGCGCGCGATGGCGTCGTTCACGATGGCCGTGACCTCGGCGGTCACCTTGGGCGAGCCGTTCACCACCCGTGAGACGGTGGCGCGCGAGACCCCGGCCTCCGCGGCCACCATCTCGAGCGTGGGCGAGCGCGTCGCGTTCGTGTCGGTCGACATCGCTCTCACCTCCGGATGCTCGTGCGGGTCGGGCGGCGCGTGCCGCCGGCGAGGTGGCCGGGTGAAGCATCCGGCCACCTCGCCGGGCCGTCGCTCACGCGGCGACCGTGGGCCTCAGGATACCGGCACCACGGCCCCGGCGATGACCCCGGCGTAGGCGAGCGCGCTGTCCTTCGGCGTGCGCTCGAGCGTGTCGTAGTCGACCCGCACGATTCCGAAGCGCTTGCCGTAGCCCCAGGCCCACTCGAAGTTGTCGAGCAGCGACCAGACGAAGTAGCCCCGCACATCCGCTCCCGCCTCGATGGCCGAGGAGACGGCGTCGATGTGGTCGAGGATGTACTTCGTGCGCAGCTCGTCGTGGATCGCGCCGTCGGGCGAGACCGTGTCGTCGTAGGCGGCGCCGTTCTCGGTGACGTAGAGCGGCGGCAGCGCGGGGTACTCGTGGCCGAGGCGGACCAGCAGCGTGTGCAGCCCCGCCGGGTTGACCTCCCAGCCCATCGCGGTGCGCGGGAGCCCGCGCAGCGGGAAGGTGATGTACTCCGAGCCCACGAAGGGCGAGCTGAGCGGCCGTCCGGTGTCGACCAGGTGCGGGTCCTCGGCGCCGTCGAGGGGATGCCCGCTCACGAGGTCGTCGTGGTAGTGGTTCACGCCGAGGAACTCGAGCGGCTGCGCGATGATCTCGAGGTCGCCCGGCAGCACCACCTCGTCGATGCCGAAGGCGGCGAGGTCTTCGCGCACGTCTTCGGGGTACTCGCCGCGGAGGATCGGGTCGAGGAAGATCGTGTTCTGCAGCCCGTCGAAGCGCCGGGCGGCCTCGACGTCGACCGGGTCGGAGGGGTCGCGCGGGAGGGAGTTCGAGAGGTTCAGGGTGATGCCGAGGTTCTGCGCCCCGAGCTCGCGCAGTCGCTGCACGGCCAGGCCGTGCGCGAGGTGCTGGTGGTGCACGGCGGCGATCGCGGCGGCGGGTTCCTGCCGGCCGGGGGCGTGCACGCCGGCGGCGTAGCCGAGCAGCGACGAGCAGAAGGGCTCGTTGAAGGTGGTCCAGTGCTCCACCCGGTCGCCGAGCGCGTCGTACACGATCTCGGCGTAGTCGCGGAAGCGGTAGGCGGTGTCGCGGTTCGCCCAGCCGCCCTTCTCCTCGAGGGCCTGCGGAAGGTCCCAGTGGTAGAGCGTGAGCCACGGCAGGATGCCCGCCCCCAGCAGCTCGTCGACGAGCCGTGAGTAGAAGTCGAGTCCGGCGGGGTTCACGTCGCGGTCGCCCGGCCGGATGCGCGCCCAGCTGGTGGAGAAGCGGTAGGCCTGCAGGCCGAGCTCCTTCATCAGTGCCACGTCCTGGGGCATGCGGTGGTAGTGGTCGACCGCCACGTCGAGGGTGTCTCCGTTCAGCACGGCGTGCGGCACGCGGGCGAAGGCATCCCAGATCGAGGCCTCCTTGCCGTCTTCGAACGCAGCGCCTTCGATCTGGGCGGCGGCGGTGGCTGAGCCCCAGAGGAAGCCGGGGGGGAATGAGCTGGTCATGGCTGTGTTACTGCTCCTTGAGTGGTGGTCGTGCAATGGTATGGGGTCGACCCCCGCTGGGTCACCCCTTGACGGCGCCCGCCATGATCCCCGACACCAGCTGCTTGCCGGCCAGCACGAACAGCAGCAGCAGCGGCAGGGTGGCGAGGACGGCGCCCGCGAGAACGATCGAGTAGTCGACGTACTTGGCCGACTGCAGCTGGCTGAGCGCCACCTGCAGGGTCGGGTTCTGCGGCACCACGAGCAGGGGCCAGAGGTAATCGGTCCAGGCGGTCATGAAGGTGAAGAGGCCGAGGATGGCCATCGCCGGCCGGGCGGCCGGCACCCCGACGTGCCAGAAGGTCGAGATCATGCTCGCCCCGTCGACACGCGCGGCCTCGATCAGCTCGTCGGGGATGACGTCGACGAGGTACTGGCGCATGAAGAACACGCCGAAGGCGGTGACGAGCGTCGGCACGATGACGGCGCCGAGCGAGCCGGTCCAGCCGAACTGCCGCATCAGCATGAACAGCGGGATGATGCCGAGCTGGGTGGGCACGGCGAGGGTCGCCACCACGAACACCAGCAGCCCCTCCTTGCCGCGGAACCGCAGCTTGGCGAAGGCGTAGCCGGCGAGCGTGGAGAAGAAGACCACCGAGGCCGTGATGATGCTGGACACCAGGATGCTGTTGCCGAGCGCCCTCCAGAACGGCACGGTGTCGATGACCTCGGCCACGTTGTCCCAGAACCGCCCGCCGGGCAGCAGCGACGGCCAGGTCTCGGTGAGGGCCTGGCTGTCGCTCGAGCCCACCACGAACGACCACCAGAGCGGGAAGGCTCCGGCGAGGAAGACGGCGAGCAGCAGCCCGTAGGTGAGGAAGCCGGGCCGGCGGTCGATGCCGAGCGCGCGGCTGCGGCGGCGGCGCGGGGCCGGGGCCGGGGTGGGGGCGGATGCGCGGGGCGCGCCCGCTGGTCGGGTGGCGGTGGCGGTCATCGCTCGGTCTCCTTCGTGGTGGCGCGGGCATCCGGGACCTCGTCGCGCGCATCCTGCACCCCGGGGGCGACACCGGGCACGAAGCCGGAGGCGAGCTCCTGCTCGGCGCGCGAGCGGGCGAGCGCCCGGGCGCTTCTCTTCTTCACCACGCGCGCCTCGGTGGTGGCGATGCGGCGCGAGATCAGGAAGTTGAGCACGCCGAAGGCGACGATGAGAAGGAAGAGCAGCCAGGCCACGGCCGAGGCCTTGCCGAAGCTCTGCCGGTTGAACGCGAGATCCCACAGGTAGAGCACGGTGGTCTGGTACTGCCGCTGCTGCCCGCCCGGCGTCGACACGGTGGGGTCGAAGAGCTTGGGCTCGGTGAAGATCTGCAGGCCGCCGATGGTGGCGGTGATGATCACGAAGATCATGGTGGGCCGGATGCTCGGCAGCGTGATGGAGAAGAACCGGCGGAACGAGCCGGCTCCGTCGAGCGCCGCCGACTCGTGGATGTCCCGCGGCACGGCCTGCATCGCGGCGAGCAGGATGAGGGCGTTGTAGCCCGTCCAGCGCCAGTTCACCATGGTGGCGATGGCGATGTGGGAGGGGAAGACGTCGGTCTTCCAGCCCACGGGGGCGAGGTTGACGGCCTCGAGCAGGTTGTTGATGAGGCCGTACTTCTCGGAGAACGCGCTCGAGAAGATGAGCGTCACGGCCACCGGGGTCACGACGTAGGGGATGAGCACGCTCATGCGCCAGAACGTCTTGGCCCGCAGGTTCTGGTCGAGGATGGCGGCGATCGCCACGGCGGCCACGAGCTGCGGCACGGCGGAGAGGAAGAAGATGCTCACCGTGTTGAACAGCGAGTTCCAGAAGAAGGGGTCGGTGAGCTCGGCGGCGAAGTTGCCGAGGCCCACCCACTCGCCGGGGCCGGTGAGCAGGTTCCAGTTGTTGAGCGACACCACGAAGGTGTAGCCGAGCGGGAACAGGCCGACGAGGCCGAAGAGGATGAAGAAGGGCGCCACGTAGGCGTAGGGGGAGTACTTGACGTCCCAGCGGCCGAGGCGGTGGCGCCAGGGCGTCTTGGGCGCCCGCGGGGGCGCATCCGGAGTCGGCGCGGTCACCGGCGGGGTGATGGTGGCGGTCATGCGGAGGTCTCCCGGGGAAGCTGAGGTGGAGATGAGGGGCGGAGCAGCGGATGCGCGGGGTGCGCGCCCGCGTGGGGCGGGCATCCGGGGCCCTGGGCGGTGGTGCCCAGAGCCCCGGATGCGTGGTGCTACTTGTTGACGACCAGCTGGTTCAGCAGCGTGATCGCGTTGTTCCAGGCCGTCTGGCCGTCGGTGCCCGAGTCGAGCGACAGGGCGGAGGGGCCGAAGACCTGCTCCTGGATGACGGAGTCGTCAGGGCCCTTGTACTGCGCCACGACGCCCTTCGCGCGCTCGGCGAGGATCGTGCCGAGGGGAGCGCCGTTGAAGAAGGTCGACAGCTCGTTCGTGCCGGTGACGGCGGGGTCGCTCTGCGCCTCGATGTTGCTCGGGAAGGCCCCGGCCACGGTGAAGGCGGCCGCCTGCTGCTTCGCCGCGGTGAGCCACTGCGCGAGCGCCGCGGCCTCCTTCGGGTGCTTCGACTGCGTGGGAACCGTCAGGAACGAACCGCCCCAGTTGGCCGGGCCACCGGGGAAGACGTTGGCGAAGTCCCAGCCGGTGCTGGCGTCGCCGCCTGCGGCGGTGACCTGGCCCTTCACGACGCCGAGCATCCAGCCCGGGCAGACGAAGGTGGCGAAGGAACCGTCGGTGAACGCCTTGCCCTTGCCCCAGTCCCACTGCGTCTGGCCCGAGGAGAGGCCGGCTGCGGCGCCGCCGGCGAGCTCGCTCCAGAGCGACTTGAGGTCGGAGTTGTTCTCGATGTTGAGCTTGCCGTCGCTGGTGTAGTAGCCCTCGGGCTGCTGGTTCACCATGGCGTTCCAGATGAAGCCCGACTGGTCGTACCACGGCTTGCCCGTGGCGGCCTTGTACTTCTCGCCGAGCGCGAAGTAGTCGGCCCAGGTGGCGTTCGCGCCGCCGAAGAGGGTCGCGACCTGGTCGCGGTCGGTGGGGAGGCCGGCGGCGGCGAAGAGGGTCTTGTTGTAGCACAGGCCCTCGGGGCCGATGTCGGTGCCGTACCCGATGATGCGGCCGTTGGAGTCGGTGGCCTGCTTCACCTTCCAGTCGACCCACTGGTCGGAGATGTCCTTCGCGCCGTACTGCGAGAGGTCGGTGAACTGGTCGGAGACCTGCATCACCGCGCTCAGCCAGCCCTCTTCGACGGCCTGCACGTCGGGGAGCCCGGCGCCGGCGGCCTGCTTGGTCTGCCAGTCGGTCTTGGCGTTGCCGCCGGTGTCGATGTTGGTGGCCTGGATCTTGATGCCCGGGTTCTCGGACTCGTACTGCGTGTAGAGGTCGTCGAGTCCCATCGTGCCGAACGTGGTGACGGTCAGCGTGATGGGGTCCGAGGTGCTGCCGGTTCCGCCGCCGGACGACGAGCATCCGGTGGCGAGCAGCGCGACCGTCGCGCCGAGGGCGACGACGGCGGCTGTGGTGCGTCGTGAGGATTTCACGGTCACTCCCTTGTGTGCGTGGGTGAATGGAAGGCTGTGAGAGCGCTCTCATTTCGAGACGTGAGAGCGCTCTCACGAACGAGTGAAACCGTAGGTCACGGTTCGGGCGTATGTCAAGCGCGCGCCGCATGCCGATTTCGGCATATTCGTGCCGGAGTCGACTCCACGAGCTCGGCAGGGCCGGTTCTGCGGGCGTCGGCGTAACAGAACTTCGTAATCGGGGGTGGGGGCGGATGCTCGTGCGACCCTGGATGATCACGATCCGGCGAGCGAGAGGAGCGGCGCGTGACACAGGAGATCTCCGGGGCGAGTCGCCTCGGCTTCGCCACCCGCCAGGTGCACGCGGGCGAGGCCGGCACCGCGAGCGACGGCGTCAACGCCCGGGCCACCCCCATCTATCTCAGCGCCGGTTTCGTGTTCGACGACTTCGACCAGGCCCGCGACCGCTTCGGTGGAGCTGAGGACGGGTTCACCTACACCCGCGTGGGCAACCCGACGACGGCCTCGGTGGAGCGGCGCATCGCCGCGCTCGAGGGCGGGCGCGACGCCATCCTGGTCGGCAGCGGGCAGGCCGCGGTCTCGGCGGCCGTGCTCGGGCTGCTCCAGGCCGGCGATCACCTCGTGTCGGCCGAGAGCATCTACGAGGGCTCCCGCGGCCTGTTCCTCGACAACTTCTCGCGGCTCGGCATCGAGACCTCGTTCGTGGCCGACGCCAACGACCCGCTCGCCTGGGAGCTCGCCATCCGGCCCGGCACCCGAGCCTTCTTCGTGGAGTCGATCCCGAACCCGAAGAACGACCTGGTCGACATCGCGCTCGTCGCCGAGGTCGCGCACCGCCACGGCATCCCCGTGATCGTCGACAACACCTTCGCCACCCCCTACCTGCTGCGGCCGCTCGAGCACGGGGCCGACATCGTGGTGCATTCGGCGAGCAAGTTCCTCGCCGGGCACGGCTCGGTGCTCGGCGGCGTGATCGTGTCGGGCGACGGCTTCGACTGGAGCGCCGGTTCCGGCGCCGGTGGCGAGGCCCGCTTCCCGCACCTCACCGATCCGGTGCGGTCGCTCGGCGGCCGGAGCTATGTCGAGCGCTTCGGGGCGGATGCGTTCATCACCTACGCCCGCGACGTCGTGGTCTCGCGTTTCGGGCCCACGCCGTCTCCGCTCAACGCGTTCCTCATCCAGCAGGGCATCGAGACGCTCTCGCTGCGGGTGGACCGGCAGTCGGCCAGCGCCCTGACGCTCGCCCGCTGGCTCGAGGAGCAGCCCGAGATCGAGTCGGTCGACTACTCGGGGCTGCCCTCGAACGCCGCCCATGCGCTCGCGCAGCGCTACCTCCCGCAGGGCCAGGGCTCGGTGTTCGCCTTCACGGTGCGGGGCGGGGAGCCTGCCGCGCGCGCCTTCTTCGACGCGCTGGGGCTGTTCACGCGCATGACCCACCTCGGCGACGTGCGCTCGCTCATCATCCACCCGGCGTCGACCACGCACGCCTGGCGCTCGGAGCAGCAGCTGCGCGACGCAGGCATCGGCGCGGGGCTGCTGCGGGTGTCGATCGGGGTGGAGGACGCCGTCGACCTCATCGCCGACCTCGAGCGCGGGCTGGCCGCCGCGCGTGCCGCGGCCGCGCGCGAATCCACGGTCGCGGAGATCGGCTCGGGCGCACCCGGCGCCGCGTCCGTCCCGGCAGCGGCGGCCGGCGACGCCGACGTCGCCGCCGGCACGACCGCCGGCCGGGCCGCGCCTTTGAGCGCACCGGTGGCCTCGTGAGCCGGCTCCAGCACTTCGGCTGGTTCCTCTCCCGCGGCTTCGGGCCGCACGGCTGGGGGCATCCCTACTACGAGTGGAACCACCGCTGGACGAGCCCCGAGCTCTACCAGCAGTCGGCCCGCACGCTCGAGCAGGCCGGATTCGACCTGGTGATCATCGAGGACGCCCTCTCGCTCGGCAATCCCGACACGCTCGACCTGCGCATCCGCAGCGCCTACGGCGGGCCCAAGCACGATCCCCTGCTGCTCGCGCCCTACCTCTTCGACGTCACCCAGCATCTCGGCATCGCGCCCACCGTGAATCCGCTCGCCTACTCGCCCTACCAGGCGGCCCGGCAGTTCGCCACGCTGCAGCACCTCAGCGACTACCGCTTCGGCATCAACGTCGTGACCGACGTCGGCTCCAGCCGGCACTTCGGGGTCGAGCCGGTCGGGCACGACGCGGCCTACGACCGGGCCGAGGAGTGGCTCGGCGCCATCCGCTCGCTCTGGCACAGCTGGGGCCCGGATGCGCTCGTCGCCGATCCGCGCAGCGGCCACTTCGCCGACGGCTCGCGCTTGTCGGCCACCCGCCACCGCGGCGGGTACTTCGAGTTCGACGGCCCGCTCAACGCGCTGCCGTTCGCCGAGCTGCCCGGTGCCGGGGGTGGGGACCCGGGGGTGTCCGGCACCGGGCGCACCGCCGCATCCGGAGACCCCGTCGTGGTGTCGCCCGGCGGGTCGGGTCGCGGCCTGAACTTCGCCGGGGAGCAGTCGGAGGTGCAGCTCGCCCTCGCCTCGCTCGACGTGGAGACCATCCGGGCCTACCGGGCGAAGGTGCTCGAAGCGGCCCTCGCGCACGGTCGCACGGCGGCCGACATCGACATCCTGTTCGTCTTCAAGCCGATCCTCGCGGCGAGCCCCGAGGAGGCGCAGCGCATCGTCGACGCGTCGGCGCATCCGGACGACGCGGTGCTGGCGCAGATCGCCCTCGGCCAGTCGAGCGACCTCGAGACCGACCTCACGGCGCTCGACCTCGACAAGCCGGTCGACCCCGCGATCTTCGGCGACCACGTGTCCCGCGGCAGCATCAAGGGGCTGCTCGGCAGATTCGACAGCTTCGCCGACGCGACCCTGCGCGAGCTGCTCACCGCCAAGGCGCGGCTCGGGCGCATCGCGTCGCGCGACGGCTACGTCGGCACCGCCGAGGAGATCGCCGACTTCATCGAGGAGCTCGGGGAGGAGGCCGAGAACGACGGCTTCATCTTCTCGGGCGACCTGCATCCCGTGACCGTGCACCGGATGCTCGACGAGCTCGTTCCCGTGCTGCGCCGCCGCGGCATCCTCCGCAGCTCCTACGGCTCCGGCGGCCTCCGCGGCAACCTCCGCGACTTCTAGGCCGGCGGCGGCGCCGCCGTCGTCTTCGCCGGCGAGCCGAGCGCCGGGGCGGCCCCTCCCGTGCGGTGAAGGAGAATCGACCGATGCAGCGCAGTGACACATCGGATCCCGCCCGAGGCGAGCCGGCGCGGGTGGGCGTCATCGGACTGGGCCGGATGGGCTTGCCGATCGCGAGGCGGCTGCGGGCGACCGAACGCGTCGTCGTGGCCGGGTTCGACACGGATCCGCTTCGGCGCGCCGACTTCTCGCCGAGCACGCCGGAGCACGCGAGCGATGCCGTCGCCCTGGCGCGGTGGGCGGACCTGCTGGTGACGGTTCTGCCGGGGCCGCTCGAGCTCGACGCGCTCCTGCGTGCAGGCGTGCTCGGCGCACTGCGGGCGGGAGCGGTCTGGGTGGATCTGACCAGCGGGGATCCGCGCGTGGCGCGCGGGCTCGCGCGGGAGGCCGAGGCCCGCGGGGTGGGCGCCGTCGGCGCGCCGATGGCGGGTGGGCCGAGCGACGCCGAAGCCGGCACCCTCGGGTTCTTCGTGGGCGGGCCGCCCGACGCGGTGGAACGTGCGCTGCCCGTGCTGCACGTCCTCGGTGACCCGGAGCGGATCGAGAGGGCCGGCGACGACGTCGGCGCCGGGCACGTGGCGAAGCTGCTCGCCAACACGCTCTGGTTCGGGCAGGTCGCCGCCGTGACCGAGGCGTTGCTGATCGGGCACGCGCAGGGGATCGATTCCGAGCGCCTGGCCGCCGTCCTCCGGCGGAGCGCCGGCGGCAGCGCCTTTCTCGACCGGCACCTCGACCGCCTGCTCGAGGGCGACTACCTCGAGACCTTCGGCCTCGACCGCGTGGTCGAGGAGCTCGACACGGTCACCGCGCTGGCGGCCGAAGCGGGCCTGACGGTCGCCCTGACCGGCCTCGTCGCCGAGCTCCACCACGAGGCGCTCGAACGCTTCGGTGCGGTCGACGGCGAACTCCTCGTGGCCAAGCTGCTCGAGGAGCGCGCCGGCGCCCGCATCCGTCGGCCCGTCCACGACGTCTGAACGGGCCCTCGGGACTACTTCTGGTCGGTGGGGGTGACCACCGGGGTGGAGCGGGTGTTCACGTCGGGGAGCACCAGGGCCCCCGCCGCCTCGGCGGCGAGCTGGGCCTGGATGCCCGTCTCGTCTTCGCGCGACGCCTCGGCATCGGAACCGGCTGCCGCGGCAGCCGCATCCTGATCGGCCGACTCCTCGAGAGCCGACTTCGCGCGCAGCGGGGTGACCTTGAGGAAGAAGCTCAGGATGAACGCCACGGCCACCACGGCCAGGCACACCCAGAACACGGTCGAGGTGGCGTTCGCCCAGGCGTCGACGAAGGGGAGCGTGAGGCGGGAGTCGGCTCCGACGAGGAACGAGGTGTCGCCGCTCAGCGCGGTGCCGAGCGAGGACGGGTCGGCCTGCGCGTTCGCCAGCACCTGCAGGATGCCCGCGTTGGCCGGGTTTCCCTGCACGGCGGGGTCGGCGGCGGCCGACTGCGTTCCGGCGATGATCTCGGGGTTCGTGAACGCCGAGACGAGGGTCTGGCCGAGACGGGAGAAGAGCACCGAGAACACCACGGCCGTGCCGAGCGTTCCACCGATCGAACGGAAGAAGGTGGAGCTCGAGGTGGCCACACCGATGTCGCGCGGACCCACGGAGTTCTGCGAGGCGATGGTGAGCGTCTGCATCAGCTGGCCGAGGCCCAGGCCGATGACGAGCATCCCGATCAGCACGTACCACACCGGCTTGTCGGCCGACACGAAGGTCATGTAGAAGAACGCCGCCACCAGGAGGCCGGTGCCGATGCGCGGGAACATCTTGTAGCGGCCGGTGCGCGAGATGATCTGGCCCGAGACGATCGAGGAGATCATCAGACCCAGCACCATCGGGATCATCAGCAGGCCGGCCTCGGTCGGCGTCGCGCCCGTGGCGATCTGCAGGTAGTTCGGGATGGTCATCATGGCGCCGAACATGCCGAAGCCCACGAGCACGCCGAGGATGGTGGCCATCGAGAAGGTGGGGCTCTTGAACAGCTTGAGCGGGATGATGGCGTCGTCGCCCATGGCGCGCTCGACCACGATGAACAGGATGAGACCGAGTGGCGCGATGACGTAGCAGAGGATGGCGCCCCAGGAGCCCCAGCCCCACTCGCGGCCCTGCTCGGCGACGAGCAGGATCGGCACGACCGTGAGGATGACCGCCACCACGCCCCACCAGTCGATGCGCACCACGCGCTTGGTGTGCGGGATGTGCAGGAAGAGCAGCACGATCACCATCGCGATGGCGCCGATGGGCAGGTTGAGCAGGAAGATCCAGCGCCAGCCGGTGATGCCGAGGATCTGGTCGGCGCCCGAGAGCAGGCCGCCGAGCAGCGGGCCGATGACGCTCGAGATGCCGAAGGTGGCGAGGAAGTACCCCTGGTACTTGGCGCGCTCACGGGGAGCGAGGATGTCGCCCATCACCGTGAGGGCGAGCGACATCAGGCCACCGGCGCCGAGGCCCTGGATGGCGCGGAAGATGGCCAGCTGGTACATGTCGGTGGCGAGACCGGCGAGGAGCGAGCCCACGAGGAAGATCGCGATCGCGATGATGTAGAGCGGGCGGCGGCCGAAGATGTCGGAGAGCTTGCCGTAGAGCGGCGTGGAGATGGTCGACATGATCAGGTAGCCGGTGGTGACCCAGGCCTGCAGGCTGATCCCGTCGAGGTCGTCGCCGATCGTGCGCATCGAGGTGCCGACGATGGTCTGGTCGAGCGAGGCGAGGAACATGCCCGCCATCAGGCCGAAGATGATGAACAGGATCTGCCGGTGGGTCATCTTGCCCCCGGCCTCCTTGAGCTCTTGGGCGCGGGCTTCGGAGGCCTTGGCCCGGCGGGTCGAGGAGGGGCTGGTGCGAGACATGGAGATCCTCAGAACGGCAGTGCGGGGGAGTCGCGCCAATAGTTGCGCAGGCTGCAAAGTTACACCCATTGAACGGTAGTTGACAAGCTGCAACGACCTGGCGCGTTCGTCGGGTCTCGATGGTGATCGGCAATATCCTGCCGTCAGGGCGGGAACGCTCGAACGGGTGACGGGCGGCGCCGTGCGGTTCGCCTACGCCCCCGCCTATCGTGGTGCGGCCGTCGCCCACACGCTTCCGATCGGGCGAGACCCGGTCGTGAGCACCGGCGGCGCGCTTCCGGCCTTCTTCGCCGGGCTCCTGCCCGAGGGTCGGCGGCTCACCGTTCTGCGGAACGCCGTCAAGACCAGCCTCGATGACGAACTGACCCTGTTGCTCGCCGTCGGCTCCGACGTTCCCGGCGACGTGCAGGTTCTCCCGGTCGGCGAGGCGCCTCACGACCCTCCTTCGCTCGTGGCGGGTGATCTCTCCCGGGTGGATCTCCGCCGCCTGGTCGACGACATCGATCGGCAAGGAATCCCCGGGGTGCAGGACAAGCTGAGCGCCGAGATGATCAGCACCCCGTTCGCGACCGGCGACGGGCGGTTCATCCTCAAACTCGACCCCTCCGACTACCCGCAGCTGGTCGAGAACGAAGCAGTGCACCTGGGGGCGGCGCGGGCGTTGCGCATCCCGGTGGCCACGGCGCGCTTGGTGGCCGACGGGCGTGGAGAGCCGGGGCTGCTCGTCGACCGGTTCGATCGAGTACTGGGCCCCCATGGCGGCTGGATGCGCCGCCCTCTCGAAGACGCGACGCAGGTCATCGGAGTGCCCCCGGCCGACAAGTACCGCCTGCCGGCCGAGGACGTCGTCATCGCGCTCGCTGCCGTGTGCGGAGCGCCGATGGTCGCGGTACGCAATCTCTATCTTCAGTTCGTCTTCGCCTGGTTGACCGGCGCACTGGGCGGAATTCGCGGCGGCCATCGGGCTCCCGGAGCGTGCCGCCGAGTCGGCCAACGCGCTGGCCCTCCGGGCCTCGGGGGCTGTCGATCTCGAGGCCTTCGGGCTGGAGGGCTCCCCCGTGCGTGGCGCGCAGGGAGAACTGCGGTTCCGGCGGGCCGTTCCGGGAGGCTGAAGCAGCCGCAGCCGGCGCGGTCAGCCGCCGAAGAGCTTGCCGAAGAAGCCCTTCTTGCGGGGAGCCCAGCCCGCGGATTCGAGCGCGGCGATGAGCGGCTGCTTGATCTCGTCGGTGGTGAAGGAATAGCCGTAGGTGTTGCCCTCGTGCGAGCCCTGGCGGTCGGTGCTCTTCGCCGCGGTGCCCACGCCGAACTGGAAGCTCACCTTCTTCTCGCGGCCCTTGAACGTGGAGGTGCCGCCGCTGATGCCGAAGCCGCCGTCGCGCTCGGCGTGCACGCGGGTCTCCGATCGGGTGTCGGTCTCGTCGAACGACCACGTCGACTCGGCGGGATCGAGGGTGACGCGCAACTCGTACGAGGCGTCGATCGTGCCTGCGGCCGTGAGGGCCGCCCACTTGACGTCGGCGTACTTCCACGTTCCGACGATGCCGTCGGGCGTGGGGGCGTAGACGAAGGGGAGCTCGTCGCTGTTGAGAGCGAGAACGCGGGCTTGGGCTTCTGCGAGGGGGAGTGCCATGCTCTCGAACCTACGCCCGCGTCGCGCTCGACTGGATGTCCCGGATCTCGCCCCAGAGCTCCGTGGCCTGCTGTCCGGTGGTGGTGCCCGTGATCTGCACGAGGTCGACGGCGGGCCCGTTCTCGACCACCGCGATGCGCACGGCCTGCATCAGGGCGCCCACCCGCGCATCCGGATAGCTGAACTCGATGCGGAAGCCCTCGGTGCCGAGCACCTCCAGGGTGTCGCGGCCGAGCTCCTCCACGCCGGCGATCGATTCCACGCGCTCCACGACCGCGGAGATCGCCGTCTCGAGCGTGTAGCCGGCCGCGAAACGCGAGACGGCGACGACGATGTTGGGCCGGAAGGCGCCCTGCTCGACGGCCTTGCCGGCGGCCAGGACGGCCCCGGAGACCGACAGCGGCGCCCAGTCGTCGGGAACGGTGATGCTCACGGCGGGCAGGGCCGGGGCGGACTCACCGGGGAAGGTCAGGGTGTGCGTCATGATTCGAGCCTTTCTGGAAGTGGTGTGCTGGGCAAGGGGCGGATCAGAACCCGAACAGGTCGCCGACGGATTCGATGGCGTCCTTCGGGCTGAACGAGACGTCGAACTTCACGCCGGCGCCGACGCCGAGGGCCGCCCCGACGTCGACCGAGACCCCGACCTCGTCGTAGGTGACGTTCGCATCGACGTTGGCGTGCGCGCCGATGCCGGCGTAGGCCTCCGCTCCCGCTCCGGCGGTGACGCCGCCGGCCGTGACGCTGGCGTCGACGCCGGCCTTGGCGCCCGCGAAGGCGTCGAAGCCGGCGTTCGCACCGATGCCGTCGGGGCCGATGGTTGCTCCGGCGTTGGCCTGGGCCTCGGCGCCGGCCATGGCCGATCCGCTGCCCTCGGCGCCCACCGCGCCGTTCAGCGCCGAGACCGACCCGGAGGCGTTCACCTCGGCGCCCACGAGGGCGTCGGCCGAGGCGTCGGCGTAGAGCCCCTTCTCCCAGTTCGCCCCGGCGCCGGCCTGGGCGTTCGAGTCGACCCCCACGAAGGCGTCGGCCGATCCGTCGCCCGAGACCACACCGTTGTCGAAGGCGCCGTGCGCCTCGGCGCCGGCCCCCCACTGCCAGCCGGCCTTCGCCCGGGCGTCGACCGAGCCGTCATCGCCCGTGGTGACGCCGGAGTCGGCGTAGCCCTTGTCCTGGAAGCCGTGGGCGGAAGCGCCGTTCTGGTCGTCGCCGGTGCGGACGGAGCCGCCTCCGCCTCCACCCCCGCCGCCGGAGCTGCCGTTGCCGGTCGAGCCGCCTCCACCTCCGGACCCCGACCCGGACCCGTGGCCCCCGGAGCCCGAACCGCCTGCGCCCGGCCCGCCCACCGCATCCGTCGACGCCGCGTTCTGCTCGTCGGCGTTCTTGACGAGGTCAGCGCTCCCGGCCTGCAAGGCCGACACCGCGGCCTTCAGCTGCGCCGTGTAGGTGCCGTTCCAGTCGGCGCGGAACCCCGTCGCATCCGGCCCCTGCCAGGCGGGCGTGTGGTTGACGCTCGTCGTGAGCGTGGCCGTGACCGTGTTCAGCTCGCGCGCGGCCGTCTCGAACTGCTTCGCCAGTGCGCGGAGCCTGTCGACGTCAGCCCCGTAGAATCCCCCAGCCATGACACCCTCTCAGCGCGTGGATCGAATCGGATGAAGAACAGCAGAGGGGCGGGAGCCGCTCGGCCCCCGCCCGGTCCTGCTACGCGTTCGAGGTGGCTTCCTGGTCGGACGCGTTCTTCGCGGCCTTCTGCGAGGCGTCCTCGAGCGCGGCGATGACCTGCTTGAGCGCCGCGGTGTGCGTGGTGTTCCACTCGTTGCGGAAGCCCTCCGCGTCAGGGCCCGTCCACTGCACGCTCTGGAGCGTGCTGGTGAGGCTGGTGAGGATCTGCTGAACCTGCTGCGACTGGGTGTTGAGCTGCTTGCTGAGTGTGCGAACCTGCTCGACGTCGAGACCCCATACGGCCATTGTTCTCTCCTTTTCGTTCCGCGGTCCGGTGCTCGGATCCGCTACTTCCCGTGAGTGCTTCTCACAGGTAAGACACTAGGCAGCCGGTCGACAGGCGTCGATGGGGAGAAGTCCCCATGGCCCTCGCTCAGTCGTCACGGCTCGCCACCTGCAGCTTCACCACGCGGCCGCCCTGAACGAAGAATCCCCGGCCAGGCGGCAGATCCGAGCGCTTGAAGCGGCCGAGCGAGGTGCCGAGAAGCGAGTCGCCGTCGAGCTCGCCCGGCACGAGCAGCAGTCCCCGCTTGCCGTTCTTGAAGGATCCGCCGAGCGTCCAGGCCGACGACCAGGTCGACGACTCGCTCTCGCCCACCACGAACACCTCGTCGCGCAGCGCCCGCTTCACCAGCCGGTCGACGTCGGCCTCGGCGGGAGAGCCGTTGAGCTCGCCCACGTTCTCGACCACCAGGGCGAAGTCGCCCGGCTTCAGGCTGCCCGCGTCGAGCTGCGCCACCACGTCGTCGGCGAAGGCCGCGATCTGGGCCGGCTCCGAGAGCGAGAGGGCCCAGAGCGGCAGCGTCGTGAGGGCGGTGGGCCGCGGCGAGAGGTGCACCAGGCGGATGCCCGGGCGGGCGCGGTGCAGGGCCGTCGCGAGCGTGGCGAGCGCGGTCGAGCGCCCGCTGCCCGGCGAGCCGGCCACGAGCAGGGCGCCGCGCGGGTCGACGCCGAAGGGTGCCAGCGAGTCGTCGCGCACGCCGATGACGGGGAGGTCGCCGGATGCCCCGCCCCGGCCGGCCGGGACCGTCGTCGGCAGTTCCCCGAGCGGGATCGACTCGCCGAGCGTGTGCACCGGCTCCGCGCGCGTCACGCCCTGCCGGGTCATCGCCTCGGCGAGCTTCGCGATCTCCCGCGCCTGCAGTGCCACGTTCGGGTCGGCGCCGAGCATCGCGATCTGCACCTCGTCGCCGTGCATGATGCCCCGGCCGGGAGGGGAGACCGCCGAGAGGGTGTCCTTCGGCGCGTCGACCAGGGCGTAGTCGTCGTCGTTGGCCATGCGCAGCACCAGCCGGCGCTGGATGGTGGAGCCGAGCGAGGCCGGCACCGAGTTCGGCCGGTCGCCGGCGACGACGACGTGCACGCCGAGGGGGCGGCCGTCGGTGGCGATCTGCGAGAAGGCGCTGAACCAGGCCGAGTGCCCCCCGAACTCGTACGCGTCGCGGAAGGCCCCGATGCCGTCGACCAGCAGCAGGATGCGCGCCTCCTCGGGGCGCCCGGCCAGCCGCCGGTACTCGCCGATCGAGCCGGCGCGCACGGCCGCGTACCGGGCCGAGCGGTCGTCGACGAGGTCGCGCAGCATCCGGAGCAGGCGGATGACGCGCTCCTCGTCGTCGCCGTCGATGATCGCGCCGACGTGCGGGAGCTCGGCGAGCATGCTGAGTCCGTTGGAGCCGAAGTCGAGTCCGTAGACGTGCACGGGGCCGCCGCGCGGGGTGACCGCCGCCGAGACGGCGATCATGCGCAGCGTGGCGCTCTTGCCCGAGCCGCCGGTGCCGTAGACGGCCATGTTGCCGTCGCGATCGGGCTCGTAGAACACGGTCGGCTGGCTCTGGCTCGCCGGGTCGTCGATCACCCCGAGCAGCAACCGCTCATCGGTGCGGGGGTTGGGGAGCAGCGAGAAGTCGTAGACGGCCGCGAGCTCGTCGAGCCAGGGCTTGCGGGGCTCGGGGATGCCCGCCAGTGACGCAGCCGTGCGGATGGAGCCCACGAGGCGCGCGATGTCGGTGGGCCCGGCCTCCTCGGTGCCCGTCGACTCCGACTCGGGGGCCTCCCAGGCCGCGCCCGCCCCGAAGTCGAGCTCGGCGATGTCGATGCGGGGGCGCGGGGCCTCGTTGGAGGTGTGGCCGCCGGCGTAGCCGGTCTGGAAGGTGGCCAGTCGGCCCGGCCCGGTCTTCGCCGCGCCGCGGCCCGGGACGGACTGGTCGAAGAAGGCGGCCATCGGGTCGCCGAGGATGTCGCTCGAGTCGTCGGCGTCGGCCATCCTTAGCGCGATGCGCAGGTTCGTGTTGGCGCGCAGGTTGTCCTTGATGACCCCGGCCGGGCGCTGGGTCGCGAGGATGAGGTGCAGGCCCAGGGAGCGGCCGCGCTGGGCCACGTCGACGACGCCGTCGACGAACTCGGGCACCTCCTGCACGAGGGCGGCGAACTCGTCGACGACGATGAGCAGGCTCGGCGGGGTGTCGGGGTCGCCGGTCTTCTCGAGCGACGCGAGGTCTTTGGCCTTCTTGCGGTTGAGCAGGTGCTCCCGGTAGCGCAGTTCGGCGCGCAGACTCGTGAGTGCGCGCCGCACGAGCCGGGGCGAGAGGTCGGTGACGAGCCCGACGGTGTGCGGCAGCGCCACGCAGTCGGCGAAGGCGGCGCCGCCCTTGTAGTCGACGAAGAGGAAGGTGGCGCGGTCGGGGCTGTGCGCCGCGGCCATGCCGAGCACCCAGGACTGCAGGAACTCCGACTTGCCGGCTCCCGTCGTTCCGCCCACGAGGGCGTGCGGACCCTGGCCCCGGATGTCGAGGTAGAACGGCTCTGTGCCGCTGTGGCCTACGAGCGCGCGCAGCGAGCCCTCCTTCTTGCGGCGCACGAGCGGGCCGCCGGAGCGGTCGGCGATGGAGTTGCTCTCGCGCCAGCGGTCGACCACGGCCTCGGGCACCTCGGCGAGCTCGGTGCCGGCCAGGGCGAGGTAGGAGACGGCGCGCGGCAGGTCGGACTCGTCGTCGACCGGCGCCCCGACGTCGACCACGGGCGCGAGACGACGGGCCAGCCGGAGCGCGGTCTCGCCGTCGACGGTCTCGCAGGCCAGCGGGTAGGTGTGCTCGCCGAGGCGCACCTGGCCCGCGGTGGCGCCCTGCGCATCCTGTTCGAGGCTCACGAAGCTGCGGCAGGCGGCGGGCAGATGGGCGATCGAGGGGGCCGACCAGACGATGTGCACGTCGGCGTCGGCGCCGCGTTCGGCCAGGCGGGTGAGGCGTCCGCGGTCGACCGGGGCGTCGTCCTCGACCACGACGATCACCGCGGGGGTGAGGGGTTCGGGCAGGTCTTCGCGGTTCGGGGCCGTGCTGCCCGAGCGGCGCGAGCCGCGAGCGGGCGAGGCGAGAGCCCCCCGCGGTGTCACGGCGTTTCCGGTGCGGCCGGCGATCAGCTCCTCCAGGCGCGCGAGGAGGGCGAGACCTGAGCCGGGGTTGTCGGCCAGGTGGTCGCCGGCCAGGGGGCTGTGCGCCGACCCGGAGTGCGGCAGCCACTGCAGCCACTCCCAGGTGGCTCGCGAGGTGGGCGAGACGAGCGCGCACACCACCACCTCGGCCGGCGAGTGCAGGCCGGCGAGCTGGGTGACGATGCCGCGCGAGACGCCCTGGCGCAGGGCCGGCGACCCGGCGATGCCGAGCGCGCCGATGCTGCGCAGCGAGGCCACGATCGGCACGCCGTCGATGAGGCGGAAGCGGTCGGCCACCTCCTCGAGCTGCGCCCAGTACTCCGGGAGGGCGTCGTTGGACGTGGGCAGGGCGATGACGTCGCGGTTGTGGGCGGTGCCGAGGCCCAGCCGCACCTGCAGGAAGGCCTCGTGCTCGGGCCGGTGCGTCCACATCAGCTGCCCGAGACGTTCGACGGCGTCGACGGTGTCGGCCACGGCCGGGGCCTCGGTGAGGCGCACCGCCCGCTGGATGCGCTGCCGTTCGTGCAGCGTTGTGACGAAGGCGTCGAGCGAGCCGCTGAACTGCGCGATCGCATCCTTCAGCTGGCGGCGGGTGGTGAGCTGGTGGTCGAGCCAGGTGCCGAGCATCAGGATGGGGCTGAGGGCCACGAAGACGATGCTGAGCGGCGAGCGGGTGACGGCGAACAGCACGGCGCCCATGATGAGCGGGGCCACGAGCGCGACGATCGGAAAGCGCTGGGTCTGCGGCTTCTTGGGCGGAACCGGGGCGGGGAACTCCTCGCCGGGGTAGCGGGCCACCACGCGGGGCGAGCGGTTGAACTCGATGACGGGCGTCGAGGGGGCCGCGCCGCCGAGCCGCTGCAGCGGCACGATGCAGATCGCGGTGTCGCCGATGACCACCACGTCGGCGGAGCTGAGCGTGGTGCGTGCCACCTGCTCGCCGCCCATCAGGAGGCCGTTGGCGGAGTTCATGTCGATGATCTCGACGTGCTCGCCGATGTTGATGCGGGCGTGCCGCTTCGACACGAGGCCGTCGCTCAGCCGCACGTCGATGCCGCGCTCGCGGCCGAGGTAGCTCGAGCCGAAGGGCAGGGGGAACTCGGCGCCCGCATCCGGCCCGCTGAGCACCCGCAGGGTCGCGGCGGCGGGGCCTCGCTGGCCCGGGGCGTCGAAGCTCTCGCTGGCGCGGGCGAGCTCGATGGTGGAGCCGGAGCGCACCCCCGCGTCGAGCAGGTTCGCGCGAGGGTCGAGCACGCGGGCCTCGCCGCCGGGGCCGGCGACCTGGAGGGTGAGGTTCGCCGGGGCGGCGGTCGTGGGGGAGCCGGCGGCGCCGCCCTGGTTCGCGTTCGCGCGCTCCGGGTCGGCCGCGAAGAGCGCGCCGGCGAGGTCGGCGACGCTCGCCGTGGCGTCGGCCGTCACCTCGAGCCCGGCCGTGCTGCCGCCGGGGCGTCTGAGTTCGACTTTGATGCGCATCCGCTGCTACCTGAGAGCCTTCTCGTCGGGGGTGTCGTCGTGGGGTTCGTCGAGCATGGGCAGATCGGCCTTCGTGACGAGGCGCGAGAGCACGGCGTGCTCGACCAGGCGCGCACGGCGGTTGGTGGCGAGGGCGCCGACACCTCCGCGGAGGCCGTCGACGCCGGCGCGGCTGAGCTTGTCGCACACGTTGTCGAGCTTGCGGTTGAAACGGCTGAGCGCCCAGCCGAGCCGCTCGGCCGCCGCCGCCGACGAGGGGATCTCGCTCGTACCCGTGCCCTCGCGCTTCAGCATGGGCTCGGCGAGGGCCAGGATGAGCAGCTTCTGCGAGGCGGTGAAGGTGACGGCCCCGACGGTGGTCGCGCCGCCCGCCGAGGGCACCGGCGAGGAGTCGATGAAGGCTGGGGTAGAGGTGTGCACGGTGAACTCGTAGCTCGTGGGCCCGGCGGTGAACACGACCGTGGTGAGGCCGAACACGATGGGCAGGCGGGCGCCGGGTGCGAGCCAGGCCTGCATGGTGCCGGAGGGGTCGGAGACCGTGGCCGAGAGGCGGGAGCCGACGTTCGCCAGCCACCACAGCCCGTCGACGAAGGAGATCTGCAGGAAGCGGCGGTGCAGGTACTGGTTGTCGTCGATGTCGAGGTCGGCGTCGCGGCCGATGTCGAACGGGGTCTCCGGGTCGAGCGGATACCACTCGCCGATGAACTCGACGCTCGCGCTCGTGGCGGGGCGGACCGTGGAGCGGGGCTGCGGGGCGGTGCTGCGGGCGAGGGGGCTGTCGGACAAGGGGCTGTCGGTCATGGCGCGCATCCCGTCGTCGGAGCGGAGCCGCGGCCGTTCGGGTGCACGACCGAGACCTGGATGCAGACCTGCCCGGATGCCGGGGCCGGCACCGTCGCCGTGGTGTCGTCGGCGCGGTGGAAGGTGGTCTCCTGGCCGGGAGCCACGACGCCCCACTGGTAGAAGTCGCCGTCGTGGGGGTCGGGGTTGGTCCAGGTGAAGACGATACCGGCGTCGCCGGGCGTGCCCGTGAGGGCGGTGGGGGCGGCGATGGTGGTGGCGGCGCCGGGCACCACGTCGACGGGGCTGACGGCGTCGTCGGTGGCGACCGCGGCGGGGCTGCCGCCGCCGGCGTTGAGGGCGAAGACGGTGCCGACGACCGCGAGCACCACGACCACGGCGGCGGCGCCGACGAGGAGCGGCACGCGGGAGCGCTTCGGGGCGGCGGGCGCGGCGGGGGCGGTGGCGGCCGCGGGGCGGCGCTGGGTGGTCTCGACGACGGGGTCGCCGAGGGCCGGGCCGCCTCCGCCGCCGAAGGAGAAGTGTTGCCCGGTGCCGGTGCCGGTGCCGGTGCCTGCACCGGTGCGGGTGGCGCCGGATGCGGAGTCGTTGGCGCCCGAGACGGCCCCTCGGGGCAGGTCGCCGCGGCGGGCCGTGTCGGGGTCGGCCCCGGCGCCGTTGTCGCGGGCGGCGTTGCGGCCGGGGGCCCAGTCCCGGTTCGTGATCGGGTCGTCGAACCGGACGGGCCGGCCGTGGGTCGCGGTGGCCGCACCCGTGGTGGGGGCCGTCGGGTCGATGGAGACGATGCCGCGGATGCGGGTGTTGCCGTCGTCCTCCTCTTCGAAGTCATCGGCGGGGAGGGCGTCGTCGAGAACATCGGCCGGCGTCACCGAGAGGCTGAGCTCGAGCTGCACCTTCTGCAGGGCTCGCGCGAACTCGAGGGCGGAGGCGAAGCGCGCATCCTCGCGTTTGGCCATGGCCGTGGCGAGCACCTGCTCGAGCGAGTCGGGCACGTCGGCCCGGCCGGTGCGGGCCAGCGGCGACGACTGGATGCGGCCGATGAGGTCGAGGCCGGAGTTCGAGCCGCCGGCCACCTCGAAGGGCGAGCGGCCGGCCAGCAGCGTGTAGACCGTGGCGCCGAGGGCGTAGATGTCGGCGGCGACCCCGCTCGACGGCGAGGGGCCGAACACCTCGGGCGGCGACCAGGGGATCGACATGCCCACCGACTCGTGCTCGGCTCCACCGACCAGGGCCACCGAGATGCCGAAGTCGGTCAGGGCGGGCCGGTTGTATTCCGTCACGAGAATATTGGCCGGTTTGATGTCGCGGTGCAGGATGCCGGCGCGGTGCGAGGTCTCCACCGCGCCCGCCACCTGCACCCCGATGCGCAGGGCTTCGGCGACGCCGATCTTCTCGCGGCGATAGCGGGCGCCGAGGTTGGGCCGCGGGCAGTACTCCATCGCGAGGTAGGGGCGCCCGTCGGCGCTGATGCCCGCCTCGTAGATCGTCACGATCGAGGGATGCGTCGAGAGCTGCGCCATCAGGTTGGCCTCGGCGTCGAAGCTCTCTCGGGCGCCCTCGGTGAGCGCCTCCTGGAGCAGCACCTTGATGGCCACGCGCCGTCTGGGCATCCGCTGCTCGTAGAGGAAGACGTCGGCGAAGCCGCCCGACCCGAGCAGCTCCACATAGGCGAAGCCGGGGATCTCCGGCGGCGCGGAGGGTGGCCGGCGGGCGTTCACGAGAGCTCCTCGAACACGACGTTGACTCCGTCGCCGAGATCGACGATGTCGCCGGAGAGCAGCAGCACCGGGTCGTGCGGGCTCAAGCGCAGAGGCGGAGTGCCGGCGCGGTGCAGAACGGAGCCGTTGGTGGTGTCGAGGTCGACGGCGAGCACGTGCCGGCCCTCGATGCGCACCTCGAGGTGGCTGCGGGAGATGTCCTGTTGCGGGCTCTCGACGGTGACGAGCACGGGCACCTGGTCGCCCGCCACGCGGGTGGCGCGGGGACGCCGGCCGATGATGAGGGGGCCGGTGAGGGGGTAGACGTCGCCGGTGGAGAGGATCATGCGGCCGGTGGGCGCTGCCGCGCCGCTGCCCGCGGGGGCGGCGGCCTGCGCCTCGGCGAGGCGGCGCATGGCCTCGAGCTCGCCGACGGTGACCGTGAGGCCGTCGTGGTCGTCGTCGGTGCGCGGCGCCGGCGGGGCTGCCGACGGAGGAGGCGGAGGCGGAGCGGATGCTTCGCCGGCGGGTTCGGGGGCGGGCCGGGGCGAGCCCCAGTTCTGGGTCGAGGAGGAGGCGCCGAGGCTGCCGAAGCCGGGCACGCTGTCGATGAGGCCGGTCGCGGGCGGTGCCGTCCACTGGCGGGGGTCGGAGACGGGCGCGGAGGGCGGGGCGAATCCGCCGTCCGCGGCCGCGGCGGTGCCCGGCGCCGGTGCGGCAGCGTGGGCGTCGTCGTGCGCAGGGCCGGAACCGCTCCCGTTGTTCGCCGACACAGCGGGTGAACCGGTGCGGATGCCCTGGCCTGTCGCAGCACCCGGGGGAAGCGCAGGGGGAGCGGATGCGGAGGCCGGGTGGACCCCGTCGGTCTCCTCCTCGTCGTCGGTCTCGCGAACGGCGGCGTCCTCGACCGACTTCACCACGGTGGCGCCCCAGAGGTGGTCGTAGGCGTCGTCGGGCAGCTCGGCGCGGGTGTGTCCGTCGACCTCGTCGATCGGTTCGTGCTCGTCTGCGCTCGACAGGGCCTCGGAGTGCTGCGTGCGCCCGGCCGTCCGGGCAGCACCGTGCTCCGGGCTCGAATCGGCTGTCTCTCCGGCGTGCGCGGATTCGGAGCCGCCCTCCGTGGCGATGGATTCGGTGGCGCCGGGCTCGACGGCGGTCTTTCCGGGTGCGGCGCCCTCGGACAGGGTCTCCTCGACGATCGTCTGCTCCGGCAGGCCGTCGCCCGGTGCATCGCGCGCAGGCGCTGCGAGGGCCTGCTCGATGTTCGGCGACGACGGAGTGGTTGCTGTGCGCGGCCCGGGTGCTTCCGTCACGGTGGACGGGCGCGACCCGAAGTCATCCGTCGCAGTGCCGCTCGCCGCGATCGTTGCGTCGAGTGAGGCAGCGAACTCGGCGGGCGCGGGGGAGGCGTCGGTACCCGTGTCGGGCTCGGGCGAGCCGGTCGTGGCCGTCGGGGGGAGTGCGGGTGCATCCGCCGCCGTCTCGGGTTCGTGGGCGGTGGACCCACCTGGCGAGAACGCCACGGCGAGGGCGTCGCACAGCACGACCGCGTCGGCGAGGCCGAACCATTCGCCGGCCCCGATCGGTGCGGCTGCGGTGCCCGCGGAGGTCGGGTGGATGCGCACGTCGAGCGTGGCGGGATTGCGTACCACCCGCTCGCTCCACGTCGTGACGTCGGCCCCGCTGACCGTGTATCCCGGGGCATCCGATGCACCCGCCCCCGCCTCGGTGACGTCGATCTCCAGCGGACCGCGCACGGCGAGCCGGGCCTCGCCCGGGGCGAAGGCGGCCACGGCGAACGGCGGCAATGCCGCGAGACTCGTGCCGAAGGCACCGGTGAGGGTCTCGAGAACGGCAGCGAGCCCGCGGCCGGCGCGGAGCGCATCCCAGACGCGGCCGATCATGTCGGCCTCGAGGGTGTCGGGCAGCAGGGCGAAGCCGTTCGGGGTCACGGCGGCGCGCCACGCCCCCGCGCGGTAGCGGATGTCGGTCATCTCAGCTCCTTCCCCCGGCCGCGACGGGCCCGCGGGGGATCGTGTCTTCGCCGTCGTGATCGCGGTCGGCACTGAGGCGCGTGCGGTCGAAGGCGTCGACCACCACGGCCGTGAGGTTGTCGCGGCCTCCGCGCAGGATGCCCTCGTGCACGAGCCGGGCCGCGGCGGCCTGCGGATCGGCCTCCTCGCGCAGCACGCGCGCGATGGCGGGGTCGTCGAGCTCGCCCGAGACGCCGTCGGAGCACACCAGGATGCGGTCGCCCGCCTCCATCGGCAGCAGCCAGTAGTCGGGCCGGAACACGCCGCCCGCACCGAGCGCCCTCGTGATGACATTGCGGTCGGGATGCGACGCCGCCGACGCCCGGTCGAGCTCGCCGCCGTCGACGAGCTCCTGCACCACGGAGTGGTCGACGCTGATCTGCTCGAGCGCAGTGGCGCCGAGACGATAGGTGCGGGAGTCGCCGAGGTTGAAGACGAGCCAGTAGGCCACGCCGTCGGTCTCGGCCACGGCGACGCCCGACACGGTGGTGCCGGCCCGGCGCCGGCCGGTGCGGCCGAGCGCGTCGACGGCGCGCTGGGCGTCTTCGAAGGCGGTGCGAACCTCGGCCGGGGTGAGCGGAGAGCCGTCGGCCGAATCGGCCATCCGCCGGAAGGTGTCGACCGTCAGCGCGCTCGCCACCTCGCCGGCGTCGTGTCCGCCCATGCCGTCGGCCACGACGAACACCGGGGCCGTCGCCAGGAACGCGTCCTCGTTGGTGGAGCGGCGCAGCCCTTGATGCGTCACGGCTCCGGCGACGATCACGAGGTCGGCGGAACGGATGGAGTCCGGATGCGCGCTCATGCGCCCTCCCCGTCCTCGACGGCTTCGACGGTGAAGCCGCGCGTGCCCATGGTGACCCGGTCGCCCGCCGCCACCGAGACCCGCTCGCCGGCGAGCAGCTGCCGTGGCCCGGCGCCCGGGCGCACGAGCGTGGATCCGTTGGTGGAACCGCGATCGCTCACCCAGAGCGCCCCGTTCTGCACGCCGAACTCGAGGTGCGTCTTCGAGATCGAGGAGGTGTCACCGGGAACCCGCACCACCGCCGCCGCGCTCGATTGCGGCACCGGAGCCCGCCCCAGCACCCCGTGCCCGCCGACCGGAACGGTCTCCCCCGTGTCGAACCGCAGCACGATCCGGATGCCGGGTGCCGCGGTCTCGGGCGCGGCCGCGAATCCGCCCGCGCCCGGTGCGGAGTCGCTGAGACGCGTGCTGTCGATGTCGATGTCGGCGTCGGCGCCGGCCACGATGGGCCGGGTGGATGCTGCTGGCGCTACGCTCGCCGGCACTGCGGTGGGTTGGACGGGTGCTCCGGGAGCGACCGGTGCCGGTGGCGGTTGGGTTGCGTGTGCCGGGCTCGCGGGTGCCGCAGAGGGCTGGGCGGGTGCGGGGGTCGGTTCTGACGTGGCGGGTGCGGTCGACGACGGGTTCGCGGGCGCCGCGTCGGCAGGGGGCACGGCGGGTGGGGGCTGGAACCCGGGGATGCTGTCGATGACCGGTCCGCTCGCTGCCGCCGCCGAGAACTGCGAGACGAGGGGCGGCGGGTTCGTGAAGCCGGGGAACGCCGACGCCACGGTCGGCGGCGCAGGCGCAGGCGCAGGTGCGGGTGCAGGTGCGGGCTCTGGCGACACCGGACCCGAGGCCGAAGCCGGCGCGGGGGCGGAGCCCACCGCACCCGGCGCGACGGTGCCCGCCAGAGCCGGTGAACCCGGCTGCACCGACGCCGCCGGTGAGGGCGAGCCCGACGGGGCGGCCCATCCGGCGGGGCTCGCGCCGGCCGTCGCCGCGCCGCCCGTCACGAGCGACCCGGGCGCCACGTCGAGCACCAGCTGACCCGGCTGCGCCCGCAGCGGGTTCGGGCCGCGCCGAACGCCGATCATCCAGGTGCCGGAGGCCTTGTCGTGCCAGCCCTGCCCGATGCGCCCCGAGTCCCAGAGCGGCGACAGGTACACCACGATCTGCCCGATGCCGAACACCAGACTCCCCGCGAACACCACGAGCGAGCGCAGGAGCACGCGTCCCAGCCCCGCGCGCCCCAGGGTCGCCCGGCGCACGAGCCGCAGCCCCGACACGGCGAGCCCCGGCGTCAGCCCGAGGAACGCCTGGAGGAACCACATCGCCACCGGGTAGACCACGAGCGACAGGAGCACGAGCACCGCCGCGCCCCCGGTGGCCTGGAATCCCGACGTACCGCCCGCCCCGCCGCCCGAGACGTCGACGGCCCCCGCCGCCATGAGCGCGAGCACCACGACGAGCGTCACCAGCGCCGACAGGATGCCGTCCACCAGGAAGGCCACGACCCTCCACCCGTAGTACGCGGGCCGCACCGCCGACGCGAGCAGGGGCTCCACGACGGGCGTCGGCCGCCACTCGCCTGCCGCGCTGCGGAGGCCGGCTGCCGGTCCTCCAGGGGATGACGCCCCGGCGAAGCCCGCGGCCGCGCCGGAGCCGCCGTCGGCATCCGCACCGCTCGCGCCCGCGCCGAACGCCGCCGCCTGCGTGCGCGACGACACCGGGGTGCCGCAGGCCAGGCAGAACTGCGCCGAGCGCGGCACGGCGGAGCCGCAGCGCACGCAGGGGATCGTGGCGGAATCAGTCATCGGATGCGCTCCCAGCGGATTCGGAACGGGGCGGCTCGACCGCGTGCGACGGCTCGGAACCGGTCGGACGGGGGTCGGCAGCCGGGGGCGTCGAGCCGCTCGGAGTCGGCGCGTCGGAGCCCGGTCCGCGGGCGGCATCCGGTCGCGCAGTGCCGTGATTCTGCGATCGCACCGGCCCCCGGCCCCGCCGCAGCAGCGACCGCAGCGACAACCGCGCCCGCAGGCGCTGCCAGGGGGTGCGGGCCTCGCCCATGCCCGCGACGATGCCGTCGACCTCGGTCCAGAACGCCTCGACCTCGGCCGGGCTCGGCTCGCCGGGCCCGAACACCCCCGTGTCGGCGGCGCTCGCCGCAGCGATCACGGGCGTCTGCGGAAAAGCGGTCGCGAGCACCACGGCCGTCTCCCGCCGCGTCACGCCCGGTGTCGTGGGGGTGCCGAGGTCGCGAGCGCGGTCGACGATCTCGTCCCAGCCACCGCTCAGCCTGTCCGCAGGCACGGGCGCCGATCGCCGCCGGCGGCGTCGCCTCGCCTTCGCCAGCGAGATCACGAGAACAGGAACCAGCAACACCACGAGCAGCGCCAGGACTCCGCCGCCCACCAGCAGAATCAGTCCGAGCATCGAGTTGTCGTCGACCACGGCCTCCTGGTCGGTGTCGTCGGTGCGGATGTCCGGCGGCAGCTCCGCGGGCTCCTGCGGCGGGGGCGGCGGCTGCAGCACCTGCGCCTTCGGGTCGGCCTTCGGCTTCGGCGCCTGCTCCTCGGGAACCTGGTCCTTCGGGGGCGTCGGGTCGAACGGCATCCAGCCCACGCCCTCGAAGGGCACCTCCACCCAGGCGTGCACGTCGTCGCCCGTGATCTGCTGCGTCGCATCCGGCCCCGCGCTCTCGGCGGGGTAGAAGCCCATCACGACGCGGGCGGGGATGCCGAGCGAGCGCACCATCAGCGCCATCGCCACCGAGTACTGCTCGTCGTCGCCCACCATCTGGTCGGCCGACACGAGCGAGGCGATGCGCTCGGCGCCGTGCCCGGCTCGCGAGGTGGCCTCGCCCTCGAGCCCGTGGCTGAAGAAGCCGCCCTGGCTGAGCGAGGAGGCGATGTTGCGCACCTGGTCGAGCGGCACGCTGGTGTCGCCCGCGTAGGTGGTGGCGAGGCTGGTCAGCGCATCCGGAACCCCGGTCGAGCGCGGCATCGACAGGTTCTCGATGCCGCGGGTCGAGAGCTGCTCGTCGTTGTAGCTCGGCGGGATGGTGACGTCCATCGTGTAGCTGTCGCCGGCGGTGAGCCCGTCGGTGGTGAGCGCGACGCCGGTGACGCTGTTGTAGTGCAGCGAGCCGGCGAGCTCCGAGGCCCGGTCGCCGGTGAAGCGGACGGTGTCGAGGTAGCCGGCATCCGGGATCCACACCCCGGTGAGCTGATCGATCGTCACGTCGAGCGTGGCCTTGTCGCCCGCGGTGTCGGAGGGGATGTCGGCGCTCACCCGCGTGAAGGTGCCCGAGCCGCTCGAGCCGTCGCCGGCGACGTTGTAGACGAGCCCGTCGTAGCTGTCGAGGGTGGCCAGCCGGATGCGCGCCCCGGTCGGCAGGCCGTGCACGGTGAAGAGCGTCTGGTCCTTCTCGTCGCGAACGAAGGAGCGGAAGCCCACGAGCGGGCTCGCGTAGTCGTGCAGGTCGAGCGGCGGTTCGATCTGGTCGCGCAGCACCTCGCGCGAGGCGGCGGGAGCGGCGGCGGCCGCGCCGAGGCCGACGGCCATCGCCACCACCACGAGACCTGCGCCGGTGGCGAGCCGGGTGGTGCGCAGGCGCCGGGCGGATGCGGGGTCGGGCCCGGATGCGCCCACCGCGGTCGCGCGCGTGGCCTCGGCCCGGTTCTCCTGCCGCCGCCAGGCCCACCACCCGAGTGCGACCGCCGAGAAGAGCAGGCCCTGCAGCACGGGCGCAGCGGCCTCGCGGGTGCCGAACACGATGCCCGTCACGAGCAGCGCGGATGCGGGCAGCAGCGCCCAGGCCGCGGCGCGGCGCAGCCGCAGCGCGAAGCCGAAGGCGAGCACTCCCGCCACGAGCGTGGAGAGGAAGGGCACGACGAGCGTCGAGGGGAAGCCGCCCAGCGGCGTCTCGAGCGTGAGCACGTCCTTCCACGAGAACACGATGCCGAGCACGAGGGTGCGCACCGTCTCGAGCGTGGGAAGCACGCCGAACAGGGTGGTCGACGGCGCCGCGAGCGCTCCGCCGAAGAGGAGGTAGGCCAGCATCGTCGCGGCCGTGACGATCAGGATGTTCCACGCGAAGCGCACCGCGAGCAGCGTGATGGCGAGCGCGAGCACGATGGCACCGCCCGCGGCCACGAGGTAGCCGCTGCCGCCGAACGCGGGCCCGAAGCCGAGGGCCGCCACGACGAGCAGCAGTGCGACGGCCGCGCTGTCGAGGGCCACGGCCCAGACCGGCCGGGCGGGCGCCGGGCCGCGGTCTGCCGCCCGGCCCGCACCGCGCATCCGTTCGCGACGGGCGCGGGCGCGGTCGCGATCCGCGCCGGCCGCGCGCTCGGCAGTGCCGGCGCCGCGTGCCGCGGCTCCGCCGTCAGCGCTGCGGGCTCGACCGGTGCGCCCCGCGCCGGCCGGCTCGCTCATCCCGTTCTCCCCGCTCACGCCCGGCTCACCCGCCGCAGCGCCGCCGGCAACTCGGCCAGCTGCCCGATCGTGAGCACGGCGAGGTCGCCGATCTGCCGCCGTCGCACCTCGGCGCCCGGAACGCAGCTGACCGCGATCACGCGCACCCCGAGGGGCAGCTGCACCGACGCGGCCTGCAACTCCGCGGGCGACACGTGGCCCCCGAACACGAGCACGGCGACGGATGCTCCCGGCACGGCCTGCCCGGTGGCCTTCGCCAGCTGCACGATGGTGTCGCGCTTCGCGTCGGCCTCGACGCCCGAGAGGTCGTCGAGCAGCCGGCGCCCGGTCTCGGAGTGCAGGGTCGCCCCCTGTACGAGCACGGTCACGTCGCGCTCCTCGCGCAGGGCCTGCAGCCCGAGCGAGCCGCACGACGAGACGGCGAGCTCGAACTCCTCCTCGTCGAGGTAGTCGCTGAGGCTCGTGGAGAGGGCGATGGCGAGGTGGGAGCGCCGGGTCTCCTCGAACTGGCGCACCATCAGGGTGCCGGTGCGGGCCGAGGTCTTCCAGTGGATGTAGCGGCGGTCGTCACCGGGCACGTACTCGCGCAGGGCGTGGAACGACACGTCGTTGTTCGAGAGGTCGGTGCTCGGCAGCCCCTCGAGGTCTTTGAGGAAGCCCGACGACGAGCCCTCGAGCGAGACGGTTCGCGGATGCACGTAGAGCTCCACGGGGTCGGTCCACCGCACCTCGCGCCGCAGCAGGCCCAGCGGGTCGCCGCGCACCGAGCGCACCGGCCCCACGACGATCACCGAGCGGCGGCTCGTGGGCACGCCGAAGAGGTCGTCGTGCTCGGCGCCCGGCGCGAGCCGGGGCAGGTGGAACGAGGCGAAGGAGCTGCCCACCGGAAGCTCGATGCGGGCCGGCAGCGTCGACCGCGTGCCGGCGTTGCCGACCGTGATGCGGCCCACGGCCTGCTCGCCCACCACCACGCGGTTGGCCGCGAGGTCGAGGCCGATGCGGAAGGAGGAGCGGCCGAGCGCGAAACCCACGGCCACGAGCAGGGCGGCGAGGCACACGGCCGCCACGACCACGAGCTCGAGCCAGCCGAAGGAGAGTCCTGCGATGCCGGCGGCCACCCCGGCCAGCAGTACGCCCCAGCCGAAGCCGGAGACCGTGCCGAGCACGGGCGCCGCCACGGCACCGGCCGTTTTCGCGCGCGCGGAGACCCACGGCCGCCCGGTGCCGGTCCACCAGGCCGAGGCCCGGCTCTGCCGCATCCGGGTCAGCGCGTCGGTGACTCCGCTCGCGACGGCGCTCATGCGGCGGGCTGCCTCGATTGCGGAGCGGCCACGTCGGCCACGACCCTGGCCAGAACGGTCGAGGCGGTGATGCCCGAGAACTCGGCCTCGGGGTCCATCACGAAGCGGTGGGTCCAGACCGGGGCCACGAGGTCCTTGATGTCGTCGGGCAGCACGAAGTGCCGGCCCTGGGCGGCGGCCCACACCTTCGCGGCGCGCACGAGCGCCATCGTGCCGCGCACCGAGACGCCCACGCGGGTCTCCGGTGCGAGCCGGGTCTCCTCGGCGAGCTGCGCGGTGTAGCGCAGAACGGCGCCGTCGATGTGCACCGTGGAGGCGAGGTCGGCCATGTCGGCCACCGCCGCCGTGGTGATGACGGGGCTGAGCGAGGCCGAGGGGTTGCGGTTCGCCGAGCCGGCCAGGATCTGCTCCACCGAGGCCAGGTCGGGGTAGCCGATCGAGGTCTTGATCAGAAAGCGGTCGAGCTGCGCCTCGGGCAGGCGGTAGGTTCCGGCCTGCTCGATCGGGTTCTGGGTGGCGATCACGAGGAACGGCCGGCCCACCTCGTGCACCACGCCGTCGACGGTCACCCGCGACTCCTCCATCACCTCGAGCAGTGCCGACTGCGTCTTCGGCGAGGCGCGGTTGATCTCGTCGGCCAGCACGATCGACGCGAAGATCGGCCCGCGGTGGAAGTCGAACTTGTGCGTGTTCTGGTCGTAGATCGTCACGCCCGTGACATCCGAGGGCAGCAGGTCGGGCGTGAACTGGATGCGCTGGTGCGTGCCCTGCACCGTGGCGGCGATGGCCTTCGCGAGGCTGGTCTTGCCGGTGCCCGGGGCGTCTTCGAGCAGGATGTGCCCCTCGGCGATGAGCGCCATCAACGTGAGCCGGATCACCTCGGTCTTGCCGAGCACCGCGATGCCCACGTTCTGCACGAGGCGGTCGAAGGTGCCGGCGAACCAGGTCGCCTGCTCGGGGGTCATCGTCATCAGTGTGTGCCTCTCACTACCAATTGGTGGAATCGCTGAAGTTGCCGTCGGGTCCTGACACGTCGGCGCGCACCGTCGTGTTCGGGTAGCCCCAGTAGTACCCGGTCTGGTTCGAGCCGTTCCCGGCTCCGTCGGTGCTGATGGTGATGGTGTCGCGAAGCGTGCCGCTCGCGTAGACCTTCGCCGTGTAGCTGGAGTTCGGCTTGCCGTTCGACACCGTCACCTTGATGTAGGCGCAGGAGGCGTCTCCGCAGTTCGGCTGGCCCACGGCACTGCTGCCGTGTCCGACCTTCACCGAGGTGTTGATCGGCTCGGGCTTCGATGTCGCGCAGGCCTGACCCGAGTTCGCGGTGGCGCCCGTGCTGTCGACGGTGCGGGCGGTGAAGCACTTCTGCTCGCTGTACCCCGCGCCCACCGAGGTCGATCCGCTCGACGCCACGGTCTGCCAGCCGCCACCGGTGTTGATCTGCACCTGGAAGTCGCGGCCGTTGCGGCCCGGGGCGCTCCAGCTGAACGTCACCTTCTGGTCGCCTCCCGAGGCGTCCACTCCCGGAGCGCTCGGCGGACCGTAGGGGTTGAGGTTGCCGATCGAGTTGCTCGGATCGCTCGCGTACGTCGATCCGTCCGCCGAGGTCACAGCCCGGAGCGTGACCGAGTAGGTGCTGTTGTTCTGCGCCGGGATGACGTTGCTGCCGGGCAGCGCCGACCAGCCTCCGCCGTTCAGCGAGTACTGGTAGCTCACCTCGGAGGCCGAGGCGCCGTTGAGAGCACCCGGGCTGTAGCTCACCGTGATGGCGTTGTCGCCCTCGGTCGCACCCGTGAGGGTCGGCGCACCGGGCTTGTTGAAGGCTCGTCGGGGCGCGGACGCGGCGGAGGTCTCGCCGGTGCCGGCCTTGTTCGAGGCGGAGACGGTGAAGGTGTAGTCGGTCTCCGATGTGGGCACCGAAACCGTCTGCGAGGTCGCCCCGCCCGCCACGCTGAGCGTGTTCACCACCGCGCCCCCGCGGAGTGTCGTCAGCGTGTACGACGAGATCGGGTCGCCGTTCGCGGCCGGTGCCGCCCAGCTCACGTTCATCTGGGTCTGCGCGCCCACCGAGTCGACGCGGCTCGTGGACGGGGCGCCCGGCGCATCCGGTTTGCCCGCCGGGATCATCGTGGCCGACCAGCCGCTGAAGTCGGAGGGGTCGGGCGCACGGTTCACGGCCTGCACCCGCACCTGGTAGGCGGTGCCGTTGGCGAGGCCCTCCCAGACGAGGCTGTTGCCCGTGACGTTGTAGCGCTGCGCCGCGCCGCGGTCGGGAGCGGGTGAGATCTCGAGGTTGTAGCTCTCGACCGGGGAGCCGTGCGTGGGCGGGGTCACCCAGTTCACGGTGAGGCTCTTGTCGCCGAACACGAGGGTGGGCGGCTGCGGCTGGTCGGGCCGCGCATCCGGGCGGGCGGGGCCCGAGGCCGGCGAGGGGTCGGAGGTGCCGACCGAGTTCGTCGCCGTCACGGTGAAGGTGTACTCCACGTTGTTCGTGAGCCCCGAGAGCGTGCAGGTGGTCGACTGGCACTGCTGTGAGAAGCCCTGCGGGCTCGACACGGTGTACGAGGTGATCTCGGCGCCGTTGTTGATGGGCGGCGACCACGACAGCACCACGGTCTGGTCCTGGATGCTCGTGACGTACGGCGTGCCCACCGTGTCGGGCCGCCCTTGGACGGTGAGCCGGATGCGCCCGTCGGCCTGGCGGGCCGGGTCTCCGGTGGCGTCGGCGATGCGGTAGCGCACCACCATCGTTCCCACGAAGTCGGACGCGGGGGTGACGGCCACCTGGTCGCCGCGCACGTCAGCCGAGCCGGTGCCGGTCTCCACATCGGCGCTCAGGATGGTGAGCGGTGTCTCGGGGTAGGGGTTGTAGTCGTTCGCGAGCACGCTCACGTTCACGGTGGCGCCCTGGTTCGCCTGGCCCACCGTGTCGTCGGTGGCCGAGGGCAGCGGGCGCGTGGAGTCGAGCACGTTCACGGTGATGGTGCCCGAACCGGGCTCGCTCTGGCCGTCGGTCACCTCGATCTGCACCGGGTTGGCGCCCTTCTGGGCGTTGCCGGCCGCCGAGATCGTGATGTTCTGGCCGTCGATGTCGGCCGAGATGCCCTGCGGCAGCGAGCCCTTCACCGAGTACTGCAGCTTCTCGAGATCGCCCTCGTCGGGGTCGCGCGACACCGTGCGCAGGTTGAGCTGCTTCGAGCCGTCCCCGGGGGCCACATCGACGCTGGCGCCGAGGAAGGTGGGCGAGATGTTGGTCGTCGACACCACCGTGATCGGGATGACGAGGGTCGCCTTCTCGCCCAGCGGGTCGTCGGGGCCGGTGCCGTCGGTGACCTCGAAGCTCAGCGCATCCGGGCCGTAGTAGCCGTCGGCCGAGGTGTAGCTCATGGTCGACTCGTCGGTCACCAGCGAGGCGCCGTTCGAGTGCGCCGCGCTGACCTTCGCGGCCTCGGTGATGCGCGGGGTCTTACCGTCGGCCACCAGCACGTAGTCGCTGAGCGGCACCGCGATGGTCTCACCGCTGTTCACCCGGATGGGCTGCACGCCCGGCTTGAGGGTGGGGTGCAGCGAGTCGAGCCCGGGCACGAACACGAAGGCCGAGGCCTTCTGGCCGTCCTGATCGGTCACCGTGTAGGTCACGATCTGCGATTCGGGCAGCAGCTCCACCCGCAGCAGCTGGCTCGGCAGCACGCTGGCCGTGGTGTCGGCCGACGAGACCTTCAGCTCGTCGATCGTGCCGTCGGGGTCGTCGTCGTTCGCCCGCACGTCGACGTCGCTGAAGGTGCGGTCGACCACGTCGGCGATGGGCACGACGTCGTCGCGTGCGATCGGTGCCATCAGTGGCGCCGTGGGGCTCACCGTCACGAGCAGGGCGCCCACGCTGGTGGCGCCGTACTGGTCGACGATCGTGTACTGGATCGTGTACTCGCCGGCCTCGGCGGGCGCCTTCACCACCACGCGGCCCCCGGCCACGGTCGCGTCGAGGCCGTCGGGCAGCTCGAGGCCGTTCTCGCGGATGGCGATCGGGTCGCCGTCGGGGTCGGAGTCGTTCGCCAGGACGTCGACCGCCACGGTGCGCCCGGGCCGCACACTCACGGTGTCCTTCACGGCGTAGGGGCGCTGGTTCGCGCTGCCCGAGGGCACGATGCCCACCAGAACGGTGGCGCTCGCCTCGGCGCCCAGCCGGTCGCGCACCGTGTAGGTGAAGGTGTCGGTGCCCGTCGCATCCGGGTAGGCCTCGTAGACCAGCCAGCTCTCGCCGACCTCGGTGATGCGGCCCTTCGAGGGCGCCTTCGCCTGGCCGACGAGCTGCACGGAGTCGCCGTCGGGATCGATGCCGTCGAGCGGGATCGGGATGCGCACGGTGGTGCCCTGCAGCGCACGGATGGTGACGTCTTTCGGCCGGGGCGGCGAGTTCGTCTGGGCGGCGGGCTCGATGTGGATGGTGACGTAGCCCGCGTCCTTCTGCCCCTGGCTGTCGACGACCTCGTAGGTGGCGTAGACCGTCTTCGTTGCTCCGTCGGCGATGGGGGCGGCCTTGAAGCGGAGCTTGTCCTGCGCCACGAAGATGTCGCCGTCGGCCGGATCGATCAGCGGGTCGACGAGGGTGGGCGAGAGCGTGATGGTGTCGCCGTCGGGGTGGTAGTCGTTGGCGAGCACGTCGATCGTGGCCACGTCGCCCGCCCGCACGGTGACGGAGTCGTCGACCGCCACCGGCGGCCGCAGCCGGTCGGGCGCCGGGATCGGGATGACGAACACCTCGCCGATCGCCGTGCGCGCCCCGTTCGTGACCGTGTAGGTGATGGTCACGGGTGCGGTGATGCCGGGCCGGTCGCTCACGCGCAGGGTCTCGTGCTCGAGCACCTCCACCGAGACGCCGAGCCCGTCGGGAACGCTCACCGACTGCACGGCGAGGATGTCGCCGTTCACGTCGGAGTCGTTCGCGAGCACGTTCACGAGGGTGTCCCGCCCCTTCGGCAGCAGGGCGACGTCGCGCACGGCCACCGGCGCCACGTCGGTCTGCGTGTCGGGGTAGACGATGATGCGCACGATGCCGGCCGCCGACTTGGGCCCGTCGGTGACCAGGTACTCGGCCTGGTAGTCGCCGGGGGCTGCCGCGCTGAAGGTGAAGGTGCCCGTGGTGTAGTCGGGGGTGACGGTGGCGCCCGCGATCTCGTTGACCTTCGCCAGGCGCAGCGGGGCGCCGCTCGGCGCGTAGTCGTTGAGCAGCGGCGACACCGTCACCTGCTTGCCGGCGCGCGTCACCACGAGGTCGCCGTTGGTGACCGGGGCGGTGCTGCCCACGTCGCGCACCTCGAAGTGCACCGTGCCCTCGGTGTCGGCGGTGCCGTCGGAGACCACCACGGTCACGTCCTTGCGGCCCGTGTCGGGGTCGAGCGCGGTGAAGGTGAGCTTGCCGTCGGCGGTGAACTGCACCTGGTTGGCTCCGGATGCCGTCGCCGAGCGCACGAAGAGGTCGTCGCCGTCGGGGTCGGTCCAGTCGGGCAGCAGGTTGTAGCTCACCGTGGCGCCGAGCTCGACCTGGATCGTCGGCACCGTGCGCTGCTTCGGCGCCTCGTCGGTGCCGGGGGCCTTCACGGTGAGGGTGACGGTGGCCTGGTCGGTGCCGCCGCGGCCGTCGTCGACCGTGTAGCTGAAGGTCGAGGTGCCGCTGGCATCCGCATCCACCACGATCTGCAGCGCCGCCCCGTTCAGGATGCGCTGCACGGCTCCGATGGAGGTCGTCGGCTCGTCGGGGGTGGCGGTGAGCAGGTCGCCGTCGGGGTCGGTGTCGTTGTCGAGCACGGGCAGGATCACGGTGCGGCCGGCGCGCACGCCGAACTGGTCGTCCACGGCGGTCGGCGGGGTGTTCTGCTCCGAACGGTCGGGCAGGGTCACCTCGAGCTGCTGCTCGGTGGTGTCGTCCTCGTTCTCGGTCTGGGTCTCGTCGGGCGGCGGCACCACGTCGTCCCAGTTGTCGACCTTCTTCATGTCCTGGTTCACGAGCCAGACGGCACCCGTGGTGAGGTCGTTGAGCACGACGACGTCGCGGTTCACCCGGAACACGAGCTTCGCCGACTCCGCGAGGCCGTCGATGGTGGTGGACACGTCGTCGGCGGTGCCGGCGCAGTCGCGCAGGTAAGCGCTCGATCCCGACCAGGCCGCGTAGGCGCATCCGTTCAGGTACACCGGAGCAGCCGGGGTGCCGGGCTTGCCCGCCGGCGTGCGGGTGGCCCCGCCGCCGTCGAGCGGCTGGGCGATGAGCTCGGTGCCGGTGGCGATGAGCACGCTCGACGCGGCGGGGCCGGGGGTCTGCACGACTCCGCCGGCTGCCCCCTCGACGGTGACCTTCTTGCCGCCCGGCAGCACCACGGAGCCGTCGGTGGCGTCGAACAGCACGGCCTGGTCGCCCACGGTGGTGAGGTTCAGCTGGGCGTTCGCCTCGAGCTCGGGCAGGCCGCTCGTGCTGATGCCCTCCTCGGCGGTGGCTCCGGCCGGGATGGTGACGAGCTCCGACTTGCTGAGCGAGAGGGCGTGCACCGTGCCGTCGACGTCGACGGTCGCGGCGGCCCCGGCGCCGAGCTCGAAGAGCGGGCTCTCGGGATCGGGCTGGAAGTTCGCGACCGTGGCGGCCGGTGAGCTCCACAGCGTGCCGGTCTCCCGGTCGAGGATCGAGACGGTGCCGCCGCCGAGCGCCACCGACGACTGCGCCGGCAGCGTCACCGGGTTGCCGAGGGTCACCGTGACGGGGTCGATGGTGGTGAGCGTCGAGGTGGCGGTGTCGACCGTGAGCACGGTCTCGCCGTTCTGCAGGATGTCGAAGTCGCTCGACGAGGTGGTGAGGCCGCCGTCGAGAACCTGAGCGGGGTAGTTGAGGTGGCCGACGAGCAGGCTCGAGGGCTTCGTCACCCAGACGCCGCCGTCGTTCAGCTGCACGTCGGCGGTGGTGACGCCCTCGTAGACGAAGGCCATGGTGGTGATCGCCACGGCGAGCGCGGAGATCCCGGCGACGGAGGCCACGGTGGCCCTGCGTCGTCGTATCGCCTCGAACAGCCGCACAGGGTCTCCAGATCGTCGCAGGGAGCATCGGGTCCGGGTAAGGCTGTGCGGGGTCGGCGGATGGTCGTGTCCGTCGGCCGCAGGCGCACCATTCGGGTGGATGTGCCCCGCACTGGGGGCAATTCAAGCACGATTGCCGACACGCACCAATTCCACAGCTGGGGGAGAACTCCCCATTGACCGCGCAGGGCATTCCCGGCAGCCGCGGTTAAGCTGAGGCGGTGTCGACAACCCCTGCCCGTTCGCATGAGCGGCTCCGGCGCCGGCGGGCCCGGCGCACGCGGGCCATCCTGCTCGCCGTCGCCACACTCGTGGTGGCGGGGCTCGTCGCCACCGGAACCCTCTTCGCCACCGGGGTGTGGAGCCTTCCCGCAGGAGCGCCGTCCACCACCGCCACCTCGGCCTCGGCGTCGCCCGGCACCACCCCGGGCGCATCTGCTAGCGTGCCGGGCATCCCCGCCCCCGACTTCACCCCAGCGCCCACGACGCCCGCGGCGCCGCCCCCGGCCCCGAGCCCGCCTGCCTTCGACAAGACGGCGAACTCGATCGACGACCCGACGAGCCCGTGGGTGGTCGTGAACAAGCTCCGCCCGCTGGCCGACGGGGCCGACTACGTCCCGCCGGATCTCGTCGACCTGCCGGCCGACATGCCGAACCCCAACGGCTACCAGATGCGGGCGGACGCGGCGGCCTCGCTCGAGGAGATGTTCCACGCGGCGCTCAGCGAGATCGGCGTGCAGCTCGTCGCGCAGAGCGGCTACCGCTCCTACAGCGTGCAGGTGCGCGCCTACGACTACTACGTGAACTCCCTCGGCGTCGCCGGCGCCGACCTCACCTCGGCCCGGCCGGGGTACAGCGAGCACCAGACCGGCATGGCCATGGACATCCTCGACACGGTCTCCGGATGCTCCACCGACGGCCGCTGCTTCGCCGGCACGGCCGCGGGGGAGTGGCTCGCGTCCAACGCCTACCGCTTCGGCTGGATCCTGCGCTACCCCGACGGCGGCACCCCGGTCACCGGCTACGAGTTCGAGCCCTGGCACTACCGCTGGGTGGGCGTTCCGCTCGCGACGGAGATGCACGACACCGGGGTGAGCACGCTCGAGGAGTTCTTCGGGCTGCCCGCCGCGCCCGGCTACGCGGGCTGAGAGCCCGTGCCGCCCGACGCCGCAGCCGCAGACCGGGGCGCGCCATGGGTCAGATGAGCGTGATGTCGGCCTTGTCCGCCCAGCTCGCGACGAGGTCGAAGCCCATACCCGCGTCCAGGGCGAGCGACGCGGGATCGGCCGCGACATCACGAGTGCCGACCCGGGTGCCGAAGAGGAGAATCGCTGGGCATCGATCGTTCTGACGCGAGATCCAGTACAGGCCGTCGAGCGACGGATTGTCATTGTGGATCGCCTCGGCCCACTGGCGTGTCGTGTCGTACTCCGTCGATTCGGAGTCGATCAGTCGCACCCGGTCGGTGCCGAGGCTGGGCAGCCCCTCCATCGTCAGGTCGGCAAGAACCACGTCGCGAGCGAGAGTGATCCTCGTGAGGACCCGCCCTTTGAGTCGAGCCGCATGCACGTAACGAGGAGTCGTACGGGGTGCATCGTGGAAGACGCTTTCAAACAGGGCACCCTGCCGATTGCCACCCGCATACAGCACGGGCACGGCCTGAGAGTCGACGTCATTGACGATCGGTGCGAAGCGAGTCGGGTTGATCCCTGCTCCGATGCCGTCGAAGAACGCCGTCGCTGATCTCCGAGCGTCGTGTACGCGCCAGAACGCCGCCCCGGCAGAGACGCGTTCGACGGCGCGCACAGTCAAAGGGCGAGAGGGCGGAGCTGACACTCAGAGGATCTCGTTGGCAGCGCGCACGGCTGCGGTCACGATGGTGTCGGACTCCTGCTCGAGCAGATCGGCCGGGCGCGCCCCACCGAGCCAGCTGTTGGGCGCGCTGAACCAGAGCGCGACAGACCACCCGGTGGCCTTTCCGCTGAATGCCTGAAGCACGTCGCTGATCACCGGACGAGGTACGCCATCCTGGAACTGGAGCGCTGGATAGAGTTCTCCGCGCGCCGTCTTCACCGAGAAGATCCGGCCTCCACTCACCCAGCGCGAAGCCGTGGAAGAGGGGTTGCGTGCTTCGGAGCCTGCGTACTCGGCGACCTCCCGTGACGTGAGCAGCCCGAACTCCTCGGCGAATTCGCGACGCGCTCGTGCGGCCCGTTGGAGTTGCGCTCGGATCGCGCCGCCCGGAACCGGTCGTGTCCCGCCCTCCAGTGTTGCTTCATCGAGATAGCCCTGCGGAGTCGACAGGGCCTCATCGTGACCGTCGACCGGATGAGCGGATGCGCGGGGGCGTCCGCGAGGCGCAGGAACTTTCCGGGTTCCGATGACGAGTCGACGCGAACCGGAGGGAAGGCTCAGGCTCTGGAGCGTGAGCTCATTCGACTGGCGCCAGAGCTTGCTCGACACGACCCGCGCAGCCAGCTCGACGTCGCC
This sequence comes from Herbiconiux sp. 11R-BC, assembly GCF_049472555.1. Lineage (NCBI taxonomy): Bacteria > Bacillati > Actinomycetota > Actinomycetes > Micrococcales > Microbacteriaceae > Herbiconiux > Herbiconiux sp. 11R-BC. Next base: position 251,516 of record NZ_JBCEBO010000002.1, on the reverse strand, counting down.
CACCAGCATTCCCGCCATGGCGAGATCGCCCTCTGGAGCAGCGCCGCGATGCTGGATCAGGTTGCGAATCGTGCGCTCGACGGGCGCTGCGATCGTGCGAGCAAGGTCCACGGGCCCACCGTCGAACACGCGCGCAACAGCTCGAGCGACCTCCGTCTTGTTCGGGTGTGCTGTGGTTTGGTATCCGACCAGCGAAATCGTCTTCCGTCGACGGCCCTTGGCTGTCACTCGCGATCTACTGCTCCCGCTTGTTCCGTGCGTGGGGTGAAAGCGGTTCAAGGAATTCCTCTCGACGTGAGTGCCCAGAGACTAGCATGGACCTCACTCATCTCACTGGATTCACTATCCTTACCTTCCTCCCGTGGCCCCGGCTCGATAAACTCGATCGTCACCTCGACGACGTCGAGATGGCCACCGTCACCGCCGGCGGCGTCCGCGACGGCGAAAGGCCCCACCCAGGCACCGACGAAGCCGTGGGCCGGATCGGGAACGAGGCTCTCGAGTTGGGCGGTGGCGAGCTCCAGGCCGTCGATGGTCGCGCGCGCGTCGAGGCCGCGGAGCTCGATCCGGAGCTCGGCGCGAAGCCCGCGCCCGGGCTGCTCGCCGATCGTGCTGCTCCGGCCGCCCTCGGTCAGTACGCAGCGCGCCGTGCCGTCGTGACCGATGCTCAGTTCGAGCTGCGCCTGCGCGCTCGTGCGCAGCAGCAGGCCGCCGCGCAGAGGGGTGGCGGCGCCGCTCAGCTCGACGACAGCGCTGATGTCGGCGTGCTCCGCGGGAAGTCGTCGGCCGAGGAACGACTGGGCGCCCTGCGTGGTCGGCTCGGCGCCCGCGCGCAGCCGCACGTGGCCCGCCCGCGCGGTCAGGTCGGCGAAGGTGGCGGGCTGGCGGCCGACGCCGTTCCAGGCGAGGTCGAGTCGGGGCCCGTCGAAGTCGTCATGGAACCGCATGGGCTGCGGAGCCTGGTCGGGCACCCCGTCGGCCTCGACGACGGCGAGCACGCGGCCATGGCCCGGCGCGAACACGGGGCGCCGGTTCTCCCAGCCGACGGGCACGAGACAGGTCTGCCGCCCGAGCAGTCCGTCGACGCCGTCGGTGCTCCGGGTCGCCAGCACCGTCGCCCAGGTGCGGCCGCCGGCGTCGTCGACGAGGTCGGCGTGCCCGACGGCGGCGATCGGCGCGCTGCGCCCGAGGTCGCGATGGCTGAGCCGTGGATTGCCGGGGTCGCCCCGGTAGGGTCCGCCGATCTCGTCGGCGTAGGCGACGCACACCGCGTGCTCGAGGGAGGTTCCCCCCTCGGCGGCCACGAGCATCCAGCCGCCGCCCGGCCGGGGGAAGAGGTGAGGGCCCTCGGCCCAGACGGCCCCGTGCAGCGCCCCGCTCCAGATCGCCACCGGAGGGGTGATCGGCTGGAGGCTCGCTGCGTCGAGGCCGGCCAGCCAGACCTCCGTCTGTCCCGGCCACTCCGGCCGGGCGGTGAGCCTCGTTCCGGTGAGCCAGACGCGGTCGCCGTCGAAGGTGAGTGAGGGGTCGATGCCGCCGACGCCGTCGATCCAGACCGGGTCGGACCACGGACCCGCCGCATCCGTCGCCGTCACCACGAAGTGGCCGGTGCGCCCGGCCCAGCTGCCGTCGTCGGGACCCACGACGGTGCACACCACGAAGAACCGCCCGTCGTGATGCCGGATGGTCGGGGCGAAGAGCCCCGAGGACGAGGGGATGCCCGCGAGCTCGAGCTGACCGGGCCGGTGGATGGCGTGGCCGGCGGGAGTCCAGTCGACGAGGTTGCGCGAGATGTGCACCGGCAGGCCCGGCAGGTACTCGAAGGTGGAGGTCACGAGGTAGAACTCGTCGCCCACGCGGCACACGCTCGGGTCGGGGTGGCAGCCGGGCAGGATCGGGTTGAGGTAACGGCCCACGAGGGCTCCCTTCTAGTGGTGCGGCGCGCCGCTCAGCGCGGCGGGTTCCTCGGCGGCGAGGTCGTGGCTCGGGTGACGAGCCGGGTGGGCATGAGCACGTGGGTGGTGGGCAGCTCTTCTCCGGCGATCAGTGCGGTGAGCATCTTCGCGGCGGTCTGCCCGATGCTCTGCATCGGCTGGCGCACGGTGGTGAGCGGGAGGGTGAGGCGGGATGCCTCGGGCACGTCGTCGAAGCCCACCACCGAGAGGTCGCCCGGCACCTCCAGTTCGAGGCCGCGGGCGACGTCGATGATGGCGATGGCGGAGAGGTCGTTGGCGGCGAACACCGCGGTGGGCCGGTCCTGCTGGGTGAGGAGGCTCTGCGCGGCGGCGCGGGCGGTGTCGGCGTCGTAGAAGCCCACCCGCACGAGGCCCGGGTCGAAGGCGATGCCCGCGGCCGAGAGGGCGTCACGGTAGCCCGCATCGCGGAGCCGCGACGACTTCAGGTCGGGCCGGCCCGCCACGAACGCGATGCGGCGGTGCCCGAGCCCGATCAGGTAGTCGGTGGCCTCACGGGCGCCACCCCGGCTGTCCGATTCGACGGTGGGCAGGTCGGCGCGGCCGGTGTGGGGGTCGACGGCCACGATCGGAACGTCTGCGGCCACGTTGACGACGGTCGGGGTCACGATGATGGCGCCGTCGATGAGGGTTCCGCTCAGTCTGCTGAGTGAGCGCCGCTCCCAGCCCTCGCCGTCGCCCTGACGGGAGCCGCTGTAGGCGAGGAGGTCGTAGCGGGAGTCGCGGAGGCCGGTGCTCACACCCTTGAGGATCTCGGCGCTGAAGGGCTCGAAGTCGGCCACCAGCACCCCGATCACGCTCGTGCGACGCGATCGCATGCTGCTCGCCACGAGGCTGGACTCGTAGCCGAGTTCCGCCACCACCTCGAGCACCCGCACGGCGGTGTCGGGCGCCACGCCGTAGCGGCCGTTGACCGCCTTCGACACCGTCGCCACGGAGACGCCCGCCGCCGAGGCGACGTCGTGGATCGTCGCCCGCGCCATCATGCGCCGAATTCTATGCCCTTGGAAAATGATTTCGAAAACGTTTGACGAGCCTCCGGCCGATTGCGACACTGATGACGCCTGAGCGGCGGGAAAGACCGGAGACGGCATTCCTCTGGAGCCGCTCCGGGCGCAACAACCCTTCACCATGCACCAGCACCGCATCCGCGGAACGACGGATGCGCCTCAATGAAGAGAGCAGGTTCACCTCACATGCGACGCACCAAGATACTGGCGGGATCGACCGCGATCCTCCTCAGCGCCCTCGCCCTCAGCGGCTGTGCCGCCGGCGGCAGCAGCAGTTCGACGGGAGACACGGTCACCCTGACGTTCTGGCACAACTCCACCACCGGCCCTGGCAAGCAGTACTGGGTCGACACCGCCGCGGCGTTCGAGGCCCAGCACCCGAACGTGAAGATCGAGATCCAGTCCGTGCAGAACGAGGAGATGGACGGCAAGCTCCAGACCGCGCTGAACTCCGGCGACGCCCCCGACATCTTCATGGCCCGCGGCGGAGGAAAGCTCGCCGACGTCGTGAAGGCCGGCCAGGCCATGGACCTCACCTCGGGCCTCACCGACGCCTCGAAGACCGCGGTCGGCAGCTCGCTGTCGGCGTTCGAGGTCGACGGCAAGAACTACGGCGTTCCGGTCGCCGTGCTGCCCTCGGGCATCTTCTACTCCTCCGACCTCTTCGCGAAGGCCGGCGTCACCACGCCGCCCAGCACGATCGCCGAGCTCGAGAGCGCCGACCAGAAGCTCCGCAGCGCCGGCATCGACCCCATCGCGGTGGGCGCGAAGGATGCCTGGCCCGCCGCGCACTGGTACTACAACTTCGCCCTGCGCGCCTGCTCGAAAGACGTGCTCGACGCCGCGGCGTCGAGCCGCAGCTTCGACGACCCGTGCTGGCTCGAGGCCGGCAAGAACCTGCAGGACTTCATCAACACGCAGCCCTTCAACAACGGCTTCCTCACCACGGCCGCGCAGCAGGGGGCCGGATCGTCGGCCGGTCTGCTGGCGAACCACCAGGCCGGCATGGAGCTCATGGGAGCGTGGGACCCGGGTGTGATCGCCTCGCTCACCCCCGACACGAAGGCCCTCGCCGACCTCAAGTGGTTCCCGTTCCCCGCCGTCTCGGGCGGCCAGGGCGATGCCGGCGCGATGATGGGCGGGGTCGACGGCTTCAGCTGCTGGGTCAACGCCCCGAAGGAGTGCGTGGACTTCCTCAACTTCATGGTCGAGAAGAGCAACCAGGAGGCCTACGCCACGGCATTCCAGACGCTGCCGGCCTCGCAGGAGGCCCAGAGTGTGGTCACCGACCCGGCGTTGAAGGACGTGCTGGCCGCCTACAACAAGGCCCCGTACGTCGTGGTCTGGCTCGACACGCTCTACGGCCAGAACGTGGGCAACGCGCTGAACGTGGCGGTGGTCGACATGTTCGCCGGCAAGGGTGACGCGCAGGGGATCGTCGACGCGGTCAACGCGGCGGCGGCGAAGTCCTAGGAGACGACGATGGTCTCGCTCCACGAGGAGAAGCGGGTCACCGCGACCGCCTCTCGCCACACCGTGCCCGCAGGGGGGAGCGCTTCGGCGCTTCCCCCTGCGGGGGTGTCCGCCCGGCCCGGCGCCGGCGGTCGCCGCGCCCGCTGGGTGAAGCGCGGGGAGCTGTCGCTGCTGATCGGGCCGGCGCTCATCGTGTTCGTCGCCTTCGTGATCTTCCCGGTGGCGATGGCGGCCTACTACGGCTTCTTCAGCTGGTCGGGCTACGGCCCCGCGACCGACTTCGTCGGCTTCCGCAACTACATCACCATCCTCACCGACCCGGCCTTCCACGAGGCGCTCGGGCACAACGCGTTCATCGTCGTGATGTCGCTCGTGCTGCAGGGGCCGCTCGCTCTGGGCCTCGCGCTCCTGCTCAACCGCAAGCTGCGGTTCCAGTCCCTCATCCGGGTGCTGATCTTCGTGCCCTACGTCATCTCCGAGGTCGTGGTCGGGCTCGGCTGGAGCCTGATGCTGCAGTCCGACGGCGCGCTCAACGGCCTGCTCGAGAAGATCGGGCTGGGCGGGCTCTCCACCGACTGGCTCTCCGACCCGGGCATCGCCATCTGGACGCTCCTGGTGATCATCACCTGGAAGTACGTCGGCTTCGCCGTCATCCTGTTCCTGGCCGGCCTGCAGGGGATTCCCGAAGAGCTCTCCGAGGCGGCGGCGATCGACGGGGCGAGCTACTGGCAGATCCAGCGGCACATCGTGCTGCCGCTGATGGGGCCGACGCTGCGCATCTGGGCCTTCCTCTCGATCATCGGCTCGCTCCAGCTCTTCGACCTGGTCTGGATCATCTGGGGCCAGTACGTGGCCTCGACGGCCGGGACCTCGACCATGGCCACGTACATGGTGGCCAACGGGCGCAACGCCGGCAGCTACGGCTACGGCAGTGCCGTCGCGCTCGTGATCTTCCTCATCTCTCTCACGGTCGCGCTGCTCTACCAGCGCTTCGTGCTGCGCCGGGACACCGCCGGCGCCCTCACCGGAGGTAAGAACTGATGGCCGTAGCCACCCTCGCGCCGGCGCCGCGCCGCTCGACCGCGCTCGCACCGCGGAAGAGGACGACGTTCGCGATCTACTTCGTCGCCCTCGTGCTCGTGGGCCTGATGCTCGCGCCGGTCGCGTACATCATCCTCGGCGGGTTCCGCTCGAACTCGGAGATCACCGTCGACCCCGCGGGCCTGCCCGTCACCTGGCAGTGGTCGAACTACACCGACGTGCTCACGAGCGGGGTGTTCTGGGGGCAGGTGGGCAACTCGGCCATCGCCGCCGTCACCACCACCGTGCTCGTCGTCGGTCTCGGCCTGATGGCCGCGTTCGCCCTGTCCCGCTACACCTTCCGGGGCCGGGGCGCCGTCTACGCCCTCTTCACGGCCGGCCTCATGTTCCCGATGACGGTGGCCATCACGCCGCTCTACATCCTCGTGCGCAACCTCGGCCTGATGAACTCGCTCGCCGGCGTGATCGTGCCGCAGATCGCGTTCGCGCTGCCGATGACCATCATCATCCTGGTGCCCTTCCTGTCGGCCATCCCGCAGGAGATCCAGGAGGCCGCGGCCATCGACGGGTGCAGCCGCCTCGGGTTCTTCTGGCGGATGGTGCTGCGCCTCTCGGTCCCCGGGGTGATCACGGTGAGCATCCTGGCCTTCATCGGCAGCTGGAACTCCTACATGCTGCCGCTGTTCATCCTGAACAACGAGGCCGCCTACACCTTGCCGCTCGGCACGCAGGCCTTCGCCTCGCAGTACGCCGTCGACACGGCCAAGGTGCTGGCGTTCACCTCGCTCTCCATGATTCCGGCCCTCATCTTCTTCAGCCTGTTCGAGCGCCGCATCGTCGGCGGCCTGACCGGCGCCGTCAAGGGATAACGCGTGACGATCGATCAGACACCGGCCGAGCCGGCTCTCACCCCCGTATCCACACGGGTCGCCGGCATCCTCGCCGAGATGACCCTCGAGGAGAAGCTCGCGCAGCTCGTGGGCTTCTGGGTCGACCAGGGCGACGAGGTGGTGGCGCCCATGGCGGGCGAGATGGCCACCTCCACGCGCTACGAGGATGCGACCGCGCACGGCATCGGGCACCTCACACGGGTGTACGGAACGCGACCCGTCGAGCCGCTCGAGCGCGCACGCTGGCTCTGGGCGGAGCAGAGGCGGTTGCAGTCGCAGACCCGGCTGGGCATCCCCGCCCTCGTGCACGAGGAGTGCCTCACGGGGCTCGCGGCGTGGAAGGCGGCGACGTTCCCGACCCCGCTCGCCTGGGGGGCGGCCTTCGACCCGGAGCTCGTCGAACGGCTGGGCCGGGCGATCGGCCGGTCGATGCGCGAGCTCGGCATCCACCAGGGCCTCGCGCCCGTGCTCGACGTGATCCGCGACCCCCGGTGGGGCCGCGTGGACGAGTGCATCTCCGAAGACCCCTATGTGGTCGGCACCATCGGCACCGCCTACGTGCGGGGGCTGCAGGGCGAAGGCGTGCACGCCACCCTCAAGCACTTCGTGGGGTACTCCGCCTCGCAGGCCGGGCGCAACCATGCGCCGGTGAGCCTCGGGCGGCGCGAGCTCGAAGACGAGTTCCTGCCGCCGTTCGAGATGGCGGTGCGCTCCGGGGCGGTGCGGTCGGTGATGAACTCCTACACCGAGGTCGACGGCGTGCCCGTCGCCGCGTCGACGGAGTACCTCACCGGCATCCTCCGCGACCGCTGGGGTTTCGACGGCGTCGTGGTGTCGGACTACTTCTCGGTGGCCTTCCTGCAGACCATGCACGCCATCGCGCGCGACCGCGGTGAGGCGGCGCAGCTCGCGCTCGAGGCCGGCATCGACGTGGAGCTCCCGAGCGGCGACGCGTACCTCGAGCCCCTCGCGGAGCGCGTGCGCGACGGGCGCACGCCGGAGTCGCTGGTCGACCGCGCGGTGCTGCGCGTGCTGACCCAGAAGGAGGATCTCGGGCTGCTCGACGCCCGCTTCGACGAGGCGCCGGAGGCCGTCGATCTCGACGACGCCGCCCATCGCGCGATCGCCCGCGAGCTCGCCGAACGGTCCATCGTGCTCGTCTCGAACGACGGCACGCTGCCGCTCGGCGGCGACGGTCGGGGTTCCGCCCCCGCGCGTATCGCGCTCATCGGCCCCAACGCCGACAGTGCCGAGGCGCTGATGGGCTGCTACTCCTTCGCCAACCACGTGCTCGCGCACCACCCCGGACTGCCGATCGGTTTCGCCATCCCCACCGTGCGCGAAGCGATCGCGGCGCGGTATCCGGATGCCGCCATCGCCGGCGTGCAAGGCTGCGCGGTCGACGGCACCGACCGGGCGGGCATCCCGGCCGCCGTCGAGGCCGCACGCGAGGCGGACGTCGCCCTCGTCGTGGTGGGCGACCGAGCCGGGCTCTTCGGCCGCGGCACCGTCGGCGAAGGGAACGACGTCGAGTCGCTCGAGCTCCCGGGCGTGCAGCGCGAGCTCGTGGAAGCGGTCGTCGCCACCGGCACCCCCGTCGTGATGATCGTGCTCTCCGGTCGTCCGTACGCCATCGGCTGGGCCCTCGACGGCGAGCCGGGCGCAGTGCCCGCTGCCGTGGTGCAGTCGTTCTTCCCGGGAGAGGAGGGGGCGAACGCGCTCGCGGCGATCCTCGCCGGAGACCGCGACCCCTCCGGGCACCTGCCGGTGTCGCTTCCGCGCTCGGCCGGGGCCCAGCCGTACAGCTATCGGCATCCGATCCTCGGCGGCCCCAACGAGGTCACGAGCGCCGACAGCACGCCGGTGCGACCCTTCGGGCACGGGCTGAGCTACACCGAGTTCGTGCGGAGCGGGCTGCGCGTCGACCCGATCGTGCCGACGGACGGCACCATCGAGGTGACCGTGCGCGTGCGCAACGCGGGATCGCGCGCAGGCGCCGACCTCGTGCAGCTCTATGCGCGGGATGTCGTCGCCAGCGTGACCCGTCCGGTCGCGCAGCTTCTCGGCTACTGCCGGGTGGAGCTGCAGCCCGGCGAGGAGGCGCTCGTGCGCTTCGAGGCCCCGGCGGCCCGCCTGGCCTTCACCGACCGCCGGTTCGAGCGCGTGGTGGAACCCGGCCGCATCGAGCTGTGGGTGGGCGGATCGTGCGAGCACGAGGAGACGACGGGGTCGTTCGAGTTCGTGGGGCCGGTGCATCCGGTCGGCGGGGAAGCCCCCGCGGTCACGCGCGCGGCGATCGTGCGCCGCACGGGGGGCTCACCCGACTGACACACCGGTGCGCACGCACTCCCGCGCTCTTCCCGGGGCATCTCTTGCGCATTCCCGCCGAATGACTCAGTATCGCCGGGTGAGCGACATCGCGAAGACCGGCATCGCCGACCGCCTCGCGCCCCGCCACACGATTCCCGAAGACGTGCTGGCCGTGCTCGCCGGAACCGTCACGACCTCGCTCGGGCTCTTCCTGCTGAAGACCGCAGGCGCCGTGACGGGAGGCACGGCCGGCTTGTCGTTGCTCGTCGGCTACGCGACCGGGGTGCCGTTCGGGCTGCTCTTCTTCGCGGTGAACCTCCCGTTCTTCGCGCTCGCGCTGTGGAAGAAGGGAATCGCGTTCACGCTGCGCACCGTCGTCGCGGTCACCATGATCTCGGTGTTCTCGGCCCTCATGCCGACGGTCATCGGTCTCGAACACCTCGACCCCGTGTACGGGGCCCTCGTCGGGAACCTTCTCGCCGGGGTGGGGATGCTCATCCTGTTCCGCCACGGATCCAGTCTCGGCGGGTTCAACATCCTGGCTCTGATCCTGCAGGAACGACTGGGCTGGCGCGCCGGCTACGTGCAGATGGCACTCGACGTGGCGGTGGTGCTCGCCTCCTTCGCGGTGGTGCCCCCGCTCGTGGTTCTGCTGTCGGCGGCCGGAGCGGTGGTGCTGAACCTCGTGCTGGCGCTCAATCATCGGCCGGGCCGATACCGCGCTTGACCTGCTCATGTGCCCCTCATAGGGGGCACAAATGTTGCTGTGGTGTCGTGGAGCACATGCCCCTACGCGCCAAGAATCCTCTGCTGCTGCTCGCCGGGATGGCCGCGGTGACGGCTCTGGCCCTGACCGGATGCGCGGCGGGCGCCTCGTCGGACGCCCCCGTCGCCGCGGCGGCGGGCTCCGGGGAGGACGCGGCCGCGGCGGGTGACATCGTGGCGGTCGCCTCGCTCTCGCCGGCCTCGGGGTCGCTCAGTGGAGGCACCACGGTCACCGTCGCCGGGCACGGCTACACGGCGGGGTCGGCGGTCGTCTCCGTCTCGTTCGGGACCGAGCCCGCGGCATCCTTCGCCGTGGTCGACGACGGCATGCTCAGCGCCGTGACGCCGGCCGCCCTCGACTTCGCGGTGGGCTCGGTGCCCGTCACCGTCACCCTGGCCGATGGCTCGCAGGTCACCTCGCCGGCCTCGGCGCAGTACGCCTACGAGATCGTCACGCCCGTCGACAGCGAGATGAGCTACGCCTTCACCTATTGGAAGGACTACAACCTCGACGCCTGGAGCGTGTTCAGCGACAACGACTGCGGCAACTTCGTGAACCAGGCGATGGTCGCGCGCGGCTGGGAGCAGAGCGCCGACTGGTACAGCGACTACGCCACGACCGGCGACTACAGCCTCAGCTGGATCCGCGGCAACGAGATGGACGACTACTACGCCTCGCGCCCCGACACCACGCGCCTCACGCTCGAGCAGCGCGACCAGGTGAAGATCGGCGACGTCGTGATGTTCGACTGGGATCCCGCGAACGAGAACGGCGTCGACCACACGATGATCGTGTCGAAGGTCACGAAGAACGCCGACGGCACGATCTCGATCGGCCTGGTCGGCCACACGGTCGACGCCCAGTACCGCGACCTCGACACCGCCATCACCGTCGAGAACCCGGGCGGCACCGCGCACTTCTGGAGCATCGCCTAGAACCGGATGCCGCAGGCCTCCGCGGCGCCGGCCGGCTCGCATTTGGTGGTACCCTGGGTGACATGAAAGAACCAGGGGTGCGGGAACCCCGCGGCTACCGCATGTCGGCGCGGGCCGACTCCGCCGAGCACACGCGCGAGCGCATCGTCGACGCGATGCTCGAGCGTTTCGCCACGACGCCCTACGAGCGCATCCGGCTCGACGACGTGGCGGCCGACGCGGGAGTCGCCGTGCAGACCGTCATCCGGCGCTTCGGCGGCAAGGGCGGGCTGATGATCACGGTGGTCGAGCGGGAGCTCGGCCGGGTCGCCCTCGCGCGGGAGCAGGTGATCGCGGTGACGCCCGCCGACACCGTCGCCGCCCTGGTGGGGCACTACGAGCGCTACGGCGACCTCATCCTGAAGACCCTCTCGGAGGCGGCGCTCGTCGACGGCCTCGCCGAGCTCGCGGCCCAGGGGCGCGCCGACCACGTGGAGTGGTGCCGGCGCGCGTTCTCCGGGCACATCGTTGCCACCGACGACGACGTCCGGGCGCGACGGCTCGCCCAGGTGGTGGCGGTCTGCGACGCCACGACCTGGCGCATCCTCCGCCACGACGGCGGTCTCACCCCCGCCGAGACCGAGCGGGCCTTGCTCGAGCTGCTCGACCCCCTCCTCCGCCCCTGAACCCTCTTCGCGAGTCGCCAAAAACGGCCCTATAGCCAGTCGGGTAGGGCGTTTTTTGGCGACTCGCGAGGAGGACCAGGCCCGGAGGACTAGGCGTTCAGCGCGGCGTCGACGATGAGCTTGGCCTCCGCCTGCACGGCCGCGAGGTGCTCGGGGCCCACGAAGCTCTCGGCGTAGATCTTGTACACGTCCTCGGTGCCCGAGGGGCGCGCGGCGAACCAGGCGCGGTCGGTGACGACCTTCACGCCGCCCACGGCCGCACCGTTGCCCGGCGCGTGCGAGAGCTTCGCGATGATGGGGTCGCCCGCGAGCTCGGTGGCGGTGATGGCGTCGCCGTCGAGCTTCGCGAGCACGGCCTTCTGCGCCTTCGAGGCCGGCGCATCCACCCGCTCGTAGACGGGCGAGCCGAACTCCGCGGTGAGCTCGGCGTAGAGCTGCGACGGCGTCTTGCCGGTCACGGCGAGGATCTCGGAGGCCAGCAGCGCGAGCAGGATGCCGTCCTTGTCGGTGGTCCAGACCGAGCCGTCGAAGCGGAGGAAGGAGGCGCCGGCCGACTCCTCGCCGCCGAAGCCCACGGAGCCGTCGATGAGCCCGGGCACGAACCACTTGAAGCCCACCGGCACCTCCCAGAGGGTGCGGCCGAGTGAAGAGGCCACGCGATCGATCATCGAGCTCGAGACGAGCGTCTTGCCGATGGCCGCATCCGGCTGCCAGCCCTCGCGGCGCGAGTAGAGGTACTGGATGGCGACGGCCAGGTAGTGGTTCGGGTTCATGATGCCCGCATCCGGAGTCACCACGCCGTGCCGGTCGGCGTCGGCGTCGTTGCCCGTGGCGATGTCGTAGTGGTCGCGCCGGGACACGAGCGAGGCCATGGCGTAGGGGCTCGAGCAGTCCATGCGGATCTTGCCGTCCCAGTCGAGCGTCATGAACGCCCACTGCGGGTCGACCGTCTCGTTCACGACCTCCATGTTGAGTCCGTAGCGGTCGCGGATGAGCTCCCAGTACTCCACGCTCGCGCCGCCCAGCGGGTCGGCGCCGATGTGGATGCCCGACTTGGCGATGGCGTCGAGGTCGATGACGTTCACCAGGTCGGCCACGTAGTGCTCGCGGAAGTCGTAGGTGCCGTTCGGCGTTCCGGCCCCGCGCTCGACGCGCGCGACCTCGACCAGGCCGGCCGCGATGAGCTCGTTGGCGCGGTTCGCGATCCAGCCCGTCGCATCCGAGTCGGCCGGCCCGCCGTGCGGCGGGTTGTACTTGAAGCCGCCGTCGCCGGGCGGGTTGTGGCTCGGCGTCACGACGATGCCGTCGGCCTGGTCGTCGTGGCCGGCCTTGTTGTAGGCGAGGATGGCGTGCGAGACGGCGGGCGTGGGCGTCCAGCTTCCGCGCGAGTCGGTCCACACTGTCACGCCGTTGGCGTTCAGCACCTCGAGGGCGGTGTCCTCGGCGGGCTTGGAGAGCCCGTGGGTGTCGCGCCCCATGAACAGCGGGCCGGTGATGCCCTGGGCGGCGCGGTACTCCACGATCGCCTGCGTGATGGCGGCGATGTGGTCTTCGTTGAAGGCCGTGTTGAAGCTCGAGCCGCGGTGACCGCTCGTGCCGAAGATCACCTTCTGCTCGGGGTCTTCCACGTCGGGGTGCAGCTCGTAGTACGCGGCCACCAGGGCCTCGACGTCGATCAGGTCTTCGGGAAGGGCCACTGTGCCGGCGCGCTCATGCATGCCCCAAGTCTGGCACCCCGCGCGGGCCCGCGCACAAGTCTCCGCGGGAGGGGCGGATAGGCTCGGGGCATGGCGGAGACGTACAGCTACCTGGGCCCGAGCGGCACTTTCACCGAGGCCGCCCTGGCGCAGGTCCCCGAGGCCGCCGGCAAGGAGTGGCGCTCGGTCAACAACGTCGGCGAGGCCTTCGACGACGTGGTGTCCGGCCGCAGCGTGGCCGCCATGATCGCCATCGAGAACTCGATCGAGGGCGGGGTGACCGCCACGCTCGACGCGCTCGCGAACATCCCGGGCCTGCGCATCGTGGGCGAGTACCTCGTGCGGGTGCAGTTCGTGCTCGTGGCCCGCCCGGGAACGACGCTCGACGAGGTGCGGGTGGTGAACGCGCATCCGGTGGCCTACGCCCAGACGCGCGAGTGGCTGGATGCGCACCTGCCGACCCACGGGCACATCCCGTCGACCTCGAACGTGGCCGCCGCCCTGGCCCTGTTCGAGAACGACCTCGCGGATGCGGCCGTCGCGCCCCCGCAGATCGTGCAGCACCACGCGCTCGAGGTGCTCGCCGAGAACATCGCCTCGAACGAGAACGCCGTCACACGCTTCGTGCTGGTGTCGCGCAGCACGGCGCTGCCGCCGGCGACCGGCGCCGACAAGACGAGCATCATCGCCGAGCTGCCCGACGACCGCGCCGGCGCCCTGCTCGAGCTTCTCGAGCAGTTCTCGACCCGGGGCGTGAACCTCTCGCTGCTGCAGTCGCGGCCCATCGGCGACGCCCTCGGCCGGTACCGCTTCGTGATCGACGCCGACGGCCACATCACCGACGAGCGGGTGGCGGATGCGCTGCTCGGCGTGCGCCGCTTCAGCCCGCACATCATCTTCCTCGGCTCCTACCCCCGCGCCGACGGCGCCCCCGTGGAATACGTGCCCCGCTACGACAACGAGGTCTTCGTCGAGGCCCGCGACTGGCTCCGAGCCCTCATCGCCGGCGAACCCGAGGCCTGACCCCGCCCCGTCTCTCCCCTCCCCTCACTCCCCTCCGCCCGACGAAAAGCAAGGAGATTCCGGCAGACACGCCGAGTGGAGACGGCTGGGGCCGGCGTGTCGTGCTCGAACTCCTTGTTTTTGGGGAGAGGCCGAGTCGGGGATGGAGCCGGCGGGGGTCAGGCCGAGACGCTCGAGCGGTCGCGGTGGGCCAGGTAGCGGATGGCGTTCGCCGGGATGGAGACCCAGCCGGGGCGGTTGCGGGCCTCGTAGCTCACCTCGTAGAGCGCCTTGTCGAGCTCGAAGGCGTCGAGCAACGCGCGCTGGGCGCGCAGCTCGCAGCCGGAGCGGGCGATGTAGCCGTCGAGGAAGGCATCGCGCGCCTCGTGCGACCAGGCGCTCGCCGCCGCGGCGTGCGGGCCGCCGGCCAGCGATCCGGCCACGTAGTCGAAGGAGCGCAGCATGCCGGCCACGTCGCGGAGCGTCACATCCGGTTCGTTGCGCTCCACGAGCGGCCGCAGCGGCTCACCCTCGAAGTCGAGCAGCACCCAGCCGCGCCCCGGCACCGCGAGCACCTGCCCGAGATGGTAGTCGCCGTGGATGCGCTGGAACGCCGGCCACTCGGCCGCGCCGGCGAGGCGGAAGACCGCCTCCACCGCCTCACGCTCGGCCGTGAGCGCCGGCACGTCGGCCATGGCCTGCTCGGCCCGCTGCCGCATGCTCGCGAGGATGCCGGCGATGTCGTCGGTGGAGGCCCGGCGCACCGGGAAGAGTCGCGCGAGCTCGGTGTGCACCTGCGCGGTCGCCTCGCCGAGCGCGCGCGCCGGTGCGGCGAACGACTCCCCCGCCTCGGCTGAGCGCAGGGCCACGCGCCACGCGTCCTCGACTTCGGGGATGAACTCCTGCGCGAAGGCGAGATGCCCCGTGGCCGAACCGGAACCCACCCGCGGGTCGTGCCAGCTGCCCGTGACGTTGCCCACGGCCCGCGGAACCAGCCGCGAACCCGCGTCGGAGAGGGCGGACTGCACCACCACATCCGGGTTCGCGCCGTCGGAGAGCGCGCGGAACACCTTGCAGATCACCGGCCCGGCCGGCTTTCCGTTCGGGTGCACGAGGTCGTAGATGATCGAGGTGTTCGACTGCTCGCCGCGCAGCACGTGCGAGTCGGAGACGCGGATGTCGGCGCTCGTCAGCGCGTGATGGCCCATGGCGTCGGCGTCGTCGTAGTGCTCGCTCACCTCCACCTCGTCGTCGAGCATGAGGGCGAGGAGGGCCCGGGTGTAGGCCGGGTCGTGCGGTGCGTCGTAGACGAAGACGGGTTTGCCGTCGATGGTGGCGCGCTCGATCAGGGCACGGTCGCCCCCGAGCAGGGTCGACCCGCGGAACGACAGGGGCACCTGGTACAGCACCGGATGCGCGGCCGATTCGTCGAGGATGAGGTGCGTTTCGAGGCCGACCTGATGCCGGTGGTCGACCAGCGACCACATGCCGACGCGGGACAGGACGGGATGCGCGGCCGAGGATGCGAACCAGCGTTGGCGCTGAATCCAGTCCGCAAGCGCCGGTCGTACTTCCCGGGTAGGGGGAATGCTCACCGTGGAGACGCTCATGTGTCGGACACTACGCCCGGGGGAGGCGAACTGAAAGGCCTAGACCCCTGAAGGTCTGCTCCGAATGACGCTCGGGGCCGGAGGAGCTACTCCGAGTCCTCGTTCTTCTCGGCGGCGAGGATCGCTTTGCCCAGCTTCTCGTCCTTGATGCGCTTGTTCTCGGCGCGAACCTCGGCCTGGGTGGCGCGCTCGGTGACGAGCCAGGCCGGGGGAGACTGCAGCAGGGCGGCGATCTCGGCGGTGGTGAGCGCATCCGTCACGCCCGCGCGGGCGAGACCCGAGATCGAGACGCCGAGCTTGCGGGCCACGATGTCGCGCGGGTGCGGTCCCTCGAGACGCAGCTGCACGAGCCACTCCGGCGGGGTCTCCAGCAGCGTGTTGAGGGTCGCGCGGGTGACCGGCGCCTCCTGGAACTCGGCCGGAGCCGCGGGCAGGTAGATTCCGAGCTTCTTCGCGGCCGTCGCCGGCTTCATGGTCTGCGGTGTCTTCTCGGGGCTCATGGGCCCAGCGTATCCTGGGGTCATGGCCTTTCGCGTCGCCTTCGTGCCGGGGGTCACACCCACGAAGTGGTTCCGCATCTGGGCGGAACGCCGGCCCGAGGTGCCGATCGAGGCGGTCCCCGTCGAGGAGAGCGCCCAGCTGAGCGTGCTGCGCGACGACCTGGCCGACGTCGTGTTCGCGCGCGGGCCCGTCGACGGCGAGCTGCGCGCCATCCGGCTCTATTCCGAGGTGCCGGTGGTCGTCGTGCCGAAGGACCACGCGATCGCGGCCCTGGGTGACGACGAGGCGATCGACGTCGCCGAGCTCGCCGACGAGCGGATGCTCGAGATCGCGGCCGGTCCGACCGGCGGGGCGGATGCCGTCGAGCTCGTGGCCGCGGGCGTGGGCCTCCTGATCGTGCCGAAGTCGGTGGCCCGCCTGCACGGCCGGCGAGACGTGGAGTCGCGGCCCGTGACCGGGGTGCCGGAGACCGAGGTCGCGCTGGTGTGGGAGGCAGAGAAGCACACCGAGCTCGTGGAGGAGTTCATCGGGGTGGTGCGCGGCCGCACGGCCAACAGCTCGCGCATGACCGCCGCCGAGGTGGAGGAGCTGCGCCGCCAGAAGCCCACCGCGAAGGCGAAGGCCAAGGCGGCCGAGGCGCGCGCGGCGGCCGCGAAGGCCCAGCCCAAGGGCAAGGGCGGCGGCGCGGGCAAGGGCAAGCCGCGCCCCGCCTCCGGCCGTTCCCCCCGCACCTCGGGCCGCGGCCGCCGCGGCTGACCTCCTCGCGACTCGCCAAAAAGCGCCCTAAACCGCGCGCTATTGGGCGCTTTTTGGCGAGTCGCGAGGAGGGACGCGGGCGGAGAGAAGCGCGAGGGCCGAGGGGGAGGTCTCAGGCGGAGTGGTCCGGGGCGGAGTGGTCCGGGGCGGGGAGGTCCGGGGCGAGGAGGGCGGTGTCGTCGGCCGGCACGCGCACCGCGAGGCCGGCGGGGTGCACCCAGGTGTGCACGGCGATCGCGGTGCCGAAGGCGTCGCCGTCGAGCTGGATCTCCTGCTCCAGGTCGAGCGTCAGCTCGAAGTCCTTTCCGGTCGCGTAGCGCACCGAGCGCACGTCGTGCACGAGGTCGATGATCTTGCGCCCGGCGGCCGACTTCCGCAGCACCCCGTTCTCGAAGGCGAGCTTGTTCCACACCTTCAGCCAGCCGAAAGGGCCCTCCGGCCGCAGGGTGACGATGTCGAGGTGCCCGTCGTCGGGGCGCGCATCCGGAATCAGCAGCAGCCCGCCCGGCAGCAGCCCGCAGTTCCCCACCATCACCGAGTGCGCGGTGGTGCTGCGCCAGGGCGAGCCGTCGAGGCTGTAGCGCAGCTTCACGGGCTTGAGGGTGGGGATGGCCCGGCCGATGCCGTCGACGTAGGCCAGCCAGCCCACGGCCTTCTTGAGCTTCACGTTCGTCTTCGCGATCATCTTCGCGTCGATTCCGAGCCCCGCCACCACGAGGAAGACGTGCTCGCTGGCGGTGCCGTCGCCGCGGGTGATGCGGGTGATGCCGAGGTCGATCATGCGGTCGGCCCCGGTGAACACCGACGAGACCGCGAGTTCGACGTTGGTGAGGTTCATCTCGATGTTGCGGGCGAGCAGGTTGCCGGTGCCGACAGGGAGCAGCCCGAGTGCGACGCTCGAGCCGCGCAGTCCCTCGGCGACGCAGCGCACGGTTCCGTCGCCGCCCGCCGCCATCACCACGGAGGCGCCGGCCGCGATCGCCTCGCGCGTCACACCCTGCCCGGGGTCGTCGACCGTGGTCTCGAACCAGAGCGTCTCGCCCCAGCCGTTGGCCTTCTCGGCCGCCTCGATGATCGGCAGCAGCTTCGCCGCGTCGACCTTGACCGGATTCACCACGATCGCCGCGCGGGGGCCTGCCGCCGCGTCCGCATCCGTCCCCACGGACTCACCGTACCCGCAAAGTAGGATGATGCTGTGATCGATCCAGTACTCCTGCGTGAATCCCCCGATGTCGTCAGGAACTCGCAGCGTGCGCGCGGTTCATCGGTCGAGCTCGTCGACGTGGCCCTGGCCGCCGACACCGAGCGCCGAGCGGCCATCCTCGAGTTCGAGAACCTGCGCGCCGAGCAGAACGCCTTCGGCAAGCAGGTGGCCGCCGCTCCCAAGGAGGAGAAGAAGGTTCTGGTCGCCCAGGCGCAGGAACTCGCCGCGGCCGTCAAGGCCGCCAGCCAGAGGGCGACGGATGCCGAGAACGCGTTCACCGAGACCGCCCGGCAGATCCAGAACATCGTCGTCGACGGCGTGCCCGAGGGTGGCGAAGAGAACTTCGTGACGCTGCGCGAGGTGGGCACGAAGCCCGTGTTCGACTTCGAGCCGCGCGACCACGTGGAGCTCGGCGAGACCCTCGGTGTCTTCGACCTCGCCCGCGGGGCGAAGGTCTCGGGCGCCCGCTTCTACTTCCTCACCGGCATCGGGGCGCGGCTCGAGCTCGCGCTGATGAACCTCGCGCTCGACCGCGCGCTCGAGGCGGGTTTCGTGCCGCTCATCACGCCCACGCTCGTGCGGCCCGAGACCATGGACGGCACCGGCTTCCTCGGCGAGCACGCCGACGAGGTCTACTACCTGCCCGCCGACGACCTCTTCCTCACCGGAACGAGCGAGGTGGCGCTCGCCGGATTCCACATGGGCGAGATCCTCGATCTCGACCCGAAGAAGCCCGAGGAGCCGGGGCTGCGCTACGCCGGCTGGTCGACCTGCTACCGGCGCGAGGCCGGTTCGCACGGAAAAGACACCCGCGGCATCCTGCGCGTGCACCAGTTCAACAAGCTCGAGATGTTCAGCTACGTGCTGCCCGAGAACGCCGAGAAGGAGCACGAGGCGCTGCTCGGCTACCAGGAGCGGATGCTCACCGACCTCGGCCTCGCCTACCGCGTGATCGACGTGGCGGCCGGCGACCTCGGCTCGAGTGCCGCCCGCAAGTTCGACACCGAGGCGTGGGTGCCGTCGCAGGAGACCTACCGCGAGCTCACCTCCACCTCGAACTGCACGACCTACCAGGCCCGCCGCCTCGACACCCGCTACCGCACCGAGTCGGGCAAGACCGCGCCGGTCGCCACGCTCAACGGCACGCTCGCCACCACGCGGTGGATCGTGGCGCTGCTCGAGACGCACCAGCAGGCCGACGGCTCGGTGGTGGTGCCGGAGGTGCTGCGGCCGTACCTCGGCGGGCTCGAGCTGATCGTCGCGAAGTGAGCGACGCATCCGATGCCCCGACGGGGACCGACGGCTGGCTGATCGCCCTCGACATCGACGGCACGGTGCTGCACGAAGACGGCTCGCTGAGCGACATCGTGGGCGCCGAGGTGCGCCGGGTGGTGGCCGAGGGCAACGTGGTGATGCTCGCCACCGGCCGCTCGGCCGCGCACACGCTGCCGGTGCTCGCGCAGCTCGACATCGCGCCGCAGTACGTGGTGTGCGCGAACGGCGCCGTCACCATGATGCGCGACCCGTCGGCGCCGCTGGGCTACCGGCAGGAGCACGTGGAGGTGTTCGATCCGGGGCCGGTGCTCACCACCATCCGCTCGCACCTCGCCGAGGCGGTGTTCGCGGTCGAGGACGACCACGGCCAGTTCATGTACACGGGCGACTTCCCCGCGGGGGTGCAGGGCGAGGGCAACCGCCGGGTCGCGTTCGAGGAGCTGCTGGGAATCGAGGCCACCCGCGTGGTGGTGATCTCGCCCGACCACGACATGGAGGACTTCCTGAAGGTGGTGGAGCGGATGGGCCTGCACCGCGTGTCGTACTCCATCGGCTGGACGGCGTGGCTCGACATCGCCCCCGACGGCGTGAACAAGGCCACCGGGCTCGAGCGCGTGCGGTCGCGGCTCGGCATCCCGCGTTCGCGCGTGATGGCCGTGGGCGACGGCCGCAACGACATCGAGATGTTCCGCTGGGCCGGCACGGAGGGCCGCGCGGTGGCCATGGCGCAGGCGCCCGAAGACGTGATCGCGGTCGCGACCGAGGTCACCGCCTCGATCGACGACGACGGCGTCGCCGCGGTGCTCGCCACGCTCTGAGCGCATCGCGCTAAACTCGACCCCGATCGCCTCGGCGATCAGGAGGGCTGTCCGAGCGGCCGATGGAGCCAGTCTTGAAAACTGGTGGGCAGAAATGTCTCGCGAGTTCGAATCTCGCGCCCTCCGCTCCGCGATCCACGGTGGTGGGGGCGTGTTCGACTACTGTCGTCTCAGAACAGTCCGGCGAGCGCTCCGGCTGAACGGGGGAGGCGAATGGCGAGCTCGGCCGAGCCCCTCGAGCGCACGCGGCGCCTGCCCTATGCCCAGCTTCTCTTCGCCCTGGCCGTGGCCATCGTGCTCGGGTTCGGGCGCACGATCGATCCGTCGGCCCTCACCCCGGTCGCGAGCTCGGCGGCCGCCGCGATCGTCGGGCTGACCGTCGCTCAACTCGTGGTGTGGCGGATGCCGCGACTCGGCGACGGGCTCTGGCTCGCCGTCATCCCGCTCCTCGACCTGCTCTGCTGCGCGCCCATCCGGGCCGGGCTGGTGGGGGTGCTCCCGGCGGTCGGCATCATCGTCGCGTTCCCGATGGTGTGGCTGGCCTTCTCGTTCCCGTGGCCGCTGGCGGTGGCCGGGGTGTGCGGGGTGTTCTTCGTGACGGCGTATCCGTTCATCGCCGCCGGGCAGCCGCCGCAGAGCTTCGCCCAGTGGGCCGTGGTGCTGACGCTGCCGATCATGGTGACACTGCTCGGCGCGCTCTCGTTCGCGGTGGCCCGGCAGCTGAGCCGCACCCAGACCGCGCTCACGAGCGCCTCGGGCCGGATGCGCGAAGCCGTGCGCTCGACCGCGGCGAACGCCGCCACGATGCGTGCCATCACCGACACCACCGCGGACGCCATCGCGATGTTCGACCGTGAAGGACGGCCACTGCTCGTGAACTCGCTCGCGCGCGAACTCGCGGAGCACGGGGGCGTCACCACGGAGCTGCGTCCGATGGCGGAGGCGGCCGACGTCTTCGACGTCGACCGGACGACCCGGATCGACATCGGGCCCGAAATCGTGCAGCTCGCGCTCGCCGACGAGTTCGACGGCCCCCGCCAGGTCTGGGTGGGCCCCGCGGGCCGGCAGCGGGCGATCTCGTTCCTGGCCCGCCCGGTGCGCGACTCCGAGGGGGAGGTGCTCGGCGCCATCGTCGTGGGGCACGACGTCACGGCCCTCGTGGAAGCGGTCGAGGTGCGCGACCACTTCCTCGACACGGTCGGCCACGAGCTGAAGACGCCGCTGACGACGATCCTCGGGCACGCTGCGCTGCTCAGTGCCGAGACGGGAGCCGTCGCCCGCTCCGGCGCGGCCATCGAGCGGGCGGGGGAGCGGCTTCTGGGCGTGGTGAACCAGTTGCTCGCGGCGAGTCGGAGCGACTTCGCCGAGGCGGTGCTCGAGCCGGTGCCGCTGGCGCCGATCGTCGAGGGTGCCCGCGCGCGCTTCGCCGGCGAGGCGGCCGCGAAGGGCGTCGGCCTCGCCGTGGTCGACGACGAGGCGCGCTGGGCGATGGCGGATGCCCGCGATCTGGCCCAGATCGTCGAGGTGCTCGTGTCGAACGCGGTGGCCTTCACCCCTCCCGGCGGCAGCGTGACGGTGCTGGTGCGCGACGTGGGCGACGACGTCGAGGTGGAGGTGCGCGACACCGGCGTGGGCATGACCCCCGACGAGCTGCGCCAGGCCGCCGATCCGTTCTATCGCTCGCCCTACGCCGAGGAGCAGGCCATCCCGGGCCTCGGCCTGGGGCTGACGCTCGCCACGCGGCTCGCCGCCTCGAACGGCGGAGAGCTCAGGCTTGAGCCCGCGGCGATCGGCACCCGCGCGATGCTGCGCGTGCGATCGGCCTGAGCGGGGTCGCCCGGCAGTTCTCCGGCCCGACCCCCCGGTCGTGGKGRGSGGRKGSGGGSCCCGGCCACGCGCATCCGCTCACCTCCCTCAGGCCGCGAGCAGCGCATCCAGCCGCTCGTAGCCCTCGACCACGCCGCGCTCCATGCCGTTGGCGATCATGCCGTCGCGCGCCTCGATGCTCGGGAACACGCTGTGCCCGGTGAGGCGCGTGCGGCCGTCGCCGAGGTCGTGGAAGCGCAGCGACTCGAGGCTGGCGACATCCGGAATCCCTTCGAACTCGAAGGTCTGCACGATGAGCTCGTTCGGTCGCACGACGTGGAAGACGCCGTTGAAGGCGAAGCTGTCGCCGGCCGGAGAGCTGTGCACGTAGCGGTAGCGGCCGCCCGTGGTGAGGGAGTACTCGTCGACGGTCATCTCGTAGCCGTTCGGGCCGAGCCACTGCTTCACCAGCTCGGGGTCGGCGTAGGCGGCGAAGACGGCGTCGACGGGGGCGTCGAACTCCCGCACGATGTCGATGAAGGGCGTGCCCTCGGGGGCGGTGATGGTGACGGGATTGCTCATTTCTTCTTTTCCTGTTCAATCGGTGTTGCGGGTTGTCCGGTGGTGCTGTCCGGCTGGGCGAGGAGGGCGTCGAGGCGGCGGAACTGCTGCTCGTGCGCCAGGCGATAGCGGTCGATCCAGGCCGTGAGCCGCTCGAGCGCGGCCGGGGCGAGATGCACCGGCCGGCGCTGGGCGTCGCGGCTGCGCGTGACCAGCCCGGCGGCCTCGAGCACCTGGATGTGCTTCGAGACCGCTTGCACCGTGATGCTCACCGGCTCGGCGAGCTCGTTCACGGTGGCCGGGCCGCGGCTCAGGCGCGCGATGATGCCGCGCCGCACCGGGTCGGCGAGGGCGAGGAACGCGCGGTCGAGCTGCTCGTCGGTGTCGCCGGTCAGCGCGTTCGCGTCGCTCATGATCAACCAATCTCTTTATCAACTAATACATTGAATATAGGCACGAGGGGTCGACAAGTCAACCCTGCCTATGGGACTCTCAGTTTCATCCGCAATCATGGAAGGTCCGCTTACCCGCGCTTCCACGCCCCGACCCCTTTCCGACAACCCCGGGATCCCGCCCCGTCATGACTCATCCGATCGCCCGTCACGGCCGTTTGAAGACCCCGCATCCCTTCGCGCTCGTGGCGAAGTTCGTGGGTGTCGCGGCGCTCGTGGTCGCGGTCAGCGGTGCGGCCTTCGCCGGCTACGCCACCTGGAGCGTCTCGAGCGAGGTGCAGACCGTCTCGCTCGCCGGCGACACCGGCGGGCCGCCCCCGCAGCTCTCGGCCATCGACGGCGGCGTGAACCTCCTGCTCGTCGGCAGCGACAGCCGGCAGGGCCAGGGGGATGCCTACGGTGAGACCGAGGGCAACCTCAACGACGTCACGATGCTGCTGCACATCGCGCAGGACCACTCGAACGCCACCGTCGTGAGCTTTCCGCGCGACATGGTGGTGCCCATCCCCTCGTGTCCTGACCCCACCGGGGGGAGTTTCGACGCGATGGAGGCGCAGCCCCTCAACGTCACGCTCTCCTACGGCGGCCTGCCCTGCACCGTGCTCACCATCGAGGCCCTGACGGGGCTGAGCATCCCGTTCGCCGCCGAGATCCAGTTCAACGGCGTGATCGAGATGTCGAACGCGGTGGGCGGCGTGCCCGTCTGCGTGGCGGAGCCGATCGACGACGACTACACCGGCGTGCACCTCGCCGCCGGAACGCACACGCTCGCGGGCATGGATGCGCTGCAGTTCCTGCGCACGCGCCATGGCGTGGGCGACGGCAGCGACCTCGGGCGCATCTCGTCGCAGCAGGTGTTCCTGTCGTCGCTCGTGCGCACCATCAAGTCCGACTCCACACTGTCGGACTTCTCGAAGCTCTACGGCATCGCGCGCGCCGCGTCGGGCAACATGCAGCTCTCGAAGAGCCTCGCCTCGGCCGACACGCTCGTGTCGATCGCGCTGGCGCTGAAGGACATCCCGCTCGAGAAGGTGACCTTCGTGGCGTATCCCGGCACCACCGGCGGCTCGGGGGTCTACGCCGGCAAGGTGCAGCCGCTCGCCGACGATGCGGCGGTGCTGTTCACGGCGATCGCGGCCGACCAGCCCGTGGCGACCGCCGGGGGTGCGAACCTCGGGCTCGGAGCGGTGGCCGACCCGAGCGCGCCGGCGTCGTCGGCTGCCGCAGATGCGACTGCCGCTGCTCCGGATGCTTCTGCTCCGGAAGCTTCGACGTCCGCTCCGGATGCCGGCACGCCGGCCTCCACGTCCGCCCCTGCCGGTGCGGCGACCGCCCTGCCGCCCTCGATCACGGGCCAGAGCGCGGCCGAGTACTCCTGCTCGAAAGGCAACGACGGCTGAACCGGGGCATCCTGGGCAGTGGCGTGACGGATTCGCTCCGTCGGTTATGATGGCTGAGGCGCAAGCCAAGGAGACGTCGCATAGTTCGGCCTAGTGCACCACCCTGCTAAGGTGGAGAACCCTTTATTGGGTTCCGTGGGTTCAAATCCCACCGTCTCCGCACCCTCAGACCCTCGGAGATCCATATTAATAAAGGGGCCGGAGGGGGTCTGATCTCGTTTCTGGCTCTAGTCTGACCACATTCTGACCACATTCGTTTCTGAAAGCACGTGGTCAAGGCGTATGGCAACTTCGTCGAACCGGTCGCGCCTCATGTAATCGCCGCCTGCGGCCGGGAACACCAGTTCAGCTGGTCTCTTACATGGTCACCCAGTCCGTCGCCCGGTCCGGCGAGACGGCCGGCGCTCGCGCCTTGCAGTCGCTCATGGTCGCGCTGCGCCCCCTCGAACGGTGGATCAGCAACGATGGATGGTCATACTCCGAGCCCAAGGCATTCCTCACAGTGGTCGCACTCTCGCCAGTAGACGATTCTCGGGCGCGACTGGGGCGTCCTCCTCATGCTCGACCTACGGATTCGAAACTGCCCGCAGCGCCGGCATGGGCCTGATACTCGTCGTGCAGAATCCCGCGGGAATTTCTAATGACGAGACCCGCCGCCGCGCACTCACCAGCGGCGCGGCACTCATCTTTGGGCGTTCCAAGGACCCCGGCCAACTGCGCAGTTTGGAGTTGCCCTGGTCTGGCGCGTTGTCTTGAGGCTTCTTGCGCTCGCCGATCGATGGGCGATGACCGTTGATCCGGGCGAATGTCAGCCATCCGGCTGAGGTGAATTGGTAGCCCCGATCGGAGTGAATGATGCAGCCCACCGGTGGCCGCCTGACCCGGATCGCGTCCGCGAGTGCTTTCATCACGGTCTCGGGTGTCTCGTGGTTCGCGACCGCCCAGCTGATCACATCGGGGGCGCGGGGACCACTGTGAGCGTCGTCGTCAGGTGCGCCAAGGACGAGCCGCCCACCCAGATGTCAATGGTCGAGGACTCTTGGACCCAACTGCGGGTGACGGCACTCCAGTAACGCAGCTGCTGGGGGCCGAGCTCGAAGACGACGGTACGCGTCTCGTGAGCGTCCATTGCAATGCGCTCGAAGCCTTTGAGTTCGCGTACCGGGCGACTCGAGAGGCCGTGCCGCTGGTGGATGTAGAGCTGGACGACTTCGTCGGCCGGTGTAGGGGTGGTGTTGGTAATCGTGACCGACACCTGGGTCGACTCTCCAACGCCGAGACGATCCTCGAGCACGCGAA
Source organism: Herbiconiux sp. 11R-BC (assembly GCF_049472555.1). Taxonomy (NCBI): domain Bacteria; kingdom Bacillati; phylum Actinomycetota; class Actinomycetes; order Micrococcales; family Microbacteriaceae; genus Herbiconiux; species Herbiconiux sp. 11R-BC. Next base: position 226,072 of record NZ_JBCEBO010000002.1, on the reverse strand, counting down.
GATCGGTGTAGTCGAATGCCGCGTAGCTCAGCCCATGACCAAACGGGTAGAGCGGTGTCGACTCCTCGTCCCAATACCGCTTGTCCTGGTCCTGGGGCGCGAAGGTGCGCAGGTGAGAGTACACGAGAGGGACGTGACCCACGTGACGCGGCCAGCTGAACGGGAGACGCCCGGCCGGCGAGGTGTCGCCGAAGAGGTGGCCGGCGATCGCTTCTCCTCCGCGGGTGCCGGGATACCAGACCTGCATGATCGCCGCGACGTGCTCATCTGCCCAGCGGAGATCGAGCGGGCGGCCGGATTCGACGAGGAGGACGACCGGAGTACCCGTGGCGACGATCCTCGTGAGCTGTTCGAGCTGACGCCCGGGCAGCTCGAGTGTTGATTTGGACGAACTCTCCCCGGACTGATTCTGCCGCTCACCGACGACGACGACAGCGATGTCGGCTCGCGCTGCCGTTTCGACGGCGATGGCGATCTCGGCGTCGTCGTCGTAGCCGGGCGGGGTTTCGACGACGCTGAGGTCTTGCGCATCGAAGGGGTTGGGGAAGACTCGTGGCGGTATCGCCGCGCCTGCGGCGAAGTTGACGGAGACGTCGTTGCCTGCCCGGTTCCGGATTCCGTCGAGGATGGTGACGGTCTCATCCGTGTCGTGGGCGAAGACCCAGGATCCGAGCAGGTCCCGCTTGCTGTCGGCGAGTTGACCGATCACCGCGAGCGATGACAAGGACGCTGTGGCGAGAGGGAGGATTGCGTCGTTCTTAAGAAGCACGACGGACTTCTCGGCGACCCCGCGCGCCAACTCTCGATGGCGGGGATCGTTCAACACGCGTTGGGAGGACGCCTCATCCGCGTAAGGGTTCTCGAAAAGCCCGAGCGTGAACTTCGCGGTGAGGACCCGCGCGACCGCACGGTCGATTGTGACTTCGTCGACGAGCCCCTCAGCTACGGCCTGAGGCAGAGCGCCGAAAGCTGGGTCAATCATCGCCATCTCCATATCCAGACCGGCGCTGACCGCTCTCGCCGCGGCATCCGTCGAGGAGGCGGCGAAGTGCTGCGCTTCGAGAGACTTGACGGCGTTCGCGTCCGAGACGACGAAGCCTTCGAAGTGCAATTCGTCGCGGAGGATGTCTGTGAGAAGCCACCTGTTACCGCTCGCGGGCGTTCCGTTGAGCTCCATGTAGGCGCTCATCACTGTCGCTGATCCAGCGTCGATCGCAGCCATGAACGGAGGGAGGTAGACGTTGCGCAGCTCGGAATCAGAAAGGTCCACTTCGTCGTAATCGCGGCCTCCGCGCGCTGCTCCGTACCCGGCGAGGTGCTTGGCGCCCGCGAGGATCCGCTCCGGTCCGAAATCTCCCTGGAAGCCGCGCACCTGGGCGGCCGCGAACGCGGCCGCGAGATAAGGATCCTCGCCAGGACTCTCCACGATGCGTCCCCACCGCGGATCGCGAGCGATGTCGATCATCGGCGCGAACGTCCAGTGGATACCGGAGGCACGGGCTTCTCGCGCCGCGGCTGCCTGCGCCGATTCCGCGACAGACGGGTCCCAGGAAGCGGCTTGTGCGATCGGTACGGGAAAAACGGTGCGCAGCCCGTGGATGACATCGAACCCGAAGAGCAGAGGTATGCCGTGGTGGCTGTCCTCGAGCGCCAATCGCTGTAGCCGATTGGCCAGCTCTGCATCCTTGACGAAGAGGACCGAGCCCGCGAGGCCGTTCGCGATCGCAGCCTCGACCTGCTTGGGTTGTCTCGCATAGAACTGATGCTCCGCAGGGAGGGACTCGATGTCGAAGTCATCGGGCAGCGCTCCGAGGCCACCGAAGTAGAAGAACTGCGAGAGCTGTCCGGCCTTCTCTTCCAGGGTGAGTCGCCCCAGCAGATCCTGGACCCGATCCGGGATGGGCGCCGATGCATCGAGGTAACGCGGGCTGTACATGATGTCCTTCCGAACGAGCTGCCGTGTCGCATGCGCGAGGGCGGCGGATTGAGCGTCGAGAGACGCGTGTTATGACGTGCCACGCACCTTCGTCGTGACGATGATTCCAGCAGCGAGCGAGCACACTGCTGCGATGACCAGGAGTAGTGCGTAGTTCTTCTCGGGCCCGCTGACCCCGATCAGTAGGAGCGGAACAGCCAGGGCCGGCGCCACTCCCTGTGCGAGAGAAGAGGAGTATCCGTTGATTCCCAGGAATCGTCCGGCGTCCCCGTCCGGAATGATATCGAGGACGATGGCCTGGTCGACGGCGACGAAGATGCCGAGGCCCATGTTCATTACCACCGTTCCGGCGATCAGAAGCGCGGTGTTCGATCCACCGAGCGCCATCGTGAGCGCACCAGTGGTGAAGATGATGGCTGCGCCCAGGACGAATACCCGGCGGCGCTTCAGCTTGTCGGAGAAATAGCCCGATCCGAACGCCCCGAAGGATGTCGCCACGGCGCCTATCAGCGACAGGATGGCGATGAAAGGGCCGAGGTCGGCGATCTGGCCCGAGGTCGTGAGTCGAGACGCGAAGAACAGGGTCGTGAACGTGGTGGCGAACTGGATGGCGATGTAGAAGCACAGGCGCCCCAGCCAGTTCCACGCGAAATTGGGATACATCCGCGGGTCGAAGACGAGGCCCCGCAGCACACCCCGGATCCCGAGCCGGGGACGCTCCGGCGCGTCAACCGAACTAGCTTCCTTCACAAAGACGACCCAGAGGAGCGCGGCCAGGAATCCCAGGGCTCCGGGGATGAGGAAGACCAAGAAACTGCTCGCAACGAGCGTGCTGGCGATGGACACGCCGATGACGGCGGAGACCATCGCGAGAACTCCGCTCAGCCCCGCGATACGCCCGCGCTGATCCGGAGCGAGACGATCCGCCTGAGACATGAGAAGAGCGTTCATCGTCACTCCGAAGCCGATGGATGTCACGATCCATCCCACGGTGAGAACGATCAGATCGCCGGCCGTCGCCATCACCAGGACCCCCACGAGTCCGGCAACTGCGCCGGCGAACGCGAACGGCCGTCTACTTCCCCACCGGGTACGCGTGCGGTCGCTCCACATCCCCACGAGCGCATTCGCGAAGAGACCGACGGTGGACGCGATCGCGATGATGAACCCGAGGAACTCGACGTTGTCGGGGGCGAGGGCTTGCACCCGCAGCGCGAGAGACAGGCCGATCGGCGCAACGAGGGCGATGTTGACACCAGCGACCGCGAGAAGGAGGAACGTCACGTATCGGGGGCCGACATTGGGTCGATCGGTCTTGTCGTCGATCGCCGCCGCCGACGGGGCAAAGGATGCGCTTGCGATCACCGCTTCGGAACCGGAAGAGCGAGCTTCCTCCATTCCGGCAGTGGATCGCTGTTCGCTCTCGGACATTTCGAATCCTCCTCGACCCTGATAGATGTGATGCGCGGTCAGCCAATCACATGTGTTGACGCGCGTCAATTTTGGGTGCACATTCGCTGCCAGTTGCCGCGATTCAGGAATCGCCACTTGCAAAACGCTCTGTTGACGCGCGACAATGCTCGTTGACGCGCGTCAAAGTCACCAAGAATTCTTCACTCGCGTATCAGAGCGTGACGGCGGAGACCGCCATCACAAGACAAAGGAGTCCTCACATGAAGTTCCGACACGGCGCCGCGACCATCGCGATCGCAGCGGCAGCACTACTGGTGCTCAGTGGATGCGGTGCATCCGGCGCAGTTCCAGCTGGTGCCGCCAAGACCACGTTGAATCTGTCAGTCCAGGCACCGACCGCCGATCTATCGGTGGGCAATTTCACCGGAGGTGATCCCTCCATCTTCCTGGCCGTGTTCGACAGGCTCGTGACGCAAGGTGTCGACGGTGCCCTCGAACCCGGGATCGCCGAATCGTGGGAGTACACGGCAGGGAACACGGTTCTCACCTTCCACATCCGGGACGGCCAGACCTTCAGCGACGGTGAGGCGCTCAACGCGGACGCAGTGGTGCAGTCGATAGAGGTGGCCCGCACCGGTGCAGCCAGCGCGGCCCAACTCTCCGCCATCGAATCGGTCGCGGCTTCTGACGAATCCACCGTGGTAATCACTCTTTCCCGTCCGGATGGGGCGCTGATCTACCAGCTCGCCGGCACCAACGGTGTCATCGCAGCACCGAAGACTCTGGGGACGGAAGCCTCGAAGCTCGATCCGATCGGATCCGGACCGTACGTGCTCGATCAGGCCGGTAGCACCGTCGGGTCGGTCTACCTCCTGAAGAAGAACCCGGACCACTGGAACGCGGCCGCCTACAAGTTCGAGTCCGTCAAGGTGGCGGTGATCGCCGACCCGACGGCCGTCCAGAACGCCCTCAAGACGGGCCAGCTGGATTTCGGCACGCTGTCCTCTCCTGACCTCCTCAGCCAGTTCCCGGAGAGCGACTTCCACTCGGGAACGAGCAACCCTTCGGCCGTGGGCGGTCTGTTCATCGTCGACCGAAAAGGCCTTGTAGTTCCCGCCCTCGCTGACATCCGAGTACGCCAGGCGATCAACCTCGCCATCGACCGCGACACGATCGTCTCGAAGCTAACCCCCGGTGTGGGTACACCCACCTCGCAGATGGCCAGCCCGATCGGGGAGGCATACGACGAATCCCTGACCGAGGAGTACGCCTACAACGTCGACAAGGCCAAGCAGCTGATGGCCGACGCCGGCTATGCGGACGGGTTCAGCCTCACCATGCCCAGCACGGTGCTGTCGCAGACATTCGACGCGACGATCGCACAGCAGCTGTCCGATATCGGAATCACCGTCAACTACGAGACCGTCCCGTTCCAGGATCTCTACGCGAAGCTCTACGCCGGCGCCTACGGGATGTTCTGGCTGTACAACGGATACGGCGGAAGCGACGCGAAGGACATGACGCAGATTCTCGCGGGCTCTTTCAACCCGCAGGGCACCACCACCCCGGAGCTCGAGGCGCTTCTCGCCACGGCGAATTCAGCGTCGCTCGACGACCAGGGGGCGGCCTACGGGGCGGTCAACAAGTACTACGTGGACAATGCCTGGTTCGCGCCGGTGACGGCAGCCACGGGTATCTGGGTTGCATCGAACGCGATCGACTACACCTCGCCCGTCGTCTACGGCGAATCCATCCTGGCCTGGCAGCCGGCCAACTAGCACCGAGTCACAGCGGGTGCGGGGCCAGTCGTGCCCCGCACCCGCTCACGGAGGCATCACATGATTTCTTTCATCCTGAAACGGGTAGGGTCCGGCCTGATCCTCATCTTCGTGGTGACCGCCATCACGTTCTTTCTCACGCATGCCGCCAGCGTTCCTGTCGCCATCAACTTGGCCGGCCCGCAGGCGACAGCCGACCAGGTCGCGACGATCAATGCCCAGCTGGGTCTGGATCGACCCGTACTCGAGCAGTACGTGACCTGGCTGGGGGGATTGTTCAACGGAGACCTGGGCCGGTCTTATTTCTCCAGCCAACCCGTCGCAGACGCGATGGCGAGCCGGCTTCCACCGACCCTGTCCGTCGTGGTCGTCGCGATGCTCATCACACTCGTGATCAGCGTCATCCTCGGTGTCGCCGCTGCGGCTCGCCGAGGGGTGCTCGACGTCATCATCCAGGGCATCTCGACCATCTCGTACGTGTTCCCCGCCATCATCCTGGGCATCGTGATGGTGTTCGTGTTCGCGATCACCCTCCGTTGGGTACCGGCCGTGGGGTACACCCCGTTCGCCGACTCGCCGTCCCAGTGGTTCGCGTCGATCATTCTCCCGGCGGTGGTGCTCTCCATCGGAGGTGTCGCCTCGCTCTCTGCGCAGATCCGAGGTTCGATGATCGATGAGCTCAACAAGGACTACATCCGAACGCTGCGCAGTCGCGGCGTCTCCGAGTCGGCGATCCTCCTGCGGCACGCGCTGAGAAACGCATCCGGCCCCGCATTCACCACGTACTCGCTGTTGTTCATCAGCTTGTTCGGTGCGGCACTCTTCGTGGAGAAGATCTTCGCCCTGCCAGGTTTCGGCACCTACGGCTTCAACGCCACCATTCAAGGCGACCTGCCGGTCATGCTGGGACTCACCCTCTTCAGCGTCGTGCTGGTCGTCATCGTCAACCTCCTGGTCGACCTCGTCAGCGGTTGGCTCAACCCGAAAGCGCGAAACGCATGACCGCCACCGATCTCGAGAACGCGGCCGTGCCCACGGCGGCCCCGAAGAAGCGAGCAGGTGCATTCAGGGCTGTCCTGAAGAACCCGTTGGGTCTGGGAGCGCTGATCGTGCTGCTCGCCGTCGTGATCCTCGGTCAGCTCACCTCGATCCTGGCCGTTCACGATCCGAATTTCGCGTCACTGGACGCGATCAACGCTCCCGTGGGCACACCCGGATACCCTCTCGGCGGAGACCAGTACGGCCGCGACATCCTCGCGCGACTGCTCGCCTCGATCAATGTCTCCCTAATCTCGGGCGCCATCGGTGCCGGGGTGGCGATCGTGATCGGCACCGTATTCGGTCTCATCGCCGGATACGTAGGCAAGACCACCGACGCCGTCACGTCCTGGTCGTTCAACCTGTTGATGACGTTCCCCGCCCTCGTGCTGGTCATCGTGCTGTACCCGATCACCGGTGGCTCCTACCAGGTCATGATGGTGATCTTCGGCATCTTTCTCGCGCCTGGTACGTACCGCCTCGTCCGGAACATGGTCGTCGGTGTGCGATCGGAACTCTACGTCGACGCTGCCCGCGTCTCGGGACTGTCGAATCGGCGAATCCTGTCCCGCCACATCCTGTATGTCGTACGCGGCCCGATCATCATCTCCGTCGCCTTCCTCACCAGCTCCGCCATCGGCATCCAGGCGGGCCTGGCATTCCTCGGTCTCGGCTCTCCTCTGGTGCCGAGCTTTGGCAGCATGACGAGCGATGCCTTCGCGAATATCTACCTTCACCCCGAGCAGCTCGTGTGGCCCTCGCTCGTCCTGGCGCTGCTCGTGGGTTCGGTGATCCTGCTCGGCAACGCCTACCGCGATGCCCTGGCCGGGCCGCAGCCCCGAGCTGCCAAGTCCCGCGGTCGGCAGGCTACCTCGGTGAAAGTCCTCAAGGAGACGCCGGACACGCCGGTCGTGTCCGGCGAATCGGGCGCCGCACACCTTCTCTCCATCCGGAGTCTCACGGTCGCGTATCCGCAGACCGACGGAACAATCAAGCAGGTCGTCGACGGCGTGAGCCTCGATGTCGACTCGGGCGAGGTTGTCGGTCTGGTAGGGGAGTCGGGGTCGGGGAAGACCCAGACCGCGTTCTCCATCCTCGGCCTGCTCCCGGCAGAGGCATCCGTCGACGCCGATTCGCTCACCCTCGCCGGCGATTCACTGCTGGGTCTGTCCGGGACGCAGATGCGGAAGCTCCGCCGCGGTGTCGTGGCCTACATTCCCCAGGAGCCGATGTCGAACCTCGACCCCTCATACACGATCGGAAACCAGCTGATGGAAGGGCTGACCTCCGGGATGTCTCGACGTGAAGCCAAGGAGACGATCCTCGGTCTGCTGGAGCGGGTCGGGATTCAGGATCCACCCCGCGTCTTCCGGTCCTACCCGCACCAAATCTCCGGCGGAATGGCTCAGCGCGTGCTCATCGCCGGAGCCGTCGCCAGCCGCCCCAAGCTCCTGATCGCCGACGAACCCACCACGGCACTGGACGTCACGGTACAGGCGGAGATCTTGGATTTGCTGCGCGACCTCCAAGCGGAGCTCGGCATGGGGGTGCTGATGGTCACCCACAACTTCGGAGTCGTCGCGGATCTCTGCGATCGGGTCGTCGTCATGAAGTCGGGAACCGTCGTCGAGACCGGCACGGTCCGTGACATCTTCCACAATCCGGCCCACGAATACACGCAGCAGTTGATCGGTGCGATCCTCGACGAGGAATCGATCCGAGCCGACCTGCCCAGCACATACATCTCGACATCGGGAGCATCCGCATGACCGATCTGCTCACCGTGGATGACCTGCGACTGCGATACCCGGGTCGCGGACTCCGTGCTGCACGACCGGAAGTCCTCCGAGGGGTCTCGCTCACCATCGGCCGGGGTGAGACTCTCGGACTCGTCGGCGAATCGGGGTCGGGCAAGACGACCCTGGGGCGTGCCGTCCTGGGGCTTGCCACGCCCACCGGGGGCAGAATCCACTTCGAGGGTCAGGACATCACCCACGTCACCGGGCGCCGCCGCCGCCCGCTTGCCAAGGACATCCAGGTCATCTTCCAGGATCCCTACTCGTCATTGAATCCCGCGATGCAGATCGCAGACATCCTGGCCGAGCCTCTGCTCGCGCAGGACACCACCTCAGCTGACGCTCGCCGCACTGTTGGAAGGCTTCTGGACCAGGTCGGTCTTCCCTCCGACGCCGCACAACGCTATCCGCGCGAATTCAGCGGAGGACAGCGACAGCGTGTCGCGATCGCCCGCGCGCTGGCTTTGAAGCCGAAGCTGATCGTCTGCGATGAACCCGTCTCAGCGCTGGACCTGACGACCCAGGCACGCGTCGTGAACCTGCTCATCGAGATCCAACGCGAGACCGGGGTGGCCTACCTGTTCATCACCCATGATCTGCACGTCGTCCGGCACATCAGCCATCGCATCGCGGTTATGTTCCACGGCGAACTCGTCGAGACCGGCACAGCAGCGAGCGTGACGACAGATCCGCAGCACGCCTACACGCAGAGCCTGCTCCTCGCGGCGCCGATCGCCGATCCGGACGGTCAGCGGGAACGGCGTCTCCTGAGGAAACAGGCACGCGAAGCCGGACACACCTTCGCCCGATGACAACACCGGGCACCGACTATTTGAGGAGAACTGTGGCATTCGAGGAATACGCCGGTAAGACTGTGGTCGTCACGGGATGCTCGTCGGGCATCGGTCTGGCCGCCTCGGAGAGTCTCATCGCTCTCGGCGCTGACGTCATCGGCCTGAGCCGGCGCCGGCCGGACACCGATCTCGCCGCCTTCCACAAGGTCGACATGACCGAGCCTCAGAGCGTGCTCACTGCCGTCGAGCGGATCGGGCAGACGGTGGACGCGATCTTCAACTGCGCCGGCGCACCGCCTGTGGTGTCATCCGACGAACTACTCAAAGTCAACTTCCTGGGGCCGCGTCTGCTCACCGAGCAGCTGCTCGATCGGATACCGACCGGAGGGGCCATCGCGTCGATCTCCTCGACGATCGGAGCAGGGTGGCGCAGCAGAGTGCCGCTCCACGAGGAGTTCCTGCTGGAGGCCTCCTACGCCGATGGTCTCGCGTGGTATCAGGCTCACGCCGACAACGCGGGTCATGGCTACCTTTTCAGCAAAGAGGCCGTGTCCGCATGGACCGCCAAGTTCTCCAGCACACTCATCGAGCGTGGTATCCGAATCAACTGCACCAGCCCCGGCTCGGTCCTCACTCCGCTGCTCGAGACCGCGGCTGCAGCATTCCCCGCTGAACTGGTCGCCCAGAACGAGCAGCCCATCGGTCGCTCCAGTCACGTCGCGGAACAGGTCCTGCCCCTCCTGTTCCTCAACAGCCCCGGCGCGTCGTATATCAACGGGGCCGATCTCGCCGTCGACGGCGGGTATCAAGCACTGCACGCATTCACACCATCGAACTGAATAGGAAGCCATTGTGGAAGGTCTGACAGACAAGGTCGTCGTCTTTGCCGGAGCCGGCGGAATCGCCACTGCGGCGGCCCAGTATCTGGGCGCCGGTGGCGCCAAAGTGGTCGTCGGAGACATCTCGCTGGCATCCGCGGAAAGAGCTGCATCGGCGTGCATCGCGTCGGGCGGATCGGCGGAGCCCACGATGACCGACATCTCGGACGAGGCGGATGTCGAAGCACTCATCCAACTCGCCCTGAACACCTACGGACGCATCGACGGACTCTTCAACGTCGCGGCGAACATCGGCGCAGAGGAAGTCGCTCGTGACACGACCGTCGTCGACATCGACCTCGCCGCGTGGCAGCGCAACCTCGACATCAACCTCACGGGATACCTCCTCACCGCCCGGTACGCGATTCCGCATCTCATCGAGGGCGGTGGAGGCTCCATCGTCAACACGATCTCCGACGCCGTCTACGGCGGGATGCAGACGAGCGTCGCGTACCAGGCCACGAAGGCCGGAGTCACCGCACTGACCCGTCACATCGCTCGAACCTACGGCAAGCAAGGAGTGCGCTCGAACAGCGTCTCTCCTGGTCTCGTGCTCACTGAGATGACACGACAGAACCTGTCTCAGGAACTGCAGGACCAGACACTCGCCATCACGCCATCACATCGGCACGGGGAGCCGGCAAACCTCGGAGCAATGGTGGCCTTCCTGCTCTCGGATCTGGGCGGATGGATCACCGGTCAGGTCATCAACGTCGACGGTGGCGTCGTCATGCGCGCCTGACCAGTCTTCCGCCGGCGGAAGACCTCCGCCGGCGGAAGACCACCTCGCCGGCGGAGGAGTGCGCGTCAGCTCAGCACGGCGCCATTGCTGCGGGACACGCCACCCAGCCAGGCCAGGCTAGGCTTCGGTCGCCGCTCGAACGTGTCGCGATCGACCGCGATGAGGCCGAAGGTCGGTTCCCAATGACCCCACTCGTAGTTGTCGAGCAAGCTCCAGTGCAAGTAGCCGAGCACATCGATGCCGTCAGCGATGGCACCGACGAGATGCCGGAGGGCCTCAGTCGTATAGGCGATCCGGCGTGCGTCGTCCGGTGTAGCGATACCGTTCTCGGTGACGAGGATGGGCCGTCCGGTCAGCCGCGCGGCGTGACGAACAGCGAGTGCCAGGGCGTCGGGCCGGTAGGCGGTACCGATCATGGTGTTCTCCGGGTGCGGAGGATGCGGCACGAGGCCGTTCTCGTCGATCTCCTGCGATGTGTACGCCTGGACACCCACGAAGTCGTCTTCACGCGACTGCTCGAGGTAGAGGTTCTCGAAGGCCCACTCGATCTCCTTGTGCCGCTGCTCGCCACCGGGGACAACGGTGAAGACCTGGTTGGCGATGCTCCATCCCACTCGGGCATCGGTGCGCGAGTGGAGTACGGTGCGCGCCGCATGGTGGGCCTCGATGAGGTTGGCGCCGTCTTCGGGGACGGGAACCGGAAGGGGGGGCTGGGTCCAATCACTCTCCCCTTGATGCTCGATCGTGGGACTCTGCCACCCTTCGAGGTCCCCGCGCTGTGCTGCCTTCTCCAGGTTCAGCATCATCGCGAGCATGTTCGGTTCGTTTATCGTGACGACGTACCCGACGTCCGACAGGATCGGTGAGACGGCCTCGACGTACCGAGTGAAGTGATTCACAGAATCAGGGGTGTTCCAACCACCCAACTCCGCGAACCACCGAGGCGAGCTGAAGTGGTGCAGGGTGATGACGGGGGTGATCCCCAGCTCCAAGGCGGTGTCGATCATGCGGCGGTAGTGGGCGAGGAGAGCATTGGAGAAGGCGTCCGGTCGCGGTTGGACCCGAGCCCATTCGATGCCGAAGCGGTACGAGTTCAGGCCGGCGTCCGCGAGGAGGGTCATGTCCTCGCGGAAGCGGTGGTAACTGTCGTTGGCATCTCCACTGAGTTGCATACCGGGGATGAGCCCTTCGCGACCCCACCAGTCGCTGTTGACGTTGTTGCCTTCCACTTGATGCGGTGAGGTCGATGCACCCCACAGGAAGCCTCCGGGGAAACCGGTCATGACGCGCTCCTCTCCTGCGTCTCGGCCACGACGATCGGGACGGTCGATCCCTCCGTGATGCCGCTCTCATTGAAAGGGTCGACGGCAACCCAATAGTCGACCCCGGCGTTGAGATTGGGTAGGGAGAGGCGGGTCTGATCGTAGACGAGCCAGGAGTGGTAGAGCTTGTCGGGCGCGATTCCGTACCGCACGTTGTATCCCTGAGCCGTAGCCGCGGCATCCCACGAGAGCTCCGCCGTAAGTGGCGAGATCCGTTCCGCCTGGACTCGGACCTGCTCGGGCGCGTCGCCGCCTCCGTGGCCGAAGACGCGGATGCCGCTGACGGCCGCGGGGGCACCGAACGGCATGGTTCCGGCTGTGAACCGGACGAATTGGGCTTGCTTCGGAACCGAGAGGGCAGCGAACGCGTGCGGCGTCTCTTGAGCGGTGTCCATCGTACTGAGGGCCGTGTCCCAGCGTTCTCCGTCGAGGGATGTTTCGATCCGGAACTCCGTCGGACGCGTTCCGTGGTACAGGCCGCGGTACTCGCCCGGGAATTGCTGGCCGTCGGTCAGCTCGGGTGCCCATCTCGCGAGGTCGTGGTCGGCGAGGTTGATCTGGATGGCATGGACGGTGCGTTCGCCGTGCAGATCCAGGACGACCCATTCGCCCGGGTCTGAGCTGCCCGCCACCCACCACGTGCGGATGTCCTCATCGACCGTCAGGTGGGGTTCGTGGCCGGGAACGGACGACGAGGCGGTCGCGGTCGCCCGGTACGACTGCAGCATCCAGCCCCGGAACGTTTCGGTCCACGGATCGACCGGGCCTTCGGGGATGATGTGCGGATAGTCCGCGAAGTTCTGATTGCAGAACAGCACTCCGTCGTCGTCGAATCCTGCCGGGAAGATTCCGATCCGTCGCTCGAAGGAGTGATTCACCGAGATGCGCATCGTGGAGGCATGCCACCAGTTGCCGTAGGCGTCGCTGAAGGTGCTGCCGTGCCCAGCGGCTGTGATGAATCCGCCCGGTTTGGAGGAGAAGGGGCTGTGGGGGGAGTAGTCGAAGGGTCCGAGCGGCGACGGGCCGGTGTAGTAGCCATCGGCATAGGTGTTCCACTCGGTGCCGGGGGCTGCGTACTGGAAGTAGTAGGACCCTTCGTGTTTCGTCATCCAGGCCCCTTCGATGAAGGGGGCGTCTCCCAGGTAGTCGGCGAGGAACTTCTCTCGTTCGGTCTTCGGCTCGGCCTTGACGTAATTCTCGCCGATTTTCTCCCACCCGTGGTCGTCCGGCGCCCCCGAGATCAGGGCGACGGGAGTGCCGATGAGTTCCAGGGCATGTGAGTTCACCTGCACACCCTGCAGCGGCTCTTTGTTGGAGCACCCCCAGTAGAAATATGTCGCGCCGTCGTCATCCTGGAAGAGATGCGGGTCCCAGAAGGGAAACCCCGGGTTCACCTCGGTGAAATCATCCTCGAGGGGGTTCTCGCTGCGGAAGTACGGACTATCGGTTGTGCGCGAGGCGGAGACGTAGAGGGCGCCGTCGATCTCGCGGACGTCGGGGGCGTAGTCCATCGGTGGCAGGCGGGTGCTCCGCTGGTAGGTCCAGGCGCGGAGGTCATCGGAGTGCCAGAAGCCGCCCGACATCGACGCGAAGAGGAAGTACCGGTCCCGGTACCGCACGACCGAGGGGTCGGCGGCTTCCCGATGCACGGTCCGTTCCGCGCCGAGTGGGCGGAGGTCCTGGAACCGGTACGTGATGTCCAGGGGGTTGCACGCCACAGCGGGCTCAGAAGGGTGGGTGATCATGATCGCTTTCTAGGTGGTGAGGAGTTGCTCGATCTGGGAGGCGGTCGCCGTCGCCCGAATCTGAAGCGTGACGGAGGCGCATCCATCCGCATCGACGGTGACGGAGATCTCTCCCGATCCGGTCGCTCGCACGATCGCGAGAGCCCGGCCACCATACGTCGCTCGGGTGGTCGCATTGAGTGGTTCTGTCGGGGCGGGGTCCGCTGTGCCGAGCGCCTGTAGCACCCCGGCGCCGGTGACGGTGACCGTGATAGCTCGATGGTCTCGGTGCTGCACGACGCCCTTACCGTCCGTGAGGACGATGGGGACGAATGCGAGGTCCTGTGTGCCGGCTGTTATCGAGGTGCGGTCGACGTGAGCCTCCAGCGTGACGGTGTCGTCGGCGGTCGACAGCACCGTGCGCCCGGTCTCCACGCGGTCGACGTACGAGATCGCCGTCAGTTCTCCGGGGCGATAGACGACGTCGAAGTCCGCCTGGAACGGGCGGGTGGTGCCGACGGGGGACACGCCGATCGTCTCCCCGTTCAGGGTCAGATGGACCTCGTCGGCGGGTGAGTACACCTCTACCCTCACCCGGTCGCCTTCGTCGCCGGACCACGTCCAGCTCGGCAGTGCGTCACTCCACGACCAGGCTGTGGGAGAGGCAGTGAGGGTGAAGTTCTCGGGACGATGCACCGCGATGTACGGCTGTGTTCTTAGTCCCCAGACGATTTCGCGGTAGTAGGAGATGGGGCGGCGCCAGCCCGTGACGTCGATGTCGCCGGTCATCGCCGCCATCCACGGGAAGTGCTTCGCGACCTCGGATGAGCCGGGAGCTGCATCCTGGGTGAAAGTGACCGCTCCGAGACCGGCTTCACCGAGGTAATCCCAGCCTGTCCAGGTGAAGTCACCGATCACGTGCTCGAGCGACTCGACCAAGGGCCAGTTGTGCGCGATCCGAGCCGGGAAGGTCTCGGTTCCGAGGATCACGCGGGTGGGGAACAGGGTGCGATCGACTTCGTAGCGGCTGTCGCCGTAGTTCAAACCGGCAACGTCGAGGACGGAGAAGGACTCTTCGGTTCTCGCGGTGACCATGTCGGATGCGGTGATCTGATTCATCAGGTCGCCGACGTTGGTCATCATGCCGTTGACGCCTCCGGCGGCGGGGTTCGCGCCCTGGGCTTTCATCCCGGCGAGGACCACGTCGAGACTCGAGACGAAGCCGTTGATGCCGTTCGTGAGCGGGCGGGTGTTGTCGAGGGAACGGATCTTCTCGGCGAGCCTTCGGCCCCAGACAGCTCCGTGAGCAGTGCCGGTCTCCGGGATCTCGTTACCGATCGAGTACATGATCACCGAAGGGTGATTGCGATCCTTCGCAACGAGAGCTTCCAGGTCGCGTTCCCACCATTGCGTGAAGTCCGAGGCGTAGTCGAAATCGGTCTTGCTCTCCGTCCACATGTCGAAGGCTTCGTCGATCACCAGCATTCCGAGCTTGTCGCAGGCCTCCAGCAGCGCCGTGCTTGCCGGATTGTGGGAGCTCCGGATCGCATTGAATCCGGCCTCCTTGAGGATGCGAACCCGTCGCTCCTCCGCGGCGACGAAGCTGGCCGCTCCGAGCGGGCCGTTGTCGTGGTGAATGCACGCGCCTCGCAACTTGATGGTCTCTCCGTTGAGGCGCAGCCCGTTCTTCGGGTCGGTCTGCACCGTGCGGATTCCCACGGACACGATTTCGTCGTCCAGCAGTTCGCCGTCGCTCCTGAGCTGGACGACGGCTCGATAGAGGGTCGGGGAGTCCGGACTCCACACGGCGGGGCGCTCGATGTAAAGGCGCTGGCGCACCAGAGCCACGGCACCAGGCTCGACGGTGACGGGTGAGGACGCTGTTGCGACTTCGGCGATGCCCTCCTCATTGAGGGACGAGCTGAGCCGGAGCGAGCGCGTGGTGCTGCCCGAATTGCTCACGCGCGTCGTTATCTCGAGCGTCGCCTCCTCGCGAGAGAGTTCGTGAACGACGACGCTGACGCCGTCGACCGCGATGTGCGTGACGTCCTTGACGATGAGATTGACGCCGCGGTAGATGCCGGCCCCGGTGTACCAGCGGCTGTCGCGATGCGCGACACAGGTCACCCGGATCTCGTTGTCCTGGCCAAACAGTAGGTAGGGATCGATCCGAACGACGAAGCGTGAGTATCCGAACGCATGCTGCCCTGCCAGCGCGCCATTCACGTACACCATGGCGTTGCGGTGAACACCATCGAACTCGAGGAAGACCAGCCTGCCTTCGAGGGTATCGGCGATGGCGAGGGTCCGACGGTACTCGAACGCTCCGCTGGGAAAGTAGCCGGTGGCGGCACCACCTGGTGCGTCAGGAAGGCGTTCCGTGGAGAGGAGCGCGTCGTGCGGAAGGGTTACAGGCGACCATTCGCCGCCGGCACCACCCAGCTCAGCGAACGCGCTCGCCTTCGTCCGCCAGCTCCAGTCGTCATTGAGTGCTGAGGTGCTCACTGATTCTCCTTCAACGTCCTTGTCGCGGTTGACGCGCGTCAATACCCAATCACATGTGTTGACGCGCGTCAACGCCCGCTAAGCTGTTGGCAGCGAAGTGATGGGAGAGCGTCGTGAACCCGACGAGCCAGGATGTTGCCGATCGCGCGGGGGTGTCCCGATCGACTGTGAGCCAGATCCTCAACGGCCGCGCTTCGTATTTCTCGGATGAGACGAAAGCGCGCGTCGCTTCGGCAGTCACCGAGCTCGGGTACGAACCCTCCGCGGCCGGGCGTGCCTTGGCTCGCGGTTCGAGTGACATCGTGATCGCGCTCATCCCCGACACGACCTTCGGACATAATCTGCAGGACATCTACGGAGCGCTGACGGATGAGCTCGCTCGACGTGGACTGACGCTGGTGCTCCGTCTGGCCAACCACAGCCCCGACGCACTGGACAGGCTCGTCAAAGGCATGAGCCCCCGGGCCGTGCTCACCCTGACCAAGCTTCCGGATGAGCAGCGCCAGATCATCACTGACCGGGGCGTCGAACTGATCGAGCCTGAAGCTGCAGGCTCGTCCGACGCCAACTCGCAG
This sequence comes from Herbiconiux sp. 11R-BC, assembly GCF_049472555.1. Lineage (NCBI taxonomy): Bacteria > Bacillati > Actinomycetota > Actinomycetes > Micrococcales > Microbacteriaceae > Herbiconiux > Herbiconiux sp. 11R-BC. The sequence goes on along the minus strand of NZ_JBCEBO010000002.1, from coordinate 209,571 downwards.
ATCGGGGCCATCCAGGCGAGGTACCTCATCGACCATGGGTACCGCCACCTCGCGTATGCGCACCTCAGCGACGAGCGCAGCGATCCCTTCGGTGGGCCCCGCGAACGCGCGTTCATAGAGGTCTGCGATGCGGCGGAGGTGCGGGATCGGCGCATCCTGCACCTCGGCGTCACCGCGCACGACGCCCGCGCGGCCCTCGACGCGCTCGGGGGGCCCGGTTATGCGGTGGCCTGCTACAACGACGAGATCGCCACCGCCCTCCTGTTCGCGGCACATGATCGAGGGTGGCGCGTGCCTGAGGATCTTGCCCTCATCGGGATGGACAACACGCCTCTCGCCGGCGTCACGATCCCTCCACTGACGACGCTCGGCTACGATCCCGTGCAGGTGACAGCAGCCTCGCTGCGGTCGCTCCTCGCCCGCCTCGATGGATCGAGTGCGCTCGAACGGGCCGATTCAGGGCTGTCCATCATCCTGGTCGAGCGCGAAACGGCCTGACCAGCCGTCACCAGGTCCCACCGGCGCTGGCGAACGCGGCCGCGTAACCACCGTCGACGGCGAGATCGGCGCCGTTGATGTAAGAGCCTTCGCTGCTGTTCAGGAACAGCAGCGGCGACACCTGCTCGCGCACCGTCGAGGCGCGGCCGAATGGCTCGAGGGTGGCGGCGAGCATCTCCGCCGGAAATGTCTGCTGAGCGATCTCGAGGAGCGGAGTCTGCACCGCGCCGGGACTGATCGAGTTGATCCGGATGCCGCGGGGCGTCAGGATCGACGCCTGCTGGAGCGTCCACAGCGTCAGCGCCTCCTTGCTGAACGGATAGCCGTGCCCGGCGTCCGCCTGGTGAGCCGAGTACCAGGCGACGCCTTCGTCGAAACTGGTCGTGGCGACAAACGCGCTGACGTGATCGAAGTTCTTGCGCCACGCGCTTCCGTTGCTCGAGGAAACGCTGGCGATCGCGGAACCCCGGGGCATGCGATCCAGCAGCAACTCGGTGAACAGCCGTGTCCCGAGAAAATTCACCTTGATGATCTCTTCGGATGGCAGCACTGGTGCCGCGCCGGCACAGTTGAAGAGCGCATCTATGTCCCCGGTGATGGCGGACCCCGCCTGTTCTATCGAGTCCACCGAGGCTAGGTCCACCTCATGGAACTCGTCGATATCGATCGGCGGACGACGCCTGCTCAATCCGACGACCGTTGCACCGACCTCGGCGAGCTTGCCAGCGGTGGCGGCTCCGAGCCCGGACGAGCATCCCGTGACGACGACTCGTCTTCCTCGGTATTCAGCGTAGTTCATGAGATTCCTCTACATTAGGTAGATTGACGCGCGTCAAGTGACGCTCGGACGTCGAGTCGCAGCTCAACCCCTGCACCAAGGATTCCGCCGTCACGTGTGCCGATCGTCATCCGTACGAACCGTCAACGACTACGACAATCGCAGTACGTCATGAGTGCGCACCGCGGGGAAGATTTGGCCTATGCCACTCGCTGAAATTCTTCGAGGACCTGCACAGGGTCTGCCCCGCTCGAGAGGGCCCCGCCAGCTGGCACTGACGGCCGTGGCGGTCATCGCGCTGACGGGATGGATCTGCGTGGCTGTCCCGCTGCTCGGTTCTCGCGACCTGATCAGCGCAGCGCCCGCAGCGCTTAGTCTGGCCGGCGCCGTCATCACGTTCCGATCGTGGCGGATCGGTCTCGGATTGGCTGGGGTCGCACCCGTGGTCGCTGCCGCCCTCGCAGTCAACCCGACCGGCGCCGGCATCCTGGCGATTCTCGTTGCACTCCTGCTCGCGCTTCGAGGGGCGTCACCCGTTCTTGTCGGAGCGGTCGTCACTATGTCCAATCTTCTCGCAAGCTCTTTCTATTTCGGCTTGAGCGATGCTGCTGGCCGGTGGCCATCCGTCGTCATCGTGGGTGCGGTGCTGACGGCAGCGGTCGGTGCGGCGGTGCGGTCTCGTTCCGAAGTCAAGGACGGTCGGGAACAACATGAGCGCGATGTCGCATCCAACCGGGAACTGGAGATCAGGAACGCAGTAGCGGAAGAGCGGGTCCGGATCGCCCGAGATCTTCATGACGGCATCGGCCACGGCATCGCTGTGATCAGCATGCACGTGGGCACCGCGGAGGTCATGATCCCTTCGGCCGACTCCCCGGCCCAGAGCTCGCTACAAGCTGCGCGCGAGGCGATCAAGACGGTGCTCGAAGAGACTCAGCACACACTGCACATGCTTCGGGTACCCACCGACTCCGGGGATGAGCCGATTACCAATCCGCAGGCTCTTGCCGGCCTCATCAACAGCTACCTCACCGCGGGCCTCCCTATCAAGTGCTACATGCCCGAGCCCATCGATCAGCTCCCCGCGCGCATCACTGCGGCCACCTATCGGATCGTGCAGGAGATGCTCACGAACGCTCAGCGCCACGCTGACGGCATCATCGACCTGCACATCGTTCGGACTGCGTCCGAGGTGCACGTCACCTGCCGGAACAGCATCGCCCAAAACGCCGGCACCATCGGCGGTAACGGGCTGATCGGGATGCGGGAGCGCTGCGAGTCGCTTGGCGGCTCGCTCGACTCTTACGCAGATGATCACGACTTCTCCGTGACCGCGCGTCTTCCGTTGCCGTACGCCAAGATGCCCCGATGATACGCGTTGCGATCGTCGACGATCAGGAGCTCCTCCGCGCCGGCCTCAGATCGATCATCCAGTCGCAGGACGATCTCGACGTCGTCGCTGACTACCCCGACGGCTTCGCAGCGCTGGCCGGGCTGCAGCATTCCACGCCCGATCTGATCCTCTTGGACCTTCAGATGCCAGGCATCAACGGAGTCGAAGTGACGCGGAGAATCCGCGCTCTGCCGATGGATCGGGCCCCGAGGATCCTGGTGCTCACCACATTCGAACTCGATGACAACGTCGTGAACGCCCTCCAGGCCGGTGCCGACGGATTTCTCGGAAAGGGTGCGTCGCCCCGTGAGATCATCGAGTCGATCCGTTCCGTTGCGGAGGGCGTCAGCGTCCTCTCGCCGATCGCTCTCAACCTGGTGATCGGTCACGTAGCGAATCAGAGAAGCGCGCCGAGCGACCCCGAGATGATCGCGCGCTTCTCGAGCCTCACCGTCCGAGAACGCGAGATCGTGGAGCACCTCGTCCGAGGGCGAGACGGTGATTCGATAGCGCGCGACCATCACCTATCCCCCCTGACGGTCAAGACCCATATCACCCGCGCGATGAACAAGGTCGGGGCGCGCGACCGCGCACAACTCGTCACCTACGCTGTCCGAGCCGGGATCCTGCCATGAGTGACAGCGGGTCACGAGGCGAAACCGTCTCCTCCGCGCCGCCTGGCTGGTATCCCGACCAGCAGCGGTCGGAACGCTGGTGGGACGGTACCCGGTGGACCGAGCTCAGGCGAGAGGCCCTCGGCCGCACGGAGATGTTCCAGACGGAGAGGACGGCCTCGCTGTCCCTCGATGAGCGTCAGCGCCTCGTGCAGCTAGTGATTGCGAACGCGATATCGACGGGGTGGCGCCTCGAGTCGGTCAGCGCGACCTCGGCGGTGCTGCTCCGGGGTAGGCGGCCGAACCACGCCCTGCATCTGGTTCTCACGATCCTCAGCGTGGGGTTGTGGGGCGTGGTGTGGGCTGTCATCTCCGTGGCGACTGTCGAGCAACGGATGTCCGTCCAGATCGACCATCAAGGAATCGTCAGCTGGACCGATCTCACCACTTGACTACTTCGATCGAAGTATCGCGGTGTACGCCAGACGCCAGAAGACAGGAGCGGGGTTCGCCGAGAGGCTTGTTCTATCGGCACAAGTCGGAACTGAGAACTCGGAGAACATCACCATGACTGGCACTACGAACACTGAAAACATCACGGATACTGAAGCTGGAGCTCCCACTCAGAACGGGCAGGAGGCTCATGGCGCTCAGTCACTACCCTTCGTCGCCTATCCCGTCGGATTCACGACGCACTACACCTATCAGCGGAAGGCCCCGACGAACGCGCTGGCAATCGTCTCGTTGGTGGCAGCCATCCTTGGACTGGTCCTGGTGCCGGTAGTCGGCTCGATCGTCGCCGTCATCACGGGCCACATGAGCCTAGACGAGCTCACGGCTTCGCGTGAAGAAGGTCGTGGACAGGCCCTTGCCGGCACCGTCATCGGATACCTCGGCCTGCTTTTCGCGGTGCCCGCCGTGATCTCATTCTTCCTCTTCTTGCCGGTGATCGCCTCCCACCTCCCTGGAATGTGACTTGCGCGGAAGTACAGCGCTTGCTACTTGCAGCCGGGCGGGAGGCGATCAGCGTGAGCCGATTCTTGGGGCAGCAGCCGTTGGCGCCGCGTCGGGGATTGGGCGAGCCGCCGCGTCTCGGGTTACTCGTGAGGGTGGGCGCGAAAGTGTCCGCCTGATCAGCCATGATGAACGAAGCCGCTCCCGCGGCCTAAACGAGGCAACCAAACCTTCCGCATCTAGCGGTACTTTCATGCTCTCATGACTCCCCAAGCATTCTCTGGACAGCATTGACGTTCGTGCCTGCACTTATCGCGAGGGATGCTGCGGTGTGCCGAAGGTCGTGGAGGGTCACCGGCTCGAGCACGGCACCGCGCAGATCGTCTGGTCCTTTGTTGGCCATCGACGTCTGAGGTCGACGTCACGACGGCGAAGGCGATCCGATCGGACCGCGATAGTAGGGTGCCGATCGTGACGACCCGGAAGTGTGGGTGTCGAAGGAGGCCGCATGATCGCAGAGCTGAACAGACTGGTCGAGCTGGTCGAAGGTCGTCTGGTCGACGACCTCGACGTGGCGTCGCTGGCGACGGAACTGGGCACGACGGAGTATCACCTCCGGCGGATGTTCTCGTCGCTGGCCGGTATGCCGTTGTCGGAGTACGTCCGGCGTCGCCGCATGTCAGTCGCGGCCGCGGAGGTTCTCGGAGGCGAAGACCTGCTGAGCATCGCCGTGCGGTACGGCTACGGTTCCACCGAGGCGTTCGGTCGAGCATTCCGATCGGTGCACGGCGTCAGCGTCGGTGACGTCAAGCGAGACGGCGGCCCCCTTCGAACTCAACCGCAGCTCAGGTTCCGCCTGACCGTAGAAGGGCACATCACCATGGACACCCGAATCATCGATCGACCGGCGTTTCTCCTCGTCGGCCATGCCACCCGTGTACCCCTCATCCACGAGGGCGTCAACCCGCACATCCAGTCCCACATCGCCTCCCTGCCGGCGGCAGAGCACGCACGCCTCAAAGCCCTGAGCGACACCGAACCGGCCGGCCTGCTCCAGATCAGCGCCGACGTCGACCCGGACTACACCGAGGGAAGTGAGCTGACCTACCTGCACGGAGTGGCCGTCACGGGCACGGCCCCGGGGGCCGACGATCTCGACACGATCGAGGTTCCGGCCGGGACGTGGGCGGTGTTCCACACCGAGGGCGCGTACCCGGCTGCGCTGCAGGAGACCTGGGCCGCGACCGCGACCGACTGGTTCCCATCGAACCCGTGGCGGCTCCGACCCGGGCCGTCCATCGTCGCGGTACTCGACCGCGCCGACGACTTCAGCACGGCCACCAGCGAGCTGTGGCTCCCCGTCGAGCGCGCCTGATCGAGCGGGCCTGTCGGCGGTGAGGCGCCGGCAGGCCCTCTTCCCGCTGAGTGACCGGCTCAGGTGCAACCGGGGTGCTGAAGAGCCTTGGACAGTCCTCCTGCCGACGCCCCGTGATCTACTGGTCAGAGCGGCGTCCCGGGAGGAACACGATGACCACCACCACGCGCGACACCCTCGGTGAGGCCGACCTCGAGCGTCGGGCTGCACTCCGCCGAATGAAGACGATCGCGACGGCCCTGCTGGTGCTCTCGGCGGTCGTGTTCGCGGTCGCCTTCGCGTTCCAGGATCGGTACCCGTGGCTGGGCTACGTGCGCGCGGCGGCCGAAGGGGCGATGGTGGGCGCCCTCGCGGACTGGTTCGCGGTGACGGCGCTGTTCCGGCATCCGCTCGGCCTCCGCATCCCGCACACGGCGATCATCCCGAACCGCAAGGACGAGATCGGGGTGAGCCTCGGCGAGTTCGTGGAGCAGAACTTCCTCTCCGACGAGGTGGTGCGCAGCAAGCTCGCCACCTTCAGCGTGGCCGACCGGCTGGGGGAGTGGCTCGCCGACCCGGCGAATGCCGAGCGGGCGAGTGCTGAGGGGGCCGTGATGGCGCAGGGACTGCTGCGCTTCCTCAGCGACAGCGATGTCGAGAACCTCATCGAGAGGCTCGCCCGGGAGTACCTGTTCGACCGCGAGTGGGCGCCAACGCTCGGCCGGGTGGGGGCGGAGCTCGTCGCCGCCGGCCAGCAGCGCGCGGTCGTCGACGCCCTCGTCGATGCGGCGGAGGCCTGGCTCAGCGAGCATCCGGATGCGCTCGGCGAGGTCGTCTCCACCCGTCTGCCGCGCTGGGTTCCCGGGTTCGTCGGCGGCCTCGCCGACGAGAGAGCGCATCGGGAGGTGATCACCCTGCTGCATGCGGTGCGCGACGACCCCGAGCATCCGCTGCGGGTGGCGATCGACGGCTACCTCGTCGATGTCACCGATCGGCTGCAGCACGACCCCGCGATGGCCGGACGGGTCGAGGAGATCAAGGCCGAGTTCCTGGCGAGCCCTCGCTTGCGCTCCTTCGCCGGGCAGCTCTGGGGCGCGGTGAAGACGAGGCTCGGCGAGTCGCTGGCCGACCCCGCGAGCGAGCTGCGGTCGGCCGCGGCATCCGCTCTGGTGGATGTCGGGGTGCGGCTCTCGGCCGATCGCACGCTGTCGGCCAAGATCGACGCGTGGATCGCCGACGCGGCGGGCTACGCGGTGCAGAAGTACCGGCACGACCTCGCCTCCGTGGTCGGCGACACCGTGCAGCGCTGGGACGCCCGCGAGACCACGCAGAAGATCGAGCTGCAAGTCGGCCGCGACCTGCAGTTCATCCGCATCAACGGCACGGTGGTCGGCGCGATCGCCGGGGTCGGGATCTACGCGATCGCCACGGGCGTGCATGCTCTGTTCGCCTGAGGGCTTCCCGGCCGCCGTCGCCGTCGCTGCGGAGTCGCTGGTGGTGTCGATGGGGAGAATGCACCGGCTGCGGTCGGACTGCGGTAGTATTCTGGTATGACCACGAAGCTCAGTGTCAGCCTCTCCGAGAGTGATGTCGAGTACATCGACGAGCTCGCCCGCGCCAGAGCGGGCAACCGTTCGGCCGCCATTCATGACCTCGTTCGCATCGCTCGCGAGCGAGCCGCTGTCAGTGATTACGCCGTCGCGAATGACGAGTGGCTCGGTTCCGGCGAGTCTCGTGCCTGGGAGGCGGCCGACGCCGACGGCCTCGGGGCGTGAGGCGAGGAGACGTGGTGGCCGTGCGTCTAGATCCGGCCGAAGCCGGCGAGGCGTCGAAGACCCGACCGTGCCTTGTGGTCAGCAACGATGGTGCCAATGAGGCGGCAACCATGATGGGTCGGGGAACGATCACCATCGTGCCCGTCACCACGAATGTGACCAATTCACGCGGAGAGTTCCAGGTGCTCGTGTCGGACGCCGAGGCGCTCGAGTCGATGGGCCTGGCGAGGACGTCAAAGGTGCAGGCGGAGCAGGTGCGCACGGTCTCGGTCGAGCGGCTCGCCGGCACCCGCGGTTCCGCGCCTGGTTGGGTGATGCAGCAGGTCGACCACGCCCTGCGCTTCCACCTGTCGCTCTAAGTGGGGATCAGGCGATCGACGGCGCGTAGTCGCAGGCCCCGCCGAGCGACCGTCAGGTGCTCTGGATCGCCGCCACGAGGCGGTTGCTGGCACCCATGAGGTGGTCGTGCAGGCTCGAGACCGCCGCCTCGGCATCGCCCGCGGCGAGGTGGTCGAGGATCTGCTGGTGCTCATCGGCGATCTGATCGACCGCGAGAAGGCTGCGGCCCTGAACCTGCGCCATGCACAGCCGCACCTCGTCGACCAGCGAGCCGTACATGCGCTGCAGCCGGGGGCTGTTCAATGCCTCGATCAGAGCGGCGTGGAAGCGCATGTCGGGCTCGACCGATTCGATCGACGGAGCGGCGCCGGTGGCACGCACCCGCGCGTTCGCCTCCACCGCGCCGGCTGGCACGCGATTGTCGGCGGCGAGCTCGCGCAGGGCCTCGCTCTCCAGGCGCAAGCGGGTGCGGTAGATGTCGCGCACGTCCGCGGCGGCCAGCACCGGCACCCGGGCGGTCTTGTGGGCCCCGCGCTCCAGCAGCCCTTCGCCGGAGAGCTTCTCGATCGCCGCCTTCGCGGTCGAGCGCGAGACCGCGTAGTCCTCGGAGACCACGGCCTCCGTGAGGGCCGAGCCCGGAGGAAGCTCGCCCGCGAAGAGACGACGCCGGATGTCGTCGCCCACGGCATCCACGACCGAGGTGACTGAGACCTGTCGCACCATTCGACCCACTCCTTGCTCGCCGACGCCCGCTGCCGACCAGCTTAGCCAGCGGAGTCTTCATGGCTGGCATGTAGACTTGTCGGACAATCAGACGAGGTCGAGGGAGATCCGCATGACGCACCGAGGCGCATCCGTCGGCCGGCTGCTCGCGAGCGAACTGGATGCCCCGGAGGGCCGGGTGAGCGAGCGGGCGATCGACCTGCACGCGAACGCGCACGACGCATCCCATTTCCTCCTCATCCCCGACGCCCTCGTCATCGCGAAGAACGCGGCCGAGGTGGGCCGGCTGCTGGGCGCGAGTGCCCGCAACGGCGTGCCCCTCACCCTGCGCTCCGGAGGAACGAGCCTGAGCGGGCAGGGCGTGACGGAGGGCGTGCTCGTCGACGTGCGCCGCAACTTCCGCGCCATCGAGGTGCTCGACGGCGGGGCGCGGGTGCGCGTGCAGCCCGGTGCCACGGTGCGCCAGGTCAACGCCCGTCTGGCGAAGACGGGCCGCAAGCTCGGCCCAGACCCGGCGAGCGAGTCGGCCTGCACCATCGGGGGAGTGGTGGCCAACAACTCCAGCGGCATGGCCTGCGGCACCACGGGCAACACCTACCAGACGCTCGAGTCGATGACCCTGGTGCTGCCGAGCGGCACCGTGGTCGACACCGGCGCCCCGGATGCGGATGCGCGGCTCCGGCACGACGAGCCGGCTCTGTTCGACGGGCTGCTCCGACTCCGCGACCGCGTGCGCGGCAACCCGGAGTCGGTGCGCGTCCTGCGGCATCAGTTCTCGATGAAGAACACCATGGGCTACGGGCTCAACGCCCTGCTCGACCATGACGATCCGGCGCAGATCCTCGCGCACCTCGTGATCGGCAGCGAGGGCACTCTGGGGTTCGTGGCCGAAGCCGTCTTCCGCACCCTTCCGCTCCTGCCGCACGCCTCGACCAGTCTGGTGATCTTCGACGACCTGCTCGCCGCGAACGAGGCCCTTCCCGGCATCGTGGCGACCGGGGCCTCCGCCGTCGAGCTGATGGATGCCACCTCGCTGCGGGTGGGCAAGCTCGAGGCCGACGCGCATCCGATCATCCGCGACCTCCACGTCGACCGGCAGGCCGCTCTGCTGGTGGAGTACCAGGCCGCGACGGCCGAGGAGCTGGCGGTGCTGCAGGCCGGTGGCGACGTGGAGCTGGGCGGGCTCCGGCTGCAGGCGCCGGCCGTGCTCTCGAGCGACGCGGCGACCCGCGCCTCGCTCTGGCACCTGCGCAAAGGCCTCTACGCCACCGTCGCCGGCGCCCGCCCCTCGGGAACGACGGCGCTGCTCGAAGACGTGGTGGTGCCGGTGCCGTCGCTCGCGCGCACCTGCACGTCGTTGATCTCGCTGTTCGACTCGTACGGCTACGACGACAGCGTGATCTTCGGCCACGCGAAAGACGGCAACATCCACTTCATGCTGACCGACCTGTTCGAGGGGGCGGGGCTCGAGCGCTACGCCGCGTTCACCGAGGACATGGTCGACCTCGTCCTCGGCGAGGGCGGCTCGCTGAAGGCCGAGCACGGCACGGGCCGGGTGATGGCGCCGTTCGTGCGGCGGCAGTACGGCGACGAGCTCTACGCCGTGATGCGCGAGGTGAAGCGGCTGTGCGACCCGGCCGGGATGCTCAACCCGGGCGTGATCATCACCGACGACCCCCAGGTGCACCTCAAGGACATCAAGGCCACGCCCACCATCGAGGTGGAGGCCGACCGCTGCGTGGAGTGCGGCTACTGCGAGCCGGTGTGCCCGAGCCGCGACCTTACCCTCACTCCCCGGCAGCGGATCGTCGTGAAGCGGGCCATCGCGTCGGCCACCGCCGCCGGCGACACGGCGCTCGCCGCGGAGCTCGAGCGCGACTACGACTACGAGGGCGTGCAGACCTGCGCGGTCGACGGCATGTGCCAGACCGCGTGCCCGGTGCTGATCAACACGGGCGACCTGGTGAGGCGGCTGCGCAAGAGCGAGCACTCCAAGCCGGAGAAGGCCGTCTGGACCACCGCGGCCAAGCACTGGGCGGCCACGACGAAGATCGCCGGCACGGCGATGGATGTCGCCGACGTGCTCCCGGCGTCGTTGACACCCGTCGTGACGGGGCCCAACGCGCTCGCCCGGGCCGTCGTGGGCGCGGACGTGCTGCCTCTGTGGTCGCCCGAGCTGCCCGCGGGCGGCGCCCGCCGCGCCCGGCCCGCGCCGAGTGCGGAGCCCGAGGCGGTCTACGTGCCCGCCTGCGTGAACTCGATGTTCGGGCCCGCCGGCGGCGGGGAGGGCGTGCAACGCAGCTTCGAGGAGCTGTGCGAGCGCGCCGGCGTGAGCGTGCTCGTGCCCGCCGACATCGACTCCCTGTGCTGCGGCACGCCGTGGTCGTCGAAGGGTCTGCCCGACGGGGCGGCCGTCATGCGGAAGCGGGTGCTCGCCAGTCTCCGCGCGGCCACCCGGAACGGCGAGCTCCCGATCGTCTGCGACGCGTCATCCTGCACCGAGGGGCTTCTGCACACCATCGAGGCCGATGCGGCGGAACCCCGGATGCGCGTGGTCGACGTGGTCGACTTCGTCGCCGAACGCATCCTGCCCACCGTGCCGCCGCACGAGAAGATCGAGTCGCTCGCCGTGCATCCGACCTGTTCGTCGACCCGCCTCGGCATCAACCCGCAGCTCACCGCTGTGGCGGGAACCGTGGCCGAGACCGTGCTGATCCCCGACGACTGGGGCTGCTGCGCCTTCGCCGGCGACCGCGGGATGCTGCACCCCGAGCTGACCGCTTCGGCCACGGCCGCACAGGCCGCCGAGGTGAAGGCCTTCGGGGCGGCCGCCCACGCCAGCTGCAACCGCACCTGCGAGCTCGGCATGACCCGCGCCACCGGCCGCGAGTACCAGCACGTGCTCGAGCTGCTCGCGGCGGCGACCCGCCCGCACGGCACGGCGCCCGGCGCGGGCTGAGGCGGCGAGGCGCCGAGCGGCGCCGGTGCCGGCGGCGCAGACTTACACGGCGACGTTCCGAGTCGTGGGTGGTGGGTGATGGTGCAGCTGCTGCTGTCAGGAGGCGGTGGCGCGGTCGGCGACGGCACCGCTTCGGGCGGTGGGTCGTGCGATCCGCGCCGGTGTCGGGAGGCGGTGGCGCGGCCCCGCCCAGCCAGGGGTGAGCAGCGAGCGGTGAGTGGCAGTCTCGGCGCTCGTGTCAGGAGGGGTCGGCGCGGGCCAGCGCGGCGGTCGCCGCGGCGAACTGCTCGAGGTGGCCGGGGTCGGCGCCCGAGACGAGGGCGTCGCTCAGCGTCAGCCACGCGGCGCGGTGCGCCGTCTGCCAGGTGGTGGGCACCTCGAGGGCGGCGCTCGCCGAGGTGAGCACGGCCCGTCCCGGGCGGGCCGTCGTGCTGTCGGGCAGCTCGATGCGGATCGTCTCGTCGGGCGCCACGAGCAGGAGGTCGAGAGAGCCGTCGGCGGTGTCGCTGCGCGCGGCGCTCAGCACGACCCTCGCGCCCGTCGTCGATCGGCCCACGCCGAGGATCGATGACGCCGTCTCCGCGACGATCGCGAGCGAAGCGACCTCGATGCCTAGGCTCTGCACGGCCCGGAGTTCGGCGAAGAGCACCGCGCGGAGATCGCGGCCCGTGCGGGGCTCGAGCGTGCGGGCGTCGACCAGGCGGGTGCGGGCGAGCGGGGCGGCGAACTGCTCCACCGCCGAATGCAGGGCCGGAGAGGATGCCCAGGTCTCAGCCAGCACGACGGTGCAGGCCGGGGGATCGGCCACCAGTGCGGCAGCATCCGTCGCGGGCAGCGGATCGGTCACGACCACCCCGCGCGCCCCGGCGGCGCCGGCAGCCCGAACGCGGTCGACCCAGCCCTCGGATCCCGCGACCACCACCACCTCGGCATTGCGGCCGGCATCCGTATAAGAAAGGGGAAGGCTGGCGAGCGTCGCGGCGGCCACGGCGGCACGCTGCCGGTCTGCCGATTCGACGAGCACGGTCCACGCGGTCATCGGGTTTCCTCCTGCCGGGCGGTCTCGGAGGCGGCCGACGCGACCTCCAAGACGAAGTCCAGATCGTCGATCAGGGCGTCGACGGGAGTCGCCACGGCCGATCCGCCCGACGCGATCGCGTGCAGGGCAAGCCACTCCCCCTCGTAGCCGTTGTGCGGGAAGGGCCCGAAGCGCACCGTGCGCGCATCCGTGGTGATGGTCGCGGTGGCCGAGCCCGCGTGCACGTACGACGGCGGGAACTCGAGGAGCAGACGGGCCTCGTCGCTCACCACCTCGAGCTCCCAGGTGGGGCGCCACTGCTCGGTGAGCACCCCGATGGCGTGCACCAGCCGGCCGTGCGCGGTGAATCCGATCTCGTAGCCCCACGGCGACAGGGCACTCGCCGACACCACCTCGATGTCGTCGACCGCCGGAAGCAGGCGCCGGATGAGGGGGAGGTCGTGAACGGCGAGGCCCAGCACGCCGCCGAACACCATCTGCGCCCGCACCGCCGGGTCGTCGAGATCGGGGAGCCCGGAGGCCGGTCGTGGAGTCAGAACCTCCGTGGCCGAGGTCTCGAAGCGCGCGTTCGGCGGAAGCACCACCCGCGAACGGATGGTGTGGGCCTCGTGCCCGAGCGCCTCCCACTCCGCGATCGCGGCGAGCCAGGCCGGGTCGACCGTGTGCATCGCGCCCACGATGACGGGCACCCCGGTCTCGCGGCTGGCCGCGGCGATCAGTTCGGCCTGCTCGCGGTCGGTGGCGAACGGCTTCTCGCACAGCACGGCCCGCTTTCCGGCCCGCATCGCGGCGATGACCTGCGGGCCGTGGAAGGCGCTGGGGCTGCAGATCGCGACGACCTCCACGCGCTCGTCGGCCAGCAGCTCGTCGATCGAGCTGGAGGGGCTTGCGCCGGCCCGGCCGGCCACCGCGGCCGCGACATCCGGGTTCACGTCCATGATGTTGCGCACCACGAACAGCTCGCTCAGCCGGGCGAGGGTCGGGAGGTGGATGGCCTGCACCACCGGCCCGGCGCCGACGATGCCGACTCCGTAGGGTTCTCGTGTCATCGGGCGTCCTCCGCGAAGTAGGGCAGGGCGAGCAGGTTCTGGCGCGAGAGCAGGGCACTGTCGAAGGGGGTGCCGTGCTTCGGCAGATCGACCTCCACGACGTACCAGCCGTCGAAGTCCTCGGGCAACGCGTCGAGCACCCCGGCGAGGTCGAGTGCGCCGGCGCCGGGCTCCGCCCAGATGCGGTCGGTGCGCGTGGCGTCGAAGTAGTTCGTGCCCTCGGTGAGCACGCGGGCGGCTGCCGCGGTGTCGAGGTCTTTGAGGTGGATGGCGGCGACGCGGTCGCGGTAGTCGGCGACGAGTTGCACGGGGTCCATCCCCGCGAAGGCGAGGTGGCCGGTGTCGGGCCCGAACATCAGCGCGCCGCCCTGCGTGCGCGCGAGCACTGCCCGCACCTCGGCCTCGATCTCGATCCACGAGCCGACATGCGGATGCAGCGCCGCTGTCACGCCCTCGGCTCGCGCTGCCTGGGCGGCGAGCTCCAGCCCGTCGGCCATGATCGCGATCCTCTCGCCCGACAGCTCCACCCCGATCGCGGGGCGTGCCCGGCGCGCCTCGCACATGTGCTGGGCGATGAACATGGTGTCGACGCCCAGCTCGGCCGTCGCCGCGGCGTGCCTCCGCGCGCCCTCGACGGTGTCGTCGCGGGCATCCCGCTGGTCGAAGAACCCGCCGTAGTAGCCGGGTGCCGGCCGGAGGTCGTGCGACGCGAGGAGCTCTCCGTACTCGCGGGCCGTCATCCCCGGCGGCACGTCGGCGTGCACCGCGGTGTAGCCGGCCCGGGCGATGTCGGCGAAGCTCGCGTGCAGGCGCTCGGGCGAGAGGTCGAGTCCGCTGCCTTCGAGGAGGAAGGACAGCGGGTTGATGGCCAGGCGTTCTCGTCGTCGTGTCACGGGGCTGCTCACTCTCCGGTGTTCGTGTTCCGCGGCGCCCAGGCGGCGTCGCGCGCGATCTCGACGAAGCGCCGGCCCATCAGGGCGTACCCCTCGGCGTCGGGGTGGAGCCGGTCGTGCAGGTGATGCGCATCCTCGGGGCCGAGCAGCCGCCGCCCGTCGAGGTAGTACAGGGCGGGGTCGGCGCGCTCGGCGACGATGCGCTCGAGCGCCGGCCGCACGTACGAGAGGGTGAGCACGCCCGGGCGGTCGCCGGCGTCGGGTGTTCCGGTGAGGTGGCCGTCGGGCCCGATCACGGTGGGCCCCGGCGTGGTCTCGTGCATCGGCAGCGTCACCGGCGAGATGACGACGAGCGGCGTGTCGGGCTGCCCCTCGCGGATGGTGTCGAGGAACCCGTGCACCGCCGGGGAGAAGGTGCGCGTGCGCAGGGCGTCGGCGTTGACGGGGTTGGTGCCGATCTTGAGGGTGATCAGCTCGCTCGGGCGGTCGCGGATCACCCGGGCGACGAAGGGATCGATCATCGCCTGCCCCCCGAAGCCGAGGTTCGTGAGGTCCCAGTCGAGGGCGAGAGCGGCGAGACCGGTCCAGGTGCGGGTGGGGCCGTCGGCCTCGGCGGAGTGGCTGATCGAGCTGCCGTAGTGGGTCCAGCGCGGGCGTCCCCTCTCCGGGGCGGCGCGCAGCGGGGCGTCGGCGCGCACGGAGCGGATCTCCGTGGCACTCACCTGCGGCAGCCAGATCTCGACCACGCGGGGCTGAGCGGTGGCTCCGCCGAGGGAGAGCTCGGCGACGGAGACCGTTCCTTCGACGCGCTCGAGGCGGCCGGTGGGGAGCTGATGCAGGATCGGGCCGTTGAGGAACGTCTTGCGATCGGTCTCCCGCCCGTCGACCACCGCCACCAGAACGGCGGGGCGTGCGTCGTCGGGCACGTCGGCGGGATAGCTCCGCGTCAGCAGTGCCTCGATCTCGATCACGCTCGCCATGGTCGTCAGCTCGAGACGCACGCCGGCCGTCTGGGCCGCCATGCGCTCGATCGACGCATCCCCTCCGCGCTGCCGGATGCTGTGCGGAAGGCGGATGGGCGACAGCCCGGCATCGGTCTCGTCGACGAACTCCGTGCCCCGAACGGCGGCGCGGATGTCGTCGCGCGACATCTCGAAGGGATGCATCAGCTACTCCAGGAATAAAGGGAGAGGATCGTGCCGCCGAAGACCCGCTCGAGCTCCGACTCGTCGAGGAACGCGAGGGCGTCGGCGGCGAAGGCGATCGTGTCGGCATAGCTGTGGTGCTGCGTCGAGACCGGCCAGTCCGAGCCCCAGGCCAGCCGCTCGGCGCCGAAGGCCCGCGCCACGCGTTCGAGGCGGGCGCGCACATCCGGGTACGGCGGAGTCGTCGTCGAGACGTACCGGAATCCCGACACCTTGACGGCGACATTCGGATGCGCGGCCAGCGCGATCAGAGCGTCCACCTCGTCGTCGGTGGTCGCCAGGCCCTGGTGGTGCAGCAGGAGGGGGAGGTCGGGATGCTGCTGCGCGAGTCCGCCGATCGCCGCGTGCCAGGCGGGCGGCGCATGCACGCTCGCGAGCAGCCCGAGGCTCTCCGCCGTGCTGAAGAACTCAGCACCGTCGGCGGTGTCGAACCAGCCGTCGTCGGCGTCACCGAGGTAGTGCGTGAAGCCCCGGGCGCCGGTGCGCGCGATCTCGTCGGCGAGACGCGGGGCGGCCCCCGGCCGGTGATAGCTCGCCGACCAGCGCGAATCGACGTCGGCGAACATCCCGAGGGCCGCGGGATGCTCGCGCACCGCTTCAGCGACGTCGTCGTTGTTGCGCGGGTTCTCGGTGCGCGCATCCTCGCCGCCGATGGCGGCCGCGACGACGAGCGCCCGGCTCACCCCGTTCGCCGCCATCTCGTCGAGGAGCGCGTCGGGCGTAGCCCCGGCGGCCGGCGGTTCCGACGAGTAGGGCCAGCGGCGCCAGAGGTGGCAGTGCGCGTCGACGATCACCGCAGGCCCACCGATGCCGAGTCGATGCCCACGCCGGGGCCCGTCGACGCCCGCGGCTTCTGCGCCGGGCCGCCGAGGCCGATCAGCACCTCGGTCAAGGTGCCGCTACCGGTGCCGCTACCGCTACCGCTACCGATGTCGGTGCCGCTGCTGCCGGTGCTGTCGTCGCGGCTCCCGGTGCTGGTGTCGCTGCCGGCGGCGCCGTTTCCGACGCTGTCGCCGTCACCGCTGTTGCCGCCGCGGTCGCGGTCGACGTCGCCGCTGCGGCTGGCACCGCGGCCGCTGTCGCCGGCGCTGTCACCGCTGCCGTCGAGCGACGAGAGCAGGGCCACCGCCCACGGGTGCATCGCGGCACCGTGCGGCGCGAACGTCACCCCACGCTCCGCCGCGAGCTCCGCCACCGCGCGGGCCGTCCCCAGGCCGCCGCACCACGTGACGTCGACCTGGATGACGTCGGCGCAGTCCGCCTGCAGGAACCGCTCCGCCTCCACCAGGCCGAACAGATGCTCGCCGCCCGCGACGGCGACGGGCTGCCGGCGCCGGAGTTCCGCGTAGCCCGCGAGATCGTCGGGCAGCAGGGGCTCCTCGATCCAGCCGAGCCGGTGATCGCTCGCGTCGCGCAAGAAGGCGGTGGCGTAGTCGAGATCCCACGACATGAAGCAGTCGACGGAGAGTGGGATGCCCTCGGGCACCCGCGCCCGCGTCTCGTCGAGTCGCGCGAGGTTCGCGAGGAGACCTTCCCGGCCGTCGGCAGGGCCGTAGGCCATGGGCACCTTGACGGTCGCACTCGCCGCGAGGAGATCCGCGTCGACCTCGTCGAGCAGCTGCGGCTCGGGACAGGTGAGATAGTGACGCAGCGGCCGATCGCTTCCGCCGAGCAGGTGGGCCAGGGAGACGCCGGCCGCGCGCGCGGCGAGATCCCACAGCGCGAGCTCGACCGCCGAGAGCGCCATCGAGGAGATGCCGCCGGCGGCGTAGGGGAGGGCGGCCCGGTGCAGCTGGTCGACCCGGGTCTCGAGGTCGAGGGCATCCCGGCCGAGCAGCATCCCGCGGAAGTGCCCCTCGATCAGCGCGGCCGTGACCACGCCGCCCCGGCTCTGCCCCACGCCGAAGACGGCGGGGTCGTCGGTCTCGATCAGCAGCCAGACCAGGTCGCTGCCCGGCCCACGCCAGCTGCTGCGGCGTTCGGCGAACTCCGGGTAGCGCGAGAGCGGTGTCGACACGCGGCTCTCGTCGAGCCAGGTGCCGGCCGAGAAAGGCGCCACGACGACGGTGACGTTGCGGATCTGCACAGGTTCCTCGGTTCCGACTTCTTCGTGGGGCTGCACGGCGATGCTAGCCTAAAGCCGCCGTAAAGTTCAATATGTCAGACGTGGGTGCAGCATGCTGGATCTTTGTTCTGCAGATCGGGAGTTCGAATGAGTCACCGCAGCCTCAAGCGAGTCGGGTTGGAAACGTCGTTGAAGCCGTTCCCATCCTGGACCGACGACGACCTCGAGGCCACCGCCGCCACGATGTTCGACCAGTGGCGCGACCTCGTCGGAGCGGCCGAGTCCGCAGCCGTGTTGCTCTGGATCGCCGACGGCAGCGAGATCCTGCAGTGGGATCTCGACCTCGACCGCGAGGTCACCTGGGCGAGCTCGGTCGGCTTCTCGAACACCGAGTACGACCCCTACCCGCACGCGGTCACGCCCGACAACACCGCCCAGCCCTTCCGGGCGGATGTGCCGACACTGACCTATCGCGACATCCGGCGTCTGGTGGCGGCGATCCGCCGGGTGGGCGAGCGGTCGCTCGGGGTGCCCGTGACGGTGGGCGCGACCTTCGACCCGGGGCCCGAGTTCGCGACCTCGCGTTTCAAGTACGAGGAGCATCCGGAGATCGTGGCCGGCGACGACGAGCAGCGCCTCGGCAAGCTGATCAGGATGATCCGCGCAAACTCCGTGCTGCACGCCGACGAGCGCGCGTTCGCCGGCTACCCCGACGGCATTCCCGACGGCACGCCGTTCGGCGAGTTCCTCGGCCGGCAGGCGGCGTCGTACCTCGCGGAGATGGGCTTCGACTACCTCTGGCTCTCGAACGGCTTCGGCTTCAGCGCCTACTCGTGGACGCCGCTGGGCGAGACCTACAACGGCGACGAGTTCCTCGCCGACCGGGTGGCGGGCGTCTCGGCGACCCTGTTGGAGTTCTGGCGCGGCTTCCTGCGCGAGTGCCCGTTCCCGATCGAGGTGCGGGGCACGAACTTCTCGACCGGCATCGACCTGGGTGGCGACGCCGTGCCCACGCGCGAGATCTACGCGGCCGGGGCGTTCCGCAACCCGCCGCCGAACTCGCCCTGGGGGCCGTTGAACGAGGACTTCGGCATCGAGATGTCGGGCTATCTCTCTCGCATCGCCGAGGTGCCCTCCGACGGGTTCCTCTTCCGTTTCTACGTGAACGACCCGTGGTTCTGGCAGAACCCGTGGTGGGACTTCTACAACCGCGAACCGTTCGACATCTACCTGCCGATGAGTGTCTCGCGGCTCGACGACCGCGGTGCCGTGCGCACGGCATCCGATGTGCAGTTCCTCTCGATCGACACCGAGCGCGGCGGACTCGACCCGCGTGCGGGCCGAGAGGTGAGCGGGCACGTTCTGCGTGCCCTGGAGTCGGCGCCGGATGAGGCGGGGCCGGTGGTGTGGGTCTACCCCTTCGACGAGTACGCCGACGACGCCGTCGCCGACCCGGAGTCGGTGCGGCATCCGTATTTCGAGGACTGGTACCTCACGGCCGCGATCAACGCCGGCACGCCGGTGAACACGGTGGCGTCGACGCGGTCGCTCTCGGCTGCAGTGGCGGTCGGTTCGCTCGACGGCCGGGTTCTCGTCGTGCCGACGAGGGCGCTGCGCGGCACGGTGCTCGAGCTGCTGGAGACCCTGACGGCGCGCGGCGCGAGTGTGCTCGCGTACGGACCGGCCGATCGCGCCGACGACCGCGGCCGCCGCCTGCTCGGCCTGACCCTCGCCGCCGGGATCGAGGGCGACCTCGAGCTCGAGACGGCTCTCGACGCCGACACGATTGCCTCTGCGCGGGTACGCCGTGTTGTGCGGCACTCGTCGACCCTGTCTGGGGGAGCCATCCGCGAGATCGCGGCACCGGATGCGACGGTGCTGGCCTCAGTGCGCTCGGGTTCAGAGGTGCGGGCCTACGCCACCCGGCAGGGCCCGTGGGCGTGGGTGCGAGGCTCCTCGACCTTCGATCGCGCGCCGATGGACGACCACGGCTTCCGCCACTCGCGCCCCCTCGACCCGCGCGAGTTCGAGGAGGCGGGGGCCGTGCTCGGCCGCGTGCTCGGCGAGCTAGGCGTGTCGTGCCGCTTCACCCGCCGCGATCCGTCCTCGCGTGTGGCCGTGCAGTCGCTGCACCGCAACGGCAACGCCATCTGGCTGAACGGCTACCTGGCCGACACGACCACCCGCGCGCGTTACCGTCTCCCGCTCGGCGCCCCCGTGTTCACCGGCCTCGAAGGCTGGTACGCCGACGGCCACACCGAGTACTCCTTCGGCAAGACTTTGCACGCCGAGGCTCGCGTCTTCGTGCAGCAGCACGATGCCGCCACGCTCACCTGCCGCGAGCTCTCGCCCTACCCCTACTCGATGACCCGCACCCTGAAGGCGACCGGCTTCACGGATGCGCGCGTCACGGTCACCGTCCCCCGAGACGCGGCGCGCATCATCCTCGTCCGCGACGACCAGGCGGCCCTCAACCTGATCGGTGACGTCGTCGCCTCCCGTGACGTCACCGCCGAGGTCGTCGACGGCCGCCTCGCCCTCGAGCACGTCACCGGCTCGATCATCGTGAGCTGGTCCTAAGGCACCTGGCCTCCCGGCGGTGTCGCCTACCTCGGGCGACGCGGACTCAGGGGCTTTACCCAAGGGGTAGCTGTACTTTTTGTGCGAGCGGCCGCTCGCCATCCGGTCCACGGCCTCAGACCAGGGCGCGGCACAAGACGACCAGTTTCGCGGCGTGAAGCGCGTCACTTTCTGGAGGCATTCTCATCATGCCCTCGACTCCGATTGGTATATGATTGAGGCTAACGAGCCCTTGCCGTTGACCGCCCAACCGATTGTGGGCAGGCCGATGACAGGGGCCTTTTTCGTACCAGGCAGTCGCGAATGGCAGCTGGACGCCAGCGCAACGGTAGTTTGACGCCAGTCACGGGCCACGCGGATTCCACACCTGTTCCGGTCCGGGCGGAACAGGTGACGGCCATCCTCGTCGACGGTGGCTTCTACCGGCGACGGGCGGCGCGCCTATTCGGCCATATGGAGCCGGAGCAGAGGGCAGACGAACTGCTCGAATATTGCCGACGGCACACCCGAAAAGCGAAGTCACGTCTGTATCGCATCTTTTACTACGACTGCCCACCTTCTGAAAAGGTGGTTTTTCATCCGCTTTCGCGAACGAGTATCAACCTCGCGAAGACCGCGGACCACGACTGGATGGTGGAATTCCATAAGGCCTGGTCAAAAGGAGGAAAGTTGCACTCCGTCGCGGCGAGCTGCTCGAGACGCAATCTGGGTACCAACTCAAGCATGACAAGCTCAAGAAGCTCCTTGCAGGTTCGATTGTGATTAGCGACCTGGCTGAGTCGGACTTCACACTCGACATCACGCAGAAGGGCGTCGACATGCGCTTGGGCCTCGACATCGCGACCTTGGCTGCAAATGGGCAGGTGAACCAGATCATCATGATTGCCGGCGACAGCGACTTTGTGCCGGCGGCGAAGCATGCGCGTCGTGCTGGCATTGACTTCGTGCTGGACCCCATGTGGGCACAGATCTCTGAGTCGGTGCATGAGCACATCGATGGCCTTTGGGAGTGCGTGCGCCGCGAGCCGCGGAATCTGGACGACCCGCTGCATGTGAACAACCTGTCAGACCCCGGGGCCGCGTCGCCAAGCGAGGACGAGCAACTCGATCTCTGAGTCTCACCAAAGACCTCAGCACTCCCAACAGCTCGGAGCGGAGCTGCGTGCGCGCCGCGAAGCCCAATACCGGGCCAGGCCCAGGAGAACCCGGCGGTGCGGATCCGGGCGCTCCACCACAGCGCGACTCACCCCACGCTGCTCGCAAATCGGCCGATGACCGATCTCGTTCCCGGGTATCACGTGCGCTCGGTACGATCGCTGTTCAGCGAGCGAGTGAGTGGCGATGGTCGATACGAAGCGGGTTCTGTTGCAGGACATTAAGCCGTATGCCGTTCCGTCGAGCCTCGACGACCTCCACGGCCCCGCCGAGGGTGTGCTGCATCTTCCCCGGAACGTTTACTGGGGGCCAACGTCGACCGTGGATCTGAGCGCGCAAGGCGGGATATCCAAGGCTTATCAGGCGGTGCTCCGCGAGGGCCGTGAGATCGACCTGGTTATGCTGTTGAACCGCGAGGTTCTTCTGCGATCCTGGGCGGGGCTGATGCTCCCCGATCGGGTCCGTGAACTGTGGGACACCCGGTTCCCTGAGCTCGCGGCCGCGTAGCGTGCGCGACGACGAACAGCTCCAACCCGACCTCACCCGGATCGCGTTGAGTGCCATTCATTCGCCCTCGCGGGCTCCGGTGCGATCCGAACAGCTGCGACGGTTCTCGGGTGTCGTTCCCTCTGCCCACGAATGGCCTTGTGCGGAATCCGCGAGCAGACGTGATTTCAGAGCAAGCGGGCGGGTCCCACGTTGCGATCGATCCGAAGATACGGACCGTACTTGTCGAAGAGGTAGGCGACTTGATCGTCTGTCGGGTGATCCATGCCGATGTCCTCCACGCCGTCGACGCCTACGCCGAACGTTTGCAGTTCGATGCCCTGCAAACGAAGCGATTGGATCCCGGCCATGATGGTGCGATCGACGATGCTCGCCGCTTCAAGAGATTGATAGGCGGGCTCGAACTTCACCTTTTCCGCAGGGAGCCCCGACATCTCCAGCAGGGCGGTCTCGGTGTCGTTCGTTGCGTCCGCGAGGTAGATCACCAGAATGTCTTTCGACTCCTGAGTGCCGGTAGCGATACCTGCGAAGTCGGCAGGGTATTGCGCGGGTGCGACGTCGCGAATGCGAAGGAGAGCCGCAGTAACCTCGCCCGACAGTTCGCCGGGAGCGTCGCCGACCCACGGCGTGGGTAGCGGTTCCGGCAGCGTGGCTACCGCGGAACTTGGCACCTGTGTCGGCGTTGCGCTACCTGCTGGCGGCTCCGTGACCGCGCATCCGGCCAATGCCAGGAGCAGGCAAGCCCCGACAAACAAGTGAAAACAACGAAGATTCATATCGCCACACCTTATGGGTCGAGGACGAGGTTCCACATCGACATCCATCGGCGACGCTCGAGATGATCCCGAACCCGTACATTGGTGTGTTCGCCCTCGCCGGCTCCGGTGCGATCCGTGAACACGGGCTGGTCGACCGACTCACGCACGACGTCGACCTGTTCACGAACAGCTGCGACATGGAGTCTTTCAGCACCGCCATCGACGGCCACGCCGAACGTTTGTAGTTCGATGCCCTGCAAACAGGAGCACGTCACGGGCTCGATCATCGTGACCTGGTCCGAGCTGAGAGATTCAGTGGGGGTGCGGTCCGCACTGCCATAACTGTTCGTTAATGCTTTACGAAACCGATATATATCGACGATTGTAAAGTCTGGCTTAATGCGTAATGCTGTGAGGCATCCAGGGGCAGCAATTCCCCTCGGCCCTCGATCACTCGGTCGGGGCGGGTCTGCAATCACAAGGATGTGACATGAAACCAACCCTCAAAGTCGTGCTCGCTGGCACAGCGACTCTCAGCCTTTTCGCTCTCGCCGGCTGTTCGGCCGGCGGCGGAACCGATGCCGGCGGATCCGCCACCACTGCCGTCAGCGCGCTGCCCGATTCGGTCGACCTGAAAGGAGAGACCGTCGCCTCGTTGTTCACCAGCCTGAAGGACGACTACTACAGCAACTGGGACATCGGTGCGAAGCGGGCGGTCGAGGCATTCAACGGCACTTACGTCGCTCTGACCAACGAGGGTGACCCCGCGACGGAGATCTCGCAGTTCCAGCAGCAGGTCGACGCGGGCGTGAAGATCATCTTCGTCACCGCTCCCGACCCGGCGAACGTGCCCGCGATGGCGCAGATCGCCGAAGACAACGACGTGTGCTTCGTGAACACCTGGGAGCAGCCGGAATGGACCTCCCCGTTCGATTCGGGCGATGCTTATGTGAGCTATCTCACCCCCGACTCCGAGCTCGGCGCCTACACGGTGTCGAAGGCGCTGTTCGAGAAGATGGGCGGAAAGGGTAACGTGGTGCACCTCACCGGTCACCCGGGCGCGACCCCGGACACCCTCCGCACCCAGGGCTTCGAGCGGGCTCTCGCAGAGTACCCCAACGTCACCCTCGTGGCCGAGGAGCCGGGTGAGTGGAACCGCGACGACGCGCGCACCGCCATGGCCGGCATCATCTCGCGAGAGGGCGCCGACGGCATCGATGGTGTCTTCGGGCAGAACGATGACGTCGCGATCGGTGCGCTGAACGCGCTGAACGAACAAGGCGTCACCGACGTGCCGATCGCCGGCATGAACGGAACCGGCGGTGCGGTGGAGCTGATCCAGAACGGCCAGTTGTTCGCCACCTTCGCGGGCCTTCCGCAGTGGCAGGCGGGCTTCAGCTTCGTGCAGGCGCTCGACTACTGCAGGGGCGGCAAGGTCGCCCCGCTCAATCGTCAACTCTGGACCGACGGATTGCTCGTCACCCCCGACAACGCCGACGACTACGTCAAGACCTACGTCGGTGACAGCGATCCCTACGATTGGGTGAAGATGAGCCGCGTGGCCCACCCGGATGACTGGGACCCGCAGAACGGCGTGCGCGTTCTCGATATGCAGACGATGTGGAGCTTCGCACCGCAGCCCGCCGGTTTCACGTATCCCGCGCCCTACGAGGCCGCTCTTCCCGATGTCGACGCGACGAACAAGGAATGGGCCGATCACTGGAAGCTGATGACGCGCTGACGCGCTCACCTACCCTCAACACCTGAACACCCGGAGTGGCGGGCCGACGAACAGTCGCCCCGCCGCTCGCCGGCCTGACGTACGCCAGGCCGATTGTCACTGGCAAAGGAGCCGTCTGATGTGTGAACTGACCGGAAAAGTCGCCGTGGTCACGGGCGGTGCGCGCGGAATCGGCGCCGCGACAGCGAAGCGGCTGCTGGATGCGGGGGCCACCGTGGTGATCGCCGATAAGCGCCTCGAGGCGGCCGAGGAGACCGCGGACGGCCTCGGCGACAATGCGCTCGCGCGACACGTCGTCGTGGAAGACAGCGCCTCGGTCCGTGCGCTCGTGGAATCGGTCGCCGTCGACCTCGGTTCGCTCGATATCTGGGTGAACAACGCCGGCATCGTCGAAAACGCCCTCGCGCTCGACATGGCCGACGAGGTCTGGAACGAGACCATCGAGGTAGACCTCACCGGCACGTTCTACGGAGCGCGCGAGGCAGGCCGGTACATGTGTGCGAACGGCGGAGGCGCCGTGGTGAACATCTCGTCGATCGCCGCCTACCGCGCGACGCGTCCTGAACATCACGTGGCCTACGACGTCGCCAAGATCGGCGTCGCGCACATGGCCAAGGTGCTCGCGTCGGAGTGGGCGAGCTCGGGGGTGCGCATCAACGCGGTCGCTCCCGGCTACACGAACACCGACATCCTGAAGGAGGTCGGCAGCTCGAATCCCGAGATCATGAGCGCCTGGCTCGCGCAGGTTCCGCAGCGGCGGCTGCTCGAACCGGACGAGATCGCGAAGGTCATCCTGTTTCTGGTGTCGGACGCGTCGAGCGCCATCACCGGGCAGGTCATCCACGCGGATGCGGGCTTCACGGCATGGTGAGCGGAGGCGGGGTGGGCGGCCGGCTCGAGGGCAAGGTCGCGATCGTCACGGGTGCCGGCAAAGGAATCGGACGCGCAACTGCGGAACTCTTCGCCGAGGCAGGGGCCATAGTCGTGGCGGCTGACATCGAGCAGGCGAGCTATGACTCGCCACTGATCACTCCCGTTCACCTCGATGTGACCGAGGAGGCGTCGTGGCGCTCTGTCGTCGACGGCGTGCTCGCCGAGCGTGGGCGGGTCGACATCCTTGTGAACAACGCGGGCGGGGTGGGTTCGTACGAGCCGATCGACACGATCCCGCTCGAAGCCTGGCATCGCATAATCGACCTCAACCTGAATGGCTCGTTCTACGGCATCCGCACGGTGATTCCAGCGATGCGTGCGGCGGGCCGTGGTTCGATCGTCAATGTGTCGTCGATCTGGGGCATCGCGGGCGCGGCCGGTGTGGCTGCGTACACTGCGAGCAAGGGCGCGGTTCGGTTGATGAGCAAGAACGCGGCTTTGTCGTACGTGGGTGACGGCATTCGGGTGAACTCGTTACATCCAGGCATCATCGAGACCCCGATGATCGCGGCGCAGGATGCGGATGTGACGGCGGGCATCGTGGCGTCGACGCCCATGGGCAGGCTGGGTAAGCCACGTGAGGTGGCGTTCGGGGCCCTGTTCTTGGCGAGTGACGAATCGAGCTTCGTCACGGGCGCGGAACTCGTGATCGACGGCGGGTACACGACGCAATAGGGCGGGACCTGCTGCTTCAGTCGGGAGGTGCGCGGGTGGCGCCGTCAGCGGGTTGGAGATCGGCAGGAGTTCCGGTCTGATCTGGCCGATGTCGGCGTCCAGGATTCGCGTCGGTCCCACCGACAAAGCGCCGGTAGGGGGAGCCCACCGGCGCTTTTCGGACAGCGCTGCGCGGTCGTGACGCGGTGGTGAGCCACCGCGAATTCGGTGTCATGCCGATGCGGGAACCCTTGACGAGGCGGCATCCAGTTGCGCGAGCCACATTCGGTTGGGCCTGCAGCCACCCACACGGGCCGCGAACGCGGTCTCGTAGGACTTCCGGGTGACGAGGTTGTAGTGCGGCTGGAGCGCGATTGGCAGGAGGAAACCGTGGCTTTCGTCGTGGTCGTGGCGGGACCAGTAGATCTGTGAAGCCTGAACATGGGTGATGGGCCCGCGGTGATGCGGGGCTGGTGCAGGCATGGGCGCAGTTCGCGGCCCTAGCGCCAGCGCACGACCGCGACGCCCCAGGTCGAGAGGCCGACGACGAGGCGTTGCCGCGCGACGATGGCTCGGCCATCCGTGAGTTCTTCGATCTCGGTGACCTCGCCGAGGTCGGGGATGTCGACGAAGAGCTCGCTGTGTGGGGCGCCGATGAGGAAGAGGACCGACCAGTCGCCGCTCGTGCCGCGGCGCCACTGCACGGTGGTGCCGTCGGTGCCGCGGACGCGTGCCGAGGTCGTGACTCCCGCGCGGCTTGCCAGGTGGCTGGCGAAGTCGAGCACCTCCGACGAGGGCGTGAGGCTGTGCGCGAGGCCGGGGAAGCTGCCGATCGAGATCACCGAGCCGGCGCCCAGCGAGCGCTCCACGGCGACCGGGTGGCCGTCGTCGGTGCCGAGCACACGCGCATCCGCCGGGTCGTAGTGCTCGAGCCAGCTCGCGGCGGGGAGCTGGAACCTAGCGCCGTCGAGCTCCAGCGAGAGGGTTCCGGATGCGGGCAGCTCGCGCCGACCGAGCGAGCGCAGGCCGAGGGTGCTCGCGCCGCGCGACCCGGGTGGGTCGTAGAAGGCCTCCGAGTCGAACGCGGTGAGGTCGGCCTCGGTGAGTAGCAGCCCGCCCTGCTCCACCCAGGCGGCGACGGCCGCCAGCGCAGCCGGGGGAACGCTCAGCGGCCAGGGGAGCACGAGGAGCTTGAGGTCCGAAAGGCGGTCGAGGTGGTCGGGGTCGAGCACCTCGTAAGGCAGCTGCAGTTCCTCGAAAGCCCGCATCCAGCCGAGCACGCTCTCGCGCGCCTGACGCCCCTCGTTGGCGTCCTGCGCCCACTCGAGGTAGTAGGTGTCGGGGAGGAACATCACCCCCACCTGGGCGGCCTCCGGGCGGTACGCGTCGAGGAAGTCGCCGTGCTCGGCGAGGATGCCGGCCGTGCGCGCCATCGCCTCCGCCCGCGCAGAAGCGTGTCCGTCGTCGCCGGCGAACCCGAAGCCGCCCGACTCGCGCCCGAGCACCTCGTCGCGCCACTGCCACACGATCGTGCCCTTGGCGCCGCGACCCATCCCGTTCCACAGCCAGCGCTGCTGCTCGTCGGCCCGCACGGCGGGCAGCACGTGGTGGCCGAGCCGGCCACCTCCGCCCTGCAGCTCGGCCAGCCAGAACGGACGCTCGCCGGCGGCACTGCGGGTGGCCTCGATGCGCAGACCGAGGTCGAGCATCGACATGCCCTGCAGGTGCGGGAAGCTCGAGCATCCGTATCCGTCGAGCTCGGCGGCGAGCGCGAAGTCGTTGCCCCGCGACAGCGGCTGCTCGAACAGGCTGCCGGCCGAGTTCACAGACGGCTCACCGCAGTGGGCGGAGATCGGATGCGCAGGGTCGGCGGCGCGGATCGTGTCGCGCCGGAAGCGCAGATGCTCGGCGGCACGCTCCGTGAGGAAGCGCTGGAACGCCACGAGATCGGTATAAGGCAGTCCCGGCTTGCGGCCGGGCTGCACGTCGTCCCACGTCGCGAACCGCCGCCGCCACGCGCGCGCCACCCCGTCGAGGTCGCCGTACCGCGACGCAAGCCACGAGTGGAACGCCCGGATGCTCGCCGGGCTGTAGTCGAGGTATCCGTCGCCCTCCATCGCCCAGCGGTTCTCGTTCCAGCAGTCCCACGCCACCAGCGCGGGGTGCGAGGCGAAGTGCCGCGCGGCCGCGTCGAGGAAGTCGCGCATGTGCCCCAGCACCCGCGGGTCGTCGATCGAGCCGCCGGGCGTGACCCCGGCCTGCGCCTCGACTCGGGTGGTCGAGGGCGTGACCCGGCCCAGATGGTCGACCATCGCGGCATCCGGATACCGGCGCAGCAGCCAGACGGGCTGCATCTCGGCGATCGTGCTGATCACCACACGCAGACCACGAGCGTGCGCGAGATCCAGGATGCGGTCGTAGTCGCCCCACTCGAACTCGCCCGGCGTCGCCTCCACCCAGCCCCAGATCAGCCAGAGCTGCACAGTGCCGAACCCGGCCCGGGCGATGTCGGCGATGTCCTGCTCCCACAACGCGGGGTCGGGCGACGGCGGGCGGTAGTACTGAACCCCGAGCAGCATGTCAGACGAACTCCTGCCGGATCGAGCCGAGGCCGTCGATCTCGGTGACGAGGATGAGCCCCGGCGTGAGGAACTCTTCCGGCGTGCGGCCCTGGCCGACCCCGGCGGGCGTTCCGGTGAAGATGAGATCGCCCGGCTGGAGCTCGACGATGGCCGAGAGCTGCTCGATGATCGACGGGATCGTGAAGATCAGGTCCCGGGTGCGGCCGTCCTGCAGCACGCGCTCCCGTCCGGAAGCATCGATGCTGCGGCAGCTCACCCGCAGGTCGTCGCGGTCGTGCCCAGCCGAGATCTCGGCCACGCTCACCACCGCGGGCCCCATCGGCGCATACCCCTCGAACGACTTGCCAAGGCTGAACTGCGCCGACGCGCCCCACCACTGCACGTCGCGGTCGCTGATGTCCTGCCCGATCGTGAGGCCGGCGATGCGGTCCCACGCCTCCGCGGCCGGGATGTCGCGCCCGCCCGCCCCGATCACGACCACGAGCTCGGCCTCCCAGTCGACCCGTTCGCCCGACAGCCGCACCACGGCGTCGGGGCCGGTGAGGCTCGAGGCGAACTTCGTGAAGACGAGCGGATGCTCCGGCAGAGCCAGCCCAGACTCTTCCGCGTGCTCGGCGTAATTGAGCCCGACGGCCAGGATCTGACCGGGCCGCGGCACCGGCGGCCCGAGCGTGGTTCGGTCGATCTCGGTCGCACGCGGGTGCCGGTCGACGTCGATCCCCTCGCCCCACTCGCACAGCTCTCCCCACGAGGCGTACACCGACTGCGGGTCGGCCGGGAAGCGGCCGGCGCTCGCCGTGGCGATGTCGAGCGCGCGGATGTCGCCCAGCAGCACCGCGCGGCCGTTCAGGTTCGCGACGCGCATCAGATCGTCACCGACTCGAACCACGTGCGCGCCAGCAGCTCGCGACCGGCGTCGGTCGGATGCACGCCGTCCCAGAGGAGCCCGGCCGGATCACGCTCGTAACCCGCCCGGGTGAACGCTACGTCGGCCTCGACGAGCTGAGCGTCGAACTCGCGCGCGAGAGCGCGCACGACCTCGATCTTGGGGTCGAGGTCTTCGCGCCAGGTCGTCTGCTCGGGGCGGATGGCGAGCAGGAACGGCTCGATCAGAACGAGGCGCGCCCCGGCATCCGTCGCCCGCGTCACCAGGTCGCGGTAGGAGGCCTCGAACGCCTCGGTCGAGGTCGCCTCGCCGCCGTCGTAGCGGCGCCAGGTGTCGTTGATGCCCACGTGGATCGACACCACGTCGGGGTCGTGCGCGAGGCCGTCGCGGTCGAAGCGGGCCACCAGATCGACCGCGCGGTTGCCGCCGATGCCGGTGTTGACCACGCGGTCGTCGAAGCCGGCCTCGGCGCGACGGCGTGCGACGCGGGCCACATAGCCGACCCCGAGGTCGTACGGGTCATCGATCCGTCGTCCGTCCTCCGTGATGCTGTCTCCGATGAAGACCAGATTCTGTGCCACTCGCATCCTCACTTCGCGTATTCGGCGGTCTTGGTGAAGGCCACGAGCACCTTGCCCGGGATGTCGTCGCCGTTGGCCAGGTCGGTGAACGCCTCGTCGGCGCTCTCGGGTTCGATCACTCTGCTGATCAGTGCTGCGGCTGAGAGCGGGTTGTCGGCCACCAGCGCTGCGGCGTCAGCGAAGTCTCGCGCGGAGTAGGTGAAGCTGCCCACCAGCGTGCGCTCGGCCGTGCTGATCTGGAAGGCGTCGAGGCGCACCTGCGGCTCACCCATGCCGACCAGGCAGACCGTGCCGCCGAGCACCGTGCAGGCGAGGGCGTCGGCGAGCGAGTGCGTGCTGCCCACGGCGTCGATGACGACGTCGACGGGGCCGCCGTGACGGCCGAGAGCGCCGGCGAGGTCGCCGGCCGACGGATCGATCACGGGAACGCCCATGCCCTCGAGCAGGCTGCGGCGGCCGGCGCTGATCTCGCTGACGGAGATCTCCGCGACGCCGAGCGCCTGCAGCACCAGCACCACCGACTGCCCGATCGGGCCGCCGCCGATGACCAGCACGCGCTCCCGGCCGGTCACTCCGGCGCGGCGGATGGCGTGCAGCGCGACCGCGGTCGGCTCGACGAGTGCGCCGTGCTCCACGGGCATGCCGTCGGCAAGGCGCAGCACGTTGACCGCGGGCACCACGACGTAGTCGGCGAAGGAGGCGTAGCGCGCCGGGTCGACGCCGATCACCGACTTGCGGGGCGAGTGCTGCTCGCGGTCGATGAACTCCACCCGGTCTGCGAGGGGCAGCACGACGGGGTTGAAGGTCACCGCGTCTCCGATCGCGAGCCCGAGCGGAGCATCCCCTTCTCCGAAGGCCTCGATCGTTCCGGAGCTCTCGTGGCCCATCACCTGGCCGATCGCGCGGCGCCCGTTGTGCCCGGTGTAGCCGTGGATGTCGGAGCCGCAGATGCCCGTGAACGCCACCCGGATCAGCACCTCGCCGAGGGCGACCTCCGGGATGGGGCGATCGGCCAGGGCCATGCGCCCGAATTCCTCCAGGACCAGTGTTCGCACGGTCGATTTCCTCTCGTCTCGCATCGTCGCATCGGAGTCGCCCGACGTCGGTCGAGGCTTTGCCACCTTATCAATAAGTTCACCAGAGTGATAGTCAGTTCGAAATAGAGAACTTTTGCCTAGATTCTCTCTCACTTCCCCGGCTATAGTTCGAAATCATGATTGACGGCTCACAGTCGAGAACCGCAGGCGTGCAGATCGCCCGCACCGAGATCTTTCCCATCAACCTGCCGGCCACGCCCGAGCAGGTCGCGGCCGGCTACTACCACCGCTACTGCGTGGTGCGCATGACCACGACCGAGGGCGTGCGCGGCCACAGCTTCGCGGGGCCCATCGACCGCACGGTCTGGCCGGCGGTCGTCGCCGCCACCGAAGGGTCGTCGCTCACCGACATCGACGGGATGCTGCGCCGCGGCCTGAATCGCGGAGCCGGCGCCGAGCACGCGGCCTGGGACGCCCTGGGCAAGACGCTCGGCGAACCCGTGCACGCCCTGCTGGGCGGCGCGCGGATGCCGGAGCTGAAGGGCTACGTCACCCTCGTGTGGCCCGGCGACCCCTCGCAGTCCCACGTCAGCCACGCCGAGACCGTCGACGCCGTGCTGGCCTACCAGGCGGCGGGATTCGAAGGGGTGAAGATCCGCTGCTGGCGGGAACCGGGCGAGAACGCGCGACTGTGCGAGGCGATCCTGGCCGCGACCGGCCCGGAGTTCACCCTGATGGTCGATCGCACCGCCCATGTCTCCGGGTCGACCTGGAGCTACGAGCAGGCGGTCGCGGAGGCGCGCGAACTGCAGGATGTCGGCGTGCGCTGGCTCGAAGAACCGCTCGACCGCTACGACCTGAGCGGCCAGACCCGCCTCGCCGACGAGATCGACATGCAGATCGTCGGTGGAGAGGGCTACACGACCCCCGCGGAGTTCGCCGCGGCGCTCGTGGCGCGCAGTTTCGACGTGATCCAGCCGGATGCGTCGATCGCCAACGGCATCCTGCCCACCGTGCGGGTGGCGGCCATGGCCGAGGCGCTCGGCGTGCCGGTGTGCCTGCACGGCACGGGCGGACTGCGGCTGCCGGGCTGGCTCCAGGCCGCCGCGCTCATCGGGCCGGAGTGGCAGGAGCTCGCGATCATCCCGCCGACGCTGCATCCGGATGAGGCGTGGAGCCTGAACGAGAGCGTGCTCCGCAGTGCGCCGTGGAGCATCGACCGCGGGCGCATCAGCGTGCCGACGGGGCCGGGGCTCGGCATCGACGTCGACGACGACGCGCTCGACCGTTACCGGATCGGCTAGCCGCCGATGGCCGTGCGCCTCACGCGCCTCACCGTCGAGCACGCCGAGGAGCCGCTCGGCGTCGACGTGCGGCCGCGCTTCGGCTGGGTGGTCGAGAGCGGCCCGGGGGGTGCCCGGGTGCAGAGCTGGCGGATCGAGCTGTTCGCACCGGATGGCCCGTGCCTCTGGAGTAGCGAAGACCCGAGCGGCGGCCCGGGCATCGACGTCGAGTACGACGGCCCCACCCTCCGCTCGCTGACCCGTTACCGCTGGCAGGTCGCCGTGACGACGGATGACGGCACCGCGCGAGCATCCTCCTGCTTCGTCACGGGCATCCTCGACGACGACTGGCGCGGAGCGCAGTGGATCTCCCACCCGACCCCGGGCGGCGCCGCGCCGCTGCTGCGCCAGGAGTTCACGGTGCCGACGCCGGCCGGCCCGCAGCTCGACGGGTGGGAGCTGGCCGTGCCGCGGCGCGCTGGACCGGAGGTGGCCGGCCCGCAGCTCGACGGGCGGGAGCTGGCCGTGCCGCGGCGCGCTGGACCGGAGGTGGCCGGCCCGCAGCTCGACGGGCGGGAGCCGGCCGGTCCGCAGCTCGACGGGTGGGAGCTGGCCGTGCCGCGGCGCGCTGGTGCGCACCTCGCGGGCCCACCGCTGACTGGCGCACGGCTCGCCGGGCCGCCGCCGGCCGCTCCGAGCTACCTCGTGGTCGGCGCCGGAGGCTACGCGCGCCCCGAGATCAACGGCGTGCTCGTGCCCGGGTTCGACCTCGCGCCCGGCTTCACCGACTACGACGTCACCGCCCAGTACGTCGTGGTGGAGATCACCGAGCTCCTGGTGCCCGGCCGCAACGCCATCGGCGTCGAGCTCGGTCGGGGCTTCTACGGCATGGCCTCGCGCTCGACCTGGAACTGGGAGACCGCGCCGTGGCACGACGAGCCCTGCGTGCGCATCCTGATCGTGACGGGCGACGACGTGCTGGTGCTCTCCGACGAGGGCTGGCGGGCCGTCGACGGCCCCACCCGCTACGACGATCTCTACGGCGGCGAGGACTTCGACGCGCGAGCCGACCGACCCGGGTTCTCCGCGGCGGGCTACGACGACGCGGGATGGGCGCCGGTCGCGCGCGCGACCGGCCCTCGTGGCCGGAGCGTCAACCAGCGCCAGCCGCCGATCTCGGTGATGGAGCGCTTCGACCCTGAGAGCGTCGAACAGAGCGCGCCCGGCCGGTGGCTCTTCACCTTCCCCCGCGTGATCGCGGGACGCATCCGTCTCCAGCTCGATGGCGCACCGGGCGACGTGGTGACCGTCCGCACGGCCGAGAGGCTCCGGGCGGATGGCCGGCCCGACAACGACGATCCGCACGGCTACTACGCGGGGCGGTTCCAGGAGAGCCGGATCACCCTCTCGGGCGAGCCGCTCCACTGGACTCAGCGCTTCGGCTACCAGGGCTTCCGCTACGTCGAGGTCGAGGCGGCGCGCGAGCCCGTCGTCGAGGCCGAGCTGCTCCACACCGCAGTCGCCCGAACCGGCCGCTTCCACAGCTCGAACGCCCTGCTGAACCGCCTGCACGAGCTCACCGTCGACACGGTGCTCAACAATCTCCATGGCCTTCCCACCGACACCCCGAAGTACGAGAAGAACGGCTGGACGGGCGACGGGATGCTGGGCGCCGAACTCATGCTGCTGAACCTCGACAGCCACGAGCTCCTCGCGAAATGGGCGGACGACATCGCGGCCTCGCGGCACGGCACGGGTGCCCCCGAGGTGATCGCGCCGCACGGCGGCTGGTCGATGGACTGGACGCCGGCACCGACCTGGCACGCGTCGCTGCTGTTCGTGCCGTGGGAGCTCTACTGGCAGCGCGGCGACGAGCGCGTTCTCGCCGACACCTGGCCCGATGCGAGCGCCTACCTCGAGTTCGAGCTCTCGCGGTGGCCCGACGGCATCGCCGACACGACCCTCGGCGACTGGGTGAGCCCGGATGCCGACCCCGGCGGAGGAAACGCGCCCGAAGACACGCGCATCGCGGCCACCGCATTCCTGATCGCGGGTCTCGACATCGCCGCGAAGACGGCCCGGGTGCTGGGCCACGACCCGGATGCCTGGACCGCGCACGCCACCCGGCTGCGGCGACGATTCGTCGAGGAGTTCCTCGACGTCGACCGCGAACAGGTCGTGGGCGCAGGGGACCACGGAGACCGCCAGACGCACCAGGTGCTCGCGCTCGCCTTCGACCTGCTGCCGGAGCGGCATCGCCGGCCGGTGGCCGACACGCTGGCCCGGATCATCCGGGAGAACGGCGACCACCTGAACACCGGCGCCCTCGGCACCAAGTACCTGCTGCCGCAGCTCACCCGCTGCGGGCACGCCGACGCGGCGCTCGCCGTGGCCCTGCAGACCGACTACCCGAGCTGGGGTCTCTGGCTCGAAGCCGGCGCGACCTCGCTCTGGGAGCACTGGAGCCCGGCCGCCCGATCGCACGGCCACTACTTCCTCGGCACCGTCGACGACTGGCTGTTCGGCTCGGTAGCCGGCATCTCCCCGGCGGCCGCCGGCTGGCGCGAGATCCGCATCGAGCCGGCCGTGCTCGGCCTGGCCTCCGCCGAGGCCGAGGTGCTCACTCCGCTCGGTCGGGCCGGAGTCAGCTGGCGCATCGAGGCGTCCGGCGTCGTCATCGACGTCGAGATCCCGGTCGGAGCCGTGGCGACCGTGCGCGTCGGTGAACGCGAATGGACGGTCGGCGCGGGCCGGCACCGGCGGCATGCACCGGTGCCGGCTGCTCAGTCACGGACCGCATCTTCACGGTAGAGGCTCTCGATCACCGCGACCGCGCGAGCGGCGCGCTCTGCGCCCGCGGTGAGTTCCAGCAGCGCCTCGTCGGAGTGGCCTGCTCGCACCTGGGTCACCGCGTCGATCAGCGTGCTGACGGGGGCGCCGTTCGGATAGGCCGACTCGCCGTCTCCCGGTTCGACGTGGCCGCTCGCGCCATCCGCCGCCGCCCAGTCGAGCGTCGCCCGGGCGAGGTCGTGCCGCGCCGAGCCGGCGGTGCCGAGGTAGGTGACGGACTGCTGCGCGGCGAGGCCGGGCAGCGCTCCTCCCGAGGAGAAGACGGTCGCGACCGCCGTGCCGGAGAGCCGCAGCGCGATCGCATTGGCCGTGTCCATGCCGGGGGAGACGAAGACGCTCTCGCCGGAGATCCGCTCCGGTCTCGCGCCCGTGGCATCCATGATGGCCGAGACCACGTGGGAGGTCTGGGACTGGCCGTGACCGCCGCCGGCGACCGCGACATCCGCGTAGGTGCCGGGCAGCGGAGCGACGGCATGCGGACGGTTCACGCGCCGGAGGTATTCGTCGACGTCGCCGGAGTAGAGGGGCCCCGTGTAGGACTCGAACACGGCGTGCACGCCGACGAGGTCGCCCAGCGTGCCGTCCGTCAGCAGCGCGCGAATCGCCCGTGCCGCCGCGGTGTACTGGTAGGGCAGGCTCACCGTGAGGCCGAGCCGGCGCGCCTGCGCCAGGCGCACGAGCTCGTGGGCCTCGGCGGCGTGCAGGGTGAACGGCTTCTCCACGAGCACGTTGACCTCGCTCAGCAGGCCGGCGCGCGCGACGCCCACGTGGAACGCGGCCGGGGACGCGACCACGAGCACGTCGAGGTCGCTCACCGACAGCATCTCCTCGACCGTCGAGAAGCCCCGCACGTTCGGAGACCCCGCCGTCACCGCCGCGAGGCGCGCCGGGTCGGGGTCGCTCGCCGCGACGAGCGCCGCATCCGGATGCGCCTCGATGGCGGGCACATGCGCGTGCGCGGCCCACCAGCCGCAGCCGACCAGACCTACTCGGATCATCATGCCTCCTCATGCGGATCTGGCCCGCGATGCGAGACCGCGGGCCAGATCCTGTGTGTGGGTTCGGGTGCTACTTCTGCACCCAGTCGTCGGTCCACTTGCCGTCGGCGGCGACTTCCTTCGCGCTCGTGGTCCACTGGTCCAGCGTCTCGGTGAGCTCGTCGTCGAGCGACTTGTTGCCCGTCAGGTAGCCCGTGTAGATCGCCTGGCCGAGAAGCGCCTTGGGCAGCAGCGCCGGCTGCGGAACGGTCGGGCTGAGGGCCCAGTCGCCCGTGGTGAGTCCCTCGAGACCCGGTGCGGGCTTCGCGTCGGCCAGGGCCGGGATGCCGCCGGTCTTGTCGAGCCAGGGCTGGATGCCCACGGGGCTGGAGGCGAACTGCAGGAACTTCACGGCCGCGTCGAGCTTGTCGCCCTTGGTGGTGGCCGGGATCATGTAGCTCGTTCCACCGGTGTTGGCGCCCGAGCGGGCCGCTTCGCCGGTGGAGAGGGGGGTGTCCTGCTTGGTGACCGTGGGGAACGGAAGGGTTCCGTAGTCCCAGCCGACGTTCTCGAGGCTGTTCGCCGAGAAGTTGGCGCCGAAGGACATGCCGGCCTTGCCGGCCAGGAACTCCTGGGCGCCGGTGAAGGCGGCCCCGGTGCTGGCCACACCCGACCAGTTGGGCGTGGCGCACGCGTCGACGACCTGCTTCGCGAGCGTGAAGGCC
The DNA here is from genome assembly GCF_049472555.1 of Herbiconiux sp. 11R-BC. NCBI lineage: Bacteria > Bacillati > Actinomycetota > Actinomycetes > Micrococcales > Microbacteriaceae > Herbiconiux > Herbiconiux sp. 11R-BC. The sequence continues at coordinate 172,684 of NZ_JBCEBO010000002.1, read as the reverse complement.
TCGCCGATCTCGGGGGTGTTCTGCGGGGTGAACTCCCCGGTGAGCACGCCCTTGGAGAAGTCCTTCACCGAGATCGCCTTCGAGGTGCCGGGCTTGCCGTCGGGGCCGTAGTAGTTCAGCTCGTCGAAGTACTTGGTGAGCAGCATCGAGGTGATCGGCTTCACCACGCTCGCCTGGGCGAGGTAGCTGTTGTCGAAGGCCAGCGGGGTGTAGCCCGCTGCGCTGATCGCCTTGCAGTCCTTGATCAGGTCGCCGTAGGTGGCCGGCGCCTCAGAGATCCCGGCGGCCTTGAACACGTCCTTGTTGTAGTAGATGCCGCTGAGGTAGAGGTTGAACGGCACGAACTCGTAGTGCTGCGCCGCATTGCGGCCCAGGTTCGACGGGCCGCCGATGTAGTCGGGGTTGAAAGCGGTGATCCACTTCTCGTTGCCCTCGATGTACGGGTTCGGCTTGTCGAAGTAGTCGTCGAGAGCGACGACCTGGTCGGGCTTGTGCGAGACCTGGTTGAAGATCAGCTCCGGGGCCGTGCCGGCGGCGAGCTGCGTCGAGAGCGTCTGGTAGAACTCCGTGAGCGGCAGCACCACCGTCTTCACCTCGATGTTCGGCTCGGCCGCCTCGAAACGCGCGACGAGGTCTTCCCAGGCCGGTCCGAAGCTCTGCGCGTCGGTGTTCCACTGGTTGGGGCCGGCGATCGTGATGGTGGTCTTGCCTGGACTCGCGCTGGGAGCGCATCCGGCGAGTGCGAGTGCGGTGGCTGCGACCACCCCGAGCGCGATGATCGGTTTGAGCTTGTTATACATCCTTGTATTGCCCTTCTGTGTGATTGGTGACGAAACGGCCGGAGGTGCGGTCAGTGCGAGCCCGGGAGCCCGCCCTGGATTCCGGCCAGGAAGTACTTGGAAAGAAAGAGGAACAGCAGCAGCAGCGGCAGGCTCGCGATCATGTAGCCCGCGAACATCGCGCCGTAGTCGGTGCCCGCCTGCCCGCGGAAGAAGAGCAGGCCGACGCTCACCGGCTTCAGGGCGTTGTCGGTCACCGTGAGCAGGGGCCAGAAGAAGTCGTTCCAGACGCCGATCACGGTGAGCAGCGACACGGTGCCGACGACCGGCAGCGACAGCGGCAGCATGATCGAGCGGAACAGGCGCCCAGCGCCGGCGCCGTCGACCCGGGCGGCGTCGAACAGCTCCTGGGGGATGCCCTCGATGAAGGTCTTCATCAGGATGGTGCCGAGCACCGCGCCTCCGGCGATCCTCGGGACGATGAGCACCCAGAGCGTGTTCAGCAGGCCGAGGTCGCGCATCATCACGAACAGCGGGATGAGGCTCGCGATGCTCGGCACCATCAGCAGCGCGATCACCATGGTGAAGAAGAACCGCCGGCCGGGGAACTGGAATCGGGCGAAGACGTATCCCGAGAGCAGGCTGAGGGCGACGATCCCGACGATCGAGATGGCGGCCACCACGACGGAGACCAGCATGAACGGGGCGATCTGGTTCCAGGCCGTGGCGTAGTTCTCGAAGTGCAGGGGGAACGACGGCGCCCAGTAGCTCGTGGCGAACTGCTCGTTGGTCTTCACCGAGGTGGTGAGCACGAAGAGGTAGGGCAGCAGCCCCACGGCCACGATCGCGATCAGGGCGATGTGGATGGGTGCGCCGCTGCGGCGGCGTTTCACCCTCGTGCGGGGCTGCCGGCTCGGTGCCTCGATGGTCGCTGCAGACATGAGGGTCACATCCCTTTCACATTGGTCGTGGAATCGCGGCGCTTGGCGACGGCCACGATCGTGCTGAAGACGACGGTGAGCACGAAGAGGGTGGTCGACAGCGCTGCCGCATAGCCCCAGTTGCCCCCGTTGAAGGCCTCGCTCAGCATGTGGAGCACGGGCACCGTCGTCGCGTTGTCGGGCCCTCCGCTGGTGAGGATGTAGGCGACGAACCCGTACTGCAGGGTCTCGATGATCACCAGCACGAGCAGCAGCTGCAGCTGACGGCCCATCAGCGGCAGGTCGATGAGGAAGAGCCGCTGGATCCGGTTCACCCCGTCGAGCGAGCAGGCCTCGAAGATCTCCTTCGGGATGTTCTGCAGCGTCGAGTAGAACATCAGGAACGGCAGGCCCGCGATGAACGGGAAGCCGATGAACAGCAGCGAGATCAGCGCGAGGTGCGGATCGCCGAGCCAGTTCTGGGCGAGCGCGTCGAGGCCGACCGACTTCAGGAAGGTGTTGATGACCCCGTCGTTGGGCTGGTAGAGGAACGACCAGATGAGCGCGGTGACCACGCCGGGGAAGGCCATGGGCACGATCAGGAGGGTGCGGTAGACGAACTGCGCGCGCTCGCTCCGCAGCGAGATGAGCAGCTCGGCCGCCGCCAGCGGGATCACCCAGGAGACCACGCCGAAGATGAAGATGATGCCGAGGTTCTTGAACGACTCCCACCAGAGCTGGTCGCTCATCATCGTGGCGTAGTTGTCGAAACCGGTGAAGGTCGACTCCCCGCCGGGGTTCCAGTTCCAGAACGAGTGGAAGATGCCGCTCGCCGCCGGGTAGTAGCAGAACACTCCCAGCATGATCGCCAACGGGGCGAGCCCGAGGTAGGCCCCCCAGCTGATCGATCGCCGGCGGCGAGGGCGCCTCGGCGGATTCGTGTCCGCCAGGATCGCCACCGTGTCCGGCACCACCCGGTCAGGTGTCTGTATTGCCATGTCCACTCCACAATGAGTCGGGTGCTGGCCGCGGCGATCAGGAGTGTCGATCGCCGGCGTCAGCGCGCAAGTGCTCGACCGTGGGCCCGTCAGGGGGCCGCATCGGGCCGAATGATCGAAAGTCTCGCATGCCGGAAGGTTCATGTCAAGGAATCCGCGTTCACACCCATGAACTATGGCTTCGTCAAGCTGCTAAAAGTTCATCTAGCTGTATTCTGATCCTATAGACGGGATGGCATCCGGCTGGAAAACGCGGCATTTCGCCGCTTGCCGCGATGGAGAGGCAGATCATGGCCAGTGACGACAAGGGCACGAGCGTCAAGTCCGCGGAGCGCGCCCTCGGCTTGATCGAGTACGTGAGCGAGCACGAGAGCGTGAGCTTCGGCGAGATCCTGACCGAACTCTCCATTCCCCGCTCCAGCGCGCACGGGCTCCTTCAGACGCTCACGGCCACCGGATGGGTCGCGCACGACCCGCGCACCCGTCAGTACTCGCTGGGGCTCCGCGCCTGGCAGATCGGCCAGAACTTCCGCGGCCACACCGACCTGCTCGGCATCGTGCGCCCGCTGATGGACAAGCTGGCCGCCGCCGTGGGCGAGACGGTTCAGCTCGCACAGCTCGACGGCGTGAACAACGTCTACATCGCGATCAGCCAGGCCGCTCGCACGATGCGTCTCGCGTCGTCGGTGGGAACGCAGCTGCCGGCTCATGCGACGGGCATCGGCAAGACGCTCCTCGGCCTGCTCCCGCCTGCGGAGGCGGAGCGACGCCTCCGCGCCGCCGCCCCGCTCGCCCACCTGACGGAGCGCACGGTCTCCGACGTCGACGAGCTCCTCGTTCTTCTCGACCGCGTCCGCCGTGAGGGTTTCGCGGTCGACGACGAGGAGTACATCAGCGGATGCCGCTGCGTCGCCGTGCCGCTGCCGTTCCTGTCCGACGCGCACCGCCAGATGGCGCTCTCCGTCACCATGCCGACCTCGCTCACGACCGAGCAGTGGCCGGCAGACATCCTCGCGCAGCTGCGCGCCACCGTCTCCGAGCTCGAGGCGACCATCCGTCCTTAGCGACGGCTCCGGAGTGACCCCCTCGAGGGAGGGGCGCTCTCGTCTGCCCGCGGGCGCCGTTCGGCGATTTTGCGATCGACCCTTGCCTCCAACGGCCCGGCTCCAGTAGCGTCAGGCACGAAGTTCATTCTGACGTATTTAAGTTCAGAATACCGAACTAGAGGATAAGGGAGTCCTTGTGCGCGATGCAGTCGATCCAGATACCGAATCCGTCCTCCAGAGCGAGTGGTTGTTGCAGCCCGAGCCCGGCAAGGGCATCAGCCGCCGCTCGTTCCTGGCCATCGCCGCAGCCGCTGCGGCCGCCAGTGGCCTCGCGCTAGGGGACGCTCCGGCGCCGGTTGCGGCCCGCCCGCTCCCCGCGATCGCCGGAAGGGGCGTGTCGGCGTCGACCGGCACCGCGCGGTACCTGGTGGAAGAGGACTTCCACATGCCGAACGCCGTCACCGACCCGATTCTCGTGGTGCCGTCGGGGTGGGACGTGCGCCAGGCCGGCGGCAGCTTCACCTTCGCCTACGGGCGCTGGGCCAAGGTGACCGACAGCGGCGGCCTGCCCATCGTGATGCAGCGCCGCTTCACGGCGCACACGGCGGGCGTTCTCACCGTCGACTTCCGGTTCGAGCCCATCACCGCGCTGAACGGCGTGACCTGGACGATCGGCACCACCGGGGCGAACGCCGTGGTGCTCACCGCGAACTCGGGGCAGCTGAGCCTGCAGACGCCCTCGGGCAGCCAGAACCTGGCGAGCACCGCCGTCGGAACCCCGATGGGGGTGCGGGTGGTGCTCGACCTCGCCGCCGCGCAGTTCACGGTCTACGTGAACGGCGCTCTGGCGGCCAGCGCGGTCGCCTTCGCCCAGTCCGCGACCGTGCTCGACCTCTTCACGATGCAGACGAGCGAGGCCTTCGTCGGCAACTTCTACATCGACACGGTGCGCATCCACCGCGGCTTCCTCGTCAACGAGTCATTCGTGACCGTGCCGTCGGGCCTCCCCGCCGACTGGACGACGGCCGGCGCCGGTGCGGTCTTCTCGATCGCCGAACTGCACGGATCGAGCTACGCCGACCGCTACAGCCTCCTGGTGAACACGCTCGCGGCCACCGAGACCGCAACCTTCCGGCGCACCTTCGCCGCGCAGAACGACGACCTCACCCTCGAGTTCCGCTTTCTCGCCCCTTTGGGCGCCCAGAACGTCTCCGCCGTGCTCTCGGCCGGCACGACGGCCGGGCTCCAGATCGGCGCCTCCGCGGGCAGCATCACCTACGCGGATGCGAGTGGAACGCCGGTCGTCTGCTACGACTGCAAGCCCAACCTCTGGTACCACGTGCGCGTGACGACCGACACGACGAACAACCTGGCCACCGTCTGGGTGAACGGCAAGACGGCGGCATCCGGAGTCGCGATCCCGGCCGTCACGGCCATCGACACGCTGACCTTCGGCGTGGGGGCGGGCACGTCGGGGAAGGTCTACCTCGACGACATCCGGCTCTCGCTGACCCCGCCGCTGCCGAGCGACTACGTGCCGACCCCCGTGCCGCTGAACACCGGCGACTACCTCGTCGGCGTGCAGACCTTCGCCGGCTGGCGCGAGGGCCACCACCAGGGCTGGGATGCTCTGAGCCCCTACCCGAGCCGCAAACCGCTGCTCGGCTGGTACGACGAAGGCGACCCGGAGGTCACCGACTGGGGCATCAAGTGGATGGTGGAGAACGGCATCTCGTTCGAGCTGGCGTGCTGGTTCCGCCCGCTCGACGGAGTGGGGCAGCCGATCAAGGTGCCCGACCTCGGGCACCACATCCACCAGGGGCTCTTCACCTCGCAGTACAAGTCGCTGGTGAAGTTCGCCATCATGTACGAGAACATCAGCAGCGGCGCCACCAACAGCAGCGATTTCCGCACGGTGATGGTGCCCTACTGGATCGAGTACTACTTCCGCGACCCCGACTACCTCGTCATCGACAACAAGCCGGTCTTCTCGATCTACTCCATCCCGAAGCTGATCACGACCTTCGGCAGCGCTGCGGCGGCGGCCGCGGAGGTCGCGTACCTCCGCACGGCGGTGCAGGCGGCCGGGTTCGACGACCTGATCATCATCGCCCCGCAGGTCGACGCCAACGCGCCGACCGTCGGCGTCGACGCCCAGTACAAGTACAGCGTCGGCTCCGTCGCCGCGCTCACCGAGGGCTACCGGCAGAACCTGCTCACCTGGCGCGGCAACGCCGTGGTCGACGTCGTGCCCACCATCTCGATGGGGCAGGACCAGCTGCCGTGGAACCTGACGCCGGGAGCCTGGGCGAGCGTGACCGACTTCGAGGCGAACGCGACCTGGGTGCGCGACACCTTCATGCCGGCGCTGCCGAGTACGAGCCTCGGCCGGTCGATGGTGCTCGTCGACAACTGGAACGAGTTCGGCGAGGGCCACTTCGTGATGCCGAGCGCGCTCGCCGGGTTCGGCTATGTGAACGCCGTCGCCGACGTCTTCGGGGCGAGCGCTCATGGAGCCAACGTCACGCCCACGACCACGCAGGCGGCGCGCTTGGGCTTGCTCTACCCGGCCGCCCGCACCCAGCCGCTCAAGGAGCTGCCGGCCCCGGCGAAGCCCGACGACTACTGGACGCGGTGGATGTTCAACACCGACGGCGACGTCGAGGGCTGGACCAACAGCGAGAACAACCAGGTGACGAACATCCAGGTGCTGGGCGGACTGCTGACGGCCACCTCGATCGGCACCGACCCGGGTCTCGTGTCACCCGACCACCTCGGCATCGACGCCAATCAGGCACCCTGGGTCAGGGTGCGGATGAAGAGCGACACGCCCCCGGAGTACTTCTACTTCCGCACCGAAGCCGACTCCACCTGGAGTCAGGACAAGGGCGCGCAGGTGATCATCGACTCGTACAACAACGCGTACGGCGTGGGGTACATCGCGGCGTGGGGCAACCCCAAATGGGTCGGCACGATCCGGCAGATCCGGCTCGACATGATGTCGACCCCCGGCAACTTCACGATCGACGAGATCGGCGTGGTCAAGGTGCCGTTCCCCCCTCTGTCGCTGCTCGTCAGCGGCAAGTACTCGCGCACCGCGGTTCCGCTGATCGCCCCCAACGGCACGCCGATGGTGCCGGCGGCCTACGTGGTGGAGGCGATCGGGGGTCGCCCGGAGTGGCGGCCCGACGTTCAGTGGTTCGTCGGCGTGCGCTCCGGCACCACTCTGATCGCCCAGGTGGGCAGCAGCACCGCCCACACGGGCGCGACCGTCGTGCACCTGGATGCGCCCTGCCAGTGGGTGGGCGGCCGCTTCTACATCGCGGCCACCTACTTCCAGTCGCTCGGCTTCACCGTCACCTGGGATGCCACGGCCCAGCTGCTGACCATCGCGTGACCGCGCGGACTCCCTCGACGATCGGAACCCCTCATGCTCGGAAATCTCACCGGATGGCACCTCCTGCTCATCCTGGCCGTCATCCTGCTGCTCTTCGGAGCGACGCGGCTGCCCGCTCTGTCGAAGAGCGTCGGCCAATCCTTGCGGATCTTCAAGAGCGAGACCCGCAAGCTCCACGAAGACGAGGCCGCCGGCGAGCAGCCGGTGAAGACGGAGGGCTGACGCGGCGTGAGTGACAGGCATCCGGTCACCCTGTTCACGGGCCAGTGGGCAGACCTGCCGTTCGAGGAGGTCGCGCGCCTGGCCGCGTCGTGGGGCTACGACGGGCTCGAGATCGCGGCATCCGGCGACCACCTCGACCTGCAGCGAGCGGATGAGGACGACGCATATCTCGCGTCGCGGCTCGAGGTGCTCGACCGGCACGGGCTGAGCGTGTTCGCCCTCTCGAACCACCTGGCTGGGCAGGCGGTCTGCGATGCGCCGATCGACTTCCGGCACCAGGCGATCCTGCGCCCGTACGTCTGGGGCGACGGCGACCAGGAGGGAGTGCGGCAGCGTGCGGCGGAGGACATGAAGCGCTCGGCGCGGGTGGCCCGCAAGCTCGGCGTCGACACCGTCGTGGGCTTCACCGGCTCCTCGGTGTGGCCGTACCTGGCGATGTTCCCGCCCGTTCCGGCCTCGGTGATCGACGCGGGTTACGAGGACTTCGCCACGCGCTGGAACCCCATCCTCGACGTCTTCGACGACGAAGGGGTGCGGTTCGCCCTGGAGGTGCATCCGGGAGAGATCGCCTACGACTACTGGACGGCCGTGCGCACCCTTGAGGCGATCGGCCACCGGGAGGCGTTCGGGTTCAACTGGGACCCCTCGCACATGATGTGGCAGAACATCGATCCCGTCGGCTTCATCGGGGACTTCCGTGACCGCATCTACCACGTGGACTGCAAGGACACCCGGCTCCGTCCGCACGACGGGCGCGCCGGGGTGCTCGGTTCCCACCTGCCGTGGGGCGACCCGCACCGCCGCTGGGACTTCGTCTCGACCGGGCACGGAGACGTGCCGTGGGAGGACGCGTTCCGGGCGCTGCAGGCGATCGGCTACGCCGGCCCCATCTCGATCGAGTGGGAGGACGCCGGGATGGACCGGATGCACGGCGCGCCCGAGGCCCTCGGGTTCGTGCGCTCGAAGCTGTGGCCTCTCCCCACAGCCTCCTTCGACGCGGCGTTCTCGAACCAGTGACGGGGCCGTCCCCTCATCCGTCCTCCGTCCCTCCGCCCGCCTGTCGCTCCTGCTACTCCCTCCGTCAGTTGAAAAACAAGGAGTTTCGGGSSGACACGCCGACCTGCGGAAGAATCAGCCGGCGTGYCCCCCCGAAACTCCTTGTTTTTGGATGAGGCGGTGGGGGGTGAGGTGAGGTGAGGTGTGGGTGGTGGATGGGGGGCGTCGAGTGGGGTCAGGTGGCTCAGGCCCGCGAGATCGCCTCGGTTGGGCCGACCGAGATGCGTACAGTGTGCGTGCGTGAGTGGCCGGGTTGCAGGACCGGGGCGCCGGCGTTCGGTCCCTCGCGGAGCGGGCCGAAGAGCGGCGCCGTGGAGGGCTCGATGCCCAGTGCCCACCGGCCACGCGTGGGGAAGACCCACTGGTGCAGATGCGGAAGCGTCGCAGCCGTCCACTCCACCACGACCCCGAGGTCGTGGGCCGAGCTCAGGATCGTCGCCCGCGCGAAGCCGTCCTCGTCGACGGCGACGCCCTGGTGCTCGAACACGGCCTCGGTCAGGGCGGAGACGGGCTCCGGCAGCACGGCCCAGTCGGGCACCTCGGGGTGCGGTGCGGAGGCGGTGACCCCGAGACCATCGATGGCGACCGAAGTCCCCGGGGCCACCAGGGGCGCGCCGAAGTTCACGTGGTACAGCAGGCTCAGCGGCGCGGCCTGCGGCCCGATGTTCGTGAGCACGTCGGTCACGGTGAGGCGTGACACCGCGCCCTCGGCGACCGCACGGATGCTGCGCCGCATCCGGAACGACGGGCCGAAGAGCGCGACGCTCTCGACGACCGCGCCGAACTGCACACCCCCGTGCTCGTCGAGCTGCCAGGAGACCTCGTCGGCGGGCAGGTGGCTCACGACCCCGTGCATCCCTTCGCCGTTGCCGGCTGCTCCGACGGTGCCGAAGCCGCACGTGGTCAACAGCCCGCCGGTGAAGCGCGAGAGCCATTCCGTGCCCGAGGGCGAGGGCAGCGCCCGGGCGTCGCGCACCGGCGAGAACCACGAGAGCGGGATGCCGCGATGCCAGGTGTCGCCGATGTCGAAGCCGCGGCCGGGCAGCACCTCGAACTCGAGGGAGTCGAACAGGCGGGCGGTCAGCATCCGTTCGGCCGCGGCGGTTCCCGGAGCGCCGTAGGACTCCTTGACCCCGGCCCACGGCCGCGGAGTGGCGAACAGCCCGTCGCGGTTCAGCGTCTCCGCTGTGGCGACGCGGGTCTCAGGCGTGCTCGGCGAGCCTGTCATGCGCGCGGCGGACGGGCGACGAGCGCCGAGCCCGAGAGGGTGAACGCTCCCGCGGCAAAGGGGACGAGCGTGGTGGAACCCGCGCGGAGCATCCGGGAGTCGCCAGAATCGACCGTCAGCCGTGCGGAATCGTCGAGCACGACCACGATGGCGAACCCCGCCGGGAACTCGCGCGCCCCCTCGATGCGGTCGAGGCGGAAGAACTCCTCGCCGCCGGTGGGAAGAGCGGCGCCGTGCCGCACGGCGCGCCGCACGAGCCCCTCGACCTCTGCGCCCGAACGGCCCCGGGTCTCCACGGCCGTGAGCGCGAGCTCGAAGCCCAGGCCGAGGTGGCCGTGCTTCTCGCCGTCGAGGTCGAAGCCCTCCCACTCCAGCAGGATGGAGAGGTCTTCGGGCTCCTGCACCTCGGCCAGCAGGATGCCGGCGCCGATCGCGTGCAGCACGCCGTGCGGCACGAAGACGCAGTCGCCCGGCTCCACCGCGATCGCGTGCATCAGCGCGAGCATCCCGGCCGAGTCCTGCGAGGCGACCAGCTCGGCGAGCTCCTCCGGGACCACCGCGCGGGTGAGGGCCAGGTGCACCACGCCCGGGCTCAGGATGTACCAGGCCTCCGCCTTGCCGTGCGCGGCCGAGATGTGCTCGCCCGCGAAGCGGCCGTCGGGATGCGCGTGCACGGGAAGCCGCTGGCCCGCGTCGAGCAGCTTGACGAGCAGCATCGTGTCGGCGCCGTACCGCTCCACGTGGGCGGGGCCGAGCCAGGCGGCCGGGTCGTCGGCGATCGCGTCGGCGAGGAGCCGGCCGTCGTCGAGCCGGGTCAGGCCCGCGGGGGCGTCTCCCCGCACGCTCGTGGTCGATCCCACCCAGTCCTCGGGGGTGTTCGGCGGCGACGGATGCTCGCCCCGGAACCGCGAGATGCGCTCGCCGCCCTGGTAGAAGCGGGCGAGGGGCTGGTTGGCCGGGAGCAGTATGGGGTCCATCGGGGATCCTCTCGTGGGCGGGCGTGGGGCCTGGGCGGGTTCAGTCCCCGAACAGGCCGGCGGTGGACGGTTCGAGGGCGAGCACGGCGGCGGGGGTGGCTCGGTTGCCGCTGATGATCGCGGCGGCGCAGGCGGCCGCGAGCGCTGCGGCCTGCCCGGGATCTGCGCCGCGGGAGAGCGCGAAGAGCAGACCGGCGGTGCTCGCGTCGCCGGCGCCGTTCGTGGTGACCGGATGCTCGACCCACAGCGGGGGAACGGTGAGAGCCTGATCGGCCCACACCTCGGCGACGGGCGCGAGCACGCCTCCGGCCGCGCGGAGTCGCTCCACCGACCCGGCGCGCAGGCGGAGCCCGTGCCGGCCGGCGGAGATCGCGACCACCGCGACGCCGTCGGCGAGCATCCGGTCGGCCAGGCGGTCGACCAGACCGGGCGAGTACGGTTCGTCGATCCGGAGCGCCGACACCAGATCGTCGACGCTCGGACTCGCGATGTCGCACTGTGCGAAGGCCGCGGTGAGCAGGGCATCCCAGTCGACGGTGCCGCTCGCCGACGACGGGTCGACGACGGCGAGATCGAGCGACGTGGTCACGCCCTCCGCTCGCGCTCGCGAGAGCAGGTCGACCAGGGGCCGTCCGTCCTGGGCCAGGAGCCCGGGCAGCAGGGTCGGGTATCCCAGGTGGAGGAGGCCCTGGCCGGTGATCTCGACGTCGGCGCCGTCGAACTCCTCGTTGGCGCCGGTGTGGTGCCAGAAGGTGCGGTCGATGCCGGGCTGCTCGAGCACCAGGCTGTAGGAGGTCGACCGGCTCGCCGAGACCGTGAGCCGGGGCGCCGCGAATCCTTCGGCGGACAGCCGGGCCAGGAGCAGTTCCCCCAGCTCGTCGTCGCCCACCGTCGCGAAGGGCGTGACCTCGGCCCCCAGGTCTGCGAGGGTCACGCCGGTGTTCGCGACGCAGCCCCCGAGCGACACCGCGAGCGGGCCGACCTCCACCAGCTGGCCGGGTTCCCATCGCGTCTGCTCGCTGAGTCTCGGGGTGACGTCGAGGCAGACATGACCCGCGACGGCGATCGTGTGCACGGAGCTCCCTTCGTCGGAGGACGGCGACGTGGCCTGTCTCCACTGCTAGACAACGTTATCTCGACGAGGCTACTCTGGCACAGAACCGGCCCGGAAGACACTGCGGCGGCGAGCGATCACAAGGAGAACGACGAGACATGTCCCTATTCCGGCTCAACAGGCTGTTCAATCCGCACTCCGGCAGGGCGCTCGATGTGGCGGTCGACCACGGCTTCTTCGGGGAGCCGTCGTTCATCACCGGGATCGAGGACATGGACTCGGTCGTCGGCACGCTCGTGCGCGCGAATCCCGACGCGGTGCAGCTCACTCTCGGCCAGGCGCGACTGCTGCAGAGCATCCCCGGCAAGCAGAAGCCGGCCCTGGTGCTGCGCGCCGACGTCGCGAACGTCTACGGCAACCCGCTCGACAGCCACATCTTCAGCCACCACGTACCGAACGCGATCGAGGAGGCCGTGCGGCTGGATGCCGTGGCCGTGTGCGCCAACCTGATGCAGCTCCCGGGGCGCCCGGAGATCCGTGAGGCGAACATCCGGTCGATCATGGCCCTGCGCGAACAGGCCACCCGGTTCGGGATGCCGCTCATGGTCGAGCCGCTCGTGATGCAGGACAACGCGAAGGCCGGTGGCGGCTACATGGTCGACGGTGACACCGACAAGATCGTCGCGCTCGTGCGTCAGGCCAAGGAGCTCGGCGCCGACCTGATCAAGGCCGACCCGACCGACGACGTCGCCGACTACGGGCGCGTGATCGAGGTCGCGGGAGACGTGCCCGTGCTGGTGCGGGGCGGCGGGCGGGTCGACGACCGCACCCTGCTGGAGCGGACCGTCGCCGTGCTGGAGCACGGCGCGAGCGGCATCGTGTACGGCCGGAACGTGGTGCAGCACCCCAAGCCCGCCGGCATCACGGCGGCGCTCCTGGCCATCCTGCACGAGGGCGCCGACGCGGATGCCGCCCTCGCGATCGTCGAGCGGAGTGCAGCATGAGCGCCAAGACCGTCACCGTCGCCATCATCGGCGCCGGGCTCATGGGTCGCGAGATCGCGGCGGCGATCCAGCGCTGGCCGGCCCTGATCGACCATCCCGTGCGCCCGCGATTGACCGCGGTCTGCGACATCAATGAGTCGGCGCTCGCGTGGTTCGACGAGATCGACACGGTCACGACGAAGGTCACCGACTACCACGAGCTCCTCGCCGACCCCGCGATCGACGTGATCTACGTCGCCGTGCGCCACGACCTGCACGAGCGCATCTACTCCGACGTCATCGCGGCGGGCAAGAGCCTGCTCGCCGAGAAGCCGTTCGGAATCGACGAGGCGGCCGCGCAGGCGATCCTGTCGGCCGTGGAGGCGCATCCGGAGAGCTTCGTACGCTGCTCGAGCGAGATGCCGTTCTTCCCCGGCGCGCAGCTCGCGATCGACTACGTGCGGAGCGGAGCGCTCGGCACCATCGTGGAGGCGCGCAACAGCTTTCTGCACGCGAGCGACGTCGACGTCACCAAGCCCATCGGATGGAAGCGCCAGAACCGCTTCTGCGGCGAGGCCGGGGTGCTGAACGATCTCGGCATGCACACCTGGCACGTGCCGTTGCGGCTCGGCTGGGCGCCCGAGACCGTCTACGGCGTGCTGCAGAACATCGTCACCGAACGCCCCGGGCCGGACGGCGTGCCCGTGCCGTGCGACACCTGGGACAACGCCGTGCTGCACAGCTGGGCGCGCCACGACGGGGTGCGCTTTCCGCTCACGACCGAGACCAAGCGCATCGACCCCGGGCAGAAGAACACCTGGGAGTTCGAGGCGATCGGCCTGGACGGCGGAGTGCGTTTCAGCACGAAGAACCCGCGGTCGGTCGAGGTCTTCGCGATCGCCGACATCCCCGGGGGCGGGCGTGAGCAGGTGTGGCAGCAGATCGACGTGGGCAGCCAGTCGGTGTGGCCCACGGTGACCGGCCCGAACTTCGAGTTCGGCTTCTCCGACTCCATCCTGCAGATGTGGGCGGCCTTCCTGGCGGAGCGCGAAGGACTGCTCGGCGACCGGTTCGGCTGCGTCACGCCCCAGGAGGCGGCGGCCACGCACGCGATCTACCGCGCCGCCATCCGCTCCGACGAGGAGGGTGCCGCCGTCGCCCCCTGACCTCCGCCGACGCCGGGCCGCGGGTCAGGGGCGCTCGGAGCCGCGCAGCACGAGGCGCGTGGGCAGAACGTGCGTCGTCGCTGCGACCGGATCGCCGGCGAGGCGGCGGAACACGATCTCGGCGGCGAGACGACCCATCTCCTGGATGTCCTGGCTCACGACCGACACCGCGGGGTCGCCGAGCAGAGCCGCCTCGAAGTCGTCGAAGCCGATCAGCGGAACCCGACGGTGCTCACGGAACGCGAGGAGGGCGCCGACGGAGGCGCGGTTGTTCGCCGCGAAGACGGCGTCGACCCGCTCGTCGCGCAGAAGGCGGCCGACGACGGCAGCGGCGTCCTCGCTCGAGTGGGCCGAGCTCGTGACGATCTCCTCGTCGACCGGGAGCCCCACCTCCGCGAGGGCCTGCCGATAGCCGGCGTGGCGCTCGCTCATCGTGTAGATCGAGAGGTCGTCGGAGACGAACGCGATCCGGCGCGCGCCGTTCCGCACGAGTTCGGCCACCGCGCTGCGGGCGCCGCCGGCGTTGTCGGCCAGGATGACGTCGGCCGCCGGGAAATCGACCGGCCGGTCGAGGAAGACCAGCGGGGGGATGGGCGGAGTCACGCTGCTCCAGTCCCGCCCGGCCTCCCGGGGAGGCACCACGATGAGCGCGTCGATGCGCTGTTCCATCAGCCGGTCGACGATCCGGTCGTGCTGCTGGCCGTTCTCGTCGGAGCTCGCGCTGATCACGAGGTAGCCGTGCTCCCGCGCACGGCTCTCGATCGCGCGGGTGAGCACCGAGTAGTAGGGGTTGGCGAGGTCGCTGATGACGAGCCCGAGCGTGCGGCTCGTCCAGCCGGGGCGGATGCTCGCGGCCGCGAGGTTGCGCCGGTAGCCGAGGGCGGTGATCGCGGCGGCGATGCGGGCGGCCATGGCCGGGTTGATGTTGGTCTCGCCGTTGACGAACCGCGAGACCGTCTTGAGGGCGACTCCGGCCTCACGAGCGACGTCGTTCATCGTGGGTGCAGCCATCGTTCCTCCTCCGCGCCCAGTCTCGCATGTGCCGTCTTCCGTGCTCGGCGCCGGTGCACCATGACATCCGCACCCATGACATCGGTCACGATGAAGCATGACAAGACGGCCCTTCTGCGCGTCCCCGGCATCCGCTGTGCTGGAGGAACCACCGCGCGAGCTCCGAGCCGCCCTCCTGGAAATGAGAACCCCATGCGGAGACCTCTGAAGATCACCCTGCTCACGATCGGCGCCGTCGTGGCGATCCCCGTGCTGCTGCTGACGACCACCTCGATCGTGAACGTCGTGGCCACCAAGTCCGATCTGGCGTCCATCGTCCCCTACGGAAAACTCCTCCCGGTCGACGGCCGGCAGATGAACGTGGTCGACAGCGGCTCCGGCGCCGAGACGATCGTGCTGCTGCCCGGCCTCGGCACCGCCGCGCCCGGCCTCGACTTCCAGCCCCTCGTCGCGGAGCTCGACGACAGGTATCGGGTCATCGCGATCGAACCCTTCGGCACCGGACTCAGCGATCAGACCGACGCGCCTCGAACCGCGGAGAACATCTCTCGGGAGGTGCACGAGGCGCTGCAGGAACTCGGAGTCGAGCGGTACGTGCTCATGGGGCACTCGATCGCGGGCATCTACGCCCTGGAGTACAGCAGGATGTACGCGGACGAGCTCATCGCCTTCGTCGGGATCGACAGCAGCGTGCCCGACCAGCCCGGTTGGGACGAACCCGTTCCGACCGACGGACTCGCCGAACTCCGTGACCTCGGAATCCTCCGCCTGCTGTCGGCGTTCTCGGGCGACTCCTACGCCGGGATGCCCTACGACGAGCACACCAAGGAGCAGATGCGCCTGCTGGCCACGAAGAACTCCACGGCGCCGACACTCCTGGACGAGATCGGGCACTCCGTCGCCAATTTCGCCTCGGTCAGCGGCGCGACATTCCCCGTCACGCTCCCGGTGCTGCTGTTCGTGGTGAAAGACGACGCCGAGGTCGCGGGCTGGGTCGGACTGCATGAACGCCAGGCCGCGAGCGTCGCGCAGGGGACGGTGATTCCCCTCGAGGGTGCGCACTATCTGCACCACACGCGATCCGCCGAGATCGCGCGCGACACCACGGCCTTCCTGGATGCCGTCTCGGTACGCTGACACCATGACGGACGGTCGACCGCGTACCTCCCGAAGCGCCGCGGATCTCCGGTGGATGCGCTGGTCGACCGCGGCGACGCTCGGAGCCCTCGCCCTCATCGGCGGGTTCCTGCAGCTCCTTCTGGGAACGGACGGCGCCGACGGCCTGCGCCTGGCCGCGCTCGTCGTCGCGACGATCGCCGCGGTCGTGCTGGCTCTCTCCGTCATCCCGCTGCTGCTGCAACCGGCAGTCGGCGCCTCGGCGCGTCACGGGCGTGTCGTCTCGCTGCTCACCGTGGCCTGCGTCACCTGGGCGCTCGCCCTGATCCCTCCGTTCGCCGGATGGGCGTGGGGCTTCCTGCTCGCCATCGCGGGGGGCCTGCTCAGCTGCATCGTGTACCGCTTCTGGAGTGCGGTCGTGCTCGCCACGACACTCGGGGCGATCGGGCTGGGTGGATCCCTGGCCTCGGTCGGGCCGGATGCCTTCTCGGTCGGTTCGCAGGCCGCTGCGGGCTCGGACCTCGTGGTCGTCAGCACGCTCGTGGTGATGACCTTCATGCCGCTGAGTGCGGTCTGGGCGCTTCGCGTCGTGCTTCGTCTCGACGACGCCCGCCGGATGGCGTCCGAGCTCGCCGTGGCCACGGAGCGCCTGCGGTTCGCCACCGATCTGCACGACATCCAGGGTCATCATCTTCAGGTGATCGCGCTGAAGGGCGAGCTGGCGGAACGGCGGCTCCACGCCGGGCAGCCGGCTCTCGCCGCTGCGGAACTCGCCGACATCCGCACCATCGCTCAGGCGGCACTCGAAGACACGCGTGCGGTGGTCAACGACTACCGCACCGTGACCGTCGCCGTCGAGGCGCGGAACGCCGCCGCGGTGCTGCGGTCGGCGGGCATCAGCTGCGAGGCGCGGATCGCCGTGCCGGATCTTCCGACGCCGGTCGGGGCGGTGTTCGCCCTCGCGATCCGTGAAGCCGCCACCAACATCCTCCGCCACAGCAGAGCGACCGTCGCGTCGCTCGAACTCGTCCGCACCGGGGCGGACGAATACCGTCTCACGGTCGCGAACGACGGCGCGGGGGCCACCCGGGCCGGCGGGACGGGGCTGTCCGGGCTCACGGAGCGCCTCGCGGCATGGCAGGGAACGGTCGAGGCCGGCCGCCGTGACGACACCTTCACCCTGGTGGTGCGGATCCCGGCCGGCGCCGAGCCGCACCGGGTCGAGGCCGAGGCGGGGGCCGAGCGATGATCCGCATCCTGATCGCCGACGACGAAGAGCTGATCCGCGGGGCACTCGTGGCCCTGCTCTCCCTCGAGCCCGACATCGAGGTGGTGGCCGACACCAGCGACGGCCGGGCTGCCGTCGACGCGGTTCGCGCACTCCGCCCCGATGTCGCCCTGCTGGACCTCGAGATGCCGGAGCTGGACGGGATCGAGGCCGCCGAGGAGCTGCGTTCCTGCGCGACGACGCAGGTCGTCATCGTCACCCGGCACGCCCGGCCGGGAACGCTGAAGCGCGCGCTCGCCGCGCAGGTGCGCGGCTTCGTTCCCAAGTCGACTCCCGCGGCCGAGCTCGCCACCATCATCCGCTCGGTCGCCTCCGGCGAACGCTACATCGATGCGAAGCTCGCCGCCGCAGCGTTGACGGAGGCCGAGAGCCCCCTGACCCTTCGGGAGGCCGACGTGCTCCGCCTCACTCAGGACGGGCTCCCCACGAAGCACATCGCGAAGGCCCTCGGACTCGCGCACGGAACCGTTCGCAATCACCTCTCCTCGGCGATGGCCAAGCTCCACGCCGACTCCCGGATCGCGGCCGCCGCCAAGGCGCACGACAGCGGCTGGATCTGAGGCGGGCTCCAGTCCTGCGCATCGGGAGGTAGCGCATCCTGTGCACGAGCCCCGAAGTCTCGTATCGATGTGCAAAGCGCCTTGCCATCTCGCTGGAACATGTAAGAAAAGCACCGAAAACTTTACATGTTTCCTCGATGTGGCAATAAAGTTCTCACGTGACATGGCGCGCTGATGTTCCGTACAACGACCTCCCTCCGATGCCTCCCGCTCCCGGCGTGGAGTCGATTCGCGTGCTCAAGTCGGCGATCGAAGCGCGCGCTGCACTGGCGGCTCTCGACCAGGCGATGAGGCGCATCCCGAATCCGCACGTCCTCATCAATGCGATTCCTCTTCTCGAGGCTCAGGCGAGTTCCGAGATTGAGAACATCGTCACGACGACCGACGATCTGTTCCGTTTCGCCGGCGACGAGAGCGCTGCGAGCGACCCGGCCACGAAGGAGACGCTCCAATACCGCGCGGCGCTCTTCGCGGGCTTCGCCGGACTCGCCACGAGACCGCTCTCGGTGAGTTCGGCGATTGACGTCTGCTCGATCGTCAAGCACCGGGAGATGCCGATCAGGTCGCGCTCCGGCACCTTCATCGGGAATCCGGTCACCCAGAAGGCTGTCTACACGCCGCCGGTCGGCGAGGCCGTCATCCGCGACAAGCTCACCAATTGGCAGGAGTTCATTCACGACGCGCGGGGCCTTGACCCGCTCGTGGTGATGGCGATCGCGCACTATCAGTTCGAGGCGATTCATCCCTTCGACGACGGTAACGGCCGCACGGGCCGCATCCTCAACATCCTGCTCCTCGTCGAAGCGGGAATCATCCAGCAGCCCGTGCTCTATCTATCCCGATTCATCATCGAGCACAAGGACGAATACTATGACCGGCTCCTCGCCGTCACGAAGGACGGCGAATGGGAGGAGTGGATCCTCTTCCTCCTGGAGGGCCTCCGTGCGACAGCTGTCTGGACGGTCAGGAAGATCGACGCGATCCATCACCTTCAGGAACGCGCGCGAGAGGCGATCCGTTCCGTGACCCCGGGCGGTCCGAATGCCGACCTCCTGGCCGTGCTGTTCGAGCAGCCCTACTGCCGCATCGCGAATGTCATGGGGGCCTGCGGGGTCTCGCGGCCTACAGCGACCGGATGGCTCAACTCGCTCGTCGCGAACGGGGTTCTCTCAGACGTGAAGGTGGGTCGGGAGCGCTTGTTCATCAACGTCGCACTCGTCACGCTGCTGACGCGGGCGGAGAGCGAAGGAGGAGAGGCGGAGCCGACGCTGTTCTGAGGCGTCGAATCGGGTGGAACTGTCGCGTCATGATTCGGGAGCGGCCGCGTCTTCTTCGGTGAGAGGCGCGGCGGCGGCATCCCCCAGCGGCCGCCGTGCTTCTCCCTGAGACGGCACACGGCACACGGATGGGCGGACACGTGAACGACACCTGGCGCGACGCGCAGCACAACGGCTACGGCGAGGCGGACTTCTCCGTGCCCTTCGATGACGAGGTGGGCCTCTCGGAGGTGCTGGGCGAGCGCGGGATGGCAGTCCCGCCGCGCGCCCCCGACGGGCGACGCAGCGCGGAGGCGCCGCCGGCGCACACCCGCATCTTCCGCGCGAGCGCGCTCCGGCTCCTCCCCTCGGTGTTCGGCGCGTTCTTCGACCGTCGCGAGGTGGTGACCCGCATCGAGGTGAGCGACGTCTGGGTCTACGCCACCATGGGCTGGCACCAGACCTTCCTCTGGCACCGGGGTCAGGTGCGCTTCGAGGTGGTGCCCGACAAGCGCACGCTCACGGTGGACAGCTTCGGCGAGAGCGTGGAGCTGCGGTGCCCGCATTTCTCGCGGGCGCTCATGGCGGAGCTGCACGGCGTGCTCGCCGACCGCGGCGCCGCGGCCCCCGGGGGGAACGGAACGGGCGCGCACCCACAGAGGTGAGCACGCGCCCGTGACCTGCGGAACGGTCAGTTCTGCGCGGGCAGCTTCTTGACGGTGTCGAACAGGAAGCGGTAGCTGAATCCGGCGATCAGCGCGCCCACGATCGGGAACACGATGAACACCCACAGCTGCGCCAGCCAGTCGCCGCCGCCGTAGACGGCGGTCGCGATCGAGCGCGCCGGGTTGAGCGAGGCGTTGTCGATCGGGATGGTGACGAGCAGCATCAGCGTGAGCGTGAAGCCGATCGCGATGGGGGCGAAGCCGGCCACGGCCCGAGCGTTCGTGACGCCGAGGATCACCAGGAGGAACAGGAAGGTGATGATGATCTCGGCCGCGATGGCCGAACCGATGCCGAAGCCGCCGGGCGAGTGCTCGCCGAAGCCGTTGGAGACGAAGCCGCCCCCGGTCGCGCTGTCGAGGAAGCCGGCGGGGCCGCCGGACGCGAGGGCGAACACCGCCGTGGAGGCCAGCGCGGCGCCTACGATCTGCGCCACGATGTAGGGCAGCACGCCGCTCCAGGCGAAGCGCCGGGCGGCGGCGAGCCCGAGGGTGACGGCCGGGTTGAAGTGACCGCCCGAGGTCGGGCCGAAAGCATAGGCGCCGATCATCACGGCGAGCCCGAGCGCGAGCGCGACGCCGAGGAATCCGACGCCGAGCGGGTTGCCGGCATCCTGCGCCCCGAAGAAGGCCGAGAAGGTACCGGTGCCGACCACGGCGAACACCAGCAGGAAGGTGCCCGCGGTCTCGGAGATCAGTTTGGCGAGGAGGGAGGGCTCGGAGGGTTCCGGGGCAGCAGGATACGACATGATTCAGTCCGATTCTTCGACGGCGAAAGAGGGGTGCGGTGCTGCGTGAGCGCTGCGAGTTCGCAGTGAGCGCTACGGCAGTCTTTAACCTAGTGGTTCGGCGTGGGCGCTTGGAATGTCGGAGGTGCGGCGCACAATGGCCTCATGATGAACCTCGAAACGTGTGAACGATGCGAAGGCTCGGGTGCCGACCCGATGCAGGCCCTGTTCGACGACGACGTGGTGCTCTGCGTGGAGTGCCGTGGCGATGGCGTGCTGGTGGCCGTCGACGTGGTCGAAGAGCGGATGCTGCTCTCCGCCTGAACGCGGTGGCCGCCTGCCCGTCGCGGCCTGCGCGGCGCGGCGGTCGATCCTTTTGCATCGTTCCTGAGCGGTGTCCACATGAAACGAACAGGTAACGAATCGCCCGGCGGGGTGCGCTTTCGTCACAATCAGGGGACGATTTTGGCAGGAGGGGAACGATGGCCTTCAATCACTACCGCCGCACGGCCCCTCGCGAGCCCGCGCCCGTCGCCGCGGGCGACTCGTCGGATCCCTACGCGGCCTACCTGAGCTGGGTCGCCCAGGGTCGCCCCTCGATGACGGGCCCCGCCGCCCGTCCCGAGCCCGGCACGGTGTTCGTGATGGATCACATCCAGGTGCAGGAGCTCGCGGGAACGCCCGTGATCGAAGCTCCGCCGTCGACCTGGAAGCGCCTGACCTCCGCTCTACGCCGGATTGCAAGCTGAGCCGGATCGCAAGCTGAGCCGGATCGCCGGCTGAGCCGCGCCCTCGGCTAAGCCGTGGCCGAGGCGCCCCCGAGAAGCGCGGCCGACATCGACGTGGTCTGTTCGCGCAGCGCCTCGACCACCGCGGCCACGGCGGGCTGTGCGAGCGAGTCGGGCCGCACGACCATCCAATAGGGCAGGCGTTCTTCGATCAGCTCCGGCAGCAGCCGCAGCAGATCGTCGTGCCGTTCCGCCATGAAGCAGGGCAGAAAGCCGATGCCGGCCCCGGCCCGCGTCGCCTCCACGTGCACGAACACGTTCGTGGAACTCAGCGAGTCCCGCATCCCGGGCACCAGCCGCCGGGGCGCGTCGAGGTCGTCGACCTGCAGCATCGAGTCGATGAAGTAGACGAGCGGATGCGTCATCAGCTCCTCGAGGCTGCGCGGTTCCCCGTGGAGGTCGAGGTAGGCCCGGGTCGCGAACATGCCGAGCGTGTAGTGCCCGAGCGGGATGGTCTCCGCCCGGTGGGCGGACGGCGTTCCGACCACCACCTCGATGTCGAGCCCGGAGCGGTGCTGGAGCGCGCGCCGGGTTGCGGTGATCAGCTCCACCCGCAGAAGCGGATGCGTGCGCTGGAGGCGCGCGATGGCGGGCGCCGCGATGAAGGCGCTGAACCCGTCGGTGGCCGACATCCGCACCACTCCGGAGAGCCGTGACCCGGGGCCGCCCGCGTCGAGCAGGCCCAACGCGGCCTCGACGCCCTCAGCGGCGAGCAGGGCCCGTCCGCCGAGCTCGGTGAGCTCCCAGCCACCGATCGTGCGGGAGAGCACGCGGCCGCCGAGATCGCGTTCGAGGGCCGCGATACGGCGGGCGACGGTGGTGTGGTTGAGGCCGAGCGTGCTGCCCGCCGTGGTGAAGCGGCCCGTGCGCGCGACGGAGAGCAGCACGAGCAGATCGTGCGGATCGGGCGAGCTCGACGAGGTCACATCTGCAATTATGCACATCGGGTACGCCGGATTAGCCATTGCAGCCACCCGAATGTGCACGAATACTCGGTGCAGTCAACGACGACGAACAGGAGGCACGATGAGTGTGAACGATCGAGTGCGCACCGGAACGACGACGGTGGGATCGCCAAGGCCCGGCGACGCCGCCGACGCCGACCGGGCCCCGCGGGGTCTCAAGCGGGTGGTCGCCGCATCGATGGTGGGCACCGTGGTCGAGTGGTACGAGTTCTTCCTCTACGCCACCGCCGCCAGCCTCGTGTTCGGCACCGTGTTCTTCCCGAATGCCGGAAGCCAGCTCGACGGCATCATCGCGGCCTTCCTCACCTACGCCGTCGGATTCGTGGCGCGCCCGCTCGGCGGCATCGTCTTCGGCCAGATCGGCGACCGCTTCGGCCGCAAGCAGACGCTGCAGGTCACGATCATCATGATCGGCGCCGCGACCTTCCTCATCGGCTGTCTGCCGGGGTTCGACACGGCCGGCTACTGGGCGCCGGCGCTCCTGGTGGCGCTGCGCTTCATCCAGGGCTTCGCGCTCGGCGGCGAGTGGGGCGGCGCCGTGCTGCTCGTGGCCGAGCAGAGCCCCGACCGATCGCGCGCCTTCTGGGCCAGCTGGCCGCAGGCGGCGGTGCCGGTGGGCAACCTCCTCGCCACCCTGGTGCTCCTGGCGATGTCGGCCCTGCTGCCCGCCGAGCAGTTCCTCGGCTGGGGCTGGCGGGTCGCGTTCTGGATCTCGGCGCTCATCGTTCTCGTGGGCTACTACATCCGCACCCACGTGACCGAGTCGCCGATCTTCGTCGAGACCCGCGCCGAGATGGAGGCCACCCGCACCGCTCGCCTCGGCGTCTTCGAGGTCGTGCGCCGCTACCCGCGCGGAGTTCTCGCCGCCATGGGGCTCCGGTTCGCCGAGAACATCCTCTACTACATCATCGTGAGCTTCTCGATCGTCTACCTCGTGACGGTGCACAAGTACAACACGAGCCAGCTCCTGCTCGCGCTGCTCATCGCGCACGCGGTTCACTTCGCCGTGATCCCGCAGGTAGGGCGCCTCGCCGACCGCATCGGCCGCAAGCCCGTGTACTTCGCCGGAGCGGTTCTGGGCGCCACCTGGGCCTTCTTCGCCTTCCCGATGTTCGACACTCTGAACCCGGTGCTGATCGTGGCGGCGGTGACGATCGGGCTCTGCTTCCATGCCCTGATGTACGCCGGACAGCCGGCGATCATGGCCGAGATGTTCCCGACCCGCATGCGCTACTCGGGGGTCTCGCTCGGCTACCAGGTGACCTCGATCGTTGCGGGGTCCCTGGCGCCGATCATCGCGTCGGCCCTGCTGCAGCGCTTCGGGTCGTGGCTGCCGGTGGCGTTCTACATCGTGATCGCCTGCGTGATCACCGCGATCACCGTGCTCACGATCCGCGAGACCCGCGGCATCTCCTTGCGCTCGGTCGACGCCGCCGATGCCGCGCGAGAAACGGCGACGGCGACGGCGAGGGTGCGATCGTGACCGCGATGCTCGGCTCGCCCCCGGTCACGGCCGCGCGGCTCGTGCCCGCCGGCGTCGCCCATCCGCTCGCCGGTCGCCGCGCCCTCGTCACGGGAGCGGCCGGCGGCATCGGGGCAGCGGTCGCCCGCGCTCTGAGCGAGCGGGGAGCCTCGGTCGTCGTGGCCGACGTCGACGCCCGCCGGGCCCAGCACGTCGCCGACGAGCTGTGCGAAGCGCGGGCCGCGGGCCACCCGGTGGACGGGGGGTCGGATGCCGGGCGGGGCCAGGAGCATCCCGCCGCTGTCGCCTGGGCCGTCGACCTGAGCGACGTGGCCGCCCTGAGCGACGCCCGGCTGGCGGAGCGCCTCGGCGACATCGACATCCTGGTGAACAACGCCGGCATCCAGCACATCAGCCCGATCGAGAGCTTCGACCCCGCGGCATTCCGGCGCATCCTGGCCCTCATGCTCGAAGCGCCCTTCCTTCTCGTGCGGGCCGCTCTGCCCGGCATGTACGAGCGCGGCTTCGGCCGCATCGTGAACGTGTCCTCGGTGCACGGACTTCGTGCCTCCGCGTTCAAGAGCGCCTATGTCGCCGCCAAGCACGGCCTCGAGGGCTTCTCGAAGGTCACGGCCCTCGAGGGCGCCCCGCACGGCGTCACGAGTGTCTGCGTGAATCCGGGTTACGTTCGCACTCCGCTCGTGGAGCGCCAGATCGCCCAGCAGGCCCAGGCGCACGGCATCAGCGAGGACGAGGTGCTGGAGCGGGTGCTGCTCGCGGAGAGCGCCGTGAAGCGGCTGGTGGAGCCGGGTGAGGTCGCGTCGCTCGTGGCCTGGCTCGCCTCGGACGAAGCGGCGATGGCCACGGGCTCGAGCTACCTCCTCGACGGCGGCTGGAGCGCGCACTGACCCTCGCGGCCGGCAGCACCTCGCCGCACTGATCGCGCGACCCTGTTCCTGAGCGCCCGCGGTGGCTACCCTCGAAGTGTGTCGGCCGACGAAGAGGCATACCGAGAGGCGCTGGACCGGGCGCGGGCCCACTCGCTGGAGTGGCTGGCGTCGATGCCGTCGCGCGCTGTGCGTCCGCGGGCGACGGCGGACGGGATCGCGGCGACGCTCCCGGCGGAGCTGCGCGACGGGCCCGCCGAGGCGGCCGAGGTCGTCGACGAGCTGGCGCGCTACGCCGAACCGGGCCTCATGGCCATGCCCTCGGGCCGCTTCTTCGGCTGGGTCATCGGGGGCACCCTGCCGGCCGCGCTCGCCGCCGACTGGCTGGTCAGCGCGTGGGATCAGAACGCCGCCATGCGCTACGCCACCCCGGCGGTCGCCGCCCTCGAGGAGCAGGCCGGTCAGTGGCTGCTCGAGCTGCTCGGCCTGCCCGCCGCCTCCGGAGTCG
Organism: Herbiconiux sp. 11R-BC; assembly: GCF_049472555.1. Taxonomy (NCBI): domain Bacteria; kingdom Bacillati; phylum Actinomycetota; class Actinomycetes; order Micrococcales; family Microbacteriaceae; genus Herbiconiux; species Herbiconiux sp. 11R-BC. The sequence continues at coordinate 147,567 of NZ_JBCEBO010000002.1, read as the reverse complement.
GCTTCACCACGGGCGGCACGATGGCAAACTTCACGGGCCTCGCGGCCGGGCGCCGGCACGTTCTCGAGCGCGTGGGCTGGCACGTCGACTCGGCCGGGCTCACGGGAGGTCCCCGCGTGCGCGTCATCGCGGGCGCCGAACGGCACGCGTCGGTCGACATCGCCCTGCGCTACCTCGGCCTGGGCCTGCCGACGGCGGTGGCCGCCGACGAGCAGGGCCGCATCCGTCCGGAGGCGCTCGCCGCCGAGTTGGAGGCCGGCGCGGCCGGCGGCTCGCCCGGCCCCGCCATCGTGGTGCTCCAGGCCGGCAACCTGCACTCGGGTGCCTTCGACCCGATGGAGGAGTGCATCCGCGTCGCCCACGCGCACGGTGCCTGGGTGCACGTCGACGGTGCCTTCGGGCTGTGGGCCGCGGCCAGCCCCCGCTACCGGGAGGCGCTCGCCGGCATCGAGCTGGCCGATTCCTGGGCGACGGATGCGCACAAGACCCTCAACGTGCCCTACGACTGCGGGGTGGCCGTCGTGGCGAACGCCGAGACCCTGCGGGCGAGCTTCACGGCCGAGACGAGCTACCTCGTGCTCGAGGGGCACGGCGTGAGCGACCCCTTCGAACGCGTTCCCGAGTTCTCGCGCCGCGCCCGCGGCGTTCCGGTCTGGGCGGCCCTGCGCTCGCTCGGGCGCAGCGGAGTGGTCGAGCTCGTGGAACGGCTGACGGACACCGCCCGGGCTCTCGCCGAGCGGCTCGGACGGCTACCCGGCGTCGAGATCCTGAACGAGGTCGTGTTCACGCAGCTCTGCCTGAGCTTCGGCAGCGACAAGCGCACCCGGGCGGTGACGCAGGCGCTCATCGACGACGGCGAGGTGTGGATGTCGGGCTCGCGCTGGCGCGACCGCGCGGTGCTGCGCATCTCGGTGAGCAACTGGTCGACGGATGCCGGCGACATCGCCGCCTCGATCGCGGCGGTCGAGCGCGCGATGGCCGCGGTCCCGGACTGACGCCGTCCCGGACTGACGCCGGACACTGCCTAGCCGGCCTGCCTGCGGCCGACCGGCCCTAGGCCGTCGGAGCCGTCCCGGTGGCGCCCGCCGGCGCCACGGCCACGAGCTCGCGGCGGCGTGCCCGCAGACGCCACGGCATCACCGCGGACTCGAGCTGCACCTTCAGGCTCATCTTCGAGGTGCCGTCGGCGCGTTCGACGAAGCGGATGGGCGTCTCGACCGTGCGCAGGCCCGAGAGCGAGGCGCGGTACCCCATCTCCACCTGGAAGGCGTAGCCGTTCGAGTGGATGGAGGGCAGGTGGATGGTGCGCAGCGCATCCGCCCGCCAGGCCTTGAAGCCGGCCGTGCTGTCCTTGATGCCCAGGCGCAGGATGGCCTCGACGTAGACGTTGGCCCCCCAGGAGAGCAGGCGCCGGTGCCACGGCCAGTCGGCGGCGACGGAGCCGCCCTCGACGTAGCGCGAGCCCACGACGACGTCGGCGGTGCGGAGCCGCTCGAGCATGGTGGGGATGACCTCGGTGGGGTGCGAGAGATCGGCGTCCATCTGGATGACGACGTCGGCGCCGGCCTCGAGGGCGGCCATCATGCCGGCGACGTAGGCGCGGCCGAGGCCGTCTTTCACCGCGCGGTGCAGCACGTGCACCGAGGTGTCGCTCGCGCCGATCTCCTCGACCACCTGACCGGTGCCGTCGGGGGAGCCGTCGTCGACGACGAGCACGTTGAGGCGGGGCACTCCGAGCGCGGACAGACGCAGGATCAATTCGACGATGTTGTCCCGTTCGTTGTACGTCGGGACGACGACATAGACGAGGGGGGAAGAGCTGGACACCGCCATATGCTATCCCGGACTCGGAGTTTCAGCCTGTCTGCTGTCTGAGTGCGCCCTGGGCATCCGCTTGGCCGATGAGGCGCCACACGGTGCGCGTGAGGGCGGGGTGATCGAGCGCGATCTGGCGCAGCACGCGGTAGTTGCGGGCCGAGCCGGGCCGCTGCCCGCCGTTCTCGTTGATGTTGTCGGCGCGCAGGAGATAGACCACGAGTTCGTCGACCGTGGGCAGCTCCTCCATGAAGGCCCACGGGTCTTCTCCGGCGAGCAGGCGCTCGTGCACGATGGTGTCGAGCTCGTCCTTCGCCTCGGCGCGCAGCACCTCGAGACTCGCCCGTCCCCGCGGGAGATGCTCGTGCGCGCTCATGATCCGAGCCTAGGCACGCCTCCCGAGAAGTTCGAATCCGAGCCGGGCTCACCGTTCTGTGTATACAGAACCGCCAAGAATCCCGTTGCTTTCGCCGCCCGACCGGAGTATCTTGGCAGCAATGTATACATCGGGAGAGTGGGCCTAGTGGCCCGCGCGAGCGACACGGCCTACGAGGCCCTGCGCGCCGACATCCTGTCGTGGCAGCTCGGCCCGGGCAGCGTGCTCGCCGAGGTCGAGCTCTCCGCCCGCCTCGGCCTCTCCCGCACGCCGGTGCGCGAGGCTCTCGCCCGCCTCGTCGCCGACGGCCTCGTCGAGCCGCTCGGCGGTCGCGGCCTCGTGGTGACGCCGGTCTCCGCCGAGAACGTGACGGAACTCTACGAGCTCCGTCAGGCGCTCGAGGCGCAGGCCGCCGCGCTCGCCGCCGAGCGGCGCGAGGCCGCCCCGTTCCTCGCCCTCCAGAACGAGTTCCGCGAGGTGCCGGCGCTGCTGGCCGACGACTCGGCCGATCCGGGCCATCGCGCCTACTACGACCTCGTGACGCGCTTCGACGAGGCGGTCGACGAGGCGGTGCGCAACCCGTTCCTGGTGTCGGCGCTCGGCGGGGTGCGCACGCACCTCGCGCGCATCCGCCGCCTCTCCCGCGACAACCCCGCCCGCCTGCTCGAAGCGGCACGCGAGCACCTGCTCATCGTCGACGCGATCGTCGACGGCGACGTGCGGCTCGCCGCCGATGCCACCCGCGTGCACCTCGCGCGGAGCCTGCGGTCGACCCTGGGCTCCTTGCCCGCGGCGACCCCACTCCCTCTTTCCCTCTCCTCCGCGACGACCTCAGCAAAGGAAGCCCCCCTCCGATGAAGCAGCACGACGTGCGTGTGTACAAGAGCGACGAGAACCTCGCCCGCGAAGACCAGCTCGCCCACAAGATCGCCACGGTCGCCACCGACCCCGTGGCGGTCACCGAGGAGGTCACCGAGATGGTGATCAACCGGATGATCGACAACGCGGCCGTCGCCACCGCGTCGATCACGCGCGGCCCGGGCATCGCGGCCCGGGCCCAGGCCCTCGATCACCCCTACTCGCCCGGTGCCACGGTGTTCGGTGTCGCCGGGCGCTACGGCCCCGAGTGGGCGGCCTGGGCGAACGGCGTGGCCGTGCGCGAGCTCGACTACCACGACACCTTCCTCGCGGCGGAGTACTCCCACCCGGGCGACAACATCCCGCCCATCCTCGCCGTGGCCCAGCACGCCGGCCGCACCGGCGCGGAGCTCGTGCGCGGCATCGCGACGGGCTACGAGATCCAGATCGACCTCGTGAAGGGCATCAGCCTGCACAAGCACAAGATCGACCACGTGGCCCACCTCGGTCCGTCGGCCGCCGCCGGCATCGGCACCCTGCTCGGTCTCGACGTCGAGACGATCTTCCAGGCCATCGGCCAGGCGCTGCACACCACCACCGCCACCCGGCAGTCCCGCAAGGGCGAGATCTCCACCTGGAAGGCGCACGCCCCCGCGTTCGCGGGCAAGATGGCGGTCGAGGCCGTCGATCGCGCGATGCGCGGGCAGACCAGCCCCACCCCGATCTACGAGGGCGAGGACGGCGTGATCGCCTGGCTCCTCGACGGGCCGGATGCGCACTACCGCGTCTCGCTGCCGGCCGCCGGCGAGGCCAAGCGCGCCATCCTCGACAGCTATACCAAGGAGCACTCGGCCGAGTACCAGGCGCAGGCCTGGATCGACCTGGCCCGCAAGCTGCACCACGAGCATCCGGAGCTCGCCGACCCGGCGAACGTGGGCAGCGTCACCATCCACACCAGCCACCACACCCACTTCGTGATCGGCTCGGGCGCGAACGACCCGCAGAAGTACGACCCCACCGCCAGCCGCGAGACGCTCGACCACTCCATCCCCTACATCTTCACCGTGGCGCTGCAGGACGGCGCGTGGCACCACGTCGACTCCTACGCGCCGGAGCGCGCCGGCCGCCCCGACACCGTGGAGCTCTGGCAGAAGGTGCGCACGCTCGAGGACACCGAGTGGACCCGCCGTTACCACTCCGAAGACCCGGCTGAGAAGGCCTTCGGCGGACGGGTGGAGATCATCCTGCACGACGGGACGACCGTCACCGACGAGATCGCGGTGGCCGACGCGCATCCGCTCGGCGCCCGCCCCTTCGCCCGGGCCGACTACATCCGCAAGTTCGAGACCCTCGCCGCGGGCGTGGTCGAGGAGGCGGAGATCGCGCGCTTCCTCGCCCTTGTGCAGCGGCTGCCCGAACTCTCCGCGGAGGAGCTCGGCGGACTCACCGTGCAGGCCCGCCCCGGGCTGCTCGAATCGATCCCGCTGCCGAAGGGACTCTTCTGATGCTGTACTCGACCGTTCCCGCCGCCGAGAAGCGCGCCGCGTTCCGGGCTGCCCTGAACTCGGGCGTGCTGCAGCGGATGCCCGGGGCCTTCAACCCCCTGAGCGCCCGTCTCATCCAGGACAAGGGCTTCGAGGGCGTCTACATCTCCGGCGCGGTGATCGCGGCCGACCTGGGCCTGCCCGACATCGGGCTCACCACCCTCAGCGAGGTCGCGGCCCGAGGCGGCCAGATCGCGCGGATGACCGACCTGCCGGCGCTGATCGACGCCGACACCGGCTTCGGCGAACCGATGAACGTGGCCCGCACCGTGCAGTCGCTCGAAGACGCCGGAATCGCCGGGCTCCACATCGAGGACCAGGTGAACCCGAAGCGCTGCGGTCACCTCGACGGCAAGGCCGTCGTCGACGCCGACACGGCCGTGAAGCGCATCCGGGCGGCGGCGGATGCGCGGCGCGACCCGAACCTGCTCATCATGGCCCGCACCGACATCCGGGGCGTCGACGGGCTCGGCGCCGCGATCGACCGCGCGAAGCAGCTCGTCGACGCGGGGGCCGACGCGATCTTCCCCGAGGCCATGGCCTCGCTCGAGGAGTTCGAGGCGATGCGCGCCGCCGTCGACGTGCCGCTGCTCGCCAACATGACCGAGTTCGGCAAGAGCGAGCTGTTCACCAACCAGCAGCTCGCCGACGTCGGTGTGAACCTCGTCATCTACCCCGTGTCCCTGCTGCGCATCGCGATGGGCGCCGCCGAGCGCGGCCTCGACGAACTCGTCGCCGAAGGTTCACTCCGCGGACAGGTGCCCACCATGCAGACCCGTGCAAGGCTCTACGAACTGCTCGACTACGAGTCGTACAACGCCTTCGACACCTCCGTTTTCAATTTCGACGTCCCGACCGCGCGCTGAGCCGGCGACCTCACGAAGGAGTGACTGACATGACCGAAGAACCCGAGATCCGCAAAGGCCTGGCCGGCGTGGTGGTGGACTACACCGCCGTCTCGAAGGTGAACCCCGAGACGAACTCGCTGCTCTACCGCGGCTACCCCGTGCAGGAGCTCGCGGCCTCGTGCTCGTTCGAACAGGTGGCCTATCTGCTCTGGAACGGCGACCTGCCCACCTCGGCCGAGCTCGAGGCCTTCGAGGCCGATGAGCGGGGTCAGCGCGCGCTCGACCCGGCGGTGAAGCGTGTGATCGACGAACTGCCGCTCACCGCGCATCCGATGGACGTGGTGCGCACCGCGGTGAGCGTCATCGGCGCCCTCGACCCCGATTGGGCCGACGCGAGCCCGGAGGGCAATCTGGCGAAGGCCGTGTCGCTGTTCGCGAAGCTGCCCGCCATCGTGGCCTACGACCAGCGCCGCCGTCGCGGGCTCGCCCTGGTGGAGCCGGATGCCTCGCTCGGCTACTCCGCGAACTTCCTGAACATGACCTTCGGCGAGGTGCCCTCGGCCGTGGTGGTCGACGCCTTCGACGTCTCGATGATCCTCTACGCCGAGCACTCGTTCAACGCCTCGACCTTCACGGCCCGCGTGGTGACCTCGACGCTCAGCGACCTCTACTCGGCCGTCGTCGCGGCGATCGGCGCGCTCAAGGGCCCGTTGCACGGCGGGGCCAACGAGGCCGTGATGCACATCTTCGACGAGATCGGCACGGCGGACGCCGCCGAGGCCTGGCTGGATGCGGCGCTCGCCGAGAAACGCAAGATCATGGGCTTCGGCCACCGGGTCTACAAGAACGGCGACTCGCGGGTGCCCACCATGAAGGCGGCTCTCGACACCCTGATCGTGGAGTACGACGCCCCCGAGCTCGGTGCCCTCTACACCGCGCTCGATGACGCGATGCAGGCGCGCAAGAACATCAAGCCCAATCTCGACTACCCGTCCGGCCCGGCCTACCGCCTGATGGGCTTCGACACCGAGATGTTCACTCCGCTGTTCGTGGCGGCGCGCATCACGGGGTGGACCGCGCACATCCGGGAGCAGCTCGCCTCGAACGCCCTCATCCGGCCGCTGAGCCTCTACAACGGACCCGCGGAGCGCCATCTGCCGAGCTAAACTCGGCGCGTGAGCACCCCTGAGGAACGGCTTCGCGACGCGCTGGGTGCCCAGGACTGGGATGCCGTGGTCGCGATCATCGGCGACGACTGGACGCTGCTGATGCAGGGGCCGCGGGAGACTCTGCGGGTCGCGCTCAACGCGCTGCCCGCCGAGGTGCTCGAAGCGAATGCCCGCCTGGGCGTGGCGCGGGACTACCTGAACTTCATCCCCGACTCGGGCGAGGTGCGGCCCGTGCGCTTCCAGCACACGCCCACGCCGCCCGCCGGGCTGCTCGACACGCTCGCGGTGCTCACCGCACGCACCGCCTCCGACCGCTTCATCGGCGCCTTCGGCCACGCCGTCGACACGGTGCGCGAGATCCACAGCACGCTCGCCGACGTGTCCGACGAGGCGCTCGTGGCGGTCAGGCCCGTGCTCGCCGAGATGCGCGTGCAGTGGGCGATCTCCTTGCTCTTCGGCGGCCACCTCACGGATGCGCTGCACGGCTTCGAGCGCAGCTACGACGAAGCACTCGCCTTCGGCAACGCCCGCATGGCGGCGGAATCGGCGGGCTCGATCGCCTTCATCGCGAGCCTCGGCGGCGACCGCCGCGAGCGCGAGCGGTGGATCGCGCGGATGCCCGGCCTCGACGCCGCCGCCCCACCCGACACGGTGGGGGTGATGGGCGGCCTGGCCGAAGCCGTCGCGGCCATCGACGGCCTCGACCCCCTCGCCGCCTCCGCCGCCCTCGACCGCACGCCGGGCGACGAGATGGCGCCGGAGCAGTGGGTGCTGCGGGCCTACGTGGAGTCGCGTCTGGCTGCGAAGTTCGGCGACCCTCGGGCACAGCTGGTGCAGCTGCGCGCCGCCGCGCGCTCGCACCTGCCGGCCCTGTCGCAGTCGGGGCTCAACCACTGGTTGCTGCGTCTCAGCGAGGCCACCCTGCTCCAGGCCGCCGGCGACCTCCGCGCGAGCGCCGAGGTGGCTGGTGAGCTGCGAGGCTCGAGGGTGGAGTCGGCCGTCGAGAGCGGGGCCATCGTCTCGGCCTGGGTGCTCGCGCGTCAAGGCGAGGCCCGGCGCGCCCTGGCCGTGGCGGGGCCCTTCCTCGTGCAGGCCGACACCCCGCGCACGAGCGTCGAGATGCTCGCCGTGACCGCGGCCGCCCAGCTGCAGCTCGGCCGGGAGCAGGATGCCGCGGCGAGCTTCACCACCTGTCTTCAGCTCGCACTGCACGAGGGTCTGCACTCGGTGCTCACGCACTTCGAGGGCCCGGAGCTCGAGGCGCTCTCGGCCGCTGCCGGTGTCGGCATTCCCCCGGCCATCGGGAGCGCGCTCGAGCGGGCGAACCGGCCCGCTGCCGGGCGGCCCTTCGTCGCGGCCCTCAGCCATCGGGAACAGGTGGTGCTCCGGCTGCTGATCGACGGACTCAGCACCGACCAGATCGCGCAGCACGAGCACGTGTCGCGCAATACGATCAAGTCGCAGACGCAATCGCTCTTCCGCAAGATCGAGGTCTCCAGTCGCGAGGCGGCCGTGGAGCTCGGCCTCGCGCATCCGGAGCTGTGGGCGTCGGTCTGAGCAGCCCGCCGGGGGCCGTCGGTCAGAGAGTCCGGGAGATCGCATGGGTTCCTTCGACACCGCTCTGGTGATCGTGCCACTGCTGGCCGTCGTCGCGCCGATGCTGGCCGCCGCGATCGGCCGGGTGGCTAAGGTGCCGCTCGTGGTGTTCGAGATCGTGCTCGGGCTGCTGGTGGGCCCGAGCGTTCTGGGCTGGGTGCCGGAGAGCGACTTCATCGGCACGCTCGCGAACTTCGGGCTCGCGATGCTCTTCTTCATGGCCGGCAACGAGATCGACTTCGCGGCCATCAAGGGTCGGCCGCTCACCCGCGCGGCCCTCGGCTGGCTGGTGTCGCTGGCTCTGGGGCTCGTGATCGGCATCGTGCTCGCGCCGACCGTGGAGGCGGGGGTGTTCATCGCCGTCGCGCTGACCTCCACCGCGCTCGGCACGCTGATGCCGGTGCTCCGTGACGCGGGGGAGCTGTCGACGCCGTTCGGCCTCGCCGTCACGGCCATCGGGGCCGCGGGCGAGTTCGGTCCGCTGGTGGCGATCTCCTTGTTCCTCAGCGGCCGCAGCCCCGGTGTCGCCGCCCTGGTGCTCCTGGGTTTCGCCGTCGTGACGGCTCTCGGCATCTGGCTGGCCTCGCGCGGGCCTCACACCCGCATGCACGCGATCGTCACGGCGACGCTGCACACCAGCGGGCAGTTCGCCGTGCGGCTCGTGCTGCTCATCGTCGCCGCGCTCGTGGTGCTCAGCCTCGCGCTGGGGCTCGACATGCTGCTCGGGGCCTTCGCCGCCGGCATCCTGTACCGCGTGCTGCTGTCGGGGGCGAAGAAGTCCGACCTGGCGTTCATCGAGTCGAAGCTCGAGGCGGTGGCCTTCGGGTTCCTCGTGCCGGTGTTCTTCATCTACACCGGCGTCACCTTCGATCTGCACTCGCTGCTCACGGAGCCGAACGCGCTCCTGCTGCTGCCGGTGTTCCTCGTGCTGTTCCTGCTGGTGCGCGGGCTGCCGGGGCTGCTCGCGGCGCCGCCCGGCGCATCCCGCAACGATCGAACGGCGATCGTGTTGTTCAGCGCGACCGGGCTGCCGATCATCGTGGCGGTGACCGAGATCGGTCTCGACGAGGGGGTGCTGCAGGCCGGCACCGCGGCGGCACTCGTGGGAGCGGGGATGTTGTCGGTGCTGCTGTTCCCGCTGCTCGCGCTCGGCCGGCGCCGCGCCTCGCTCGGCGGCGAGCGGCGCCCGCCCGACCTCGACGCCCACGTACCTGTGGAAGGCTGAACGCATGGAACACGAGCTGCTCGCCCCGGCCGCCCTCGCCTCCGGCGACCTCGCCCACCTCGAGCGGGCGGTCGCGCTCGCGCAGCAGGCGCGCGACCGCGGCGACCACCCCTTCGGCGCGGTGCTCGTGACGGCGGAGGGAGCCGTGGTCGAGGCGCTGAACTCGGTGTTCAGCACGCACGACCCCACGGCGCACGCCGAGAGCAACCTCGTGCGGGCCGCGGCCGCTCAGCACGTCGATGCCGCCGCCTTCGCGGGCAGCACGCTCTACACGAGCACCGAGCCGTGCGCGATGTGTTCGGGGGCCATCTACTGGGCCGGCATCCCCCGGGTGGTCTTCGCGCTCTCGGAGAAGGCGTTGCGCGACTTCGTGCCGGAGGCGTCGAGCGAGCCGACGCTCGTGCTGCCGAGCCGTGAGGTCTTCGCGCGCGGAGGGCGCCCGATCGAGGTCGTCGGCCCCGTCGCCCTCCCCGCCGCCACCGTGGTGCACGAGGGATTCTGGGCCTGAGTCAGCCGAGCTCTGCGGTCACGGGCGCGCGCCCGGCGCCGGGAGCGGGAGCGGGGGAGCCGTGGCGACCGGGGTCACCGCGGAGCGCACCTGGCTCCAGCTGGAGCCGGCATCCATGTGCTCCACGCCGATGAGGTGGTCGAAGACGATGTTGGTCTGTGTCGAGGCCACCGAGTTGTCCATGCTCAGCTCGCTCGCCACGAAGTCGCGCAGCTGACCGGTGGAGGTGCAGGCCACGTGGATCAGGAAGTCGTCGGCCCCGCCGAGGAAGAACACGTTGAGCACGTTCGGCAGGGTGATGACCCGCTGGGCGTAGCTCTTGATCTGCGCCCGCGCCTGCGCCTTGAGGCGCACCGCGACGATCGCCTCGATCGGCAGGCCGAGCGAGGCCCAGTCGGGCTGCGCGTGGAACGAGCGCAGCACGCCGCTCTGCTGCAGCGCGCGCACCCGCACGAGGCAAGTCGATGCGGCGATGCCCACCCGCTCCGCCAGCTCCTTGTTGGGCAGGCGCCCTTCGCGGGTGAGCTCCCAGACGATGCGCTCATCGATTTCGTCGACGACCGGCACGGTGACCTTCTTTCGAATCAGATGGCTGGATTTAGTGGATGCACCGAATCTTCTTCGGAGTTAATGACACGGTAACAAATCGCTTTGATAATTCAAACGACGACGCCGAACCTTCGGCGCGACCAGCCTGCCTCGAGAAGGAGTCCCCGTGATCATCGGCGTGCCGAAGGAGATCAAGAACAACGAGTTCCGTGTGGCGATGACGCCCTCGGGCGTCTTCGAGCTGGTGCGCCACGGGCACACCGTGCTCGTGCAGGAGGGTGCGGGGGTGGGCGCCGCGATCGGCGACGAGGAGTACGCGGCGGCGGGCGCATCCGTCGTCGGGCTCGACGCCGTGTGGGAGGCCGAGATGATCGTCAAGGTCAAAGAGCCCATCGCCGCCGAGTACGGGCGCATCCGCGAGGGCCAGCTGCTCTTCACCTACCTGCACCTGGCCGCCGCGGAGCCCCTGGTCGAGGCGCTGCTCGCCTCGAAGGCCACCTCCATCGCCTACGAGACCGTGCAGCTGGCCGACGGCACGCTGCCGCTGCTCGCTCCGATGAGCGAGGTGGCTGGCCGCCTCTCGGTGATGGTGGGCGGCTACCACCTGATGGGCTCGAAGGGTGGCCGCGGGGTGCTGCTCGGCGGGGTGCCCGGAGTGCGCCCGGCGAAGGTCACCGTGATCGGCGGCGGCATGGCCGGCGAGAACGCCGTGCAGCAGGCCGTCGCGGTCGGGGCCGACGTCACGGTGCTCGACCTGAGCATCCCGCGCCTGCGTCACCTCGACGAGCTGTTCGGCGGCCGAGTGAAGACCGTGGTGTCGAACGCCTTCGAGGTGGAGAAGTCGGTTCTCGAGGCCGACCTCGTGATCGGCGCCGTGCTGGTGCCGGGGGCGAAGGCGCCGAAGCTCGTGTCGCACGAGCTGGTGAGCCGGATGAAGCCGGGCTCGGTGCTCGTCGACATCGCGATCGACCAGGGCGGCTGCTTCGAGGACTCGCGACCCACGACCCACGACGAGCCTACCTACACGGTGGCGAACTCGATCTTCTACTGCGTGGCGAACATGCCGGGAGCCGTGTCGTCGACCTCGACCGCCGCGCTCACGAACGCGACCCTGCCCTACGTGGTGCAGCTGGCCGACCTCGGCTGGCGCGCTGCCGTGGCGCGGAATGCGGCGCTCGTGCCGGCGGTCTCCACCGTCGACGGCGTGCTCACCCACGCGGGCACCGCGGAGGCCTTCCCGGCCTTCGGCTACACGCCCCTCGCCGAGCTGACCGCGTAGGGGCCGACGACCGACGACGAGAGGGGCCCCTGCCGAAGCGGGGGCCCCTCTCGTCGTTCTTCCGGGTGGCCGGCTCAGACGATGGCGGCGCGGAGCTCGGCGGCAGCGGCGCCGACGTCGGGGGCCCCGTAGATGGCGCCGCCGGCGACGGCGACCTGGGCGCCCGACTGCTGCACCGAGGCGATGGTGGAGGCGTTGATGCCGCCGGCGACCGAGAAGGGCACGCCCGAGGACTTGCCGTCGTCGAGCAGGGTCGAGAAGGTGAATCCGGGCTCGGCCTGCTCGTCGAGACCGGCGTGCATCTCGACGAACTCGACGCCGAGGGCCACGACCTCCTTGGCGCGCTTGGGCTTGTCGGCGACCCCGATCAGGTCGACGACGATGCCCTTGCCGTGCTTCTTGGCGGCCTTGACGGCACCGCTGATCGTGCTGTCACCGGCGGAGCCGAGCACGGTCACCAGGTCGGCGCCGGCGGTGAAGGCGATGTCGGCCTCGAGCTCGCCGGCATCCATGGTCTTGAGGTCGGCGAAGACGATCTTGTCGGGATGCGCGGCCTTGATGGCGGTGACGGCGGAGAGCCCGGCGCTCTTGATGAGCGGGGTGCCGAGCTCGAGGATGTCGACGTGCGGTGCCGCGGCGGCGGCGAGCTCGAGGGCGGCTTCGGTGGTGAGGGTGTCCATGGCGAACTGCAGTTTCATCGTGTTCCTTCTGTTGGGGGTCGGACGGTCATTCGAGATTCGCGTGGCGGGGCCAGAGGTCGTCGGCGCTGGCGCCCGAGCGCTGCCAGAGCGCGTGGAAGAGGGCGTCGCCGAGCAGCACGACGGTCTGTTCGAAGAGGCTGCCGGCGTACTGCGCCGAGGCCGTGCCGGACCGGTCGAGCTTGCCCGCCGCGGGAACCACGATGGTGGCGCCGGCGAGAGCGGCGAGGGGGGATGCCGGGTCGGTGGTGATCGCGGCGACGCGGGCGCCGACCGCGACCGCGGTCTCGGCGGCGCGCACGATGCTGGTCGTGGTGCCCGAGCCGCTGGCCGTCAGCAGCAGTTCGCCGGCCCGGATGGCGGGTGTGGTGACCTCGCCGACCACCTGCACGTCGAGACCGAGATGCATCAGCCGCATGGCCGTCATCCGCAGGGCGAGCCCCGATCGGCCTGCTCCGAGCACGAACACGCGGGGGGATGCGGCGATCGCCTCGGCGACGGCCTCGAGGCCCGAGCCGGCGCGGCGCCTCAGGTGGTCGACGGTGGCGTCGAGCTCGCCGCCGATCAGCTCGAGCGCGTCGCCGACGTCGGTGGGGGGAACATCCATGGCTCCAGTCTCGGCGCGGCGCCCTCGGCGCGCGCCCCTCCGACGGCAGAGGCGGGCTACCCGAAAGGATGGGTCAAGCCGAAGGGGTAGGTTGTCGGCATGACCTCCTCGGCCGAGCTGCCCACCTCCTCGTCACGCCGGCTCCTCGCCGAGCACGCCCGCGAGGTGGCCGAGCAGGCCGACCGCCACGCGGTCACCCTCGAGTCGCTGCTCGCCATCCTCCGATCGACGCGGCTCGACGACCGTGCGGCGCGCGCTCTGGCCATCGACACGGCCACGACCTCCCTCGTGGGGCTGCGGATGGTCACCGACCAGCAGCGCGGCAGCATGCTCGAACCGGTGGTCGGTGCCTTCGCGCGCCTGCGCAGCGACCTGCATCCGCTGGTGCGGTTCGGCGACCTCGACGTGCAGTTCGTCGAGCCGCCGGTCACCGGCCGGGCGCTCCCGGGCGAGGTCGCGCACGCCGCGCGAGCGATCGTACGCAGCGCGGTGCTCGCCTTCGTCGACCAGGGGCAGACGCGGCGGGTGCGGATCCAGTGGGACTGCGACGGGCTCAACCTGCTCATGGGCATCCGCGACGACGGGCGGGGCGATCTGGCCGCCCACGACGACTCGCTGCGCCCGATCGCCGAGCGGGTGACCGCTCTGCACGGCTCGCTCACGGTCTCATCGACTCCCGGGTGGGGGTCGGAGCTCGACATCCGCCTGCCGCTCGACCCTCCTGCCGAGCCCGAACCGCTCGAGGACGTGGTGCCGATGTCCGCCCGCGAGCGCGAGGTGCTGCGGCTCCTCGTGGCGGGCGCGAGCAATCGCGACATCGCCGGCCAGCTGGGCATCAGCGCGAACACGGCGAAGTTCCACGTGTCGAACCTGCTGCGCAAGGCAGGGGTGCGCAGTCGCGCGGAGCTCGCGGCGCTCGCCCGCTAGCGGGGCGCGTGCGAGTCGCGCGCGGGCTACGCCAGGAGGGCCCGGAGGTCGTCGGGCGTGAGGGACTGGGCGAAGAGGCCGTCGCCGTCGCCGTCGAGCACGGCGTCGAAGAGCTTCGCCTTCTCGGCCTTGAGCGCCATCACCTTCTCCTCGATGGTGCCCGTGGCCACGAGACGGTAGACGTTCACCGGATGCGTCTGGCCGATGCGGTGCGTGCGATCGACGGCCTGGTCTTCCGAGGCCGGGTTCCACCACGGGTCGAGCAGGTAGACGTAATCGGCCTCGGTGAGGGTGAGGCCGAAGCCGCCCGCCTTGAGGCTGATCAGGAACACCGGCGCGGTGCCCTCGCGGAACCGGGCGATGACCTCGGGGCGCCGCCGCGTGGATCCGTCGAGGTATTCGTAGGCGATGCCCGCCGCCTCCAGGCGCGCCGCGGCCTTCTCGAGGTAGCTCGTGAACTGGCTGAACACCAAGGAGCGGTGCCCCTCGGACACGACCTCGCCGAGCTGCTCGACGAGCACGTCGAGCTTCGACGACGGAACGCCGGAGTGGGCCTCGTCGATGAGGGTGGCGTCGAGGCTCAGCAGCCTCAGCAGGGTGAGGGAGCGGAACACGATGAAGCGGTTGCGGTCGAGGTCGTCGATGAGCCCGAAGAGCTTCTGCCGCTCGCGCTGCAGCACCGTGTCGTAGAGGTGGCGGTGCGCGGGCGCGAGCTCGACGTGCAGCACCTGCTCCTGCTTCTCGGGCAGCTCGGGCGCCACGGCCTCCTTGGTGCGCCGCAGCAGGAACGGCCGGATGCGCCGCCGCAGCGTCTCGAGCAGCCCGCGGTCGAGTCCGCGCTCGATCGGCCGCTGGTACTTCTCGGCGAAGCGCACCGCGCTCGGAAAGAGGCCCGGCGCCACGATGTCGAAGAGCGACCAGAGTTCGAGCAGGTTGTTCTCGAGCGGGGTGCCGGTGATGGCGAGGGTGAAGTCGACGTCGAGCTCGCGGGCGCACTCGTGCAGTTTCGAGGCGTGGTTCTTCACGAACTGGGCTTCGTCGAGAACCAGCCCCGACCATCCGATGGCCTGGTAGCGCGCGAAGTCGAGGCGGAAGAGCGTGTAGCTGGTGACCACCACGTCGGCGCCCTGCGCCAGGGCGGCGAGGGTGGTGGCGCTCTTGGCCTGGGTGGTGGTGACGGCCCGCACGACCAGGCCGGGGGTGAAGCGGGCGGCCTCGTCGGCCCAGGTGCCCACGACGCTCGTGGGGGCGACGACGAGGAAGGGATGCGCGGGGCCGGCCGCCGCATCCGTCGCCGTCTCGCGCGCGTGCGCCAGCAACGCCAGGGTCTGAACGGTCTTGCCGAGGCCCATGTCGTCGGCCAGCACGCCTCCCAGGCGGTGCTTCCAGAGCAGGGCGAGCCAGTCGAACCCGCTCTTCTGGTAGTCGCGCAGGGTGGCGGTGAGGCCGGCCGGCAGCGGGGTGGGCTCGATGCTCCGGATGCCGGTGAGGCCGGCCACCGCGGCGCGCCAGCTCTCGGCCTCGGAGGAGTTCTCGGCGAGGTCCTCGAAGTCGGCGTAGAGGCTCACCTGGTGGCGGCTCAGGCGCACGCCCGTCTCCCACTCGTCGAGCGTGCCCGACTCCTCGAGGAGTTCGCGCAGGCGGTCGAAGGCGGGGTGGTCGAGCGAGAGGTAGGTCTTGTCGACCATGAGCAGCTTCTTCTGGCCCTTCGCCAGGGCCTTGAAGAGCGGGCCGAACGGGATGCGGTAGCCGTTGAGGTTCACCACGATGCCGAGGTCGAACCAGTCGCGCTTGAGCGTCTCGACGGTGGTGAGCGTGACCTCGGGATGCCCGGTGAGCTCGCGGTAGGCCGGGCGCGCGCCGATGACGTCGACGCGAACGCCCTCGAGGGACTCCAGGGCGGGCAGGGCGCGCTCGGCGAACGCCGCCGCCTCGATGCCGCGGAGCGTCAGCGAGGGCTCGAGCGGGTCGATCGAGGGCGGGAAGCGCGTGAGCACGGCGTCGAGCTCGACGGCGGTGCGGGCCTCGATGAGGCGTTCGGCGGCCTCGTCGCGGATGCCCACCCAGTCCCAGTCGAGCTGCAGCGCGTCTCCGGGGCGGAAGCGGGCCGTGAGCACGAGAACGGGCGGCGGCACGGTGGGGAAGGCGACGCTCGCGTCGTCACTGGTGACGGTGACGCTCTGGCGGAGGGCGGGGTAGAACTCGTCGAAGAACTGCGCGCGCTCGGAGCGCGGGATGCGCAGGGGCAGCTGGCCGAGCAGCTGCAGCTCGCCGTCGGTGAGCGGATGCGCCGTGGGTGCGAGAACGATGGCGGGGCGCTTGCCGAGGCGGTAGGCGTAGAGGCCGTGGCGGCCGAGCGGGCCGGCGTCGAGGGCGGGATGGGTGGTGGCGCCCCGGGCGGGGTGGGTGTCGGCGTCCGGGGTGCTTGCGCCGGCGCCGGGCGGCGGGGACCCAGCGGTCGTGCTGGCGCGGCCGGCGTCGGCCGAGCGGCCGAACGTCACCACGGGGTCGAGGCGCAGGGAGCCGTCGCGGTTCTCGTGCGCATCCAGGTGCAGGGCGGCGACGCCGGGGTCGACGCGCACGCTGCCGCCGCGGGCGGAGGTCACGAGCTCGATGCCGAGACGGTCGCCCTCGGCGAGGAGCTCCCAGAGCAGGGGGCTGGCGAAGTCGTCGAGGGCGAGCCAGTCGGTCTCGGGCGGGGCGAGGGAGTCGCGCAGAGCGCGATGCAGGGCGGCGAACTGGGCGAACCAGCGGTGGTGCTCGGGGTCGAGGTTGAGGCGGTTGACCTGGTGGGTGAACGAGCCCCAGGTCACGTTGGCCTTCACGTAGCTGCCCGCCGCGGTACGGATGACGGGCCGCACGCCGAGGCGGCGCGGGGCGCGGACGGCGGGCTCGGCCGCGCCGGCCGCATCCGGGGCCGCGTCGCTCGCGGTCTTCGAGGTGGGCCCGCGCCACCGGTCGTGGGTGCGCGGCGCGAGCTCCCGCACCTCGAACTGCAGGCCCATCGCGGTGGGGCGGTCGCCCGTCGTGCGCCCGGTCGCTCCCGTGCTCGCCGCGGCTCCCGCGGCTCCTATCACCGTCTGCCAGCGGCTTCCCCGCTCGGCGGGCGCGGGGGAGGCGGGCATGCCTCCATCGTCTCACCCGCCTCCGTCATCGCCGCCCGATCAAATATCCAGTGCAGCCAAATTAATTACTCGTCTGAGGTAGATCAACTGTTTGCTTCTCGCGTCAGAGGGAGTTGCCTGTAAATAGGGCGAAGTGCGGCGCGGATCCCACAGTCAGGCAGGAGGATGAGTAAAATAACCTGATGAAGAAGATTGATTTCCCGCGATTCGAGTTCGATAGCGACCTCACTCGTGCGGTCATCGAACTGGAGCGATCTCGTGCCGATCTCCATTCGGGAACCACGCCGCCGGAACTCTTCGTTCAACTCACCGAGCTGTTCCAGCTCCTCACGAGCATCATGTCGGCGCGCATCGAAGGCAACCGGACATCCATCCTCGATGCGGTGAGCGGCGCAGCCGCCCTGCGGAGCTCGGCTCGGGTCGAACTCGACGACGGAGTGGAAGAGATCCTGAACATCCAGCGAGCAGTCGAGTTCATCGAGGAGTACGCCGGATCCACGCCGATCGACCACCTGTTCATCCGAGAGCTCCACCGCATCGCCGTCTCGGGCCTCCGCCGCGAAGGCGACCCGACTCCGGGTGCCTATCGCTCGGGAGAGGTGTCGATCGTCGGCTCGGCGCATCAGCCCCCGTGGCCGGCCGATGTTCCGGACTGCATGTCTGCTCTCATCGCGTTCATCGGGGATGACGTGGAACCCCAGATGCAGTTGCTGCAAGCCGCGATCGCGCACCATCGTTTTCTGTGGATCCATCCCTTCGGCAATGGCAATGGCAGGACCGCTCGCCTCCTGACGTATGCGATGCTCGTGCGCCAGGGGTATGTGTCCGGCGCCGATTATCGGGCGGTGAATCCCACGGCGGTCTTCGGATCGGATCGCCAGGGGTACTACGACAATCTCGAAGCGGCGGATTCGCTGTCGAATGACGGATTGGTCGCCTGGTGCACCTACGTGCTCTCGGGTCTGAATACCGACCTCCGCAAGCTGGGGCGCCTCAAAAACGGGATCGTCGTGACGGAGGAGCTGATCGTCCCCGCCGTCGGGCGGCTGCGCGCCAGTGGTCTCGTGACCGCGTCGGAGGCGGCAGCGCTGGTCATCACGGCCCGCCGGGCGGTCGTGAAGGCGGGAGATCTCGAACCGGCGTTCCCCGGTTCGCCGTCGACGCGGAGCCAGGCGATCAGGCGGCTCGTGGACCGGGGGCTGCTGAAATCGACTTCGCCCGGCGGTCGCTTCTATCAGCTCGTACTCGCGCCGAACGCGCTGACTGTGCACATCGTCACCCGGCTCGATCAGGCAGGCCTGCTTCCGCGCATCCTGAGCGACGATCCCGTGTAGTGGAGGGGTGGCGCGGGTGATCCGCGGCCGAGTTGGAACAGCTCTCGGCGGCATGCTAGGCTCTGATGTTCGTGCGGAGAATGACTTCCGCACACGATGCGCCCTTAGCTCAGCTGGATAGAGCGTCTGACTACGGATCAGAAGGCCAGGGGTTCGAATCCCTTAGGGCGCACAACAGAAAGCGACTCGCGAAAGCGGGTCGCTTTTTTGTTTGCCCCGAGAAGACGCGGATCCTGGCGAGTTTCAATAAGAAGGCTCCCGGCGGAGTGCCGGGTGCCCGATGCGGTGGAACTGACTTTGACAGCAACCGTGACAGCAACGTGGGTGGATACGGTCTCGAAATCAAACATTGTCGCCCCGATCTGCACGGTGCTGTGCTTTGAGGGCCTCAAGGGCTATCGAGTAGATCTCGTCGTCGATCAGGTCGTCGAGTGAGGCAGCTTCGATGTCGTCGAACGACCCCGGAATATCGTTCAAGAGGTCGTCATGGAGGCCCGCTGTCTTTGTTTGGCCGGGTAGATAGCGCCACGCAGTCAGTGCCTCGATGAGCTGCTCACGAGAGATCTCACCTCGCGAATACTGCTCACACACGACATAGGGCCAGTTCAGCGGTTCACCGTTCGTCATCGTGGGTCTCCTTCTCTTCACTCCATATCGCCAGTTTGTCTGCGACCTCCGACACGGAATAACGAACCGGCCAACCGATGGTCTGCGCGAGAACGGAGTTCACTGCGTTGGTCGGCGGGTGCTCGTAGCCCGCAGACTTGAGTAGCTCGACGAGGTCGCGGCGACTTGGTTCGAGACCATGAGGCAGGAACCGATCGAAGACCTCGCCGATCGCGGCAGCGATGGATGCCTCGTCGAGCTTCTCCACCTGGGCAGGCCGACCTTGCTCGACGAGCTCAGTAACCACCGGAACGTGCGAGTCGGTATCCATGATGATGCCGAGATTCAACAGCCAGGTATCCGGGTCGTCCCACACGCTCGCGTGCTCAACGAGCCCAGTGCCGTCGTCGATCGGAATGCGCAGGGGAAGGATCCATTTCCAGACCCCAACAGCTTCGAAGCCGCCGTCATCACGCAGGCAGAGGCGGGCAGTGGCGAAGTATCCTCCCGTTTCACGGGAGGGAACGCGGATCTCCACTTCGATCATGAGCTGGCCTCCTCGCGCAGTGAGCTGACGTGCAGCGAGTCCATCGCGGTGGCCGCGTCGACGAGTGCGCTCGGCATGATGTGCGCGTAGAGATCGGTCGTGATGGCCAATGTCGAGTGACCCAGAACATCCATGACGACGCGAGGGGGGACATTCTGCGAGAACATCAGCGAGGCGAAGGTGTGCCGCAGATCGTGGAAACGAATGCGACGAACTCCGGCCTTGACCGTGAGCGCGTTGAACGTGCGCAGCAGGTTGCTCGGCTCGATGCTCGTACCGATGGTGGTCGTGAAGACGAAGTCGTTCTCGACCCAGCCCTCCCGTGCCGCAGAGCGCTCAACAAGTTGCTCCTCCCGATGGATGGTCAGAGCGTCGACGGCAACCGCCGGAAGAGGAATCGAGCGACGGGAGCGCATCGACTTCGGAGGCCCGAGAACGAGACCCTCATCCCTTCCGAGCCGTTGCAGCGTCTGCCTGACGTGCAGGAGACGCCGGTCGAAGTCGAGATCTTGCCAGCGAAGGCCGAGCAGCTCGCCACGACGGAGGCCGGTTGAGTAGGCCAGCGTGAAGAGCGCACTCAACCGGTGATCCTTGGCAGCCCTGACGAACGCCTCGACGTCAGCCAACGACCACGGCACTATCTCAGCACGCTCACCGCGCGGTGCACGCACCAGGCTGGCGACGTTACGTGACACGTACTGCTCACGCACCGCCTCAGACAGCATTGTGCGCAGGACCGCGTGACTCAACTGCACGGTGCGATCCGAGACGCCAGTGGCCGAGACTTTGGTGTGCATCTCGCGCACGTGAGCCGGGGTGAGCTTGTCGAGCTTCCTTTTGCCGACCGCCGGAACGATGTACTTTCTCATGATCCAGGCATAGTTCGATCGCGTAGCCGGCCTCAGGGCTCCCGGCGCGATGTTCGCCAGCCAGTGGGCTGCGTAACCCTCGACCGTCCAATCGCTGGTCGAGGCAGGAACACCGTTCGCCGTCTTCGAAATAAGATCAGCGATCTTGGCCGCGACAGCTCCTCTAGTTGTCCCGTAGACCTGTCGCCGTTCGCGACCACCATCGGGCCGGATGACGTAAGTCGCTCCCGTCCACCTACCATCCTTGCGTTGATAGATCGATCCTTCGCCATTTGCGCGTTTACTCATCGTGCTGACGCGGTCTCAGCGAGACTGTCGGCATACTCGCGCAGCGATGAGACGGGCACGCGAGTTGAACGCCCGATCTTGACGCTCGAAATTAGCCGAAGCCGCAGGAGACCATAGACCGTCGATCGACCGATTCCCAGCGACTCCGCGACTTCTTCGGGAGTGAGCATGAGCTTTTCCATTTCTTTCACCTCTTCTTCTTGTGGGCAGTTCTGGATTCGTGTCTCTTCTCGTCTGCCCACTCCCGGGCGGCGGCTGCTGCCTGAGCGGCGAGATACGCATCGCCCGACGTGAGCCAGCCCATGCCCGTAAAACTCCACTGGCTGATGATGAGCGTCGATTCATCGAGATCATCGAAGGCCTCGTCGAAATCACCGGGGCCGCGAGTGCGGGCGACTGCAGCTCGTCTCTGCCAGGTACGTCGGGCCGAACGGATGCGACCGAGGGTCGTCGAATACCGACGTGATTTCGTCGCGAAGTGGCCGCGAAAGCCCAGCATCCCGACCCACTTACCCAGCAGCTCATACGGGCTTTCGCCAGGAGACATCCGAATGACGGCCGCGAGATCCTCAACGGTCTGCCTGAGCTGCGCGATGTGCGGGCGTGGACCATTAGCCGAAGCGTCCGGATCTACGTCTTCTGTCGCCTTCGTGGCGTACTTGGCGATATAAGCCGCAACCGCGCGATCCGACAGCTCGCCTTCCTCATCGATGCCGCCACGCACGACGACGCGGGCATCACATTGCCGACCGAACCGCAGAGAGCGAGTCTCGTCGTTCGCGAAGACAGGGGCAGCAGTCGTCCAGACTTGAGCGGCACTGCTCCGGGCGATTGCTGCTAGTTGTTCGGCGGTCACATTGAGCGCAGGCGGCGGGAACGGCCTATCGTCGCTAGGGTCTCCGTCGAGCCGAATGAGCGCGTGAAAGTGCACCAGGCCCCGCTTCTGAAACTCGGCAACCTTGGCGAACTGCACCCGAACGAACTTCTTCGAGGCTGATTCGGAAAGACCGAGCGACTGTGCGAGCTGACGACGAAAGGCGATGGTGAATCGGCGCCAGAGTTCAGGGGCATGCCATTGCCAGACGATGTGCCCGAGGTAGTCGTAGCACTCTCGGCACAATGGTTCGCCACCAGTAGGAGACCCCTCGGGATGCACCCTCATGCACCACGTCGGTTTGCCATGGGGGCATAGCTCTTTCTTCGAGCGTGGGCGGCACCGAACGGAGCCAGATCGGCCCGCCTTCTTGACCGCGTGGACAGCGCCGAACGAAGGAGCGGTCAGCGTGACGAAGATCAGCGGATGCGTGCCCACAGCAGCGGGAACATCCTTCGAGCCTCCTGCAGCGCCCGCAACGACGAGGTGCCACATATCGCCCTTGTACTCGTGACTGCATGACGGGCACCGAACTGCGCGACGATTGCCGCAGCGAACGTAGGTGACACCGTCGGGTTCGCGGGAGGACTCATAAAACGAGATGACTTCGCCGGAGCTGGCATCAACGACCACCGATGAGCCGACCAAGCGAACCGGATTCGCGCAGTAGTTCGTGCCCGCCGCCTGCTTGAGCCATTCCCCGAAGTCGGGCCGTTGCATCCGGTTTGTGGCCGACTCGGCCGAGGTCTGCATGATCAGTTCAGCAAGTCAATGACGACGCACTCAGCAGCGTCGAGTGCACCGACGATGTAGGCAATGTCGAGATCCAATTTGCAGGCTCGTTCCGGAGAACCCGCGGACTCCTGAGCTGATTTCCATTCCCTCACCTGGTCGTCGGTGCAGACCGCATCGGCCACGAAAACATCGTCGGGAACGTACTCGTAGACGCGAATGTCATCCGTGTAGGGCTTTCCGGCATCGACTCCACTCGAGAATTTCAAGTTGCAAAAGTTGTAGCTCGCCTGGCTGTAGCCGTCCTGATACGCCGAGTTCGCAACCCACGAGTACTGGCTTCCGAGCGCGTAGCCTCCGACTCCAAGGGCTGCGGCGATAGCGAGCAAGCCCAGGGTCAGTCCCGTTCGCGCCACACTCTTTCTGGTCATGCTGATGTTCATTTCTCTTCTCCTGTTTTTTGAGTACGACGACTGCGCCGTGGACGGGCCGATGTCGCGGCCTCATCCGGTGCATCCGATTGAGGAACAGTGATTTCGATGTGCTGAGGGGCCTCGAAGGCGTCGGCCACCTGGGTGATCAGTTCGTCCGTGGCGTGACCAGCCCGAACGCGAATCGGGTCGCCGCCGTCCTCCGGCACGACATAGGCGACGCCGGGAAGCGTCGAGGGGATCTGGTGGCAGAGGGCGCCCTTCTCCCGCATTCCTTCACCGAGCACCATCGAGGTCTCCATGGCGTCTCGAAGACGGAGGCCAATTGTCTGAGTGAAGAGGCCCCTCGACGGCAATGTCTCCCTGCGTGGATCCTGCAGGCAGGCGAACACAGTGAATCCGGGCGCTCGACCTTGCGAACAGAGCAGAGCGATCGCGACGTTCGCACGCTGCTGCAACTGTCGGTCAGAGAGGTAGGCCGTAAGTGCCGCGAGTTCGTCGATGACCACCAGAATGTGTGGGCTCCCGGGCGTGGCGATGTGTTGACGACTCTTGCCCGCAAGCTCTCCAGCCCGCTTTTTCATTTGTGAGACCAAGTCTTCAAGTAGCTGCACCGCTTGAGCGGGATCTGTGGCATAACTCGTGAGCAGCTTGCGGCCCATCGTCAGCTCCATGCCACCCTTAAGGTCGATGCCATACGCCTGAACCAGGTTCGACCGGATAGCGGGAGCGAGCCCGATGAGCAGGCCCCAGATCATGGACGCTTTGCCTGAACCGGACGACCCAGCAACGAGAGTGTGTGGCCCGAGACGAACTGTCCAAGGCCGCCCCGACGACTCGACCCCCATGGGGATTGCGCGAAGATCCGCGGAATCGGGCCACGCCGTCGAGAATGGGGTGGCGAGCGGATCGAGGTACTCAATGGACAGGTCAGCGCCGCCAGGTGCAGCGGATACCGAGACTGCCAGCGCGGACAAGGATTCCGCGAGGGCGGGAGCAGCGAGTGCCAGCGAGCGGCGCTCCATGCCCAGCGGCAGGGCGGCGGTCATCACGAGGGATGCGCCGTTCCATCCGTAACTTGAGACAGACGGAACCTCAACAAGGCCCGAGGCGCCGCGGACGGAGAGACCAAGTCGAAGCATCAACTCCGGCCACACGGCCAGTGCAGCCCGTGCGGTCTCGCGTTGCCAGCGCAGACGAGCGTGCTCAACCAGCGTCAAACCACGACCGAATCGACGCCAGAGTATGACGGCAATTGTGGCTGCAGCCACCCCGAGGAGAGCCACGCGGGCGAAGGCGAACTGGTTGAAAAGCAGCTCGAACACAACGAACACAACGATGACGACTTTGAAGCTCCTCCAAGCGTCACGAACTTCAAGACTTAGCCAGCGCAGCTCTCCTCGCAGATCCATGGCCGCTACTCGCCAGCCTTGGCCTTGGTGACCGGACGGATGCCGGTCGACCACCACGACACGCCAAGCCGGTTCGTCTGCCGGTTGACGTAGGGGCTCATCGTCAGGTTCTCAAGTGTGATGAGGATGTGCGGAAGATTGGGCAGTGGAGGTGGAAGCTCAGGTTGGAATCGCGAGACCACCTTTACTTCGAGGATGTCCTGACCGCGACCAGCGGTGGCCTCAGGGTCCCAGGCGCGAAGGTTCCAGATCGGTAGACCGGACTCTTCATCTAGACGCTGCGGCCCGGGCTTTCCGTCGATCCAATCGATGGCCGGGGTAACACCGCCGGCGGTAGTCGTGAGGAAGGGCGGCGTGGGGACCGCGATTCCCTTACGCGGGCTGCGAACTGATGTGGCGTTTTGGTCAGTCATTTTGGGTTTCCTCTTTGTGTGAGCACGTCCACGTGGACGCACCTTCGACCTTACGCACAAAAGAGAAGATGTGCAACAAAAGTTAAATAAGCCAACTTAGTGAATCTGACATTTACAAACATATAAGTCAGATGCGAGTGGGGAAGCGGCTAAACTCGGACAAGGAGGATTTTGTGGCTGAGGCAGACGATGACGAACTGATATTCGCACCCGTCAACTGGGGAATTGTTCCCGCGCCCATTTTGAATCTGATGCAAATCTTCGTGGCCAAGATCGCAGCATCGGAGAATCGCTTAACTGGCCTGGATTGGGCAAAGGACGTGGTTCCGTCTGACGCGTCGCCCTTTTTCATCGAAATGCTCGCCGCTTCGCAGGCAGCAATCGATGCCGCTACAGACCTCCGCGCCCTAACGACTGCGTACGCGCAGAACACTCATCAGCCGAGACCTACGCTGGCCCGCTTGGCGGAGGCTCAGAAGTCCTCATCGGCCGGACTGGTGAAGCGCTACACCCCCAACACTGTGGACGCAATTGCGGAGCTGCTATCCGAGACACCTGATCCAGGAGTCGTCGTCCGGGCGTTTCGGTCCGTAAAGCTAGCTGAGCTAGCAGCGTGCAGCCCAGCCATGGAGCGTGAAGTCAGCAGGGTTCGTAACCAGCCGTCCAACCGCCGAGAAATTACAACCTCGACTTAGAACCAGCACCATCATCTTCCTTCCATCTCACGTAGTGCCTCGCTGGTGCGTCTTCGCATTGTGCGCCGGACCACCGGATCGCGCATCGAAATGCTGAGAGGAACACACTATGTCTGTAGAAGACAACAAGGCCGTCGTTGTCCGATGGTTCTCCGAGTTCTGGAGCGACAACTTCAACCCGGACGTCGTCGACGAGCTCGCCGCTCCCGACATCCGATTCCACTACTCGCTGCACAACCCGCTCGTCGGCCGAGAGGCGGTCAAGGACTTCGGGATCAAGTTCCGCGAAGCATTCCCCGACCTGAACTTCGGGGCGACCGCCGACCTGATCGCCGAGGGCGACTGGGTCGTGGGCCAGTGGGAGGGTGGAGGAACGCACACCGGCGACGCATTCGCAGAACTCCCCATCGGATCGCTGCCGGCGAACTCGGGCAAGACGATGTTCTTCTCCGGGATGACGGTTCTGCAGGTCAAGGACGGCCTGATCATCAGCGAGCTCGGCCTCGATGACGGCGTGAAGGTGCTCCAGGATCTCGGAATCATCCCCACCGCGTAACAGCACAACCGGAACCTCCCGCGCCTCGCACTTCTTGGAGGCGCGGGAGGTTCCATCATCCGGGGTGATTTCGACTATCTGATCTCACGCAACGACATCCCGCACCGTCTTCTCAACGAGTGGCACGAACCGTTCGGTGAATGCGCGAGCGAGAGGGGCGAATGGTGACCGTGACGGGCTACACCGCCGGCGTGTTCGACATGTTCCATATCGGACACCTGAATCTGCTCACGAAGGCTCGAGAGCGCTGCGATTCCCTCATCGTCGGATTGACGACGGACGAGCTGTGTGAGCACTTCAAGGGCAAGACGCCAGTGGTGCCCTTCGAGGAGCGGGCCGCCATCTTGCGATCGTTGCGCGTCGTCGATGAGGTTGTTCCACAGGTCGCGATGGACCGCTACGCAGCCTGGAAAGCGCGACGGTTCGACGTCACATTCGTTGGAGATGACTGGCAGGGCAGCGAGCTGTGGGCCGGCTACGAACGCACATTCGCTCAGGTCGGCGTCGACGTCGTCTACCTGCCGTACACGCCCCACATCTCCAGCAGCATTCTGCGCCAGACGCTCCACAGCCGGTCAGCGTGACATCACTCAGCAGGGAACCCAACATGGAATCACCCGTCATCCGCCTCGAACTCGAACTGGCGAAATTCGACCTGGACCGCAGGGCGGTCGATCGCGACCTGACCCACAGGGGTTTCTCGCTCATCCGCCCGGAGCGCATCGGGGATGCCGATGCGTCTCGCGCGCGTCTGCATCAACTCGCGCAGCTGATCGTCAACGATTCGCCCCGAACTGACCCCGTGGAGAACGGCTTCTGGGAATTCATCAACGCGCAGAGCATCGAACCGGCCTACGAGCCCGCAGAGGTGGTGGTCGCCGTCCACGACGATCAGTGGGTTGGGTTCTCGATCACTGACTCCCACGGGGAGAGCTACGTGTTGAGCGATTCCGTGTGGGTGGCGCCGGCTTATCGTCGCCGAGGGCTCGCAATCTCGATGGTCGCCCAGGCCGCCGCAGCAGCGCACGACCTCCACGTTCCGCTCATGCGTGCCGAGGTCGGACGGACCGACGACGCCCTGCTCGCGGT
Source organism: Herbiconiux sp. 11R-BC (assembly GCF_049472555.1). Classification (NCBI taxonomy): domain Bacteria; kingdom Bacillati; phylum Actinomycetota; class Actinomycetes; order Micrococcales; family Microbacteriaceae; genus Herbiconiux; species Herbiconiux sp. 11R-BC. The sequence continues at coordinate 120,597 of NZ_JBCEBO010000002.1, read as the reverse complement.
CTATCACGCTCTCGGATTCACCGAGTCCCCCTCCAGCGATACTCCGTAACGGCGCGGCGCGGGCCGCACGGGTAGTGCGGTCTCGAAGGGTCCGGCGTGTGGGTCGCAGGGAGCCTCGTTACGGCCGAGCGGGAGGGGCGGCCGATGCCCACAGGTAGCTGAGCGCGTAGGCGCGCCAGGGCCGCCAGGATTCGGCGACCTCTGTTGCTTCTCGTGCGGTGACGCCGGCAAGGGCGCGCCGGAGGATGAGGTCTCCCGGGGTGAATGCATCTGGATCGGCCAAGGCACGGACGGCCAGAAAGTCGACAGTCCAGGGGCCGATGCCGGGGAGGTCAAGGAGTTGGGCTCGGAATTCGGAAGTGTGGCCGCCACGGACGAGTGAGAGCCCCCCGGCGAATGCTTTCGCGACGGCGACGACCGTTCGTGCGCGGGCGCCGGTGAGGCCGACTCTCGCAGCGAGTTCGATTGCGGTGACGTCGGCTAGCGCTTCCGGCGTCGGGAAGTGAATCAGACCTGCCGGGCCGGGTGCTCCGTAGGCGGCGACCAGGCGGCCACCAAAGGTGCGGCCCGCGGCAAGTGACACCTGTTGCCCGAGGACGGTCATCACGATGGCCTCGAACCCGTCCGGATAGCTGGGAATGCGAAGACCCGGATTCGCGTCGACGAGCGGTCCGATGATCGGGTCGTGCCGCAAATGCTCCGCGATGGGCCTGGTGTCTGTGTCGAGGTCGAGCCAGCTTCGGACGGTGCCCGCGATCTCGTGCAGGATGGCCGAGTCGTCGGTGCTGCTCTCGAGCAGGATGTCGTGTGGGCGGATCTCGACGGTGACGGCGTGCACATCGCCCGCGGTTCGGATGAGTCGCTGATGGCGATGCCCGGCGTGAATCTCGGCGCCTGGTACGGCGTGAGCGGCGAGGGTGTGGAGCAGCGGCCCGGCCGCGATCGTCTCATCCGGCGGGGCGAGGTGGAGCCTGGTCACGGGCGGGGCCACACTCCGGAGCTGCCGCGGCGGTGGCTGTCGAGGAGGTGGGTGTCGATGATGCCGATCGCTTCCATCAGCGCGAACATCGTCGTGGGTCCAACAAAGGAGAATCCCTGGGCCCGTAGCGCCTTGGACAGGGCCACCGATTCGGGCGAGCTGGTGGGGATCTCGCCAAAGTGTCGAGGCTCGGGCGTCACCTCGGGCTGGTGTGACCAGACGAATTCGACCAGTCCGCCCTGCTCGCGGAGGGCGATGGTGGCTCTCGCGTTCTTGATTGCAGCGAGGATCTTCGCCCGGTTCCGCACGATGCCCGTGTCGGCGAGGAGGCGTTCGACATCCGTGTCGGTGTAGTCGGCGACGACGTCCGGGTCGAAGTGGTGGAAGGCGCTGCGGAATGCATGGCGTTTGCGAAGGATCGTCGCCCAAGATAGGCCGGCCTGGAATGCTTCCAGGCTGATCCGCTCGTAGAGACCGTGCTCGTCACGGACGGGCATGCCCCATTCCCGGTCGTAGTAGTCCCGCAGTAGCTCGTCAGTGGCCGCCCAGGCGGGGCGAGCGAGCCCGTCTGGGCCGATGACGGTTCCGAGAGCAGCTTCCGTGGAGGGGTCGGGGTTAGGCATTCAGCTCATTCCTGTGACGCGCATGGTGATGTTGATCCGGCCTCGCTCCAGGCCGCTTCCGGCGGGCGCTGTGCCGGGATAGACCTTGGTGATCCCGTGGTAGGCGAGCCGGGAAGGCCCGCCGAAGACGAATAGGTCGCCGGATGCGAGATCGATGTTCTCGTACGGCTGGTTGCGGTTTTCGGTGTTCCCGAACCGGAACTGGCACGTGTCCCCGATCGAGAGCGACACGACGGGAGCGAGCGATATTTCGTCTTTGTCCTGGTGCATGCCCATCCGTGCGGTGTCGTCGTAGTAGTTCACCAGTGCCGTGTCGGGGGTGTAGTCATCGCCGGCGTGCGGATCGCCGGTCGCGGCAACGAGCGCTTTGCGGCCGAGGCGGACCATCCAGTCGGGGAAGTCGAGAACCTGGTTGCCGTTCACGTCGGTGGCGCGGCGGGTGTACTTGTAGGGCTGCCAATGCCACCCCAGGCACACGGTGCGCACCGACATTTCGTGGCCGCGGACCTTCGCCGCGCGCAGCGGCACGGGGCCTTGAACCCATTGCCGGAATTGGTCAACGATCCAGCTCTGTTGTTCGATGGTGAGCCATCCGGGCACCAGGTGCGCGCCGGGCGTGAGCTCACGACTTGGGCGGTCGAGGAAGTCGTCACTGAAGAGGGTGCTCATGCGTCACGGCCCGGGTCGATCTGGGTGAGTTCGGCGCCCTGAATGCGCCACGTGCCCCCTGCGGCCGTCGCTCCGGTCAGGCCGTCGAGGTACTGGATGCCCGCGAGCTGATGCATGGTGGGGGTGGCGGCCGAGCCGAAGCCGATGGTGGAGGCAGCGGCCCAGTTCGTGGACCACACCAGCCGCCGGATCATTTGAGCCAGCCCTGCCGGTGCCCCGCCGAGCACGTACATGTCCGGGTAGAACCGAATCAGGTTTCGCGCCTCACGCATCCAGGAGGCAGCGGCGTCCGACCACTCGATGGTGTCGAAAACAAGGCCTCCCTGATTTCTCCAAGCGGTCGCGAAAGCTTTAGCGGCGGCGGCGGAGTTCGGGTCATCGCCATGACCGATCGTGACCGTTTCGGCACCGCGGGCCAGGGCGAGGCGGACCATCTGGTCGATCTCCTCTGCCGTGTGTGGCTCGGGCTGAATGTGGGCGCCTGCGACGGCGGCGACACGGGCGTCATCGAGGCGGGGAGAGAGCGTCATTGCTGAGCCTCCTTGGCGAGCTTCCAGGCGCGATATTTCTCGGGCAGACACGTCCCGCAGGGGCGGAATCCGGCAGCGATCGCGGCCTCCTCGTCAGCGAAAAAGACCCGGCTCTTCACATAGCCGCCGCGAGCGATTGCGCGCAGCGCGGCAGGGCAGTCGAGTCGCCCGTAGATCTTCGATCCTCGATGGCCGCCGAGCTGTCCTGGGGTCGTCGATGAGTAGGGGCGCCGGTCGGAGCCGAGAAGCGTGTAGATCTTCTCGGCCCCGGCATTCTGGTCAGTGCTCGGCATGCTCAGCCGGCGTCGTGGAAGACGAGGGCGAGGGTGTGACGCTCCCCGGAACGGATCGCTGACACCCCGTGCCGCACCGGAGCCGCCGACCAGCCGCGTTTGGACTCGACGGGGCGATCCCGGGTCGTGAACAGGTACCCGTGGCCGTGCGGCAGCAGGGTTGCCGTGCCGCGAGACTGGGCACGTGGCCGCTGCTCGAGGAGGAGGAATTCACCGCCGGTGTGGTCGACGCCGGGCTCGTTGAGGTTGATGACGACCTGCATCGGGAAAACGAGGTCGCCGTAGAGGTCACGGTGCAGTGCGTTCCAGTCCTTCTCGCCGTATTTCAGCAGGATCGCGGAAGACTTTGTCTGGCCGGCCTCGTGGCACATCTCCAGCCACTCGTCGAGCGTTTCCGGCCACGGTGCGACACGGCCGAGCTTGTCGTACCAGTCTCGGGCGATCGGTAGCAGGCGCGGGTAGAGGGCCTGCTTGAGTCGTTCGATCGGCTCCGGGTACGGGGTGTTGAAGTACCGGTACTCGCCTTCACCGAACCGATGCCGGCCCATGTTGACGGTGCTGCGGAACGCGGCGTCGTTCGAGTACATTTCCCTGATCTCGACCGTTTCCTCGGGCGTCAGCAACTGGTGCAGCCGGGCGCCACCGTACTCGTTGATCTCCTCGGTGATGCTCTCCCAGTCACCCGATGCGACGCGGGTCTCCCACGCGTCGTTTTTCGTCTTCGTGGCGCTCATGCGGCTGCTTCCATTTCCAGTAGTGCGGTCTTAGCTGCGAGGCCGCCGATATAGCCGCCGAGGGTTCCATCGGTGCGGAGAACCCTGTGGCAGGGAACGACGATCGGCAGGGGGTTGGTGGCGCAGGCCGTGCCAACGGCGCGAACCGCGTTCGGGTTGCCGACGATCGTGGCGACCTGCTTGTAGCTCTCGGTCATCCCGTAGCCGATCTCGGGGAGGTGTTCCTGCACCAGCCGGCGAAATCCGGACGACAGCGACAGGTCCAGGTTCAGGTCGAAGGTTTTGCGCTTGCGGTCGAAGTACTCCTCCACCTCGAACGCGGCCGCATCCAGCCGGCGGGGCGCTTTGAGGATGCGGCGGCTGACCTTCGTGCCGAGGGTGTCGAGAACCTTGTCGAAATCTTCGCTCTCGTAGGCCACCCGCAGCAGTCCCTTGTCGGTCGCTGCCAGGAGCAGTGTGCCGACCGGGCTGTCGATGGTCGTGTAGGCGATGTCCAGAATTCCGGCCTGCTGGGCTGATTCCTCAAGCCTGCGATGTAGCCGCTCCATCGTCTCTGCCGAAGGCAGGGCGCTGTGAGCGAGGAGGTCGGAGATCTCCTGATCGCCGGTGGTGTCGGTGTTCATTCTGATGCTCCTTTCGAATCTGTGCCGACGAACATTTTTCGCAGGCTCTTGATGCCGTCGGCGGCGGCCCGCCGGGCTGCATCCGTTGTTCCGCCGAGGATTTCGGCGATTTCTTGATAGGGAAGACCAGCGAGATAGTGGTACGCGATCACCTGCCGCTGTTTGGTGGGGAGAGACTTCACGTGGTCCCAGATCTCGGTGTCCACGCTGCCCGGAACCCCGAGTGAAGAAGGATGGTCGGGAACGACGTCGACAGGAATGGCGATGCGTTTGTGAACACGAATGATGTCGATCGCTTTCCGGTGTGCGATCGTCACCAACCAGGCCTGGACGTTCGCGTCGTCCGGTAGCGCCGGGTAGGCCTTCATCGCGGAAATGAACGTCTCAGACCAGGCGTCGTCAGCGTCGTCGAATCCAACGACGGCCCTGCACACGCGCAGAACGGTGGCGCCGTGCTCGGCCACGATGGTTTCGAAGGGCTTTTTCATGTTCATCACTCAGTAGACGCGATCAAAGACAGCAACGTGAGGTGCGGTTTCAAAACAGTTTCCCGGCATCGACAAGCAGTCTGGCGGCCCGCGCGTCTTCGCTCTCCTCCAGCTCGAGCAGGAACTGCTTTCGCGGAATTCCGCCGGCGTACCCGGTCAGCTTGCCACCCTTGCCGACCACCCGATGACACGGAACGATGATGCACAACGGGTTCTGCCCGACCGCCTTGCCGACCTGCTGCGCCAGAGACTTGTTCCCCAGCTCCTCCGCCAGCTCACCGTACGTGGTCGTCTCCCCCGAGGGAATGTCTTTCAGCAGTGCCCACACTTGCTCCTGGAAGAGGTCGCCGCGGGTCGCCGTCTTCAGATCGAACGACGTGCGGTCTCCGCGAAAATACTCATCCAGTTGGATCGCTGCCGCGCTGAACACGGCATCGTCGAGAGCCTCGACGCGGTTCCCGAAAGTGTCCATAGACGGCATGTACCAGTGGTGAGGGAAGTAGAGCCCCATCAACGCATCATCGATGGCGACAAGCGTGATCTGACCCAGCGGACTCTCGACCACCGTGTGACGTGAATTCATTGATCTGTTCCTCTCTCGTGCCGACAATCTCATTCAGAAAACGTCGCGCACGGGCAGAACGTGAGATCCGATGCGCTGCCGCTTGAAGAACTCTCCCGTGACGAGATTAGAGAGAGGAATCGGGCGCACATCAGAGCCGAACGTCTCCTGACTGTTACCCCCTCTGCGCATCCATGAACGGTGCTCGAACGCTGGGTTGAGATAGTCGTTTCGACATATCTCACGTTTCCGATACGTCTGCCGTCTACCGAGTAGGAACTCTCCCGATTTGGCGATACGCCACGAACTCGAAGGACAATAAATGCGCCTCCAGCCCGCAACCAAAATGGTCAGAATCGGCCGCCTCGAGATGTTCAGCGACGGCGCATTCGCCATCATCATCACGCTCCTGGTCCTGGAGATTCATCGCCCGAGCGGTGAGCCCGGGCAGTTGGGTGGGGAGTTGATTCGAGAGTGGCCGTCTTACTTGGCCTATGCCGTCGCCTTCGTCTATATCGGCGTGATCTGGCTGAACCATCACTACGTTTTCAGCCTGCTTTCGCACACTGATCTGTCGCTTCAATGGATCAATTTCGGCATCGTAGGAACTAGCGCCCTCATCCCGTTCCCCACGGGCGTGCTCGCCGGTGCATTCGCATCTGACAACCTCGATGACCAAAAGAGTGCAGTACTGCTCTACGCGGGGATCGCCTTCCTCATGTCGATTTCGTGGATACCGCTCTTTCTCTACCTGCGTCGGAACCCAGCCACCCTCAAACACGCGCAAGCGTCGAACCACTTCACTATCGAGATCATCCGGCCAGCTGCCGGAGCCGCTGGCTACATCCTGGCCGCCGTGTTGGGATGGTTTGTTGCTCCAATTGCTGCGGTCGTCATTTTCGTTCTCATAGTCATCTACTACGCCGCAACCAGCACCGGACTTAGCGCAGGCGTTCGCGGAACCTCGGAAGTCCAGTTATCCGACAGCTAAGGCTGATAGTCGGTTCGTCGGCTACGTCGCAAGAATTTTCTGCGCCAGCGCGATGAGGGGGCCGGCGATGAGGTACGGATGTCGAGCTTGACGTCGCCGAAATTCTTGCCACGATCGCCAGCCAGACACCCACAAGAGCGATGCAGACGACCGCGCCGATCAGTAGCGACGCGGGTCCGGCGCCGGCAATAGCGAGGATCGCTCCGACCGACAGAGTCAGACCGGCGAAAGCAGGATTGGCGCGGCGATCAGAAGCCGGGGGTGCTGCTGATCGCTGGGCGGGACGGGTGCGCCGGGGCCAAGCAGTTAATTACGCCCCGTCGACCTCGATGTTAATTTCTGGCTCGATCGCGACAAGCAGATCCGGGTATGCGTCAAGAATTTCGTTGTGGAGATCTACGTGGTTTTTCGCTTCCACCGTAATGACGAGTGCATACCGCATGGGCTCTTTAGCCTTGCTCGCTCCGCCTTCCTCTCGTGCCACGTAATGGATGTCGAAAACAGGATTAGCGGCGGATGAACCGAGAGTGCTTTTTGAGCCTTTGAGTACGGTTTCCCACTTTCCGTTGTCGCTCCTTAGCTCGTCCTCCGTGGCAAAGGCAGTGGGCGAAAAGAACGATGCTGACTTGGCGGTCTTGGCATCCTTCTTGAACTTCTCGGTGTCTGGACGGTAGACGATCTCCAGTCCCGCCCGCGTGTAGACATCGGGCGAGTGAGTATCGACAGCGCTGGCGAAGCAAAAAGTAGCGTGAAATTGGACTCTTCCGTCCAACCCGCCCTTTGGCGTCGGTATGTGGGCTCGAATGTATTTACCTGGGTTCACGACGCCTTGGTAGACCACGCGGGCAACTCCATCGCCGGTGGTAACGATTTCGTCGTAAAGCATCGGGATGCGGCCCCACCCGACTTCGCGACGATCTAGGTCCTTCTGGTCGGCTCCGTGAATGAGAAGGGCGCGAATAGCCAGAGGTGATAGTTCGGTACCAAGGAGTGAACGGATCGACACTGCGTGACGAAGCGCGAGTGGGGCCGCAAGGCTCGTGCCAGTCACTCCCGATATGTACGGGACTTCTCCCTCGCCAATCACGTAGAAGGGGTCTGCGCTGCTTCCGCCGTGAGCGAGCAGGTCGGGCTTCACTACCCCCGGTGCGCGGCCGGGTCCAATCGCGGAATATTCGGCGCGTTCCCAGTCAACGTCAGCTCGATCAGCGGCACCCACGGCCAACGCGTTCACGCAATCGCCCGGGACTTGGACGCGAGCATTCCCGGACGCGTGATCGAGTCGGCCATTGTTCCCGACCGCAACGGTCATCAGAGTGGCGCCGTCGCTGAGAAGATCGTCGATCAGTGCGGTCCAGGCATGCACTTCGTCGTCTTCTATGGGAAGTGCCGGACCGAGGCTGAGATTGATGAACTCGAACGACTTTGTGAGCAACACCTCTTCGACGTGTCCGAGTGTTCGGTACAGCTCGAACGAGTCGTCTGATGCGGTTGACCCGTCCAAGACGCGGAACACAGAAACATTAGAGGGAGGGATTGCCGGTGTAGTGCCTGGACGAATACCTCCGAAAAGGAACGCGGATGCAACGGCAAGCCCGTGCTGCTCATATCCAGGACTGCTCGTGGCCGAAGGGTCCATTTCCCGGTACAGATCGACCCACGGTCCAATTGCGTGCTCAGCGGGAAGACCACCGTCGAGAATGGCAACGCGTGGTGCAGTCGACTGGACCTGGCCGGTTGGGAGAGTGATCGGTAGGTCGCCTGTCATCGTACGCGGTGCAGGTTGCACCGAGAGGAGCGGCATCGGACGAACTACCCGTACCGTGGAGAACGCCGCAATAGCGTCAAGCTGCTCCGACGGTCCAATTGCTGGCAAAAACCAGAGCCCCTGGACCTCAAATGACAGATCCTCCCTCACGTTGAATCCGAGGTTACGGGCGTACTCCAGGAAAGCGAGTCGATTACTCGGGGCCAGGTTGGCGGACGGCAAGTGGACGACTAACTCGAACGTCGCATCCGGGCCAGATCCGGTACCGGCTTTGACTTTCTCCTCAGGCTGAAACGACGTGATCTCTTCGATCTCGCGAATTTGGGCGTACCGCTCAGGCAATTCGCTGGGATCTACCATCAGATCGTGAAGCGCCTGGAAGGCTTCAAGCCTGCCCGCTACAAAGATCTCACTCGTTCCAAACTCTTTGCCATCGGCATCCTTGCCGGTATGCTTTTCTGGCTGAATTTTGCGCCCACGACTCCCTACCGGTTCGAGACCAGCAGCTTGAAATAGGACGCTTGGAAAGTATGACTTGGCGACGTAAGACGGGTGCAGCGCGAACTTCGCCACGTACACATCGTCCGGGGCCACCTCCGATTCGCTAATTTCAAGGATCGCGGATTCGAGCTGGGGACTGAGGCGGTTACGAGCTTCATCCACGGTGTATGGGTGAGCCTTTGAGGGCTTCATTGCCGGCGGTTCTTTCGAGTCGACGAGCAGTTCTCCTCGACCGATCAGGTAATTCGTCGCCATTGTCAGTTCTCCCCGAGCGATGCGATTTTTGTGTGCTTACGGATCGTGTCTCGACTTACAGCCGTCATGCGAGCGATCTGGTGCTGGGAAAGGGACGTGCGCTCTGCAAGTTCGACAGCGAAGCTGATTCTCTCCGCTCGCGTCATCGCACTCGCACCGCCCGCCACGAACTCAGCAACAATCTCGCCCGGCGTACCTGCGCCCAGCGTAAGAGCCTTGCGCATGGTCTCAACGCTCCGCTCAATATCGCTGAAGGAACGGCCTTCAAAGACCTTAGATAGCGTTTCGACGTAGTCCTCAAATTGCGTCAAATCGTCGCGTAAAAAGCGTCGAATCGAAGTCCTCACCAGATCCACCGTTGGCATATCGAACGTGACCTCCGCCCCAAATCGACGCCACAGGGCAGGGTCTACCAGCTCGGGGTGATTTGTCGCTGCTAGTAGCAAACTCGACGAGGGCCACTCGTCCAGCTCTTGCAGCATGATCGTGACTAAACGCTTAAGTTCTCCCACATCCGCCGGATCGGCCCGCTTCTTCGCTATTGAATCGATCTCGTCAAGGAAGAGCACCGACGGGGTGCTTTTCGCGAAATCGAGTGCGTATCGCAAATTCGCGCCAGATTGTCCAAGCCGACTGCTCATCACTGCGGTGAGGTCAAGCGAGTAGAGGGGCATTCCGAGCTGGTTTGCTATCCACCGCGCAGCCCTTGTCTTGCCGACGCCTGGTGGTCCCACAAATATCGCCGAGCTAGCTGGCTCAAGCCCCCTAGCGCGGAGCTCCTCGGCCCGTGAACGCTCCGCGATTAGATTCAAGAGCTGAGTTCTCAGTGGTTGACTGAGGACAGGATCTTCCACCATCTCGATCGGATCCCATGCGCGCAGTATTGCTAGACCTGGCGATTCGCTACCAGACTCCGGAGAGCGGACTTCGGCTGGTCTAGCGGCGCTCCGCGTGGGTGCCGAGCGTGGCGCTTCCAAAATCGCGATCAACTCGCCGCTAAGGTCAGGAAACTTGGAGCGATACCGTCGAATCAGCCTCGCCAGAAGGAGCCTCAGATCGGCGTCCGCGCCAGTGGTTGCCAGGCGTGCAACCTGGGCTAAATCAGATGCTAGGCGGACCGAGTCGTCCATGATGGCTTTTCTCCCCTTGTCGGATGCGTCTGATCCTAGCATCGACTGGACGACTTTGTCGTCGCTTTAGTCCATCTAGCCCACCTGAGCGTCCCACGATATGTTCGGGCCTCGGGCATCAACGGAGTCGTGAGAACTTTCTTTACTCGTTCAAGCGCCGGGCAAGCCCGGCGGGGCCGAGCTGCGGTGCGTCCGGTCCTCGCTTCGCTCCGGTCCGGGCGCTCCTCGCTCGACCCTGTTCGAGTTGCCTGGTTAAACAGCAAGACCCGCCGATCCACGAGTGTGGGGCGAGTCCGCAGTTCGAGCATATCCGCTACCTGGCCGATACCCAGATCCGGTCTTAAGTCAGCTCGATATCAAGCTCTGTTGCCTGCGGCGAAGGCCTGGCGCGGGTCCAACTGTTTCCGAGGGTCGTCCGCTCAGCGGCGGTGAATTTCAAGTCCGGACTTCCGAGAATCTGGAGCTGGCCGCGGAGCAACGACAGGTCGAGGTCGATGGGGTGGTCCTTGAGCTGCGCTGACTTTGCGAATGCTCGTCGGACATCGTCATGTGCATCGGCGTAGCTCCATCCGTTCACCTCCACCAGCGCCTCCTTCACCTCTTCGAGGTCCAAAGCGCGCCCTACGTGCTGGGTGTTGTGACACTTCTTGCAGAGAGCGATGAGGCCCGCGAGTACCTGCACCACGCCACCCTCTCGAAGTTCGAAGCGCCAAATCTCGTGGCAGTCGGGATGCTGCACTCGTCGCTTCGGTCCGAAGGATTCACCCCCGCAGATCTGGCACCGCTTGCCCGCTCGAGCCGATACGGCGAGACGAATTCGATCCCACTCCGATTCGCGTGCGATGCCGCGCACATTCGAGCCAAAAACGTTTGTGGGAAGGGCGTCGGCACGCATGCGGATATGGCCGACAGGGGAGTTCGGTAGCAGCGTAGGGAGCAGCAGGTCTGCGAGAGCTGGTTCGGTCACGATGCTGCCCACGATCGATTGACAGCAATCGTGACAGCAACGTATGGCTGTCCGCTGACATCCATGGAGAGCGGGGGAGCGGAGCGGCCCCCGCCAGGCGTACGGAGTGGACGTGAATACATGGCCCGAACCTTTCTACGGATCAGAAGGCCAGGGGTTCGAATCCCTTAGGGCGCACAATCGACTCCCCTGTCACCGCAAGCCGGTGGCGGGGGAGTTCTGGTTTCATCGACATGAGCCGATGCTATCTTCGCCGTATGGATCTCGAGGAACGTCGGTACCGCGCCAAGTGGGCGGTCATCACGGTTGTCTCGGCGCTGGCGGTGCTCGTCGGCGGGTATGCGTGGGCATTCACCGCGTGGTCGGGAACCGGCGGCGACTGAACGGCCGTTCGCGGTAGCGCGTGCGCTGGTCCGGCCGTCCCCGCATGGGGAGCGCGGCGCACACGGCCCCCGAGCGGCGCGGTCCGGGAGAGGCGATGGTGCCGGCCGTGATCGTCGCGGGCGCACGTGCTCAACCCTCGGGCTGGGACTCCGGCTCGAGGTGCAGTGCGGCCGCGTAGGCCGCGCGCGCTGCGGGATCGCCGCCGAGGCCGATGCGGTCGGTTCCGACGCGGTCGTCGATCCAGTCCTGCACCGCGGTGGGCAGCAGCCGCGAGAACCGCAGCACACCGCCCAGCGAGCGCGGCACCGTGGTGGCGAAGGTGCCGCCGTCGATGGCGCGCAGCACGGCGCGGCTCACCTGCGCCGCCGTCACCGCCGGCGTGAGCTTCGGCGGGGTGATGCCCGCACCCATCGCCGTGGTCGCGAGGTTCGGCATGATGACCTTCACGTGCACCCCCGTGCCACGCAGCTCGCGGCGCAGGGCGTCGCTGAAGCCGATCACGGCCGCCTTCGTGCCCGAGTACACCGCGAGGCCCGCGAGCGGCTTGAGTCCAGTCGCACTCGCGATGTTCACCAGGGTGCCGCGGCGGCGGGCGAGCAGGCGCGGCAGGATGGCCGCCGTCACCTCCACGAGCGCCGCGTAGTCGACATCCGCCACCGTGCGCACCAGCTCGATGCTCTGGGTGGCGAACGCCCCCGTGGGCATGATGCCGGCGTTGTTCACCCACACGTCGATCGGCCCGATCTCGCGCTCCACCGTCTCGATCACCTCGGCCACGAGCGGTCGATCGGTGATGTCGAGGCGCACACCGGTGGCCGCCCCGCCGAGCCGGGCCGCGGATGCTCGGGTCGCCTCCTCGTCGAGGTCGCCGATCACCACCCGGTAGCCGCGGCCCAGGAGGTCGGCGGCGATCTGGTAGCCGATTCCGCGGGCTCCCCCCGTGATGACGGCGACAGGGCGTTCGCTCATGATCTGGTCACATCCGTTCCGAAGACGATCGCCGCGTCGTGCAGCGCGAGGTTCAGCACCGGCCGGCGGCCGTGCAGGTAGCCGAGGGGCCCGTCGGCGGCGAAGCGCCAGGATGCGCGCAGCGCCGAGACCCGCGCGATCACGCGGTTGCGGGCCAGCGTGGTGCGCCCGTCGAGCACCTGGAGGGTGGGAAGCGGGATCGGCCACACCCCCGGCAGCCCGGCCGTGCGCCGGGCCCGCAGCTCGACGGCGGGTGCTCCGGGGCCGGGGCCGTGGGCGTGGGCGGCAGTCGAGGTGGAGTCGTCGGCACGGGAGTCGACCGCCATCGAGAACTCGGTGAGCGGATGCGCCCGGCCGGCACCGCGCATCCGCTCGGCTCGCCGGAACGCCGCCAGGCGCTTCGGGATGCCCCACAGCTCGCGCCCGCCGCGCATCGACGTCGGGCTGTCGACCCAGATCTGCGGGATCGTCACCCGGAGACCGCCGCGGCCGAGGCTCGGAACCGCCACGAGCAGCTCCTCGTAGTCGAGCACTCCGCCAGGCAGGTATTGCGCTGCCGCGACCCCCACGATCACGCGTCCGCCGAAGCCGAGCGCGCGGCGCCGCGGCGGCAGTGCGCCGCCCAGCGAGGCTCCCCACGACGCCGGGAGCGCACTCCGCGGCACGAGGAACACCGACACCAGGAGCGAGCCGCCCAGGAACCAGGGCTCCGGCGGGTAGCCCGCGTGCGCATCCGTCATTCCGCGCCTCTCCCGAACTCTTTTCAGCCTGTGACCCCGCGTATTGCGAGTGTGTAAAAGGTTGCGCGAACGGCGGATCCGGCCCCGGCGGATCGGGCAGGCTTCCGCTATGACTACAGCTTCACCCACCGGCGTGCTCGCCGGCAAGCGCGTCGTGATCACCGGCGCGGCCCGGGGCATCGGCGCGGCCATCGCCGAGAAGTTCGCGGCCGAGGGAGCCTCGGTGGCGGTGCTCGACATCCTCGACGAGGCGGGGCGCGCCACGGCCGAGCGCATCGGCGGCCAATACCTCTCGATCGATCTGCGCGACGCCGAGGCGACCCGCGCCGGCATCGAGGCCGCCATCGCCGCGCTCGGCGGCGTCGACGTGCTCGTGAACAACGCCGGTGTGCTCAAGTTCTCGCCGCTGCTGGAGATGTCGGTCGATGACTGGGACCTCTCGTTCACCGTCAACACCCGCGCCATGCTCGTGACCACGCAGGCGGCGGCGGCCGCCATGATCGAGGCCGGTGGTGGCGGGACCATCATCAACATGGCGAGCATGGCCGGCAAGACGGGCGGTGCCGGCCAGGGGCACTACGCGGCGTCGAAGGCGGCCGTGATCGCGCTGACGCGGGTGACGGCGCTCGAGCTCGGCGCATCCGGGATCACGGCCAACTGCCTCTGCCCCGGCTACGTCCTCACCGAGATGGGCGCCGCGACCCGCACCGAGGAGGACGTGGCCGAGTGGTCGTCGTACTCGCCGCTCGGCCGCCTCGGGCAGCCCGACGACGTGGCGGGCGTGGCCCTGTTCCTCGCCTCGCCGGCCGCCTCCTACCTCACGGGTCAGGCGATCAACGTCACGGGCGGCATGATCATGCACTGAGGTGCCGCGGGGACGGCGTGCTTCGGGAGAAGGCGCCGTCTTCCGGTGCCGGCTTCCTGAGCAGGGGATTTCTCCTCCGCGGGCGCTGGATAGCGGCAGTACCGCAGTGCCGGGCCGCCACTCAGTGCGGCAGGCCGAGACTCCCGAGCCAGGTGAACAGGGCGGGCAGCGCGCGCACGGCGACGAGGCCGTGACCGGTGCCGGGGATGGTCTCGCTCGTGACGACGGTGCCGAGCGCGCGCTGCGACTGCACGAACTGCGCCGTGATCTCCGGGCGCACGAGCTCGTCGGCGTCGCCCTGGGCCACGAAGAGCGGCACGTCGAGGCGACTGCGGCCGGGCGTGTTCTCGGTGAGCAGTGCCGCCCACGGCTGGGCCGTACTCGGGTCGACGGCGAGGAAGTGGCCGATCAGCGGGTCGGCGATGGTGTGCAGCTCCGCGTTCTGCCCCAGCAGACAGAGCGCCGCCATCTGGTCGGCGACGGCCGCGGCCGGTGGGGTGAGGATGGAGTCGAGGGTCGCTCCGGGGGTCGTGGGCCCGTAGACCGAGGCGTAGGCGGTGAAGGCGTAGGCCCCGATCGACACTCCCGAGACGTCACCGATGTCGGCCTTGAGCAGTTCGGCCAGATTCGTGGCGGGGGCGGCGACCGCGACTCCGCGCAGCTCGAACTCCGGAGCGTAGCTCGCCGCCTCCTGCGCGGCGAACAGCACCGACTGGCCGCCCTGCGAGTGCCCCCAGAGCGCCAGCACGTCGTTCGCGTGGGTTCCTTCGATCTGCTGCGCGGCGCGAGCGGCGTCGAGCACGTTCGCGCCCTCGGTGGCTCCGACCAGGTAGGAGTTCGGCCCGGGCGCGCCCATGCCCGAGTAGTCGGTGGCGGCCACCACGTAGCCGGCGGAGATGAACCTGCTCAGGCCCTCGATCAGGTCGAAGGGGTCGTCACCGATCGACGGCGCGCAGCGCGCGGCCGACCCGGTGGTCGGATGCCCCCATGACAGGATCGGGCGACCGCCCACGGGCGCCGCCGCGTCGGGTGCCACCACCACGCCCGAGACGAGGATGTCGGCGCCGTTCAGATCGGTGGAGTGATAGAGGATGCGCCAGGCCGCCGAGCCGGCCGGGGCGCTCGCGATCGGCTCCGAGCGCACGAGGGTGCCGGGCGCGGCCGCCGGAACCGGTGAGGGCGGCACGTAGAAGGCGGCGTCGGTCGACCCCTCGACCACCCCCTCGGCGAGCCGGCCCGCGGTGCCCCAGAACTTCACGGCCAGGTTGGCTCCCACGAGCACGGCGACGAGGAGCCCGACGGCGAGCACGATGCGCGGCCCCGTGCGCCGCGGCTGGCGCGGCGGCTTCGGGGTGCCCGGGTCAGACGGCGTCGACATACAGCCAGCGTCCGTCCACCCGCAGGAAGCGGCTGTTCTCATGCTGCTCGCCGGCGCCCGTGGCGGCGCCGGCGCCCGTGGCGGCCGGCGTGCGCATCCGGTAGCGGGCGCGGAACTCGACCGTGCCCTCGGTGTCGAGCAGACCGCCGCCCGTTCGCCCCAGGATGTCGAGGCGGAACCAGCGGATGCCCGGGTCGAGTTCGAGCCCGCTCGGGCGGGTCGCCGGATGCCACGTCGCCAGCAGGTAGCCGGTGTCGCCCACGACGAACGCCGAGTAGCGAGAGCGCATCAGGCGCTCGGCGGTGGGGGCGATGGCGGCACCGCGGTGGAACAGACTGCAGCAGTCGCCGTACACCTCGCCACTCAGGCACGGACACCGCTCGCCCTCGGCGACGCCCCCGGGCCACCCGGACTCTTCGGTGTCAGGGGCATCAGCGGCTGTCATCCGCCCATTATCCCGGGACTTCCGGTTCCCAAAAACAAGGAGTTCCGGGGCGGCGCGCCGAGCCGGTCGGGGCGACACGCCGAGGAGCATCCGGCAAGTCCTTGTTTTTGGGAGGGGGGCCGTGCGAGAGGGGAGGATGCGGGGCACGTAGGCTGCTGGGGTGGCAGTGGTGGAGTCGGGTGGCGTTGGCATCGCCTACGAGGCAATCGGCGACCCGCACGGCACGCCGGTGCTGCTCGTGCACGGCTTCGCGTCGAGCCGCGACGGCAACTGGATGCGCGCGGGCTGGGGTCGCACGCTCACCGAGGCCGGCTTCTCCGTGGTGGCCCTCGACCTGCGCGGGCACGGCGGGAGCGGCCGCCCGCATGCGCTCTCGGCGTACGAGCTCCGTCACCTCCGGGCCGACCTCCTGGCTGTGCTCGACGACGCCGGGGTACCGAGTGCCCATCTCGTGGGCTATTCGCTCGGGGCCCGGCTGTGCTGGGATCTCGCGCTCGCGCATCCGGAGCGCGTGCGCTCGCTCGTGCTCGGCGGCGCCCCCTTCGACGGCAGCTTCGCCGGTTTCGACTTCGCGGAGGCGCGCGCCGCGGTGGAATCGGCGGACCAGACGCCACCGACGGCGCAAACCGAGCAGACCAGCCGCTACCTCGCCATGGCGGCCGGTTCCGGCAACGACCCGCGGGCGCTCATCCGCCTGGCGGAGGCGGTGCGCCGGCGCGGTTTCCGGGCCCGGGCGGCCATTCCTCGCCAGCCGATGCTCATCGTGGCGGGCGGCGACGACGACATCGCGGCGGCGTCGGCGGAACTGGCCGCCGAGATCCCGCACGCCGAGTTCGTCGGGCTTCCCGGGCGCAACCACGTGAACGCCGTCACCTCGCGCGTCTTCAAGGAGGCGGTCGTCCGCTTCCTCGCCGAGCAGGACGCCAGCGGCGGCTCGCGCTGCTGATGTGTCCCGCCGGTGACGTGTCGCGCCGCTGATGTGCCGCGTCGCTGACGTGCTGCGCCGCTGACGTCTCGGGCACCGGCGCCTCCTCGGCGGCCGGCTCGTCGGATCCGCCCCGCCGACCCGTCCTTCGCGGGCCGGAACGGCAGGCTGAGGCGTGATCAGGCCGGTCGGCTCACCGGATCACCGAGTCGCGTGGCGTCGCCCGACGCCACGATCGCCACCCCGTGCCCGCGCAGGCGTCGCCGCTCGTCGGTGAGGAACGTCACCAGCCGCTCGTTCGTGTCCCGGATGTGCGCGGAGACGAGCGCCGCCGCCCGCGCCCCGTCGCGCTCCCGCAGCGCCTCCACCACCGCCCGGTGCTCGGCCCACGCGTGCTCGCGTGCCTCGGGCGTGCGCACCTCGAGCCAGCGCGTGCGGGCGAGTCTCGTCATCGCTCCGCGCACCGCCTCCGCCATCAGGGCGTTGCCCGAGAGCTGCGCGAGCTCGACGTGGAAGTCGCCACCGGCGCGCACCCCGTGCTCCTCGTCGGCGACCGGCCGGGCGCTCTCGAGCAGCTCGGCCAGGGCCTCGATGTCGGCTCCGGATGCGCGCACCGCGGCGAGCCGAACCGCCGCCGACTCGACGGCTTCGCGCAGCTCCGCGAGCGCGCGGATCTCGTCGATGTCGAGAGGGGCGACGATCCAGCCGCGACCGTCGCGCTGCACCAGGCCCTCGCTCTCCAGTCGCATCAGCGCCGCGCGCACGGGCGTGCGGGATGCCTCGAAGCGCGCCTCGAGTCCGCGCTCGGTGAGGCGCTCGCCGGGTGCGAGCTCGAGCGTGAGCACGGCGGTGCGCACGCTCTCGAACAACTGCGCGGTCTGATTCGGCGGAGCCATGACTGCCTCGGATTCTTGGTATACCAGTTTGGTGTACCGTAACGTTACCGCATCCGGACCACGAGAGGAACGACGATGAGCGAGCAGCAGCCCCCAGGGCAGAAGCCGCCGGCCTGGCGCGCCGGCCGCGCCTGGACGGTGCTCGCCCTCGGTCTCGGCGCCCAGATCTCGGGCACCGTCTTCGTGAGCGCCCCCGCCTTCCTCATCCCGCTGCTCCACACCGAGCGCGGCCTCACGCTCGCCCAGGCGGGACTGCTCGCCAGCGCCCCCACGGTGGGGATGGTGCTCACGCTCATCGCCTGGGGCGCTCTCGCCGACCGCATCGGCGAGAAGTGGGTCATCTCCGGCGGCCTCGCGCTCACCGCGCTCGCCGCCCTCGGCGCCGTGCAGGCGCAGGGATACCTGGCGCTCGGGTTCTTCCTGCTCCTGGGCGGCGCGGCGTCGGCCAGCACCAACGCGGCGAGCGGCCGGGTGGTGGTGGGCTGGTTCCCGAAGGACCGCCGAGGACTCGCCATGGGCATCCGCCAGATGGCCCAGCCGCTCGGCGTGACGATCGCGGCGCTCGTGGTGCCCGGCCTCGCCGCCGCGGCCGGCGTCGGCGCTGCGCTCCTGGTGCCGTTCGTGCTCACGGCGTTGTTCGCCGTGGCCTGCGCGATCGGGGTGGTGAATCCGCCCCGCCCGGCCCCGGCCGCCGGCCCGGCGCCGGCCCCGGTGCCGGCGGGCCCGGCCACCGGAGCGGCCGGCGCCTCGGCTACGGCAGCGCGCATCCGCACGGCCGCGAACCCCTACCGGGCCAACGGCTTCCTCTGGCGCATCCACGCCGTCTCGGTGCTGCTCGTGGTTCCCCAGTTCACCCTGTCGACCTTCGGCCTGGTCTGGCTCATCACCGGGATGGGCCTGGATGCGCTCACGGCCGGCGTGCTGGTCGGCGTCTCCCAGTTCGTGGGGGCGCTCGGCCGCATCGCGGTGGGGGTTCTGAGCGACCGGATGGGCAGCCGCGTGCGCCCGCTCGCCCGGGTGGCCGTGGCGGCCGCCGCCGTGATGCTGCTGCTCGCGGTGGTGGCGGCGGCGGCCCCGGGTGCCGGCGGGGGCTCGGTCGCGGTGGCGGCCGGCATCCTGTTCGTGCTGGCGACCACCATCACGGTGGCCGACAACGGCCTGGCCTTCACCTCGGTGGCCGAGGTGGCCGGTTCCGCCTGGGCCGGCCGGGCGCTCGGAGCCCAGAACACGGCCCAGTTCCTCGCCGCCTCGGCCGTGGGCCCGGGCATCGGGGCGCTCGTGGGCCTCGTCGGGTTTCCCTGGGCGTTCGCGGTGGTGGCGCTGTTCCCCGCTCTCGCGGTGCCGCTCATCCCGCGTCCGGCCGCCGAGCACGACCGACTCTGACGCGCATCCGCCGGCCCACCGCCGTGACCGGCCCGGTGAGCGCGAGCACGAGCAGCGCCCACAGCCCCACGTGCGGAACGAACACGCCCAGCACGAAGGCCACCACCATGAGAAGCACCATCACCACCGCGCCCAGGTTGTCGACGGTTCCGCGCACCTGCTCGGCCTGCAGCTCCGGGGAGCGGATGATGATCTGCTGCTGCCCGAGCGCGGCGATGCTCGTGACGAGCATGGTGCCGATGTACAGCGCGCAGGTGGTGGGGCTCTCGTAGGAGGTGGCGGCGATGAGCTCGGTGGGGAACGGCAGGAAGACGATGCTGAGCAGCCAGAGCAGATTCACCCAGAGCAGTGGCACGTTGTAGCCGACGACCCGTTCGTACATGGCGTGGTGCGCCATCCAGAACCGCCCGATCACCGCGAAGCTGATGACGAACACGAGGAACTTCGACCAGTCCTCCGAGATCAGCTCCTCGACCGTTCCGTCGCCGAGCGAGGTGACCGTCTCGACGAGGGGCAGGATCAGCAGCGTGATCGCGATCGCGACGACGGCGTCGCTGAAATTGACCAGCCGATCGAATCCCCGCTCCGTGTGCATGATCCATTATCGGATGCGCCGTGCCGGAATACCCGGCCCCCGCCTGCGGTTGTGAGACGGGTAAACTAGTTCACCGGGTGCAATTATCTTCGCCCACCGGGCAGCAGCGTCGCCTCCCGCTTCATGCGAAAGGAACGCCTGTGTCTACGCCCGATCAGAACGCCGAATGGCTGAGCGACGCCGAGCGCGCGGAGCTGCGCAAGCCGGTCAGCCAGCGGGGCGCCGTCTTCACCCTCGCCTTCACCGGCCTCGTCGCCGCCTTCATGATGACCCTGCTCACGCCGCTCGTGCCCGAGTTGCCGAGTCTGCTGAACGTCTCGCCCGACGACGCGCAGTGGGCGGTCACGGTGACGCTGCTGTCGGCCGCCGTCGCCACTCCCATCTCCGGTCGTCTCGGCGACCTCTACGGAAAGCGCCGCCTCATCCTGGTGCTGCTCGCGCTCGTCGTCGTCGGCTCCGTGGTGTCGCTGTTCGCGACCGCGCTCATCCCGCTCATCGTGGGCCGCGCCCTGCAGGGGGTCGGCATCGGTGTCATCCCGCTCGGCGTGAGCGTGCTGCGCGACATCCTGCACCGCGACCGCCTCGGCGGCGCCGTGGCCCTCGTGAGCGCCACGCTGGGCGTGGGCGGTGCTGTGGGGTTGCCCGTCTCGGCGGTCATCTCGCAGTACCTCGACTGGCACTTCCTCTTCGTCATGTCGGGCCTGCTCGCCGCCATCGGCCTGCTCCTGGTGTGGAAGCTCATCCCCGTGAGCACGCTGCGCAGCGAGGGCAGCTTCGACTTCGTGGGCGCGGCCGGCCTCGCCGTCGGGCTGGTGGGCATCCTCCTCGCCGTCTCGAAGGGCGGCAGCTGGGGCTGGGCCAGCCCGGTGACCCTGGGCCTGCTCGCCGGGGGCGTGATCGTGCTGATCGTCTGGGGCGTGTTCGAGCTGCGCACGGCGAGCCCGCTGATCGACCTGCGGGTCGCGGCCCGGCGAACGGTGCTGCTCACGAACCTCGCCTCCGTCACCGTGGGGTTCGCGTTCTTCGCGAGCACCGTGGTGCTGCCGCAGCTGCTCGAGGCGCCCACCGAGACGGGGGTCGGCCTCGGCCAGACGATGCTCGTGGCCAGCCTCTGCCTCATGCCGAGCGGTCTGGTGATGTGGGCCATGTCGCCCGTCGCGGCGCGTCTCACCCGCGCCCGGGGCGCCCGCACGAGCCTGCTGCTCGGCCTCGTCATCATCACCACCGGCTACGTGCTGGCCCTGTTCCTGATGAGCGAGGTGTGGCACACCATCCTCATCGCCACGGCCGTGGGCTTCGGGGTCGGCTTCGCCTACGCCTCGATGCCGAACCTCATCATGGGCGCTGTTCCGGCCACCGAGACGGCGGCCTCGAACGGGCTCAACTCCGTGATGCGCACGCTCGGCTCCACGGTGGCGAGTGCCGTGCTGGGCGTGGTGCTCACCGGCAACCTCGTGACCGTCGGCGGGGTCACCACGCCGAGCTCCTCCGGGTTCCAGACCGCGTTCGTGATCTCGGGCATCGCCGCGCTGGTCGGCGTGGTGTTCACGGTCTTCATCCCGCGCCACCACGCCGCCTACCGCAAGGCGAGCATCCCCGACGCCGACGACGGGCTGCCGCAGGCGGCCTGAGCCGCCGCACGGCCCGTCACAGCCGGCCCGTCACCGCACTCAGAGGGCGGTGATGGTCCAGGATGCGCTGCTCGCGCCGCCGGGCTCGATCACCACGAGGTCGGTGCCGGAGTTGAAGGCGTCGGGCGGGCAGGTCATCGGCTCCACCGCGAGTCCGCGCCGGCTCGTGGCCGGGTCGGGGGTGTCGGCGGTGTGGACCTGCACCCACGGGCAGTCGGCGCCGAAGCTCATGGCCACGCCGGCGCCCTCCGGGGCCGTGACCGTGACGGTGGCCGTGCCCGCGGCATCCCGCGCGAGACCGGTGAAGGCGTGGTCGATGAAGGTGTCGGCGATGACGCGCGGCTCACGGAAGTCGAACACGCCCGCGTCTTCGACGGCGACATCCGCGAGGCCGACCGGAAGGAGCCGGTCGGGCGTGACCGCGAGCACCTCGGCGGCCGGGAGCGTGAAGGTCCAGTCGTCGACGCTTCCGGCGCCGGCCACGAGATACGGATGCGGACCCGTGCCGTACGGTGCCGGTGCGTTGCCGGGGTTCCGGGCCGTCACGGTCTCGTGCAGCCCCTTCCCGTCGAGCAGGTAGGCCACCTCGATCACAAGGCGGTGCGGGTAGCCGTCCTGCGCCTCGATGACGGCCTCGAGGGTGACGCGGTCGGCATCCCGGGCGGTGACGGCGAAGTCGAGCCACGAGACCAGGCCGTGCAGGGCGTTGCCACGTCCGGGCTCGGTGAGCGGCAGCTGCTGCGCGACACCGGCGAAGGCGTAGCGGCCGTCGGCCACACGGTTCGGCCACGGGGCGAGCGTGGCGCCGCGGTAGCCCGGGCGCACCTCGTCGACGTCGAAGGGCACCACGAGGTCGCGGCCCCGGTACTGCAGCACCCGCAGGCTCGCACCGATGCTCGCGATCGAGGCGCGGTAGTCGCCGGCCTCGAGGTCGACTCGGGCACCGGACAGGGGACGGGCGGGTTCCACGGGAATGACTCCTTCGAGGGTCGGACGGACGACTCCCACGCTAGCGGGTGCGAAGAAGCTGGTCGCATCGGTGCGCTTCGGGGTAACCTTCGAAGCACCTTGCTCGACGTGGGGAACGTCAACGACGAAGGGAAGTCCACCATGACCGACGAGAATCAGCCTCCGGTTCCGCCTCAGCAGCCCGTGCCGCCCGCGCCTCCGGCGCCGCCGGCCGCCCCGCAGTACGAGGCGGCGCCTCCCGCTCCGCCCGCGCCCCCGGCGCCGCCCACCGCCCCGCCGGCCTACCAGGCGGCACCGCCCGCTCCTCCCGCGCCGGGCTACCAGCCCGGCTACGGCCAGGTGCCGGCCGCCGTGCCCGGTAAGAACCTCGGCATCGCCGGCCTCATCGTGTCGATCGTCGGCATCGTGCTCATCCCGCTGATCGCGTCGATCGCCGGTCTCATCATGAGCGTGATCGCCGGCCGGCAGTCGAAGGCGGCCGGGGTTCCGAACGGTCCGGCCAAGGCGGGTGTCATCGTCGGCATCGTCGGCATCGTGCTCGGTGTCATCGGCATCATCATCACCGTCGTCGTTCTCGTCGCCGTCACCTCCGCGGTCGTGCAGAACTGCGCCGACCTCGGCTCGGGAACGCACATCCTCAACGGCGTCACCTACACCTGCGGCTGAATGCGCGACTGACGCCTCGATGACCGACAGCACCACCGGCGCGGGCGCCGCGGGGATGTTCACCCTGGGTGGACTCACCACGGTGCCCGCGTCGGCGCGCCCCGATCTGCTCGCACCCTCCGTCTGGCAGACCCTCGTCACGGCCGGACTGACGGATGCGGTGGGTGTCGTGGAGATCGACCCCGCGGTCTCCGACACGGCGGCCACGCAGGAGGTCTACGGCCTCGAGGCCGAGTCGCTCGCGAACTGCGTGATCGTCTCCGGCAAGCGGGAGGGCGTGGAGCGCATCGCCGCCTGCGTCGTGCTCGCGAGCACCCGCGCCGACGTCAACAACGCGGTGCGCAAGAGGCTCGACGTGCGCAAGTCCTCGTTCCACTCGATGGAACGAGCGGTCACGGAGACGGGCATGGAATACGGCGGCATCACGCCGATCGGGCTGCCCGCGGACTGGCCGGTGCTCGTCGACAGCCGTGTCGCGGCGCGGCCGGCGGTGATCGTGGGCTCGGGCATCCGGAGCTCGAAGGTCATCCTTCCCGGCAGCCTTCTCGGGCGTCTGCCCGGCGCCGAGATCGTCGAGGGCCTCGCGATCGAGCGCGCCTGAGCCATCGCGGTCACATTCGTCCTCGCGCCGGCCGGCAGAACTAGAGTTATGGCTGACGTTCCACCCGCTCCGTCCGCTTCGAAGAAAGCCGAATCCGCATGTCTGCTCGCATCTACAACGACGTCACCGAACTCGTCGGGCGCACCCCGCTCGTGCGCATCAACCGCCTCACCGAGGGCATCGACGCCACCGTGCTCGGCAAGCTCGAGTTCTACAATCCCGCGAACAGCGTGAAGGACCGCATCGGCGTCGCCATCGTCGACGCCGCCGAGAAGGCCGGCGCGCTGCAGCCCGGCGGCACCATCGTCGAGGGCACGAGCGGCAACACCGGCATCGCGCTCGCGATGGTGGGTGCGGCCCGCGGCTACACCGTCGTCCTCACCATGCCCGAGACCGCCTCCATCGAGCGCCGGGTCGTCATGCGCGCCTACGGCGCCGAGATCGTGCTCACCCCCGGGCCCGACGGCATCCGCGGAGCACTCGCCAAGGCGAACGAGATCGTGGAGTCCACCCCGAACTCGATCCTCGCCCGCCAGTTCGAGAACCCCGCGAACCCCGAGATCCACCGCAAGACCACGGCCGAGGAGATCTGGGCCGACACCGACGGCGCCGTCGACATCTTCGTGGCCGGCATCGGCACCGGCGGCACCATCACGGGCGTCGGCCAGGTGCTGAAGGAGAAGAAGCCGGGCGTGCAGGTGATCGGGGTCGAGCCGCTCGACTCGCCGCTGCTCACGCAGGGCAAGGCCGGCCCGCACAAGATCCAGGGCATCGGCGCCAACATCATCCCCGAGATCCTCGACCGCGAGGTCTACGACGAGATCATCGACGTGACCCTCGACGACTCCCTCGCGGTGGCGCGTTCGCTCGCCTCCGACGAGGGCATCATGGCGGGCATCTCCTCGGGCGCCATCATGTGGGCCGCGCTCGAGGTGGCCAAGCGCCCCGAGAACGCGGGCAAGACCGTCGTGGCCGTGGTGTGCGACCTGGGCGAGCGCTACATCTCGACGCCGCTCTGGGCCGGCTACGGCGACTGAGCGGCCGCGTCTGTGAGCTGTCACCGCAGAGTGGGCCGGATGCGCGGCGCCGGCCGAGCGCATCCGTGAGCGTGCTCTCGCGCCTGCGCGAAGACGTGCGGGCCGCCCGCGAGCACGACCCGGCCGCCCGGTCGGCGCTCGAGGTCGTGCTCGCCTACCCCGGCGTGCACGCCGTGTGGGCGTACCGGGTGGCGCACCGCTGGTGGCGGGCACCGGGTCTGCGGCTGCCGGCGCGCCTGCTCTCGCAGTTCGCGCGGTTCCTCACCGGCATCGAGATCCACCCCGGTGCGCGCATCGGCCGCCGGCTCTTCATCGATCACGGCATGGGCGTGGTGATCGGCGAGACCGCCGTCGTGGGCGACGACTGCATGCTCTATCACGGGGTGACCCTCGGTGGGCGGAGCTCCCGGCGTGAGAAGCGGCATCCGACGCTCGGTGCGCGCGTCACGGTGGGGGCGAACGCCACGATCCTGGGGCCCGTCACCATCGGCGCCGGCAGCAGCGTGGGTGCGGGCGCGGTGGTCGTGAAGGATGCGCCGGCCGGCTCCATCCTCGTCGGCATCCCCGCGCGCGACATCGCACCCGGGCACGCGGCGTCGGCGCGGGAGTCGCTCACCGACCCCGCGTTCTACCTCGACCCCGCCATCTACATCTGAGCGAGCCCGGCCGAGTGCGCGGGCTCGGCCGTCACCCGCGGTAGGCCGAGGCTTCGACGCGAGCGGCCTCGCGTTCGGTGCCGTCGGTGTTGCGCACGAGGCCGCGCGAACCGTTGAGCTTCGCGGTGATGTGATCGCCGACGGTGATCGGGGCGTAGAGCTCCGGCTCGCCGGGGGTGAGGCAGGTGGGCAGCGTCGAGACGGTGGCGTCGACGTTGCCATCGAGGAAGAAGGCGGCCGAGCGGCGCCGGCGGATGGTGCCGTCGATGACGGGCGGCTTCACGCGGTGCAGCGTCGACTTCCAGTTCTCGTTGGTCCAGCGGCCGGTGAGGTCGCCGAGGTTGATCAGCAGCGCGCCCGGCTCGGGCATCACGTCGTTCCAGCTGCCGTCGGAGCCGAGCACCTGCAGCCCGGCCACCCGGTCGGCCCAGAGGAGCGTCACGATGCCGAAGTCGGTGTGTTCGCCCATACCCACGAGGTCGCCCTCGAGAGTCACGTCGAGCCCGTCGGGCAGGGCGTAGTTGTTGATGCGCAGCACGTCGATGGAGTGGTCGGTGAAGGGCGCGAAGTAGCCCGGGGCGAGGCCGAGCGCGTCTTCGAAGATGCGCAGGAGCACCCGGCCGACCGCCGACGCGGCAGCGAACCAGGCCTCGACGCGCGGCTCGAACCCCGGCGCCTCGGCGGGCCAGACGTTCTCGGGGTACACCGACTCGGGCAGCGAGAGGCCGGGGAAGTCGGAGGTGGCGACGCCCACGTTGAAGGCCTCGAAGAAGTCGTTCATGCGCTCGGGCTTCTCGACGCCGAGGCTGAGGCTGAGCCGCTCGGTCTTCGGCGGGGTGTAGCCGCGATTGACGCCTTTGGGCTGGCGGTACTGCTTCTTCGTCTCCAGTGGCAGGCCGAAGAACTCGTCGATCGCGCCGGCCAGGCCGTCGGAGAGGGCGGCAGGGATGCCGTGGCCCTGGATCTGGATGAACCCCACCGTGCGTGCCGCCTCATCGAGCGCCCGCGCGACCGCGGCCTTCTCTTCCGCGGAGCCGCCCGAGACGTAAGGGGCGATGTCGACGGTCGGGACGGTGAAGGTGCTCGTGGCGGTCACGGAGGGGTCCTTTCGCTGTGGTCGGGTCTGCGTGCTCTTCATTATGGAGACGCGAGACGGGCGCTGGGTTTCCACGATGTTGCGGTCGGGAGACCACATTCGGTGCTCGGGGAGTCGGCCGAGGAGGTGGCGGGTGCCGTGCGTGCGGCCGCCGAGGCCGGCGTGCGGATGGTCGCGCGCGGCTCGGGCGCCGGGTTCTCGGGAGGGGCCGACGCCGTGGCCGACAGCATCGTGGTGTCGCTCGAGCGCATGCCGGCCGTCATCGAGATCGGCGTGGCCGAGTGCCTCGCCGCGGCGCAGGCCGGGGTCGTCAACGACGTGCTGCGGGCGACGGGAACCCCGCCATGAGCAACACGGCCTCGCCGTCGGCCGGCCCGTGCTCGAGGTGGCTCAAGCGCACGCCGCCGTCCGTGGTGATCGCAGGCGCGGGGGCGGCTACTCCTCGTAGCCGAGGTTGTCGTTCAGCACGTCGGTGTCGTCGTCGAAGATCGGGTCGACCACTTCTTCGTCGTCGACGTCGTCGACCACGTCGATGTCCTCGGTCTCGTCGAGATCGACGTCTTCCCGGTCGTCGCCGACGAGCGGGGTCGTCAGGTACTCGTCGGGTTCGTCGATGCTCTCGTTCAGGTCGGACATCGGGGCTCCTTGTGGTGATTCGTCGGATTCGGGTGTCTTCGCGTGCGGACCGGTCCGCCCGCGTGCGCGGCTCCGGCACGGGCGTGCCGGTCGCTGCCTCAACCGTAGGCATGATCCGCCTCGGCTGTCGACCTCCCGCGCGCGGGGCACCGGGTGTTCACTGAGCCCATGACCTCCTTGTGGCTCGCCGGGCGTCGCCCCGTGACGACGCAGCCCTTCGTGCCGGGCTCCGCCTATGACGACGTGGTCGTGGGCGCGGGCATCACGGGCCTCACCACGGCACTGATGCTGGCCGAGTCCGGCCGCCGCGTGCTGGTGCTCGAGGCCCTCGGCATCGGCGCCCTCGCCACCGGCAACACCACCGGCAAGATCTCGCTGTTGCAGGGCGATCGGCTCTCCACCCTCCGCGCCCACCACTCCCGCCGGGTGCTGCGCGCCTACGTCGACAGCAATCGCGACGGTCAGGAGTGGCTGCTCGCGTTCTGCGACGGCGCCGGTGTGCCGGTGGAGCGCCGCACCGCCTACAGCTACGCGCAGCATCCGGATGCCGCCTCCGCAGTCGAGGCCGAGCACCGGGCCGCGCGCGAGGCCGGCCTCCCGGTCACCCTCGTCGGCGGCAGCGGTGAGTCCACGCGCGCCGGCCGCGGCCACGACGACGTCGACGTGCCGTTCCCCTTCGCGGTCGGCGTCGCGCTCGCCGAGCAGGCGCAGTTCGACGCCATGGACGCCCTCGACGCCCTGGCGCGCGCGGTGATGGCGGCCGGGGGAGTCATCAACACGGGCGTGCGGGTGACCGGCGTGCGCGCATCCGACCCGGTGCGGCTCAGCACGAGCGCCGGTGTGGTGTTCGGCCACGACGTCGTGCTCGCCACGGCCACGCCCATCCTCGACCGCGGGCTCTACTTCGCCAAGACCCATGGCCAGCGCTCCTACGGGCTGTCGTTCGAGGTCCCGGATGCGCCGGGCGGCCGCCTTCCCGACGGCATGTTCCTCTCCGTCGGAGACCCCGCTGTGACCGCCGTGCGCCCCGGCGGCGGGTCGCGCTCCCTGCGCACCGCGACCCGCGGCGACGGCCGCGAGGTGCTCGTGGTGGGCGGCGCCGGGCATCCGGTCGGCAGGCCCGGCGCCGTGTCGGAGCGCCAGCGGGTCGCGATGCTCGCCGCGTGGACGGACGAGTACTTCCCCGGCGCCGAGCTCACCCACAGCTGGTCGGCGCAGGACTACGAGTCGCACAACCTCATCCCGTTCGTGGGCGCCCTGCCGCGCGGCCGCGGCCGGGTGTACCTCGCCACGGGGTTCGCGAAGTGGGGCATGACGAACGGCGTGGCGGCGGCACTGCGGCTCTCGGCCGAGATCCTCGGGGTGCCGTGGCGCGAGCGGCGGCACTGGCACCGGGTGCTCGGCAGCCGCCTGACGAAGCCGGCCGACCTCGGGCGCGGGGCGGCCGAGGGTGCCCGCATCGGTGCGGCCGCGGCCGCGGGCTGGCTCGGAGCCGAACGGTCGCGGGTGCCCGTGGCGCGACCGGCCGAGGGGCAGGGCGTCGTCGCGAGCGCGGCGGGCCGGCCGGCCGGTGGGCATCTCGACGGTCGGCGGCCGCACCTGCGCGGTGAGCGCCGTGTGCCCGCACCTCGGGGGCGTTCTCGCGTGGAACGACGCCGAGCTCTCCTGGGACTGCCCGCTGCACGCCTCCCGCTTCACCGCATCCGGAGCCCGCATCGAGGGCCCCGCCCTCACCGACCTCCCCGTGCTCCCCCGAACCCCCTCCCCCTGACCTGCCCCCCGCCCCGCCACTTCCCCGGCACCGCCAAAAACAAGGAGATCCACCTCGACACGCCGAGTTCTGGCCGTCACTACCCGGCGTGTTGCCACCTGACTCCTTGTTTTTGGAAGGGCCGTGGCCCGGGCCGTAGGCGGGGGCGACCGGGTGAGAGGGGGAGACGGAGGCTCAGGATGCCTGGGTAGCATTCGGGTATGAGTGGGGGACGGGCGGAGTCACTGGTGCGGCGCACCGCGGCGGGAGCCGTGCGCGGGGCGCGCGAGGGAGACGTGCTCAGCTGGAAGGGCATCCCGTTCGCCGCGGCGCCGGTCCGTGACCGTCGCTTCCGCCGCCCGATCGCGCCGGTGCCGTGGCCGGAGCTCCGCGACGCGAGCGGATACGGGCCGATGGCGCCGCAGCGCATCCTGAAGTCGATGGAGGTCGATCCGGCCATCGGCCTCAGCGAGGACTGCCTCACCGTCAACGTGTGGGCCCCGCTCGGAGCCTCCGCGGCCGTGGCCGCCGGCCGGCCCAAGCCCGTGATGGTGTGGATCCACGGCGGCGGCTACTTCCAGGGCTCCACCGGCCAGCGCTTCTACGACGCCCGGCACCTCGCCGCGAACGGCGACGTCGTGGTGGTCACGGTGAACTACCGCCTCGGAGCGCTCGGCTTCGTCGACTTCTCGAGCTTCTCGCCGAGCACCGGCGACTCGAGCTTCGGGCACGGCTTCGACTCCAATGTGGGCCTGCGCGACCAGATCTTCGCCCTCGAGTGGGTGCGTGACAACATCCGTGCCTTCGGCGGCGACCCCGGCGACGTCACGCTGTTCGGCGAGTCGGCGGGCGGCGCCTGCGTGATCGCGCTGATGGCCTCGCCGCTCACCTCGGGGCTGTTCCACCGGGCCATCGCCCAGAGCGCCCCCGTCACCTCGATCTACGGGCAGGAGCGCGCCGCCACGGTCGCCGCCCGCTTCCTCGACATCGTGGGCATCGCCCCCGGGCAGGCCCAGAAGCTGCGCGACCTCGACCCCTTCGACCTCGTCGACGCGGGCGCCGAGCTCATCCACGAGGTGTCGTCGCAGGTGCCGGGCACGCTCGCCATGGCGCCGGTGCAGGGCGACGACGTGCTGCCAGACTACCCGCTCACCGTCTTCCGTGAGGGCCGGGCGCCCGCCATCCCGCTCATCATCGGCACCAACCACGACGAGTCGTCGTTCTTCAAGCTGATGCGCTCGCCGCTGCTGCCCATCACCACCGAGTCGGTGGAGCGGATGTTCGTGGAGATCGCCAACGACCGCCCCGAATTCGAGGGAGCGGGCGAGCGCATCACCGGCGCCTACCCGGGCTACCCGCGGCGCCGCGCGCCCGCCGAGATCTCGCGCGACGCGGGGTTCCGGATGCCGTCGATCTGGCTTGCCGAGGCCCACAGCCGTTTCGCACCCACCTGGATGTACCGCTTCGACCACGCCACCCCGCTGCTGCGCGTCACCGGGATCGGCGCCACCCACGCGGCCGAGCTCGCGTACGTCTTCGGCTCCTTCGCGCCGTGGGGGCGCGATCTCGTGTTCCGCCTCGGCGGCCGGGCCGAGGCCGAGCGGGTGTCCCGGCGCATGCAGGCGCGCTGGCTGGCGTTCGCGCACGGGCGGGCGCCCGACGTCCCCGCGGCTCCAGACTCGAGCGAGGCTGACGAAGCCGCCGTCGAATGGCCGGTCTACGACGAGACGGCCCGCAGCACCCTCATCATCGACCGCGACGACGCCGTGGTGCTCGACCCCGACGCCGAGATCCGCGTGGCCTGGGGCCCCGAGATCCTCGCCTTCCGATAGCGCGGATCTGACGATCCGGCGGGCGCTGCTGCGCACCCCGGATGGCACGCTCGCGGCGTCGTCAGCCACGCCCTGGTTCCCGCCGGGGAGCAGCGCCATGCGAAGATCGGTGCATGGTGGCCGAGCAGTTCGAGATCCCGATGTGGCTCGACCTTGCGGCGACCGCGCTCGGCAGTGTGCAGGGCGCGATGTTCGCGGCCCAGTTCAAGGACAAGCGGCTCGACCTGCTCGGCGTCGGCCTCATCGGCGTGGTCAACGGATTCGGCGGTGGTGTCATCCGCGACCTGCTGCTCAACCAGGTGCCGGCCGCGCTGCAGTCGAACTGGTACATCCCCGTGGCCATCGCCGCCGCGCTCGTCGGCATGCTGCTCGAGCGCCTGTTCTCGCGCCTGAACGTCGTGATCACCGTGCTCGACGCGGTGAGCCTCGGGCTGTTCTGCGCCATCGGGGCGAGCAAGGCGCTGTCGATGGGGTTGCCGGTGGTCCCGTCGATCTTCGTGGGCATCGTCGCGGCCGTCGGCGGCGGCATGCTGCGCGACATCCTGCTCGGGATGCCGATCGGCGTCATGCACGTCGGCTCGCTCTACGCGGTGGCGGCCGGGGTGGGCGCGGTGTTCCTGGTGGGCGCCGTCGCGTCGGGGGCGAACATCACGGTGGCCGGGGTGATCTGCGTGATCGCGACCGCCGTCATCCGTCTGCTGGCCGTGCGCTTCGGCTGGAGCCTGCCCGAGCAGCGCACCATCAGCACTCTGCGCCGCCTGCGACGGCAGCGTTCGGGCACGGCCGAATGAACGTTTGCGGCCCGCGCCCCGTTGACCCCAAGTAGAGGCCGCCGACGCTCTCGGAGTCGCCTTCGGCAGTCACAGCCGGTTCATAGGCGGCTCGAAGAGGCCGGATGGCCGCGCTCGCTAACGTCGAAGCCGTCGGCGCCCAGCGCGCGACCGAGACCATCACCACGACACGACAGGGAACTGCCATGACAACTCGCCAGAAGAAGCTCGCCCTCGCCACGATGACCGGTGTCTCCCTTTCCGTCGCCCTCGCCGGCTGCGCCACCACCAGCGGGAGCACCGCCGCCGACGCGGAGACGACACCGGCCACCTCCTCGACGGCCACGGCGAGCCCGTCGGCCTCGTCGAGCGCCTCGGCCTCGGCCGGCAGCTCGTCGAGCACCTACAAGGACGGCCAGTATTCGGCCCAGGGCCAGTACATCTCGCCCAACGGCCAGGAGACCATCGACGTCTCCCTCACCCTCGCCGGCGACATCATCACCGCCGTCACCGTGACGCCCGACGCCACCAACCCCACCGCCGTCTCCTACCAGACGCAGTTCGCCGACGGCATCGCCGCGGTCGTTGTGGGCAAGGACATCGACGAGATCTCGGTGTCGCGCGTGGCCGGTTCGAGCCTCACCAGCGGCGGCTTCAACCAGGCCGTCGACGCCATCAAAGCGGATGCCTCCTAGGGCTTCCGCGCCCGCCACCGGCATCGCTCCCGTGACCGTGACGTCGGCGCCCGGGCCCGGGCTGGGGCCCGGACCGGCGCCCGCGCCCGCCCGCCTCGACTTCGAGGCCATCGGCACGAGCTGGCAGATCGAGACCCCGGCCGAGCTCGGCGAAGCGGTGCGCGGGGCGGTCGCCCGGCGCATCGAGGACTTCGACGCCGTCTATTCGCGGTTCCGCGCCGACTCCCTCGTCACGGCGATCGCCTCGGCGCCCTCGGGCGGCTCCTTCGCCTTCCCGGGCGACTCCGCGGCGCTCTTCGACCTCTACGACCGCCTGGTGACGGCCACCGGCGGGGCGGTCGACCCCTTGGTGGGCCGCGAGCTCGAGCTGCTCGGCTACGACCGCGACTACAGCCTGCGCCCGGTTGCGGCTGCCGACCGCGGGGGAGCGGGGCCGGATGCCGGGGGCCGCGCATCCTGGACCGCCGACATCCGCCGCGAGGGCCTCACCCTCTCCACCGCCCGTCCCGTCGTCATCGACGTCGGGGCCGCCGGCAAGGGCTACCTCGTCGATCTCGTCTCCGGGGTGCTGCGCGAGCACGGGATCTCCGAGTTCGTGGTCGATGCGAGCGGCGATCTGCGGCACGAAGTGCCGGAGGCGATCCGGGTCGGCCTCGAGCATCCGCTGGCCCCCGGCCAGGCGATCGGCGTGGCCGAGCTGCGCGGAGCCTCACTCTGCGCCTCGGCGAGCAACCGGCGCGCCTGGGGCGACGGGCTCCACCACATCCTCGACGCGCGCACCGGCAACCCGGCGCGCGAGGTGATCGCGACCTGGGTGGTCGCCGCAGACACGGCCCTCGCCGACGGGCTCGCGACCGCGCTCTTCTTCACCGGCGCGCACCGCCTCGCCGAGACATTCCATTTCAGCTATGTACGCATGTACGCCGACGGGCGAGCCGAGATCTCGCGCGACTTCCCAGGAGAACTGTTCACATGATCGCTCGAATCGACACCCTGCTCGGTCGCGTCACGATGTACCGGCTGATGGTGCTGGTGCTCGGGGCGCTCGCCGTGATCGCCCTGATCGCCGGCGCCATCGGGCAGCTGTTCTACACGCCGTTGCAACTCGGGCTGAGCCTGGTGGTCGCGATCGCGGCCACCATGGTGTCGAGCTGGGTGTTCGCGCTGGCGTTCCGCACGCGGGCGCATCTCGAGTCGTCGCTCATCACGGGGCTGCTGGTGTTCTTCGTGTTCCTGCCCACCGCGTCGCCCGGGGGCCTCCTGCTGCTCGCGCTCTCGGGAGTGGTGGCGTCGGCGTCGAAGTTCGTGCTGGCGATCCGGGGGCGGCACGTGCTGAACCCGGTGGCGGCGGCCGCTGTGATCATGACCGTCACCACGCTCAACCTCTCGGGCTGGTGGATCGCGAACCCGGCCATGTTGCCGTTCGTGGCGGTGGGAGCCCTGCTCGTGCTCTACCGCACCCGGCGCCTCGCGCTCGGACTCACCTTCGTGGTGATCTCGGCGGCCATCGTCACCGTGCGCCTGGTGGCCCTCGGGCAGCCCGTGCTCGACTCGCTCTGGCTCGCGCTCGGGTCGTTCCCGATCGTGTTCCTGGCCGGCTTCATGCTGAGCGAGCCGCTCACCCTGCCGCCGCGGCGCTGGCAGCAGCTCGCGGTGGCGGCGATCGTGGCAGTGCTGTTCTCGGTGCCGTTCTCGTTCGGGCCCGTGTACTCCACGCCCGAGATCGCCCTCGTGGTGGGCAACGTCGTGGCCTTCGCCTTCGGGCAGCGGCGGAGCATCCGGCTGCGCTATCTCGGCACCCGCTCGCTCACGCCGTCGAGCGCCGCCTTCGACTTCGAGCCCGCGGCGCCGCTGCGGTTCCGGGCCGGCCAGTACCTCGAGCTGACGGTGCCGCACCGCGGGGTGGACTCGCGCGGGTCGCGGCGCATGTTCAGCATCGCGTCGGCGCCTGCTGTGCCCGCCCCGGCCGCCGCTGCCGCGGGAGCGGTGCCGACGGATGCGCAACTCGTCAGCGTGGGCATCAAGCTCTCCCAGCCCTCGAGCTCGTTCAAGAAGGCGCTCTTGTCGCTCGAGCCGGGTGTGGTCGTGCGGTCCACCTGGGTGGGCGGTGACTTCCTGCTGCCGGCCGATCCCACCGTTCCTCTCCTGCTGGCGGCCGGCGGCATCGGCATCACGCCCTTCGTCAGCCAGCTCGCCGAGCGCTCCCGCGGAGGCAGCCGTCCGTCGGATGTCGTGCTGGTCTACTCGGTCTCCGCCCCCGACGAACTCGCGTACGCCCCCGAACTCGCGGCAGCGGGCATCCGGGTGCTCGTCGCAGCGCCGTCACTGCCGCCGTCGCTCCCCGAGGGCTGGGAGTACCTCGGCCCCGGCCGCCTCACCGCGGACGCGCTCAGCGCGGCCGTCGGCGACCTCTCGTCCCGCCGCGCCTACGTCTCGGGCCCTCCCGGCTTCGTCGACCACGTCGCCACCCAGCTCCGCCGCGCCGGCGCCCACCGCATCCGCACCGACCACTTCTCGGGCTACTAGCCGGCCCCCGCCCCCACCCGCCCCCACACCCCGCAGTTCTTCCCAAAAGCAAGGAGTCTTCGGGCGACACGCCGGCCGGTCGAGACCATCGACGGCGTGTCTCCCGAAGACTCCTTGTTTTTAGGTGAGGCCCGGCCTGAAAGCTGGGCTGGCGACGGGAGGGAGCGGGTCAGCGGATGGTGGCGTAGGCGTCGAGGGCCGCGCGGCGGGACTCGGCGAGGTCGACCATGGGCGCGGGGTAGGCCTCCGTGCCGAACTCGGGCACCCAGCGGCGGATGTACGCCGAGTGCGGGTCGAACTTCGACGCCTGCAGTTCGGGGTTGAACACGCGGAAGTACGGCGCCGCATCCGGGCCCGACCCCGCGACCCACTGCCAGTTGAGCGCGTTCGAGGCGGGGTCGGCGTCGACCAGGGTGTCCCAGAACCAGGCCTCGCCCACCCGCCAGTGCACCCGCAGGTTCTTCACGAGGAACGATGCCACGACCATCCGCACCCGGTTGTGCATCACCCCGGTGTGCCACAGCTCGCGCATGCCGGCGTCGACGAGCGGGATGCCGGTGCGCCCCTGCTGCCAGGCCTCGAGCTCGGCCTCGCCCGGCGTCGCCCACGGGAACCCGTCGAACTCCGAGCGCATGTTCTCCGTGGTGATCGACGGGAGATGGAACAGCAGGTGGTACGCGAACTCGCGCCACACCAGCTGGCGAAGGAAAGCGGATGCGCCCGCCGCGTCGCCCCGCTGCCCCGCCCGGTGCCGGTCGACGGCGTGCCACACCTCGAAGGGGCTGATCTCGCCGAAGCGCAGATGCGGCGAGAGACCACTCGTGCCGTCTTCGGCGGGGAAGTCGTGCTCGTCGGGATAGGCTCCGACACCGTCGTGCAAGAAGGACTCCAGCCGGCGGTGCGCGCCCGCCGAGCCGGGCTCCCAGCGCTCGCGGAGCCCCGCGGCCCAGTCGGGGCGCGTGGGCAGCAGCCCCCAGCTGTCGAGCTCGTCGCTCGGCACGCGCCGGTGGTGGAGCGGAGCGCCCGAGCCGGAGCCCGAGCCCGAGCCGGCCGCGCCGGCAGCCGCCCCCGAGCCGGCGCCGGGAGCGGTTCCCGAGCCCGAACCGGGCACGGGCAGCGGATGCCGCGGCTCCGGCCGCCCGAGAACCGCCCGGTAGAACGGCGTGAACACCTTGTACCACCCGCCCTGGCCGGTCTGCACGGTCCAGGGCTCGGCGAGCACCGAGCCCTGGAAGCTCGCGACCTCCACGCCGTCCGCCCGCAGCGACGACTTGAGCGCCGTGTCGATGGCCCGCTCGGCCTCGCCGTAGCGGCGGTTCCAGAGCACCGCGGCGGCATCCGTCTCACCGGCCAGCTCGCGCACCACGCGCTCGGCGGGCCCGCGACGCAGTGTCAGTGCGAGCCCGAGCTCGCGCAGCTCGGCGGCCAGCGCCGTCAGGCTTCCGTGCAGCCACCACCGCGACGCGCCGCCGAGCGGCCGCACGCCTTCGCTCTCCTCGTCGAGCACGTACAGGCACACGATCGGTCCGCCCCGCAGCGCGGCCGCGTGCAGCGCCGGGTTGTCGCGCACCCGGAGATCGTCGCGCAACCACACCAGGGTCGTACCGAAATCACTCACCCTCTCACTCAACCCCGCCGCCGGCGTCTCGGCGCCCCTCACTTGGCGGCGACGCCCACACGGAGCTTGTCGCAGAGGCGGGCGAGCTCGTCGAGCTCGTCGGGGGACAGGCATCCGCTCATGTGCGCGGTGATGGACTCGGCGTGGATGACCGCGGCCTGCCGGTACACCGTCACACCGTGCGAGGTGAGCGCCACGAGCGTGCCGCGGCCGTCGCTCGGGTCGTCGTGCTTCTCGAGGATGCCGCGCCCCACCAGGCGATCGACCAGCCGGCTGATCGAGGGCTGGGTGAGGAGCACCTTCTCGCCGAGGTCGCGGATGCGCAGGGTCTTGCGCGGCTGGATGAAGAGGTTGAACAACACGTCGTACTCGTTGAGCGAGACGATGTCGGTGGGGAACTCGGAGGCGAGCTGGCGCATCACCGTGACCTGGGCGCGGAACAGTGATTCCCAGGCGGCGACGGGCGAAACATCCGGTGCCATCTCAACTCCAGACACTCGAGGAATGGTGGAATTCATTCTGGCACGCACCCGTTCGCGGGGTGCCGTGCGGCGCCGGATGCGCACCGCACCCTCGCTGCGGATTCCCGCGCGGTCTCGTTAAATGATTGAGGGCCCGTCGTAGAGGCTAACGACGGGCCCTCTCCCTTGCACCAAGAGTGTCCTGCAATCACATTCCGCCGAAGCTGCCACAGCAAACAACTTCGGCTCTTCGAATATATAACGGTCAGGTAACGGTGCGCTAGTTACCGAATCGTTATTTTCCTGGGAATTCACTGTGCGCCCTGTAAGGGGGGCATAAGT
The DNA here is from genome assembly GCF_049472555.1 of Herbiconiux sp. 11R-BC. NCBI lineage: Bacteria > Bacillati > Actinomycetota > Actinomycetes > Micrococcales > Microbacteriaceae > Herbiconiux > Herbiconiux sp. 11R-BC. Next base: position 83,618 of record NZ_JBCEBO010000002.1, on the reverse strand, counting down.
GCCCCGTGTTCGCGCGGATCTGCGCGAATCTGTATTGGTGATCTTGCTTTCTGTTTGTTTCGCGTCTAATGTCACGTAAACGCAGAAACGCGCAGATTCAAAGCCGAGTCCTCCAGAAGGGTCACTGTCGACATGTACGCCGTCGAACGCCACGAACGCATCGGTGAGGCCGTCGTCTCCCACGGCCGGGTGACCGTCGCCGATCTCGCCGAGTCGCTGGGCGTCACCCCCGAGACCGTGCGTCGCGACCTGGACGTGCTCGAACGCCAGGGAGTGCTTCGCCGCGTGCACGGCGGAGCGGTGGCGCACACCAAGACGAGCCTCGTCGAGTCGAGCGTCGCCGACCGCAGCGACCGGGCCCGCGAGGCCAAGCTGGCCATCGCCGACGCGGCCATGGGGCTTCTGGGCGAGGGCTTCCGCGGCTCGATCCTGCTCGACGCCGGAACCACAACCGGCGCCCTGGCGGAGCGGCTCGCCGACTGGCGCTCGGCCGACGGTTCGCAGCTCACCGTCATCACGAACTCGGTGCCGATCGCGGCGCTCCTGCACCTGAACCCCTCCATCGACCTTCAGCTGCTCGGCGGCTCGGTGCGCGGCGTCACCAGTGCCGCCGTCGGAGCCTTCACCCTCGACCAGCTCGCCCACCTGCGCCCCGACATCGCCTTCGTCGGAGCCAACGGCATCAGCGCCGAGTTCGGTCTCAGCACGCCCGACGAGCGCGAGGCCTCGGTCAAGGCGGCCATCGTGCGCGCCGCGCGTCGCTCGGTGGCCCTGATCGACTCCAGCAAGCTCGGCGACGAGACGCTCCACCGCTTCGCCGAACTGCGCGAGCTCGACACCCTCATCACCAACCGCGACCCGGCCGGCACGCTCTCCGCGGCTCTCGACGCCCTCGACGTGGAGGTGGTGGTCGCGTGATCGTCACCGTCACGGTCAACCCCTCGTTCGACCGCACCATCGACCTCGCCGCCCCGCTCGCACGCGGGCAGGTGCAGCGCGCCACGAGCTCCACCCAGCAGCCGGGAGGCAAGGGCGTGAACGTCTCGCGCGCTCTGCATGCGGCCGGATGCGCCACACTCGCCATCCTGCCCGCCGCCCCCGGCGACCCCATGGTCGCGGCGCTCGCCGCCGAGGGCATCCCGGTGCAGACAGTCCCGGTGCGGGCGCGCATCCGCTCCAACACCACCGTCACCGAGCCCGACGGCACGACCACCAAGTTCAACGAGCCGGGTGAGCCGCTCGACATGGCCGATCAGGATGCCCTGGTCGCGCTGGTCGTCACGCACGCGGCCGCCGCGAGCTGGGTGGTGCTCGCGGGCTCGCTGCCCCCGGGGGTGCCCGACGACTTCTACGCGCGGCTCGTGGCCGGCATCCGCGACTCGGCCGCCCGCGCGGGCCGGCCCGCACCGGGTATCGCCGTCGACACCTCCGGCGCGCCCCTCGTCGCCCTCGTGGCGTCGGGGGAGCCCGTCGACCTCGTGAAGCCGAACGGCGAGGAGCTGCTCGAACTCGCGGCCGGTCTCGGCCTGCCCGTGCCCGAGACCGACGCGGAAGCCTTCGAGGCCGATCGGGAACTCGTGGCCGAGGTGGCCGAGCGACTCGTCTCGCCGAGCCTCGGCGCCGCCCTGGTCACGCTCGGGGCCCGGGGCGCCCTGCTCGTCTCGGCCGACGACATCCTCTCGGCCGACGCCCCGGTCATCGTCGCGCGCAGCACGGTCGGCGCGGGCGACTGCTCGCTCGCCGGCTACCTGCTCGCGGCCGACCGCGGCGACGACGGATCGGCGCGGCTCGCGCAGGCCGTCGCCCACGGCGCCGCCGCCGCCTCCCTGCCCGGATCCACCGTGCCCACCCTCGACCTCACCCACCCCGACGACATCGTCGTCAGCCACCGTCCGCGCATCGCCGCCGGCCGGAGATAACGAAGGAGTTACCGCACCATGTCCTCTCTCATCACCACCGAACTGGTCGTGCTCGACCAGGATCTCGGCGCCGAGAAGTCGGGCGTCATCCGTGCGCTCGCCGCACTCGTGGTCGCCTCCGGGCGCGCCACCGACACCGAGGCGCTCTATTCCGACGCCTGGGACCGCGAGAGCAAGACCGACACCGGCATCCCCGGCGGCCTCGCCATCCCGCACTGCCGCTCGGCCGCCGTGCTCGAGCCGACCCTCGCGATGGCCCGGCCGCGGCCCGCGGTCGACTTCGGCGCCGCCGACGGCCCGGCCGACCTCGTCTTCTTCATCGCCGCGCCCGACGGCGCCGACCAGGAGCACCTCGTGCTGCTGTCGACGCTCGCGCGCTCGCTCATCAAGCCCGAGTTCGTGGCGGCCCTGCGCGCGGCGCCCGACGCCGAGGCGATCGTGGCGCTCGTGGAGGGCGCCCTCGCGGGCGTGCCCGGCGCATCCGCCGCCGCGGGGGCTTCTGCGCCCGCCGCAGCCGCCGCTCCGAAGCCGCTTCTCGTGGCCGTCACGGCCTGCCCCACCGGCATCGCCCACACCTACATGGCCGCCGACTCGCTCGTGGCCGCCGCCGAGCGCGCCGGCGCCGAGCTGCACGTCGAGACCCAGGGCTCCTCGGGCGCCCAGCCGCTGGATCCCGCCCTCATCGCCCGCGCCGTCGCTGTGGTCTTCGCGGTCGACGTGGACGTGCGCGACAAGGCGCGCTTCGCCGGCAAACCGGTCATCCAGGCGCCCGTCAAGCGCGGCATCGACGAACCGGATGCGATGATCGCCGAGGCCCTGGCCGCCGCCACCGACCCCTCCGCGCGTCGCGTCGCGGGCGACGGAGGATCCGGTGCCGCCGCAGCCGGCGCATCCGCCGCCCCGGGTTCGGGTGAGCACATCGGAGTCAAGCTCAAGCGCTACCTGCTCACGGGCGTCAGCTACATGATCCCCTTCGTCGCGGGCGGCGGTCTGCTCATCGCCCTCGGCTTCCTGCTCGCGGGCTACCAGATCAACGCGAACGCGACCGACATCGTGCTGCACAACTCGCTCTGGAACCTGCCCGACGGCGGACTCGGCACCTATCTCGGGGCGGTGTCCTTCGTCATCGGGGCCGCCTCGATGGGCTTCCTCGTGCCGGCGCTCGCCGGTTACATCGCCTACGCCATCGCCGACCGGCCGGGCATCGCGGTGGGCTTCACCGCCGGCGCCGTGGCTCTCGTCATGAACGCCGGCTTCCTCGGCGGCCTCGTGGGCGGTCTGCTCGCCGGCTTCATCGCCTGGGCGATCGGGCGACTGCGCGTGCCCCGCGTCATCCGCGGCCTGATGCCCGTCGTCATCATCCCGCTGTTCGGCTCGATCTTCGCCTCGGGACTCATGCTGCTCGTGCTCGGCGGACCGATCGCGCTGCTCATGACCGGCCTCAACGACTGGCTCTCGTCGCTCACGGGCGCATCGGCGGTGCTGCTGGGCATCATCCTCGGCGCCATGATGGCCGTCGACCTCGGCGGCCCCATCAACAAGGTCGCCTACGCCTTCGCCGTGGCGGGCCTCGCCGCGGGAACCGTCGACAACCAGGTGCCGTGGCAGATCATGGCCGCCGTGATGGCCGCCGGAATGGTGCCCCCGCTCGCTCTCGCCCTCGCCACGGTGATCGACCGCCGGCTGTTCAGTGCGGCCGAGCGCGAGAACGGCAAGGCGGCGTGGTTCCTCGGGGCGGCCTTCATCTCGGAGGGTGCCATCCCGTTCGCGGCGGCCGACCCGCTGCGCGTCATCCCCGCCGGCATCGTGGGCAGCGCGCTCACCGGGGCGATCGTGATGGGCACCGGCGTCACCTCGCAGGCCCCGCACGGCGGCATCTTCGTGTTCTTCGCCATCGGCAACATCGGCATGTTCCTCGTGGCCATCGCCGCGGGCATGGTGGTGAGCGCCGGCCTCGTCGTGCTGCTGAAGCGCTACGTGCGCCGTCGCCCGGTCCTCGGCGCCGAGACCGGAGCAGCGGATGCCGTGCCCGCCTCGGTGACGGCCGTCGCGCCCGTCGCCGGTTCCGTCGCCGCCCCGGCCGCAGTGCCGGCGGGCGCATCCGCTGCACCGCAACGCGTCCCGGTGGGCGCCAAGCACTAGCCATCGTCACGCCGGCCCCGCGACTTCCCTGCCGCGGGGCCGGCGCACGGCGGGTCGGCGCGCCGTCCGCGGGCCGATCCGCCGCATCCCTCCCGAGCCCCGACCTCGGTCTCGGTCTCGGTCTCCACGTCGCCGACCACGCCGCCGGCGCGGCGGAACCACCCGCACACTGCCCCGCCCCGAAAGGAACCATCCCATGACCGAACGAACCGCCACCATCGCCAGCCGTGTCGGCCTGCACGCGCGGCCTGCCTCGCTCTTCATCGAGGCCGTCAAGAAGCAGCCGATGCGCGTCACCATCTCGAAGGCGGGCAGCGCGCCGCTCGACGCCGCGAGCATCCTGTCGATCATGAGCCTCGGCGCCGCCAACGGCGACGTCGTCACTCTGGCGGCCGAGGGGGAAGGCGCGGATGCCGCGCTCGCCGAGCTCGTGGCCCTGCTCGAGACCGACCTCGACGCCGAGTAACTCCCCCCTGAAAGCAGAACGCCGCCCGCTCCGTGAGGAGGGGCGGCGTTCTGGCGTCGTCAGGGCGGCGCCGGGTCGCCCCGGAGCGCCGTCTCCGGCTGCGGCCTAGAAGAGGTCGGGTGAGGGCGTCGAGGTGTGGCGCACCGAGACGTCGGCGTGGCGGTCGAAGCGGTATCCGGCGCCGCGCACGGTGCGCACGATGTCCTCGTAGTCGCCGAGCTTCGAGCGCAGGCGGCGCACGTGCACGTCGATGGTGCGCTCGTTCGGAGCCTCCTCGTCGCCGGCGCTCCACAGCGCGGTGATGAGCTCGGCACGCTCGATGGTGCGGCCCTCACGCAGAACGAGGTACTGCAGCAGCTCGAACTCCTTGTAGGTGAGGTTCGCGGCCGTGTTGTCGAGCAGCACCCGCTTGCGGGAGAGGTCGACGACGACGCCGTCGCGGGCGCGGTCCTGCGCATCCGGAACCTGGCGGTGCTTGGCGAGCGCCGCCGGGTCCTGCAGTGCGAGGCGCACCACGTCGACGTCGCGGCCGCCGGCCCCGCGGGGTGCGAGGGCCACGGCGGCGTAGGTGCCGGAGGAGGGCGCGATCTCGGCGGCGAGGGCCTTCAGTGCCTCGACGATGCGGCCGAGGTCGGTGCCGTCTGCGGCAGCCTTCTCCTCGTCGATGCCGACGTAAAGAACGAAGCCGCGGGCTTCGACGCCCTCGGGGACAGCGCGGATGTGAGGGGTCGCGGCGACGTCGTCGGCGCGGGGGAGGGGGGTGACGTTGGTGGGGCGGGAATCGAGGTGGGCGATCGACATGAGAAGTCCTTGAGGCAGCTACCCGCGCACAGGCGGGACGAGAAGTGTCAGGCTGCGGACTGGAATGGGAGTCCGGGGCAGTATCGGAAGATTCCGATGCTGAGCGCCGTCACCGTTCGATCAGCGGGATGAGGCTGACGCGGGAAGGGGCGCTCGACGAAGATCGTCGTTAGCGACACATTCGACAACACATGACGACGCTGCCGGCCATCATCATGCCGGCATCCCCAGGGGCCCCAAAGGAGGTCACGGAGTGCACGTTGTCAGTCATACGCAGAAGCTAACCCGATGCGGGCCGTCGTTGTCAAGGCTGCTCGCCCGATTCGCGGTGACGGGTGAGTGCATCCGGCCGGCTGAGCGCGTCCGGGGCGCGTCCGGGCGTCGTCGAGGCTCCGGTATAGGTTCGAAGCATGCCCGACAGTCCCGCTCCCGTATCCGCTCCCGGCACGACGATCCGCGGGCGGGCACGGTGGCAGGCCTTCGCGGTCTGCGTGGCCGTGGCGGCGCTCACCATCCTCGACCTCTCGAAGGTCAACGTGGGTCTGCCATCGATCGAGAAGTCGCTCGGCGCGGGCCCTACCGAGCTGCAGGTGATCGTGGCGGGCTACGCCCTCGCGTTCGGGCTCGCGCTCGTGCCGTCGGGGCGGCTCGGCGACCTCTACTCGCGCAAGGCGATGTTCATCATCGGCCTCAGCGCCTTCACCGTGGCGAGCGCCCTCTGCGCGATCGCGCCGAGCATCCAGCTGCTGCTCGTGGCGCGCATCCTGCAGGGCGTGGCCGCCGGCGTGCAGATGCCGCAGGTGCTCGGGCTCGTGCAGCAGCTGTTCCAGGGTGAGGAGCGCGGGCGTGCCTTCGGGCTCTTCGGTGCCACCATCGGGGTGGCCACCGCGATCGGGCCGACGCTCGGCGGACTGCTCATCGCGATCGGCGGGCCCACCGACGGCTGGCGGCTGCTGTTCTGGATGAACGTGCCCCTCGGCATCCTGGCCTTGATCTTCGCCCTCCGGCTGCTGCCCAAGAGCCAGCCGCACTCCGCCGGGCCTCGCGACCTGGACCTCGTGGGGATCCTGTTGCTGGGGGCGAGTGTCTTCACCTTCATGCTGCCGTTCGTGCTCACCACCGGCGGGCCGGACGACAGTCCCTGGCGCTGGCTGTCGCTGGCCGGATGCGCGGTGGCGGTCGTGCTGTTCATCGCGTGGGAGAGGCACTACGTGGCCATCGGCAAGTCGCCGGCCATCCGGTTCGAGCTGTTCCGCTTGGGGTCGTATCGCAACGGGCTGCTGCTCGCCACGGCGTACTTCGCGGCGCTGCCGGCGGTGTTCCTGCTCACGACGCTGTTCCTGCAGCAGGGGCTCGGCTTCGAGCCGGTGTTCGCGGGCATGGTGAGCATCCCGTTCGCGCTGACCTCGGCGGTGACCGCGCTCATCGGCGGGCGCCTGGTGGGGCGGTACGGGCGGTCCCTCGTGGTGCTGGGGCTCGTGATCGTGATCGTGGGCCTCGTGCTCGTGCTGCTCGCCGCAGTGCTGCCGCCGGCGGAGGACTCGATCTGGCTGATGGGCGGGGCGATGGCGGTGGCGGGCGCCGGAGGCGGACTCGTGATCTCGCCGAACCAGACGTTGACGCTCGCCGAGATCCCGCCGACCCAGGGCGGGACAGCCGGGTCGATGGCGCAGGTGGGGCAGCGGGTCGGCACGGCGATGGGGGTCGCCGCGGCCTCGTCGCTCTTCTTCGCGACGCTCTACCGGGAGGGACCGGGCTCGGGCGACACCGTGATGGTGTACCACGACGGCTTCCGTAGCGGCTTCTTTGTGGCGCTGGGCCTCCTCGCCGTCGCCCTCGTCATCGGCCTCCTCGACCTGCGCCGCCGCCGCACGGCCACCCCCGCCGCTCCCGCCTGATCCGCCTGCTGTCCGCAAAAACAAGGAGTTCTTCGAAAAACAAGGAGTTCTCCGGCCACACGCCGCCGGCAGGAGGCCTGCTCTCCGCGTGTCGCCGGAGAACTCCTTGTTTTTCGGGAAACTCCTTGTTTTTGGGGAAAGGGGAGGGGGCTAGACGGTGCCGTAGAGGCGGTCGCCGGCGTCGCCGAGGCCGGGGACGATGTAGCCCTTCTCGTTGAGGCGCTGGTCGAGGGCGCCGAGCACGAGAGTGACGTCACGGCCTTCGGTGGCCTTCTCGAGGGCGGCGACGCCTTCGGGGGCTCCGAGCAGACAGATGGCCGTGACATCCTGAGCCCCGCGCTTGAAGAGGAACTCGATGGCGGCGCTCAGCGAGCCGCCGGTGGCCAGCATCGGGTCGAGCACGAAGCACTGGCGGTCGGAGAGGTCGTCGGGCAGGCGCTCGGCGTAGGTGGTGGGCTCGAGGGTCTCCTCGTTGCGCACCATGCCGAGGAAGCCGACCTCGGCACTGGGCACGAGCTTCACCATGCCCTCGAGCATGCCGAGCCCGGCCCGGAGGATGGGCACGACGAGCGGTCGCGGTGCGCTGATCGTCACGCCCGTGGTCTCGGCGACCGGGGTCTGGATCGTGATGGGCTCGACCCGCACGTTGCGGGTGGCCTCGTAGGCGAGCAGCGTCACGAGCTCCTCCGCGAGGGAGCGGAACGTGGGCGACGGGGTGTTCACGTCGCGCAGAACGGTCAGCTTGTGCGTGATGAGCGGGTGGTCGGCAACGTGAACTCGCATACGGTCAATCTACTGGACTCGGGCCCCTGCGAGCAGGACGATAGAGGCTGTCGTTGCAAGCGCCGGGCCCCCTGCGCCCACTCCTGCCCGCTCGCACCGAGAGAGGACCGCACTCGTGCTCGAACAGCAGCCGTTCGCCTTGCCCGCCCCCGGCATCCTGTCGGGTTGGATGCGACAAGCGATCGACGAGGCGAGAGCCGCGCTCGAGACCGACGACGTGCCCGTGGGCGCCATCGTGGTCGACCGTGACGGCGAGGTCATCGGCGTCGGCCGCAACGAGCGCGAGCTGCGGCAGGATCCCACCGCCCACGCGGAGGTCGTGGCACTCCGGCAGGCTGCCTGGAAGCGCGACGACTGGCATCTGACGGATGCGACGCTCGTGGTGACCCTGGAACCCTGCCTGATGTGCGCGGGGGCCATCCTCTCGTCGCGCGTTCCCCGCGTGGTGTTCGGGGCCTGGGACGAGAAGGCGGGCGCTGCCGGATCGGTCTACGACGTGCTGCGCGACCGGCGCCTCAACCACCGTGTTGAGGTGGTGGCGGGCATCGAGTCCGAGGCCTGCAGCGAGCTGCTCACCCGCTTCTTCCGCGACGAGCGCGCCGGCCGCCTGGGCGGCTTCCGGGCCTAGTCGGTGCTTTTGATGACGATGGCCGAGGTGTCGGTCTCGACGTCGAGGGGCGGCAGGTAGACGTCGGGTTCGATGTAGATGACGCGCGCGATCGGAACGGCCGTGCGGATGGCGACCTCGACCTCGTTGATGGTGCGGGCGACGTCGCGCAGCTCGGAGTCGGGGGCGAGCGCGATCTTGGCGGCCACCAGGAGTTCGTCGGGGCCGAGGTAGAGCGACTTCATGTGGATGAGGCGGTCGACCTTGGGCGTGCCCTCGATGGCGTTCTGGATGGCGGTGGCGTCGGCATCCGTCGCCCCCTCGCCCACCAGGAGGCTCTTGGTCTCGACGCCGAGCACGATGGCCACGAGCACGAGAAGGGCGCCGATGAACAGGGTTCCGATGCCGTCCCAGATGGCGTCACCGGTGATCACCGAGAGCACCACGCCGAGGAAGGCGAAGGCGAGGCCGAGCAGGGCCGCGGTGTCTTCGAGCAGCACCACGGGCAGCTCCGGGGCCTTCGCGCGGCGCACGAACTGCACCCAGCTCTGCTTGCCGCGGGTGTGGTTCGATTCGGCGATGGCCGTGCGCAGCGAGAAGCCCTCGAGCGCCATGGCGATGACGAGCACGAGGATCGGCAGCCAGGCGTTCTCGAGCGGATGCGGGTTCGTGACCTTCTCGATGCCCTCGTAGATGGAGAACACGCCACCCACCGAGAACAGGATGATCGACACGACGAAGGCGTAGACATAGCGCTCGCGGCCGTAGCCGAAGGGGTGTTCCTTGTCGGCCTTGCGACGTGACTGGCGACCGCCGAGGAGCAGCAGCAACTGGTTGCCCGAGTCGGCGAGCGAGTGCACACCTTCCGCGAGCATCGACGAGGAGCCCGAGAAGAAGAAGGCGATGAACTTCGTGACCGCGATGCCGAGGTTGGCGCCCAGTGCCGCGAGAATCGCCTTGCTGCCGCCTGATGTGCTCACGTTTCGGTCCTCTTCCCGGTTGTCTGCACCGCCAATCCTAGGATGGACGGGTGAACGACACAGCCACCACCGCCCAGCCGCACCCGCCGACAAGCCTCCCTTCGATCGCGCTGCTCGGCGCCGGGTCGATGGGGCGCGCCATCCTGGCCGGGCTGCTCGCGCCGGCGGTTCAGGTGCAGGGCGGCATCCGGGTGACGAACCGCTCGGCGGCCAAGGCGGAGGAGTTCGAGGGAACCTCCGGCGTGACCGCGTTCGCCACCGAAGACGACCCCGAGGCCAACCGCCGCGCAGTGAGCGGCGCCGCCATCGTGCTCGTCGCGGTGAAGCCGGCGATGGTGCCCGCGCTGCTCGACGAGATCGCCGGCGCGCTCGAGCCCGGCGCCGTCGTGGTGAGCGTGGCCGCCGGTGTCACGGTGGCGACCTTCGAGGCCCACCTGCCCGAGACCGTCTCGGTGCTGCGCTCGATGCCCAACACTCCCGCGCTCGTGGGCCGCGCCGTCACGGGCCTCTCGGCCGGAACGCGCTCGAGCGAGGCCGATCTCGCGCTCGTGCGCTCGCTGTTCGAGACGGTGGGGACGGTGGTCGAGGTTCCGGAATCACAGCTCGATGCTCTCAGCACCATCTCGGGTTCCGGCCCGGCGTACGTGTATCTGTTGATAGAAGCGATGACCGCCGCGGCTGTGGAGAAGGGGTTCACCGCCGAGCAGGCCGCCGCTCTCGTGAACGGCACCTTCTCGGGCGCCACCGAACTGCTCGTGGCCTCCGACCGCACCCCGACCGAGCTGCGCATCCAGGTCACCAGCCCCAAAGGCACCACCGAGCGCGCGCTCGCCGTGCTGCAGGACGCCGACCTCCCGGCCCTCTTCACCCGGGCCACGGATGCCGCCCTCGCGCGGGCCCGCGAGCTCGCCGCCGGCTGACCCGGCCCCGGACGACCGGAACCGACCCGGCCGGCCTCAGGCCTGCGGCGTCGACGCCAGCACGAGTGAGTCGTAGTCGTCGTAGAGGCGTTGCACCTCGGCTTCGAGCGCCGTCAGGCTGACGTCGTCGGCCGCGAGCTGAGCGGAGCGCGCAGTGAGGTCGGCGTCGCGCGTGCCGAAGTCGGCGAGGGTGCGGGCGAGGTAGTCGCCGTAGGGCTCCTGCGCGTCGTCGGCCGTGTAGCTGCGCGCACGCTGTTCGGGCGAGAGCGCGTTGTACTGCGCCGCGTTCTCGTCGTAGGCGGTGCGGTCGGCGGCTAGCTGAGCGCGGTCGGCGTCGATCTGGGCGGCCGAGTCGGCGTAGGCCTGCTGCGCGGCCGAGAGGGCGTCGGACTTCGCGAGGTACTCGGAGTCGAGCCCGCTCCAGAGCGCCCGGTCGGCGGCTTCGAGCGCCACGACGGCCTGCCGGTCGGTGAAGTACGGCGCGTAGTAGCTCTCGAGCTCGGGGCCCAGGTCGCCCACCTGGCTGCCGAGGTAGGCGAACTCCTCGGTGGGGCGGGCGTCGGGCGAGCCGCCGGTGGAGCCGGTGAGCTGGTCCTGCAGGGGATCGTCGGCCGGGACCTGCGCCCACCGCGCGTCGAGCAGGGCGTTCAGCGGGTCGAAGGTCTCGGCCGGGAGGGCCGCATAGGCGGCGTGCAGGAACTCGTGCGCCGCGGCGACGGCCACCTGGTCGGCGAGTCGCGCATCCGCGGGCTGGAAGACGGCGATGCGGCCCGCCGTGCCTTCCATGCCGTAGAAGCAGCCGACCGTCGAGCCGCCGCTGTCGCTCGAGGTGGTCTCGCAGGCCTTGCTGAAGGCCTGGTCGGAGAGCAGCTCGGGCCGGGTGGAGACGAACAGCGCGCGGCCCTGCTCGGTGAAGCCGATGCGGTCGGCCACTTGCGTGAGGGCGGGAGACATCGAGTAGCCCACGAGCGCGGTGAACGAGGGCAGGAAGGTGATGCCCAGTGTGACGGCGGCCGCGAGCGCGAGCACGATGCCGAACAGGGTCACGCGGCCGGCGGAGCTGGGCCGACGGGGGCGCTTGGGCGCGCTGGGCCACGCGGCGTCTTCGAAGAGCGTCACAGGCCGATTATGACAGCCGTCGGACAACGGATGCCGCCCCGCCCGAGCGGCCTGCCGTGCGCCGCCGGGGCGGCGCACCGAGGGATCACCCCAGCGCCGCGAAGGTCTCGATGTCGGAGGACTTGCCCGAGACGATGATCAGGTCGTGGTTCGACACGACCGTCGACTCGGTCGCATAGGTGAACGGCTTGCCCGGGCTCTTCACGCCCACGACCGTCACGTGGTATTTCGAGCGCACGCCCGACTCGGTGAGGTTGAGCCCGCGGATGGGCTTCGGCGGATACATCTTCACGAGCGCGAAGTCGTCGTCGAACTCGATGAAGTCGAGCATCCGCCCCGACACCAGGTGCGCCACCCGCTCGCCGGCCTCGGCCTCGGGGTAGATCACGTGGTTCGCGCCGATCCGCTCGAGGATCTTGCCGTGCGAGCGCGAGATGGCCTTCGCCCAGATCTGCGGCACCTTGAGGTCGACCAGGTTCGCGGTGATCAGCACCGAGGCCTCGATCGAGGAGCCGACGGCCACCACCGCGATCTGGAACTCCGACGCCCCGATCTGCCGCAACGCCTCGATGTTCTTCGCATCGGCCTGCACGGTGTGGGTCACCCGCTCCGACCACTTCTGCACGAGAGCCTCGTCGGAGTCGATCGCGAGCACCTCGCGGCCCAGCCGGTCCAGCTCGCCCGCCGTGGCGGCGCCGAAGCGGCCGAGACCGATGACGAGCACGGGGGCGTCGTGTTTGATGCGGTCAACCAACGATGGGCCTCTCTTCCGGGCGCTTGTAGAGCTGCTGCCGCTGGCTCGACGCCAGTGCCGCAGCCAGAGTCACAGTACCAACGCGTCCCATGAACATGGTCGCGGCCATGACGTAGACGCCCGCATCCGGCAGCGACGCGGTGAGACCGGTGGTGAGCCCCGAGGTGGCGAAGGCGGAGATCACGTCGAAGAGCACGAAATCCAGCGGCGCCTTCGAGATCTGCAGGATCAGGATGCTCGACACGGCCACCGTCGTCGCCCCCCAGAGCACCACCGAGACACCCAGGCGCAGCACGTCGCCCGGGATGCGGCGGCTGAACGCCTCCATGTCCTGGTTGCCGCGCGCCTCGGCGAACGCGGCGAGGAACAGCACCGCGAGGGTGGTGACCTTGATGCCGCCCGCCGTCGACGCCGAACCGCCGCCGATGAACATGAGCATGTCGGTGACGAGCAGGCTCGAGCCGTTGAGGTCGGGGATGCTGATGGTCGAGAAGCCCCCGGATCGCGTCATCACCGAGAGGAAGAAGCTCTGGAACACGGTGTCGCCCGCGCCGAGCGAGCCGAAGGTCTTCGGGTTGTCGAACTCCAGCACGATGTAGAGCACGGCGCCCGCCACGATCAGGATGGCGCTCGTGAGCAGCGTGAGCTTCACGTGCACCGACCAGCGCTGCCGGTTCTCGGGGCGCTTGCCCTTCTTGCGCCGGCGCCAGGCACCGAGGCTGCGCGAGAGCGTATAGATGATGGGGAACCCGATGCTGCCGAGGAACACCCCCACCATCAGGATGCCGAGGAAGAAGTAGTCGTTCGCGAACGGCGTGAGTCCCTCGGCATTGGGCGAGAAGCCCGTGTTCGTGAACGCCATCGCCGAGTAGTAGAAGGAGTTCCACACGGCCTCGCCCACCGGGATCCCGTCGAGCAGCATGCGGGGGAACAGCAGCGCCGCGAGCACCACCTCGATCACGAGGGCGCTGATGGCGACGGTGGCAAGCAGCGAGCCGATCTCGCCGAGGCGCACGGCCTGTCCCTCGGCGACCGGGCCGTGGTGCATCCGGAGCGGGTTGGTGTCGCTCGCGGCGATCAGGCGTGCTCGCAGGCCCAGCCGGCGGGAGATCACCAGGCCCAGGATGCTCGCGAGGGTCAGCACGCCGAGGGCGCCGATCTGCACGCCCACGTAGATGACGACGTGCCCGAACACCGACCAGTGCGTGGCCATGTCGACGGTGGCGAGCCCGGTGACGCAGATGACGGAGACGGCGGTGAAGAGCGCGTCGGCGAGGGCGGTGGCGCGGCCGGAGGCGCTCGTGATCGGCAGCGAGAACAGCACCGTGAAGATGAGGATCAGGGCAGCGAAGATGAGGATCGCGAAGCGGGAGGGCGAGCGCTCGGAGAACTCGCGCATCGCATCGCGCAGTCGCCCGAACCCGGTGCGGCTGCGGTGCAGGGGGTTGCGGCTGATCGGAGTGCTGCGGACGCTCATCCGGTTCCTCGCCTCGGCTCAGCGGCCCGGCCGCCCCTGTGTGAACGGTGCAATGCTATCGGGCAGGGGCGCGGATGCGCGGGCGCACCACTAGCCTGTAACGCATGGCCGACATCTTCTCCGTGATCGCTGACCCCACCCGGCGTCAGTTGCTCTCGTTGCTGCTGGAGCGCTACGTGTCGGAGGACGCAGCGAGCGCCTCCGGGGCGGGCGACGGCGAGTTCAGCGTGTCGGAGCTCGTGTCGCAGCTTGAGCTGAGCCAGCCCACGGTGTCGAAGCACCTCAAGGTGCTGCGGGATTCGGGGCTCGTGGTGGTGCGCGAAGAAGGGCAGCACCGCTACTACAAGATCGACGTGTCCCCCCTGGAAGACGTGGAGGACTGGATCATCCCGTTCCTCTCCGCCGATTTCGACACGTCGGCCGAGGACGAGCTGTGGGAGAACGCCTCCGACGCCGTCAAGTCGGCGGCGGCGACCTTCGGCCAGAACGTGGGCCGCCGGGCGGCGGCCACCTCGCACGCGGTGAAGTCCGTGGCCGACGACCTCGTGTCGAAGCTGCGCCGCGGCGAGCACTGAGCGGCCGTCGCCGCTTTCTTGCTGCGTGCATCCGCGAAGCCCTATAGTTTCGCCATGGCTGCCGATCTGAGTGACGTGCGCTTTCTGACCGTCGCGGAAGTGGCGGAGATGATGCGCGTCTCGAAGATGACGGTGTACCGGCTCGTCCACGCGGGCGAATTGCCGGCCATCCGCTTCGGCCGTTCGTTCCGGGTTCCGGAGTCGGCGGTGGCCGAAGCTGCGCAGAATCACATCGCCGATGCGCCTGACGGGCACATCGCCGATTCCGCCTAGCGCGGACTGGTACACTTCTGCGAGGCTCTTTTGCCCCTGACCGCCGATTCGGCGCGGTCAATCCAATACGTGTGAGGTTTGTGTGGGTTCTGTAATCAAGAAGCGTCGCAAGCGCATGGCGAAGAAGAAGCACCGCAAGCTGCTTCGCAAGACTCGCCACCAGCGTCGCAACAAGAAGTAGCGCGGGGCCTTCGGGCTCGCACGCTGCGCGAGCAGGGCGTCAGGCTTCGGCCTGGCGCTTTTTGCTTTTCGGACGTGTGATGGAGTCATGACGACGCCGGGCACCGAGTACTGCGCCACTCTCGTCGTGCGCGACGCCGTCTCGAAGGTCGACGCGCTGGCGATCATCGCGCTGGCTCTGGACCGGGGTGTCTCGGATGCGCGTGGCGTGCATCCGTACATCGCCCTCGACGGCGGTGCGCGGCTGGAGATCGAGATCCCCAAGTTCGGCGAGCCGCCGCCGCTGGCTCTGGACGTGTACTCGCCGCTCAGCCACGAGCATGCGGCGATGAGCGCGCTGGTCGTGCTGGGCGCGCTGGAGACGGCCACGGCGTGGACCGTGAAGCCCGACTTCGTGCTGTGATCGCGGGCCGCCGCGCCGCCGCGGGCCGGCCGCCGCGGACCGCGGGGCCGCGCGGCGTTCGTCGTCGCTAGGCTGGAGCACGTGGCATCCGTGGCTCTCACTCTCATCGGCAAGCCGGGCTGTCATCTCTGCGACGACGCCCGCGAGGTGATCCGCGGGGTGCTCGGCGAGCGCCCGGTCGCGGCCCTGGAGGTGTCGATGACCGAACTGTCGATCCTCGACGACCCGGCCTTGATGGACGAGTTCGCCGAGGAGATCCCCGTCGTCATGATCGACGGTCGTGTACACACCATCTGGCGGGTCGAACCGGCCCGCCTCCGAACCGCCCTCTTGGAGGCATCCGCATGATCCGTCACGTCGTCGCCTGGAAGCTCGCCGCCACCGACCCGGAGCAGCGGGCGGAGGATGCGGGCACGATCGTGCGCCTGCTCTCGGGGCTCCGTGACACGGTGCCCTCGATCTCGGCGCTGACCGTCGGCAAGAACATGGCCTACTTCGAGAGCAACTGGGACGTGGTTCTGGTGGCCGACTACGAGACGCTCGCCGACCTCGACGCCTACCAGACGCATCCGGCGCACCTCGAGGTGGTGCCCCAGATCAAGGCGCGCGTCGCTCAGCGCGCGGCCGTCGACTTCGAGCTCTGACGGATGCAGAAATGACGAGGAGCGACGCCTTATACGGCGCCGCTCCTCGTCATTTCTGCATCCGTGAACGCTACGGGGTGAGGCGCGTCGGGCCGCGGAAGAGGTACACGACCTCGCGGAGGTTCGTCTGGTGCAGCATGAGCATCAGCACGCGCGAGAGGCCCATGCCGAAACCGCCGTGCGGCGGCACGCCGTAGCGGAAGAAGTCGAGGTAGAAGTCGAGCTCCTCGGGGTCGAGGCCCTTCTCCTTGGCCTGCTCGATCAGCACCTCGACGCGGTGCTCGCGCTGGGCGCCGGTGGAGATCTCGACACCGTTGTAGATGAGGTCGTAGCTGTTCGTGAGGCCCGCGTCGCCCTCGTGGCGCATGTGGTAGAACGGCCGGATGCTCGAGGCGTAGTCGGTGAGGAACACGAAGTCGTGCCCGTAGGTCTCCTTGACGTAGGCCGCGATCTGGCGCTCGCCCTCCGGGTCCATGTCGTCGTCCTCGCGGGGCACGACGTAGCCGTGGTCGGCCACGATCTGCTTCGCCTCGGCGAGCGGGATGCGCGGGAACGGCTGCGTGGGAACCTCGATGTCGACGTCGAAGAGCGCCTTGATCTCCTCGCCGTGCTTCTCCTTCACCGCGCGGAGGCCGGCGACCATCAGCTCCTCGTGCAGCTGCATGACGTCTTCGTGCGAGTCGATCCACGAGATCTCGGCGTCGACGCTCGTGAACTCGGTCGCGTGCCGCGAGGTGAACGAGGGGTCGGCGCGGAACGCGGGGCCCACCTCGAACACCTTGCCGAAGCCGGCCGGCTGCGCCATCTGCTTGAAGAACTGCGGGCTCTGCGAGAGGTACGCCTTGGTCTCGAAGTACTCCACCTCGAACAGCTCGGCGCGCGATTCGCTCGCCGAGGCCATCAGCTTCGGGGTGTGGATCTCGATGAAGTCGTGCTCGACCCAGTAGGTGCGCCAGGCGTGCTCGAGCGTGGTCTGCACGCGGAAGACGAGGTTCTGCTCGGGGCGGCGCAGGTCGAGGAAGCGCCAGTCCATGCGCTTGTCGATGCCCGAGTCGGCGGCGATCGGCGTCTCGGGGATGGCCGCCGTCTCGACCACGAGGGTCGCGAGCTTGACCTCGATGCCTCCGAGCTTGACGCGCTCGTCGTGCTTGAGCTCACCGGTGACGGTGATGAACGAGCCCTGCGCGAGGCCCGAGATCGTCTCGGCGACGGCCTCGGTCTCCTCCGTGCGCGGGTTCACCAGCTGCACGGCGCCCGACTCGTCGCGCAGCACCACGAACTGCACCTTCTTCTGGTCGCGAACCGTATCGACCCATCCGGACACCGTGACGGGTCCGTCTTCGAGGGCGGCGAGGTTCTTGACGAGGGTGCGGGAGCTGCGTGCGGTCACGGGAGAACAGTCTACCCGCGGGCCGCCGCCTGGAATGCGGCCCGCGGGCGGTCTCGGTCGGCCCGTCAGGCGCGGTAGGTGGTGCGGCTGCCGTAGCCGTCCTTGCGGGTCATGGTGATGGCCGAGACGATGCCGAGCGCGGCGACGGCGGCGAAGACGACGAGGAAGACGATGAGGGCGATGAGAGTCATGGGGAAACCTTTCTGCCTCTATTCCACCTCCGACAACTATCAAGCACAAGCGAATAGTTCTACATATCTCGTGTAGCCGAGCTACATGATCTCTGGCTCTCGGCGTTCTCGCGGCAAGAGCGCTCGTAGACTGGATGCCGTGCCCGCCAGCCAGATCCACCTCGTCCGTCACGGCGAGGTCTTCAACCCCGACGAAGTGCTCTACGGGCGCCTCGAGAACTTCGGCCTCTCCGAGCTCGGCCATCGCATGGCCAGGGCCGCCGCCGACGACCTGATCGCGCGCAAACGCCCGGTCTCGGCCCTTTACAGCTCGCCGCTGCAGCGCGCCCGCGAGTCGGGCGAGCCCATCTCGCAGGGCTTCGAACTCGCACCGCGCATCGAGCCGCGCATCATCGAGCCCACCAACGCGTTCGAAGGCCGGCGCATGCGCGGCCCCGGTGGCGCCCTGCGCGACCCGCGGATGTGGCGCTTCCTCTGGAACCCGTGGCGGCCGGCCTGGGGCGAGCCCTTCAAGCAGGTCTCCGCGCGCATGCTCGCCGCGATGACGGATGCGCACGCCTCGGTCGACTCCGGCGACGTCGTGATGGTCAGCCACCAGCTCCCGATCTGGATGGCGCACCTCACCATCGTGGGCAAGAAGCTCCCGCACGACCCCCGCAAGCGCCGCTGTGCCCTCTCGAGCATCACGAGCTTCGAGCTGCGCGACGGCCGCTTCGTGGAGGTCGGCTACACCGACCCCGGCGCCCCGCTCGCGTCGGCCGCGATCGACGTGGGGGCGGTGTGAGGCCGGGCGCGGGCGCCCGCGGGATGCGCGTGGCCGTCGCCGCGACCCTGGCCGCTGCCGCTCTGCTGCTCGCCGGCTGCTCGAACGACCCACTGGCGCAGCAGTACCTGGCCGGCAACAGCAAGAACTACATCGCCGGCGACGGTTCGGTGACCGAGATCACCGCCGCAGACCGGGGCGCCGCCGTGAGCTTCGCCGGCACCGACCAGGCCGGCAACCCCGTGTCCTCCGGCGACTACGCCGGCCAGGTGCTCGTGCTGAACTTCTGGTACGCCGGGTGCGCACCCTGCCGAGCCGAGGCACCGGCGCTGCAGGCGCTCAACGCGCAGTACGACGGCCAGGGTGTCTCTTTCCTCGGCGTGAACGTGCGTGACCAGGCCTCCACCGCCGTCTCCTTCGACGACACCTTCGGCATCACCTACCCCTCGGTCATCGACACCGACGGCGCCCTGCAGCTCGCCTTCTCGGGCACGGTGGCGGCGAACGCGGTGCCGACCACGCTGGTGATCGACAAGCAGGGTCGTGTCGCGGCGCGCATCCTGGGCCAGCTGCAGGACAAGTCGATCCTCGACACCCTCATCAAGTCCAACCTCGCCGAAGCGAGCTGACCCCGTGGGCAATCCCTTCGCCGAGATCGTGCTCAGCGGTCAGCTGCTGCTCGCGATCCCCATCGCACTGCTCGCCGGGCTCGTGTCGTTCGCCTCGCCGTGCGTGCTTCCGCTCGTTCCGGGCTACCTCGCCTACGTCGGCGGCATCTCGGATGCAGGCCGCGCGCGATCCGGAACCGGGCCCGACAGCGAGGCCGCGGCGAAGAAGGCCGGCCGGCGGCGGATGCTTTTCGGCATCGGACTCTTCATCCTCGGCTTCTCGGTCGTCTTCCTCGCCTACTCGGCCGCGTTCGGCGCGCTCGGCACCTGGCTGATCGTCTGGCAGGACGGCATCACGCGCGTCATGGGCGGGGTCGTGATCATCCTCGGTCTCGTGTTCATCGGGCAGTTCAGCTTCATGCAGCGCACCTTCAAGCCCTCGTGGCGGCCGGCCACAGGTCTCGCCGGAGCGCCCATCCTCGGCATCGTGTTCGGCCTCGGCTGGACCCCGTGCATCGGCCCCACCCTCTCGGCCATCCAGGTGCTGAGCCTTACCAGCGGCTCGGCCTGGAGCGGGGTGCTGCTCGGCCTCTTCTACTGCATCGGCCTCGGGCTGCCGTTCCTGCTGGTGGCGCTCGGGCTCAACTGGGTGACGAGCTCGGTGTCGTTCCTGAAGCGCCACATCCGTGCCATCAACATCGCCGGAGGCGCCGTGCTCGTGGCCATCGGCATCCTCATGGTCTCGGGTCTCTGGACCATCTGGATCTACGAAATCCAGGCGGTGATCAACGGCTTTGTCGCGCCCATCTGATCACTTCGACTCGGCGGAGCCCGCCGAGCGCCCCACCGAGAACGCCGACGGCTCCGAGGTCACGCTGCCCAAGCTCGGCCTCGTCGGCTGGCTGCGCTGGTTCTGGCGGCAGCTCACGAGCATGCGCACGGCGCTGTTCCTGCTGCTGCTGCTCGCGCTCGCGGCCGTGCCGGGCTCGCTGGTTCCGCAGCGCGCGGCCGACCCGAACGGCGTCACGCAGTACTTCGTCGACAACCCCGACCTCGCGCCGTTCCTCGACAAGCTGCAGCTGTTCAACGTGTACACCTCGGTGTGGTTCTCGGCCATCTACCTGCTGCTGTTCGTCTCGCTCATCGGATGCGTCGTGCCGCGCACCAAGCACCACTTCGACGCCTTGCGGGCCAAGCCGCCGCGCACCCCGGCGCGGTTGTCGCGGCTCGCGGGCTTCACCACCCGGGAGGTGTCGGCGCCCGCGGCCGGGGCCGAGGCATCCGTCACCGCCGCATCGGTGGTGGAGTCGGCGCGCGCCCTGCTCAAACGCCAGCGCTACCGCACCGTGGTGTTCACTGGCGCCGACCGGCGCACCGGGCGCGAGATCGTGTCGGTCTCGGCCGAGCGCGGCTACATGCGCGAGACCGGCAACCTGGTGTTCCACTCGGCGCTCGTCGGCATCCTCATCACCGTCGGCGTGGGCGGCGGCTTCGGCTACCAGGGCCAGCGCGTGGTGGTCGAGGGCCAGACCTTCGTGAACACGCTGCTCGCCTACGACTCGTTCAACCCCGGGCGCTTCTTCAACGACAGCCAGCTCTCGCCCTACAAGATCACGCTCGACTCCTTCTCGGCCAGCTACGAGACCCAGTCGCTCAAGGCCTTCGGCCAGCCCACCGACTACACGGCCGCGGTCACCACGGTCGACGCCTCGGGCAACACGGCGCAGAACGACATCAAGGTGAACTCCCCGCTGCAGATCGGCGGCACCGACGTCTACCTGCTCGGCAACGGCTACGCGCCCACCATCACCGTGCGGAACCCGGCGGGCGACGTGGTGTTCACCGACTCCGTGCCCTTCCTGCCGCAGGATGCCGCACTCACCTCGCTCGGCGTGGTGAAGGTTCCGGATGGGCTGCCTTCGCAGGTGGGCCTCATCGGCTTCTTCTACCCCACCCAGGCGCAGGCCGACACCGGGGTCTACTACTCCTCGTTCCCCGACCTGCAGTACCCGGTTCTGACGCTCAACGTCTACGACGGAGACCTCGGCCTCGACGGCGGGGTGCCGGCATCCGTGTACTCGCTCAACACCGACACGATGACGCAGCTCACCGGCGGGTCGACGGGCGTCAAGTCGCTCGAGCTCAAGCCCGGTGAGACGGTCGACCTGCCGAACGGGCTCGGCACGGTGTCGCTCGACGGCGTGAAGCGCTTCGCCTCGCTGGACGTGCACCACGACCCCACCCAGGGCTGGGTGCTCGTGTTCGCCATCCTGGTGCTCGCCGGTCTGCTGACCTCGCTGTTCATCCCGCGCCGTCGCGTGTGGGTGAAGGCCACGGAGCGCGCCGACGGATCGGTCCACGTGGAGTACGCCGGGCTGGCGCGCGGCGACGACCCGCGACTCGTCGAGGCCGTCACGGCGCTCGCCGACCGGCACGCCGCCGGGTTCCCCGATCCGGCCGCCGGAGGCTCGGCCGACCTCTCCACAGACGAGGCGGCGGCGGAGGATTCCGCACAGCTTGAACCCGGCTCTTCCCCTCCCGATTCCAAGGCTTAGGCTCTACCTGTGACGCAAACCCTCGACGAGATCTCGATCATCCTCATCTACTCGGCCATGGCCGTGTACGCGCTCGCGTTCGTCGCGTTCGCGCTCGATCTCGCCCGTCGCTCGTCGACGGTGAAGAAGGCGATCGAGGCGGATGCGGGGGCTGACGCCGCCGTCGACGGCGTCGTCATCGGGACATCCGCTGAGCCGGCCACGGTGGGGGCCTCGGCCGTAGCCTCCGCCCGCGGCGCGGGTGGGCCGGCTGCGCGCGGTGCGGCTGCCACGGGTGCCGCCCCGGCGGGCGCGGGCGACTCGGGCCTCGTCTCGCTCGCGGGCGTCGACTCCACGGGCAAGCGCTCGCTCTGGCTGCGGCTCGGGGTCGCCTTCACGGTCCTCGCCTGGGTCATCCAGCTCGCCGGCGTCATCCTCCGCGGAATCGCGGCCTCGCGGGTGCCGTGGGCGAACATGTACGAGTTCTCCATCACGGGCACGCTGCTGATCGTGGCGGTGTTCCTCCTGCTGCTGCTGCGGGAAGACCTCCGCTTCCTCGGCACCTTCGTGACAGGGCTCGTGCTCATCCTGCTCGGCGTCTCGACGGTGAACTACTACGTGAGCGTCGCGCCGCTGCCTCCGGCGCTGCAGTCGGCCTGGCTCGTCATCCACGTGATGGTGGCCATCCTCGGCACCGCGTTCTTCGCGCTCGGCGGTGCGCTGTCGATCGTGCAGCTCCTGCAGACCCGCGGCGACGGGCTCGCCCGGGTGGCCTCAGTGCTGCGCCTGCGCTTCCTGCAGACGCTGCCCGACTCCGAGACCCTCGAGCGTCTCGCCTACCGCGTGAACATCGTCGGCTTCGTGCTCTGGACCTTCACGCTCATCGCCGGTGCCGTCTGGGCCGAGCGGGCGTGGGGCCGCTACTGGGGCTGGGACACCAAAGAGGTCTGGACCTTCATCATCTGGGTCATCTACGCCGGCTACATCCACGCCCGCGCCACGCGGGGCTGGCGCGGCTCGCGCTCGGCGTGGCTCGCCGTGGTGGGCTTCTCCGCGGTGCTCTTCAACTTCGGCGTGGTGAACGTGTTCTTCAAGGGACTGCACGCCTACTCCGGGCTCTGAGCCCGGGCGGTTCTGGCTCGGCCGGGCGCGGACTGCTGTGTGGCGGCCCGGGTCGCGCTCGCCTCTGTGGCGGCCCGGGCGCCCTGAATCTACGGAGGTTTGGGCGTCTGACGGCTTGAGAGTCCGTCGGTTCTGGTTTCGCGGTTGATACTCCGTCGTTTCGGGCGGGCGGGTGGGCGGGCGTGGGGGTGTGCCGGGTGACCGGGGCGGCGGGTGGGCGGCGACGACGCGGCCAGCGACAGGGAGTTGGGTGCCGGCTTGCCGGCGTCAGGCGCTCGGGGGTGTGGCGAGGCGCGTCCAGCAGCGGGAGATGCGGGCGTGCCACCAGGCGGTGCGTTCGGGTGAGGCCTCGAAGCGGCCGAGCAGGGCAGGGTCCGGCTCCGGCCGGCTCACGGGGATGCTGCCGCCGCGCGGCACGAGGCTCGCGCCGGCCGGCACGACGTCACCGGTGAAGAGGTCGACCGTGGCGAGCCCGCAGTCGTAGTCGAGCTCGGGCAGGGCGGCCGCGAGGTGTGCACCCATCGCGATGCCGACGGAACTCTCGAGGGCTGACGACACCACGGCGGGCAGCCCGGCCTCGGCCACCACGGCGAGAGCGCGCCGGATGCCGCCGAGCGGCTGGGCCTTCACGATCACGAGGTCGGCGGCGCCCGCCCGGGCCACCGCGAGCGGATCCTCCGCCTTGCGCACGCTCTCGTCGGCGGCGATCGGCACGCCCAAGTAGGCCGTGCGCTCGCGGATCTCGGCGAGCTCCGGCACGGTGGCGCACGGCTGCTCGAGGTACTCGAGGTCGAACTCCACCAGGCGGTGCACGGCGTGCTCGGCCTCGTCGACGTTCCAGCCGCCATTGGCGTCGAGCCGGATGCGCCCCTCCGGGCCCAGGATGCGGCGGGTCTCGCGCACCCGGGCCACGTCGTCGTCGAGGGTCTGGCCGGTCTCGGCGACCTTCACCTTGACCGTGCGGCAGCCATCGTAGTGGGCGAGCACGCGGGCGACCTCGGTGGCGGCGACCGCGGGGAGGGTCGCGTTCACCGGGATCCGTGTCCGCAGCAGCGGGGGTGTCGGCGCCCAGCCGAACTCGATCGCGGCGGCGAGCCAGGAGGCGGCTTCGGCATCCGCGTATTCGGGGAAGGGCGAGAACTCGGTCCAACCCTCCGGGCCCTCGAACAGCGCCAGCTCGCGCACGGTCTGGCCGCGGAAGCGGGTGTGCAGGGGGATGGCCACCACGCGCAGGCGGTGGAGCAGCTCGTCGAGCGCGGGCAGGTCGGTCATGGCTCCACAGTCTGGCACTCTCCCCGGGGCCGGCACTTCTCCACAGGCGTTCCCAGAGCGCGAGTTCTCCCCAGATGCTGTCGCCCGGCTGCCGCGGAGGGGCGAGCGAATAGGCTTGCCGTATGAGTGAACGCACCACGGTCTCCGACATCTTCGACCCCGCAGAGTGGGTCGTCGCGCCCGGCTCCGAGGGCTTCACCGACATCACCTACCACCTCGATGTGGCCGGGAGGGTGGCGCGCATCGCCTTCGATCGGCCCGAGGTGCGCAACGCCTTCCGGCCTAAGACGGTCGACGAGCTCTATGCGGCGCTCGACGACGCGCGGCAGAACCCGAAGGTGGGAGTGGTGCTGCTCACGGGCAACGGGCCGAGCCCTCGCGACGGCGGCTGGGCGTTCTGCAGCGGTGGCGACCAGCGCATCCGCGGCCGCGACGGTTACAAGTACTCGGCCGAGGAGACGGCGAAGGGCATCGACCCGGCGCGGGCGGGGAGGCTGCACATCCTCGAAGTGCAGCGGCTGATCCGGTTCATGTCGAAGGTCGTGATCGCCGTGGTGCCGGGCTGGGCGGCGGGCGGTGGGCATTCCCTGCACGTGGTGTGCGACCTCACCATCGCGAGCGCGGAGCACGGCCGGTTCAAGCAGACCGACGCCGACGTCGGCTCCTTCGACGGCGGCTACGGCAGCGCCTACTTCGCCCGGCAGGTGGGGCAGAAGTTCGCGCGCGAGGTGTTCTTCCTGGCCGAGGAGTACAGCGCGCAGCGGGCCTACGAAATGGGCGCCGTGAACCGCGTGGTGCCGCATGCCGAGCTCGAGGCCGAGGCGCTGCGCTGGGCACGCACCATCATGGGCAAGTCGCCCACCGCGGTGCGGATGCTGAAATACGCCTTCAACGCGGTCGACGACGGCATGGTGGGCCAGC
This sequence comes from Herbiconiux sp. 11R-BC, assembly GCF_049472555.1. NCBI lineage: Bacteria > Bacillati > Actinomycetota > Actinomycetes > Micrococcales > Microbacteriaceae > Herbiconiux > Herbiconiux sp. 11R-BC. Next base: position 58,876 of record NZ_JBCEBO010000002.1, on the reverse strand, counting down.
AGGTCTTCGCGGGGGAGGCTACCCGGCTCGCGTACGCGAGCGACGAAGCGGTGGAGGGGCGCGACTCGTTCCTCGAGAAGCGGGATCCGGACTGGTCCGCCTTCCCGTACCACTACTGATGGCCGGCCTCGGCGGCCCCGCGCGGCCGGCAGTGATCGCTGGATCCGAGGGGGAGAACGCGGCGACCGTGGCCGACGGAGTCACGCGGGTGGTTCGGTCGACGGTGGGCGGGGCTTCGCGCGTGGTTCGGTCGACGGTGGGCGGGGGTTCGCGCGTGGTTCGGTCGACGGTGGGTGGGGGTTCGCGGGTGGTTCGGTCGACGGTGGGCGGAGCTTCGCGAGAGGCGCCGTCGACGGCGGGCGCCGCGGGAGCCGGGCGGAGCTGGCCGACTGCGGGCCTCGAGCGCGAGCAGCCTCGTCCGCTGGACGTGCGCTCATGACCCGGCGGCTGGAGATCATCGACGGGAGCGATCCGGCAGGGGTCGAGGCGGCGCTGCGCACGGCGCTCGCGAACGACGGCCCCGCCATCCTGCCCCGAGACCGCGCGGCGGTGGCCGCCGCGCTGCTCCAGCGCGAGCAGACGCTCGGCGACCCGTCGGTGGTGCACGACGCCCCACTGCCGCGGGAGGTCTCGCGGGCCGTGGCGCTCGTCATCGAGACCTCGGGCTCCTCCGGAGTGCCGAAGCGGGTGGCCCTCAGCGCCGACGCGCTGCTGGCCTCGGCCGCGGCCTCCGAGGTGGCGCTCGGCGGTCCGGGGCAGTGGCTGCTCGCCTTGCCCACGCACTACATCGCGGGGGTGCAGGTTCTCGTGCGGTCCATCGCGGCAGGCACCCGGCCCGTTCTGCAGCCCGCCGGGCACTTCTCGGCCCAGGTCTTCGCCGAGGCGGCAGCCGGGCTCGATGCGCCCCTCCGCTACACCTCGCTCGTGCCGGCCCAGCTGGCTCGGGTCGTGGCGGCGGCGCAGGCCGACCCGGGCATCCGTCGCGCTGCGGTCCGCTTCGACGGCATCCTGGTGGGCGGCCAGGCGTTGCCGGCGCCGTTGCACCACGAAGCGCAGGAGCTCGGTCTCACCGTGGTGCGCACCTACGGCTCGAGCGAGACGGCGGGAGGCTGCGTCTACGACGGCCGGCCGATCGGCCGCACCCTCGCCCGGGTGAACGAAGGCGAGATCGAACTCTCGGGCCCGACGCTCGCGGAAGGCTACCTCGGCGACGAAGAGCTCACGGCTCGCAAGTTCCGCGCCGAGCACGGCGTGCGGTGGTACCGCACCGACGACGGCGGCACGGTCGTCGACGGCATCGTGAGCATCACCGGGCGGCTCGACAACGTCATCATCTCCGGCGGTGTGAAGGTGTCGCTCGACCGGGTCGAGCGCATCGTGCAGTCGCAGTTCGGTTTCGAGCAGGCCGTGGTCGTCGGCCGGCCGAGCGAGGAATGGGGGCAGGTGAGTGTGGTGGTGACCGACGGCGAGGTGCCCGGCTCGGCGCTCGAGCGCATCCGATCGGCCGTCGTCGACCAGGCCGGCCGCGCCGCGTCCCCCGCCGAGATCGTGCGGATGGAGCGGCTGCCCCGGCTCTCCTCCGGCAAACCCGACCGCCTGGCCATCGCCAGCTGGCTCCAAGCACTCGCTGGCTAGAATCAGCCCCGATGTCCAAAACGAAGAAGCGCCCCTCGGGCCACCCCGCTCGCGTCACCGCGGGCCCTCGCACGCCGGCGCGCAAGACCGGCCCCCGATCGGCCGCCGGAGCCTGGATCGCCGGCGCCCGCCTGCGCACCCTCCCTCTCGGTATCGCGGCCGTCGCGCTCGGCACGGGCGCCGCGAAGGCCGACGTGCTGAATGTCTCGAAGTGGCTCGTGCTGCTGTGCCTCGTCGTCGCGGTGGCGCTGCAGATCGGCGTCAACTACGCCAACGACTACTCCGACGGCATCCGCGGCACCGACGACTTCCGGGTCGGCCCCCCGCGCCTCACCGGCTCGGGTCTCGTGCCGGCGCGGCGCGTGCTCGTCGCCGCCCTCGTGTTCTTCGCCATCGCCGCGGCCGCCGGTCTCGCCATCACGATCATCACCGGCCAGTACTGGCTCATCGCGGTCGGCGTGGCGGCCATCGCCGCCGGCTGGTTCTACACCGGCGGCAAGCATCCCTACGGCTACTACGCGCTCGGCGAAGTGTTCGTCTTCGTGTTCTTCGGGCTCGTGGGCACGGCGGGAACCCAGTTCGTGCTCGCCGGAGAGGTGACCACCGAGGGCTGGCTGGCCGGTGTGGCCGCCGGCGCCATCGCCTGCGCCGTGCTCATGTCGAACAACATCCGCGACATCCCACAGGACAAGCTGGCCAAGAAGCGCACGCTCGCGGTGCTGATCGGCCCCACGGCCTCGCGCATCGTGTACGTGCTCTGGATCGTCGTGGCCTATCTCATCCTGGCGTTCTTCACCCTGCTCTACGCCAAGGCGCTGCTGGTGTTCTTCACGCTGCTGGTCACCCTGCCGGCCATCCTGATCATGCTCACGGCCAAGAAGCCGCGCGAGTACATCATCGTGCTGCAGCTCACCAGTCTGTTCGCGCTGCTCTACAGCATCGGGCTCGCCCTGGCGCTCGCCTACTGACCCGCCCCGCCCCGCGTAGGCAGGCCAGCACCGAGCGGGCCGGCACTGGGCAGGCCGGCACCGAGCGGTCCAGCACCGCCTTGCCCGGCCCCGCGCATCCGTGCCCGGCCGAGCCGAGCTGCGGATGCGCGGGTCGGACGTTTGATCAGAAGTTGATCATGTGGCCCGTGAGCCCGTGGAAGCCCTCCTGCAGCGCCTCGCTCAGGGTGGGGTGCGTGTGCACGTTGCGTGCGAGCTCGGTGGCCGTGAGGTCCCACTTCTGCGCCAGCGTGAGCTCGGGCAGCAGCTCCGAGACGTCGGGGCCGATCAGGTGGGCGCCGAGCAGCTCGCCGTACTGCGTGTCGGCGATGATCTTGACGAAGCCGGTCGGGTCGCCGAGCCCGTGGGCCTTGCCGTTGGCCTGGAACGGGAACGAGACCACCTTGATGTCGTGGCCTTCGTCGCGCGCCTGCTGCTCGGTGAGCCCGAACGAGGCGACCTGCGGCTGGCAGAAGGTGGCGCGCGGCATCATGCGGTAGTCGCCGAGCGCCTGCGTCTCGGCTCCTGCGATGGTCTCGGCGGCCACGACGCCCTGGGCCTCGGCCACGTGGGCGAGCTGCAGCTTCGCGGTGACGTCGCCGATGGCGTACACGTGGGGGACGTTCGTGCGCATGAAGTCGTCGATGGCGATCGCGCCGCGCTCGGTGAGGGCGACGCCGGTCTTGTCGAGGCCGTAGCCCTCCACCCGCGGCGCGAAGCCGATCGACATGAGCACCTTGCCGGCCTCGATCGAGCCGGGGGTGCCGTCTTTGGCGGTGTAGGTGACGGTCACCGACGAGCCGTTGTCGACGACGGTCTCGACCTTGGTGGAGGTGAGGATGTCGATGCCGAGCTTCTTGTACTGCTTCGCGATCTCCTTCGAGACGTCGGCATCCTCGTTGGGGAGCGCGCGGTCGAGGAACTCGATGATGGTGACGTCGACGCCGTAGTTCTTCAGCACGTAGGCGAACTCCATGCCGATGGCGCCCGCGCCCACGATCACCATCGAGGAGGGCAGCTCGCGGGTCATGATCTGGGTCTCGTAGGTCACGACGTTGTCGCTGAGCTGCACGCCGGGGAGCAGGCGCACGGTGGAGCCGGTGGCGATGATGACGTCGTCGAAGGTGATCGTCTCGGATCCGCCCGCGGTGAGCGCGACCTCGATGGTGTGCGCATCCGTGAAGCTGCCGAGGCCGTCGAACTCGGTGATCTTGTTCTTCTTCATCAGGAAGTGCACGCCCTTGACGCGGCCGTCGGCCACCGAACGGCTGCGGTCGAAGGCCACCCCGAAGTCGAAGCTGACCTCGCCCGACATGCCGAACAGGCCGGCCTGATGGGTGAAGATGTGGGCGAGCTCGGCGTTGCGAAGCAGGGCCTTCGAGGGGATGCAGCCCACGTTAAGGCACACCCCGCCCCAGTACTGCTTCTCGATGATCGCCACGCTCTTGCCCAGCTGGGCGGCGCGGATGGCGGCGACATAGCCGCCCGGGCCGGCTCCGAGCACGACGACGTCGAAGTGTGCGGACATGGTGGTCTCCCTAACAATCGGTTGGGTGGAGATGGATTACTTCTCGGTGGGGGCGGGCGTGCCACCGGAGACGTCGGCTGCGGCGGCGTCGACGGCCGAGTCCTCGACATCCTCGTCTTCCGAGGGCGTCGCGGCTTTCGGCCGCCGGGCCTCGTGGCGGTTCTCGCGCGCCTGGTAGAGCGTCTTCGACGCTTCTTCGCGGGGCTTGCGCAAGAAGATGATCGACAGGCTCAGCGAGACCAGCGCTGCGATCACGGCGGCGAGCCAGGGCGTGATCTGCAGCAGGAGCAGGACCGCGAGCACGACGGCGAACAACCCCAATCGGATGAGGGTGTAAACGAGCCAGGTGCGTCCGGGTTTCACGGTATCGAGTCTATGACTCGTTGGCTGACCGCCTGCCGGAAGTGGCGCATCCGACGGCGGTCTCGTCGCGCATCCGGTGCCCGTCTCGCGAGTCGTCTCGTGGCCCGTCATCGCGGTCAGGTCACGGTCGGTGAACCCGCAGTCGGCTCCCCGGATGCCGGGGGTACAGTTACTCCATGGCTCGCGTACTCCTGGCCCTCGTCATCGTTGTCGTGGCGTTCACCGTGTACGCGCTCGTGGACTGTCTCATGCTGCAGAAGGCCCGGGTGCGTGCCCTTCCGCGCGCGGCCTGGTTCTTCATCGTGCTGCTGTTCCCGGTCATCGGCGGTCTGCTCTGGTTCTTCATCGGGCGTGGCCGTCCCGTCGCATCCGGGCCCCGGCGGCGGGTGATCGGCCCCGACGACGACCCCGACTTCCTCGGCAGTGTGCGGCCCGTGCACGACCCCGACGAGGACGAGCGCATCCGCGAGCTCGAGAAGCGCCTGGCCGAGACCGACGACGACGCGGATCCGGGCAGAACCGAGCGGTGAGCACTGAGCGCCCGGCGCCGTCGAGCCCTGCCGCGACGTTCGCCTCCCGGCTGGTGCGTGCGTTCGCCGCGCTCGGTGTGCGGCATGCCGTCGTGTCGCCCGGATCGCGTTCGCAGGCCCTCGCGCTGGCCCTGGCCGAACTCGAGCGCGAGGGGCTGCTCGCCGTGCACGTGCGCATCGACGAGCGGGTGGCGGCGTTCACCGCGCTCGGCATCGCCCGGGAGAGCGGGGTGCCCGCCCTCGTGGTGACCACCTCGGGCACGGCGGTCGCGAACCTGCTTCCTGCGGTGGTGGAGGCCTCGCACTCGGGGGTGCCGATGGTCGTGCTGAGCGCCGATCGTCCGGCGCGCCTGCGGGGAACGGGTTCCAACCAGACCACGTGGCAGCCCGGCATGTTCGGGCGCTTCGCGCGGGCCGCGCTCGACGTCGCGGCGCCGGAGCCGGGCGCGGTTCCGGATGCGCGGGCGCTCGCGGCGTACGCGTTCGCGGCGGCGTCGGGTGGGGCTCTGGACTCTCTGCCTGACTTCTCCCGGTTGCACCACCCAGCCGAGGTCGCGCTTGATGCTGACTTCGGCGCTCTCGGCGATACTTGGCGCGACCTCGGTGCTGCCGCGGGCGGGGTCGCGGCTCGGGCGGGCGCGGGGCCCGGGCCCGGGCCGGGTCCGGGGCCGGTGCAGTTGAACCTGCAGTTCGTGGAGCCCTTGTCCGGGGCGGTGGAGGAGGAGGGGCCGGACGCGCGTGACGCCGGCTCGGCATCCGAGCCGCGCCACCCCGCCGAGCCCCGCCACCTCGGCGAGCAGGGCCAGCCCGGTGACCCGCGCCAGCCCGGCGAGGTCGCACTAGGTGCGGAGTTCGCCCTCGCGGTCGACACTTCGCGCGACCTGGCCGCGGGTACCGGCGAGCGCGCGGAGGCGCGGCCTCGCACGCTGCACCTCGCGCAGGGGCCGCGCACGGTCGTGATCGCGGGCGCCGACGCCGGTGAGGCGGCCAATGCGTTCGCCCTGGCGGCCGGGTGGCCGTTGTTCGCCGAGGTGTCGAGCGGTGCGCACTTCGGGCCGAACCTCGTGGTCGCCTACCGCACCCTGCTCGACCACCCCGATTTCGGCGGCCGGGTGGAGCGGGTGGTGCTGTTCGGGCATCCGACGCTCAGCCGGCAGGTGCCGGCGCTCGTGGGGCGCGACGACGTCGAACTCGTGGTGGTGCGGGGCGCGGGCGAGCCGGTGGTGCCGCATCCGGATGCCGTGGTCGTCGACGCGGTCACCGCCGATCCCGAAGACCGTTCCGACCGCGCCGCCCGCGCGTGGACGGGCCAGTGGGTGTTCGCGAGCCGCGAGCTGCTCGACGATTCCGTCGCTGCGGACGAGGTGGCGCCGCCGCTGCAGACCCGCGGTGGCACCGACGACCTGGCGGGCGCCCGTGACTTCGCGCGCAACGAGCTCGCCGCCCTGCGCGCGCCGGTCACGCGCCGGGCGCTCACGCTCGCCGTGTGGCGGGCGACCTGGCCGCACGACCGGCTCGTGCTCGGGGCGTCTCGGCTCATCCGCGAGCTGGACGCGGTGGCGCCGGGCAAGAAGATCCCCGTGCACGCGAACCGCGGTGTCGCGGGAATCGACGGCACCGTGGCCACCGCGACCGGCATCGCGCTCGCGAGCCAGGGTGCGGGGCCTGCGGTGCGCGGCGGCGCCGGCGCGAGCACCGGCGACTCCACGGGCACCGGACGGGGCGACATCGGGCGACCGGATGCCGCCGGCCGTGCCCGCGCGGGCACCACCCGGGTGCTGCTCGGCGACGTCACGCTGCTGCACGACGTCGGCGCCCTGCTCTTCGGCCTCGGCGAGACGCGGCCCCGGCTGCAACTGGTGGTGGGCAACGACGGCGGCGGAACCATCTTCGACGGGCTCGAAGTGGCCGGCACGGCCGACCCCGAGGCCTTCGACCGGGTGATGTTCACGCCGCACTCGGTGTCGCTCGCGCCGCTCGCCGCCGCCTATGGCTGGGAGTACCGCCTCGTCACGGGCCGCGGCGACCTCGATTCGGCGCTGGCCTCGCCGCCCGCCGGCCCGAGCATCCTCGAGGTCGCGCTCGACCGCTGAGCCCGCGCCGCGCATCCCCGCCCCGAGACGGTCCTCCACGCACCATCGCGGCCTATCAGTAGGTCGAGCTGAGCGGAGGCGAGGACGGGCAGGCCCCCTATCCCGCCGGCTCCGGGAGCACGGCGGGGGCCTGGCCGATCACGGACTCGCCGATGACGGTCACGCCGTCGGACTTGTAGACCGGGAAGCGGTCGTGCAGGCGGTTCTGCTCCTCCACCCACGCGACGGCGTCGCTCGGATTGTCGAACTTCGGCATGTCGGGCGACTCGAGCGGCGACTGCATGTCGGTCTTGTAGGCGTAACCGCGCTTGCCGTTCGAGGCATACACCGGGACCAGGTCGGGTTCGGCGATGAATTTCCCGTCGACGTCGATCTTCTCGGCGCCGAAGGTCTGGCCGTTGGCATTGACGCCCCACTGAGTCTCGAGATAGGTGATGTAGGCGACGGTGAGCGTCCAGCGCGCATCCGGACTGGTCTCGACGGTGAAGCCGCGATCGGCGGGGATGGACATCGTGGGGTGATGGAAGCCGGCGGGGTATTCTCCGCTCGTCGACGGCGACGAGCAGCTGGTGCTGGATCCGTTCTCGAACCGGAAATCCCCCGGAGTCACGCAGGTGAACCGGTACTCGATGGCATTCGCTCCGACCGGTGGCTCGCCGAGTTCGAGGGTGCCGGTGCCAGTGAACGTGCCCGAGAAGCTCGTCGGGAGCTCGACGACGATCGGCGTGCCCGGGGGCCGCGGTCCGTGTGCGATCTGCGCCGTGGCCGCGCCGGCACCGCCCAGAAGCACGACGGCGCCGAGGAATCCGGCGCCGAGGCGCCAGCGCCGGCGGCGGCGCGCCAGACGATGGGTGGCCACCTCGTCGACGAGGGCCGCGCGGAAGGCCTCGGCGAAGACGGGGTCGATCGTGATGTCGTTCATACGCGTCCTCCTTCGGATGCGAGGGTGTCGTCGTGGAGAGCGGCCGGGGCGCTCGCGGGTTCGTCGGGCGACGTGGATTCCGGCGGCCCGGATGCCTCGCCCGGGCGATCGAGTACCACCCGCAGCCGTGCCCGCAGCCGCGACAGCCGCGTGCGGGCGGTCCCGGGCGCGAGGCGCAGCACCTCCGCCGCCTCTGTCGGCGAATACCCCTCGAGCATCACCAGCACGACGAGCCCGCGGTCGGTGTCGTCGAGCTGGCGCAAGGCCGTCTGCAGTTCGGGAGGGAGCGCATCCGTTCTCTCCAGCGCCTCCTGCTCGGCGGAAGGGTGGTCGACCGACCGCGGCAGGCGGCCGAGGAGGCTGCGGTAGCGGCGGGTGGTGCGGCGGGTGTTGAGCGCCGCGTTCGTGGTGGCGACCAGCAGCCAGGGGAGCGCCGAGCCGTCGACCAGGCGAACGGATTCGCGCCGCCGCCAGAGCTCGAGGAAGGCGGTGCCCGTCACGTCTTCGGCGTCGTGCCGGTCGAGCAGCTGGCGGTAGGCGTGCCGGAACACGCGGTTCTTGTGCCGGTCGAAGAGCAGGCCGAAGGCCTCACTGTCGCCCGTCAACCCCCGCGACCAGAGTTCGGCTTCGCCGGGCTCGATGCTGTCCATGCACTGTATTGTCCGGGACTCCGGCGAACGTTACAGACACGTGTCGTCTAGTTCTCCACAGGGTCGTTCAGACGGGACCGGATGCGCAGAGTCTGTGGAGAGGGCCGGGATGTCGGCCACGCGAACTAGGCTCGTTCCCGTGACCCAAGCATCCGCATCCGCTGCCCTCGACACCCTCAGCCGGGTGTTCGGCTACGACTCGTTCCGGGGCGACCAGGCCGAGGTCATCGACCACGTGATCGCCGGCGGCGACGCGGTGGTGCTCATGCCGACGGGCGCCGGCAAGTCGCTCTGCTACCAGGTGCCGTCGCTCGTGCGAAAGGGCACCGGCGTCGTCATCTCGCCGCTCATCGCGCTCATGCACGACCAGGTCGAGTCCATGAAGGCCGTCGGCGTGCGGGCGGCCTTCCTCAATTCCACGCAAGACGCCGCCGAGCGCGCCTCGGTGGAGCAGGCCTATCTCGCGGGCGAGCTCGATCTGCTCTACGTGGCGCCCGAGCGGCTGTCGGCCGAGAGCACCAAGCGCTTCCTCGAGAACGGCGAGATCGCGCTCTTCGCGATCGACGAGGCGCACTGCGTGTCGCAGTGGGGCCACGACTTCCGGCCCGACTACCTCGCCCTCGCCGAGCTGGCCGAGCGCTGGCCCACCGTGCCGCGCATCGCGCTCACCGCCACGGCGACCGAGGCCACCCACAAGGAGATCACCCAGCGCCTGTCGCTCGGCGACGCCCGGCATTTCGTGGCGAGCTTCGACCGGCCGAACATCCAGTACCGCATCGACCCGAAGGGCGAGGTGCGGCGGCAGTTGCTCTCGTTCATCCGCACCGAGCACCAGGGCGACGCGGGCATCGTCTACGGCCTCTCGCGCAACACGGTCGAGAAGACGGCGCAGTTCCTGGCCGAGAACGGCATCGACGCCATGCCCTATCACGCGGGGCTCGACGCGCGGGTGCGCGCCCGCACGCAGGCCCGCTTCCTGCGCGACGAGGGCGTCGTCATCGTGGCCACCATCGCGTTCGGCATGGGGATCGACAAACCGGATGTGCGGTTCGTCGCCCACATCGACCTTCCGAAGTCGGTCGAGGGCTACTACCAGGAGACCGGGCGTGCGGGCCGCGACGGGCTGCCGTCGACGGCGTGGATGGCCTACGGGCTCAACGACGTGGTGCAGCAGCGCCGCATGATCGACGAGTCGCCGGGCGACCTGGCGCACCGGCGCCGGTTGTCGGCGCACCTGGATGCAATGCTCGCGCTCTGCGAGACCGTCAGCTGCCGCCGGGTGAACCTCCTCGGCTACTTCGGGCAGAAGAGCGAGCCGTGCGGCAACTGCGACACCTGCCTCACGCCGCCGGAGTCGTGGGACGGCACGGTTCCCGCGCAGAAGCTGCTCTCCACCGTGGTGCGGCTCGACCGGGAGCGCAATCAGCGCTTCGGCGCGGGGCACCTCGTCGACATCCTGCGCGGCAAGCGCACTGAGCGGGTTGCGCAGTGGAAGCACGACGAGCTCACCGTGTGGGGCATCGGCCCCGATCTGAGCGAGCAGCAGTGGCGCGGCGTCGTGAGGCAGTTGCTGGCGCAGGGGCTGCTCGCGGTGCACGACGACGGCTACGGAACCCTCGTCATCACGCCGGAGAGCGCGGCGGTGCTCTCGGGCGACCGCGTGGTGCACCTGCGACGCGAGCCAGCGCGTCCCGCCGGGGCGCGGGGGAGCGGCTCTTCCTCGGGAGGGTCCGGAGGCCGGAGCGGCCGCTCCTCGGCGGCGAAGCTCGAGTTGTCTCCAGCCGACGGCGAGCTGTTCGAGGTGCTGCGGGCCTGGCGTGCCGCCACCGCTAGAGAGCAGGGAGTTCCGGCCTACGTGGTCTTCCACGATGCGACGCTCGCGGCGGTCGCCGCGCTCAAGCCGGCCTCGGTGCGCGACCTCGAGGGTGTTCCCGGCATCGGTGAGCGTAAACGCGAGGCGTACGGCGAGGGGCTCGTGGCCGTGGTGGCCGCGGGCGCGTTCGAACCGGGCGATGGCGCGGGCACGGGCGCGGCTGCGGCGAGTTCTGCGCCGGCGTTTGGTGCAGGCTCGGGGGCAGGATCGCGGTCGAGTTCGGGTTCGGGTTCAGCGACGGCCGCCCGGGGTTCGTCGCGAGGCGGCCGGTCGAGCGGGCTGGTGGAACGTCGGTTCCGCACCGACGGAGGCGCCGGAGCCGGAGCCGGGGGCAGCGGAGCCGGCGGGGGGCGCGAGGCAGAGCCCCGCTTCGTCGAGCCCGACTACCCGGTCGATGACATCCCGCCTTTCGACGAGTCCTACGCCCCTCTCGACGACGGCGACGCACCACCCGACGACTACCGCTGACATGTCGCCGGGTGGCGAGGCGGCGACACGTTGGCAGGCAGACGGTTCTAGGCCCCGCGAGCCGCCAGCAGCGTGCGCATGTACTCGATCTCGCCGGTCTGCGCGAAGGCCATCGACTTCGCCAGCGCCACCACGTCGGGGTTGGTACTGCGGGCGATGACGGCCTCGGCCATCTCCACGCCGCCGAGGTGATGGGCGATCATCAGCTGCAGGAAGAGGCGCTCCGCCTCGACCCCGGTGAGTGTCGAGAGCCGCGCGATGTCGGCGGCCGAGGCCATGCCGGGCATCGGGCCGCCCGGGACCATCGGCGCCGCGGTCGCTGCCGCCGTAGTCGCCGTACCTGTCGCCGCCGCACCCGTCACCGCCGCATCTGTCGCCGCGGAGCCGTCGGCGGCAGCAGAGGCCGGCGGTGTGCTCGTGGCAGTGGGCGCATCCGTTCCCGTGGCGGACGTGGGCGCGGCCGTGGTCGCCGCGGTGCCCCCGTGCTCGTGCCCCGAACCCGTGCCGTCGAGCGTGGGCTGCAGCATCCAGGTCATGGCGGGCTGCGTCGAGGCCTGGGGCAGGCCCCAGAGGTTGAGCCAGGCGTACATCTGCCCCGACTGCTGCGACTGGGAGGTCGCGATGTCGTAGGCGAGCCGCCGGATGTCGGGGTCGTCGGTCTGCGTGCGGATGATCATCGCCATCTGAACGGCTTGATCGTGGTGCTGCTGCATGTCTCGAGCGAATCCGGCCTCGGCGCTGGTGTCGGATGGCGTAGCGGTGCGCGGCGCGGCGAGCCAGCCGCCGGCGAAGGCGACGATCGCAATCAGCACCGCACCGAGCACGGCGGCGACGGCGATGCGCCCTCGGGGGCGCCGGGATGCAGCCCGCTCGCCCGCTGGAGAACCAGCGTCGCTCGCGCCATCCGAATTCGCGCCGTCACCGTCACCGTCACCGTCACCGTTGCCGCTGCCGTTGCGGGCTGCGTCAGATCGACTCACGCCGGCTTCGCGTGCCTTCCCCGCAGGACGGCATCCGCGGTCGTCGGCCGGCTCGACGCGGCCTTCCGCGCCGGGCGCCGCCACGTCGTCTGGCTTCTCGGTCACGCGACCTTGCCGGGCCCGTCCACCCCGCCGGTGCAGGGTGCGCCGGGCTCGGGAGAGCTGGCCGACTTCCAGAACTTCGTCACGAACTCGCCGAGCCGGGGGTCGTCGACACCGGTGAGGAAGACCTGATTGCCCCAGGCCGAGGCCACGACGGGTGCGCCGAGGTTCGAGAAGGGGGAGAGCACGACGTAGGTGTTCGGGAGCTGCGACTGCAGGCTCGCGACGCCCGCGGCATCCACGAGGGTGGGATCATAGGTCACCCAGACGGCCCCGTGCTCGAGGTCGTGCACGGCGTTCTCGTTCGGCACGGGCTCCGAGTACACGCCGCAGTTGAGCCACACGGGGTTGTGGTCGCCGCCAGCCGGCGGGGTCATCGTGTAGTCCACGGTGCCCGACACGTGGTTCGCGGTAAGGCCCGGGTAGGTCTTGAGGTCGCTGATGGCGATCGAGGCCGGGTCGACCTTCGGTGTCGTGTTCGACACGATGAAGACGGCCAGCAGCGCGATCACGGCGGCGCCGGCGACGCCTCCGGAGATCCAGCCGATCAGGCGGTTGCGGCGCTGCCGCTTCTGCTGCGCCACCATGGCGGCGACCTTCGCGGCGCGCCGGGCATCCCGTTCCTCCTTCACGGTGAGTTTCTTCGCTTGATCCTTCGCCTTCGGCGGGACGGGCGACGGGCTGGAGGAGTCGGAACGCGGAGACACGGCTCTCATTTCACGAGACGGCGGGCACAAGGAGTTGAAGCTACAACTATTCCCAGGATGCCTGGAAGATCCATGAGTGTGCAACGACAGCGCGTCCATAGCCGCGCGGGAATGCATCCCGTGTGAGGATCAGGGGATGTTCAAGTCGGTCGCCAAGGGAGTCGTGCGCCCGGTCGCGCGCGTGCTCTACCGCCCGACGGTCACGGGCCGGGAGAACGTGCCCCGAACCGGCCCAGTGCTCTTCGCGAGCAACCATCTGAGCTTCATCGACAGCGTCGCGATCACCCTGATGGCCCCGCGCGACGTGCGCTTTCTCGCCAAGGCCGAGTACTTCACGGGCGATGGGATGCGCGGCCGCGTCTCGAAGACCTTCTTCGACGCGATCGGCGCCATCCCGGTCGACCGGGAGAGCAACACCGCGGCGCAGGACTCCCTCGAACGCGGCCGCGAGGTGCTCGAGGAGGGCGGCGCCTTCGCCATCTACCCCGAAGGCACCCGTTCCCGGGACGGCCGGCTGTACAAGGGCCGCACGGGTGTGGCCTGGCTCGGCCTCACCGTGGGCTGCCCGATCGTGCCCGTGGCGCTGACCGGCACGCAGGAACTGCTGCCCGTGGATGCGCGGGTGCCGCGCATCCGGCCCGTCACCATCCAGTTCGGCGAGCCCATCGACGCCGCCGCCTACGGTGAGGCCTCGTCGGCGCGTGCCCGCCGCAAGCTCACCGACGACGTGATGGCCGAGATCGGCCGGATGTCGGGGCAGGAGCTCGCCGGCGCCTACAACGAACCCCCGCCGGCCAACGTGGTCGAGCGCGTGCGCCGCGCCCTCCACCGCAACGACCCCCTCTGAGGCAACTCCCGGCGTTCGCCCCGACCGGCTCCACCCATGCACCCAGACCGCTCCACACAAAAACAAGGACTTTCGGGCCGACACGCGGTCTGACGTCAGCTCAGGCTCGGCGAGTCCGGCCAGAACTCCTTGTTTTTGGAGGATCTCCTTGTTTTTGGCGTGAGGCGCAGGGGACGGGGGCCCAGGGGCCGCGGGGGAGTGGGGCTACCAGGGGCGGCGGGCGGCCGGGCCGGGGGCGAGGTCGACGTCGGCGGCGGCCAGGGGGTGGCCGTCGGGGGTGACGAAGGCGACCGAGACGGGCTCGCGCGACTCGCGCTGCACCGCGACCGAGGCGGCTCCTCCGGCGTAGGGCACGAAGCTGTCGCCCCACTGCAGCAGTGCTCCGAGCACCGGCTTCAGGGCGAGCCCGCTCTCGGTGAGGTGGTAGCTGAACCGCTCGCGTGACCCGGCCTCGCGGTAGGAGCGCTTCTCGAGCACGCCGGCCGCCACGAGCTTCGCCAGCCGGGCGGTGAGGATGTCGCTCGGCGCGCCCAGCGACGCGCGGAACTCGGAGAACCGGCTGATGCCGCGCATCGCATCCCGCACGATCAGGATCGACCACTTCTCGCCGATCACGTCGAGCGTGCGCACGATCTGGCAGTTCGGCCCGTCGAGCGCAGCGGCGTCGCCCTGACCGCTTTCCCCGGATGTCATGCCCCCAGAGTACGACTTCGCGTTCTGAATTGGAAATTCCAAGCGAGGCGGCTACGGTGGCCCCATGACACTGATCCGGCGTCTCGGCCGCCGCGGCACCTTCTGGTCGGCCGCGGCCGTGCTCGCTCTCTGCCTCTGGTCCAGCGGGGCACCGAGCGTTCTCTACCCGGTCTACGCCGCCGAGTGGCACCTGCCCTCCGTGGTCACCACGAGCGTGTTCGCCGCCTACCCGCTGGCGTTGCTGATCGTGCTGCTGTTCTTCGGCGGCCTCTCCGACAGCATCGGCCGCCGTCGCGCGATGCTCCTCGGGGTCGCGCTGATCGCGGTCGCCGCCGCCGTGTTCGCCGCGGCGCCCGACGTGGGCTGGCTCTACGCCGGCCGGGTGATGCAGGGGATCGGCACGGGCTTCGCGCTCGGGGCGGCGAGCGCCGCCCTGGTGGAGAACAACACCTCCACGAATCCCCGGGTGGCCAGCTCGCTCACCACCGTGTCCACGGCCGTCGGGCTCACCCTCGCACTGCTGGTCTCCGGCGTGCTGGCGCAGTACGCCCCGCTGCCGCTCGTGCTGAGCTTCGCCGTGCTGTTCGTGCTCGCCGCGCTGGCCTTCGCCGCCGTCTGGCTCACCCCCGCCGACACGGCCGGTCTCGGCCGCCCGAACTGGCGGCCTCGCGCGCTCCGGCTGCCGAAGGGCATGCTGCTGCCCTTCGTGGCCGCCACCCTCTCGGTGGCGCTCGCCTACAGCGTGGGCGCCATCTTCCTCTCGCTCGGCGCCCAGATGGCGCGCGACCTCACCGGCACCACCGACCTGCTCGTGGTGGGCGCCCTGCTCGGCGTCTCTTCGATCGCCATCGGCGTCACGGCTCTGCTGCTGCAGCGGGTGCCCGCGCACCTCTCGGTGATCATCGGAGGTGCGATCTCGCTCGCCAGCCTCGGCCTCATGGCCTCGGCCGCGGCGCTCGGCTCGATCGCCCTCTTCCTCGCCTGGTGCGTGGTGGGCGGGGTCGGCTACTCCTTCGCCTTCACGGGTGGCCTCGGTCTCGTCAACAAGTCGGCTCCGGCTCAGCACCGCGGAGCCACGCTCTCGATGCTCTACCTGTTCTCGTACCTGCTCCAGGCCGTCACCGCCGTCGGCGCCGGCGCTCTCGCCACGGCGATCGGGCTCGGCCCGGCGGTCGACCTGATGGCTCCGCTGGTGGGCGTGCTCGCGGTCGCCGCCCTCCTCTTCGCCTCGCTCGACCTCGCGGCCGGGCGGCGGCGCGACCGTGCGGCGTTGTCTGCCTCCGCGGTCGAAACCGGCGCCTGACTGTGGGATGTGCACAGTGCTGGTTCGAGCGCATCCGCCGGTCTTTGTAGGCGGCTGACGGGAGATTTTCGTGTCGGCGGTGGGCCTCGTAGCGTGAAGGACGGCCTTGTCCGCGCTCGCGGACGAGGTGTGCGCCACGACGAAGAGGACCACAGATGACGGACACGGTCGACACCACGAACAACGCCGAAGACGCGCCCGAGCGCCCGGCGGCAGAGGCCGGCGTCATCGAGCCGGATGCGGTCGAGGCCGACGCGATCGACAGCGAGCTCGACTCCACGGCCCGTCGCGCCGGTTCGACGGATGCGCGCCGCCCGTCGAACAACCACGTCGTGGTGGCCCGCACCGACGTGGAGTGGCTCGGCCGCTACCTGCTCGGCACCTGGGCGGACGTACGGCTCGGCGCCCGGGACCTGACCGCAAAGCCCGAGATGCAGCGCATCGAGGGACTCAGCCTCGACGAGCACCGCGAGCGCGTCTTCGGCCAGCTCGAGCTGCTGGTGCAGAACGGCCAGGTGCACCGCGCGTTCCCGAAGTCGGTCGGTGGCGAAGACGACCACGGCGGCAACATCGCGGGCTTCGAGGAGCTCGTGACGGCGGACCCGTCGCTGCAGATCAAGTCGGGCGTGCAGTGGGGACTGTTCGGTGCCGCGGTGCTGCACCTCGGCACCCAGTACCACCACGAGACCTTCCTGCCCGGCATCATGAGCCTCGAGGTGCCCGGCGCCTTCGCCATGACCGAGACGGGTCACGGCTCGGATGTCGCCGCCATCGGCACCACGGCCACGTACGACGAGCAGACGCAGGAGTTCGTCATCCACACCCCGTTCCGCGGGGCCTGGAAGGACTACCTCGGCAACGCGGCCGTGCACGGCACCGCCGCCGTGCTCTTCGCGCAGCTCATCACCCAGAACGTCAACCACGGCGTGCACGCGTTCTACGTGCCGCTGCGCGACCCGGCCACGAAGGCGTTCCTGCCCGGGATCGGCGGAGAGGACGACGGCCTCAAGGGCGGCCTCAACGGCATCGACAACGGACGCCTGCACTTCGACCAGGTGCGCATCCCCCGCGCCAACCTGCTCAACCGCTACGGCGACGTGGCCGAGGACGGCACGTACTCGAGCCCCATCGAGAGCCCCGGCCGCCGCTTCTTCACCATGCTCGGCACCCTCGTGCAGGGCCGCGTGTCGCTCGACGGCGCCTCCGTCGCCGCGGCGAAGATCGCGCTCACCATCGCCATCACCTACGGCAACGAGCGCCGCCAGTTCACCGCCGGCAGCGACACCGACGAGGAGGTGCTGCTCGACTACCAGCTGCACCAGAAGCGGCTCATCCCGAAGCTCGCCACCACCTACGCCGCGAGCTTCGCGCACGAGCAGTTGCTCACGAAGTTCGACCAGGTGTTCTCCGGTGCGGCCGACACGGATGACGACCGCCAAGACCTCGAGACCCTCGCCGCCGCGCTCAAGCCGCTGAGCACCTGGCACGCGCTCGAGACCCTGCAGGAGGCGCGCGAGGCCACCGGCGGCGCCGGCTTCCTGGCCGAGAACCGCCTGGTGGGCCTGCGTGCCGACCTCGACGTCTACGCCACCTTCGAGGGCGACAACCACGTGCTGCTGCAGCTCGTGGCCAAGCGCCTGCTCAGTGACTACAGCCGGCGCTTCGCGAAGGCCGACTTCGGCGTGCTCGCGCGCTACGTGGTGGAGCAGGCGGCCGACCGCGCGGTGCACGGCTCGGGGCTGCGCTCGCTCAGCCAGCGCGTGGCCGACTTCGGCTCGACCGCGCGCTCGGTGGGCCAGCTGCGCGACGCATCCGCTCAGCGCCAGCTGCTCACCGACCGCGTCGAGACGATGGTGGCCGAGGTGGCCGCGGCACTGCGCCCGGCGTCGAAGCTCTCGAAGAAGGCCGCCGCCGATCTGTTCAACCTGCACCAGTCGCAGATCATCGAGGCCGCCCGCGCGCACGCCGAACTGCTGCAGTGGGAGGCCTTCACCGAGGCCGTGGACGGCCCGACCGGGCTCGCCTCGGGCATGGACGACGGCACCCGCGTCGTGCTCACCTGGCTGCGTGACCTGTTCGGGCTCGGCCTGGTCGAGAAGCACCTGGCCTGGTACCTCATGAACGGCCGCCTCTCGCCCAAGCGGGCGCAGGCGGTCGGGCTCTACACGGAGCGGCTGTCCGCGCGCATCCGCCCGCACGCTCAAGACCTCGTGCGGGCTTTCGGCTACGGCCCGGAGCACGTGCGCGCGGCCATCGCCACCGGCGCCGAGCGCGAGCGCCAGACCGAGGCGCGCGACTACTACCGTGCCGCCCGCGAGGCCGGCACGCTCCCCGCAGTCGAGAAGAAGCCCTCCTCGAAGCGCCGCTGAGCGCGTGGTACCCCGGTACGATCAGACGGCACCGGGGAGGGATGGGGCCCCGGCGTCGACACCCGTAGCGTGAGGAAAGCGCAGTGAGCGCGGAACCACGACGAAGGAGAAGAGATGATCGAGGCGACATCCCTGACCAAGCGCTACGGGGCCAGAACGGCGGTCGACTCGGTCGACTTCACCGTGCGGCCCGGCCAGGTCACCGGCTTCCTCGGCCCGAACGGCGCCGGAAAATCGACGACGATGCGGATGATCGTGGGGCTCGACCGTCCCACCTCCGGCACCGTCACCGTGAACGGCAAACGCTACGCCGAGCACCGCTCGCCGCTGCGCGAAGTCGGCGTGCTGCTCGACGCCAAGGCCGTGCACACCGGCCGCAGCGCTCGCAACCACCTGCGCGCGATTGCGGCGACCCACGGCATCCCGACCGCCCGCGTCGACGAGGTGATCGGCCTCACCGGGCTGCAGAGCGTGGCCCGCAAGCGCGTGGGCGGCTTCTCGCTCGGCATGGGCCAGCGCCTCGGCATCGCGGCCGCGCTGCTCGGCGACCCGGCCACGCTCATCCTCGACGAGCCCGTGAACGGCCTCGACCCCGAGGGCGTGCTCTGGGTGCGCGGCTTCGTGCGGCAGCTCGCCGCCGAGGGACGCACGGTGCTGCTCTCGAGCCACCTGATGAGCGAGATGGCGCTCACCGCCGACCACATCATCGTGCTCGGCAAGGGCCGGGTGATCGCGAACGCCTCGGTGTCCGACATCCTGGGCTCCACGCAGACCTTCGTGCGGGTGCGGAGCCCGCGCATCGCCGAGGTCGCCCAACGGCTCGGTCAGCCCGACGTCACCATCACCGGCACCGCGGCCGATGTCATCGAGGTGCGCGGACTCACCGCCGAGGTCATCGGCGACACCGCGCTCGCACTCGGGGTGGCACTGCACGAGCTCACCACCGTGCAGGGCTCGCTCGAGGACGCCTACATGGACCTCACGCGCGACGAGGTGGAGTACCGCACGACGGTGCCGGCCGGTGCCGCCGTGCCCGCCTCCGCGACCGCCGGGGAGGTGGCCCGATGAGCGCCGCGATCCCCGCTTCCGTCACTCCCACCGCAGGCCGCTCCACCTTCCGCGCGGCGACGGATGTGCATCTCAGCTTCGCGGGCGTGCTGCAGAGCGAATGGATCAAGCTCACCACCCTCCGCTCCACCGTGTGGGCCTACGCGATCGTGGTGCTGCTGCAGATCGGCATGGGCGCGGTGCTCGTGCTGACCATCGACTCGCCGGCCGGGGCGTCGGGCGTGGCCGGCGCGGAGACGCTGGTTCTGCCGGCGACGCTCGGCATCATCCTGAACCAGCTCGTGGTCTCGGTGCTCGGCGTGCTCGTGATCACCGGCGAATACGGCACCGGGCAGATCCGTTCGAGCCTGACCGCCGTGCCGCGGCGCACTCCGGTGCTCTGGGCCAAGGCGCTCGTGTTCGTCGTGACCACCTTCGTGGTGGGTCTCGTCGCGGTGGTGGCGGCGGCGGCCGTCTCGTGGTCGATGCTCGCGGCGCGCGGCGCCGCCCTCGACCTCTCGGACGGCGAGCTGTGGGGCCGCCTGGTGGGCGGGGCCGGCTACCTCGCCCTCGTGGGGCTCGTCGCGTTCTTCCTCGGGGCGATCCTGCGGCACACCGCCGCGGGGCTCGCGGCCGCGCTCGGGCTGCTGCTCGTGGTGCCGACGGTGCTGTCGCTGATCGGCGCGGAGTGGGCATCCGTGCTCGCCCAGTGGCTGCCCGGGAGCGTGGGCCAGACGCTGTTCTTCGGCAGCTCGACCTTCGAGCCCTGGCAGGCGCTGCTCATCATGCTCGGCTGGATCGCGCTCTTCGCGGCGGTGGCGGCCGTGCTGCTCAAGCGGAGGGACGCCTGACGATGACCCACAGCGGCCCCGCAGGGGGCCCCAGCGGCAGGTCCTCGGCGCCGGCGGTCCACCCGTCCGGCGCCGAGGACTTGCGGCTGCCCAAACCGCCGGGGTTCATCCGCTCGTACTTCAACCGGCATCCGTGGTTGCTCGACTCGCTGATCGCGGGCGCCTACGTGGTGCCCATGGGCGTGTTCGCGCTCGTGCTGCTCGTGCGCTCGCTCATCGACGGCACTCCGCTGCTCGGCTTCGCGAACCTCTACGGCACCGCCGCCGTGGGTGTCGGGCTGCTCTTCCGGCGCCACGTGCCCGTGATCACGGCGGCGATCTGCGCCGGATCGATGATCGTGCTCTCCGCCGACTCGCGGCAGCTCGACGTGGTGCCGATGATCTTCGCGCTCTACGCGCTCGCCGTCTACCGCAGCGCCCGCTCGGCCTGGATCTGGACCGCCATCGGCGTGGCCACCGGGGTGGCCGCGACCGTGCTGCACTCGCCCGGCGACCTCGCGAACATCGTGGGCTCTGGCGTCCTGTTCGCCCTGGTGCTCGTGATCGCCACGCTCGTGGGCATCACCTTCGGCAATCGGCGGCGGTACATCCAGGCGCTGCTCGACCGGGCGGCGCAGCTGGCCCGGGAGCGCGACCAGCGGGCGCAGCTCGCCGCTGCGGAAGAGCGGGCCCGCATCGCCCGCGAGCTGCACGACATCGTGGCGCACAGCCTCACCGTGATCGTGGCGCTCTCCGACGGCGCCGAGGCGAGCATCGAGCGGTCTCCGGATGCCGCCCGGGAGGCCGTGCGGCAGACGGCCGCCACCGCGCGGCGGGCGCTCACCGACATGCGGCGGTCGCTCGGGGTGCTGACCGAGCAGTCGTCGGAGGGATCGACGCCGTTCGCGCCGCAACCGGGGGTCGGCGACCTCGCGGCGCTGATCGAGTCGTTCCGGGCGGCGGGCCTGCCCGTGCGCTACACGACGACCGGGGTGCCCGCGGCCGACCCGGTGCTGCAGCTCACCGTCTACCGGGTGGTGCAGGAGGCCCTCACGAACGCGCTGCGCTACGCGCTGCAGCCGACGGCGGTCGAGGTGCGCATCGACCACGGGCCGGCGGGAGCGACGGTCGACGTGCTCGACGACGGCCTCGACCCGGGGCGCGGCGCCGCGTCGGCGGGCTCCGGGCGCGGGCTGATCGGCATCCGGGAGCGCGCGGCGGTGCACGGCGGGGGAGTGACGGCCGGGCCGGCGGGGGCTCCTGGGTCGCGGGGGTGGCGGGTGCGGGCGGTGCTGGGGGCGCCGGGGCCTGCGACCGGGCCGGGGCCCGCGACCGGGCCGGAGACCGCGTCCGGCCCGGGGCCTGCGACCGCGCCGTTGCCCGCGCCCGGACCGGTGACCGCGTCGGGCCCGGGGCCCGCGACCGGGCCGGTGCCTGCGCCGGGCGCAGTGACACCGCCGTGGCCCGCGCCCGGCACTCGAACGGAACGCGACGAAAGGACCAGCTCATGAGCCAGCCGCAGGCGAGCGATGCCGGGGAGGCCGGCACGGGCATCCGGTTGCTGCTCGTCGACGATCAGCAGCTGATCCGGCTCGGCATGCGCATGGTGCTCGATGCGCAGGACGGCTTCGAGGTGGTGGGCGAGGCCGGCGACGGGCGCGAGGCGATCGCGGCGGTCGCGCGGCTGAGACCCGATGTGGTGCTGATGGACGTGCGGATGCCGGGGATGGACGGCATCGAGGCCACCCGGGCGATCGTGGCGGCGAACCCGGAGAGCCGCATCATCATCCTGACGACCTTCGACCTCGACGAGTACGCCTTCGCGGGGCTGAACGCGGGGGCGAGCGGGTTCCTACTGAAGGACGCGCAGCCGGCCGAGCTCGCGGGGGCGATCCGGGCGGTGGCCTCGGGCGACGCCGCCGTGTCGCCGCGGGTGACGCGCAAGCTGCTCGAGCTGTTCGGGCCGCAGCTGCCGGCGGGCGCGGGCGCCGACGCGGGCGCGGGCGGCGCATCCAGCGCATCCGCGGGCTCCGTCGGTGCTGCCGCTACCGCCGGATCGCCCAGCGGGGCGCGGCTCGCCGCCCTCACCGAGCGCGAGCGCGAGGTGCTCGTGGCGATGGCCGAGGGCCTCACGAACACCGAGATCGCGGCCCGCTTCTTCCTCTCCGAGTCCACCGTGAAGACCCACGTCGGCCGCGTGCTCATGAAGCTCGAGCTCCGCGACCGCGTGCAGGCCGTCATCTTCGCCTACGCCTCCGGCCTCGTGCGGTAGTCGCCGGCCCGTGCGTGTCCAGTTTTTGCAGGAATAGCGCGGAGCGACGGCCTATTTGCGCCGCTCGCCGCTATTCCTGCAAAAACTGGACMCSCACGCCCGCCTAGGCTCGAGGCATGCGCACCTTCTACCCCGAGATCGAGCCGCACACGAGCGGCATGCTCGACGTCGGCGACGGTCAGTCGCTCTACTGGGAGGAGTCGGGCAACCCCGACGGCAAGCCGGTCGTGTTCCTGCACGGCGGGCCGGGCGGCGGCACGAGCCCCGCGCACCGGCGGCTGTTCGACCCGGAACGCTACCGCATCGTGCTCTTCGACCAGCGCGGCTGCGGCAAGAGCCTGCCGCACGCGAGCGAGCCCGGGGCCGAGCTCGCCGCGAACACCACCTGGCACCTCGTGGCCGACATCGAGCGGCTGCGCGAGGCCCGGGGTATCGATCGCTGGCAGGTGCTCGGCGGGTCGTGGGGCAGCGCCCTCGCGCTCGCCTACGCCGAGACGCATCCCGAGCGGGTCACCGAGCTCGTGCTGCGCGGCATCTTCACCCTGAGGCAGAGCGAGCTCGACTGGTTCTACGAGGGCGGCGCGAGCGCCATCGTGCCCGACAACTGGGAGAAGTTCACCGCTCCGGTGACGGATGCGCGGGCCCGCGCGAGCGCATCCGGAGCCCCCGATCTGCCCGACACCTACATCCACGCCTACCACCGCCTGCTCGAGCACCCCGACCCGGCCGTCCACGGCCCCGCGGCCGTGGCGTGGTCGACCTGGGAGGCCTCGGCCATCACGCTCATCCCTCGCCCCGAGGTGATCGCCACCTTCGCCGAGCCGAGCTACGCCCTGGCCTTCGCGCGCATCGAGAACCACTACTTCGTGAACGACGGCTGGTTCGAGCCGGGGCAGTTGATCCGGGATGCGCACCGGCTGCGCGACATCCCCGCCGTCATCGTGCACGGGCGCTACGACCTCTGCACCCCGGCCACCATCGCCTGGGACCTGCACCGCGCCTGGCCCGAGGCCGAGCTGCACCTCATCCCGGATGCGGGCCACGCCTTCGACGAGCCCGGCATCCTCGACGCCCTCATCACCGCCACCGACCGCTTCGCCTCCTGACGTTCACGCCGTGGTGCGCGCCCCGCAGCACGGATCCCGGTGACGCACCGGCCTCACCGGGCCGCGCGCGCCGGCCGGCGTCGCCGAGTCTTCACCGTCCGTTCACGCGGCAGTGGCTCGCGCCTCACGGTCGTGGCCGCCTCGGCAGCGGAGGATCGTGGGAACCCTCCGGTGAAGTGCGCCCGGGGCGGGCGGATGGGGACAGGACGGTCGCGCGGTGACGAACGGTGGACGAAGGCCGGCGGTGATGCAACGCCCGCCCGCGACGCAGCGCCCGGCTGCCGGCGCCCCCGCGGCGGCGCTCGCCGAGACGATGGTGCTCTTCGACTGGAACGGCACCGTTGTGGTCGACGCCGACCGGGCGCGCGCCGCGCTCAACGTGGTGCTCGCACGGCGCGGCATCCCGGTGCTCGGCGAGGCCGAGTTCTCGGTGCGGTTCCGCCTGCCGCTCGCGCAGCTCTTCGGCCGCCTCGGAGTTCCGGATGCCGACGCACCGGCCGCCGAGGAGGAGTGGAACCACGAGATGGCCGAGACCCGCGCCCACCTGAGCGACGGCGCCGCCGAGTGCCTGGCCGCGCTCTCCGAGGCGGGCGCCTGGCTCGGCGTCGTCTCCGCCGCCTCGCCCGCCGCCGTGCGCTTCGACCAGCGCTCGCTTGCGGTGCCCGCCGTGTGGAACTCCGTCGACGCCTCGGTCGCCGACAAGTTCGAGACGCTCCTGCGCCACCGCCCGACGCGCGCGATCGCCTACTTCGTGGGCGACACCCCCGACGACATGCGCTGCGCGTCGGCCGCCGGGTACATCCCGGTGGGCGTGACGGATGCCTACAGCCGGCCCGAGACGCTGCGTTCGGCCGGCGCGGCGCACGTCATCGGCGGCCTCGACGAGCTGCTCGCGATCATCGCCTGACGCTGACGCTGACGCTGACGCTGGCGCTGGCGCTGACGCTGACGCTGTCGCCGACGCGGAGGCGGTGGGGCTGCGGCTGAGGCGGTGCCGGCAGCCCGCCCGCCGGGCTGCGTGCGGCCTAGGTGAAGCTGCCGTTCGTGCTCCCGATCGTGCTGAAGGCGACGGAGAAGATCCACAGCACCAGTCCGATGCTGATCGCGAACGACAGCGCGATGATCGCGATGGTCACCCACATCGGCGCGATGCCGCGGCCGGCGCGGCGGCGCACGACCACCGCGCGCCCGATCGGGTACACCGAGCCGAGGAACGACCACGCCCAGTGGAAGGGCCGCACGTATCCCTGGCGCTGCAGCCACTTGTAGTCGAAGTAGCCGAGCACCACGGCAGCGGCATAGAGGGCCCAGCCCAGAACCGTCGCGAGCCCCTGGCCGAGCAGCGCGGCGCCGCTCATGCCGCTGTAGGGCGAGTAGCTGCTGTAGGGGTCGGACATCGCGTTGCGCATCATCGGCTCGAGGTCGGAGAGCGAGAGCGGCAGGAGCAGCAGGGACAGCAGCGGCAGCAGCGTGATGACCCAGATCAGCGGTCCGTACACCGGCGTTCCGGCCGGGACGCCGGGGATGGCAGTGGCCGCGCCCACGTAGGCGGGGGCCGCGGGGTAGGCGGGGGCTGCCGGGTAGCCGGGCTGCGCGACGGGAGCCGCCGGCGCCGCGGGCGCCTGGAGGTGCTCGGTCCACTGCGTGCCGTCCCACCAGCGCAGCTGGGGCGAGCCCGCCGGGTCGGCGTACCACCCGGGGGGAGTGCTCTGATTTCCGTTCGAGAGGCTCACCGTGTCTCCTTTGCGCGCTGCCGTTCTGCGGACAGCCTAGGGCACCGCGGGAGGGTATTCTCGATGGGGGAAATCGACGGGACGTTCATGAGCACAGGCAGCGGGCAGGGCCCGGTTCTCGACGACTCCGTGCGGGTCGACGGCGCCGTGGTGCGCATCCTCGACCGCCGCGTCTTCCCCGAGACCGTCGAGTGGGTGACCGCCCGCGACGCCGAGGAGGTGGCCTCCGCCATCACCGCCATGGTCACCCAGAGCTCCGGCCCGCTCTTCGCCGCCTACGCCGGCCTCGAGATCACCGCGCTGCAGGTGGCGGGCCTGGCCCCGGAGGCCGCCCGCGAACGGATGCGCGTGGCCGGCCACGCCCTCGAGACGGCCCGCCCCACGAACAACCACCCCCGCGAGGCCGTGCAGCACGTGCTCGCCGCGATCGCCGACGCCCCCACCACCGCGCAGCTCGTGGACGCGGCGGTCGAGGCCGCCCGCTCCGGCGCCCGGCTCTACCGCGACCGCAGCCACCGGCTCGGGGCCGAGACCGTGGCCTTGCTGCCCGACGGGGCGCGCATCCTCACCCACTGCTGGATGGACACCTACCTCATCGAGCTCGTGCGCGCCGCCCGCGAGGCCGGCAAGCGGTTCGACTGGGTGGCCACCGAGACGCGGCCCTACCTGCAGGGCGCCCGCCTCACCGCGCACACCCTCGCCGAGTTCGGCGAGCACGTCACCCTCATCACCGACGGCATGGGCGCCGCCGCCCTCGCGCCGGGATCGTCACTCGGGCGCATCGACGCCCTCGTCACGGCCGCCGACCGGGTGTCGCTCGACGGCAGCGTGGTGAACAAGGTCGGCACGCTCGGCCTGGCCGTGGTCGCCACCGCGTTCGGCGTGCCCTACTACGCGCTCGTGCAGGCCCCCGACGTCGAGGCCCCCACGGCCGCCGACATCGTGGTGGAGCAGCGCAACCCCGACGAGGTGCTGTCGACGCTCGGCCGGCGCACCGCATCCCCGTTGGTGACGGATGCCTGGTACCCGGCCTTCGACGTGACGCCCGCCCGCTTCGTGACGCGGGTGGTGACCGACCGCGGTTCGTTCGAGCCGGCGCGGGTGGGCGAGCTCTACGCCGCGGCCGGGATGACGGATGCGCCCGGCGCGCCCCGTGCATCCGTCGCGGTGGCCGGCGTGGGGGAGCCCGCATGACCGCCGCCCGCAGCGACTACGAGCTGCTGGTCACCGCCGCCGACGTGGTGGGCTATCTGGCCGGCACCGGCCTGCTGGGCCGTCTTTCGGCCGCCTCCGACGGCGCCGACGTGCGGGTCGACGAGGTCACCGCCGGCAACATGAACCGCGTCTTCCTCGCGCGCGGACCGCTCGGCAGCCTCGCCGTGAAGCAGGCGCCGCCATGGGTGCAGGTGGTGGGGCCGGAGTGGCCGGTCGACCCGGCGCGCATCGCGTCGGAGGCGCGCACCTACGAGCGGCTGGCCGCGCGGGTGCCCGAGTCGATCCCCACCATCGTGGCGTTCGACGAGAGCCGCTACGTGCTGGTGATGGAAGACCTCTCCGACCTCGACGTGCTGCGCGACGCCCTCGTGCGGCAGGTGGCGGCGGACGACGGGGCCGAGCTCGACTTCGTGGCGCTGGGCGCCGCCGTCGGGCGCTTCGTGGGCGAACTGGCCGCATCGACCTCGGTCGCGGCGCTGGGCGCCTCCGCCCACGCCGAGCTCGTCGAGACCTCGGCGAACCCGGAGCTGTGCCGCATGACCCTCGAGGTGGTGCTCGACGAGCCCTACCGCGAGCACGAGCACAACCACTGGCATCCGGCGCTCGAGGGGCGGGTGCGCTCGCTCTACGCCGACGCGGCCGTGCGCGAGGCGGTGGCGCGCATCCGTCACGACTTCGAGCACCGGGCCGAGGCGCTCCTGCACGGCGACCTGCACAGCGGCTCGGTGATGGTGGGCCGGCGCGACGGCGAGCAGGTGGTGAAGGTCTTCGACCCCGAGTTCAGCTTCGTGGGGCCGATCGGGCTCGACCTCGGGCTGTTCTGGGCGAACCTCGAGCTCGCCGCGATCGCCGCCGACGCCGTGGGCGACGCCGCGCTCGCCGAGGCGCGCCGTTCCGCCGTTCCCGCGAGCTGGGCCGCGTTCGCCGAGGCCTGGGGCGACGCGTCGTCGCTGGCCGGCATCGAGAGCGACGCCTGGCGCTTCGCCGGGGTCGAGGGCATGCGCCGGGCCGTCGGGTTCTCGCACGCCGCCGACATCGAGTCGCTGCCGGGCGCCGCGATCCCGGATGCCTCGATGCGGCTCTTCGACGCGGCCCGCCACCACATCCTCACCGGCACCGCGGTGCCCGGCGCCACCGCGCGGTCGGGCCCGGTCGCCCAGACGGCGCCCGGCGCCGCATCCGGGCGGCCCTCACCGCAGGCCACCGACGCATCCACCCCGTCCGCCGCACCCCGAAGGAGCGCCCCGTGACCGAGACCCCCGCCCCCACACCCGACCCGCTGCTCGTCTCGGCGCGCACCCTCGTGGTCGACCTCGAAGGCACCACGAGCGCGGCGGGGTTCATCCTCGGCGACCTCTACGACTACGCGCGCCCCCGTCTCGCCGCGTGGATCGACGGGCACGCCGCCGACCCGGCCATCGCCGAGGCCCGGCAGCAGGTCATCGCCGACGCGTCGCTGCCCACGGATGCCTCGACCGACGCCGTGGTGGCCGTGCTGCACGAGTGGATGGAGCGCGACGTCAAGGCCACGCCGCTCAAGACCATCCAGGGCCAGATCTGGGCCGAGGGCTTCGCGCGCGACGAGATCTCCTCGCACTTCTTCGACGACGTCATCCCGAAGCTGCGCGCCTGGCACGCCGCCGGGGTGGGCCTCGCCGTGTTCTCCTCGGGTTCGGTGGCCTCGCAGGTGCCGTGGTTCCGGCACTCGCCCGACGGCGATCTCACGCCCCTCATCACCGACTACTTCGACACCATCAGTGCGGGCCCGAAGAAGGAGGCCGCGTCGTACGACGCCATCGCCGCCTCGCTCGGGGTGGCGGCCGGCGAGCTCGTGTTCTTCACCGACAACCCCGGCGAGGTGAGCGCGGCCCTCGAGGCCGGCTGGCAGGTCGTGGCGTTCTCGCGCGCGGGCGAGCCGTTCTTCGAGGCCGACTTCGGGGGCGCATCCGTGGTGTCGTCGTTCGACGACGTCGAGGTGGTGCTGCCGTGAGCGGGGCTGGAGGGTTCGGCGCGGACCATGCGAACGTTCTCGGCGACGGCGTGGTCTCCGCCGAGTCGGTGCTCGCGGCCGGCGAGGCGCTCGCCGCCGAGTCGGCGCGCTTCGCCGGATTCGGCTGGATGCCCGGCACCGCCGGCAACCTCTCGATCACGCTGGCGCGCGAACCGCTGCGGCTCGCCGTCACGGCGTCCGGTCTCGACAAGGGCGAGCTCGCGGCGAACGACGTGGTGCTGGTCGACGAGCGGGGCGAGTGGGTGCCGGATGAGGGTGCTGCGGGTGCGGATGTGAGTGCGGATGCGGGTGCTGCGGATGCGGTCGTTCCGGATGCCGGCGACGGCCCGGCCGCGGGCCTCACCGCCCTGCTGGGGCTGGCCACCCGCCCCTCCGCCGAAGCGGGGCTGCACGCGCGCATCGCCGCCGTGACCGGCGCCGGGGCCGTCATCCACGTGCACGCCCTCGCCGCCGTGCGCGCGGGGCACGAGTGGCCCGGCGGGGTGGTGCTGCACGACCTCGAGATGCTGAAGGGCATCGGGCACTCGGCGCACGGGGAGCGTGTGGTGATCCCGGTGGTGCAGAACCACCAGGACATGCGGGTGCTGGGCGACGACTTCGAGCGCGTCTACCTGCCGCGCACGGCGGAGGTGGCCGAGGTTCCGGCGCTCATCGTGGCCTCGCACGGCATCTACGCCTGGGGCGCCGACCTGCGGCAGGCCCGCTGGCACCTCGAGCTCACCGAGGCCCTCCTGCAGATCGCCCTCGCCACCCGCTGACCCCCCCCCGACGAAGGAGCACCCATGGCCGAAGCCCGCGGCGAGACCACCATCGACGACGAGCGTGTGCGCGTCACTACCTGGTCGTTCGAGAAGGCCGGTGACACGACCGGACCGCATGTGCACGAGTTCGACTACGTGCTCGTTCCGGTCACGGGCGGCACCCTGACGGCGGTGTCCACGGCCGACGGCAGCACCCGCACGCTCACCCAGGTGGCGGGTTCGCCCTACACGGGCGTGGCCGGCCTCGCCCACACCGTGACGGCGGACGCCGACGGCATCGTCTTCGTCGAGGTGGAGCTCAAGCCGCAGCCCTGACCGGCCCGGTCGTGCTGCGGTTGCTGCACCGCGCATCCGTCCCACGCTCCGCGACACGACGGAGTCCCGGCCCGTTCCCCCGATACGACGGACTTCCGATCGGCGTGGTGCACCCGACGTCCGTCGTTTGCGAGGCTGGCAGGGGGGTCAGTCGAGGGCGGCGCGGAGGGTGGCGGCGCCGGCGGCGAGGGCCGCGGTGTCGGTGGTGGCGGCCACGAAGGTGAAGCCGCGCGCCGCGAGGGCGCGGGCGGTGGCGGGGTCGCCGCCGAAGGCTCCCGGGGTGACGCCGGCGGTGCGGGCCGCTGCGACGACGCGCGTCAGCGGTGAGGCCGACGACTCGTCGGCGAGCAGCGCCGGCACGGTGGTGCCGAGCGAGAGCGCGAGGTCGAACGGTCCCACGAAGAGGCAGCTCACGCCGGGCGTCGAGGCGATCGCCTCGAGTTCCTCGAGGGCCTGGGGTGTTTCGATCATGATCGCCAGGCGAACGGATGCGTTCACCTGGCCGGGCGTGCGCGGCCCCGTGTACACCGGGGCGGCTCGGTCGTCGTCTCGGGCTGCGGTTCCGTTGGCGGCTGCGGCTGCGGCTGCGGCGCCCGCGCCAGGTCCGCCGACGCGCTCCACCGGTGCGGCGGGCTGCGCCGGCGCGGCCGCGGCGCGAGGCGCGCTCAGGGTGGGCCCCGTGCTGCGCGCGCCGAGCGGCGGGTAGTAGCTCGCGCGCACGGCGGCGGCCGCCTGCTCCGCCGAGTCGACGAGGGGGACGATCACGCCGTCCGCGCCCGCATCGAGCGCGCGCCCGATCAGCCCAGGGTCGGCCGAGCGCACCCGCACCCAGCGCTCGAGGGCGGGGGAGGCCGCCGCGACCGCATCCAGCCCGCTGCGCATCGCGGCGTCGTCGTAGTGGCCGTGCTGCGCGTCGAGGCAGAGCCAGTCGAAGCCGCTGCCCGCGAGCGCGGCCACCGTGCGGGTCTCGCCGAGCATCGACCAGAGCCCGGCCGAAAGGGCGGCAGGCGGTCCGGCAGCCGGCCCGGCGAGCGACCTGGCAGCGGGTGCGGCATCCGGCCCGGCATCCGACCCGGAGAGTGGCCTGGCAGCGGGTCCGGCATCCGGCCCGGCGAGCGACCCGGCATCCGGCCGGGAGAGCGGCGTGGCATCCGACCCGGAGAGTGACCCGGCAGCGGATGCGGCAGCCCGCCCGGCAGGCGGTCCGGCAGCCGGCCGCGCGGTCCCCTCGGCGCCGACCCCGGCGGGCGCCCCCTCGGCGGCGGTCTCAGCAGGCATCCCGTTCTCCTTCGGCGCTCGCGAAATTCTCACACATGTGACAGAACACTTCAGCCTAGAGTTGGCAATTGCAAAGTAAATACGTCAGATCACATGTTGTTACACGGCATTTACCTGAATTTACTTTCCGGAATTGAAGCACAGCGATCATGGCAGAACGGGCCGACGCGCGCCCGTGAAGAAGGGGAAGTCCGCATGAAGACCGAACGCGAGGTGCTCGCGACCCCCCGGTGGACGGGCACGCACACCCCGTCGGGCATCCGCGAGATCCTCGACGTGGCCTTCGCGCAGGGTGGCGACATCGTGCGCCTCGAGCTCGGCGAGCCCGGCCAGCCGACGCCCGCCCACATCGCGGCCGCGGGAGCGCAGGCGGCGACCGGCGAGGTGCGGTACACCCAGAGCGCCGGCCTGCTCGAGCTCCGCACCGAGGCATCCGCCGCCCTCGAACGGCGCTACGGCGAGCACATCGACCCCGCGCGCATCATCGTCAGCCAGGGTGGGGCACAGGGCATCGCCGCGGTGTTCGACGCGCTCGTGCGGCCTGGCGACGAGGTGATCCTCCCCGACCCCGCGTGGCCCAACTACCTCGCCCTGACCCGGATGCACGGGGCGACCCCGGTCGCCTACGGCCTGCCCCGAGAGCGCGGCTACCTCCCCGACCCGGCGGAGATCGAGCGGCTCATCACGCCGGCCACCAAGATCCTGGTCATCAACTCGCCCGGAAACCCCACGGGCGCCGTGATGCCCCGCGCGCTCGTGCAGCAGATCGTCGACCTCGCCGCCCGCCACGACCTGGTCGTCATCTCCGACGAGGTCTACGACGAGCTCATCTTCGACGGCGAGCCCACCTTCGCCGCCGGGCTCGCCCCCGAGCACGTGGTGTCGGTGTTCAGTTTCTCGAAGACCTACGCGATGACCGGCTGGCGGGTGGGCTACCTCGTGCTCCCGGCCGGCCTCGCCGAGATCGTGGGGCACGTGCAGGAGAGCCTCATCTCGTGCGTCTCGACGGTGTCGCAGCGCGCGGCCCTCGCGGCCCTCCGCGGCCCGCAGGACGACGTCGACCGGATGCGCGAGGAATACCGCGCGGCCCGCGACTACGTGGTGGGCCGACTCCGCGCCGCCGGCATCGAACTCGACACGCCGGCCGGCGCCTTCTACGTGATGGTGCCCCTCGCCCCCGGAGTCGACGCCCGGGCCGCGGCCCTCGACCTCGTGACCTCGGCCGGCCTCGCCGTGGCGCCGGGCACCGCGTTCGGCGTGGTGGCGGCCGATCAGATCCGGCTCTCGCTCGCCGCGAGCCCCGCCGAACTCGAACGGGGCATCGACCGCCTGCTCGACTGGTACGCCCGCACCGACGGCGGCCGCACGCTGAGCGACGCACCCGGCTCGTGACGCACACCCCGCCCGCACCCACCGCATCGAGCGCCACCGTCTGCTGAGCGAAGGAGCCAGAGCATGACCGACACGACATCCGCCCCCGCCGCCGCGCACACCACCGCGCCCGACGCCGACGCCCCACCCGCCCGCATCGACGGCGCGGCCCGCCGGGCGCGCCAGGAGCGCCTCTGGCAGGCCCTCGACGCCGCCGGCCTCGACGCCCTCTTCCTCCCGCCGCAGGCCGACCTGGAGTACTTCACCGGCCTCGAACGCCGCCTTCCCTCCTTCGGCGAGATCGGCTACGCCCACCACTGGGTGGCCGGCGCGCTCATCGTTCCGGGCAACGCCCCGGTGTTCGTGCTGCCGCGCATGATCCGCGAGTTCGACCTGCCCGCCGGCGTCGACGGAGAGGTCGTGGAGGTCTCCGAGCTCGACGACGGCGCCGCGCTGTTCCGCCGGGCCCTCGACGAGGCGGCTCCGAAGGCTTCGCGCATCGGCATCGGTCCGCGCGCCTGGGCCCGCACCGCCCTGCACATCCTCGAGGCCCGGCCCGGCGTGCAGCTGGCCGACGCCGGCGCCGTCACCAACGGCATCCGGCGCATCAAGGACGACAGCGAGCTCGCCCTCATGCGCCGCGCCGCGCACCTCGTCGACGGCGTCCTCGCCGGCATCGAGCCGCTCGTGGTGGCCGGCGTCGCCGAACTCGACCTGGCCTCCGAGATCGACCTGCGGATGCGCCGCCTCGGCTCGCGCGGGGCCTCGTTCGACACCGGGGTCTGGTCGATGGGCACCGGCACGCAGCGGGATGCCTCGGTGCGGCTCTCGAACGAGGTGCTCGACCCGGGCGTCGGCGTGAGCTTCGACTTCGGCTCGATCGTGGAGGGCTACTGCTCCGACTTCGGCCGCACGGTGCACATCGGCGAGCCGAGCGAGGAGTACGTGACCGTGCACGGCCTCGTGATGGCGGCGCAGGAGGCGGGGCGGCAGGCCGCGCGCCCCGGTGCGACCGCCGGCGACGTGCACCGTGCCACCCGTGCCGTGATCGTGGAGGGCGGCTACGGCGACTGGTTCCGCCACCGCACCGGGCACTGCATCGGCATGGACGTGCACGAGCTGCCCTACATATCGGAGGAGGACGAGACCGTGCTCGAGCCCGGCATGACCTTCACGATCGAGCCCTCGGTGTTCTGGCCGGGGCGCGTGGGCGTGCGGGTGGAGGACGTGTTCGTGGTGACCGACAGCGAGACGGTGAGCCTGAACGAGCATCCGACCACGCTGGTGGCGAACGACTGAAGCCATGCCACTACTCTCGTAGCAACGATCCCATCCGTTCCCGGAACGCGAGCCGGAGGTTCCCATGGCCAAGAAGAGCCACACCGCCATCCTCGCCGGCGCGATCGAGCGCCCGCAGGAGCACGTGCAGCTCGACGACGTCGATCTCGCCCTGCTGCGCGAGCTCAGCCGCGACTCGCGGCAGTCGCAGCGCGCCCTGGGCCGCCAGATCAACATGTCGGCGCCGGCCGTGGCCGAGCGCATCGCGCGCTTCGAGCGCAACGGGGTGCTGCGCAAGTACTCCATCGACATCGACTGGGACAGGCTCGGCTACGACGTGGTGGTGTTCATGCCCATCACGCTCGAATCCGGCGGCGACATCGAGCCCACGCTCGCGGCGTTCCGCGAGATCCCCGAGCTCGAGGAGCTCACGGTGGTCGCCGGGCGGTACGATCTTCTGGCGCGCTTCCGGCTGAGCGATCAGCGGCACCTGCGCGAGCTGTTGCTCGACCGCGTGTGGCAGATCCCCAACGTGGCGCGCATCGAGACGATGCTCGGTCTCGGCAACCTCATCACCGACGACTACAGCGAGCGGATGCTCCGCGGTGCCGTCGACAGCGTCGCCGACGAGGACGAGTAATCGACAATCGGCTTTCAAATGATGCCAAATTGTCACAAATTTCTGGTCAGTTACATTGTCGTAACACAAATTGACCTTTCATGTGACACGGATGCTGTTACATGGTGTCATGGAGAAACCCGCCACCAGCGCTGCAGACCTCACCGGAGACGCGGCTGACATCTGGGCCGTGCAGCTCGACCTCTACCAGGGGTTCCTCACGGGCGACCGGGCCCGCACGGACAGCCACATCCACCCCGACGGCACCATGTGGGACTCGGAGTACGAACCGCTCATCCGCGGCCTCGACGGGCTCCAGGTGGTGCGCGACCTGCGCCCCACCGGCCCGGATGCGGTGAAGGTCGCCGATCTCGACGCCCACGACCCCGTCATCACCGTGTGGGGCGACACCGCCGTGAGCCGGCATCTGCTCACCGTGGTGTTCGAGGGCGGCGTGCAGGCGCCCGAGCGCATCCGCAACACCGGGGTCTGGCGCCGCATCGACGGAGCCTGGCTCAACGTGCACAACCACGAAGACGTCCTGCCCGGCTGAGCCGGCAGGCTGCAGCACGATCCGACAGAACCACACCGCACAGCATCACCACGCAAGACGAACACACCGCAATCCCTCATCGCATTCCGAACACCACACGAAAGGACCCACCAGTGAAACGATTCTCACGTGGCTCCGCGCTCCTCGGCGGACTCCTCGGAGCCGCGCTGCTGCTCAGCGCGTGCAGCAGCGCCGGCACGCCGGCGAGCACGTCATCGGCCGGCGGAACCCTGGTCATCGACAAGTCGTTCGACCTGAAGACCGCCGACCCGGCTCGCAACTTCGAGACCACCGGCAACATCCTGGGCCGCGCGCTCTACGACACCCTGGTGACCTTCGCCAACGGCGACAGCTCGACCCCCATTCCGATGGTGGCCACCAAGTGGGCGGGCAACTCGGACGCGACGGAGTACACCTTCACGCTCCGCGACGACATCACCTTCCCGAGCGGCAACAAGCTCACCGCCGACGACGTCGTGTTCTCGCTCGAGCGCGTGGCGAACATCAAGGGCAACGGCTCGTTCCTGATGGCCGGTCTCACGGCCTCCGCGGTCGACCCGACCACCGTGCTCATCAAGTCGGAGGCGCCGAACACGGCCATCCCGGCCATCATGACGAGCCCGACCCTCGGCATCCTCGACTCCAAGACCGTCATCGCGAACGGCGGCTCGGATGCGGTGGGCGCCGACACGGCCGACACCGCCGAGACCTACCTCAACAAGACCTCGGCGGGCTCCGGTCCGTACGAGCTGAGCACCTTCGACACCACCACCGAGACCGTCATCACGGCGAACCCCGACTACTGGGGCAACAAGCCCAAGTACGACAAGGTCGTGCTGCGCAACTCGACGGCGGAGACGCAGAACTCCGACATCACCTCCGGAACCGCTCAGGTCGCGCTCGACCTCGGCAGCGACCAGATCGCCTCGCTCTCGGGCAACTCCAGCGTGATCGTCAGCACCACCTCCTCGCCCACGCTGTTCTTCCTGTTCTCGAACGCGAACCCGGCGGTCTCGGCCACCACCTCGAACCCGAAGTTCCGTGAAGCGGTCACCTACGGTCTCGACTACTCCGGTCTGCTCGAGCTCGCCGGAAACGGCGCCGTGCGCGCCGCCGGCGTGGTGCCCGACTCGTTCCTCGGAGCGCTCAAGGCCGACCAGGCGATCGCCCGCGACGTGACCCGCGCGAAGGCCGCGGTCGCGACCCTTGGCGGAACCCCCACGGTGAGCCTGGAGTACCCGAGCGACATCTCGAGCAACGGTCTGGACTTCGGCCCGATCGCCGAGCGCATCCAGGCGAACCTCGCCGAGGTGGGCATCACGGTCAACCTGACGCCGTCCCCCGTGGCCACGGCGCTCGCGAACTACCGCGCGGGCACCGAGCAGATGGGCCTCTGGCTCTGGAACCCGGATTTCCCGGACCCGTCGGACTACCTCGTGTTCGGCCCGGGCGCGACCGTCGGCCTCCGTGCCGGCTGGGCCGCCGGCTCCGCTCCCGACATCGAGAGCATCGCCTCCAAGGCCGCGGTGACGGTGGACGACGCCACCCGTGCCACGCTGTACCAGGAGTTCCAGACCAAGCTGAACGAGGCGGGCGTGTTCAACCCGCTGTTCCAGCCGGCCGCCTCCGTGGTCTCGTCGTCGAGCGTCGGTAAGGTGCTGTTCAGCCCCGCCTTCGGCCTCGACATCGCGGCCATCGGTCAGTAGTACCCCCGGCGGGCCGGTACCCGAAGCCGGCCCGCCCGCACCACCCGAAGTCCCCACCACCGGGGCGCCCCTCCCTCCGAGGGGCGCCCCGGTCATCCCCCAGTCTTGACGAGGAGCACCGTGTTCGCCCGATTCGTGCTGAAGAGAGTCGGCGCCGCCGTGCTGCTCGTCTTCGGCATCGTGGTGGTGACGTTCGCACTCACCGCCCTGCTGCCCGGAGACCCGGCAGCCGCCCAGCTCGGAGACCGCGCATCCGGAGACCCGGCGATCGTCGAGGCCTACCGCAAGGCGCACGGTCTCGACCAGCCGCTCTGGACCCAGTTCGTGCTCTACCTCGTGCACCTCGTGCAGGGCGACCTCGGCACCTCGCTGCAGAGCCGCAACCCGGTGCTGAGCGACCTCGCCCAGTTCGGCCCCGCCTCGTTCGAGCTCGCCGTCACGGCCACCGCGATCGCGGTGATCGTGGGCGTCGGCCTCGGCATCCTCGCCGCGCTGCGCGCGAATGGACCGCTCGACCACACGCTGCGCGTGGTGAGCCTCGGCGGCGTCTCCATCCCGATCTTCTGGCTCTCGCTCATCGCGGTGTTCCTGTTCTCGACGCAGCTGCGCCTGTTCCCCTCCTCGGGGCGGTTGAACCCCGGCGAGACGCCGCCGAACCACATCACCGGGCTCTACGTGCTCGACTCGATCATCACCGCGAACTGGGCCACGCTCGGCTCCTCGGTCGCGCACCTCATCCTGCCCGCGCTCGTGCTCGCGGCGCCGATGGTCGGACTGCTGCTGCGCTTCACCCGCTCGTCGATGCTCGAGGTGATCGGCAACGACTACGTGCGCTCGGCCAACGCGAAAGGCCTTCCCGCCGGGCTGGTGGTGCGCCGGCACATCCTGCGCGGCGCGCTCGTGCCCGTGATCACGGTGCTCGGCTCGGCCTTCGCCTCGCTGCTGGCCGGAACCGTTCTCGTGGAGCAGATCTTCGCCTGGCCGGGCATCGGCTCCTACGCCTACCGCAGCGCCTCGAACCTCGACCTGCCGGCCATCGTGGGAGTGACGCTGTTCGTGGCCATCGTGTTCATCCTGGTGAACTTCCTCGTCGACATTCTGTACGGCCTCATCGACCCGAGGATCAGGACCTCATGACCAGTGCCCCGATCATCGACCCCAAGATCGAGCCCGACGGCCTGCCGACGGCGCCGAACCGCTGGAGCATCCGCGTGCGGGTGCCCCGCGCCTGGCGACGGCCGCTCGGCATCGCGGGCGTGTCCATCATCGCGTTCTGGGTGCTCATCGCCCTGCTCGCGCCGCTCATCGCCCCCTACGGCCCGCTCGCGCAGGACTCGCCGCGCTTCCTCCCGCCCTCGCCCGAGCACTGGATGGGCACCGACGGCGTGGGCCGCGACGTGCTGTCGCGCGTGATGTACGGCGCGCAGATCAGCCTGCCGATCGCCGTGGTGCTCGTGGTGCTCTCGGTGATCGTCGGTGGCGTCATCGGCGCGATCGCGGGCTATGCCGGCGGCGTGGTCGACAGCATCCTGATGCGCGTGGTCGACCTGTTCTTCGCCTTCCCGAGCATCATCCTCGCGATGGCGATCGCCGCCGCCCTCGGCCCCTCGCTCACCAACGCGGTGGTCGCGATCGTGGTGGTCTCCTGGCCCTCCTACGCCCGGGTCACGCGATCGCTCGTGCTGAGCCTGCGGTCGAGCAACTACATCGCGGCCTCGCGCCTGCTCGGCACCTCCTCGGCGCGTGCCCTCGTGCGCGAGGTGGTGCCGAACATCGCCGGCCCGGTGCTCGTGCTCGCCACCCTCGAACTCGGCGCCGCCGTGCTGCTGCTCTCGGGCCTGTCGTACCTCGGCCTCGGAGCCGTGCCGCCGACGCCCGAGTGGGGCGCCATGGTCTCCGACGGCGCCCGCACCTTCTCCAACTGGTGGGTGGCCGTGTTCCCCGGCCTCGCGATCTTCTCGATCGTGCTGGCCTTCAACTTCCTCGGCGACGCCCTGCGCGACGGTCTCGACCCGCGCTCGTCGAAGTCGCTGTCGGATGCCGAGATCTAGGAGCACCATGAGCCTTCTCGAAATCGACGACCTCACCATCAGCCTCGCCACGACCGGAGCCCCGCGGGTTCTCGTCGACGGTGTCTCCCTCACGGTCGACAGCGGCCAGATGGTGGGCCTCGCGGGCGAGAGCGGCAGCGGCAAGACCGTCACCGCCCTGACCGCCCTCGGCTTCGTGCCCGACGGCGCGACCGCCACCGGCGCCGTGCGGCTCGACGGCGAAGACGTGCTGACGATGAGCAAGAAGCGCCTGCGCGAGGTGCGCGGCACGACGGTGGCGATGGTGTTCCAAGACCCGATGACCTCGCTGCACCCCATGCTCTCGGTCGAGACGCAGCTCACCGAGCAGTTGCGCGTGCACCGCTCGCTGTCGAGGCGGGCCGCGAAGGCCCGGGCCGTAGAGATGCTCGAGCTCGTGCGCATCCCGAACCCGTCGAAGGCGCTCTCGGCCTACCCGCACCACTTCTCGGGCGGCATGCGGCAGCGCATCGCCATCGCCGGGGCGCTGGCCTGCGAGCCCAAGCTGCTCATCGCCGACGAGGTCACCACGGCGCTCGACGTGACCGTGCAGGCCGGCATCCTGGGCCTGCTCGAACAGCTCCGCCGGGAGCTCGGTATGGCCGTGGTGTTCATCACCCACGACCTCGGCGTGATGAACGTCACCACCGACGAGCTCTACGTGATGTACTCCGGCCGGGTCGCCGAACGCGGCGGAACGCGGCAGGTGCTCGCCGCTCCGAGGCACCCCTACACGCGGGCGCTCGTCGACGCGCTGCCGGATGCGCAGAATCTCGGGCATCCGCTCGTGGCCATCCCGGGCGAGGCCGCCACTCCCGAGCGGAGGCCGGCCGGATGCGCGTTCCACCCGCGCTGCGCCTTCGCCGAAGACCGCTGCCGCACCGAGGTGCCGGAGCTCCTGCCGATCGGTGCGGGGCGGGTGCTGGCGTGCCACGTCGACCCGTTCGCCCCGGCGGACGGCTCGGCGACCGGTGTTCTGCTCGACGGAAGGATCGGATCGTGACCGTGCTCGACGTGAAGGACGTGGTCGTCGACTACAAGGTCAGCGGACGGCCCACCGTGCACGCCGTCGCCGGCGTGAGCCTGCAGGTGGGCGCCGGCGAGATCGTGGGCCTCGTGGGGGAGTCGGGCTGCGGCAAGTCGTCGCTCGGCAAGGCGATCGTGGGCCTCGAGAAGCTCGCGAGCGGCAGCGTGACGCTCGACGGGCATCCGGTGGCCTCGCTCGGCCGCGGTGCCCGCCCGGTGCGCGACCGCGGTCTGCAGATGATCTTCCAGGACCCGTACTCCTCGCTGAACCCGCGCCGCCGGATCTGGCGGCAGATCGCCGACGGGCTGCCGTCGGAGGGCGACGGGTCGCCGGTGGCGACGGCCGGGCGCACTGCACGGCGTGCCGCCGTGAACGAGCTGCTCGACGCCGTCGGCCTCCCCGCGGCGGCCGGCGACCGCTACCCGCACGAGTTCTCGGGCGGCCAGCGGCAGCGCATCGCGATCGCCCGGGCGCTCGCCGCGCGGCCCTCGGTGATCGTGGCCGACGAGCCGGTGTCGGCCCTCGACGCGTCGACCCGCGCGCAGGTGTCGAACCTCATCGTGCAGATCGCGCGCGAACGCGGCATGGGCGTGCTGTTCATCTCGCACGACCTCTCGGGCGTCCGGCACATGGCCGACCGTGTGGCCGTGATGTACCTCGGCCGCATCGTGGAGACCTCGCCGACCGAACCGCTCTGGTCGGAGCCGCTGCACCCTTACTCGGATGCGCTGGTCAAGGCAATCCCGAAGCTCGGCCTCGACGCCGCGGCACCGGTCGCCCCGCGCGGCGAGGTGCCCGACCCGGCGTCGCCCCCGGCCGGCTGCCGGTTCCACCCGCGCTGCCCGCTCGCCTTCGACCGCTGCCGCACCGACGACCCGGCGCTCGTGGCCGTGGAGGGTGCGCGCTCGGCGGCCTGCTGGCTGCAGCCCGCCGGCGGACCGGCTCGCGAGCTGGCCCTGCTGGAGGCCTGATCGTGGCGGTCGACGGCGCCGGCGCGCCCCTGCGCTTCAGCCTGCGGCTCAACAACGATCTCGAGCCCGGTCAGCTGATCGAGCTGGCCCAGGCGGCCGAGCGGGCCGGTTTCGACCAGCTCTGGGTGTCGCACGACCTCATGCTGCGCTCGGCGCCCGTTCTGCTCGGCGCGCTCGCCGCCTCGACGAGCCGAATCGGGCTCGGCGTCGGCATCGTGAACCCGTACACGATGCATCCGGCCGAGATCGCGATGTTCGCCTCGACCATGCAGGAGCTCTCGGGCGGGCGCTTCCATCTCGGGCTCGCCGCGGGCGCGGCCGACTTCCTCGGCTGGGTCGGCATCGAGCAGCCGAAGCCGCTGACGGCGACGCGGGAAGCGCTGAGGGCCCTGCGCTCACTGCTCGAGGGGGGCCGGCCCGTCTCGGTGCCGGGCTCGGGCAGCGGCTGGACGGAGCAGGCCTACCTGCGCGTCCCGCCCCAGCCGACGCCGATCTACGTGGGGGCGATGAGCCCGCGCATGATCGAGTTCGCGGGCACGGAGGCCGACGGCATCCTGGCGCTGCTGTTCCCGCCCGAGCACTTCTCGACCGTCGCGGAGCACGCCGCCGCCGGCGCGCTCGCGGCCGGCCGCCTCGGCCCGGCCGGGAGTGCGGGACTCGGCGCGCTGCTCGCATCCGGGTTCGATCTGCCGGCCTGCGTGTGGCTCTCGGTCGACCACGACCAGGAGCGCGCCGAGCGCGCGCTCGCCCACAAGCTCGCCTACTACGGCTCGGCCTTCTCGCCCTATCTGCTCGAGCGCGCGGGCCTCTCCCGCGCCGACTTCGCCGAGGTCGACGCCGCCCTGCGCCGAGGCGACCCCGAAGCGGCGGCGGATGCGGTGACTCGCCCCATGCTCGCCCTCGGCATCGCGGGCGATCCGGCCGCGGTCGTCGCCCGCTGTGAGGGCCTGCTCGCGCTCGGTGCCCGCCACCTCTCCTTCGGTCCGCCCCTCGGCGACGACCCCGTGGCCGCCGTCGAGCTCCTCGGCGCTTCGGTGCTCCCGCCCCTCCGCGCCCTCCCTCCTCGCGAGTCGCCAAAATACGCCCCAAAACCTGGGGTTTAGGGCGTATTTTGGCGACTCGCGAGGAGGATTCCCCCGCACCACAGGCAGCTGCACCACAGAAGGAGAAGTAGATGAGCGCCCACGAAGTCGCCGCGCTCGGCGCGGAGATCTGGGAGTGGCGGGTGCGCACCGCGTTCCGCACCGCCGACGACATCCCGCGCGTGCCGCACGAACCGCTCTGGCTGCCCGCCTTCGCGCCCGCCGACATCGACGCCCGCCGCACCGCCGCGGCTGCGTTCCGTGAGCGCTGGGCAGCGATCGACGTCTCGGCCGAGCCCGTTCCCGTGCAGGTCGACCACCGCCTGCTCGGCTCGGTGCTCGCCCGCGCCGACTGGGAGTGCGACGGCCTGCCCTCCTGGCGCTTCGACGCGCACTTCCTGGTGGGCCAGGTCGTCGGCCCCTACTTCGACCTGCTGCTCGCCCGGCCGCCGTTCGCCGACGATCGGCAGGCGAGCATCCTGAACGCCCTGCAGGCGATCCCCGCCCAGATCATCCAGGCCCGCGAGAACCTCGACGGCCACGGCGTGGCCGACCTGGCCCGCATCGCCATCGGCGAGCTCGACGGCATCGAGGGGCGGCTCACCGCCTCCGTCGCCGCCCTCGCCTCCCAGCACGGCACGGGCTTCGGCGCCGAACGGCACGCCGCCGCCTCGGTGGCCGCCGCGATCGCGGGGCAGGCGCTCGCCGGCTTCCGCGACTGGCTGCAGGATGCCCTGCCCGGCTTCGGCCCCTCCGTCGCCATCGGCCGCGACGCCTTCGTGCACTACCTGCGCACGGTCGCCCTTATCGCCGACGAGCCCGAGGCGCTCGTGGCCGCCGCCGAGCAGGAGTACCGGCGCGCCGTCGTCTGGGAGGCGCTCGCGAAGAACGCGCATCCGGAGCGCCCGGCGCCCTTCGCCGGCATCGACGAGCAGCTCGCCCGCCAGCGCGCCGACGAGCAGGCGATGCGCGACTTCGCCGAGGCCGCGAACCTGCTCAGCCAGGCCGGATTCGGGCACTACCACGTGCATCCGGTGCCCGCCTACGTCGAGCCGCTGCACTGGTTCGGCGTGAACGACGACCTCACCGGCTACGACCGTGCGGGCGAGGACGGCCTCGCCTACACCCCCGACCCGGGGCCCGGGCTGCCCTACTTCTACGCGGCGAACGCGATCGACCCGCGGCTGGGCATCATCCACGAGGGCGCCCACTACCAGCAGCTGGTGCGCGCCTGGGCCCACGAGGATGCGCTGCGCCGGCACTACTACGACTCCACCGCCAACGAGGGCATCGCCTTCTACAACGAGGAGATGATGCTGCAGGCCGGGCTCTTCGACGACGCCCCCGCCTCGCGGAACGTCGTGCACAACTTCAACCGGCTGCGCTCGCTGCGCGTGGTGGTCGACGTGAGCCTCGCCACCGGGGCGTTCACCCTCGAGGAGGGCGTGCAGACCTTCGTCTCGCGGGTGCCGATGGACGACGCAACGGCCCGCGAGGAGACCGCGTTCTACCTGGCCACGCCGGGGCTCGGCATGTCGTACCTCGTGGGCAAGCTGCAGCTGATGCGGATGCTCGCCGACGCCATCGAGTCCTCGGCCGGCACGGGGGAGCCGTTCGACTTCCGGGCGTTCCACGACTGGGTGTGGAAGAACGGCAACCTGCCGTTCTCGCTGCAGCGGTGGGAGCTCCTGGGCGACCGCAGCGAGGTCGACGTGCTCGACGCGGCCGCTGCGGCCGCTGCGGAGGTGCTCTCGTGAGCGCGCCCGTGCCGCCGCGGCACCAGCTGCTCGTCGGATGCTCCGTGGTCGACGTCGAGACCGGTGCGGTGACGGCGGGGGCCGCCGTGCGCATCCTCGACGGCGAGATCGTCGACCTCGGTCCCGAGGCGGAGGTGCGCGAGCGGATGCCCCTGGCCGAGGCCCCCGTCGAGGTGGACCTCGGCGGCGCCCACCTGCTGCCCGGTCTGCTCAACATGCACACCCACTTCTCGCTCGCGCTGCCCGGCACCCGCGGCGCCGAGATCGCGGGCTTCGACGCGCACGCCCTCGCGCTCTACATGGCCGACGGCGCGCGCCGCACCCTGATGGAGGGCGTCACCACGGTGCGCTGCGTGGCCGAGAAGGACCACGCCGACTTCGCGCTGCGCGATGCCATCGCCGCGGGGCGGGCAGTCGGCCCGCGCATCCTGACGGCCGGACGGGCTCTGGTCTGCACCGGAGGCCACGGCCACGAGGGCTCCGACACGCTCGAGTGCGACGGGGCCGTCGGCTTCCGCCGCGGGGTGCGCAGCCAGATCAAGGCCGGGGCCGACCTCATCAAGGTGATGATCTCGGGCGGCATCGCGGGCGAGCACGAGCAGATCTCCACCCCGCAGCTGCACCGCGACGAGATGGAGGCGGCGATCTCCACGGCCCATGCCTGGGGACGCAAGGTCACCGCGCACGCGGGGCCCGCATCCGTCATCGCCGAGGCGGTCGCCCTCGGACTCGACTGCGTGGAGCACGGCTACCAGCTCACCCCCGAGGTCGCCGCGGCGATGGCCGCGCAGGGCACGGCGCTCGTGCCCACCCTCGTGGTGACCCGGTGCGGCGCGTTCTTCGACGAGCTCGGCGTGCCGGCCTGGATGCAGAAGCGCTCGCTCGACGCGGGGCCCCGGCACCGGGAGTCGTACGAGATGGCGCTCGAGGCCGGAGTGACCGTGCTGCTCGGCAGCGACATGCCGCCGTTCTGGCACTTCGAGGGCACCTCGGCCACCGTGCGCGAGCTCGAGTACATGGCGGAGTTCGGGCTCGGGCCGGTGAAGGCGCTCGCCGCGGCGACGATCGAGCCGGCGCGCTGGCTCGGGGTCGATGCGCTCGTGGGCTCGATCGCCGTGGGCAAGCGCGCCGACCTCATCGCGGTCGACGGCGACCCGACGGCCGACGTGTCGGCGCTGCGCTCGCTCCGCTGGGTGATGGCCGACGGCGTCGTCGTGCGCGACGACAAGGCGGGGGTCTCCCGTGGCTGAGCCCGAGGGTGAGGGTGGCGGGGGCGAGCCCGACATGACGCTGTTCGACCTGAGGGTGGTCGTGGAGTCGATCGAGGGCCGCTCGGTGTGCGGGATGCGCGTGGGCGACTTCTGCGAGGTCGTCTCGAGCAACGAGCTGCGCATCCCCGAGGGCAAGCACTTCTGCATCTACGCGCTGCAGGCGGCCATGCCGATGATCCCGGCCAAGCAGCGGCAGCTCCCGGCCGCCGACTGGCTCGAGAAGGACACCCGCGTGGCCTGCCCCGACCCCGAGGAGCGTCTCATCATGCGCATCGACCGCATCGGCACCGTCGACCTCGTCTCGGACGAGCTCACGTGAGCGCCGCATCCGCCCGCCGCGTCGAGATCGGCATCGGCCTGCAGAGCGACAAGGAGCCGGGCCGCTACGCGCAGATCGCGAG
The DNA here is from genome assembly GCF_049472555.1 of Herbiconiux sp. 11R-BC. Lineage (NCBI taxonomy): Bacteria > Bacillati > Actinomycetota > Actinomycetes > Micrococcales > Microbacteriaceae > Herbiconiux > Herbiconiux sp. 11R-BC. The sequence goes on along the minus strand of NZ_JBCEBO010000002.1, from coordinate 14,154 downwards.
CCGGGCAGAGGCTCTCGGCATCGACGTGGTCACCGTGTTCAGCGACCTGCTCTACCAGCCTCCGGTCGCGCCGCTGCTCGAGGTGGCTAAGGCGACCGAGCGGGTGCGCCTGGGGGTCGCCTGCTGGAATCCCTACACGCTGCACCCCTACGAGATCGCGGGTCAGCTCGCGGCGCTCGACCGCGCATCCGGCGGCCGGGCCTACCTCGGGCTCGCGAAGGGCACCTGGCTGGATGCGATCGGTCTCGGCCAGCCCACCCCGCTGCGGGCCCTCGAGGACGCGGCCGGGTTCATCCGGGCGCTGCTGTCGGGCGACGGCGAGGGCTACGAGGGCCGGATGTTCCGGCTCGAGCCGGGCGTGCGGCTGCGGTACACGCTCGAGCGGGCCGACCCGCCGCTGCTCATCGGCAGCTGGGGGCCGCGTGGTGCCGAGCTCGCGGGCCGCATCGCCGACGAGATCAAGATCGGCGGAAGTGCGAACCCCGCGATGGTGGGCGTGACGCGGGAGCGCCTCGCGGTCGGCGAGGCGGCTGCGGGACGCCCGCTCGGCAGCGTGGGGGTCGTGCTCGGCGCTGTGACGGTGGTGTCGCTCGACAGAACGGCCGCACGCACGCACGCCCGGCGGCAGGTGGCCATGTACCTCGACGCGATCGCGGCGCTCGACCCGACGGTGACGCTGCCCGAGGATCTGCTGCCGCGCATCCGCGAACTGCTCCGCGACGGCGACGAGGAGGCCGCGGGCCGGCTGGTGCCCTCGGACGTGCTCGACCTCTTCGCCTTCAGCGGCACGCCCGACGACGTGGCCGCGCAGGCGCAGTCACTCATCGACGCCGGGGTGGCGCGCGTGGAGTTCGGCACGCCGCTCGGCATCGACGAGCTCGAGGGTCTCGAACTGCTCGGCACCCGCGTGCTGCCGCAGCTCGAGCGCTGAGGGACTGTCGGGCTCGCCAGCGGCCTCTCAGGACTGGCTGATGCGCACCATGTTGCCCGAGGGGTCACGGAAGGCGGCGTCGCGCACGCCCCAGAACTGGTCGGTGGGCTCCTGCAGGATCTCGGCGTTGCCCGCGGCACGCACCCGCTCGAAGGTGGCGTCGAGGTCGTCGGTGCGGAAGAGCACGCCCGGCAGCTCGCCCTTCGCGAGCATCGCGGCGAGGGCCTCGCCGTCTTCGGGCGAGCGGCCGGCCTGCGGCTGGGAGAGCACGATCTCGATCTCGGGCTGCGACGGCGTGGTGAGCGTGAGCCAGCGGAACCCGTCGTTGGCGACCTCGTTGCGGAGCTCGAGGCCGAGGGTGTCGCGATAGAAGGCGAGTGCGGCGTCGGGGTCGTCGACGAGCACGTGGACGTGGCTGAGTGAAACGGTCATGCCACCGACGCTAGTGGGCGCCGCCGACCGCCGCTTCTTCGTTCCTGCTCGTCTGCCCGCGTCGCGGCCGGCCCAGCACCATGGAGGCGCAGCTCGGCACGGACCGGCTCTCGTCGTGGTCGCGGGCCCGGTACGCGCTCGGCGTCTCGCCGACGATCTCGGTGAACCGCGAGCTGAAGGAGCCGAGGCTCGTGCAGCCCACCGCGAAGCAGGCGTCCGTGACGCTGATGTCGCCGCGCCGCAGCAGGGCCTTGGCGCGCTCGATGCGCCGGGTCATCAGGTGCGCGTAGGGCGTCTCGCCGTAGGCCTCGCGGAAGCGGCGGCTGAAGTGCGCGGTCGACATGAGGGCCGAGCGCGCGAGCGCGGGCACGTCGAGCGGGCGGGCGTATTCGCGGTCCATCAGATCGCGCGCCCGCCGCAGTCGCCGCAGCTCGTCGAGATCGGGGGAGGCCATGCCTTCATTGTGCACCCGCGGGCCACGACCCGGGGCGGAGCTCTCAGCGCAGCCCGAAGGTCTCCGCGAGCAGCGTGGCCGTGAAGGCGGCGTCGACCGGGATGCTCCGCCCGTCGAGCTCGCGCACCGGAGCCACGAGCCGGCCGCTCGAGAGCAGCCAGACCGCGTCGGCGGCGGCGAGCTCCTCGGGCGGGATGACCGCCTCGGCGGTGTCGAAGCCGAGCTTCGCGAGAGTGTCGAAGACGAGCGCCTGAGTGGTTCCGGCGAGGATGCCGAGGTCGGTGCGCGGGGTGCGGAAGACGTCGCCGTGCCGCACCAGCACGGTCGAGGTGGGCCCTTCGAGCACCACGCCGTCGCTGCTCACGAAGATCACGTCGTCGGCGCCGCGCCGGGCGGCCTCGCGCAGCGCGGCCTTGTTGAGCGCGTAGGAGAGCGTCTTCGCGCCCTGCAGCAGCCACGGCGAGGTCTGGGCCACGTCGTGCCGGTAGCCGCGGTCGAGGGTGACAACCCGGATGCCGGCGGTGCGCGCCGCGCCGTGGTCGGGCCCCGACATCACCTGGGCCCAGCCGCTCGGTGCGGGCTGCGCATCCGCCGCTCCGCTCGCCTCGAGGCCGCGTGTGTAGACGAGCTTCACCAGCAGTTCGGGCTCGGCGGTGTGCGCTTCGACGCCGAGGCGGGCCGCGGCCTCGAAGGCGGCGAGGTCGGGCGCCGGCAGGTCGAGCATCGCGGCCGAGTGTGCGAGTCGCGCCAGGTGGGCGTCCAGGGCCACGAAGCGCCCGCCGAGCACGGCGATCGACTCGAACACGCCGTCGCCGCGCGTCACCGAGAGGTCGGCCACGCTCACGGTCGCCGCCGCGAGCGGCAGTGCGCGTGGCGCGGATGCCCCGGCTCCGGTCCCGGCGAACACCACCACATCACCCCGAAGGGCGGTTCCGGCCTCGATCGTCGTCATGGTGTCCTCCTGGAGCAGCTCGATCTCTCCAGTCTCCCCCACTGGCGTTCCTCTCCGGTCGTCCCACCCGCCCCCTGCCAAGAACAAGGACTCGTCTCCCTGCCAAAAACAAGGACTCACCGCCCGCCACGCCGGTCGTACGACCTCGAGACCCGGCGTGTCGACGGAAAAGTCCTTGTTTTTTGCAGGGGTAGGGGCGGGCGGGAAGGGAGGGAGCGAAGAGGGGCTGGGTCAGCGGGCGGCGCGCAGGGTGGCGAGCGACTCGGCGGCCAGGGCGTCGACGTCGGCGATGCCGTGGCGGGTGAGCGCGAGCGCGCGGCCGGCGTGCAGCACGCCCCGGGCCGCGCGCTCGCGCAGCGCCGGCTCGAGGCTCTCGATGTCGCTCGCCTTCGCGAAGCCCACGATGCGCCGGATGGCCTTGGCCGCAGCGAAGATCGCCGCGTCGTCGCGGATGCCGTCGAGCAGCCGCTCGAGCACCTCGTCGGTCCAGACCCGCGGGTCGATGCGCGCGGGCCAGAGCGTGCGGTACTCCGCCTCGAACGCCGACCACAACCGTCCCGGAAGGCTCAGGATGAGCTCGGCCCGCGCCGGCTCGCCGAGTGCCTCGGCCCGCGCGCCGGCGATGATGAAGTTCGCCCAGAGCGCGCCCAGGTCGAACCCGGTCGGCCCCACGAACCCGAACTCGCTGTCGAAGGCCCGCACGGATGCGGTGGTCGCGCCCCGCGCATCCGTTGCGTCTGTCGCAGCCTCGCCCGACGTCGCGCCCGCGCGCACGAACACCGACCCGGTGTGCAGGTCGCCGTGGATGAGCGACTGCGCCGTGGTCATGAACCGCCACTTCGCGAGCCCCATCTCGCGCACGAGGGCCGCGTCGGAGCGCAGTGCCGCCACGTCGGCCTCGTTGCCCGGCAGCACCACGTTGTGGGCGTGCTCGATGTAGGGCTCGGTGAACACGAGGTCCTCGGTGATCTGCTGCAGCTCGGGGTTCACGGCCCGCGCCACGAGCCGCTTGTGCTCGAGCGGGTCGAGCCCGAGCGGCGAGGTCGCGAAGGCCGCGCGCGCGATGTACCGCCCCAGCTCCCCGGCCGCGTACTCGTGCACGCGCCCCTCGTTGAGCTCGTTGCGCCACACCCGGTGGTCGGAGAGGTTCTCGATGGCCAGCACGTAGTTCTCGGCGTCGAAGTCGTAGAACGCCGGAACGTGCTCGGGGTCGGCGAGCACGTGCGCGCCGAGCACGGTGGCCTCGCGCGCCGAGCGCTCGCGGGTCATCGGCCACGAGGGGTCGGTGCGCACGTGCGGGAGCGACTGCTTGAGCACCACGGAGGCTCCCGCCGCGTCGTCGATGATGAACACGAGGTTGAGGTTGCCGTCGCCCACCTCGCGCACCGAGGCGATGCGCGTGACGTCGACGATGCCGCCGAGCGCCGGCCGCGAGGCCAGGTAGGCGGTGACGGTCTCGAGGCTGAGCTGCGAGAAATCGGATGCGCTGCCGGTCATGGTCCGCCCCTTACGACGCCGAGGTGGTCGAGCCCGCCGTGACGACGGTGCGGCGACGCGAGAAGGTGAAGCTGAACAGCAGGGCGATGAGCAGCACGACGCCCTTGCCGAAGTCCTGCGCGTAGTAGGGCAGGCCGAGCATGGTGAAGCCCGTCACCATCACGGCGATGAGCACGGCGCCGAGCGCGGTGCCCCAGGCGTTGGGGCGGCCGATGCCGAGCACCGAGACGCCCACGAGGGCCACGGCCACCGCATCCAGCAGCAGCGAGTTGCCGGCGCTCACGTCGCCCTGGCCGATGCGGGCGGCGAGCAGCAGACCGGCCACGGAGGCGAGCAGCCCGCAGCCCATGTAGGCGGCCGTGCGGTACCACTGCACGCGGATGCCCGAGAGCCGCGCGGCCTCGGAGTTCGTGCCCACCGCGAACAGGGCGCGGCCCCAGCGGGTGCGCTCGAGCAGGAACCAGAGCAGCACCGTGATGACGAGGAAGATGATGACCGGCACCGGCACCGGGCCGATCGAGCCGCGGTCGAGCCAGAGGAAGTCGGCCGTGAACTTGCCCGGCGCGGTGCTGCCGTCGTTCAGGGTCATCTGCGACGAGATCGACTTGCCGTCGACGATGATGAGCTTGAGGCCCACGATCACGAACATCGTGGTCAAGGTGGCCAGCAGGTCGGGGATGCGCGCCACCACGATGAGGAAGGCGTTGAGCGCGCCGATGAGCAGCCCGCAGACGAGCACCACCGTCACGGCGACCCCGCCCACCTGGTTGGCGATCACCATGGTCCAGGCCGCGATCGACACGGCGAAGCCGGCGGAGGCCCCCACCGAGAGGTCGATGCCGCCCACCGTCATCGCGAGCATCACGCCGAGCCCGGCGATGGCCGTGGGCGCGATGAACTTGAGCATGCCGAAGATGTTGTCGACCGTGCGGAAGCTCGGCTCGGTGATGAGGAAGAACAGGATGAGGGCGACGGTGACCGCCACGAATCCCCACTTCACCACGAAGGCGGCTGCACGCTCGCCGGTGGAGCGTCGTGCGGGGGCAGCGCTAGGGCTGGTCATTCGAGGTCCTTTCGGGGGCGGACTCGGGGAGTTCTGAAGCGGATGCGCCGGGCCCGCTCGCCCGGCCGAGGAACGCGCCGATGACGGTGCTGCGGTCGACCTCGTCGGCGTAGCGGTCGAGCTCGATCTCGCCGGCCACGAGCACCACGATGCGGTCGGCCACCTCGAAGATCTCGTCGACGTCGCTGGAGAGCACGACCGCGGCCGCGGCGTCTTCGGCGAGGGCCGACAGGCGCGCCCCGATCTCGCGGCGGGCGGCGATGTCGACGCCGCGGAAGGGTTCGTCGAGAAGGGCGAGCTTCGGCTCGGCGGAGAGCCAGCGGCCCACCACGACCTTCTGCTGGTTGCCGCCGGAGAGGTCGTCGATGAGCGCATCCGGCCCGCTCGTGACCACGGAGAGTGTGTCGATCACGCTGTCGGCGCGCGAACGCTCGAAGCGCTTGCGCAGCAGCCCGAACACGCTCGACTCGGCGAGGAACGGCAGGGTCACGTTGTGGGCCACCGACCAGCCGGGGAGGATGCCCTGCCGCTGGCGGTCTTCGGGCACGAGCACCACGCCGGCCCGGATGGCGTCGGTCGGCCGCTTGGGTGCGTAGGGGGCGCCGCCGAGCGAGAGCGATCCGGCGAGGGGAGCGGCGAGGCCGCCGAGCAGCTCCGCGATCTCGGACTTGCCGGCGCCGATGAGGCCGAGGATGCCGAGCACTTCGCCGCGCTTGATCTCGAGGTCGATCGGGGCCGATTCGGGGAAGAGCTGCACGCCCTCGAGGCGGGCAACGGCATCCGCGCCGTGGTGGGTGGTGCCGCGGTCGTGGTCGAGCGTGGTGACCCGGCCGAGCATGTCGTGGAGGATCTCGGTCCACTCGAAGGGGCGCACCGAGTTGCTCTGCACGATGCCGTCGCGCAGCACCACCACGCGGTCGGCGAGGGCTTCGATCTCGCCGAAGCGGTGGGAGACGTAGACGATCGAGAGCCCCGAGGCCCGCAGGCCCCGCAGCACCGAGAACAGGCGTTCGGCCTCGGCGGCGGTGAGCGCCGAGGTGGGCTCGTCGAGGATGAGCAGGCGCGGCCGGCCGCGCAGGGCGCGCGCGAGCACGAGCAGCTGGGCGTCGGAGATGGCGAGGTTCGCGGCATCCTGCTCGAGGGCCGCGTCCGACCAGTCGAGGCCGAGCGTGGCGAGGGCCGCCCGGGCGTCGGCCGTGGCCTGCTTGCGGTTGCGGAACGGATGCCGCGACGCCTGCGCGAGGTCGTCGAGCGTCAGGTTCTCGGCCACCGACAGGCCGGGGACGATGCCGTCGGCCACCTTCTGGTGCACGGCCGAGATGCCGAGCTGGCGGGCCTGCACGGGCGAGGCGAGATGCACGGGCTGGCCGTCGATGCTGATCTCGCCGGTGTAGCGCGAATTGGCGCCGGAGAGCGCCTTGATGAGCGTGGACTTGCCGGCTCCGTTGGCGCCGAGCAGCGCGGTGATCTCACCGGCGCGGAACTCGAGCGCCACGTCGGTGAGCACCACGTTCGAACCGTAGGCCACGGAGACGCCGACGAGGGACACGACGCTGACGTCGTGCCCCTCGACCGGAGCGGGTGAAGCTGATGTCATTCGGAGACCGCGGGCAGCCAATCTGCGACCACGACGTCGTCGAGCTTCAGCGACGGCTCCGCCACGCGGAGCTCGGCCACGTTGGTGACGTTGTTGTCGGCCAGGAACTGCTGGGTGATGGTCTTCGCGGGGAACTGCACGTCGGTCTTGCCGAGCTGGCCGGCGAGGCTGAGCGCGAGGGTGCGCACGACGGCGGCGCCCACGGCGGCCGGGTCGGTGGCCGAGGTGGCGACCCAGGGGCTGTCCGGCGCCGTGATGACCTCGAGGTCGGCGTTCGAGATGTCGATTCCGTACACCTTCACCTTGCTCTGCAGATTGTTCTGGATGACGGCCTGCACCGTGCCCTTGGTGATCTCATCGTACGGGGCGAAGATCGCCTGCACGTCGGGGTTCTGCTTGAGGGCGGCGTCGACGAGCGGGATGTTGTCGGTCGCGGTGGACTCGGTGACCTTGCCGGTGGAGAACACCACGTTCAGGTTGTGGTCCTTCACGTACTGGTTCCAGACCGCAGCGCGGCGGTCCAGCGGCGCGAAGCCGGTGGCCGAGACGTAGCCGACCTTGGCGCCGTCTCCGACGTCCTTGACCAGCTGGTCGAGCACGCCCTGGGCCATCGAGGCGTCGGACTGGCTCGTGGTGATGACACCGGTGGTGTCGGTGAGCGCGAGGTCGTAGATCACGACGGGGATGCCGGCGGCGACGGCCTTCGTGACGAGGGGCTGGATCGTGTCGGTCTGGCCGTGGTCGATGATGATCGCGGCGGGCTTGGCGGCGATGGCCTGCTCGAGGTCGCTGGCCTGCTTCGCGTTGTCGTTGCGCGCATCCGTGACCTGGAGGTCGATGTTCGCGGCCTTCGCCTGGGCTGCGGCACCGGCGCCCCAGGAGGTGAAGAAGTCGCCGGCGCCGCTCTGGCGCACGAGGGCGACCTTGACGGGGCTGCCGTCGAAGGGGGCGGGGAGCGGAGCGGACGCGGCGGTCGCGGTGCTCGACTCGGCGGCGCCGGTCGAGGTGCCGCTGGACTGCGCGCAGGCGGAGAGGGCGAGGATGCTCGCCGTGGCGAGAGCCGCCACGACGGCGACTCGACGGGTGATGGCCATTGAAGGCTCCTTCGGGAAGGTTCGGGTGCGTCGGGAATGCCCGACAAGCGCTGTGATTGCCTGTCGATTCAACACTCCTGGCGCGTCGCGCGACGAATCGTGTTGCCTTCTGTTACTTTCTGCGCCCGCGGCGCCGATTGTGCACAACCGGAGGAATAGCATTGAAGCATGACCCTCCTGACCGTGTGGAACGACAACGACCCTTCGACTCCCGAGCTGCAGACCCGGGATGCCGACACCATCCGCGAGGTGCTCGCCGGCCTCGGCGCCCGCTTCAGCCGCTGGGAGCTCAAGGAGCTGTCGGCCGACCCGTCGCAGGACGAGGTGCTCGAGGCCTACCGCGCCGAGATCGACGGCGTGAACGAGGCCTACGGCTACACGCTCGTCGACGTGGTGTCGATCACCCCCGAAGACACCGAGGAGTACCGCGAGACCTCGGCCACTGCGCGCCAGAAGTTCCTCAGCGAGCACCAGCACGACGACGACGAGGACCGCTTCTTCGCCCGCGGCTCCGGCGTCTTCTACCTGCACGTCGACGGCAAGGTGCACGCCGTGTTCTGCGAGGCCGGCGACCTGCTCTCCGTGCCGAAGGACACCACGCACTGGTTCGACATGGGCACCTCGCCCGACTACGTCTCGGTGCGCTTCTTCCACGACGACGACGGCTGGGTGGGCAACTTCACCGGCAGCGACGTGGCCACGAAGTTCGCCACCTACGACGAGCTGGCCTCGGTCTCGGCCTAGCGGAGCATCCGCTGCCCGCCCGGGGCTAGATTCCGGCGGCGCCGAAGATCAGGCCCAGCACGTAGGTGACGGCGGCGGCGCCGAAGCCGATGGCGAGCTGCCGCAGCGCCCGGCGCAGCGGCGGGCCGCCTGAGAGCAGCCCCACCACGGCGCCGGTGCCGAGCAGCGCGAGTCCCACGAGGGCCGAGGCCACGATCACCGCGGTCAGCCCGGTGAGGCCGAAGAGATACGGCAGCACCGGGATGATGGCGCCCGAGGCGAAGAAGCAGAACGAGGACAGGGCGGCCTGCCAGGCCGTGCCGATCTCCTCGTGCTCCTCGGGGTCGCCGGTCGTGGTGATCTCGGGGGCGGTGAGGCCGGCATCCCCGGCCCGCTGGATGCGGATGGCCGAGGTGGCGGTGGTGAGCCCCCCGAACACGTCGGCGGCCTTCACCTCGGCCTCCTCCTCCGACATGCCGCGGGCGCGGTAGATGAGGGCCAGCTCGTTGGCGTCGACGTCGAGGCGCGGAACCGCCGTGTGCGCCTCGGGATCGGGGGTGGAGGCGGCGAGCAGCTCGCGCTGGGACCGCACAGAGACGAACTCCCCGGCGCCCATCGAGAGCGCGCCGGCGAGCAGGCCCGCGATGCCGGTGGCGAGCACGACGCCCGGCGCGACACCGGTCGCCCCGATGCCGAGCACGAGGGCGAGGTTCGAGACGAGTCCGTCGTTCGCGCCGAACACGGCGGCACGGAAGGTGCCCGAGAGCCGCGAGCGGCCGCGGGCGGCGAGCGCGCGCACCACCTCGCCGTGGATGCGCTCGTCGGCGGCCATCGCCGGGGTCGCGTCGGCGTCCTGCTCGTAGGGGGAGCGGGCTTCCGCGCGCTGCATCAGGGCCAGCACGAACACCGAGCCGAAGCGGCGGGCGAGCACCGCGAGCATGCGGGTGCGGATGTCGGCGCGGCGCGGCTTGCCCACGTCGTCGCCCAGCAGCTCGAGCCAGTGCGACTCGTGCCGGCCCTCGGCCTCGGCCAGCGCCTCGAGGATCTCCCGTTCGGGACCTTCCGGCCGCCGCTGAGCGAGCTCGCGGTAGACCCGCGCCTCGGCCCGCTCGTCGGCGAGGTACTGGCGCCAGCGCCGGAGCTCGGCCTTGGTGGGCGCTGCCCCGGATGGGCGGCTCTGCAGGGCCGTTCTCGTCGCGTCGTTCACCGGCCCATTGTGCCAGCCGGGCACCCGCCGCATGCCCCGACCCCCCCGATTACCAGCATTTCGACCCCCCGAAACCCGCCTCGCCCGAGCGCGGACGCTCCCTGACTCCGGCGCATGATACCGACGCAACAGGCCGTACTCGACGACCCAAGGTGGCGGCGAGGCCGCGAAGCGACCTCCCCGCCACATGTCGCGCCGCGCCGGGCGGGGACCGGCGCGGCCCGTGGACGCCGCGCGAAGCACGGCGCCCACGGCAGCTAGCACAGCAGCACAGCTAGCTGTACCCCGACGGCTCCGGGAAGTTCCCCTGCAGGGCGTGGTCGCCCACCTCCTGCGCCTTGTACGCGACCGGGTCGTGCAGCGTGATGGTGCGGGCGTTGCGCCAGAAGCGGTCGAAGCCGTAGGCCTCGCCGGTGGCGCGGGCGCCGGTGAGCTCGAACAGGTGGGAGGTCACGTCGAGCACGGTCTTCGTGGTCACGACCTTCGCGGCGGCGATCTCCACCGCCACCTCGCCGCGCTCGGCGTCGGTGAGGTCCCAGCCGCGTTCGGCCGCGCCGGCGAGGGCGTCGGTCGCGCGCCAGGTGAGCGCATCCGCCGCCCGGGTCGACGAGGTGAGTTCGCCGATGAGCTCGCGGATGTAGGGGTCGTCGACCGCCCGCGAGAGTCCGCTGGTCGACCACGGCTTCGTGGTGGTGCGCACGTAGGCGGCGGCGGCCTCCAGCGCGCCTTCGGCGAGGCCGACGTGGAGGTGGTCGAGCGCGAGCTGGAACAGCAGGATCGAGAGCGACGCGAACGGCCGGTAGCGCGGGCCGGACTGCTCGCCGAAGCCGAGCACGTGCGCATCCGGGACCGACGCCCCCTGGAACGACACCGAGCCCGAGGCGGAGAGCCGCTGGCCGATGTTCTCCCAGTCGTCGTGGTGCACGACGCCCGGCTGGTGCGCGTCGATGATGATGGCGAGCTTCTCGCCCGTGTCGAGGCGGGTGCCGCTCGCCGTGATGCGGTCGGCGACCTGGGCGCCGGTGGCGAAGAACTTGCGGCCGCTCACGGTGAAGCCGCCCTCGACGGGGGTCAGCTCGAGCCCCGCGTCGCGCGGGTTGCCTGCTCCGCCCCAGAACCAGTGGTTGGCCGCGAGGCCGCGCTGCAGCTCGTCGATGCGCGGCTGGTTCTCGTTGAGCTGCAGGCGCCAGGAGTTCACGAAGTGGTAGGCGAACACGTGGCCGAGGCCGGCATCCGCCCGGATCACGGGGCGCAAGGCCTCGAACACGGTGTGCCAGTCGAGACCGCCGCCGCCGAGCTCGCGCGGGACGAGGGCCGGCAGGATGCCCGTGGCGCGGAGCTGCTCGACCTCGGCGACAGGGGCGGTGCCCTCCTTGTCGCGCGCGACGGCGACGGCGGCGAAGCCCTCGGCGAGGGTGGCGAGCGCGCCGGTCGCGGCGGCGGGCGTGGTGATGACCGGGGGCAGGGATGCGGTCACGGCTTCGGCTTTCTGGTCGGGCGGATGCGGTGGTCGGGCGGATGCGCGGTGGTCGCGGCGGGGTGGTGCGGTGTGGCGCCGCCTACTCCGCCCAGGGCGTGCGGTTCCAGGACCGCAGCACCTGGTTGCCGTGCTCGAAGCCGAGCACGCTGATCGAGGCGGTGTCGAGCACCAGGAGCTCGCCGGCGCGGATGGGCAGGCCCATCCAGGTGGCGGTGAGCGTGCGCAGGAAGTGGCCGTGCGAGAACACCAGCACGTCGTCGCCGTGGTTGAGGGTGCGGCGGGCGCGCTCGATGATGGCGGTGTTGCGGGCGTGGAGGTCGGCGGCCTGTTCGCCGCGGCCCAGCGCATCCGTCTGCACGCCGTCTTCCCACAGGTTCCACGCCTCGCCGTAGGCTTCGGCGATCTGCGGGCTGGTGAGGCCCTCGTAGGCGCCGTAGTCCCACTCGCGCAGGTTGTCGTCGACCTCGGCCACGTCGCCGTAGCCGGCGATGCGGGCCGTCTCGGCGGCGCGGATGCGCGGGCTCGTCAGCACCAGCCCGAATTGCTGCCCCTCGAGCACGCGGGCCACCGAACGGGCCTGCTCCTCGCCGCGCGCGGTGAGCGGGATGTCGGTGCGGCCGGTGTGCTGCCCGCTGATGCTCCACTCGGTCTCGCCGTGCCGCACCAGCACGATGCGCGGAGCGCGCTCGCGCGCCGCCTGGGTCGGTGCCACGATCGCCCCCGGCACGTCGATGGGCGTGGCGGAGCGGGGTTCGTCGGAGAGGGTCATGGGGTCCTAGCGCGCGGGGAATGTTGTGCTCCCAGGCTATCGCGGCCTTCCGCGCCCCCTGCTGGGTTTGAGTTCGGCCGCGGCGAAACCTGCGCGCAATGTGGCTCGGGGAAGATGGGCGTATGACCGACTCGACCCGCGCATCCGGCCCCGCTCTCACCGTCACGAACGCCGTCGTCATTCCTATGGCCGACGGCGTCGACTGGTTCCGGGGCTGGTTCACGGTGGGGCACGACGGGCTCATCACCGCGATGGGCGAGGGCGAGCCGCCGCGGGCCGCCGAGGGTGAGTGGGCCATCGGCACGGGCGAGGTGCTCGACGCGGGCGGCGCCTTCGTGGCACCCGGCTTCGTCTCGGCGCACAGCCACATCTTCACGAGCGGCCTGCGCGGCATGACCCCCGGCGACAGCCTCTACGGCTGGGTCGGCGAGCAGAGCACGTTCATCTCGGGCGCCGACGAGGACGACGTCTACTGGTTCACCCTGCACGGCTGCCTCGACTTCCTCGGCAACGGGGTGACGAGCGCCTACAACTTCACCGACTCCCGCGTGGTGGGCAAGTACGACGCTGCGACCGACCAGCGCGAGATCTACGCGATCCGGCCGGAGGAGTACCTCTTCAAGCAGGTCGACGCGGCGCGGGATGCCGGCATCCGCATGATGAACGCCATCCGGCTCGACAGCGAGTTCCAGCCGGCCGAGGAGGCGTTCGAGGTGTTCGCGCGCGCCGTGGCCTACGTCACCGACACCGTGCCGGCCGCCTTGAACCTCGGCGCCTCGGTGTTCGGAGCGGTGCAGTGGTCGGCGTCGGCGCAGGCGGCGCGCGACGAGGTGGCGGCGATGGATGCGCACGGCATCGGCAACCAGGCCCACTTCCTCGAGACCAGCGAGGCGCTCGACCAGCAGCGCGAGAAGTTCCAGTGGTACGAGGAGGCCGGGGCGCTGCGGCCGGGCTTCCTCTTCGGGCACTTCGTGCACCCGGATGCCTACATGTCGCGCGTCGCGGCCTCGTCGGGCGCCGGCATGGTGTGGCAGCCCGCGTCGAACGGGCGGCTCGGTTCGGGCGTGCCCGACATCCCGCGCTACCGCGAGCTCGGCATGCCCGTCGGCATCGGACTCGACGACCAGTCGTGCACCGACATCTCCGACCCGTTCCAGAACCTGCGTATCGGCATGTACACGCAGAGGGCCGTGAATCAGGATGCGTCGATCATCATGCCGAGGGAGATGCTCCGGATGCACACCCTCGGCTCGGCCGAGGCGCTCGGCCCGCAGGTGGCGGCGCGGGTGGGGTCGCTGGAGGTGGGCAAGGCCGCGGACTTCCTCGTGGTCGACCCGACGGTGCCCGACACCGGGCCGGTGTGGGACGTGTATGCGCACTACGCCTTCGCGATGGGGCTGCGGAACCTGAAGAAGGTGTTCGTGGGGGGCCGGCTCGTCTCGGAGAACGGGGTGTCGACGCATCCCCTGGCGGGGCAGGCGTCGGCGGAACTGCACTCGCGGGTGCGGGAGGTGGCGCGGCGGGCGGCTTCGCGGAGCACCGAGCGTCTGGCCTGGTGACTGCCGCCGGCCCGGACCCAGCCCCACCCCCACCAAAAACAAGGAGATTCTGGACGACTCGCCGCTAGTGGACCTTGGTCTCCCGGCGAGTCGTCCAGAATCTCCTTGTTTTTCCCGAATCTCCTTGTTTTTTGAGGGGGGGAGGCAGGGGGGTTAGAAGGTGAGGAGGCCGGTGGTGTTCGAGCGGGCGGCCTGGAGGCGGGTGGCGACGTTGGACCAGTTGGCGATGTTCCAGATGGCTTTGATGTAGTCGGCGCGCACGTTGAGGTAGTCGAGGTAGTAGGCGTGCTCCCAGACGTCGAGCATGAACAGGGGCACGACGCCGGCGGGGAGGTTGGACTGCTGGTCGAAGAGCTGGAAGACGGTGATGTTGCCGCCGATGACGTCGTAGCCGAG